>NZ_JAIZRQ010000003.1:0-881962 GCF_020419685.1 Burkholderia sp. AU33545 | reverse complement strand
CCACGATCAATGCGCTCACCGGCACGGGCACGGTTGCGCTGGGTGGCCGCACGCTGACGCTCGCCAACGCGGCTGGCACCTTCAGTGGTGCCATTGGCGGCACCGGCGGGCTCACCGTTGCGGGCGGAACACAAACGCTGTCGGGCGTGAACACGTACACCGGGGCGACGATGGTCAACGCGGGCACGTTCGCCTTGTCGGGTGCCGGCCGGCTTGCATCTTCCACGTCGGTCACGCTCGCCAGCGCAACTGCCGCGCTTGATCTGTCCGCCGGCGGCAGTCAGCAGGTCGCGCATCTCTCCGGCGTAGCAGGCAGCCGGGTGGTATTGGGCGGCAATGCGCTCACGCTGTCCGACGACTCGTCGCAAACATTCAGCGGCAGCCTCAGCGGCACCGGCGGTTTGGTCAAACAAGGCGCGGGCACGCTGACGCTGAATGGTGCCAGCAGCGCGTTCTTCGGGACGACGACGGTGGCAGGCGGCACGTTGGCCGTGGGCGACGCGGCTAATGCCGGTGCGGTGCTGGGTGGCAACGTCCAGGTGAACTCGCTTGGCACGTTGCGCGGCCATGGCACGGTATCGGGGGACGTCAGCAGCAACGGCGTGGTCGCGCCAGGTGGCTCCATCGGAACGCTGTCCGTGGGCGGGAACTATACCCAGGGAGCGGGCGGCACCCTCTCGATCGAGGTCAGCCCGACGGAGGCATCGCAACTACGCGTAGGCGGTGCCGCGACGCTCGGCGGCTCATTGGCCATTCTGTTCGATCCCGGCACCTATACCGCCCGCCGCTACACCGTGCTGAGCGCGGCCAACGGCGTGACGGGCCGCTTCGCGAACGTCGGCACCACCACCGCCGGCGCGAATCTCGGCGCGTTGCAGTCATCGCTGGACTACGGTGCCAACGGGGTCGACTTGCAGCTCGCCGAAGCCACCGGGCCCGGCACGCCGGCCAGCCCGACTGTCATCGCACCAACCAAGACCTCTATCTACACGGCCCTGGGCACGACAGCATTGCTTCAGGCGCAGGGCGCCAGTTCGACGCTGCTCGGCCGTCTGACGGGCCCGCAGATTAACGAGGCGGGTTCCAGCAACGTGTGGGCCGTTGCCAGCGGTTCCAGCACCAAGGTGGGCGGAACGGGCGGCGCGCCCGGCTTCCTTACCCACGCCTACGGCTTCCTGGCGGGCGCGGAAGGGCGGCTCGGCGGTGCCACGGTCGGTGCGGCGGGAGGCTATACGCACACCACGCTGAGTGAAGAAACGACAGGCGCATCGGGTGGCATCGATACGCTGCGCGTCGCCCTGTATGGCGCGCAGCCCATGGGTGCCGTCAACCTGTCGGCCACGCTCGGCTATGGGCTGGATTTCCTTTCGCAGAAGCGGCCATTCGGCAGCCCGGGTACCGCCGAAGGCGATCATCTCGGCCACGAGTTCACCGCCGCCACGCAGGCCAGCCTGCCCATGGACGTTGGCGGCCTCCGGCTTGCGCCGCACATCGGGCTGCGGTATGCCTACGTGCGCGGCAGCGGCTTCGGCGAGAACGGCGCCAACGGCCAGAACCTGCAAGTCGGCCCCGACAGCGCGAGGAGCCTCCAGCCTTACGTGGGTGTCTCGCTCGATAAGACCTTCGGCGATGCCGTGCGCCCCGTCAACGTGCAGCTTCGCCTGGCCTATGCGCACGAGGTTCTGGGCGCAGGCCGCGTCGTGCAGGTGCAGAGCCAGGACGGGACCGTGTTCGCCGCGCCGGGCACCGATCTGCCGCGTTCGTTCCTGACTACGGGCGCCAGCGTTACCCTCCAGGCCGCCAAGGCGACCACGGTAGCACTCGGGTTGGATGCGACGATCGACACGAGTCATGTGTCGGCGCAGTCGGCGTATGTGCGGCTCAATCACAAGTTCTAACCGCGTACGCATGGATCCGGCAGTGTGGGTTGCGCTTCGCGCCCGCACTACCGGCCGCTCGATACAGGCGCCACGTACAGCGCAAGCAATTGCGCCTTCCAGTTCATGAACACCTGCACCCGCACCAGCAGGTTCCGCCGGTTCTGGTACACCAGCGATACCGGCATCAAATCGGCCAGGCAGCTTGCATTCCACGCCCGACGTGTTTCACGCCACGTCAACAACGTATCCAGATCCTCGTCGTCTCTCAGTGGCCGATGCGCATTGAAGTCGCTGCGCGGCGGCTTCGCGAAGCGTGCGTTATAAGCGGCCATGAAGGAGGGCGCGTAAGCGTTGGCGTCGGCCACCGTGTTGATCCCGCGCAATCGCATCTCCTTGACCAATCGATCCTGCAACGTCAGGTGCACTCGCTCCACGCGCCCCTTGGCCGAACTGCTGTTCGCACAGAACGTGTCGATGTTCAGCTCGTACATCGCCCGCCCGAACGGCGTCACGCGATTGCCAGTCTTGCCCGGTGTCGAAACTCGGAACACGCTGGCCTTGTCGCTGTAGAACGCCCCGGGATTGCCGTGCCGTTCGATGTACGCTCGCGTTGCTTCGAAGTAGCTGAAGGTCGATTCGGTCTGTGTGAAGTGCAGCATCATCAGTCGACTCGTCGCGTCATCCACATACACCAGCAGCGTGCAGGCCGGCGCCCGTTCCTCGAACCATCGATGATCGCTGCCGTCGATCTGGATCAGTTCACCGAGGCACGCCCGGCGCGCTCGCGGCTGGTAGACCTTCGGCGGTCGTTGCCGGCGCGGAATCCAGAGCCCGGCGTCGGTCATCAGCTTCCTGAGCGTTTCCTTCGACAACTGCAATCCATGGCATTCCCAGAGCTTCTCGCAGGCTAGCGTCGGCCCAAAATCGGCGTAGCGCTCCCGAACCAGGCTCAAGGCACGATGCGCCAAATCCTCGGACAGTTGATGGTTGCTCGCATGGCCACGACGCTGCGAAATCAGCCCGACCGGGCCAGCAGCGCGATATCGGGCGACCAGCCGCTCAATCTGCCGTCGACTGATCCCAAGCCGCTCCGCGGCTCGCCAAGGCATCAGACGCTGCTCGATCACGGCTTCCACGACCTTCAGACGATCCAGCTCCCGCATGCTCATGGTGATCAGTCCAGGTTGGCCCACGATGCGCTCCGGCAGTTCGAACCGCTGCCAGCATGCGTCGAAACCCTCGAACTACGACATTACAACTTTGCTCTTACACCAGGTATATCGATAATTCACGTTATGTAAAATCATAACTCGTGCGTAAGACGAGATGCGTCGGCCGTTGGCTTACTCGATCTCGTATTCACCATGCCCCTGGCATCGCTCGCCCCGGCGGTTTCAGGCCGGCTCCTGCCAAACATCTTCGTATCCTTGATTGTCGATGATGAAATGCGTGCCCGGAGGTAGCGCGAGATACTTGATGATAAGCGGCAGCATTTGCTGAAGATGCTCCGTATGTATCGGCTGATAAAAATCGTCGGCGTCTGAATACTCGCCACAGTGAAAGTACCAACTGATATTGTCCCCCGTACCGCGTTCAACTCGCGTGCCGTAGACAGGCATTTGACCCAACGTCGAGGTCGCGAAGGCGACCATGTCCTCCACGGGTTCGCAGCGCAACCTATATCGTTCGCATACTTCGCGCTGCATTTCCGCGATCGCTGCTTCGTGTCGTGATTCCATCTTCCTCTTCCGGATGCGCGTTCAGATACCGAGAATCTTGTTCATTGCTTTCGAAAATGCCGATGCCTTGCCCCCTTGGGATGGCGAGCAACTGGGGCAATGTGGTTGCACCGCGGCAACCGACGATTGCGCGCTGACGTCGTTGGCGCCGGTTCGATAATACTCGACCACAAGTGCATCGATATGGTCCGCAATCATCTTGGGCTTCGTTTGACCGCACTCCGCGCATGGTTTGCCTTGTACAGCCCTCGTTTGCGCCGGGGTTGGTCCACATTTGGAGTTGCGCGAGTATGGCGTCGTGATGCCGGACTTGGGCTTGAACAAGGTCCTATCAGGGATACCCAGGGCGACGATCGGGACCGTATTCCCCTGTCCGTCAATGGTGTTCGCAAGGCCATAGGGGTCGACCCATGAGGCAGGATTCGGCGCGTATTGATAGAGCGATGGACCACCGTCGATCCGGCTGGGATCCTGACTGATGAATTGCCCGATTTCATGGTCAAAATACCGATATCGGTTGTAGCAGAGACCGGTTTCTTCGTCGTAGTACTGCCCCTGAAGCCGAATGGGCTGATCAAGATTGGATCTATCTTTCCCGATATGGCTTGTCCATGTGGCGTAACTCGCTTCCCATGCGACGTCGCCCTGCTCGTCGACCAGACGGACCGGTGCACCATTCGGGTCGTTATGAAAGAAGTAGACTGTGCTGCGCAGATGATAGGACAGCGACCGATCATCTGTGTCCATTTGGGTTGCATAGTCTGGAACCAGCGCTGGCGGTCGCGGGTGTTTTGGTAAAGGCCCGTCTGCCTCGCTTGGATCTTCATGTTGTCGCGCTGTTCGCCCTATCTCGGCGTTGAAGTTCCGATGAACCATCGCGAGTGGGCGAAATGTGTTCGGATAATAGATCCAGTCTCGTACGCCGTGACGAGTTGGCGCGTTGAGCATACCCGGTTGGGCCCTGGTGAGCTGATGCGCGGCTTGCTCGGCTTCTGATGTAATCTGGTCCGCCGTTTCGACATCGAATCGCAATTCGCTTGCGAGCATATCGCCGTCCCAGAAGAATCGATGAACACGTGCGCGACTGACTTTGTGCCGCAGTGTCGATATGATTTTCCTAGTTCGTCGCTGGAAAGCGTCGTATTCGTACCGGACGCGAATACGATAATCGTGACGGCGGTTGCCTTTTCCTGCATGTCGGGTCGCTAACGACTCAGTCAATTGCCCCGCGGCATCCCATCGAAGCTCAACATCCTGTTCCGCATCCTGCTTGTGCGTGAGATTGCCCGCTCTGTCGAACACGTAGAGACTGTCGCCGTGCCGCCCTTCGCGCAGCCATGTGCGTGACGTCGAACTGTTCTGGGTGGTGCCCGTCAGAAAATTTCTCGTCCGCAGCAGATCTCCGGCAGGATCGTACAGAAAACGGCGTACCGTACCCGCAGGATCGATATGCTCAACAATGTTCCCGCCCGAATCGTACTGAAACCGCTCGATGCCGGACCGGGAATCGCGTCGCTCGATCAGATCGCCGTTCGCGTTATATGCGTACTCGATCGCGAACATTTCCCCGGTATCGACAAGGAGCGCTTGCCGGGACAAGCGCCCTCTTGCTTCGTAAGACATCTCACGCCGGAGACCATCGCCCAGGCGCTCGTCGCGGATTTGGCCAAGCGCATCCCGTTGAATGACGATCGGTGCGTGTCCGTCGATCTCGATTCGGACGACGGCATTCAATGCGTCGTAACCGTAAAGAATCGACTGCTCGACAAGCTTGTCACCTGAAACGAGGTGCGTTTTCCGTTCGACGCGATTGCCGGCAGCGTCGTATCGATTGAAAAGCCTGAAGTCGTCGCCCTGCCGTTCTTCGATCAGCCGGCCGTCGGCGTCATAGCTGAACTGGAGGATCGCGGATGGGTTTGATGCGCGGACGAGGTCGCCATGTTCGTTGTAGTGAAAGCAATCCGCATGAAATCCGTTCGGCTGGTCGGGATCGGGAATACGTTTCTCGACGATCCGCCCCACTCTGTCATATCGATAGTGGATTGTCTGACCGAGAGGGTTGACCGAGCGTAGGAGTTCACCTGTCGAGCCGTACTCGTAGAGGCGTGACTGGCCCCAATAGTCGATTTCCTCGACTATTCTTCCTAGCGCATCGCGCTTGATCCGATAGCGCTCTCCTCGCTCGTTGACAACATCGACAAGTTGTCCCTCGGTATCGTAGTAATAGCTGACTTCGGTGCCATCCGGCTGCGTCCGCTTCGCGATCTCACCGAGAGTGGTATAGGTCAGGCATGTCACATTGCCGACCGGATCGCGATACCGAATCAGATTCCCATCCGCGTCGTAGGCGCAGTGAGTTTCTCGTCCGTCAGATTCGATGACTCGCACGAGTCTGCCGCATGGATCTCGTTCGTAACGATTTTCGTGTCCTGTCGCATCGATAGTGCGAACGACGGATCCACGTGCGTCGTGCTCGTATCGCGTAGCGTTGCCGAGCGCATCGATTATTGAAGCGAGATTGCCGTGATGGTCATAACCGAATGCCGTTGCATCGCCGTTCGGACCAGTCCAGGACGTAATGCGGCCATGACTGTCATATTCGTATCTGGATATCGTTTGAGATGGGGCGACGTAAGACCGAAGGCGTCCACGTGAATCCCACACGTAGCGCCACTGACGCCCCCCCGGGGCGGTGACGCACAAGGGCTTATGATTGGCATCATATTCGGCTCGAATAGCCCGGCCGTCCGGCATGAATTGCGCGATCAGATTGCCGTGTACGTCGTATTCCCAACGAGACGTACGGCCTATCTGGTCTGTCTCGATGCTGGTTCGCCCTTGGGCGTCGTAACCGTAGCTGGTTATACCGCCAAGTACGTCGATCTCGGCGATTGGAACGTGGCGCCCGTTCATCTGGATGATGGCGACGTGCCCCATGGAATCGATAATACGTGTTTCGTATCGGTCGAGATCGTATTCAAAGCGATAGTCGAGCACGCCGTCATCGCCCCACGCGCGATCGACGCGCCGTACGCCGTCGCTACCTTGCCGATAGCTGTAGTGGAATGAAACGCCGCGTGCGCTCATCTGCCGGGTAATCCGATTGCCGCCCTCGTAGTCGAAACGGCATGAGTTGCGCATGGCGTCGAGCGCCTTGACCAGATTCAGTTCGCGATCTTGTTCGTACCCTGCGAGCGGATATGCATGCTTGTCGGCATCGATTAGCGTCATCGACGTCGTCAACGTGTTATGCGAGGCGAGACTGGATTCGCATTCGATGTATCGTCCGGTTGGACCGTCGAGATCATGTTCGACGACACGCGAAAGTTGGCCTGACGGCTTGCGATCGAAAAGCCATGCGTGACCGTGTAGATCGCCGATCCAGTCGAGCATCAGCGTGAGCGCGGGCGTGTTGGATAGGCTTCCGACGACCGCGTCCCACGATTGCGGTAACGAGAACCCGTATTCGATGCACTCGCCCGTTCTCAGTACCAGTTGGTTGTCGCGAGAATACAGTGCATAGCCGTATTGCCAATCGTAGGTACGCGTCGACCACCCATCATGCCTGGGAACTTCATCGAAAGCGGTGGCGTGATCGACGAAGTAGATGGCTGCCCCGATGCCGTCGTCGCGCGAAATTAGATTCAACTGAATGTCGGCCGGCGTCCTCCATCCGACGCCAACGATACCGAGGCGCTGTTCACTACTCGCATAACGCCGGTTCCATTCGAGAGGAAGATGTCCGGCGACCTTGAAATCGTGATGCGAGACAATGACTTCGCCTGTCGTGACATCTACGGGCTCCGCGTGCAGCACATTGCACTTGAGAAACCCCGGCTTCAAATTCAGCTTATCCGCCAGCGCCTTCGCCCACTTCGATCCCCGAAACGCCTTGAACAACCCCTTCGCCGCCGCAGCCATGTTCATGATCGGCGGCCCGCCCACCAAAACGGGCCGCCCTGCCGGAATCGGCAACATCACCGAACTGGGCATTGACGGATAAGTCCGATCGGTATGCGCGCTGTTGTGCGGAGGGGGCTCCATTCCGACCGACCAGCAACTCAACGCCTCAAGCGCCATGTAAGACATCGGATCGTTGTTGGCGAGCACCGTCTTGCTGCCCATGAACGATTCCCCGTCGTTCGACGGTTCAACTTTGTCAGGCGGCGCAAACGATTCCCCGAGCGGAAAATGCAACCCTGGAACGTGATATGCATGCGTCCCTGCCGTGGCGCGCATCATCCCGTTCACAAAAATCGGCCTGCCGCTGCTACCGCCCGAGCCGACGTTAGAGCCAAGATCGTCACTGATGCGGTTCTTGATCTTGTTGGCCTCTTTCGCCAGCCTCGTCCCCTCCGCGACAGTGGGGTCATTCTTGAAATCAGGTAGCTTGCCTCCGCCCATCAGTTCATTGACCTGCTGAGTCGCTTCGTCGGCGAGATGTTCGAGCTTCGTCACATCTTCGGGATGATCTTCGATGTATTCGGTCACTTTCTCCTGCACGATCATCATTGCAATGCAGCCGACCACGGCCTTTGCGGCCTGGATGTACTCGCGCTTATCGAGCATGAACCCGACATGAGGATGCGGCAGGAACACGGGTGGTGTACCAGGCGTGACCAGTACCGAATGAACGTCCACGCCAACAACGGGATCGAGATGCTTGACGGCTGGAAGTGCCACGGTGTCGGCCCCCGCTCAACGCCCACCGCGCAACGCTGCGACTTTCTCGCTCAACGCGTTGCGCCGCTGGTCCTGTACACCCAACTGCGAAACCATCCACTGAACAACCATCGGCAGGTTACTGTTCGCCCGCATCGGCTCATCGATCATCAATCCCGCATCGAGCGCATTGAAACCGGCCTCCAGCGCATGCTCGCGCTCCCCCGCCCGCTCCCAGCACACGGCGCTCATGCGCCACGCCTCGACCGTCATCAGCCCGTCCTGAGCGGCCGTAGTCGACGCCGCCGCACGCTCGTAGCAATACGCCGAGCGCGCGTAATCCTTGTGCGTCAGATGCACGCTCGCCTCGCCGAACAACCCGTTCGCAACGAGCTTGTGTCCCGCCGGATGCCCTGCCTCGACCGCGCGCATGCCGCTGCTGGCGGCACTCCGATACGCATCGATCGCCTTCTCCCGATCCCGCCACTTCAGATACGCAGCCCCTGCAATCAGATGCACGACGACGCATTGATCGAACCACTGCTCACGTTCGGCAACCTTCAGCGCAGCCGAACGCAATTCCTCCAGGCGGGCCGGATCGCGGCCTTCGATCGTCTCGGTAAGCATCACGAAATGCCGTCGAAACTCGCCGCTCGGCCCGCGCTCGCCCGATTCCGCAAGCAATTCGCGCGGCACGCTGGCCATCGAATACTTGCCGTGCACGACGCGCACCGCGGCGCGATGCCGTTGCATCAACGCCGCAAACGGCGCGATATCGATACGCGGCACGACAAAACGCACGCGCTCGGCAAGCCGCGGTGCGACCGAGATGATCGACAGCAAATCGTCCATCCACCGCACCCACGCCGCGTCACCCCGCACCTTCACGGGCTCCAGCACGAAAACCATCGCTGGAAAAATATCCGGATGGTGCTGCATCAGGCTGTCGGCAACCCCGAACAGATACAGCAAGGGATTCTTGCCATCGTCGTGCGGCGCTTGCCAATCGGCCCGCACCCCATGCGCGTCGGACCCTTCACGCCGGCTGTCGTAGAACGCAATAAGCTCGTCCGTCAGCGCCTTTGCATACTCCGCTTCGTTGACGAACGATGCCCGCATCGTCCTGACCGCACACGACGTCTCGTCCTGAACCTGAAAATAGAGCTGCACGAGCTCCGCATCCGTCTCGTCGGTCTGCCAGATCATCAATCGCGCATCCTGCTCTTTCGCGAAACTCATCCAGTCCGTATGCGCATCCATGAACCTGCGTTCTATCGGATTGGTCGGCTGCCAGTTCTGCATTCGTGCGAGCCTCCGTTATGGATTCAGTTTCAGGATCGCGCCTTCGACCGTGTGTTCGCCGGTCGCCGACGACGTCACCGTCTTGCCGTTCACGCTGTGGGTGTTCGTGCCGGTCGACGCGATGTTGACGCCCTGGATCGTGATCGTGCCGTCACGCTTCATCACGATGCTGGACATCCCGCAGACGAGCGAAAGCTGATCGCCGGCGTTGACGAGCATCTGGTGCTGCACGTTCGTCGTATGGTTCGCGCCAACGTTGACGGTGTGCTCACCGCCGACCGTGTGCGTATGGGCGTTGGCAATCGTCGATGTACGTGCACCGATTTCCTCGGTATGCGACGACGCAACCAGCGTCTTCATGTCCTGCGACGTCGTTTGATACATCTGTCCGACATTCAGCGTCTTGCCTTCGCCGATCGTTTCAGTCTTGGCTTTCGCAACCGTCTCGGTATGTATTCCACCAATGGTCGCGTCGCGATTCGCAGCGATCGTCACGGTTTCGTTCTTGCCGACCGTTCGCGTCCGGTTCCCCCCCACCCCATGCGTCTCGTCCACCCCGATCTGCGCGACCCGGTTGTGCCCGATATTCACTGTCTCGTTCTGCCCGACACTCCGTTGCCGGTTGTTCTTCACCTGCATCGTCTCGTCGTTCCCGACGGTATGCGTATGGTTGTTCCCGACGGAAAGTGTGTGATCGGCCTCCGTCTCCGCATCGAAATTCCGTTCCGCATGCATCCACAACTGCTCGGCGCCCTTCTTGTCCTCGAACCGGAACGCGTTCGCATGGTCGGTCGTCCCGCCCGGCGACGACCTTGACAGCATCCCGCTCTGCGTCGCGCTGCCCGGCAACCCCCACGGCGGCATCTTCTCGCCGTTGTAGACCCGCCCCGTCACGATCGGCTCATCCGGATCGCCGTTGAGAAAATCGACGACAACCTCATCGCCGACACGTGGAATCTGCACGCCACCGAAGCCACCACCAGCCCAAGGACTCGACACTCGCACCCAGCATGACGAATCCTGATTGCTCTGCCCGTATCGGTCCCACCGGAACTGCAACTTCACCCGCCCATACTGATCGGTCCAGATTTCCTCCCCCGGCGGCCCGACCACGGTAGCCGTCTGCGGCCCGTTCGTCCGCGGCCGCGGCGTTTCACGCGGCGACCGATAAGGCAGGCTCGACGGCTGCACGAGCATCATCGTCTGATGCACCACAGCCTCCGCGCCCTGATCGCTCGCATACGCGTTCTCCTGAAAACGGTACCGACACCGCACGATCAGGTACTCGCGGTTCTGGTCGGCACGCGGGCAATGCGCTAGCGTGAACAGATAGCCCGGCGCGGCGCCGCGCACGTCGGTATCAGCACTTGCCCGCTCATGTTCGGCCTGCTGCTCCTCGAGCCGCACGCGGCTGTAATGCGCACCAGGCGCATCGTCGCGATACCCGCCCGGCCATTCGAAAGACGCAAAACTGTCGTGATCATGCCCACGCGGATCGACCTTCTGCGCGGAAAGATCGGCGCGCGGCTTCGTATAGTCGTAGTCGGTCGTCTGATGCTTGCCGACGCTCACTTCCTGCGCGGGCAGCCAGCCGTCGATGTGCTCCTCGTCGGCGATCGCGGTGCGATCCTGCGCGATGTAAGGGATCGTTTCGTAGCCGGGCAACGCGACGTGCGACGACATCGCGTCGCACAGCACGAGCGTGTGATTGTCCGCCGCGTGCCGGAAATAAAAATAGATGCCCTCGAACTCCATCAGCCGTAACACGAACGCCGTATCGGTCTCGTTGTACTGCACGCAGTATTCGCGCGGCACATAGGATTCGGTCAGCTTGTTCTCGATCGGAAAGCCATACGGCGCCAGCACTTCCTGCACGATGTCTGGCACGGTGCGGTTCTGGAAGATCCGGCAATCTGAGCGACGTGTCGCGAGCCACAGCCACGGCCGCACGACCAGTTCGTAACCGTAGTGCCGCTCGGCACGCCGGCCGGCCAGCGTCGCGCGCGCGACGATCCCGTTCAGATAGCGCGTCGACAGGTCCTGCTGCTCGATCCGCACGGTCACGGGCTTGCCGAGCATGTCCTTCAGCGACAGGCTGTGGCTGTCAGCCAGAGCCTCGATCCGGAATTCGAACAGGTGGCCGAGTTCGTCGCTGCCATCGAGCGTGTGGAACTTCAGGTCGTCGCCGTGCGGGCTGTCGATTGTGAATACGCGATTCACGTCGTTCCCTCCTCGTCGAACCGGTAAGCGAATTCGCCGCCGGCGGCGCTCACCTCGATCGACGTCAGCGCACGGCCTTCGAGGGTGGCCTCGAGGATCGCGCGGCCGATTCGCGGCATCACGGTATGCGTGAGAATCGCGTCGACCATCCGGCCGCCGGATTCGATCGTCCGGCAGCGTTCGACGATCAGCGCGGTCGCCGAATCAGTGCATCGCATTCGGATTCCGTGATGCAGGTCGATCCGCTTCTCGAAGCGCCGCAACTGCAACTCGACGATGCGCGCGAGCGTTGCATCGGTCAGCGGGTAGTACGGCACGACGGTCAGCCGGCCGAGCAGCGCGGCGGGGAACACGTCGAGCAGCGGCGCGCGCAGTGCATCGGCGAGCGTCTGCATGTCGGGCAGGCGCTCGGGGTCGCGGCACAGCTGCATCACGCGATCGGCGCCGACGTTCGAGGTCAGCAGGATCACGGTATGCCGGAAGTCGATGTCGCGCCCCTCGCCATCTTCCATCCAGCCCTTGTCGAACACCTGGAAGAAAATCTCGTGCACGTCGCGATGCGCCTTCTCGATCTCGTCGAGCAGCACGACGCTGTACGGACGCCGCCGCACGGCCTCGGTGAGCACCCCGCCCTGTCCGTAGCCGACGTAGCCGGGCGGCGCGCCCTTCAGCGTCGATACCGTGTGCGCTTCCTGGAACTCACTCATGTTGATCGTGATCGCGTTGCGCTCACCGCCATACAGCGTGTCGGCCAGCGCGAGCGCAGTCTCGGTCTTGCCGACGCCGGACGGCCCGCACAGCAGGAACACGCCGTGCGGTTTGGTCGGGTCGTCGAGCTTCGCACGCGCGGTCTGAATCCGTTCGGCGATCAGTTCGACCGCATGGTGCTGGCCGACCACACGTTCGCCGAGCGTCTCGGCGAGCTTGAGCACGGCTTGCGTCTCGTCGCGCACCATCCGGCCGAGCGGAATGCCGGTCCAGTCGGCGACGACGGCGGCGACCGCATGCGTGTCGACGGCGGGCAGCACGAGCGGTGCGTCGCCCTGCATCTCGGCGAGCGCCTGCTGCGTGGCTGCGAGGCGCGACAGGACATCGACGCGTGCGTCGCTCGTGAGCTCGCGCGACGACTCGTCGTCGAGCAGCGCGGCACGCGATTCGACGATCGCCGTCAACGCATCGCGTTCGGCCTGCCAGCGCGTGTCGAGCCGATCGAGCTCCGTCTGCACGGTGGCAAGCTCGCCATCGATCGCATCGCGCCGTGCGGTGTCGCCGCTGCCGAGCGCGCACTCGCGCGCGATCCGTTCCCGCTCGACGTGCAGGCCGTCGATGCGCCGTCGCGCGTCCTCGATCGGCGCGGGCACCGCGTGCTGGCTGACGGCGACGCGCGCGCAGGCCGTGTCGAGCAAGCTGATCGCCTTGTCCGGCAACTGCCGAGCCGGGATATACCGATGCGACAACGTCACGGCGGCCTGCAGCGCGTCGTCGAGCACCAGCACGCGATGGTGGGCTTCGAGCTTCGCGGCGAGACCGCGCAGCATCGTCACGGCGGCGGCCTCCTCGGGCTCGAGAACATGCACGAGCTGGAAGCGCCGCGTCAGCGCGGGATCCTTCTCGATGTACTGCTTGTACTCGGACCACGTGGTCGCGCCGATCGTGCGCAGCAGGCCGCGCGCGAGTGCCGGTTTCAGCAGGTTCGCGGCGTCGCCGGTGCCGGCCGCCCCGCCCGCGCCGACGAGCGTATGGACTTCGTCGACGAAGAGGATCGCGGGCCGCTCGGACGACATCGCTTCGTCGATCACGCCACGCAGGCGGCTCTCGAATTCGCCCTTCACGCTCGCGCCAGCCTGAAGCAGCCCGATGTCGAGCAGGTACAGCGCGACGTCTCGCAGAGACGGCGGCACGTCGCCGGCGGCGATGCGCAGCGCGAAGCCTTCCGCGACGGCGGTCTTGCCGACACCGGCCTCGCCGACTAGCAGCGGGTTGTTCTGCCGGCGTCGCAGCAGGATGTCGACGATCTGGCGGATCTCCGCGTCGCGCCCGACGACGGGGTCGATCTCGCCTGCCCGTGCACGGGCGGTCAGGTCGACGGCGAAGCGCGCCAGGGCCGAGCCTTCCGCTGCTGGCATACCGCGCGTCGCGGCGTCGCCGGAGCCGGAGCCGGTGCCCGAGCCCGAATCGGCACGCGCAGCCGGTTGCGCTTCGGGCGAGCCGTCGACGATCGATGCGAGTTCGTCGGCGAGCACGTCGGGCACGATGCGCTCGAACTCGCGTGCGATCGCGTACAGCACGTTGCGCAACTGCGGCGTTTTCAGGATCGCGAGCAGCAGGACCGCGCCGCGAATCCGCGTCGCGTCGTATTTCAAGGTCGCATAGACCCACGCGCGCTCGACCGCGTCGTCGATGTGCACGGACAGGTCCGACACCGATCCCGCGCCGCGCGGCAGCCGATCGAGCGACGCGACGAGGCCGTGCTCGATCGCGGCCTCGTCGATCTCGAACCGGCGCAGCACGCGCTGCAGGTCGCCGTCGGGCCGCTGCAGGAGCTGCTTGAACCAGTGCGCTAGTTCCACGTACGGATTGCCGCGCAGTCTGCAGAATCCGGTCGCCTGCTCGAGCGTCTCGTAGAGGAGCGGATCGAGCTTTCCGAACAGGTTGACGCGGCCGATATCGGACATGACGGTTCCCGTTTAGGCGGTTTCGCGATGAAGGACGGCGCCGGTGCGCGGCGGGCCGCCACGGCGTGCGTCGTAACGGACGACGAGATCGCGCGCGGGGCCCGCGTCCAGCCGTTGCCCGAGCCACGCGGTACGACCGAGGCCCTGCGACGCGCCGAGCGCGATCGCCGGCACCGCGTCGGCCGCCAGTTCGAGCTGAACGTCCCAGTCGAACTCGATGCCGACGTATTCGCGCACCCAGTGCGCGAGCTGCCGTGCGTGCGGGCCGCCCGGCAGGAAGCGCCGGTACGCGTCGAGCGACAGCGGTCCGAGCACGATCCGGAAATGCGACTGCGCGTCGCGCACCGCGATGCCGAGCGCGACGCCGCCGACGCGCAGGGTCGGCCGCGTCGCACGGATCACGCAGCGCTGCGAGCGTTCGATCGCGACCCAGCGCGACACGTGCTCGACGATGCGCGCGTCGACGCCGAAATGGCGTCGCAGGATCTGCACGAGCCCTTCCGGGTTGCGCGTGTGCCGTACGAGATGACCCGCGTGGAAATAAAGCGCATGCGGCGCGAGCGTGTCGGCGGCCGTGCGTTCCGCATCGGGCTGCCCTGGCGGCCCGTCGCCATGCGCGGCGCGCCCGATGAGGCTCGCGACATACGCGTCGAACCGAGCGCGCCCGGGACGATCGAGGCTCACCGTCGGTTGCGCGTCGGCCCATGCTCGGTAGAACAGCAGGATCAGCCGGTGATGAAACAGGTCCGCGAACGCGGCGAAGGTCGGGTCGTCGTGCTGGGCTGCGCGCTCGTGCGCGTATTCGGTCAGGTGGGTCGGCAGCGGCCCGTTCGGTCCGAACAACCCGAAACCGTGGATCGCGATGCGCGGCAGCGTGGCGCTGCCGTCGCCATCGTATGCACCGGCCACCATCGACGCCGCGAACGCGAGCGACGGCTGTTGCCCGAGCCGAACCGGTTCGTCGCTCGGCCGCGCGGCATGGCCGAGCGGTGCACGGCCGGGAGACAGCGCGTCGAGCCAGCGCAGCGCCTGGAACAAGTCGTAACCATGCGGCGCAGCGCGCAGTCGCGCCCACCATGCGTCGCGGCGTGCGGCTTCGGCGGCCGATCGAGCGCCGGGTGGCGTGCCGTGTTTCATATCGCGGGCCGCCTGCCGATGCGCGCAGGCCAGTGCGCGAGCGTGCCGCGCTGCACGCTGGTCAGCACGCATTCGGCGAACGCATTGATCGATACATGCCGCGCGAAGAACTGTTCGAGCACCGCACCGAGCAGGAACGGACTGTCGCCGGAGAACGCGTGATCGTCGACGGTCACGTCGACCTGCACGCCGCGCCCGAACATCAGCGGCCCGAGCGCCGGCAGCCGCCGGAACACCGGCGAGAACGCGACGCGCCGCACGCCGTCGATCTGCCGGCGCATCGCGGCATCGGCCGGGTCGGCGTGCAGGCCGAGCAGCTCGCGCAGCGCATGCGCGCCCTCGTCGTCGTCGAGATCGGTCAGCGTCTGCCGCGCGAGCCCGAGATGACGGATGAGCCGCCAGGCCGTCTGCGCGTCGGCGATCGGCGGGCGCGGCCGCGACGGGCCGCGAATCGCGGCGATACGCTCGACGGGCGCCGAGATGCGCAGCGTGAACGTGTTCGCATCGCCTGGCGGCAGCAGCAGCGCGAGATCGCGGTTGGTGCACAGGGTGTCGACGGACAGGTAGCGCATCGACTCGTCGTACGGGGCGCACTGGCTGTCGACGAGCGACACGTAGGTCTCGCTGCCGACGTAGCCGGTGCGCGTGCCGTTCGCGCGTGCCTGCGCGGACACCAGCCGAGGCTCGCGGCGCATCGTGTAGTACGCGCCGTAGTTGCCGTCGTCGCTCGCGAACGATGCATGGAACGGCCGGAATTCGCGCGACTGGCCATCGTCGCGCTGCTCGCTCGCCAGCCGCTGCACGGCATAGACCTCGTGATCGAGCGGCCGGCTGCGGTCGACGACGACATGATGCTCGCGCGCGCCCGGCTGCAACCGGATGCGGTCGCCGCGACGTGCGAAGAGGTTCACGGCCGGTGTGCAGTTCAGCGCCAGATGCCGCGCATCGACGGCCGCCTCGAGTGCGGCGTCGTGGCGGTCGAACAGCACGGTCAGCTCGCATTCGTCGCCGGTGGCGCGCGCGAGCGCGGCGCGCAGCCCGCCGACGCTGAAGAACAGGAAGCGCGCCGGAAACGCGAAATACTCGCGCAGCAGCCGGTAGCCGTGGAAGCTGCGCCCGTCGTCGGGCAGGATCGCCTGCGCCGGATCGAAACCCTCGTGGACGATCGCATCGGCGTCGAGCGTGTGCAGCCAGCGCGGCGGCTGCCCCGGGTCGTGGCAGACGACGCCGAGCGCATGCGCGGCGATCAGTTCGAGCAGGTGCAGCGCGTCGCGTTCGGGGCCCGCGAGATGAAAGGTCAGCCGATCGAGCGGCAGTTGCGACAGCCTGGCGCCGCCGCGCGCCTTGAGCCGGATGCGCAACGCGCCGCGCACGTCCTGGCGTGCCGGTACGGCGCCGCGCGGCAGCCACGACGGCGCGCCGGTGACGGCCGCATCGGTCAGCTCGAGCGGCCACAGCGTCAGGTCGTGCGCGGTACGGAATTCGCATGCGGTCTGCTCGGACGCGGCGGGCCGTGCGCGCAGCGCGGTGCCGGCCGGCAGCCGCCAGCCCTGCGCGAGGCTGCCTTCGTTCAGCATCGGTGTGAACCGCACGATCGCCATCGACGGCAATGGCGCGAGATAGCCCGGATACACGGCGTTCAGCAGCGCCTGGGTGAACCGAGGAAACTCGGCGTCCATCTTCAGCTGCACACGCGCGGTGAGGAAGCTGAAGCCTTCGAGCAGCCGTTCGACGTACGGATCGGGCGGCCCCGACTCGGTGAGCCGCAGCCGCGCGGCGATCTTCGGGAACTGCTGCGCGAATTCGTCGCCGAGCTCGCGCAGGTACGCGAGTTCGCGGTTGTAGTAGTCGAGCAGGCGCGTATCCATCGTGTCAGTTTCCCGCCGCCGACCGCAGCGACATCGCACCCGTCTCGAGATCCAGGTCGGAGCGCAGCACGAATTCGACCGGATGCGGGATCGACCACAGCGTGCCGCGAATCTCGAACAGCAGCACGTTGTGACGCCGTTCGCCGGCGCGCCCGTCCGATGCATCGGCGAGGCTGCGGACCTCGACGCTGTCGGGCGCGATGCGCGGCTCGAAGCGCACGATCGCGTCGCGGATCGACGCCTCGACCGACATGCGCTCGACGCCCGACATCGGCTTGCCGACGAGCGGCCGCATCCCGTAGTTGAGCACCGAGGCCTGCGCGTGCGCGAACGCGGCCCAGTCGACGAAGCCGTCCTCGGCGTTGCGTGTATTGAGCAGCCACGCGAGATCGCGCAGCACGGCCGCGCGCAGGCGCTCGGCGCCGATCCCTTGCGTGCCGGGCAGATCGGCCGTGCGCTGCGGCGCGTCGTCGGTCAGCCGGTCGAGCAGCGCGGGCTGCAGCCGGTCGCGCATGCCGCCGTGCCGGCCAGCGCGGGCTTGCGGGTCGTCCATCGTCATCGCTCCGCCGTCACATCTCGGTGTTTTCCTTGATGTTCCAGCCGACCGACACCTCGGCGCCCTTGCCGCCGTTGTCGTTCTGCTGCCAGTACTGCTTCTTCACCTTCGCGGCCTGGAAGCCGTAATGCATCATCAGACGGTCGGCCGCGTCTCCCGGATCGATGCCCGCGACCTGCGCGGACGTGACGAGCACTTCCTGCAGCGTCACGCGCATGAACTCGATTTGCGAGCCGCCGGTCTTGCACGCGGAAATCTCGAC
The DNA here is from genome assembly GCF_020419685.1 of Burkholderia sp. AU33545. Taxonomy (NCBI): domain Bacteria; kingdom Pseudomonadati; phylum Pseudomonadota; class Betaproteobacteria; order Burkholderiales; family Burkholderiaceae; genus Burkholderia; species Burkholderia sp. AU33545. The sequence continues at coordinate 863,661 of NZ_JAIZRQ010000003.1, read as the reverse complement.
CTTGGGCAAGTGCTTGCCGCTCGCGCAGTTCTTGATGATCGCGGGCGCACCCTTGTCCATGTATGCGGCCACGACGAGATCGTTGAAGCTCGCCTTGCCCGCATTGCCGCCGCTGCCGCTCGCCATCGCGCCCGGCTGGCTCGCGCCCCACGTGAACGACTCGATGTCGGTCCAGCCCTTGTGCTGCGCGTCCGCCGATTCGCCGGTCACGCCGTCCACCTTCATAAACATTGCCACGCCCATTGCCGTCTCCGTTTCGGTGCGAAATCAGGTTGAATGCCGGGTTGAGTGCCCCTTGCCGCTCACTCGTTCGCCGCCTTCGCGGACGGCAGCCGCGAGATCAGCCGCAGCGACACGGTGAGCCCTTCGAGCTGGTAGTGCGGTCGCAGGAAGAATTTCGACGTGTAGTAGCCGGGGTTGTCCTCGACCTCGTCGACGACCACCTGCGCGGCCGCCAGCGGCTTGCGCGCCTTGGTCTCCTGAGACGAGTTCACGGGGTCGCCGTCGACGTAGTTCATGATCCAGTCGTTGAGCCAGCGCTCCATGTCGTCACGCTCGCGGAACGAGCCGATCTTGTCGCGCACGATGCATTTCAGGTAATGCGCGAAGCGGCAGCACGCGAACAGGTAAGGCAGGCGGCCGGACAACCGCGCGTTCGCGGTCGCGTCGGGGTCGTGATACTCAGCCGGCTGGTACAGCGACTGCGCGCCGATGAACGCCGCGAAATCCGAGTTCTTCCGGTGCACGAACGGCATGAAGCCGTTCTTCGCGAGCTCGGCCTCGCGGCGGTCGCTGATCGCGATCTCGGTCGGGCATTTCTGGTCGACGCCGCCGTCGTCGGTCGGGAACGTGTGGCTCGGCAGCCCTTCGACCGCCCCGCCCGACTCGACGCCGCGAATCGACGAGCACCAGCCGTACAGCTTGAACGAGCGGTTGATGTTCGCGGCCATCGCGTAAGCCGAGTTCGCCCACGTGTAGCGGTCGTGATTCGCGGCGTCGGTGTCTTCCTCGAAGTCGAATTCGTCGACCGGATTGGTGCGCGCGCCATACGGCAGCCGCGCGAGAAAACGCGGCATCGCGAGGCCGACGTAACGCGAATCCTCCGACTGCCGCAGGCTGCGCCAGCCCGCGTATTCGGTGTTCTGGAAGATCTTGGTCAGGTCGCGCGGGTTCGACAGCTCCTGCCACGAATCCATCTGCATCAGTTCCGGCGACGCGCCCGCGATGAACGGCGCGTGCGCGGCCGCCGCGATCTTCGACAGCTCGCCGAGCATCTCGACGTCCGGCGGGCTGTGATTGAAGTAGAAGTCACCGACCAGGCAGCCGAACGGCTCGCCGCCGAACTGACCGTATTCTTCCTCGTAGATCTTGCGGAACAGCGGGCTCTGGTCCCACGCGACGCCCTTGTAGCGCTTGAGCATCCGTGCGACCTCGTTGCGCGACGCCGGCAAGGCCTTGATCTTCAGCAGCTCGTCGGTCTCGGTGTGCGTGACGAGGTAATGCAGGCCGCGCCATGCACCTTCGAGCGTCTGGAATTCGTCGTGATGCAGGATCTGGTTGATCTGCTCGGACAGCTTCCGGTCGATCTCCGCGATGATCTGCTTCACGCTGCCGTATGCGTCGGTCGTCATGCCGACCGTATGTTCGAGCGCCTGCTGCGCGAGCGTGCGCACCGCGCGCTCGACCGACTCTCGCGCCTCGGCGGTCTTCGGCTTGAACTCCTTCTGCAGCAGCGCGGCGAACTCGCCGTGCGCGACGGCCGGCTGCGCGGCGTCGCGGGTGTCGCGTACATCTGCGCGGGACTGGACGGGGTCATTCATCGCGGGCCTCCGGTTGGGTCGCGTCGCCGGCGTGCGCGTCGGCGCGCGGTTCGCGCACGAGCGTCTTCAGCAGGTCGGGATCGTTGATCGCGCGCTCGATGAGCTGCTCGGCGCCGTGCTTGCCGTCCATGTACGACAGCAGGTTCGACAGCTCGGTGCGCGCATCCAGCAGCCGGCGCAGCGCGTCGACGTTGCGCGCGATCGCCGCCGGCGAGAAATCGTCGATCTGCTCGAACGTCATGTCGACGTTGAGCATCCCTTCGCCCGTCAGCGTGTTCGGCACCTGGAACGCGACGCGCGGCGCGACCGACTTCATCCGCTCGTCGAAGTTGTCGACGTCGATCTCGAGGAACTTGCGCTCCGGTAAATCCGGCAGCGGCTCGGCACGCTTGCCCGCCAGGTCCGCGATGACGCCCATCACGAACGGCAGCTGCACCTTGCGCTCCGCGCCGTAGGTCTCGACGTCGTACTCGATCTGCACGCGCGGCGCCCGATTGCGCGCGATGAACTTCTGTCCGCTGCCTGCCGCCTTGGTTCTGTCCGTCATCGTCCGCTCCTTCACATCGATCAGATTGCATGTACGTCGCCGCCGCCGGGCGGCTTGCCTCATTCGCTCCGTTCGCCGCTCAGCAAGTCCAGCTTCGGCAGGCTCTCCGGAGCGAGATCCCGGATGATTTCGTAGAAGTCGAGCGCAAGCAGCCGCTGCGCGCGCCGCAGCAGCAGCGGCGCCGGGTGGCTCGGCTCGTGCAGTTCGAAATAGCGGCACATCTTGTCGAGGCCGAGCCGCACGTCGTCACGGCTCGCGACCTCGGCATCGCGCCAGGCCTGTCCGTTCGGCACCGTGGCCGGCGCGGACGCGGCGTGCGCGGCGCCTGGTGCGGCCGGCATTGCCGGAATCGAATCGTCCGCCGGCCCTGCCGCTTGCACCGGTGCCGGCTCCGGCATTTCGCGCACGATGCGTTGCAACGCCTTTTCCGTGTCGCTCGCATCGGGCGACCATTCGCTGCCGAGCCGGTCCGTGACGCGCGCGCGGATCGCGTCCAGCGCACCCAGCACCGCGCGCACGGCGTCGATCGGCACGCGGCCGTCGTCGCGTGCGGTCGACAGCGCGGCGACCAGGCCGTCGCGGCTGCCTGCCGACGGGCCGCCCGTTTCGTCGCGGCCGTCGAGAGCGCGTTCGGCGTCGCGCACGCTCGGGCCCCCGTCGAACAGCGGCTGGCGCCGCGCCGCGCGCGCGCATTCGTGCGCGCCGGCGACATCGGCGAGCGCGTTCATCCGCGGTGTCGGATCCTGTTCGCCGTCGGCGTCCAGGCGCGGGTGCAGGTCGTCCCACCAGCGCTCGATCAGGCCGGCGACGACCGCGAGCCCCTCCGCGTAGCCCGGAATGCCGTGCTGCTCGGTCCAGCTGCGCGCGAGATGCGCGGCGACACGCAAGTCCTTCGTCCGCTCGCTCAGCGCGAGCGCAAGGCGCTCGACCGCTCGCCAGTCGGGCGTCTCGGCGGGAATCACGGTGTCGCCGTATTGCTGCTCGGCGCGCGGTGTCGCCCGCTCCTGAAGCTGCAGGAAATCCGCGTCGTATTCGAGGTTCGGGCCGCACGGGGCTTCCGGCGAGACGTCCGCCAGCAGCCGGCCGATCAGCTCGGCGCGCGGCGTCGCCGCCGGCAGGCCCGGTGACGGCGAGGACAATGCGGCGGCGGCCAGCGCCGCCTGGCTGACGTCATTCGAATGCATAGTCGATGTTGACCGGTTTGCTGCCGAAGTCGATCGCCACGGTGCGGTGCAACGGCGGCAGCGAGCCGTTGCGGATCTCGATCTGATAGACACCCGGTGTCAGCGACACCGAGCGCAGCGGCGGGCTCGCGCCGCGCCGTGCGCCGTTCACGTACACGTCGCCCCAAGGACGCACGTTGAAGCGCACCTGGACGGTTTCCTGCTTCGGCGGGCGCTGCTCGGCGGCCGATGCGTTGATCGCGGCGACGGCCGTCGCCGCTTCCGATGGCGATGCCGACGCGGGTACCGGTGCGCTCGACGGCGATGCAGCGGTCTCCGACGGCGGCACGTTGACGATGCGCTCCGATGCGTCGAGGCTGCCGGCCGGTGCGATGGTCGCGCTCGAACCGGCTTGCGACGGCGTGGCGCCCGCGATGTTCGTGGCGGGCGTGGCGACCTGCGGCGCGGGAACGGCAGCCCCCGCGGCGGGCGTGCTGGCGGGCGCGGCGGCGAGCGTTGGCGGCGGCACCTGCGCGGACGATCCGCCCGGCATACTCGACGGCGGCACGACGATCGGCGTCGGGCCGTGCTGCGCGAGCATCGCGTCCGATGCGCCGGCCGAGGACGCGACGCCGGCCAGCGGCTGGCTGGCGCCCGTTTCCGGTTCGCTGGCGACTTTCGCGGGACGCGACAGATAGGTCGCGGCAATGCCAACGACGATCAGTGCTGCCAGCGCGCCACCGACGTACGTCTTCGTGCGCCGGTTGCCCGCTGTGATGAACGATGGGCGGCGCGGCGGGCGGGTCGGAGGCGATGCACCCGGCGAGGACGTGGATGCGCCAGCAGCGCCAGCAGCGCCAGCAGCGCCAGCAGCGCCAGCAGCGCCAGCAGCGCCAGCAGCGCCAGCAGCGCCAGCAGCGCCAGCAGCGCCAGCAATCGGCACTGCCGTTCCGTTCAGGTTCCCGATATCCGTTGCGCGGCCCTGGCCGCTGTCCGCCACGGCGCTTGCCGATCGCATGCCGGCGTCGCCATGCGCTTCGGTCTTCGAAGTCGACCGTTCGTCGTCCAACGCTTCCTTTGCACGCGCCTCATCACTTTCACGTCCGCCGGATCGCCCCGTTTTCGCGGAGGGCGACAACGCCTGCGATACGGACGACGAAGCAGTTGAAGAAGCGGACGAAGCCGGCGAAGCCAGCGCTCCCGCAGCAGCAGCCGACGCCAACGACACGCCATCTCCCGGCTTGTCGCCAGCCCCGGCGGATGCAGTAGACGGCGTACCGGAAGTGCTCGGCTGGCCTTCCGCCCGCTCAGGCTGCGACGACCGCACATCCATCGTTGCGTCGTCCGATACCGTCCCGCGTTCACCGGCCGACGCCGCAGCAGCAACCCCAGCCGACGTTTTTCCCGTCACCGCAGACGCACCCGAAACACCGGAGGCCGCCTTCCCAGCTCCGCCTCCCCCGGCATCGGCCGCCGGCGGCACAACGGCCGCACCATACCCGCCGCCCGTCGGGTCGAGATCGCGCAACCCGAGTTCCGCCGCGAACGCCGCGACCGACTCCGGCCGATCGGGGATCCGCAACTGCAGCGCGTGATCGATCGCCGCCAGGAACGCCGGGCTGTACACCTCGCCGGCCGGCAACTCGCGCGACGCGAGCGGCCGGTACGTGTCCTTGATGCTGCGCACCACGGCCGCGGGCGGCAGTTCACCGGTGATCAACGCGTGCATCACCGCGCCGAGCGCGTAGAGATCCGTCCACGGTCCCTGGCTGAACGCGGGATCGTCGGTGTACTGCTCGATCGGGGCGTAGCCGGGCTTGATCATCATCGCGCCGTCGTCGACGAGATCGCCGATCCGCTTGCGCGCCGCGCCGAAATCGAGCAGGATCGCGCTGCCGTTCGGGCGGATCAGCACGTTGTCGAGCGCGACGTCGCGATGGAAGCACTGCGCGCGATGCAGCGTGTCGAGCGCGCCGAGCAGCGCGCCGACGATGTTGCGCAACTGCGTCTCGCTCATCCGCACACCGCCGTCGAGCAGCTGCTTGAGCGTGCGCCCCTCGTAGAACGGCATCACCATGTACGCGGTGCCGTGGCTCTCCCAGAAGTGCAGCACCTTCACGAGCCCCGGATGGTCGAATTGCGCGAGCAGGCGCGCCTCGTTGAGGAACGCGCCGCGTCCCGCGTCGAACGCCTGGGCGAACCGCTCGGAGCGCAGCGACACCGTATAGTCACCGCCGCGCGTCGCGAGCATGGAGGGCATGTATTCCTTGATCGCGACCGCGCGCCGCAACGTGCGATCGAACGCGCGATAGACGATGCCGAAACCGCCGATGCCCAGCACCTCGTCGAGCTGCAGCTCGCCCAGGCGATGACCGAGCGGCAGCGGCCGCACCGTGAATTCGGGTGCGTCGCCGCGGGTCGCCGTGTCGTGCTCGTTGTCTCTCGATGAAGGGTCCTTCATGTCTACCTCGCGATACCGCATCCGTATTGCCTGCGTTGCCTGCCTCCGACCGCCGACCGGCACCGTCAGCTACCGCCGAACAGCGTCAGGAACAGCGCGTTGTCGGGCGCGCCCGTATGCGCATGCGTGCGCAGCGGCGAGCCGTCGGCGCGATTGGTCCACCAGAAGCTCGTCCCGCCGTGCGGATCGAAATAGCCGGACAGCCCGGGCCATGCGGCGAGCGCCGGCCGCTCCGGCAGCGACGCCGGGATCGCGTCGACCACTTCCGCCGTCGGCCCGTCGCCCGGTGCGAGCCGAACGCGGTCGAGCGTCTCCTCGAGGTCGACCGGCGCGCGCGCATGCCGGATCGCGTCGAGCAGCGCATGGCCGATCTGCCAGTAGAACGCGTCGGCCGCGTCCGGCAGCCCGTTCCAGTAATCGGCCGCCGGCATCGGCAGCGTGACGATCACCGGGTAGTAACGCCCGACACGGTCGCAGCTCGGCGCGAGGCAGCCAGCCTGTACGCACGACGCGCCGGCGCCCGCCGGCACCAGGAAATTCCAGACCGGCGCGACCGTGTAGTGGCGCGCGATCTCGTCCGGGCCGCGTTGGCGCATTGCGGCCATCCCCTGCTGCAGCCAGCGTTCCCACCACTGCGCGAGCGCATGCGGCAGCCGGCTGTTCACGAAGTCGCCGGCGCCCGGAATCTTTCCGTACCAGGCCGGGGCGTCACCATCGGCGCGCGTGAGCGGCGGGAGGCGGCTCATTGCTTCGGAGGGCATGTAAAGGACTCCATCTGGGGCAGCCGGAACGGATTGCGGACACTGCCCGCATTCACCTGCAGCACGAGCGGTTTGCCGTCGACGGTGAAGCGCGCGATCATCTGGTCCGAACCCCGCCCGGCCGACACGGCCGCGCGGTCGAACAGCCGGTGCAGCGCCCACGGCCCGTCGGTCGTGAAGCCGTCGGTCGCGCCGGCCTGCCCCGACACCTGCAAGCGGACCTGGTTGCTGCCGCGCGTGCCCGGCCAGTCCACCGCGCTCTGCACGAGCGGGCCGTGCGCATAACGGACGATCTGGCCGTCGACGTCGAGCACCATCTCAGTGAGCGACGGATCCATTTCGAGCGGCTGGATCTGCACCTTCAGGTGCGCGGTGCGTGCGCCGCCACCGAAATAGACGTCGCGGATCACCGCGGCTTTCTCGAACGACGAAAGCATCGCGGCCGCCGCCGGATCGGCATCCGCATTGCGGTTCGCGAAACGCCACGGGCGCGACGTCGTATCGACGATCGACTGCAGGTTCTTCTGGAAGAAATCGTCCATCAGGCCGCCCGGCGCGAACATCTGCGCGAAATCCGCCGGTGCGACGTCGCGCGACGATCCGCGCGCGAACGGATAGCGGCCCGCGATCGCCTGCCGGCAGAAATCGCCGACGTTCGCGCCGGCCCGCTGCGCGACGCTGCGCTGCTCGACCGTCGCGACGCTGCCGTTCGCGACGTTCGACAGGTCGTCGAGCACGTCGCGGAATGGCGTGGGCAGTCGCCCGGCCTGCGCGCGCAGCCGCGCGGGCGCGTCGGACGGCGGCGGCTGGGCGCCGCTGCGCAGCGCATCGTCGGTGGCTGTCAGGTACGTATAGAGCGCGTCGATCGACTTCAGCACCGCGTCGAACGCCTGCGCCTGGTCGCCGCTGCCCGGCGCGAACGCGCGCAGCCCGGCGAAGTGGTTGTCGACCACCTGCTCGGGGCTCGCGGGCGCCGCGGCTGACGGATTCGCGTCGCTCGCACCCTGCCCCGCGAAGATCTGCGACAGCGAACTGCGCGCCTCGTCGACCTTGTCCTGCGCGCGCGACGCGAGATTCCGACCGCCGCCCGGCGCATCGCCGAGCGCCGTGTCGCGCGCGAGCGCGATCAGCAGCCGGGTGAGCGGCGAATCCGCCGACGACAGCGCGCGCGCGACCTGGATGCTCTGCGCGAGCGTCGCCGTGCGCTGCAGCTTGATGTCGGCGAGATAGTCGTCCCAGATCTTCAGATAGTCGTTCAGGTACAGCTGGCGGATGTCGCGCGCCCATGCGGCGGCGTCGTTCGGCCCGGGGATCTCGGACAGCCCGAGATTCAGCACCCACACTTCCTCGCGCCCGTATGCGTCGACCTCGCCTGCGAGGCGCGGCGCGAACACGTTCCGGTAGCCGTTGCGCGTATACAGGCCCGGCACGCCTTCCGACAGCGGCTTGCCGCTCTGGCGGCGGAACACGAGCGACGCGTCGGGCCCCACCGCGCGCGCGACGCTGAAATCGAACGCGGACGTCGCCGGCCGCAGCGTGCGCGTGAGCTGGCGATATAGCCGCTGCGAGAACGGCACCTGCCGCAGCCGGTCGCGTACGTCGGCCACCAGCCGCTCGTTCATCGGATACGGCGACACGGCCACCCGGTTGCCGAACAGCGCGGCGAGATGCGCGCGCAGCGCCGAGCGTTCGGCCGGCGAGAAATCGGGCGGCAGCGAGCGCTCCATTTCCAGGTCGACGACGGCCTGCACGAACGCGGGATCGTAGTGCGCGCTGTCGTACAGCATCAGGTAGGCCTTCAGCGCCGCATACGCATAGTCGGTTTCGTCCGGCCGTGCATCGCTCAGCGCGGCCTCCATCCGGCGCGCGGCAATCGGCAGCAGCACGTCGTCGAGCGCGCGCCGGTACACGACGTCGACGGCCTCGTCGATCTTCTCGCCCTGAAAGAGCCCCCAGCGGTACGCGAGCGGCGGATGCGAGCGGTCGACGCCGCCGGCATTCGCGAGCCCGCCGAGCGCATCGAGCACCGGCAGCAGCCGCGCGATGTCGGCCGCATCCGAGAACTTCGCGCCGGCGATCTGCGCATCGACGGCGGGCACCTGCTGCGCGATCCGGTCGAGATACGCGCGATTGTTCGCGTAGCTGCGCAGCCAGGCAGCCAGCACGACCACGCTCACGACCGCGAGGAGCGCATAGCCGGCGATCTGCAACACGCGCCGCTTCTGATGCCAGCGCAGGTCGCTGCCGGCGAGCGCGGCTTCGCGGAAGATGTGTTCCTGCAGCAGCGACTTCAAAAAGAAACTGCGCCCGGTCGAGCCGACCTGGGCAACCGGCGGCATGCCCTCGATCTTCAGGAAGCGCTTGATGCCGCTCATCACGCGGTCGAACGCGGTGCCTTCCTGTGTGCCGCTCGTCAGGTACACGCCACGCAGCATCGGCATCGGCTCGAAACTCGACACGGAAAACACTTCGGCGACGAACTGGCCGAGCATGTCCTGCAAGTCGGCGACCTGCTGCGGCAGCAGGTACGCCATCTCGCGCTGGCGCGCATCGGTCTGCGTCGCGAGCAACTCGGGCAGCCCGTCGTTCAGCCGCTGATGCAGCAGCCGGTATTCGCGGTCGAACGCGGCACGCAGGTCGAAGCCCGGCGCCTCGCTCTGCGCAAGCGGGAACGTGAAACCCCACACCTGCGCGCATTCCGCGCGGCCGAAGCCGCCGAAATACTCGGCGAAGCCGGCCAGCAGGTCGGCCTTCGTCACGAGCAGGTAGACGGGAAACCGGATGCCGAGCTGGGCGCGCAGCTCGAGCAGCCGCTTGCGCAGCACCATTGCGTGCTGCGTGCGCTCGGCTTCCGACGCGCCGACCAGGTCGGCGACGCTGATCGTCAACATGGCGCCATTCAGCGGCTGGCGCGTGCGGTACTTCTTCAGCAGCTCGACGAAGCCTTTCCACTCGGCTTCGTCGAGTGCGCGATTGCCTTCGTGGGTGGTGTAGCGGCCGGCCGTGTCGATCAGCACCGCGTCGTTCGTGAACCACCAGTCGCAGTGTCGGGTCCCGCCCACGCCGCGAATCGCGGCACGGCCGAACTGCTCGGCAAGCGGAAAACTGAGCCCGGAATTGACGAGCGCGGTCGTCTTGCCCGAGCCCGGCGCGCCGATGAACACGTACCACGGAAGCTGGTACAGATACTGGCGCGACATCCGGTCGAACCAACGCGCCAGCCCCTTGCGCGCGGTGTCCGCCTGCCCGAAGCGGACTTTCTTCAGCAGCGCCGCGGCCTCGTCGAAGCGGCTGCGCAGCTCGTCGAGCTGGGCCTTGGCCGGATCGTCGGCGTTGGCCGGCCCGGGCGCGGCCTCGCGCAACTGGTTCAGCAATTGCGCGTTCAGGCGGCTCGCGTGCCAGCTTCGCCACGCCACGCGTGCGCCCCACGCGGCGAACAGCACCGCGATCGTCGCCGCGCGCACCCAGCCGCTCTCGAGCGGCCGGATCTCGGCGAACGCGAACAGCGGCCCGGCGAGCCACACGAAACACGCGAGCACGACGAGACCGGCGAAGGACCAGATCTCCCGCGACGGCAACGGCCGGACGAAACGCGCGACAGCCTGGTTCATGTCAGTGCGCTCCCTGCGTCGCGCCGGCGGCGGCACTGCCGGGCGCCGGCAGCAGCGTGATCTCGACGCGCCGGTTCAGCGCGCGGTTCGCGGGCGTATCGTTCGGCGCGACCGGATCGAGCGTGCCGCGCCCCTCGGCCGCGAGTCGCTCCGGATGGTCGAGGCGCGCGGCGATCATGCCGCGCACGGCCTCGGCGCGCTCGCGCGACAGGTCCCAGTTCGACGCGAAGCGTGCCGTATGCACCGGCGTGTCGTCGGTATAGCCGGTCACCCGCACATTGCCGGGCACCTGGTTCAGCGCATCCGCGACGCGTGCGAGCACTGGCGCGTAACGGTCGATCACCGACGTCGAGCCGGACTTGAACAGCCCGTCGCCGCGCAGCACGATCACGCTGCGATCCGCGTCGTCGCGCACCGCCACGAGGCCGGCCGCGATCTCGGGCGCCAGGAACTTCGCGACGCGCGGCGCCGGCGCCGGGCGCGGCGGAGCCTGAGCAGGCTGAAGCTTCGGCACGTGCAGCGCATCGATCGACGCGAACAGCCGGTCCGAATGCCCGGCCAGCGCGATGCGCAGCCCGACGAACACGCCGAAGCCGATCAGGAGCGCGAGCGCCACGCAGACCCATAGCGGCACGACGAAGCGACGCGACACGTCGCGCGTGACGACGTCGCGCCAGTGCGGCGACAGCGCGGGATCGAATTCACCGCGCACCGAGCGGATCGTGTGGGCCAGTTGCCAGCGCAGCGCGTCGAGCTCCGCATGACCGTTGTCGAGCACCCGATAGCGGCCTTCGAAGCCGAGCGCGAGACAGAAATACAGCAGCTCCAGCAGGTCGAGGTGCTGGCGCGGCTGCTGGGACAGGCGTTCGAGCAGGTGGAAGAACTTCTCGCCGCCCCAGGTTTCGTTGTGAAACGACACGAGCAGGCTGTGCGACGACCACACGCTGCCGCCCCACGGCGTCAGCGCGGCTGCTTCGTCGAGCGCCGTGCACAGGCAGTAGCGCGCGCCGATGATCGCCTCCGACGGCACGCCGGCTTCCTGCGCGCGCGCCTCGAACTGACGGATCTCGACGACGAGATGCTCGCGCAGCCACGCCGGGTTCGGATGATGCACGGTCGAACGGATCTGCGGCACGAGATTGAGCAGCGGGTTGGCGGCCGCGACGAGCGGGTTCGTGCCGCTCGCGGCCCAGCGGCCGGGGCGCGGCTGCGTGGCGGTCGGCCCCGCCGCACCGGACGCGGCCGGTGGATGCATGCCGCCCGGATTCGGCGGCACGAATCCGCCTGCGCCGGCGGAAATCGAATCGGAGGAAGAATTCATCGCGCTGCCCGCCCTCACCCGCGAATCGCCCAGAACTCCATCGAGAGCCCCGGAAATTCGCCGGCGAAATGAAATGCGAGACCGCCGGAGCGCGCCAGCTGCTTCCACAGGTCGCTGCCCTTGTCGATCTCGAAGTACGTATGACCCGCGTGGTACGGGATCTGCCGCGGCGCGACCGGCAACTGGCGCATCGTGATGCCCGGCAGCTGCAACTGCACCAGGTCGCGGATCCGCTCGACCGGGCCGAGCTTTGCCTGCGCGGGAAACCGCGCGCGCAGGCTGTCGGCCGGCACGTCCGCCCGCACGGCCAGCACGAAGCCGGCCGTGTCGCGCAGCGCGGGATCGGCGAGCGTCGCGACCCGGATGCCGTTGCCCGCGTCGTGCAGCTCGATCTGGATCGCGTTTTGCTCGAGCACCGTCGACAGCGACCGGCGCAGCTCCGTCATCAATTCGGCGAAGCTCGTGCGCAGGTCGTCGTGTACGTAGACGGCGAGCGATTGCGGGCGCCGGCCGGCCGCCGTGAACGTGCTGAGGTCGCATGCGAGCTTCAGCCAGTCGCGGAACAGCGCCTCCGGATGCGTCGCGACGTCCTGCTGCGCGTGCCAGGTCAACGCCAGATAGCGGTTCACGAGTTGCAGCAGCAGGAAATCCGCGACTTCCGATACGCCGCCGCGCCCCGGCTCCGACAGGCGCTCGGCGAGCGCGTCGCTGCGCTGCGTGAGCAGTCCGTGCAGCTCGCGCGTATACGCGAGCAACGCCGCATCGCGCTGCGCGACCAGGCGCGGCGGAATGTAGCCGTCGTCGACGAGCAGCCGTGCGTCGGTGCGCCGCTCGACGATCCGCACGACGCCGAGCGCATGCCAGTCGCCGGTCAGCTCGGAGTCGAGCATCAGCCGGACGTTCAGGCGCCCCGTTTGCAGCAGTGCGGGGCCGAGCGCGACCGCGTTCGCATCGGCCACTTCGTATTCGCGCACGACGTAGCGCGCGACGTCCGCACCGCCGCTGCCGCCTGCGCCCGCGCCGAACGACACCTCCTCGCCGCCGCCGCGCCACAACGGCAGCGCGAGCACGACGAGCTGGTCCTTCGCATCGGCCGGCACGTCGAGCGGCTCGGGCAGATCGTCGGGATGCGATAGATCGAACGGCGTGCCGTCGCGCATCACGCCCGCCGCCGCGCGTAGCGCGACCTTGCCGAGCGCGAGCTGCTCGCGGTCGATCTCGAGCGTGTCGAAGCCCCAGTAGAACCCCTGCAGCGGCAGGCAGCGCAGCGCGACGTACCGTTCCCAGTGCCGTTCGAGCTGCTGGAAATGCTGCGGCCGAAGGAACATCCCTTCGGTCCACACCACGCGCTGGCGCAGTGCGGCGACGGGTGTCGCGGACATCGTCGGTTCAGTCATGGGCGCCCCCGCGTGTCGTTCAGCGCGAGACCGCCGTTCCTGACCGCGATCGACAGCTTCAGCTCGCCGGGCGACGTCTGCCAGAACTTGTATACGTTGAGCTGCTTCGCGCGCGGCAGCGGCACCGTCAGGCGCCAGCGGTTCTTGTCGAGCATCCGGTATTCGGCGATCACGCCGATCGCGCCGGCTTCGACGTTGCCGCGGTAATGCAGCGTGCGCGACTCGCCCGGGCGCAGGATCACGCGGTCGGTGCCGAGGAGGTCCGCGCCGAGGATGTTCTCGGGCTTGTCCTGGAGCGAGAAGAAGTCGGCGCCGTCGAACGCGGACGCCGCGCGCAGCTGGAACACCTTCAGCACGATCGGCGAAGGTTTGCGGTTGAAGTCCGGATTGACGTCGGGCGCCACGTCGACCGTGATCGCATACGGCACCGCGGCGGCGCGCTCGGTGGCGCCGCATCCGGGCAACAGCAATGCACATCCCAATACGATGAACCCGCTCGACCGCCAGCGCATATTTCATCCTCGCAGCGCAATAATTCCCCCGTCGATTTCCGTACGCGAAATCGACACCTCGAATTAAAAGGGGACAATTAATTGACCGGTAATTATGTGGCTTGCATATCCTTCCGCTCAAATTTCATTCGGCAATTTATTCTTGTAAAAAGCCGGGTCAAATCGCCAACTACGGGACGGGATCAAGATTGGGGAAATGACGAGGAATTGAATTGATTTCGGTCATTTTGAAAAGGCGCGTTAATTCGACCGGTTCGCCACGGCGGCCCGGTTCTATTGCTTGGACACTTGCCGCATGGACGCCGAACCCAAGCCTGACGGCCGTCGGCGGTGGGTGGCTACGCCCTGCGGGTCGTGTCACGCTGTTTGCGTTGCCCGAACGGAGGGCCGGCTTTTCCGATCATTGACCTGCGCCGGGCAAACAACTGACGAATCCCAAAAGCACAGCGAACTATAGAATCGATTTTATGGATTAACAAGTCGAAAACCCGGAATCGATTTGAGCGATAACTCGAACGCAATTTCCAAAATGAAACAAAACGTAACGGCGACATCACCCGCCTTGATTGGCACTAGAATCCAACAGCGCTTGTGCGCCACCTTCCAATAACGCAAACATTTCATTTCAGAATGAAAGGCCATTCATCGATCGTGATTTTCCTCGGCGCCTTGTTGCTGGGAATCGGCGGGTGCGGTACGTCCCCTACGCAGTCGGCGGCGCGCGCCGCGGTCGACAGCGCGCGCGCGGCGTATGGCGCGGGCGACTACGGACGCACGATCGCGATCCTGAGCCGGGCGAAAGAGATCGACGGGGCCGATACCGACACGCAGGTCTCCGCTCACAAGTTGCTCGCGTTCAGCTATTGCGTGACGAACCGCGTCGCGCAGTGCCGCGCCGAGTTCTCGAAGATTCTCGACCTCAACCCGCGCTTCGACTTGTCCCCCGCCGAGAAGGGACATCCGGTCTGGGGGCCCGCGTTCGAGTTCGCGCGCCGCAGACATGCGTCGTCATCCTGACCGAACCGGATTCCCCGCGAGCGTTTCCTTACCGAGCGACGTATGACATGCAACTGATCGTGATCGAACATGCCGGCGAGCCGGTCGAAAGCGACTCCTACGACGCCGTCGTGTTCCACCCGCCCGGCGGCACCATCGGCCGGGCGACCGACAACCATCTCGTGCTGCGCGACGACACCCGGCAGATTTCCCGGCTGCAGGCCCTGCTGCAGGTCGGTGACGATGCGTGCCTGCTGAAGAACCTGAGCAGCGTGTCGACGATCGAGGTGAACCGCGAGCCCGTCGGCTATGCACAGGAGCGCCCGCTCAATACCGGCGACATCATCCGCATCGGCCCGTACGTGCTGCGTGCCGAGCGTGACGACGGACATGAGGCGCCGGTCGTCGACATGCCCGCCGCCTCCAGCGCGAGCGCCGACCTGCGGCGCACGCCGGAAACCGCCGCACACGCGCACGTCGACGCGAAGACGACCGGCAACCGGTTGTGGGGCCTGCTGCAGGATCGTCTCGCTCCGCGCGGCAAGGCGGCGGACACAGGCACGCGATCCGGCACGTCAGCGCGCAGGGCCGCGGCGCAGCCCGCGAACCGCGCCACGCCGACCGCGCCATCGGCGCCATCGCAACGCGACCTGAATCAGTTGTCGACCGACCCGCTCGACTTGTTTGTCCAGTCGTCGCCCGATATCGGCGAATCGGGTTCGGCGTCACCGTCCGGACGCGGCAATGCGGATCGCGGCGCGTCGTCCGCGACGCAAGCCGACCATGCGCCCGAGTGGACGCAGCACGTGCGTGTGCAACCGGCGACGGCGCATGCCGAGCCACGTCCCGCCGACGAGCCTGCACCGCAGGCGAACCGCGCGCCGACACCCGATGAATTGCTGAACGCGTTCTTCGAAGGCGCCGGCCTCGATACCGCCGCCGAGTCGCATCAATGGTCGGCCGAGCAGCTGTACATCGCGGGGCAGTTGCTCGCGCTGTTCGCGAACGGCACGGTCGAGCTGCTGTCGTCGCGCAGCATCCTGAAGCGGGAGGTCAAGGCGCACATGACGATGCTGCTCGATCGCGAGAACAATCCGCTGAAGCTGCTGCCCGACGGCGGCGCCGTGCTGCGCCAGATGTTCGGGCTGCCGCTGCCGGGCTTCATGTCGCCGCAGAGCGCGGTCAGCGACGCGTTCCAGGATCTGCACGCGCACCAGATCGGCATGGTCGCCGGCATGCGCGCCGCGCTGATGGATCTGCTGACGCGCTTTTCACCGCAACGTCTGCGCGAGCGCGACGATGCGATGCGCTGGTACGAGAAGCGCGTGCCCGCGCTGTACAAGGCGAGGATGTGGGACCGCTACGCGGCGACGCATCGCGACACGGTGTTCGCGATCGAAGACGATTTTGCGTCGGTATTCGGCAAGGCGTTTCTCGCCGCGTACGACGCGGAGGTGGAAAGCTATCGCGGGAGCAGCCGGCATTGAGCGGCGGGCGTCGTATGTCCCGTGCTCGACGGGAACGACCGCCACTCCCGGGCGAAGCCGACTGCCAAGACTGCCATCGACGCAGAAATGACAAAGCCGGGCAGAACGCCCGGCCTTCGGCAACGCGACGGCGCGTGCGCGCCGCGCAAACGGCGGCACGCTCGCGCTCGAATGGTCGTCAGACCGCCATCACCGTCACCGACTTCGTGACGAGGTACGGTTCCAGCGCTTCCGGCCCGCCTTCCGACCCGTAGCCCGAATCCTTCACGCCGCCGAACGGCATTTCCGGCCACGGCGTCGCAGGCTGGTTGATCCACAGCATCCCGACTTCCAGGCGCTGCGTCAGCAGGTGCACGTTCGCGAACGAACGCGTGAACGCATAGCCGGCCAGCCCGAACGGCAGACGGTTGGCTTCGGCGATCGCGTCCTCGAGCTTGTCGAAACCGCGGATCGCCGCGACCGGGCCGAACGGCTCGTTGTTGAACACGTCCGCTTCGAGCGGCACGTTCGCGATCACGGTCGGCGCGAAGAAGTTGCCTTCCGAGCCGATCCGTTCGCCGCCGGTCTCGATGCTCGCGCCGACCTTGCGCGCGTTCTCGACGACCGACGCCATCGCGGT
This sequence comes from Burkholderia sp. AU33545, assembly GCF_020419685.1. NCBI lineage: Bacteria > Pseudomonadati > Pseudomonadota > Betaproteobacteria > Burkholderiales > Burkholderiaceae > Burkholderia > Burkholderia sp. AU33545. The sequence continues at coordinate 846,966 of NZ_JAIZRQ010000003.1, read as the reverse complement.
CAGCCGGCGCGGGTTCGCCAGCGCGCCGAGCGTCGTGCCTTCCTCGAGGCCGTTGCCGACCTTCAGCCCCTGCGCATGCTGGACCAGCGCGCGCGTGAATTCGTCGCGAATGCTGTTGTGCACGAGGAAACGCGTCGGCGAAATGCACACCTGGCCGGCGTTGCGGAACTTGGCGCCACCGGCGGCCTTCACCGCCAGCGCGACATCCGCGTCCTCGGCGACGATCACCGGCGCGTGGCCGCCCAGTTCCATCGTCGCGCGCTTCATGTGCTGGCCCGCGAGCGCCGCGAGCTGCTTGCCGACCGGCGTCGAGCCCGTGAACGTCACCTTGCGGATCACCGGGTGCGGAATCAGGTAAGACGAGATTTCGGCGGGATCGCCGTACACGAGACCGATCACACCGGCCGGCACGCCCGCGTCGACGAACGCGCGCAGCAGCGCGGCCGGCGACGCCGGCGTTTCTTCCGGCGCCTTCACGAGGAACGAGCAGCCGGTCGCGAGCGCAGCGCTCAGCTTGCGCACGACCTGGTTGACCGGGAAATTCCACGGCGTGAACGCCGCGACCGGACCGACCGGCTCCTTCACGACGGTCTGCTGCGCGCCGAGATTGCGCGGCGGGACGATCCGGCCATACACGCGGCGGCCTTCATCCGCGAACCATTCGATGATGTCGGCTGCCGACAGCACTTCGACACGCGCTTCCGTCAGCGGCTTGCCCTGCTCCTGCGTCATCAGCTGCGCGATCGTGTCGGCGCGCTCGCGCACCAGCGCGGCCGCCTTGCGCATCGTCGCCGCGCGCTCGTGCGCGGGCACCTTGCGCCATGCTTCGAAACCGCGCTGCGCCGCGGCCAGCGCGCGGTCGAGATCGGCGATGCCCGCGTGGGCCACCTTGCCGATCGTCTTGCCCGTCGCCGGGTTCACGACATCGATCGTCTTGCCGCTCGCGGCGTCGACCCACTCGCCGTCGATCAGCAGTTGTGTATCCGTATAAGTCACGTTAGCCATCCAGACACCCCAGTTTTGCGTTCGATAAAACGCGCGCTGCCGCGAACGGCCGCGCGCCGGTTGACAGAAAGCACTACGTTGCCGGACGCCCTGCACCCGGCAACGTTCGACGACGCGCACGCGGCGCGCATGCCCGTCGTCATCCGCCACGCACGGCCGCGCTCAGCGCGCAGCCGCCGTCGCCTTGCGGAGTTTCGCGACGTCCGCGGCCTGCACGGCCGGCGCGCCATTGTTCCAGCCGGCGCGCATGAACGTCAGCACGTCGGCGATCTGCTGGTCGTTCAGCTGATTCGCGAACGCCGGCATCGGATACGCGGACGGCACGCCGCCGATCACGAGCGACTCGCTGCCATTCAACGTCACGTTGATCAGCGACGATGCATCGGTCTCGAGCACGTTCGGATTGCCCGCGAGCGGTGCGAGCAGCGGCGCGTAGCCGCGACCGTCCGCGCCATGGCAATTCAAGCAGTAAGCGTTATACACCTTTGCGCCCGGATCGTTCGCCGGCCGGCCCAACGCGACCTGCGTCGGCTTCGGATCATAACGGTAAGGCGGCGCGCCCGTGCCACCCGCCGCCGGCAGCGATTTCAAATAGCGGGACATCGCCGCGAGATCGTCGTCGTTCAGTTCCTGCGTGCTGTGGTTGATCACGCTGACCATCGAGCCGAACGCGGTCGCATGCTGGTTCGCGCCGGTCTTCAGGAATTGCACGACATCCGCATCGCTCCATCGGCCGAGCCCGGTATTGTGCTCGCCGGTCAGGTTCGACGCGAACCAGTTGTCGATCGGCGCGCCCGACAGGAACGCCGAGCCGCTTTCGTCCAGCGCCTTCTCCTGGAAGCCGACGCCGCGCGGCGTATGGCACGACCCGCAATGCCCGAGTCCCTGCACGAGGTACGCGCCGCGGTTCCACATCGCATCCTTCGCCGGCTTGTCGGTATATGGCGCCGTGTCGAGGAACACCGCGTTCCACAGCGCCAGCGGCCAGCGCATGTTGAGCGGCCACGGAATGTCGGACGCACGGTTCGCCTGCTTCACCGGCTCGACGCCATGCATGAAGTACGCGTAAAGCGCCTTCACGTCGTCGTCGCGCAGCTTTGCGTACGACGGATACGGCATCGCCGGATACAGGTGATGGCCATCCTTCGCGACACCCGAGCGCAGCGCGCCCGCGAACTCGGCCTCCGTATAGCCGCCGATGCCCGTGTCCGGGTCGGGCGTGATGTTGGTCGTGTAGATCGCGCCCATCGGCGTGATCATCTTCAGGCCGCCGGCGAACGGCGCGCCGCGCGGCGCGGTGTGGCATGCCACGCAATCGCCGGCCTTCGCGAGATACGCGCCGCGTGCGAGCAGCGCGCTGTCGGCGGGCGCCGTTTGCGCGGCATGCGCCGCCGTGCCGGCCATCAGCGCGGACAGCGCGATCAACGATGCGCCAAGCGTGCGAGCGGCGCGATTCAGACTGTTCGGGGTGAGGTTTCGCATGTTCGTTCTCTCCCCTCAGGCCGTCTTCAGCTGGCTGCCGACCGGGAGCTTGCGCAGCCGCGTGCCGGTCGCCGCGAAGATCGCGTTGGACAGCGCCGCCGCGGTCGCAGCGGTGCCCGGTTCGCCGATTCCGCCCGGCGCCTCGGCGCTCTTCACGAGATGCACCTCGATCGGCGGCGTCTCGTTGATGCGCATCATCCGGTAGTCGGTGAAGTTGCTCTGCACGACGCGGCCATCCTCGATCGTGATCTCGCCATTCAGCGCGCCCGTGATCCCGAAGATGATGCCGCCCTGCACCTGCGCCTCGATCGTGCCCGGATTCACGGCCATCCCGCAGTCGACCGCGCACACGGCACGCTTGACCTGCACTTCGCCGCCCTCCACCGCGACATCGATGACGATCGAGAAGAAGCTGCCGAACGCGTGCATCACCGATACGCCGCGCCCTTGCCCCTTCGGCAGCGGCGCGCCCCATCCCGCCGCCTTCGTCGCGACGTCGAGCACGTTCAGCGCGCGCGGCGTCTTGCCGAGCAGCGCGCGGCGATATTGCACGGGATCGGTCTTGGTCTGCGCGGCGAGTTCGTCGATAAAGCTCTCGACGACGAAGGTGCTGCGCGTCGGGCCGACGCCGCGCCAGAATGCGGTCGGCACGTGACGCGGCTCCTGCCGCACGTAATCGATCAACTGGTTCGGCAGGTCGTACGGCAGGTCGGTCGCGACTTCGACCGCGTCGGGATCGACGCCGTCCTTGAACGCCGGCGGTGCGAAGCGCGCGAGGATCGACGAACCGACGATCCGGTGCTGCCACGCGACCGGTTTGCCGTTCGCGTCGAGGCCGGCCGAAATCCGGTCGTAGTAGTACGGCCGATACATGTCGTGCTGGATGTCTTCCTCGCGGGTCCAGACGACCTTCACCGGCGCGTTGACCTGCTTGGCGATCTTCACGGCCTGGCCGATCATGTCCGTTTCGAGTCGCCGGCCGAAACCGCCGCCGAGCAGGTGGTTGTGCACGACGATCTTCTCCGGCGGAAAGCTCGTGAGCCGCTGCACGGTGTCGACCGCGCGCGTCGGCACCTGCGTGCCGACCCAGATCTCGCAGCCGTCGCCGCGCACGTGCACCGTGCAGTTCACCGGCTCCATCGTTGCGTGCGCAAGGAGCGGCTGTTCGTAGACGGCGTCGATGCGGGTCTTCGCGCCAGCGAACGCGTGGCCGACGTCGCCGTCCTTGCGCGCGACCGCGCCCTTCCCGTTCGCGGCGGCCTGCGCGAGATCGGCGACGATGTCCTTGGTCGACACCTTCGCGCCCGCGCCTTCGTTCCACTTCACGACGAGCGCCGACGCGCCGCGCTTCGCGGCCCACGTGTGATCGCCGACCACAGCGACCGCGTTGTCCGCGCGCACGACCTGACGCACGCCCGGAATCTTCTTCGCGGCCGTATCGTCGACGCTCGCGACCGTGCCGCCGAACACCGGGCTGTTCACGATCACCGCGTACAGCATGCCGGGCAGACGCACGTCGAGCCCGAACTGCGCGGTGCCGTCGACCTTCTCCGGCGAATCGAGCCGCTTCACCGGCTTGCCGATCAGCTTGAAATCGGCCGGCTGCTTCAGCGCGACGTCCTTCGGCACCGGCAGCTTCGACGCGGCGTCCGCGAGCTGGCCGTACGATGCGCGCCGGCCGCTCGGGAGATGTTGCACTTCGCCGTTTTCCGCCCGGCAGGTAGCCGGATCGACGCTCCATTGCTTCGCCGCCGCGGAAACCAGCAGCGTGCGCGCGGTCGCACCCGCGCGGCGCAGCGGTTCCCACGCGTAGCGCACCGACGTCGAGCCGCCCGTCAACTGGCCGCCGAGCAGCGGATCGAGGAACAGCTTCTCGTTGGGCGGCGCATGGTCGAGCGTGACGTTCGACAGCGGCACTTCGAGCTCCTCGGCGATCAGCATCGGCAGCGCCGTGTAGACGCCTTGCCCCATCTCGACCTTCGGCATCACCAGCGTGACCTTGCCGCTGCGGTCGATCTGCACGAACGCGTTCGGTGCGAATACGCCGGCGCGCGCACTTTCGTCCGCATCGCCGCCGATCACCGAGCGCCGTGCGTCATCGCCCGCCGCCGGCATGCTGAAACCGAGCAGCAAGCCGCCGCCCGCCGCCGCGCCGAGCGACATGCCCGCCTTCAGAAACGAACGGCGCGACATGCCGGCGCCGGCCGCTTGCCCGGCGACCTTGCCTGCTTCGATCAGTCCTCGCGACATGTCACGCTCCCTTCGCGGCTTGCTTGACGGCCGCGCGAATCCGGTTGTACGTGCCGCAGCGGCAGATGTTGCCGGCCATTGCCGCGTCGATGTCGGCGTCGCTCGGGTTCGGGTTCGACGCGATCAGCGCCGTGGCCGCCATCACCTGCCCGGACTGGCAGTAGCCGCACTGGACGACGTCGAGCTCGCGCCACGCTTCCTGAACCTTCTGTCCGGCCGGCGTCGCGCCGACGGCTTCGATCGTCGTGATCCTGCGGCCCGCGACGGCCGCGACGGGCAGCACGCACGAGCGCGCGGCAACGCCGTCGAGATGGACGGTGCACGCGCCGCATTGCGCGATCCCGCAGCCGAATTTCGTGCCGGTCAGGCCCACGACGTCACGCAGGACCCACAGCAGGGGCATGTCGTCGGGGGCGTCGACCGTGCGGTTCTCGCCGTTGATGTTGAGGGTGACCATTCAGACTCCGGGGCCGGTGTATTGGGGAAGCGGCGCGAACGATCCGCTGCGCCGCATTGTCGTTGTCATTGCCGTCGCGTCATGCGTGACGGTTGCCGCGCGGCCCGGGCTCGAGCGAGCCGCGACGACGGTGCCGCGCCGTCACTCGGCCACGTCGATGCCCGACAGCACCTTGATGACGGGCGGCGCCGCGAACCAGTCGGCCGACTTCACGCGGAATTCGGTGAAATGCGGGCTGGCGAGATGCGCGTCGAACGCGGCCTGGTCGTCGTAGATCTCGTACAGGTGCAGGTTCGGCGAACCGTCCTGCTCGCGGAACAGGTCGTAGCGCCGGTTGCCCGGTTCGACGCGCGTCTTGGCGACCATGCTGCGCAATTCGGCCTCGGCGGCCTGCGCGTGTTCGGGTTTCAGGAACAGGGAAGCAATCACGTGAAGCGCCATCTTGTCACTCCTTTCGAAACGGAATCGAGCATGCCACAAGCTGGCGTCTCGCGACGCCAGCGTGCAATCGTCGTGTGTCGTCTTGCGCCGGTGTCAGGCCAGTTCGTCCGGACCCACGCGCACGACGACCTTGCCGAAATTCTTGCCGGCGAGCAAGCCGATCAGTGCTTGCGGTGCTTCGGCGAGGTCGGGGACCACATCTTCGAGCGTCTTCACCTTGCCCTGCGCGACCCACTCGCTCATCTCCTTCAGGAACGGCGCATAGCCGGTCGCATAGTGATCCAGAATGATGAACCCCTGCATGCGGATGCGCTTGCGCAGGATCGTGCCCATCAGCGCCGGCACGCGGTCGCGGCCGCTCGATACCGCGGTGTCGTCGTACGCCGCGTCGTTGTAATGCGCGATGATTCCGCACACCGGCACGCGCGCATGATCGTTGAGCAGCGGCCACACCGCGTCGAACACGGCACCGCCGACGTTCTCGAAATAGACGTCGATGCCGTTCGGGCAGGCGGCCTTCAGTTTCTCTGCGAATTGCGGATCGCGGTGATCGACGCACGCGTCGAAGCCGAGCGTGTCCTTCACGTATGCGACCTTGTTTGCGCCGCCCGCGACGCCGACCACGCGGCAGCCCTTCAGCTTCGCGATCTGGCCGACCACCGCGCCGACGGCCCCGCTCGCGGCGGCCACGACCACGGTTTCGCCCGCCTTCGGCTCGCCGATCTTCAGCAGCCCGGTGTACGCGGTGAACCCCGGCATGCCGAGCACGCCGAGCGCATGCGACGGATGCGGGAAGTCGCGGCCGAGCGCAATGAGGTCGCTGCCGTCGGACAGCGAATAGTCCTGCCAGCCGCCGCCCGCGACGACCAGGTCGCCTTCGCGATACGCGGGCAGGTTCGATGCCACGACACGGCTGACCGTGCCGCCGACCATTACGTCGCCTAGCTGGACCGGCGGTGCATACGACGGCGCGTCGCTCATCCGGCCGCGCATGTACGGGTCGAGCGACAGCCAGACCGTGCGCAACAGCACCTGACCGGCGCCGGGCACCGGCACGTCGAGGGTCTCGGTACGGAAGTCGTTCGGGGTGGGCGCGCCGACCGGGCGCGCGTTCAGGATGATTCTGCGGTTTGCTGCCTTGCTTTGCGGCATGGGAACCTCCGTCAACAGGAAGGGACGTGCACCGGGCACGATCGGATCAACTTGGACAACCTTGATGCGAGGCTGCGGGCCATGCCGACCAGTCGGCCGGCGGAGCCGCAGCCTCGCGGGTAAAGCAACGGGATTTCAGTGTAAGTAGACCAGTCGTCTAGTATTCACCCAAAAAACAAGGCGCGCCTGCGCGCGCCCACGTCACGACTGCGCTCCGTCCGGCTCGAAGGACGGCAGGTTCAGCATCCGCCGTGTTTCGAGCATCGCGCGTTCGAGCGGTTTGCGGTTCCGGTGAATCTTCTCCAGCAGCGTCGCACCCAGCCACAGCTCGTAAAGGATCGCTGCCGTATGCGCCGGATCGTCGACGCCGCTCAGCGAACCGTCGGCCAGCCCGGCCTCGATCCCGCCCGCGAGCCGCTCGATGATCTGGCCGGTGCCGCGCCGCAGCACCGCGCGCATTGCCTCCGACAGATCGGACACTTCCGCGCCGAGCTTCACCGCGAGGCACTTGCCTTCCGGATCGTCCGCGCACTGCGTGTGCAGCCAGTTGCCCCAGTACGTCATCAGGCGTTGCGCGCCCGTGCCGGCCTGACGGCCGAGCAGGTTGTCGAGATGCTCGAGATAGCCTTCGAAATACGATTCGAGCAGCGCCTCGCCGAACGCCTCCTTCGAGCCGAAGTAATGGTAGAACGAGCCCTTCGGGATGCCCGCCGCGGCGAGAATCTCGTTCAGACCGACCGCCGAAAACCCCTTGTGGAGCATGATCGGCTTCGCGATATTCAGAATGTGCTGGCGGACTTCCGCGCCTGAAGATGCATTCATGATGGCGTATCTTAGCAACGATTAGACCGGTCGTCTAGCAACGTCGAGCCGGCGAGTTGAGCGGCACTTTACCCGAATCGCACCGCGTCGCGGATGCGTTATCGCCGTATCGTGGCGCCCATGTCACGCGGGTTTGGGAGCGCGCTTCCTCGCGACCGGTTTCGCCGCACGCAGGCTGCCGCCCGCCGGCCGACCGGGCGCCCTGCGCACGGGGGCGCGTGATGCGCGTTCCGCACGCAATGCGTCGAGCTCACCAACATACGCGGCATTGGCCGCGCGGGCGCCGTCGAGCTGGCCTTCAAGCACCCCGCAGCGGTGCTGCGTGTCGGCCAATTGCGCCTGCAGCGCCGCGAGATCCTTGCGGTGCTGCGTATCGCGCTGTTCGGCGCGCGTCGCGGCCGCATCGAGTTCCTTTTGAACGCGCGCGGCCGCGAGCCGTTCGCGGTCGATCTCCTGAAGCGCCCGTTTCTCCGATGCTCGCAAGCGTTCCTCCGCCCGGCCCGCGTCGTCGCGCAGCCGGTCGAGCTGCGACGTGAAATCGGCGCGCGCTTGCGCCAGCGCACGATCGGCGTCTGCATTGTCGGACTTCAGCCGTTCGACTTCCGCCTGCAGCGCGCGGTGCGACGCTTCGTCGGCCGCCCTTGCCTGCTCGAGCTCCTGGATGCGCACCTGGGCCGCCAGCAACGCGCTCGTGCGGTGCTCCAGCGCGGTTTCGGTACGGGACAGGTCGGTTTGCAATGCAGCGACCTCCGCCTTCGCCGCCGCTCGTTCGGCTTCGACTTCGGCGCGCAGTGCATCGAGCGCTGCGGCGGCATCGGCAGTCGAGCGACTCCACAACGCGGCGACGAGCTCGCCGGCCGCAGCCTGCAGGTCAGCCGGCAAGTCGGGATGCTCGATGCGCACACGACTCTTCTCCCGCAACTCGGCCCAGAACTCGCCGAGAACCGCAGTCGGCGTGCTCATGCTGCCCTTGCGCACGAGCTGGTACAGGCGGTTTGCGGTGGGCGTGATGCCGAAGCGGAAGAACATCAATGCGCAGACCTCGCGATACAGCTCGCGGGTTTTCGGGAAATCGGCCTTCAGGCGGTCGATTTCGGCGATCAGGCGGGATTCGTCGGCAGCGAGGTCGGACATGGCAGGTTGCGTCGATAATTTCGTGAATAATATAACGTAAACCGTTAAATATCCAATCATCAGTCGCGGTTGATTTGACATTATTTCTATAATGTTGAGATCAATGGTCGGCGGTCCGCGTTTGGCATCGCGGTGCGCAGTTGGTCACTTCGCCGTCCCCCTCACCTGGTCGCCCGGCAAGACGCCGCTGCAACGATCCCGAAAAACCGCTTACCTTTCGAAATTGAAAGGTGGTCGCCCTGTTTTGCCGGTGCACCGATGAAAAATGGAAGGGCGGCGCCGGCGAATACTAGGTGCCGATGATGCGCACGCTGCCGCTCACAAGCAGGCAGCGTCGCTCATCGCGCTTCGGCGCTCCATTGAGCGGCCTACCTCGATGGCGCGATAGCGTCATGCGGTGCCGCCGAATGCACTACCAAATGGACGCGCGCTGTAATTTTTTCAGCGAGATCGAAAGCGATGCGCGTCGTCGTTGCTCGCCGCGCTCGCGATCGGCGCACTCGTGATCCGCACCGGCAGAGGGCTCATCCGGCGCGGCTGTGCGTCGTGGCCGGCATTGGCCGGCATTGGCCGATTGCGCGTATCGCTCGACGCGAGGGTCGTGAACGCGGGCCGCCGCGCCGGCCGTTGACCCGCCGATACTCCGGAATGAAGAAGAGGCTCGCGCGGTGCGAGCCTCGTTTGCATGATGTCGCCATCACCGTGTCGCGCGCAACGCATCGGCCGATGCCGACGTGTCGCCGGGCGAACGCATCCGTTGCCGATGCGGCGGCTTCGACTGCGCCGCTTACCCGAGCGGCACGACACTCCCGAGCAGGATCCGCACGAGCGTCGCCTGGCGCGTGACGCCCGTCTTCGAGAAGATCGCACGCAGGTGCGTGCGCGCCGTGTTCTTGCTGATTCCCGATTCGTCCGCGGCCTCCTCCAGCGTCAGCCCGTTGGTCAACAGCAGCGCGAGCGACGTCTCGGCCGGCGTCAGGTCGAACAGCTTGCGGATGATCTCCTGCGCGCCCTGCGGCTTGCGGTCGGGGTCGCGCAGAAACAGCGTGACAGCCGGCCGGCGCTTGTTGTCCTCCGACCAGTCGGACAGCAGCACGGTGCGCACCAGCAGCCCGAGACGCGGCTTGTCGAAACTGCGCGTGATCGGCATCGCCTCGACGGTCGCCGCAGCCGTGCCGTGATGTCCCATCACCGCGTGGCGGATCAGCCGCTTGAGCGTGCGGTTCTCCTGCGCATCGGTCGCCTCGATCGTGCCGCGCGCAATCGTCAGACCATTGTTCTGCTTCAGGATATCGTCGGCGACGCTGTTCATGTCGATGATCGTGCCGTTCTCGTCGAGCGTGATCGTGCCGATCTGCATCCGGTTGATCGCGTTCGCATAGATCGACCGCTCTACCTCGGCCGTGTCGAGCCGCGAATGGAGCTCGACCGCGCGCTTCAGGTGCGGCAGCAGCAGCGCGCAGATCGCCTTGTCGCGCGCGGAGAACTGCTTCGACGCATGGTTGCGGCACACGCGGAACCGGCACTCGACACCCGACGGCGTGCGCAGGTCCGCGCCGAGGATGTAGCGCACGTCCTGCGGCTTCAGGAACTGCTTGTACAGCTCGCTCGACAGCCAGCCCGTATCGCCGAACACGTCGTCGACCGTGACCACGCGATCGGCCGGCAGGCCGACGAACGGGTCGAGCGAATAGTAGTAGTTGTTGTACGACGCCTCGCCGTCACCCGGCACGACAGGGCCGTATTCCGACGCGTGCACGGACAGCGGCGCGCGGCGGTCGCTCGCAGCGGCGCGCAGGATCAGCGTCACGTAGTTGGCCTGCAGCAACCGGCGAACCAGCTCGAGCGCCCCCGCCCACGGCGGCGTTTCCAACGGTCCCTGGTAGATGCGCGCCATCAGCTCGCTGAAATCCGCGACGCCGATGCCGGCCTCCTCACTTGTTGACTGGCTCTCTTGCGGAGCCCATCTCGTCTCCATCAGCACGCTCCATCCTCCATGCAACTTGTATTCGGTGCGATTCATCCGCGCCGCCATGATTAAGACTCGTCTTAATTCCGGCGTCATCGGGACATTCACTGAATGGTGAGCTTTGGCCAATCGGACGCGCGAACCATCGTCCGATCGGATGATGTGGCGCCCTGCCCGCTGCGCTGGAATGCCCGTCAAGCCGTGCCGACAAGCGTCCGGCGCGGGCTCAGGGAAAACCGCGATGCGGGTTTACCTGATTCAGACCGCATCCGATTCAGACAGGAGTTCCAATGCCGCTCGACCCTCAGGCGCAGGCGCTGCTCGCCGCGCTCGCCCAAGCGCCCGCGATCGATTTCGATCAACTGACCGTGCCCGCGTACCGCGCGAGCCTCGCCGGAGGCAGCGCGTTCGCGCCCGGCGACGCGATTGCCGCCGAAGAGGACTGGCAGATCCCGGCACCGGGTCGTCAGTTATCCGCACGACTGTATCGGCCCGATGCCGACGGGCCGTTGCCGCTGACCGTGTTTTTCCACGGCGGCGGCTTCGTCGCGTGCGGTATCGACTCGCACGCGAACGTATGCCGCAGTCTTGCCAGACGGGCGCGCACGCTCGTGCTGTCGGTCGATTACCGGCTCGCGCCCGAAGCGCGCTTCCCGGCGGCCGCACAGGACGCATGCGATGCCGTGCGCTGGGCCGCCGCCAGTGCGCACGATCTCGGCGCGCGCGCCGGTGCGATCGCCGTGGCCGGCGATAGCGCCGGCGGCAACCTGGCCGCGGCCGCCGCATTGCAGTTGCGCGGCTCGGGCATCGCGATCGCGCACCAGTTGCTGCTGTATCCGGTCGTCGATTGCGCGACCGAGCATCCGTCGTACGAATCGCTCGGTGAAGGCTATTTCCTGACGGCGGACGCGATGCGCTGGTTCAAGCGCCAGTATTTCGACGACGGCGCCGACCGCGCATCGCCGCTCGCGAGCCCGCTCGCGGTGGCGGACCTGTCGGGCGCGGCGCCGGCCACGATCGTGAGCGCGGAATTCGATCCGTTGCGCGACGAGGCCGAAGCGTATGCACTGCGTCTCGCGCAGGCCGGCACGCCGGTCTCGCTCGTGCGCTGGCCGGGCCAGCTGCACGGGTTCGCGAGCATGCTCGGCGCGGTCGACGCGGCCGATCGCGTGCTGACCTTCGGCGCCGACGCGCTGCGCCGCGCATTCGATGCGACGGAGGCGCAATGACGCTCGCCACCACGCCGGAAATCGTCGACGAGCTGCGCGCCGGACGGATGGTCCTGCTCGTCGACGAAGAGGATCGCGAAAACGAAGGCGACCTCGTGATCGCCGCCGATCACGTGACGCCCGACGCGATCAACTTCATGGCGCGCTTCGGGCGCGGGCTGATCTGCCTGACGCTGACCGCCGAGCGCTGCGAGCAACTGCGCCTGCCGCCGATGGCGGACCACAACGGCACGCCGTTCGGCACCGCGTTCACCGTCAGCATCGAGGCGGCCGAAGGCGTGACGACCGGCATTTCCGCGGCCGATCGGGCGCGGACGATCCGCGCGGCGGTCCGTGCGGGCGCGCGCCCCGACGATCTCGTGCAGCCCGGCCACGTGTTTCCGATCGCCGCGCGCCCGGGCGGCGTGCTGGTGCGAGCCGGGCACACCGAGGCCGGCTGCGATCTCGCGGCGCTTGCCGGGCTCACGCCCGCGTCGGTGATCTGCGAGGTGATGAGCGACGACGGCACGATGGCGCGGCTGCCGGAGCTGAAGACGTTCGCCGCGCATCATGGGCTGAAGATCGGCACGATCGCGGACCTGATTCATTACCGCCGCGAGCACGAGTCGCTCGTCGAACGTGTCGGCGAACGGCCGCTGCATACGCCGTGGGGCCGGTTCCGCGCGATCGAGTATCGCGACACCGTGCACGGCGCGCCGCATCTCGCGCTGGTGCGAGGCGAGCCCGATCCGTCGACGCCCGTGCTGACGCGCGTGCACGAATGCCATTCGCTGCTCGACCTGCTCGACGCGGAACCGTCCGCGCATTCATGGCCGCTGCACGCGGCGCTGCAGCGGATCGATGCGGCCGGCTGCGGCGTCGCGGTGCTGCTCGACTGCGACATGCGCGGCGACGCGATGCGAACGCCCGCCGGCCACGCACGCCGCGACGGCCGCGTGACGGGGATCGGATCGCAGATCCTGCGTGACCTCGGCGTACGACGGCTGAACGTGCTGTCGAGCCCGTTCCGGCTGCCGGCGCTGTCGGGGCACGACCTGGAAATCATGGCGTTCATCCCGCTCGGCGACGACGATCCGGAAAGTGCGCGCGCCGCCCACGCCAGCCCGCTGCGGGCGGCGTGATGCCGGGCTGACGAGCGCGCTCCGCCCGCCCTTTTACCGACCCGCGGGTGTCCGCCTGACAGGCTATCGTTTGTTTTTATGAATTACAGTCTCGGGTTTGTATTTTGACGATACATACCATAGACTGTATTTTTCGATTACAAGCGATCGCCTGTCATTTCGCGGAGAGCCCATGCCATTCCCGGTCCAGACCTTGAGCCAGTTGCGCCCGATCCTCGTCGGCTTCCGGAAGTCGGCGGGGCTCACGCAGGCGCAGCTCGCCGCCCGCCTCGGCGTGACGCAACAGTCGTACGCGCAGCTCGAAGCCAATCCGTCCGCGGTCAGCATCGAACGGCTTTTCAAGGTGCTGAACGTGCTCGGTGTTCGCCTGACGCTCGTGCCGGGCACCCCGGACGACACAACGGTGCCCGACGACTCCACGCCAGCGCTCAAGCGCGCACCGGCCGCACGCGGCCGCTCGCCCGGTTCGTCGGATGTGCCGGCTCGCCCGCCGGCCGCCGCGAAGGCTCCATCCGCCGCCGCGCGGAAACGGTCTGCCGCGGCGACACCCGGCAAGTCTCGGAACCCCACGCGGGAGGACTGGTGACGATGGCCCGCCGTCCCCGCCACGACCGCCTCGACCTGTGGATGAACGGCATCCCGGTCGGATACTGGGAAGTCCGGCGCGGCATCGAGCGCCTCGTCTACCTGCCGGCATGGGTCGACGATCCGCAAGGGCGTCCGCTGTCGCTGTCGCTGCCGTTCACGCCGGGCAACCAGCCGCACCAGGGCGCGATCGTCGCCGATTACTTCGACAACCTGCTGCCGGACAGCCAGCCGATCCGCCGCCGCATCGCGCAGCGCTACCGGCTCGGGTCGACGGCGCCGTTCGAACTGCTCGCGTCGATCGGCCGCGATTGCGTCGGGGCGCTGCAGTTACTGCCGCCGGACGAAACCCCGATCGACCTCGAATCGATCGACGGCACCGTGCTCGACGACGCGGCCGTGGCCGACGTGCTGCGCCACGCAACCGCCGCGCCGCTGCCCGGCCAAGCGGAGCCGGATGGCGAGCTGCGCCTGTCGATCGCCGGCGCGCAGGAAAAGACCGCGCTGCTGCGCGACGGCAAGCGCTGGCTGCTGCCGGCGGGCAGCACACCGACCACGCACATCTTCAAGCTGCCGCTGGGGCGTGTCGGAAACATGCAGGCCGACATGCGCACGTCGGTCGAGAACGAATGGCTGTGCTCGAAGATCGTCGCCGCATACGGCCTGCCCGTCGCCGCGTGCGATATCGGCCGGTTCGACGACCAGAAGGCGCTGATCGTCGAGCGCTTCGACCGCCGCCCGTCCCGCGACGGCACGTGGATCCTGCGGCTGCCGCAGGAGGACATGTGCCAGGCGACCGGCACGCCGTCGGGCGCCAAATACGAATCCGACGGCGGCCCGGGCATCGCGACGATCATGGGCATCCTCGCGAATTCCGCCGATGCCGCGCAGGACCGCAGGAATTTCTTCGTCACACAGCTCGTCTTCTGGGTGCTCGCGGCCATCGACGGCCACGCGAAGAATTTCAGCATCGCGCATCTGCCGGGCAATACGTATCGCAGCACGCCGCTGTACGACGTGCTGTCCGCGCACCCGATCATCGGCACGCGACGCAACCAGCTGCCGCCACGACGCGCACGGCTCGCGATGGCCGTATGCGGGAAGAATCGCCATTACGTGATCGGCGACATCCAGCCGCGTCACTGGATCGCGCAAGGCGCGCGCGTCGGTCTGACCGAACACGACGTGCGCGCGGCCATGGCCGATGTGGCCGCGCGCACCGAACCGGTGATCGCCGCCGTCGCGTCGGGGATTCCGGCGGATTTCCCGGCGGACGTGGCCGATGCGATCTTCGACGGGATGCGTCGTCAGGCACGCAAGCTGGGTACGGCCGAGTAGGCGGTGCGGGCGCGGCCCGGCGGCGGGTCATCCACGTGGACGATGCCGCCCCGCACCGACTCGGCACAATGGTCGCCGTGCCCCTTCCCGACGCCCGCCCGACATGGAACCCGCCACGATCGATACCGCATTCAGCCCGCTGCAGATCGGTCCGCTGACGCTGCGCAACCGCCTGATCAAATCCGCGACCAACGAAGGGATGACGCCGAATGGCGTGCCGTCGCGCGCGCTCGTCGGGTTTCATGAGCGTATCGCCGCAGGCGGCGCCGCGCTGACGACCGTCGCGTATTGCGCGGTCAGCGACGATGGCCGCACGTTCGTCGACCAGGCGCGGCTCGATGCGCCGACGGTCCGGCAATTCCGCGCGCTGACCGACGCGGTCCATCGTCACGGCGCGGCGGCGTCCGCGCAGATCACGCATGGCGGCTGCTTCACGTTCCTGCCGTCGCTGTCGACGAAACGACCGTTGAGCGCATCCGGCGGCTTCAACAAGGTCGGCGTGATGAGTGGCCGTTTCCTGAAGCAGGCGATGACGCGCGACCAGATGACCGCGATCGCCGACGAATTTGCACGAGCGGCGCGACATGCGCGCGACGCGGGCTTCGACGCGGTCGAGATCCACATGGGCCACGGTTATCTACTGAGCCAGTTCCTGTCGCCGCTGTACAACCGTCGTCGCGACGCGTACGGCGGCGATGCGGCGCGCCGCGCGGCGTTTCCCATCGAGGTGCTGGGCCGCGTGCTCGACGCCGTCGGCCGCGATCTCGCCGTGGTCTGCAAGATCGGCGTGACCGAAGGCGTGCGCGGCGGCGGAACCGCCGACGACGCGTGCGAGATCGCGCGGCGGCTCGAGGCCGAGGGTGCACACCTGCTGGTACTGAGCGGCGGGATGAACGTCGAGTCGGTGTGGCAGCTGTTCGGCAGCCCGCTGCCCGGCGATGCGCGCGCGAACGCCGACAACGCGATCGTGCGTGCGGCGATGACGCTGCAGAAGCTCACCGAGCCGAGGATGGGCGCATTTCGGGAGATGTATTTCCTCGAGCATTCGAAGCAGGTGCGAGCGGCCGTCCGGATGCCGCTCGCGTATCTCGGCGGTGTGCGTTCCCGCGAGAACGTCGCGCTGGCGATGCGCGAAGGATTCGACGCGGTGGCGCTCGCTCGCGCGCTCGTGTTCGAGCCGGACTTCGTGAACGAGCTGCACGGCGGCCGGCTCGCGCAGTCGGGCTGCACGTCATGCAACCGCTGCGTCGTGTCGATGTACACGCCGGGTGGTACCGCGTGCGTGCTCAAGCCGCCGAACGACCCGGCGCCGAACCGCGTGCCGGCCGTGGGCGCTTGAGGTTACGCAAAGGCTGATTCCCCGGTCACGATCGTGCGCCTGCCGCTCAGCCGGCGTCGCGGGCGCGGGCCAGCGCCGCGAGGTTCCCTTCCCCGAATCCGTGGTGCCCCTGCCGCTGCACGATCTCGAAGAAGATCTCGCCGGGCCGGCGCTTGACGAAGGTCTGGAAGAACAGGCGCGGCACGCCATCGCTGCCGATCTCGCCATCGACCAGCACGGCGCGGCGGCGCAGCGCGTCGAGATCGACGCCGTGCCCCGGCAGCCGCGCATCGACTTCGTCGTAATAGCGCGCCGGCGGCTCGATGAATTCGACGCCGTTCACGCGCAGCGCATCGACGCTCGCCAGGATGTCGTCGGTCGACAGCGCAACGTGCTGAACGCCTTCACCCGGGTGGTCGGGCAGATACGCGTGCATCAGTTCGGTGCGCCGCGTGCCTTCCTCGTAGACCGGAATCCGCACCGCGCCGCAAGGTGACACCATCACGCGCGATTCTTCCGACACATGCCAGTGCGCGTCGATTTCGTGGATTTCGCGGAAGTGCAGCAGGTCGTGATAGAAGTCGAGCCACTCGCGCATGCGCCCCGCGCCGACCGTCTGCGTGAAGTGGTCGACCTGCTGCAGGCCCGTGCCGACGCAGTCGACATCGGTATGCGCGGTCGCGATGTCGATCGGCCGGAAATCGATGTCGAAGATCGAGATGTCGCCGACGCCGCCGCGCTGACCGTCCCGCCCGCGCCAGCGGTCGACGAAATAGAGGTGCGAATCGCCGATCCCCTGGATCGCGGGAATCTTCAGCTCGCCGACCCCGATCCGCTCGCCCTCGAACGCCCACGCGCCGAGCTCGATCGCACGCTCGAACGCGCGGCGCGCGCTGGCCACGCGCAGCCCGATCGCGCAGACGCCCATCCCGTATTCCTCTGCATAGCGCGCGGCGAACGAATCGGGCTCGGCATTGATCAGGAACTGCATCTGTCCTTGCCGGTACAGCGTGACGTTCTTGCTCACATGGCGCGCGATCGCCTTGAACCCGAGCTGCTCGAAGCGTTGCGCAAGCGCGTCCGGCACCGGTGCCGCGAACTCGACGAATTCGAGTCCGGCCATCCCGAGCGGATTGGCAGCCGGATCGGCAACGGGCGGCGTATCGCTGGACAGGGGGTGGGAATTGCCGGGCATTCCAGTCTCCGGGGGCATGCGGTCGATGGGGATGACGCCCGGCGCGCGCGGCACGCCCGGCCGATGTGACGGCCGGACATCCGCCCGATTCGGGCGAGGTTTCGATGGTCCAGATTTTAACCAGATCGTTCACGGCGGCACACCCTGGCTGAACGGGATATTGGTGTCGCGCCTAGTGCAAACCCGAAAATCGTTCGATAATCGCACACAACTGAACGATAATCGCGCACTGTGACCGATCGGCCAATTGCCGCCGTGCGGCGCGCGCCCTATTCTCCGTTCACCCATCGACTTCAATGCAGCATCGGACGCGGCGCCGCCACGCTTCCACGATGCGCCGTGCCAGGAGACACCACCATGACCACAACCTTCGCCACCCTCGACGCCGCTGCCGGCGCCCGCGCACGCAGCCAGGCCCGCAAGGCCGCGATCGGCAGCTTCGTCGGCGCCGTCGTCGACTGGTACGACTTCCTGCTGTACGGGATCGTCGCCGCACTCGTCTTCAATTCCGAATTCTTCCCGAAGGTCAGCCCGACCATGGGCACGCTCGCGGCTTTCGCGACCTTCGGCGTCGGCTTCCTGTTCCGCCCGCTCGGCGGTGTCGTGTTCGGCCATTACGGCGACCGGCTCGGCCGCAAGCGGATGCTCGTGCTGACCGTGATGCTGATGGGGCTGTCGACCGTCGCGATCGGCCTGCTGCCGACCTTCGCGTCGATCGGCTGGTGGGCGCCCGTGTTGCTGGTGCTGATGCGCGCGCTGCAAGGCTTCGCGGTGGGCGGCGAATGGGGCGGCGCGGCGCTGATGGCCGTCGAAAGCGCACCGAAGCAAAAAAAGGCGTTCTACAGCAGCGGCGTGCAGGTCGGCTACGGCGTCGGGCTCGTGCTCGCGACGGGCATCGTGTCGATCCTGAGCCATACCCTCGGCGAAGCCGCGTTCAAGGCCTGGGCCTGGCGCCTGCCGTTCGTGTTCAGCATCGTGCTGGTGCTGATCGGGCTGTGGGTCCGCAAGAGCATGGACGAGTCGCAGGAGTTCGTCGAGAAGGTCGAGCACGGCAACCGCAAGCTCCGCCTGCCGGTGCTGGAGGCACTGACGCGCCATCCGAAGGCGTTCCTGCTGATCGTCGCGCTGCGGCTCGCCGAGCTGTTCACGATGTATATCGTCACCGCGTTCGCGCTCAGCTATTCCACGTCGAACCTCGGCATGTCACGCGACCTGTTCCTGAACATCGGCCTGCTGGTCGGTGCGGTGAGCTGCGTAACGATCCCGTGCTTCGCGTGGCTCGCCGACCGCTTCGGCCTGCGCCGCATCTACCTGATCGGCGCGGTGATCGGCCTCGCGTCGGCGGTGCCGTTCTTCGTCGCGCTGGAATCGCGCTCGATCGCGTGGATCGTGGTCTTCTCGATCCTGCTGGCGAATGCCGCGCACGACATGGTCGTGAGCGTCCAGCAGCCGCTGTTCACCGAACTGTTCGGCGCCGAATACCGCTACAGCGGCGCGGGCGTCGGCTATCAGTTCGCGAGCGTCGTCGGTGGCGGGTTCACGCCGTTCATCGCGGTGGCGCTGGTAAGCGTGGCCGGCGGTTCGTGGCACCTCGTCGCGGGCTATCTCGCGGTGGGCTGCCTGATCTCGCTGGTGGTCGCCGCGCGGATGCGGGCGGCGCAGTGAGGCTATGACCGAATGGCCGGCCGCGATCCGCGCCGGCCATTTCCGCACCGACTGCCATCTCCGACCGGGCAAGGGAATCGCGCCCCGCCCAACGTCAAACACGGTCAATCCCGCGGGCAGAAGCCCCTTTTCCCCTCTGAACATTCCACGCCACCCGCCGACCAATGGCATCATATGGGCCTACGTCAGTCACAGATACGCCCCCATATCATGTCGAATCTCATCGTCCACGGCGGCACTCCGCTGCGCGGGGACATCAAGCCGTCCGCGAACAAGAACGCCGTCCTGCCGATTCTGTGCGCCACCCTGTTGACCGATCAGCCGCTGCGCCTCGTCGGCGTGCCGGACATCACCGACGTGCGCAAGATCCTCGACATCTTCCGCACGCTCGGCAGCGACGTGTCGGTCGACTTCACGACAGGCATTCTCGATCTCCACCATCGCAACACGACGTTCGACCCGGCCGTTCACCGCCTGCCCGAGGCGATGCGCTCGTCGATCATGCTGATTCCGCCGCTGCTCGCGCGCTTCGGTGTCGCGCGTCTCGAGAACGACGTGAAGGGCTGCACGCTCGGCGTGCGCGAAATCGATCCGCACGTCGAAGTGTTCGAGCGCTTCGGCGCGCACATCCAGCGCACGCCCGATTCGCTGATCGTCCGTGCCGACGGCCCGCTGACGGCCAACGATCACTGGCTCGACTACGCATCGGTGACGACCACCGAAAACTTCGCGCTGTGCGCGACGGCGGCAGGCGGCACGTCGACGCTGATGAATGCGGCCTCCGAGCCGCATGTGCAGGAGTTCTGCCAGTTCCTCGCGATGATCGGCGTCGCGATCGAAGGCATCGGCACGTCGCGCCTGTGCGTGACGGGCGGCGGCAAGCTCGGCGGCGGCGAATTCCGCTTCGCCGAGGATTTCCACGAAATCGCGACGTTCCTCGCGCTGGGTGCGATCACGGGCGGCGACATCACCGTGCGCAACTCGTCGCCGGAGCATTTCCCGCTGATCGACCGCACGTTCGCGAAGTTCGGCGTGCACGTCACGCACCGCGATGGCTGGTCGCGCGCGGAACGCGACGGCCCGCTGCGCGTGCGGCGGCCGTTCACGCAGAACATCCTGACCAAGGTCGAAGCCGCGCCCTGGCCGTACCTGCCGGTCGACCTGCTGCCGATCTTCATCGCGCTCGGCGTGCGTGCGGAAGGCAGCGCGATGTTCTGGAACAAGGTCTACGACGGCGCGCTCGGCTGGTCCGGCGAACTGTCGAAGTTCGGCGCGCACGTGCTGCTGTCCGACCCGCACCGGCTGATCACGTTCGGCGGGCTGCAGCTGACGCCAGCGCGCGTCGAGAGCCCGTACATCATCCGCGTCGCGATCGCGCTGCTGATGGTGGCCGCGAGCATCGAAGGCCGCTCGGAAATCATGAACGCGCTGCCGATCCGGCGCGCGCACCCGCATTTCGTCGAAAATCTGCGTTCGGTCGGTGCGAACGTCGAGTGGACGAGCAGCGAGTAACGTCGATCCGGATGCGGCGTGGACGATGTCCGCGCCGCGTATCCTGTCCGCCCCGCATTCATCGGCCCCCCGGACAATCCGCCGGTCCGCCCCGACCAATCAGTGTCGCCGCCACCAGCTCCAACCGGCCGTACCGTCGGCGCCCGGTACATTCCCCCTCCTCGTCACCCATCGCCCGTCCGTTCATTGCTTTCGCACGATTTTGGATCTGCGCGATAATCGCCCATTCCCGCGCGAACACCGCGCGCCCACCCGTGCGCCACCGACGATGAAAAAGCCCGACCTCGACCGACGCGACTGGATTGCCGGCCTCGAAAAGGGCCTGATGATCCTCGAAGCGTTCGACAGCCAGCATGCACGAATGACGCCCACCCAGGCGGCTGCCCGCACCGGTCTCACGCGCACGGCCGCGCGACGCTACCTGCTGACGCTCGAATCGCTCGGCTACGTGTACACCGACGGCAAGCTGTACGGCCTCACGCCGCGCGTGCTGCGGGTCGGCTGGTCGTACTTCGACTCGGCGCGCCTGCCGCGCACGGTCCAGCCGTATCTGCAGCAACTGAGCGCGTCGCTGAACGAATCGGCGTACGTGAGCGTGCTCGATGGCTGGGAGCTCGTGTTCATCGCCCGCAACGGCGTGTCGCGCGTGATGACGACCGGCTTCGTGCTCGGCGCGCGCGTGCCCGCCCCGCTGACGTCGCCGGGCGTCGTGCTGCTCGCGCATCATCCGGATCGCGAGGCCGTCCGCGCGTGGCTCGACGACACCGAGCTCGCACCGTTTACGCCACACACGATCACCAACAAGGCACGCCTGCTCGAACAGGTCGATCACGCGCGCGACGCGGGCTTCGCGGTCATCGAACAGCAACTGCAGGTCGGCGTGCGCGGCATCGCGGTGCCGCTGAAGAACCGACACGGCGAAGTCGTCGCCGCGCTGAGCACGAACATGCCGATCGGTGCCGAGTCGACCGACGCGGCCGTGCGGCGCGTGCTGCCGCATCTGCAGGAAGCCGCCCTCGCGATGCTGAACGTGCTTTAGGGATTCATGCAAGCGGGCGCACGACGCCCGTCCGGCAGATCACCCGATCTGCCACCACCGCGGCAACAGATCGCGCACCTCGCGCCGCCGGTAACGATCGTCGATCAGATGCACGACGCCCTCGTCGTGTTCGGTGCGGATGACGCGTCCGGCCGCCTGCACGACCTTCTGCAAACCCGGGTACAGATACATGTAGTCGTATCCGTTGCCGAAACGCGCATCCATCGCGCGCCGCATCTGTTCGTTGACATCGTTGACCTGCGGCAGCCCGAGCGTCGCGATGAACGCGCCGATCAGCCGCTCGCCGACGAGATCCACGCCCTCCGAGAACGCCCCGCCCAGCACGGCGAAGCCGACCCCGCGCCCGCTCGCGTCGAAGCGTGCGAGAAATGCGTCGCGCTCGCTTTCGGCCATGCCGGGCGCCTGGGCCCACACGGGCACGTCCGGGTGGCGCGTCTGCATCAGCGCGACGACGCGCCCGAGATAGTCGAAGCTGCTGAGAAAACCGAGGTAGTTGCCGGGCCGCGTCGCATACTGCGCGGCGATCAGGTCCACGATCGGTTCGAGCGAACGGTCGCGGTCGCGCCAGCGCGTCGACACGTGGCTCGCGACGCGCACGGTCAGTTGTTCGGCGCGGAACGGCCCGTCGACGTCGAGCCAGCCCGTGTCGGCCGGCAGTCCGAGCGTGTCACGATAAAAATGAAACGGGCTCAGTGTGCCGGAAAACAGCACGGTCGCGCGCGCGGCTTCGTAACGCGACGCGAGAAAGCCGGCCGGAATCACGTTGCGCACGCACAGCGTCGACTGGATGCGGCGCCGGCGCGCGGCTGGCGCGACGCCGTCGAGCCCGGACTGGCGCGACAACGGCTCGCCGTGCAGCGTCGCGTCGAAGATCGACGCGCCGTCGAACGCGTCGGCGAGCACACCGAACTGGATCGCCTCGAAATGAAAGCGCAACAGCGCGTCGCCGTTCGCACGCGGCGCATCGGTCAGGTGTTCGCCGATCGCCGCGACGAGGTTCTGCACGGCCGTCACGATCGGGCCGGGAATCTCCGGATACGCCGCGTAGCGCTCGGCCTGTGCGCGATTGAGCGTGCCCCACGCGCGCGCGAGCCGGTCGAACGCCTTGCGCAGAGCCGCCGGCGCGGCCTCGCGCGCGGCCGCGAACGCGAACGGGTCGAGCGATGCGCTGTACATCTTGCGGGCGCGATCGAGCAAGTTGTGCGCCTCGTCGACGAGCACGCCGACACGCCACTGGTTCTGCTGCGCGAGCGTATGCAGCATCGCGCTGCCGTCGTAGTAGTAGTTGTAGTCGCCGATCATCATGTCCGACCAGCGCGCAAGCTCCTGCGCGAGGTAGTACGGACAGACGTCGTGTGCGAGGGCCGCCTCGCGCACGGTGTCGCGATCGAGCAGCCCGGTGGCGATCGCCGCGTCGCGCGCCGCCGGCAGCCGGTCGTAAAAGCCTTGCGCGAGCGGGCACGATTCGCCGTGACACGCGCGGTCCGGATGCTCGCACGCCTTGTCGCGCGCGACGAGTTCCAGCACGCGCAGCGGCAGCGCCGGCGTGCCGGCGCCCAGCGTGGTCGCCGCTTCGAGCGCGAGCGCCCGGCCAGGCGTCTTCGCGGTCAGGAAGAACACGTGATCGAGCTCGCCCTCGCCGCATGCCTTCAGCAGCGGGAACACCGTGCCGAGCGTCTTGCCGATGCCGGTCGGCGCCTGCGCCATCAGGCAGCGTTCGTCGCGCGCCGCCCGATAGACGGATACGGCCAGCTCGCGCTGACCGCTGCGGAATTGCCCGTGCGGAAACGTCAGCGCACGCAGCGCCGCGTCGCGAGCCGCGCGATGCGCGGTCTCGCGCTCGGCCCAGCCGACGAAGCACGCGCACTGCTCGGCGAAGAACGCGGCGAGCGCGCTTGCGCCGAGCGTCTCCGTCAGCACGGTCTCGCGCTCCGATACGATGTCGAAATACACGAGCGCGACGTCGATTTCCGCGAGGCCCCGTGCGTCGCACATCAGGTGCGCATAGACCTTCGCCTGCGCCCAGTGCAGCGCGCGATGGTTGGCCGGCATCGCGTCGAGGCTGCCGCGATAGGTCTTGATCTCCTCGAGCCGGTTCGCGACGGGATCGTAGCCGTCCGCGCGCCCGCGCACGGTCAGCGTGCCCCACGTGCCGGTCAGCGCGATCTCGGTTTCATAGCGTGCGCCGCGCTTCGACGTGACGGCGCCGTGACCGGCGATGCCTTCGAGCGCGGTCGGCGCGGGCGTGAAGCGCAAGTCGAGATCGCCGCGCCGCGCGGTGAACTCGCACATCGCCCGCACCGCGACGACATAGCTCATGCGGACAACCCCGCCGCTTCGTCCTGCCGGACGCCCTCGCCCGCGCCCGCCCATTCGACATCGACGACGCGCACCGGCATGGCATGCGCGATGCAGTACGCGAGCCAGCGCGTCTGGTTGTCCTGCAGCCGGTCGCCGGGGCCCTTCACCTCGATCAGTTCATAGCGCCGCTCGCCGGGCCAGAAACGGACCAGGTCGGGCAGCCCCGAGCGGTTGCCGCGGATATCCGAGAGCAGGCGTGTGAACCACAGCCGCAGGTGCTCGGGCGGCAGGCATGCCAGCGCCTCGTCGAGCAGTTCGTCGGTCAGCACGCCCCAGAACACGAACGGCGATTGCAACCCCATCTTCGTGGCGTAGTGCCGGCGGATCGTGTCGCGGTACGCGCCCGAATCGAGTTGCGCGAAACAGCCGGCGAAGGCGGCGGTGCGGCGTACCGCGAAATCGGGTGCGTGCAGGTCGGCCGGGCCGCGCTGGAACGGGTGAAAGAACGCGCCGGGCACGGCCGCGAACACGGGCTCCCAGCACAGCAACCCGAACAACGAATTGATCAGCGTGTTCTCGACGTAGTGAACCGGCGCGTCGGGCCGTGCAAGGTGGTCGCGCACCGCGTATTCGACGCTGACGAACGCGTCGGGGCGCGCAAGCACGAGCGTCTCGCGCGGCACGTCAGGCGCGCTGCCCGCGCGTTCAACCCGCTGCCCGAGACGGCGCTGCAGGCGCGGCAGCATCCGCTCGACGCGCTGACGCTCCTCGTCGCTTTCGAAGGCGCTGCGCGCCTCGAGCGCCAGCGCGAGCGCATCGTCGTCGCGTCCGCAGCGTTCGAGCACGCGAATGCGCCGGTGCCGGCTGCCCGGCCACGCGCTGCGCGCATACGCGTCCAGCGCGGCGGTCCAGTCGGCGCGGCGCTCGCAGGTCTGCCCGAGCGTGAACAGCAGCTTCGCGCGGCGCGTCGCGAGCCACGGCTGCACGCAGCCGACCGCGTCGATCGCCTGCAGCAGAGCGTCGAACGGCAGGTCGTCGGGCCACGCATCGAGTGCTTCGCGGCAGGTCTGCAGCGCAAGATACGTCTCGATGTCGTCGCGCTGCTGGAACGCGCGAGACGACGGCGCGAACGGCACGCTTTCGTACTGGAACACGCCGAGATCGGCGAGCACGAATTCGCTCCAGTCCTGATGAAGATTGCCGAAGAACATCAGTCGCAGCCGGTCGCACAGCGCGCCGACCGTCACGCGCAGCACGCGATCGTCGGTCTGCGCGCACCAGGCGTCGAGCGGCTGCGCCACGTCGTGCGCGGGCCGCAACCGCTCGAGCCAGTCGGGCTTGCGCTCGCCCGCGTGCGCGCCGAGCGACGGGAACACCTTCAGGAGATCGGCCTTGGTCGACAGCGCGAACAGCTCGTCGAGCGTGAGCGCGGGCGCCGGATCGACCCAGCCGAGCTCGACGAGTGGCGTGGCCGCGTCGAGCGTGCTGCCGATCTCGTCATACACCAGCTTGCTCGCACGGAAGTCGGACCCGCTGCGCATCAGCATGCGCACGAGCAACGCGCGCGACACTTTTGGCAACTGTGCGAAATCCCGAAGAAACGCGTGTTCGCGCGCATCGAGCAGGTCGTCGTAACGCTCGCCGAGCCAGGCCAGCGCGCGTTCGAAATTGGTCAGGTAGTAAAACGCCGGGGGCGTCGGCGATGCAGGCGTCACGGGGATCGATCACTGTACGTTTGTACAGGTCGGAATCATATCAAATGTGACGAAAAATGCTGCATGCCGCGGCCCCTTCCGGCCGCCTTTCCGGCGCCGATCCGATCAGAACTGGTAATTCACCGACATGTCGAACACGCCGTTCGTCGACTGCTGCGTGATCGGGCTGCGCCTTGCGCGGCCGACGAGCTGTTCGATCGCGCCGTCCATGGTCACGAACCAGTGCTTGTTGACGAACCAGACCATCGTCACGCCGGCGCCGAACGACTTCATCCCCGCGCCCGACGAATAGGTCGGCAGCCCCGAACGCGCGGACGCACCCGGGTTCACGCCGAACCAGCTGTTCATGTAGCGCGAATCGGCGAACGACACCGTCGGCCCGGCGAACCAGAAGAAGTGCTCGTTGCTGCCCGGCATCGGCATGTACGCGGAGAAATCGCCGATCCAGCCGTTCGAGCCGCCGATGCTGCGCCGAACATCGGCGCGCAGCACGAGCGGAAAATCCTTCGAGATCACGTAATCGGCCGCGAGCTTCATCACCGGCGCCGCGTTGATGTTGTCGAGCCCGTTCAGGTGGTCGAGGTCGTCGGCCGAGCGGCGCCCGAGGTCATAGCCCACCGACAGGCTCACGCGCCAGTTGGGCCCGCGCAGCACGTTCGCGCCGAGCCCCTCGCCCGTCGACAGGAAGAACAGGTCGCGATAGCGCACGTCCACATTCGGGCCGCCCATCACGCGGTAGCGATCGGAACCCGCGTAGCGCGGCTGGAGCGTCATCGCCGCGCCCACGCTGACCTGCCACGTCGGAACTGTCGGGCTGAACAGCTTCTGCAGCGGGACGCCTGCCGAGTATTGCCATTCGCCGAGCGGCGAAGGCGTCTGCGCCGACGCGTCGCGGGCACCTGCCGCCGCCAGCACGGCGAAGGCCGACAGGCCGGACACGACCCGGCGGATGCCGGGCGACAACAACGGGCGGGCAACGGTCATCAAGGCGATCTCCGTCGGTTGCACGAAACGAACCTAAGGGAAAGCGCGTCGCATCCCGATCGGCTGCAACGGCAGGCAGCCGACGGCGCGAACGTAGCGTGCGCTGAATTGTCATCATCCTACGCGACGCGCGGCGAAGCCGCAAAGCGCCCGTTGAGCACGGGCACTTTGCCGATTTCCGGCATGAACCGGTGCAGGATTGCGGAATCAGAAACGCTCGACGTAATAGTCGCCGGCCAGCGCGGCCGGACTGCGCTTCGCCATCATGCGCGAGAAGCCGTCGGCGAGACGCCCGAGCGCGAGCTGCTTCTGGCTCGCGTCCCAGTGCGTGTAGGTGTCGTAGGCGGTGTCGTCGAACGACACGGTGACCGCGACCGGGTGCCCGCTCGCGCGAAAGCCGATATGCAGCACGCCGCCCGGCAACTCCTCGATGTGATAGCGCAGCGAACGCGACTCGAAATAACGGCCCAGCACCTGGGCGATCGCGCGCTTGTCGGGCGATTGCACGTGAATGTCCATGATGGTCCTCCTTTCAGTGTTCGCGCGGCCGGCCGTGGTTGGCTGTGCCCGCCCGGCATTCGCATCGGCGGCGGCTGCGATGGCGGATCGCCTAGCGGCTGCCCCGGGGGCACGGGCGGATCGAACGGATCGTCGTGCTCGGGCAGCGCCGGGTCGGGATCGACGTCGGGCGTCGGCTCGGGACGGTGCAGCATGGATTGCGTGCTCATGTCACTCCTGCGCGGCGGCTCGCGCGTGTCGATTGGCGTGGCGAGCACGCGCAACGGATGTGCCTGCCCGGCGGGGCCGCCGCGCATGTGTCGAACCGTTCGCGCACATCACGGAAATCGCCGCTACACACGCTCGCGTCGTAACGTATCCTTTCCCTGGGTTCAATCATCACGATGTCCTCTCGTCCATACCGGCTGCGGGCAGCCCGAATGGTCGCCCGCCCGGCCGCCTCGACGACTGCAAGCGTCATGCCGCCCGCGCCGCGCGGGCACGGCGCTTGCGATCCTCGTACCCGTAAGGAGGTTCGATCATGACCGCATCCGCCCCCGGCAGCCGCAACGCCGTGTCACCGGCTGCCGGCCCGCTCCCGCTGGCCACGTCGCGCAAGCCGTCCGAAGACAAGACGGAGGAACGCATCGACGAAGGGCTCGAGGAGACGTTCCCGGCAAGCGATCCGCCCGCCGTCGGCGGCGCAACCCGCATCGACCCCGCCAGGCCGTCAGGCGAGCGCGAACGTCGCGCGCCCGACGCCCCGCCACCGCCCCGCGATCACGGCTGACGGCGGCACCCGGCCCGCGATGCGCGGCAGCGCGGCAACGGGCCGGCTCAACCGGAGCGAACCGATGAAACGCATTGAACGTGCATGGCACGAAGTCAGCGGTGCCGCGGGCGTCGCGGCGCTGGCCGCGATCGAGAGCGCGCTGGTGCTCGCCATCGTCGTGATGACGGGCGTCGGCCACTGAGCGCAGTGCGCGGCCCGGCCACGGCTGCCGCCGTGGAAGATGTACAACCCGGCTGGCAAATTTCTCCGTGGCACGGCCGCGCAGGTCCGGCACCTGTCGATTGAACGCGGCACGCGTCCTGCTCCCGCATCGTCTCGCTCACGAAGGAGGCGTTCATGTATCGCGTCAATGAAATCATGTCGCGCGACGTGGTGTGCGTCGCGCCCACCGACACGATTCGCCATGCGGCCGAATTGATGCAGCGCTTCGACATCGGCGTGCTGCCGGTGTGCGACGGCACCGGGCTCGTCGCGATCGTGACGGACCGCGACCTCGCGGTACGCGCGCTGTCGCACGGGCATCCGCCCGATACCCCCGTGAAAATGGTCGCATCGGCGCCGGTGCAGTGGTGCGTCGAGGACGACGGCGTCGGCGACGTGCAGCAGCGGATGGCCGACATACAGCTGCACCGGATGCCGGTGCTCGACGCCAACCACCAGATCGTCGGCATGGTGTCGCTCGGCGACATCGCGACGCGCGCGGGCGGCCCGGCACGCGACGAGTTGGCGAATACGCTCGAGGACGTGTCCCTGCCGCGCCGCCGCTGAGCGCCCCCCATCCGTGCAGCCCGCGCGCCGTATGCGCCGTGCCGCTTCGACCAGGAGAAAAGCGATGACAACGGACAGACCGTCGCGCACACAGGCGCGCATTGTCGGCGACCGCGGCCGTTCGGCCGGCGGGCCGGGGCCGGACGTGATGGCCGCCGGCACGCTGGAAAACGATCGCGTGCTGACGATGGACGGCGACGACATCGGCAAGGTCACGAACATCATGCTCGACGTCCACTCGGGCCGGATCGCGTACGCGGTCGTGTCGTCGGGCGGATTTGCCGGGATCGGCGACAAGCTGCTCGCGGTGCCGTGGAACGTGCTGACGCTCGACGTCGAGCGCCGCTGCTTCGTGCTGCCCGTTCCGACCGAACGGGTGCGCGACGCACCGGGCTTCGAGAAGGACCGCTGGCCGGCGATGGCCGATCCCGCGTGGGCCGAGGCGCTGCACGCGCACTACGGCGCGTCGCCGTACTGGCTGATCGAGGAAGGCGAGACGGCGCTCGACTCGCCGCCATACGAGGCGTCTCCGAACGGCCCGGAGAGCGGCACGCGACGCCACTGACCGACGCGACAGACGCGCGCGGCCGCCGTGCGGATCAGTGCGCGGCCGCGATCGAACGCTCGAGCGCGCGCGCGGCGCGCAGGTGCGCCTTCAGCGTCGACAGCGTGTCTGCCGCGAACGCGCGAAGCTGCGGGTCGTGACCGTTGCGCGCTTCGGCTTCGTAGAGCCTGATCGCCGCCTCGTGCGCGTTCGGTCCCGCCAGCGCGATGTAACCCTTGTCGAATGCGTCGCCACGCATGGTTCGCAGGGTCGTCAGCCCCGGATCGACCAGCATGCGCGTCTGCACGGGCAGGCCCTTTTGCGCGCCGAGCCGGCGCAATTCCGCGGCCATGCGAACCTGATCGTCCACCATCCGGCGCGCGAAGGCCTTCACGTCCGGATTCGACGACCGATCGAGCGCGAGCTGGCTCGCCTCCAGCGCCGTCTTGCCGACGATGCCTGCCTTGTCGACGAATTCCGCATCGATGCCGTTCGGCCGCCGCGTCATGTCCGCCTCGTCGGCGGTCTCGCCGGGACGGACGACGCCCGGCGCGACATGAACGGACGATGCTGGCGGCGCCTGCGCATGCGCCGGCGTGAATGCCGACGTGCAGAACGCGGCGAACACGCCCGATACCAGCAAGCAGCCATTTCCGGCGAACGGGATCCGCACGATCAGCGGCATGCGCCCGGAGCGCGCCGGCTTGCCTCCCGGGTCGTCGCGCTGCGTGTTGTTCGATCTCTTCATCGCGCCTCCTGGCGGGTGTTGCGGAGGCCGTCGGGCGTCAGCGGTGCCGTCCGGCGGCCGCCACGTCGACGATCACGCTGGCCAGTGTCGGCATGTCGACCGGCTTGCCGAGAAACGCGTCGAAGCCGGCGGCCATCACGCGGTTCCGGTCCGCGCCCGCGTGTGCCGTTACCGCGACGACGGGCAGAAGCCCGTCGGCGTTCGGCAAATGGCGGATGTGGTCGAGCAGCCAGAAGCCGTCGCCGTCCGGCATCGCGAGATCGGACAGCACGACGCTCGGGTGCTGCCGCGCGACCGCGTCGAGCGCGTCGCGCCCCGATTGCGCGGTCGACACCTGGGCACCCAGCGTTGCGAGCGCCGCCGCAAGACTCTCGCGCGACGTCGCATCGTCGTCGACCACCAGCACGCGCTGGCCGTCGAGCGCCACCGCCGTCGACGCCCCGCTCGGCCGTGTGGGCTGGCCGATCAGATCGTCCGCGCGCCAGTCCACCGGCAGCATGACGGTCACGGTCGTGCCACGCCCGACGCCTTCGCTCGCGGCCGCCACCTCGCCGCCGTGCAGCCGCGCGATGTTGCGCACGATCGACAGGCCGAGCCCGAGGCCGCGTTTCGGCGACGCGGACGCGCCTTCCGGCCGGTTGAACGTATCGAACAGATGCGGCAGGCGATCCGCGGAAATGCCCTGCCCCGTATCGGCGACCGACAGCCGCACGCGCGCGCCGGCCCGGGTCAGCGACACTTTGACGTGGCCGCCCGGCAGCGTGAACTTGATCGCGTTCGACAGCAGGTTCGACAGCACCTGACGAATGCGCTCGCCGTCCGCGTAGATCACGCAGTTGGACATCGCGCACGCGGTCGACAGTTCGAGTCCGTTCGCCTCCGCGCTCGCGTCCAGCTCGCGCACTGCCTCGTTCACGGCGCGCACCAGGTCGACGGGCGTGCGTTCGAGCCGCATCCGGCCCGTCGCGAACGATGACGCGTCGAGCAGGTCGCCGACCATCCGCGACAGCGACCGCGCGCTCCGATCGATCGCGTCGATCGCCTGATGCGCCAAGCCCTGGGCGTCGGCGCTGCGCAGCACCTCGACCCAGCCGTAGATCACGTTCAGCGGCGTGCGCAATTCATGCGACACGGTCGCCAGCAGTTCGTCCTTCAACCGGTTCGATTCGTCGGCCTGCACGCGCGCGTCGCGCACGCCGCGCAGCGAGCACAGTTCGCGCCGCTCGTCGCGGCGTTCGTGCGCCTCGCGCAGCGTCATCGACAGGCCGGTGCAGTTGCCTTGCGCGTCGACGATCGGCGCTGCCGCGAAGGTCGCGCGAAAGCGGCCACCGTCGCGACGTACACACAGGATGTCGAGTGGGCCGGTGGGCGCGCGCGCGTTCGCGAACGACGCAGGAACGGGATGCAGCCGCAGCCAGCGCGGCGCGATCAACGTCGTGACGTCGTGTCCGATCACCGCCGCGACGTCGATGCCGAAGAGGCGCCGCGCCGCCGGGTTCCAGCTCGTGATCCGCCGTGCGGCATCGACGCCGACGATCGCGTCGGGCGATGCGTCGACCACGCGGCGCAGCAGGATGTCGTCGAGTGCGAGCGGCGCGCGCGCCGGTTCGCGGCTCGCCGGGCGCGCGTCATCGTCTTCGGCATCGTCGGCTCCGCGCAGCCGGTCGTTCGCGAGCAGCGGCTTGACGGCCAGCACGAGCATGCATTCGACGAAACCAATCGCAACGAAGACGCCGGCCCGCGTCAGCAGCGCGAGCAGCGGCACATCGCGCCACCACAACGCGCCGATCACGGCCGCGCTCGCGGCAGTCGCGGCCAGACCGCCGCCGAACGACGTCAGCCAGGCCGCGGCCGCGACACCGACGTAGAAAGGCAGCGGTGCAAACGGTTCACGCATGCCGACGGCGTGAATCGCCCACACTTGCAGCGCGGACGCCAGCCCGACGGCCAGCACGACCCATGCGCCCTGCCGAAACAGCTCGCGGGTAAAGGTTTTCATCGTTTCCCTGCATCGCCCTGCGACCGTCGCTCGACGGTATACCCTCGAGCGGACCGGGCGAGCCTACGAGCCTTCGCAACACGCGTACCCGCCGCATGGCGCCTGGCGACTTCGCGGCAAAGCCGGGGGTTGCACGTGCCGTCGCGCCGCGTCGCTCAACCGCCTGTCGCGTTTGCGGAGAACGCGATGGCAGGCGTGTTTCGATTTTTCATACCTCGGCTGTAAAAAAGCACCATGGGGCGGCATCGGCCGCCGCCTGTCGGCATCGTGCCCCAGCGATCGCATATTTCTTCCGTCGTCGCACCCGACATTGGAAATTTCTAAATCGCGGCACCTTCCGTGCGGTTTCGCTGTCGATGATAGATATTGCAAAGAACGGAGTGCGCGGTGCCGATTTTCAAAACGGCCCGCTGAACGCCTATGGTCGACTCTGCAAACCGTCCGAAGCCACGCGCCGACGCGCGCCGGCTGTCCGGCCACTCCGCGGCGATGCGCACGCTGCTCGGCCGTATCGAGAAAATCGCTCCGACCCGCGCCAGCGTGATGATTGCCGGCGAAAGCGGGGTCGGCAAGGATATCGTCGCGCGGCGACTGCACGATCTGAGCGCGCGATGCGACGGGCCATTCGTCCCCGTCAACTGCGGCGCGATTCCGGCGGACATCGCCGAAGCGCAATTGTTCGGTCACGAGAAAGGCAGCTTCACCGGCGCGATCGCGCAACGCGAAGGGTTCTTCGAAGCCGCGTTCGGCGGCACGCTGCTGCTCGACGAGATCGCGGAGATGCCCGCGTCGCTGCAGGTGAAGCTGCTGCGCGCGCTCGAATCGAACACGATCGTGCGGGTCGGCGGCACCGAGTCGATTCCACTCGACGTGCGCATCGTGTCGGCGACCCGTCACAATCCCGCCGAAGCCGTGCGCGACGGCCGGCTGCGCGAGGACCTGTTCTACCGTCTCGCCGCGTTCGCGCTGTACGTGCCGCCGCTGCGCCAGCGCAACGGCGACGTCGAGGCGATCGCGCACGAGCTTGTCGATGCGCTCAACGTGCGGCACCACTCGCACAAGCGCCTGACCGACGCGGCGATCGCCGCGCTGCGTGCGTATTCGTGGCCAGGAAACGTGCGCGAGCTGCACAACACGATCGAGCGCGCGTACATCCTCGCGGACGACGGCATCGACGTCGCGCTGCCCAAGCCGACGATGTTGCCCGACCATACGTCGGACGATGCGATGGCGCTGCCGCTCGGCGCGACGCTGCACCACGCGCAGCAGCGTTTCATCGCGGCGACGCTACGGCACTTCGACGGCAACAAGCCGCAAGCGGCGAAAGCGCTCGGCATCAGCCTGAAAACGCTCTACAACCGGCTGGCGCTGATGCGCGACGGCGGCCACGGCTGAGCGTCGCCGCGCGCGTGGCGCGCAGCGATCCGGCCCGCATCACGCGATGCAGGTCACGCGACCTTGAACTGCCCGACCGTCGTCGCAAGCGCGTTCGCCTGCGT
This sequence comes from Burkholderia sp. AU33545, assembly GCF_020419685.1. Taxonomy (NCBI): domain Bacteria; kingdom Pseudomonadati; phylum Pseudomonadota; class Betaproteobacteria; order Burkholderiales; family Burkholderiaceae; genus Burkholderia; species Burkholderia sp. AU33545. Next base: position 813,382 of record NZ_JAIZRQ010000003.1, on the reverse strand, counting down.
CTGCAGCGCGGTCGCCGCAGCGGTCGACTGCTCGACGAGCGCCGCGTTCTGCTGCACCATTTCGTCGAGTTGCGTGACCGCGCGGTTCACTTCCTGGATGCCGCGCGTCTGCTCGTTCGCCGCGTGCGTGATCTCGGAGATGATCGTCGTTACATTGGCGACGTTCGACACGATTTCACGCATCGTGTCGCCGGCCTGGCGCACCTGTCCCGACCCGGCCGACACGCTCGCCACCGTCGACTCGACCAGCACCTTCACCTCGCGCGCGGCCTGCGCGCTGCGTTGCGCGAGACTGCGCACTTCCTGCGCGACGACCGCGAAACCGCGCCCCTGCTCGCCGGCACGCGCGGCTTCCACCGCCGCGTTCAGCGCGAGGATGTTGGTCTGGAACGCGATCCCGTCGATCACGCCGATGATGTCGCCGATCCGGCCCGACGCTTCCTCGATCTTCCCCATCGTCGACACCACGTCCGACACGACCACGCCGCCGTGCGACGCGATGCGCGACGCGGCGGCCGCCCGTTCGTCGGCCTGGCTGGCAGCGGCCGCCGACTGGCCGACCGTCGCGGTGATCTCTTCCATCGATGCAGCCGTTTCCTCGAGGCTCGCCGCCGCCGATTCGGTCCGCGACGACAGGTCCTGGTTGCCCGCGGCGATTTCGTTCGCGGCGGTGCGCACCGATTCGCTCGCGTCGCGGATCTGCCGCATCACGTCGTTCAGTTTGTCGACGAAGCTGTTGAACGAGCGCGCGATGTCGGCGACTTCGTCGCGGCCTTCGGCCGGCAGGCGCTGCGTCAGGTCGCCGGTGCCCGAGCCGATCGACGCCATCGCCTGGCGCACCTGCGACAGCCGGCGGAACGCGGTTGCCGTGATCGCGCCGACGATCAGCGACGCGACGCCCACGATCACCACCAGCGTGATCAGCGACGCTGTCAGCAGCGAGCGCATCCCTGCCGTCGCTTCCGATTTGTCGAGCAGGACCAGCGCGTACCAGTCGGTGCCCGGCACGGCCTGCGCGCGCACCAGCTTCGCGTCGCCACCCACGTGCACTTCGACCGGCGCGGCGGCCGCGGCGAGCGACGCGGCGCCCATGCCGCCGAGGTCGGGCGACACGTCGGCGACCGGCTTCAGCGTGAGCTTCGCGTCCGGATGCGCGACGACGTGGCCGCTGCTGTCGATCAACATCCCGAAGCTCGCGGGCGTCGGGTGGATCGACTTCACGTTCGCGATCACGCTGTCCATCGCGACGTCGGCCGCGACGACCCCCTTCAGCGCGCCGTCGCGCAGGATCGGGACCGCGAACGTGACGACCAGGTTGCCGGTTCCCGCATCGACGTACGGCGGCGTGACGACCGGCTTGCCGGCCTGTGCGGCCTGCTTGTACCACGGGCGGCCGGTCGGATCGTAGTCGGGCGGGATGCCGGTGGGGTCGGAGAAACGGAACACCTTGTCCGCATAGCCCGCGTAGACGTTCGTGAAGCCGCCGGCCGCGGCCATCTGCTTGAAGACCGGCAGCGGATCGGGCGACAGCGCCGCGTCCTGCAGCGACGCGATCATCCGGCTTCGGGTCGCGACCCAGTCGCCGATGCCGACCACGTGGCCGCTGGCAACGGATCTCAGGTTGCGGTCGATCGCATCTTCGTTGTACGTGCGTGCGATGAAGTAATTGATCAGCGTGGTGGCGACGAGCGCGAATACGACGATGGCGACGCACGCTGCAAGAATGCGGGTGCGGAGGGACGAGAGCATGGCAACGACTCGGTAAGGGAGCGCGAACGCCCGGTGGACGAATTCACCGGGTAAACGGCATTCGCGCCGCTAACTTGAGGCCGTTGTGTCGATTCGATGAAACGTATGACGCAAAACGCCGGCGGCCGCGGGGGCGTTGGCGGCACGCTTGCGCGCAGCGGTTGCCGATACGGCATGCCTGCGCGTCGGCGTCGGTCGGCAGTCGGCCGCGGTCCCGGCGTCGATGGCGCTGGCCGCGGCGGGCCTCCTTACAGACGCCGACTGGTACTCGCATCCGGCTCCCGGTTCGGCGTACTGGCTGGCGTGTCGCGCTCGAGTTCGTCCTGTCTGCGCATCCGTTCGCGCAGGTGGCGGATCGCGAACACGTGGATGTAGTCGTGCACGCGGGCATCGGACGACAACGCCCGCACTTCGTCGTCGAGCATCGTGCGCAACTGGTCGGCGCCGATCGCGCGCTCTTCGGCGACGGCCTTCAAAGCATCAAGCAGATTGTCCTGTGACATCGACGAGCTCCTGACGGTCGAGGAACGAAAGGAAGATGAGCCTACCGGAAGATTAAAGACTGGACAGCCGCCCGGCGTGCGATGCGCCGAAGCGTGTTTGCGCGCGATCAACGGCACGTCGCGTGCCGCCGCGCCGATCCGTCGCTGGATCGGCTCGTGCGCAGGATTCGCGGCGCGCGTGGCCCGCGAATGACTGGAAGGATTGCCCACGCCCCCCGAGGCGCGGCACCGCCGATCGCGCGTACGACGAACCGTCGCGCGACGCCGATGCATCGGGAAACTTAGACCGGCCGAAATCCCGCGTCAAGCGATGATCACCGGCCGCGATTCGTCTGTTCGAATGCACCGGGTCGGGGTGCCGCACATCGCGTGACGGCCCGCCTTGCGCCACCGCAACCGATCGTCGGCCCTGCGTGTCAGCGGATTCCGATACCGCGCGCGCAATGTCTGACAGCGACTTCAGCCCGCGCCGATTGGCAACGCGGCTTGGCCGGCGGATACTGACATCATGAACCAAGCGTTCATACCCGGTCATCGCTCAGCCGGCCATCGAGCCGGCACGCGGGGTCGGGCGCAGGAGACCATCATGGCCCATCGCAACTTCCCGGCGCGGGACGGACAGCGGCGCACGCGCATGCTGTTCGCGACTGCCGCGCCGGTCGCAATCCGCCCGCCCGACGATCTCGACGCGTTGCTCGCGCTCGCGCGCGAATCGGGCTTGCTCGTCACGCTCGACGGGCAGATCGGCCGCGAGAAATACCAGAGTGTCGCGGGGTCGGTGCTCGCGCTGCAGCGCTTCGCCGCCGCCCTCTGCGCGCGGGCCGGTGCCGACGCACCGGTCGTCGTGAGGCCGCGCCGAAAGACGCGCCCCGGCTGGCCACGGTTGCGCAATCGCATGCCGGGCGGACGAGGACGGCTGCATGGCGTGCGTCGGCGCGCACGCGTATGCCGCGGCGCCCGCAGTCGGCACGACCTGCGAGCGCCTCACCGCGTGTAAAAGCCGAAAGAAGCCGAACGCAGCCGATGTGGCACGGGGGCAGCGCGATGGAGACGAAGGCTGTCACGCCAATCGGCAACGACCGCTGCGCGCCAGCACATCGCGTGTCGCCACACGCCGTTCCGCACGGCGGCATCGAGCAAAACAATACCTGCGAGGAAAGTAGTCTGCACGGGGCCAGGAAGCGGACGGGGTGAAAATCACCCCGTCCGTCGTTCCAAGGCAGCCGTCGGCTGCCTACCCTCGCGCCAGAGAGTTCGTGATCGGCTGATGCGCCACGCGCTGCGTGGCACAACTCCGGAAATCGCTTGAAGCGCGAACAACGGCGTCGGATATGCGCCCGTTCGCGCGGTTCTGCACCCGACGTGTCGAATCGCCGCGTCGCACACGGACGACGGGCAACCCGCCGCCCCGGACGTTCTGTCACCCTCTCATGCGAGGCGCACGGCGATTCTGATCCAGATCAACGAAAGTCCGCTTCGCCACCATTGCGTCGCGATTTTCATTCCGCGCCGCGCACGAGCAGCACCGGCACCTGCGCGAGATGCGCGATCCGGCGCGCCACGCTGCCGATCAGCCAGGCGGCGATGCCGCGCCGGCCGTGCGTGCCGACCACCAGCAGTTCCGCATGCCAGTGCACCGCGTCGCGCATCAGCGCATGGGCGACGTCGTCGCTGGTCGGCCGCGTTTCGACAATGCCGCGCTTGGTCGGGTTCCCCGTTGCATGGAACAGCGGGCCGATCCGTGCCAGCGCATCCTCGCCCTCCGCGCGATACGCATCCTCGAGCGCGCGCACCGGCACGAGATCCGTCAGACGAACCGCGCGATCGACGACATAGGCCGCATACAGCAGCGTCGTCGGCGCCGCGAAGCCGAGCCCGACGCGCACTGCATGCAGCGACGGCTCGCTGCCGTCCACGGCGAACATCAGGCGCTGCAGCGGTCCTTCCGACGGCCGCGTGTAGTTGGCGGGTACGATCAGCAGCGCGCAGCGTGCGCGCGAGGCCAGCGTGTCGGACACCGCGCCCTCGACGAGCCGCAACAGTCCATGGTGCGGATTGGCACCGACCACGAGCACGTCGGCGTGCGATGCCGACGTGTCGTTCGCGAGTGCATCGGCCACCGTGCCGCCCGTGACCGACGTATCGATGATCACCTGTTCGATCTCCGCGCCGCTCCCGGCGAACAGTGCCGCGATGCGCTCGAGCGTGGCCTGCGCTTCGCGCGTCATCTCCTCGCGCGCCGAGGTCAGCAGCGCGTCGACGCGCGGAATGTCGGGCAGCACGAGACGCGGATTGTCGATCGCGCAGACGATGCGCACCTGCATGCCGGGACGCAGCAGCGTGCGCATGTAGCGCGCGGCGGCCAGCGACTCCGGCGTCAGGTCGACGGCCAGCGAAATTCGAGCGAGCGGCGGGATGGTCGGGCTGGATTGCATGGCGAAGGTCTCCTGGCGGACGCGTCGTCGCGGACGACGACCGGAGCTTCGCGCGGGCGGCTGCGCGCGGCGGACGAAAGGCCGACGCGGTCGCAGGGAACGGCGGACGGCCACGCGAAGCGTGGACAAGCGATTCAAACAGCATATGTCGTCCGGCCCCCACGTGCATGATCGCGATCAATACCCGTGCGGGCCGCGATGCGCCGCCGCGCGCGTTCAGCACGCGGCGCGGCGACTTTTGCCCGGTTTGCTTACGACTTCGTCGACGCGGGCGCGCCCGCGCGGTTCGCATAGAACACCGCGTATGCGATGCCGAGCAGCACGATCCACGCCGGGCCGATCACGAGCGCGACACGCGTGTCCGGCGTGAATGCCATCAGCACGACGACCAGCGCGAGAAACCCGAGCGCAATGAACGAGCCGAGCGGATAGAACGGCACGCGGATCGGCAGGCGCGCGATCCTGTCGGCCGACAGCGTGCGGCGAAAGCGCATCTGCGCGATCAGGATCACGCACCGCGTCCAGATCGCACCGAACGTCGACACCGACGTCAGCCAGGTGAACACCTGCTGCGGCGCCGGATAGTTGAGCAGCACGCCGATCAGCAGCAGCGCGACCGACACGGCGACGCCGTACACCGGCACACCGTTGCGGTTCACGCGACCGAGGCTGGCCGGCGCCTGGCCCTGCTGCGCGAAAGTGTGAAATCGGAGGCGAAATCGGGATGTGCGCGGAATCCCGCGCACGATTTACTTCGACAACGTCGCCCGCACCGTGTATTCGCCTGCGAGCGCCGTATGCTCCGGCCGCACGAAATACCTCGATGAATCGAGATCGGCCGGCAGCGGCTCGACCGGATAGCCGTGCTTCTCCCACGCGTCGAGCCCGCCCTTCAGCGCCTTGATGTTGTGAAGCATCTTCTTGCGCTGCATCTTCGCGATCAGACGCTTCGCCGTTGCCTCGTTCGGGCACACGCAATACACGACGATCGGCCGCTTCAGCAGCTCCGGATCCAGCAGGTCCGGCGAATCGAGATCGACCGGCACCGCGCCGGCGATCCGATACGGCTCGCGTTCGCGAATCGCGCGCGGCCGCGCATCGAAGATCAGCGGCGGCTCGTTCGACGTCATCATTTCGACGAGCTGCGGCGGGGAGATGCGCACCTGCGCGAGGTAGCGCCGGAATTGCACGCGGCGCACCCAGCGGTAGAGCAGGAACGTGATGAAGATCGCGAGGAACGCGTCGAGGATCGTACCGCCGCTCGCGCGCACCCACAGCACGAACTGCACGATCTGGTCATGCACGGCCGCGCCGCCGATGAGCCAGAACGCAGCCCATAGCGACGCGCCGGCCAGATCCCAGAACAGGAACACGCCGATGCCGATCGCGGTCGTGCCGAGCAGCGGCGCCGACACGAGGCCGAGGCCCGGCAGGAATTTGGAGAGGACGAGCAGCGGCGCGCCGTATCTTTCGAATACATTACGCGCGAAGCGCAGCGTCGTGTCGAGCGACAGCGAGAATCGCACGAGGCCGTTCAGCAAGCGACGGCCGCGCGTACGGCCCATGAAGAACCACAGCGAATCGGCAAGCATCGTCGCGCCGATCGCCGCCGCGAACATGCTTGTCCAGGACGCCTGCCCCATCGCCGCCATCGTACCGCCGAGAATCAGCATCGGCACGGCCGGCACCGGCACGCCGAGCTGCGTGATCAGTACGCTCGCGAACACGGCCCACGGGCCGAGCGACGAGGGAATCGCAATGGGAAAGTGCCACACGGCGGCGCTCCTGAAAGACATGCTGACCGTGCCACGGGGGAGGCCGTCGATACGGCTGACAGCGATCGCCGCGGCACGTCCGCGGCCGATCCTGCACAGTCGTGCATTCTAAACGGGTTTGGCCGGGTCCGCGCGGAACAGCTACGGTTGGAGGCGGCCGCCGCGCTCACGCGTCGGGGCGCTGCGCGAGCCCCGCCACGTATTCCGCGTATTCGGGGAACGCGGCGGCCAGTACCGTCGCGTCCGCGAGTTCGAATTCCGCGAACTCGAACCCTGGTGCGACCGTGCAGCCGACGAGCGCGACGTGCTCCGGCGACGCGCAGCGCGCGCCGAACCAGCGCCCGGCCGGCACGACCGCCTGGAATACGGTGCCGGGATGCGTGAGCGGGTTGCCGAGCCGGTGGATCGTCAGCCCCTCGTGCTCGTCGAGCACCCACACTTCGAGCGGATCGCCCGCGTAGAAGTGCCAGACCTCGTCGGAACGGATCCGGTGCCACGACGAATACGCGCCGTCGCACAACAGGTAATAGATTGCGGTCGACGCCGCGCGTGGCGCGCCGTCGGCCGGACGCACGACCGTGTCGGCCGCACGGTAGGTTTCCCGGAAATAGCCGCCCTCGGGGTGCGGTTGCAGATCGAACTGGTGAATCAGGTCGGCGGCGGAGATCGGCATGGCGGATGACGTCGGTGAAGGATTGAACCGGGCACGCGACGCACGGCCCGGCCAATCGGGAACCCCACCGGCCGACGTCGCGTGCCGCTGCGTCGATCGCCGCGGCCATGCACGCGGCGACTGGATCGCGCGCCGAACGCGGCGCGCGACGATGAAGCGAACACCGGCCGATGCTGCCAGAAGTGCGGGACGCGACGCAACCGGCGCTACGCGATCACACCGTAGCGACGCAGCGGCGCAAGATATCGGCGGCACGTCGATCGATGCAGCGAACGCACCGCCGCACCCGCCGTCACACCGCCATCCGCGCGACAGCCGCCTGCCCGCCGCTCACGGCGCGACGCCGCACCGCGTCGTCACGCAGTCGGCGCCGCGGCCTGCTCGTCGTGGCGCACCAGCAGCACGGGCCGATCGGCCGCGCGCAGCAGCGATTCCGCGACACTGCCGAGCAGCAGCCGGCGCAGGCCGTGCCGCCCGCTCGTGCCCATCACGATCAGATCGGCGCCGGCCTCGGCCGCCGTGCGCATCAGCACCGCGGCGATGTCCTCCCCGTACGCGTCGAGCGCGCGCACGGTGCCCGGCACGTGCCGCTGCGCGAGGGCCGCCTTCGCATCGTCGAGCACGACCGTCGCCGCTTCGGCTGCCGCGGCGTCGCCATCGTGTTCGGCCGCGAAGCCCGCATCGACGTCGACGAGCTGCGGCCGGTGCTCGACGACAAACGCGCACGTGACCTCGCCGCCGGATGCCGCCGCGATCCGGATCGCCTCGTTCAGCGCGAGACGCGCACTCGGGCCCCCATCGAGCCCGACGAAAATCCGCTTGTACATGGTCCGCCCTCCGACCGGAAGCCCGTCGCCCATCGCGCGAACGACGCCCCCGTCACCGCAAGCCGGCCCGATGCCGGCTCGCCTGCCGAACAGTCTGCCCCACGTGCGGACGCACCGGTTGACGCGTGTCAATCGCGGCCGGAACGCCCGCTGCACCGCCTGGCTATCTCATTTTTAACTGACCCTATTACAAAAAACGTGTAAAACGCGCACAATTTCATCTTGAAAATAGTTGCCGCACGCGGCCGGTGCGATTTTTCCCGGTTATACCGCGCCGCCCGAGTGCCACGGGCGGCCCCGACACCAGAATGGCCATCGAATGACCGCCAGTGGAACCCCGCCGCGTGACGCCCGAGGGCCCACGCGCTTCCAGACCATGTTACGCCAGCCGCTCGCGGCTGGCGTCGTTGCGCTGTTCGCGGGCGCGGCGCTGTCGCTCGGCGTTGCGCTGCTCGTTCGCGAGCAGTGGCAAGGCGCCGTCCATACGCGCTTCGAGCGACGCACGACGCACGTGACGGCGATGCTGCGCCACGAGCTGCAAGCCGCCGTCGCCGTGCTCGAAAGCACGCGCGGCGCGTTCGCGCTCGCGCCACAGATGACGCCCGAGCAATGGCGCCGGTATGCCGACACGCTCGAGCTCGACAGCGGGCGTTCGCCGATCCGGCAGTTCGGCTATGCGCCGCTGTCGCCCGCGGCACGCAGCGCCCTCGCCGGCCACGCGCCGATGCCGGCCGGCCCGCTCGCGGTGGCGACGCTCGGCGCGCCCGCGTCGAGCTCGGCCGGCGTGCGCTTCGGTGCGCCGGATCAGGCCCCCCTCGCGCGCGCGCTGCAGACCGGCGATGTCGCACTCGGCATCCATTCGGCCGACGACGACACATCCCGCGATGCGCGCACCCTCACGCTGTTCCTGCCCGCCACGGCTTCACCGCGCACGACCGCCGCACAGTCCGGCGCCCGTGAAACCGGCGCCGACGGCGTGCTGTTCGCGCAGGTGAGCCCGAATCGCCTGATCGAGCGCGCGCTCGACGCGGAGCGCGGGCTCGACCTGCGGATGAGCGCCGGCGACGATCCTCGGCCGATCGCGAGCGCCGAGACGACGACCGACGAGGCTTTGGCATCGCCCGACCTGATGCGGCGCAGCGACCAGCTGAATTTCGGCGGGACCGTCCTGACGCTCGCCTATTCCGCAGACGGCCGCCCGAGCGCGACCGGCGCGCAGCGCGCGGCGGGCACGGTGCTCGCCGCAGGGCTGATCGCGTCGTTCGCGTTCGCGGCACTCGTCCATGCGTTGCTGCGCGGCCGCGCCGGCACCGCGGATACGGGCGCCAGCAGCCGCGGCATCCTGAACGAGGCGCGGATGATGGGCATCATCCGTTCGTCGATGGAAGCGATCATCACGATCGACGAGAAGCAGACGGTCGTGATCTTCAACCCGATGGCCGAACAGGTATTCGGCGTATCGGCGATGGAGGCGATCGGCGCGCCGCTGTCGCGCTTCATCCCCGAGCGGTTTCGTGCCGCGCATGCGAAGCACGTCGACCAGTTCGGCGTGACGGGCGTGTCCGAGCGGCAAATGGGCCGTCAGCGCGTGCTGTTCGGGCTGCGCGGCAACGGCGAGGAATTCCCGATCGAGGCGTCGATCTCGCAGATCCGCGACGCGTCGGGCAAGCTCTACACGGTGATGCTGCGCGACATCACCGAACGGCAGCGCGCCGAGAATGCGCTGAAGCAGTCGCGCGAAGAACTGCGCGAGCTGTCGGCGAATCTGCAGAACGTGCGCGAAGAGGAAAAGACCCGCATCGCGCGCGAACTGCACGACGACCTCGGGCAGCAGCTCACCGCGCTGAAGATGGACCTGTCGGTCATCGAGCAGCAACTGCGCACGCCGAACCGTGCGCAACCCGACGACGACGTGCTGTCGCAACTGCAGGGCATGCGCCGGCTGATCGACGCGACCGTCGCGTCGGTGCGGCGCATCGCAGCCGATCTGCGCCCCGTGATGCTCGACGATCTCGGCCTCGTGCCCGCGATCGAGTGGCTGGCGAACGACTTCACGAACCGCTACGGCATCGACGTCGAACGCCACATCGAAACGGGCGGACTCACGTTCACCAGCACCGGCGCGACCACGCTGTTCCGGATCGTCCAGGAAGCGCTGACGAACGTCGCGCGCCATGCGGATGCGACGCGCGTCGCGCTGCGGCTCGACATCGAGGAAGGCTTCTGCGTGCTGCGCGTCGCGGACAACGGCCGCGGCGCGGCACCGGGCGGCACCGCCCACGAGGACAAGTCGTTCGGCCTGATCGGCATTCGCGAACGCGCACACATGCTGGGTGGCAGCGTGACGATCGATACCGCGCTCGCACGCGGCTTCTCGATCACGGTCGCGTTCCCGCTCGGCACCGTTCAACAGGAAACCACCCTCACATGATCAAGGTGCTCATCGCCGACGACCATACGCTCGTGCGCGACGGTCTGCGGCACATTCTCCAGAACGCCACCGCATTCGAAGTCGCCGGCGAAGCGTGCGACGGGCCGTCGACGATCGCGCTGATTCGTTCGACGCCCGCGCAGGTGCTGGTGCTCGACCTTTCGATGCCGGGCCGCAACGGCGTCGAGCTGATCAAGCAGATCAAGGACGAGAAGCCCGCGCTGCGCGTGCTCGTGCTGACCATGCACGCGGAACAGCAATACGCGGTGCGCGCGTTCCGCGCCGGCGCGTCGGGCTACCTGACCAAGGAAAGCGCGAGCGCCGAACTGGTCGGCGCCGTGACCAAGGTTGCAGCGGGCGGCGTCTACGTGAGTCTCGCGATGGCCGAGCAGTTCGCGCAGAGCCTGAACGAACCGGCCGAGACGCTGCCGCACCAGCGGCTGTCCGATCGCGAGTTCGACGTGTTCCGCCGGATCGCCGCCGGACAGACACTGACCGAGATCGCGCAGGCGCTGTGCGTGAGCGCGAAGACGGTCAGCACGTACAAGACCCGGATTCTGGAAAAGATGCAGATGCCGCACGAAGCGGCGCTGGTCCGCTACGCGATCCGGCACAAGCTGCTCGACGAAGCGGACGACGTCTAGGCGCACCGTGCCGGCCGCGCGGCGTGCGGGTCAGCCGGACGTCGCACGGCCTTACTTCCCCGGCACCGGACAGGCCAGATCGCCTTCCTCGCAGGACAGATAACCCTTCAGCGTCTCGTTGCGCGTCTTGGTCAGATCGTCGAGGCAGGTCGACACGACCATCGGATACACGCTGCCGCCTTCGGCGTTCGCGCTGGAGAAGTTGCATTCGGCGTCGCGGTAGGCGATCCACGCGCGCTGCGCATTCACGAGTTTCTCCGCGAGCGGCTTCGCATCGCGCAGCCGCGCGGTGACGGCCTGGTAAGTGCGGTTCAGGTCCGCGTCGGATTTCTTGTACGCGCGATCGGCGCACGCCGTCATCGCCGCCTGATCCGTCGCGTCGGCACAATTCGCCTGCGCATGGGCAACGTTCGCCGTCAGCGCCAGCGCGCACAGCAGACCGGTCAAGACACGCATGGATGCTCCTGTTTGTTTTCGTTGAAGTCGTGGAACGTGATGCCGGGCTTGCCGCCGCGCCTCGGTGCGCGACCTCGCCGGCCGATGGGCGCGACCTCCGTCGCGGCCGCCGCAGCGTGGCAATGCCGACCGCGATGCTAGCGCACACGCGATGGATTGTCAGCCCGCGCCACGCTTGCCGCGCACGCAAAAAAGCCCGCACTCGACACGAGTGCGGGCTTTTCGCTACGGCTTTGCAGGCGGCCCGGCGGCCGCGCGGCGAACGGCTTGCTTAGTGACCGAAGTACACCGACGAACGATCGGCTGCTGCCGGCACGACCACGCGCTGGCCCGACTGCGACGACGCGACCGGGCTCGAGCCGTAACCCGTTGCGTCAGCCTGCGCACCGGTGTTCTGTGCCGCGGCGATCTTTGCCTGTGCGGCCTGGATGTTTTCCGGATAGTTGATCCAGTCGTTCGGGTTGTAACCGGCCTTTTCGAGCTGGACCAGCTCGGCACGCACTTGCGCGCGTGTCAGCGGCTGCTGGTTCGATTGGGCGAACGAGACGACCGGTGCGGCCACCAGAGCGGCCAGTGCAACTGCCTTGATCAGCGATTTCATGATGCGTTACCTCCAGATTGTTTTGTCAGGCGCTTCGGACTCGGTAGTCGTTGCGCATGAATGGAAGTCTAGGAGGCTTGCCTATCAGGGTAAATACTTAAATCGCAAATTCACTGTTGACCGAATCCGTACAATTGCCACGCATTCGGTCGAAACATCAGAGGATTATGGCCGCATCCGAACCCAATATGCGGCAGCGTGCTTTCACCCCGGGGGATCGACTCGCCGCGCGGTGGACAACCGCGCCGCGGTTGCCAGGTTTGCCCCGTTCAAGGCATCAGCGAACCTGATCCGCGTCAGTGGCCCCCATGGACAGGTCGAACAGCAACGCCTTGAGGCGAATCCGGTCGTCGGCAGCCGTTTCGTCGAATGCCGCGTGGTGAAGCGCCCAGCCCGGCACCGCCGGATCGGCATGCACCGCGCGCACCGTGCCGTCGAGCGTGAGCAACGCGACACGGTCCTCATCCGTATACGGCAACTGCACGTGCAACGGCTCGCCGGCCGCCGCGAGCGCCCGGTCGAGCGCGATCGACAGCCCGTTCAGGCTGAGATCGCGAACGATCCCGATACCCTCCGCGTGCACCGGCCCGCCCGTGCAGCGGGCCGCGATCCGTACCTGGACGCGCGGCTCCGCACGCGTGCGCAGCCGGTCGACGAAGCCCGGCGGAGAAAGCACCATGAACGGCGCGGCGCCTGTTGACTGCACCGCTTCGACCGTCGCGCCGAATCGCGACACCGCCGACCGGCCGATCGCAACTGCCTCGACGTCGTCGCCGCGGGCAAAGTCGAGCACGACCGCCGGCTGCGGCTCGACGAACAGCGCACCCGATGCGCCGATCCCGATCAACCGGCAGCGCTGCAGCACCCGGGTCGCGCCAACCCGCCGCCGGATGCCGATCGCGGCGCCGGCCGACAGCCCCATGCGCGCGGCCCCCGGCACGGTGTCGGGCGCCGGCACGGCGGGCTCGGCGTCATCGCGCCGGCGGACGGGCTGGAAGTGATCGAACAGGAAAGCATGCTGCGCGGGATCGTGCAGCGTCGTGCCGGCGGGCAGCAGCGCAGCGCCGCCCGCATCGTAGAGATCGAAGCCGAGCGGTACGCCGGCGGGGACGTCATCGCGCGCGAGCGCGACGTGATCTGTGATGTGCCGCATCGGAAGGGCGCGGAGCGACCGCGCGAGCTGTCGTGACAACGTTATTACGGCAGCATCGCGCGAAATCTGAACGTCTCGTTACTCCGAACCGCTGGTCGCACCGGGCGAAACCGGCGCCGGGGCTGGAGCCGGAGCCGCCGACGGAGCCGGTACGGCCGACGGTGCGGCCGGGGCGGAGCCGAGGCCCCCGCCGCCCGTGTTGCCCGCAGGCGTCGCGCTGCCTCCCGCCGCAGCCGGCTGCGCGGCCTGCGGTTGCGACGCGCCCGACGACAGCGCGGCGGCCGATGCAGCCACCTCGGACGCCGGAACCCACTCCTCGACGATGCCGCCGGATGCCGCCTCGGGCGCCGACGCAGCCGATGCGGCCGACGCCGCGGCGGCGTCCGCCTCCGGCTGCCGCTCGATACGCTGCGTTCTGACGGGCGCCGGCGCCTGCTTCGGCTCGGGCCCGAACCACCCGTCGAACAGATCCGTCACGCGTTCGCGCACCGACGCGAACCAGCCGGGCGACGGCTCGGTATCGAATTTCAGCTTCGCGTCGACGATCCGGGCGCGTTGCGCGCGCTGGAAGAAGTCGCCGACGATCGGCAGTGCGCTGTGCGCGCCTTGCCCCCAATAGTCGCTGCGCAGCGTCACGCGGCCGTCGTCGAAGCCGACCCACGCGCCGGCCACCAGCCCGGGCTGCATCAGGATGAACCAGCCGTCCGCATTGTCCTGCGTGGTCCCGGTCTTGCCGGCCACGTCGCCGCGAATGCCGAAGCGCGTGCGGATGCTGCTGCCGGTGCCGCGCGTCACCACGTCGCGCATCACGCCGAGCAGCGTCTTGTCGGTCTCGGCGTCGAGCGCGCGCTCGGGCGGCGCCGGCGCATATTCGGCGAGCACGTCGCCCTGGCGGTTCTCGATGCGCGTCACCATCTGCGGCTCGAGGTACAGCCCGCCGTTCGCGATCGTGGCGTACGACGCGACCATCTCCTTCAGCGTCACCGGGCTCGTGCCGAGCGCGAGCGACGGCACGCGCTCGAGCGGACTTTCGCGCACGCCCATGTCGCGCGCGAGCCGCGCCACCGCCGCCGGTCCGACCTTCTCCATCACCTGCGCGGTGATCCGGTTGCGCGACAGCGCGACCGCGTCGCGCAGCGTCATCGGTTTGCCCGACGGCGGCGCGTCGTCATTCGGCCGCCAGATCTCGCCGCCCTTCAGCGGAATCTCGACCGCCTGGTCGATGAAGGTGTCGTCCGGCTTCATCCCGTTCGCGAACGCGACGCCGTAGACGAACGGCTTGAAGGTCGAACCCGGCTGACGCCGCGCCTGTGCGACGTGATCGAACGGCTCGTTGGTGAAGTCGCGGCTGCCGACCCACGCGCGGATCTGCCCGTCACGCGGATCGATCGCGACGAAGCCGGCCTGAACGTCGGTCTTCGCCTTGCACAGCGCGCGCATGAAACCGCGGTCGGCGGCGAGTTGCTTCATCGCGACGGCATCGTTCTTGCCGGCATCCTGCGCGGCCTTGTACTCGGGCGACTCGCGCATGAAGGTGCGGAACACCTCGTTGTCGGTGCCGCAACCGTCGCGGCCGCCCCACGCGTTGTTCGCGATGCCCTGCAACTGGTTCGCCTGCAGCGTCAGCGCCTGGGTCGCCATCTGCTGCAGCCGCGAATCGATCGTGGTGCGCACGACCAGCCCGTCCGAGTAGATGTTGTAGTCGTTGCGGTCGGCCCAGCCGATCAGCCATTTGCGGAGTTGCTGCGCGAAGTGCGGCGCAGGCCCGGGCGGTTCCTTCTGGCGCTCGAAATCGATGCGCAGCGGCCGGCGCTGCAACTGCGCGAACTGCGCCGGCGACAGCTTGCCGTACTTCACCATCTGGCCGAGCACCGTGTTGCGCCGCTGCAGCGCGCGCTCGGGGTTCAGCACCGGGTTGTAGTAGCTGTTGCCCTTCAGCATCCCGACGAGCGTCGCGCTGTCCAGCACGTCGAGCTCGTCGGCCGACTTGTCGAAATAGGTGCGCGCGGCCATCTCGACGCCGTACGCGTTGTACAGGAACGGCACCGTGTTAAGGTAGGTCTCGAGGATCTGGTCCTTGCTGTACACGGCCTCGATCTTCAGCGCGGTGATCGCCTCCTTCACCTTGCGCGTGAGCGTCGGCGCGCGGCCGATCTCGTCCGGATACAGGTTGCGTGCGAGCTGCTGCGTGATCGTCGAGCCGCCCTGGCGGCTGCCCGAGAACGTATGGAGCGCGGCCGACGCCGTGCGCTTCCAGTCGAGGCCGTGGTGCTCGTAGAAGCGATGGTCCTCGGTCGCGATCAGCGCGTCGACCATGTGCGGCGAGATCTGCTTGAGCGACACCCATTCGCGGTTCGACGGCTTGAATTCCGCCAGCACCTTGCCGTCGGCGGACAGCACCTGCGCGGGCTGGTCGACGCGTGCCTTGCGGATGTCGCCGATGCCGGGCGTGAACGGAATCAGCACCAGCACGTACAGCAGCAACAGCACCGGCACGGCGGCGGCCGCGCGCAGCACGCTGCGGCGCGTCGGATGACGGAGATGGCGCCAGGCGATGGCCAGGACACGCTTGACGGGCACGGCGGCAGCGGCCGCGACGGGTTGGGCGCGCGCGCCCCATTTGGCACAGAGGTCACGCACTGACGACACGTTTCGGCGATTCACGCGGGTGGGGGATCTGCTGGAAAGGCTGCATCGTACCAAAACTCGCGCGGCCCACCGGCCCGCGGCAGTCCCGGGCCCGTGCGAACGGCGCCGGATCGCGCATCTTTACAACAAAAAAGGCGCGCGCCCCGTAAAGGAACCGCGCGCCAAGCCTGGTACAACCGGGTGCCGTACGCGACGCTCAGCGCACGAGAAAACCGTAGGTCAACGGATCGCGCTCGTCGACGATCCAGTTCGCGAACCCGCAGATGTGCGCGCTGCCCTCCACTTCCGGGATCACGGCCGAAATATCGCCGACCGTCGTTTCGCGCAGCACGCGCCCCTTGAACACCGTGCCGACGATCGACTCGTTGACGAGCGTGTCGCCGGCCGCCAGCAGGCCGCGCTGGTACAACTGCGCGACGCGCCCGCCGGTGCCGGAGCCGGTCGGCGAGCGGTCGACCTCGCGATCCGCGAACACGCAGCAGTTCGCCTGTGTCGAGTCCGGATGGCGCGGCGCGTTCGCGATGATCGTGCCGTAGATATGGTTGATGTCGGGGATCTCCGGATGCACGACCGGATATTTCGCGTTCGCGGCGGCCTTCACTTCGGCGCCGAAGCGGATCAGTTTTTCCACCGCCGCTTCGCGCACCGGCAGGTCGAACGGCGCGCCGTCGACGTAGAAATAGAATGCGCCGCCGTACGCGATGTCGCCGGTCACGGTGCCGAACGACGGCGTGTCGACCGACACGTCGCGCAGCCAGATGAACGACGGCACGTTGACGAAGCGCACCGGCCCCGCGTGTTCGCCGTCCCATTTCACGAACGCCTCGATGAAACCACACGGCGCGTCGATGCCGACGCGCGTCTCCGGCACCGTGCGCTGCACCCAGCCGAGCTCGACCGCGGCGGTCGACAGCGCGATGATGCCGTGTCCGCAATGGTCGCTGTAGCCTTCGTTGTGCACGAATATCACGCCGAAATCCGCGTTCGCCGACACCGGCTCGGTGAGGTAGCCGCCGTACATGTCGGCGTGGCCGCGCGGCTCGAACATCAGCGCCGTGCGGATCTCGTCGGCGTTCTCCTTGAGCCACGCGCGGCGCTTGACGATCGTGTCGCCGGGCAGGCGCGGCAGCCCGCTCGTGACGATGCGGAACGCTTCGCCGCCGGTATGGACCTCGACGGTGGAAATGGATCGGGAAATTTTCATGGAGGATCGAAGGCGTGAAAACGAAGGACGGCGCCGCGGCGCCGTCCGGTGACGGTTACTTGGCGTACGGCTCGGGCAGGCCGTTGCGGATCACGTAGACGGTGGTCGGCGCGCCCTTCAGGTCGCCGCGTTCGTCGAACGAATAGGTGCCCGCGACGCCCGCGTAGTTCGACTTCGCCAGCTGCGCGATCAACTTCGCCTTGTCGGTGGTCGTGCCGGCCTTGACCATCGCGTCGGCGAGCAGCTTCATGCCGTCGTAGTAGTTGACGCCGTAGACCTGCGTGTCCGTGTGATAGGTATCGTGGTACTTCTTCAGGAATTCGCGGCCGGCCGGCGTCTTCTCGAGCGCGACACCGCCCTGCGCACAGTAGACGATCGACGCGGCCTCGCCCGCGACCTTGCCCATGTCGGCCGAGCAGATGCCGTCGCCGCCGAGCAGCTTCGCGCGCAACCCGCGCTGCTTCATTTGCTTCGCCATCGGCGCGCCTTGCGCCGCATAACCGCCGAGGAAGATCACGTCGGGATTGCTGGCCTTGATCTTGGTGAGAATGCCGAGGAAATCGGTCGCCGACGAGTTCGTGTACTCCTGGTCGACGATCTTGATCCCGTTCGCCTTCGCGACGTTCATGAACTGCTCCGCAACGCCCTGCCCGTACGCGGTGCGATCGTCGATGACGGCGGCGGTTTTCGCGTTCAGCGTCTTCGCGGCGAAAGTCGCCATCGTGCCGCCGAGCTGTTCGTCGCTCGCGCCGATCCGGAAGATGTTCTTGAAGCCCTGCCGCGTGAGCGCCGGGTTCGACGCGACCGGCAGGATCGGTACGCCCGCGTTGCTGTATACGCGCGACGCCGGAATGGCGACACCCGAGTTGTACGGCCCGAGCACCGCGACGACGCCCTTGTCGACCAGGTTCTGCGCGACCTGCACGCCCGCCTTCGGGTCGGCCTGGTCGTCCTCGGACACCAGCTTGAACGTGACCGTCTTGCCGGCCACTTTCACGCCGGCCTTGTTGAGCTCCTCGACGGCGAGGCGTGCGCCGTTTTCATTGTCCTTGCCGTTCGCGGCCTGCGGGCCGGTCAGCGGTGCCGAATGACCGATCATCACGACTTCCTGCGCGTGCGCGGAAGTCAGCGCGCCGGCGGCAACGGCCACCGAGAGCGCGGTAACGAAGTGTCGCATGGTGTCTCCTGATTGGTTTGTGTGAAACCAATGTAGGACACATGTGGTCATGAAGCAAGCAGTTTCAAAATGATTTTTGTGCTTTTGGTCATTTTTAAGACCAGACCGACGTGATGCAGGTCATTTCGGCGTGATGTCTCGCCGCACACGAAGAATGTGCTGTTCGACGTAGAAGGCGGCCGCATCGGCGTCGCCCGACACGATCGCCTCGTAGATCAGCCGGTGCTCGGACACGTAGAGCCGGATCCGGCCCGCGTCGTAGATGCCGTCGTCCTTCAGCCGCTTCCACAGGGGCTGGTCCATCGTCTTCGCGACTTCCTCCGCGATCTTCACGATCAGCGCGTCGCCGGTCATCAACGCGAGCTGCCGGTGGAACAGCCGGTCGCTCTCGTTCCACAGCGCCCGCTGCTGCGGATCGTCGATGTCGGCGATGGTTTCCATCTGCGCGAGATAGCCTTCGGCGACGGGATCGGCGCGCCCGTGCGCGGCGGCGAGGCGCGCGATCGCCGGCTCGAGGATGAGCCGCACGTCGAGCGTCGACGTCGGACTGAAGTCGGCGTCGGGCACGCTGCGCGTGTCGCCGCGCTGCGCGAGCACGTCGAGCGGCGCCGGCACGACGTAGGTGCCCGAATTGCGCTTCGTGAACACCAGCCCTTCGTTCTGCAGCGCGCCGAGCGCCTCGCGCACGGCCGGTCGGCCGACCTGGAACAGCGCCGCGAGTTCGCGCTCC
The DNA here is from genome assembly GCF_020419685.1 of Burkholderia sp. AU33545. Classification (NCBI taxonomy): domain Bacteria; kingdom Pseudomonadati; phylum Pseudomonadota; class Betaproteobacteria; order Burkholderiales; family Burkholderiaceae; genus Burkholderia; species Burkholderia sp. AU33545. Next base: position 794,375 of record NZ_JAIZRQ010000003.1, on the reverse strand, counting down.
GACGGCAGCCTCGAATCGGCCGCATAGCGCCCCGCGCGGATCTCGTCGCGGATTTTCTCGGCGACCTGTTCGTAGATCTGCAACGGTCGGAAACCGGCTTCGAGCGATTCGGGACGTGCGGACATCATCTGGGGCTCCTGCCCGGGCGGGTGGTGGACGGGGAAACGGGTTCGCACTATACCGGAGCGATACCGGCGCCGGCGTGCGCTACGCCCATCTGGACGGATATTAGAACCAAAATTGACGGTCCGCTTGTTTTTCCGGCTTGCCTGCCGACGATCAACTGGTATAGATTTGATCCAGAATGACTGCCGTCTCGATATTCGGCAGCCTCCGTGGCGAGCGCGGCATGCGCCCGTCGTCCACGCCCACCGACACGAAACCGATCGATACGATGACCGCTCTCCCCCGGATTCCCGCGTTCGACGCCGCCGAAACGGCCGCGCTGCTCGACTACCCCGCGCTGCTCGCCACGCTCGCACACGCCGTCGCCGAATACGCGGCGGGCGAGATCGTCAGCCCCGAACGCCTGGTCGTGCCGCTGCAGGCGGGCGGCGTGATGCTGTCGATGCCGTCGAGCGCACGCGACCTCGCGAGCCACAAGCTCGTGAACGTGTGCCCTGGCAACGGCGCGCGCGGACTGCCGACGATCCTCGGCCAGGTGAGCGCGTACGACGCGACGACGGGCGCGCTGCGCTTCGTGCTCGATGGCCCGACGGTCACCGGGCGCCGCACGGCAGCCATTACCGCGCTCGGCATTCAGGCGCTGCACGGCGCCGCGCCCCGCGACATCCTGCTGATCGGCACCGGCAAGCAGGCGGCCAATCACGCGGGAGCGCTCGCGGCGATCTTTCCGGACGCGCGCCTGCACGTGCGTGGCTCGCGCGCCGACAGCGCGGCCGCGTTCTGCGCCACGCACCGCGCGCAGGCGCCGCAACTGGTGCCGCTCGACGGCGACGCGATTCCCGATGCGATCGACGTCGTCGTCACGCTGACGACGAGCCGCACGCCCGTCTATCGCGAAGCGGCACGCGAAGGCCGCCTCGTGGTCGGCGTCGGCGCGTTCACCGCGGATGCCGCCGAGATCGACGCCGACACCGTGCGCCACAGCCGCCTCGTCGTCGACGACCCGGCCGGCGCGCGCCACGAGGCCGGCGACCTGATCGTCGCGCAGGTCGACTGGCGGCAGGTCGCATCGCTCGCCGACGTGTTGCGCGGCGCCTTCGAGCGCAGCGGGCCGCTGCTGTTCAAAACGGTCGGCTGCGCCGCGTGGGATCTGGCCGCGTGCCGCACGGCTCGCGACGCGCTGGACGCGCGCGCGGCTGACTGATTCCACGGCGGCGGACCTCGGTCCGCCATCATCTTCGCGGGCCCCACCCGGCGTCGCCGGGCACGCGGCCTCGCCTCTTTCTCCTGCGCGTTGTAGGAAACACCCTACAACGCGTCGCGGCGGCCTACACAAACTTCCAGTTCGGCCGATTTCATTTTCGGCGGCGCGACAGGATACTGCCGGCATGAATGCCAGCCTGTCACCCGCCGACGCACTCCGGGTGTTTCTCGTCGATCACGCCATTGCCGTCCGGCAAAGGATCGCGCTGCTCGTCGGCGCGATCCGCGGCGTCGTGGTCGTCGGCGAAGCGGAAGACGGCGAGGACGCACTGACGCACATCCGCGGCAGCCACGCGGACGTCGTGATCGTCGACCTGCGACTCGCGGACGGCAGCGGTCTCGAGCTGATCGGGATGCTGTCGAAGGCCGCGCCGCGGATCGTCACGATCGTGCTGACGAACCATTCGGCGCCGGCATTCAGGGAGGCATGTGCGACGGCGGGAGCGGACTACTTCTTCGACAAGACCGCCGAATTCGACGCCGCATGCCACGTCATCGAATCCCTGGTGCGCGCTCGTGCGCACCGCCCCTGACCGAGCCGGAGTGACTCATGTCCACAGCCACCGCCTGCGCCGCCGCCCCATCCGTCGCGCCTCGGCCAACGATTCCGCTTCCCGCGGTCTCACGTAACGACGGCGCCAAACACCCCGCCGCGCGCTGCTCGGCTTGCCTGATGCGCTCGCTGTGCCTGCCGCCGCACCTGACCGCCGCCGAATACGGCCGACTGGACGCGATCATCTGTTCGACGCGCCAGGTTCGCCAAGGCGACGCACTGTTCCGAACCGACGATCCATTTCACAGCATCTACGCCGTGCGCGCGGGCTCGTTCAAGACGGTGATGATGCATCGCGACGGCCGCGAGCACGTGACCGGCTTCCAGATCGCGGGCGAAACGCTCGGCATGGACGGCATCGGCGGTGGCCAGCACTGCTGCGACGCGATCGCGCTCGAGGACAGCGTCGTCTGCGTCATCCCGTTCGGCGCGCTCGAGGCGGCGTGCCGCGAAATGAAGCCGATGCAGCATTTCCTCTACCAGATGCTGAGCAGCGAGATCGTCCGCGAGTCGAGCCAGATGCTGCTGCTCGGCACGATGTCGGCCGAGCAGCGCGTCGCGCATTTCCTGCTGAACCTGTCGTCGCGCTTCGAGGCGCGTGGCTATTCGGCATCGGAATTCAACCTGCGGATGACGCGCGAGGAGATCGGCTGCTATCTCGGCATGAAGCTCGAGACCGTCAGCCGGATGTTCTCGCGGTTTCATCGGGATTCACTCGTCGAGACGCGCGGCAAGCGCGTGCGGATCATCGACGCGCAGGCGCTCGCGCAGGTGTGACGCATGGCGCGTCGCGCGTCATTGCGCGGTGGCGCCCGGCGTGACCGCATGCAGCACGACCGCCCCGGATTCGCCCGCCTGTGATACGGACAGGGTCTGCTCGGCCAGCGCGAACACGCGGCCAAGCACCTCGATCACGTCGTCGCCAGTGCCGCTCGGCAGCGATACCGGCGAGCGGCCGCGCATGGCCAGCTCGAGCCGCACGTCGTAGGTCTGGCCGCCGTCCACGCGCGGGCGCAATTCGATCACCAGACGGCAATCCTCCAGCCGTGCGCGGAATCGTTCCAGCCGCACCAGTTGCACCGCCGCTTCTGCTTCCAGCGCAGCGGAACCTGCGAATCCGACGCAGACGATCTGCATGCCCACGCCCATGGCGCTTCTCCTGACGCGGTCGCCGCTCGTCGACGGCGTTGCCTGTTCCTGTGTCTCCGTGCCTCGGCGTCCCACGCGCGGCACGATCCTGCTTCACGCAGCGCGATGACGGCCGCGGCGATTACTGCCCTGGCAGCTTTGCATTCGCCCGTCCATCGGCACGATACGGTTCAAACGTTGAATGTCTGCGACGCCTTCATTTCGATCCATGTCATCCCGGCCCGCAACCCTTCGATCGCCGCCTCGTACTCGGTCGGGTACGCATGACTGTGCTCGAACGTGTGGTGAAAGCGCGCTGGCCCGGTGCCATGCTCGACCGACACACGACATCGGAACTCGCCGGATTCACACCGCCGCGTCTCGATCTCGACCGACCAGTCGCGCTCATGAATCGTGCCTTGCAGTGTCATGCCTCCTCCTGCGGTATCAATCACCCATCCGAAAGTGACCGCTGTGCAGCAACACCGGCCGGCCGCCGATTTCGTCGAGCATCCGTCGCGCCATCGCCTCGATCGCCGAACGGTGCGCTTCGAACGCATGCAGCAAATCCCGCTCGAGCAGCGACGGCGCACCGAAATGGTCTTCCAGCGCCTCGGCCGTGATCGCGCACTGCACGCAGCGGCCGTCGACGAGCGCCGAAAACGCGACGACCAGATCGCGTGCGCAATATTCGGGCGGTTCTGGTGGAAAGGCTATCTGCATCTGTGCGCCTGTCATCGTCGGGACGATTCATGACGTGAGCATAACGGCCCACGCCGCCGCACGCTTGACCCACGTCAACCGGTTCGCTGCGCCTCACGCGGCGGCGCACCGTCGCGCCGCCCGACGGCGGTTCAGCCCGCATCCGCATCGATCGCCGCACCGCGCTCCGCCAGCAGTTCGCGCAGCACGCTGCGATGGCAGCGCCGCTCGTCCTCGCAGTAGCAGCCGATCGAAAACGCGCTCGTCGCCGACAACGCGGCGAGCAGGTCCAGCACCTTCGGCGCGTCACCATGCGCCATTTCCGCTCGGAAGTGGCGCGTGAACGCGCGCCATTCGGCGTCGGTTTCGGCAGCCTGCGCCTGCGCGACCAGCTCGGGGCTCGGCGACAGCGTCGGCAGCCATACATCATAGTAGTCGCGCGATGCGAATTCCGCCTTGGGAACGCCGCGCGGCGGTCGCCGCACCGTGCCGATCCGCAGGCCCTCGCCGGCCGTGCGCGGCGTGCCGAGCCGTACGATTCGAATAGCCATGCCGCTCCTTCATCATGCGTTCGATGCGCCATCGTACCGCCGCGCCGCCGCCGCGCAAGAAAAAACCGGCTGCCTCCACGACGGAGACAGCCGGTTTCGGCGATGCGATCGTGCGCCCGCGGGCGCGCCGTCAGACGCCGCTCTTCAGCACCTTGCCGATCGCGTCCGCGACGATGCCGACGTTCGAATCGTTCAGCCCCGCGACGCACATGCGCCCGGAACGCAGGATGTACACGCCGTGCACTTCGCGCAGCGCTTCGACCTGCGATTCGGTCAGGCCCGTGTACGTGAACATCCCGCGCTGTTTCACGTAGCGCGTCAGCGCTTCGCCGCTGACGTGGTCGCGCAGGCCGTCGTGGATCGACTGGCGCATCCGCGCGATGCGGCGGCACATCGCGGCGAGCTCTTCTTCCCACTGCTTGCGCAACGCGGGCGTGTTCAGCACGGTCGCCACGACCTTGGCGCCGTAGGTTTGCGGGTTGCTGTAGTTCGAGCGCACCGCGCCGGCCAGCTGGCCCAGCACGCGCTCGGCCGCGGCCGCATCCTCGCAGACGACGCTCAGGCCGCCGACGCGCTCGCCGTACAACGAGAAATTCTTCGAGAACGAGTTCGCGACGAGTGCCGGCACGCCGCGGCGGGCCAGTTCGCGCACCGCGAACGCGTCCGCGTCGAGGCCTGCGCCGAAGCCCTGGTACGCCATGTCGACGAACGGCAGCAGCCCGCGCGCCTCGATCACGTCGATCAGCTTCTCCCACTGGCCTTCGTCGAGATCGACACCGGTCGGGTTATGGCAGCACGCGTGCAGCAGCACGATGCTGCGCGCCGGCAGCGCGTCGATCGCCGCGAGCATCGCGTCGAACTTCAGGCCGCCCGTCGCTTCGTCGTAGTACGGGTACGTGTTCACCGTGAAGCCCGCACGCTCGAAGATGAAGCGGTGATTTTCCCAGCTCGGGTCGCTCAGCCACACCTGCGCGTCCGGGAAGTAGCGCTTCAGGAAATCGGCGCCCACCTTCAGCGCGCCCGAGCCGCCGAGCGTCTGCACGGTCGCGATGCGGCCGGCCGCGCGCGCCGGATGATCGGCGCCGAACACGAGCGCCTGCACGGCGTCGCGATAGGCGGCCAGGCCGACCATCGGCAGATAGGGCTTCGGGCCGAGGTCGCGCTGCAGCGCGGTTTCGGCTTCGCGCACGGCGCCCATCACGGGAATCCGGCCTTCGGCATCGAAATAGATGCCGATGCTCAGGTTGACCTTCTGATCGCGCGGATCTTTCTGGAAGTTCTCGTTGAGCGTCAGGATCGGATCGCCCGGGTACGCGTCGATGTGTTCGAACATGGCTATGTCGGTCTCGTTTGGAAGAGTGGTCGTGGTGCCCGTGTCAGCCGGCGGACGCGCCGTCGCGGATCGCGTAGCCCGCATTCTTCTGACGGAAGCGATACCCGATCGCGAGCACCGCGAGCCATACGGGGATCAGGTACACCGACAGGCGGAGATCCGGCGTCAGGTACATCACGACGAGAATGCCGGCCATGAACGCCAGGCACAGGTAATTCGTGAAAGGATAGCCCAGACTGCGGAAGGAAGTCTGCTCTCCGGCGATGCGCTTGGCCTGGCGGAACTTCAGATGGATCAGCGTGATCATCGCCCAGTTGATGATCAGCGCCGACACGACGAGGCCCATCAGCACTTCGAACGCCTTGCCCGGCATGAAGTAGTTGACCACCACGCACGCGCCGGTCGCGAGCGCCGACGCGCCCAGCGCGGCGAGCGGAATGCCGCGCTTGTTGACCGAGCACAGCACCTTGGGCGCGTTGCCTTGCTTCGCGAGGCCGAACAGCATCCGGCTGTTGCTGTACACGCCGCTGTTGTAGACCGACAGCGCGGCCGTCAGCACGACCACGTTCAGCACGTTGGCGACCACGTTGCTGCTCAGCGCGTGGAAGATCAGCACGAACGGGCTGCCGCCGGTGACGACCTTTTCCCACGGATACAGCGACAGCAACACCGCCAGCGCGCCGATGTAGAAAATCAGGATCCGGTAGATCACCTGGTTGGTCGCGCGCGGAATGCTGTGCTTCGGATCGTCGGCCTCGGCCGCGGTGATGCCGATCAGCTCCAGTCCGCCGAACGAGAACATGATCGCGGCCATCGACATCACGAGCCCCGACACGCCGTTCGGGAAGAAGCCGCCGTGTTGCCACAGGTTCGCGATGCTCGCTTCCGGCCCCGCATGACCGCTCGCGAGCAGCCAGCCGCCGAAGCCGATCATCCCGACGATCGCGGCGACCTTGATGATCGAGAACCAGAATTCGGTCTCGCCGTACGATTTCACGCTCGCCAGGTTGAGAAGGTTGATCGCGACGAAGAACACCAGCGCCGACACCCAGGTCGGCACGCCGGGCCACCAGTACTGCACGTAGATCCCGACGGCCGACAGCTCGGCCATGCTGACGAGGATGTACAGCACCCAGTAGTTCCAGCCGGACAGGAAGCCGGTGAAGTGGCCGACGTACTTGTCGGCGAAGTAGCTGAACGAGCCGGCGACCGGCTCGTCGACGACCATCTCGCCGAGCTGGCGCATGATGAAGAACGCGACGACGCCGGCCACCGCGTAGCCGAGCAGCACGGACGGGCCGGCCATCTTGATCGTCTGTGCGATGCCGAGGAACAGCCCCGTGCCGAGCGCGCCGCCGAGCGCGATCAGCTGGATGTGCCGGTTCTTCAGCCCCCGCTTCAGGCCGTCCTTCTCGTTTCCAGAAACCATGTCTTCTCCATTCTGCCCGCCGCCGCCGGAAGCGGTGCGGCGCGCCTCGGTGTGCCGGGCGCTGTTTTGCTGTGCCGGCGGCCGTTCGTGGAGCCGCCGGGTTGGGGACTGCAATCTTCGCGCGGCAACACCCGTTTCCTGTTGGCAGGCCCGCCAGACCGGCCGCCGACCGTCGCCCTCGCCCGCATTGCTGCGGGCGCACACGAAAATCCGGCGTCAGTTTAGCGTCGCGGCAGCGAAATCGGGTTGCGTAACCCGCTCATGCAAACCCTACATTATGAGATAAGATTGCATCCGGGAGACAGATGAGGAAACAAAAATGCCTGAACCGGTTCTCGATCGCATCGATCGCCACTTGCTGTCGGTGCTGCAGGAGAACGGCCGCGCGTCGAACCTCGACCTCGCGAAGGCCGTCGGCCTGTCGCCCGCGCAGACGCTGCGACGCCACCGGCGGCTGGAGGAAATCGGCGCGATCCGCCGTTACGAGACCCGCCTGTGCCCCGACACGCTCGGGTTCGGCGTCACCGCGTTCGTGCACGTGACGATGGAACGCGGGCATATCCGCGACCTGTCGAAGTTCCAGAAGCTCGTGTCGGATCTCGCGCAGATCCAGGAATGTTTCTCGGTGACGGGCGATATCGACTACGTGCTGAAGGTCGTCGCGCACGACCTGAAGGGGTTGTCCACGTTCCTGCTCGAAACCCTGATGCGAATCCCCGGCGTGAGCGGCGTGCATTCCAGCGTATGCCTCGACGAGATCAAGTGCACGAGTGCGATGCCGGTGGAAAGCTGACACGGCACTGCGCGACCGCCCGGGCGACGCAATGCTCGGCTACCGCGCTCAGCGCACCGCCTCGAACGCGCTGATCAGCAGCGCGCCGCCCGCGATCACCATGCATCCCGCCGCGCGACGCGGCGTCAGCCGCTCGCCGAGATACACGCGGGCAATCAACGCCGCGAACACCACGCTCGTTTCGCGCAGCGCCGACACCGGGCCCATCGGTGCGCGATCCATTGCCCAGATCACGATGCCGTACGCAAGCGCCGCGAACACGCCACCGCATGCGGCCTTCGCCGTTTCGCCGACATCCTGCGCGAGCCGCAGCGGCCCCGCGCGCAGCCGGTAGTACACGGCCATCAGCAACGCGGTCAGCACGAACATCCACGCCGTATAACCGACCGTGCTGCCGCTTTCCCGCACGCCGATCCCGTCGACCACGCTGTACGCGGCGATCGATACGCCGGTGGCGAACGCGGTCGGCAACACCTGCGTCATCCGGTGCCGTGCGCCGCGGCCTCGCTCCAGCCCGATCGCCATGATGCCCGCGCAGATCAGCACGAGCCCGCATTGCGCTCCCGCGTTCAGGCGCTCGCCCGCGAACACCGCCGCGCCCAGCGTGACGAGCAGCGGCGCGGTCCCGCGCGCGACCGGGTACGCGACGGTGAGGTCGCCGTGCTCGTAAGCCCGCACCAGCAGCAGCGTATAGACGACGTGGATCACCGCCGACGCGACGACGCAGGCCCAGCTCGCGGGCGTGATCGGCGCGGCGGCCGGCAGGAGCAGCAGCGCGAACAGCCCGATCGCGATCTGCAGCACCGTGGCCGAGCGCAGCCGGTCGCCGCTGCTGCGCACGAGCGCATTCCAGGACGCATGCAGGAAGGCGGCACACAGGACGGCAAACAGAACGGGGATCGGCACGCTGAATACTCGCTGACGGCCGGCAACGCGAAATCGTCGCCGCGGGCCAACCATCGTATGAATCCGTCACGCGATTGTCAAAAAAGTGCGCGGCCCGGCATCCCGGACGAACCGGCCCGCCGTGCGCCGTCGCCCGCCCGGCGCGACATCCGCGGCGGTGACGGCGCCGATCGCCGACTATGTCGCCCAGGTTGCATCCGCTCCGTCCCTTTCCGCTTTCTTTCGCGCCGCCTCGCGCCGTAATGAAATCGATACCGAGGCGCAACCGTCGCGAAACCGTTCCGCCCCCATATCTTCATACCAGGCTGTTTCAATGCCGGTGCTCTATCGCGAGCGCCGCGCCGAACCGACATGGCGACGGGCCGCTATCCACCATCGAAAACCTACCTGGAGTTTCCCGATGTTCCGTCAAGCCTTGCTCGTCACCGCGTGCGCCGGCGCGGCGCTTGCGCTGTTCGCCTGCGGCGGCAGCGACGATCCCTCGTCGACGCCCGCCGTGTCGTCGCAGGATGCGCTGCAGACCGCCACGCCGATCAAGCACGTCGTCGTGATCTACGGCGAAAACGTGTCGTTCGACCACTACTTCGGCACCTACCCGAATGCGTCGAACCCGTCCGGCGAACCGGCGTTCACCGCGAAGCCCGGCACGCCGACGATCAACGGGCTGACGGGCACGCTGCTCACCGCGAACCCGAACTTCACGAACACGGCCAACGGCACCGACGCCGCGAACCCGTTCCGCCTCGACCGCACGCAAGCCGCAACCGCCGACCAGAACCACGCGTACACGGCCGAGCAGCAGGCCGAGGACAACGGCCTCGCCGACCTGTTCCCGAAATACACGGGCAAGGGCTCGTCCGGCGGCGCCGGCGCGTTCGGCACGAAGGGCCAGGTGATGGGCTACTTCGACGGCAACACCGTGACCGCGCTGTGGAACTACGCGCAGCGCTTCGCGATGAGCGACAACGCGTACACGACGGTCTACGGCCCGTCGACGCCGGGCGCGCTGAACGTCGTGTCGGGCCAGACCAACGGGATGCAGATCGTCAAGACGTCGAAGCAGCCGTCGACGCTCGCCGCCACGTCGTACTACATCAACGACGGCCAGGGCGGCTTCACGATGATCAACGATGTCGACCCGGGCTACGACGTGTGCTCGAGCACGACCGACCAGGCGATGATGAGCGGCAAGAACATCGGCGACCTGCTGAACGGCGCAAAGATCACGTGGGGCGGCTTCATGGGCGGCTTCAACCTGTCGACGACCAACAGCAACGGCACGACCGGTTGTAGCCGCAGCACCGTCGCCACCGCCGTGAACGCCGCGACGGCCGACTACATCCCGCACCACAACTGGTTCCAGTACTACGCGTCGACCGCGAACCCGCAGCACACGCGGCCGAGTAGCGTCGCGGCGATCGGTTCCAGCGTCGAAACCGACGGCAAGACGGCCGAGCCGGCGAACCACCAGTACGACAGCGACGACTTCTTCGCGGCCGTGAAGGCCGGCAACTTCCCGTCGGTCAGCTTCCTGAAGGCACCGGCCGCGCAGGACGCGCACGCGGGCTATTCGGATCCGCTCGACGAGCAGGCGTTCGTGACGAAGGTCGTCAACTTCCTGCAGCAGCAGCCGGACTGGCAGAACACGGCCGTGATCGTTACGTATGACGACTCCGACGGCTGGTACGACCACGCATACACGGCGCCGACGCATTCGTCGTCCGACGCCGTCGACCAGGTCAACGGCAACGGCGTATGCGGCTCGGGTGGCACCACAGGCGTGAACGGCGGCACCGTGAACGGCCGCTGCGGCCCGGGTGTGCGCATCCCGCTGGTCGTGATCTCGCCGTATGCGAAGCAGAACTACGTCGATCACACGATGATCGACCAGGCATCGGTCGTGCGCTTCATCGAGGACAACTGGCTCGGCGGCCAGCGCATCGGCGGCGGTTCGTTCGATGCCACGGCAGGCGACCTGCGCGGGCTGTTCGACTTCGCGTCGAAGCCGAATACGGCGCCGCTGTATCTCGATCCGACGCAAGGCACCGTGCTGAGCGCGGCGCCGTCGATCTGACCGGCATCGCGTAACCGGTAGCAGCAGGCCGGCGCATCGTGCGCCGGCCGTTTCCATTTGATGCGCCGCTTCCACGCGGTGCCCGACTTTCGACCGACAGCATGACAGCCCGTCCCGCGTTCCCGTCTCCCGACGCATCCGGCGCCGCCGCGCCGCGTTCCCCTGCCCGCGCGGTGCGCCGCGCGGCGTTCGTGCTCGGCGCGGCCGTGCTCGGCTATGGCGCGTTCGCGATCGCGTTTCCGGCCCGCACGCCGGCGGCGATCGGCGACGTCGTCGCCGACTGGACGGGCGCGAATCCGCATCCGGTCGCGCTGCAGCGCCCGGCCGCGCAGCCGCTGTCCGCCGTCGCGCAGCTCGGGCGTGCACTGTTCGTCGATCCGTCGCTGTCGGCATCCGGCAAGCAGTCGTGCGCGTCGTGCCATAGCCCCGATCATGCGTACGGGCCGCCGAACGGGCTCGACGTGCAGCCGGGCGGCCTCGCGATGACGCAGCAGGGTTACCGCCCGCCGCCGTCGCTGATGTACCTGTATCGTCAGCCGAACTTCAGCATCGGCCCCGATGCGGGCGAAAACGACGCCGCGCCGAGCGTCGCTCAGCAGGCTGCATCGGCGGCCGGCGTCGTCAAGGCGCAGAAGGTGGCCGGCACGTCGGCCGCGCCGCAGCTCGTGCCGCAGGGCGGGATGTTCTGGGACGGCCGCGCCGACACGCTGCAGCAGCAGGCGTTCGGGCCGCTGCTGAATCCGGTCGAGATGGCGAATGCGAGCATCGACGACGTCGCGCGCAAGCTCGCGCAGTCGTCGCATCGCACGCAGTTCGAGCAACTATTCGGCGCGCGCGTGTTCTCCAGCCCGCAGCTTGTGGTGTCGGAGGCGATGTTCGCGATCGCGCGCTATCAGGTCGAGGATCCGTCGTTCCATCCGTACGACAGCAAGTACGACCGCTGGCTCGAAGGCCGTGCGCGCTTGACGCAGGCCGAATTGCGCGGGCTGCGGCTCTTCAACGATCCGGACAAGGCGAATTGCGCGGGCTGCCACCTGTCGAAGCCCGGCAAGGACGGCTTGCCGCCGATGTTTACCGACTACCAGTACGAGGCGCTCGGCGCGCCGCGCAACATGGCGCTCGCGCAGAACCGCAACCCGGGGTTCTACGATCTCGGCGTGTGCGGGCCGTTCCGCGAGGATCTGAAGGACCAGACGCAGTACTGCGCGATGTTCCTCACGCCGACGCTGCGCAACGCGGCGACGCGCCACGTGTTCTTCCACAACGGCGTGTTCCACACGCTCGATCAGGTGATGGCGTTCTACAACGAGCGCAGCATCTCGCCGCAGAAGTTCTATTCGCGCGGCGCGGACGGCAAGGTCGACGAATATGACGACATTCCGCCGAAGTACCGCGCGAACGTCGATGTGACCGATGCGCCGTTCAACCGCAAACCCGGCGACAAGCCCGCGATGACCGCGCAGGACATCAAGGATATCGAAGCGTTTCTCGGCACGCTGACCGACGAGCCGGCACGCTGAGCCTCGGCGATCCGCCGCGCTTCGTCAGCAGCGCGCGCGGATGCAGAGAAAGGCCGGGGCCAGCGACAGCTCCGCATGGAGCCGCTCCGACACGGCCTTCATCGTCGGCAGCGGCGTCGGCTCGACGAATCGCTCGAGCCGCCAGCCGGCGTCCGCGAGCGCGTTCAGGATGTCGGCAAGCGGCCGGCGCCATGCCTCGACGTAGGGCTTCGGTTCGCCGAAACCCGACCAGTGAAAGCCGAAACGGCTCGTATCGAAGTACGTGCCGTCCCCGCGCGTACGCTCGTCCATCCAGTCCCGCATCGGATGCGCCATCGAGAACACCAGCGTCGCGCCTGGCCGCGCGACACGCCTGAATTCGCGCAACGTCGGCGCGAGATCGCGCACGTAGTCGAGCGCGAGCGAACACAGGATCGTGTCGAACGCGTGGTCGGGCAGCCAGTCGAGCGGCGCGGCGAGATCGCCCTCGGCGACGTCGACCGCGAGCCCCGCGCAGCGCGCGCTCGCGAGCGCGACCATCTCGGGCGTGATGTCGAACGCATGAACCGTCGCACCGTGGCGCGCGAGGTGCTCGCTGCAGATGCCGGGTCCGCAGCCGGCGTCGAGGACCATCAGCCCGTCGACGTCGCCGAGCAGCGCCATCGTCGCCGGGCGCTCGTAGAGCGCGTTGTGCGCCTTGGTCGGCGCGATGTCCGCGTACCGTTGCGCGAAGCTCGCATACGCGCGGCGGGCGGATGGTTCGTTCGGATCGGTCATGCGGCATCCGTTGGCGGGAATCGGAGGCTCGATTCTGCACGATCGGGATGCCGCTGGCGACGTTCGAGGTGCCGATCATTCATGAAAGGCTGCGAGCTGACCGCACCTCGCCACACCGGCGGCGGCATGGAAGCCTGCAGTCCGTGAAGCGGCATCAGCCGAGATCGGCGCCGAGCGCCTGGGGGGAAGCCGGTAAACGGGAAGGATCGCGACCGCGCGGGCTGGTTACCGGGCCGCCGTCGCCGACGTGGCGACGGTTGCGGCGGCAACCATCCGTCGCTCCGCCAACTGCTGCGCGAACCGGTACGCGACCAGCGAGCCGGCCACGGCCAGCAGCATCGGCACCAGGCTGTCGTGATTCACGCGCGTGAACTCGAGCAGCAGCACGACGGCCGTGATCGGCATCTGCATCGACGCGGCCAGGAACGCGGTCGCGCCGATCAGCGCGCATCCGCCGATCGACGCCCCCGGCCATACGAGACTCCACACCCCACCGAGCACGACGCCCAGCAGCGCGCCGTTCGCAAGGCCCGGCGTGAGGAGCCCGCCCTCGGCACCCGCACGCAGGCTGCCCGCCTCGATCAGCACCTTCAGCACGAGCAGCGTCGCCGCGAGGCCGATCGTCAGCGTGCCGTCGAAACCCAGTGAAGCCGGCCCCTTGCCATTGCCGAGCAGTTGCGGAAACCACATCGCCAGCACGCCGATGGCCGCGAAGTTGACCAGCGAGAGCACGGGAAGCAGGCGCCCCTTCGGCGCATCTGCCCGCGCGCGGGTCGTGAGCCGCACGAAGCCGTAAGCGGCAAAACCGAACAACGGCCCGCAGACGATCGACCACGCAACCAGCGGCGTGCTCAGCACGAACGAAGGCACCGTGTACTGATGTTCGTTGCCGAGCCCGATCCATGCGACGGCCGCCGCGATCGCCGACGTGACGACGGCCACCACCAGCGCGCGCAGTTCGAACGTGCCGAGCAACACTTCGAGCACGAACACGGCGCCGCCGAGCGGCACGTTGTAGACGGCCGCGAGGCCGGCGCCCGCGCCGCACGCGGCCATCAGCCGGCAATCGGCGGGCGAGAGCCCCGCGCAACGCGCGAGCTGCCCGGCCAGCAGCGAGCCGATCTCGCGCGGCGCGACTTCGCGGCCGAGCGGCGAACCGAGCGCGACGGTGACGATCTGGAGCAGCGCGTGCACCGTCGTGCTGACGAACGGCATCCGCGGATCGGCTGCGCGAACGGCCCGGCGGATGCTGACGAGCGGTTGGCCGAACCGGTAAAGCGCCCACCAGCCGCCGCCCGCGACGAGCCCGCAGACGATGAGCACCGCGAGCCGGCGCAGCGGCTCGGCGTAGGTCACACCCGCGAGAAAGCTCTCGGCCCCGACCAGGTGCGCCAGGCTGTAACCGTAGGCCACATGCTGGATCGCGTGCAGCAGCAGCGCGAGCAGCATCCCGCCGACGCCCGCGCCAACGCCGGTCAGGATCGTGACGGCAGCCATCCGCGCGAACGGGCTGGCCGGCGGCGAAGAAGAAGCGGGAGCGGACGGGAGATCGAGGCGCATGAGGTCGGCGAACGAGGATCGACACGACGGCGCGCACCATGCACGCCGCCGTCAGGACCGCATCGTAGGCTTCGGCCTCTCATGAGACAAACGTATTTTTCTGATCAACTCATGCAATTTGTGAATACATGCATGGCGGCGATCCCCGGCGGCGCGTGCCGCCAACAACGCGATCGCACTACTCCGGATACGTGACGCGCTCCGGCTCCCGTCGCATGATCACCTTCCCGTGGCGCACCGACAGCGTGGCCTTCGCCTGCCGGCGCACGGCTTCGTAATCGCTGTCCGCGTCGAGCACGACCAGATTGGCCGGCCGTCCGACCGCGATCCCGTAGCCGTCGCCGAGATGCATCGTCGTGGCGCTGTGATCGGTCACGAAGTCGAGGCAGCGCTGCAGGTCCTGGTAGCCCATCATGTGGCAGATGTGCAGGCCGGCATCGAGGACGCGCAGGATGTTGCCGTTGCCGAGCGGATACCACGGATCCTTGATCGAATCCTGCCCGAAGCACACGTTCAGCCCCGCGCGATCGAGTTCCGCGACGCGCGTGACGCCACGCCGCTTCGGAAACGTATCGAAGCGCCCCTGCAAATGGATGCTCTCGGTCGGGCACGACACGAAGTTCAGGCCCGCGCGCTTGAGCAGCCGGAACAGCTTCGAGCAGTACGCGTTGTCGTACGAGCCCATCGCGGTCGTGTGGCTCGCCGTCACGCGCGCGCCCATCCCGCGCACGCGCGCTTCTTCCGCGAGCACTTCCAGAAAGCGCGAATGCGGATCGTCGGTCTCGTCGCAGTGCACGTCGACGAGGCAGCCGGTGCGCTCGGCCAGATCCATCAGGAACCGGATCGAGCTGACGCCCTGCTCGCGCGTGTTCTCGAAATGCGGAATTCCGCCGACGACGTCCGCGCCAAGCTCGATCGCCTGCTCCATCAGCGCGCGGCCGCCGTCGAACGACTCGATGCCTTCCTGCGGAAACGCGACGATCTGCAGGTCGATCAGCCCGCGCGCTTCGTCCTTCACTTCGAGCATCGCCTTCAACGCGGCCAGCGTCGGATCGGTGACGTCGACATGGGTGCGCACGTGCTGGATGCCGTGATCACGCAGCATGCCGATCGCCGCATGCGCGCGCGTCTTCGTATCCGCATGCGTGATCGTCGCCTTGCGCTCGGACCAGCGCTCGATTCCCTCGAACAGCGTGCCGCTCATGTTCCAGGCGGGCTCGCCGGCCGTGAGCACCGCGTCGAGATGGATGTGCGGTTCGACGAGCGGAGCAATCGCGAGACGGCCGCCCGCATCGACATCGTCGACGCCGACAGCGGCGACCGGCGCGGCTTGCGCGTCGATCCGCGCGATCCTGTCGCCGTCGATGCCGATCGTAAACAGCCCGTCGCGACCGCGCAGGCGTGCATTGAAGAGGTTCATGTGGATCCAGGCGTCATGCGGCGCGAGCGCCGCGTGGTGGGGAAAACCGGCTCCGGCGATGCGTGCCGCGCTTATTTGAAATCCTCGATCGTCAGGCCGGTGGCCGCGCGCATCTCGTCGTTCGTCACGTCGCGCACGTGCTTGCCGAACGTCCACACATGCCGGCCGGGATCGCGCGCGCGATACATGCGATCGCCGTAGAACTGGTCGGCCGGCGCCTGCAGGATCTCCGCGCCGGCCGCACGCGCGCGCTCGCAGTGCGCGTCGATGTCCGCGTCGTCGGCAAGGTGCACGTGGACGTGCTGCGTGTTGCGGTCGCCGGTGTCTTCCGGTGAGGCGATGAAGTCGGCCCACGCGCCGCCGATCATGACGAGGCCATCGCCGAACTTCATTTCGGCATGCGCGATGTCGCCTTCCGGCGTGGTGACGACGATCGAGCGCTCGAAGCCAAATGCGCGTTCGAGCCATGCCAGCGCGGCTTTCGGGTTGCGGTAGCACAGCGCGGAACTGAACGACGGACGGCGAGGCGTGGTCATCGGGTGTCTCCGGATCTCGGCATTGGTCTGCTCATTCTCCACGCGCGCGGCGCGGCAATCAACTCCCGCGCCAGCGACGCGCGTGTTGTCAATGCGCGACACGGCGAACGCGGCCACCCGGCATTTCGCGTCGCGCCGTCGACGAAAACGCACGCCATCCGGCCTCCGCATCGATTTGTGAACGCCGTGTGACGCACTCTTGCGCAACTCGCAACGGTGCGCTCGCGCGCCGGCGGCCGTCATCGCGCGACCCCGCCCCTACACTGGCGCCGAACTTTAGTCACTTGTCCCACACGCAGGAGCAGTTACATGAAGAAAACCCTGATTGCCGCCGCATCCGCCACCGCGCTGTTCGCCCCGCTCGCGAATGCACAGAGCTCGGTCACGCTGTATGGCCTGATCGATGCCGGCATCGCATACACGAACAACGCGGGCGGCGCCTCGCTGTGGCGCATGACCAGCGGCACCGTCAACGGCAGCCGCTTCGGCCTGCGCGGCACGGAAGATCTCGGCGGCGGTCTGAAAGCGCTGTTCGTCCTCGAGAACGGCTACAACGTGAACAACGGCGCGCTCGGCCAGGACGGCAAGCTGTTCGGCCGCCACGCGTATGTCGGCCTGACCAGCAGCGGCTACGGCACGCTGACGCTCGGCCGCCAGTACGACACGATGGTCGACTTCGTCGCGCCGCTGTCCGCGACGTCGGGCGACTTCGGTGATACCGGCTTCGCGCACCCGTTCGACAACGACAACCTGAACCACTCGGTGCGCATCAACAACGCGGTGAAGTACACGAGCGACACGATCGCGGGTTTCAAGGTCGGCGCGCTGTACGGCTTCTCGAACTCGACGAACTTCGCCGGCAACCGCGCGTACAGCGTCGCGGCGAGCTACACGAACGGCCCGCTGAAGCTGGCCGGTGCTTACCTGCAGATGAACGGCACGAAGGGCTCGACGAGCGCGAGCCCGGGTGCGACCGACGTGGCCGAAGCGAAGAGCGTGAGCCAGGGCGGCTGGTCGGTGGGCGCGGACCGCATGCGCAGCTACGGCGGCGGCGTCAGCTACGTGTTCGGTCCGGCGACGGTCGGCTTCGTCTACACGCGTTCGCAGTACGACAACTCGGGCTCGTTCGGTTCCACCGGCCAGATTGCGTTCAACAACTACGACGTGAACGTGCGCTATGCGGTGACGCCGGCCGTCAGCCTTGGCGCCGCGTACGTGTACACGGACGCCAGCGTGTCGAATCCGGACAGCAAGCACGGCACCGATCCGAAGTGGCACCAGGTCGACCTGCAGGCGGTGTACAAACTGTCGCGCCGCACCGACCTGTATGCGGAAGCGATGTATCAGCATGCGTCGGGCCGCGGCTACCAGGCGTTCATCAACACGTCTGGCGGCGCATCGAGCACCGCGAACCAGATCGTCGGCACGATCGGCATGCGCACGCGCTTCTGAGTTCAGCGCTGCAGGACCGCACGTCGCCCGCCAGCCGCGAACCTGTCTTGACGGACGGGTTCGTGCAGCGCGGGCGACGTGCGTCAGTGTTGTTCCATCTGGAAATCTGCTTGCCTGGAATCGGGGTTTTTGTGCCGGCGCGCGCTGCATAGACTGGCATCAATGGTTCGGATCACGCATCGATCGCCGGACCGGCCTCACCCCCGCCTACAGGAGAACATCGTGAAATCGCTCGTCGTTACCGCCGCCGCTGCCGTCCTGCTTGCCGCACCGGCCCTGTCGTTCGCTCAGTCCGCCAAGTCGCCCGTCACGCGCGCACAGGTGCTGCAGGAGCTCTACGACCTCGAATCGGTCGGCTACAACCCGTCGCTCGGCGACGCCGGCAACTATCCGGACGACATCATGGCCGCGCAGGAGCGCCTGGCGGCAAAACGGCTCGCCGAGCACAAGGCCGCGCATACCGCATATGGCCCGGCCGGTGCGGGCGCAACCGAATCGGGCGTCGCCGTCAAGCCCGCGCTGTAAATGCATGACGGCTCGCCGCGCCCGCACGACGCATGTCCTGCGGGCGCGGCGCATATCGCGCAAACCGGTCCGTGACGATGGATGCGGCCGGACCGCGTGCCGTCCGGCACGCGGCCATCCTTTTCTTTCTGTATTCGCCCTCAGGCGGCCTGCGGTTCCCGCTCGATCGCGTTCAGCATCTCGACGTCGTGCGCGATCATCCCCGGCACCTGTGCACGCAGCATCTCGACCCAGGTGCGTACCTTCGCGTCGACGAAGCGGCGCGACGGGTACAGTGCATAGACGTTCATCTTCTGCAGGATGTGACCGGGCAGCACACGCACGAGCGTGCCGTCCTGCAACGCGTCGATCGCCGAGTACAGCGGCAGCATGCCGATCCCGATGCCGTCGCGAATCGCGAGCGCAAGCGACTCGGCCGTGTTGGTCTGCACCGGCCCGGCGACATGGATCTGCTCGACGCCCTCGGCACCTTCGAGCACCCATTCGTGGGTCGGAAACGCCGGCGTACAGAGCGTCAGGCACGCATGCGCGCCGAGATCCTGGGGGCGCGCCGGCGCGCCGTGACGCTTCACATACTCGGGTGACGCGCACAGGATGCTGAAGGTCGAGCCAAGCAGGTGCGACACGAGCTCCGAATCGGGCAGCGACGACGCGGTCACGACCGCCATGTCGCTCGTGCCGTCGAACAGGTCGGGCATGCGCTGCGACAGCGACAGCTCGATCGACACGTCCGGAAATTGCGTGTGGTAGCGCGTGAGCGCGGGCATCACGTAGTGATGGCCGACGCTCGCGAAGCTGTGCATGCGCAGCACGCCGGCCGGCCGCTCGTGCGCGCAGCTCGCCTCTTCCTCGGCGCGATCGACGTCGGCGAGGATCTGGCGGCAGCGCCGCAGATAACTTTCGCCGGCCGACGTCAGCGCGAGGCGGCGTGTCGAGCGATTCATCAGACGAGTGCGCAGACGCGCCTCGAGTTCCGACACCGCGCGCGACATCGCGCCCGTCGTCGAATTCAGCGATTGCGCGGCCGCGGTGAAACTGCCGGTCTCGACGACGCGCGTAAACACCCGCATGTTTTGTAGGGTATCCATACCTGTGAGCCACCTGTAGCGGAGCCGCTATTTTCCTCCAGCAGATGCGACAGATTGTTACGCGCCCTGCAACTATCGTTTCCCTGCAGCTGCGTTAATGCCCGCGCGCCGCACTCCTACAATCGGCGCCTCATCAGTCGAATGGACCCGTCCGGACGCGCCGCGACACCGCACGCGCCCCCTCTTTCTTCATGAAGCCACAACCTGCGAGCGAGCGACCTTCCATCGAACCGGCACGATGGAGAACCTGGCTCGATCCGCTCGGCGGCGCCGCGCGCGACTGGGCCGCAAGCGACGGGCTGATCTGGCTGCACCTCGCCAAGACCGTGCTCGCCGCGCTGCTCGCGATGGGGATCGCGATGCGGCTCGAGATGTCGCAGCCGCGCACGGCGATGACGACCGTGTTCGTGCTGATGCAGCCGCTGTCGGGGATGGTGTTCGCGAAGAGCTTCTACCGCGTGCTCGGCACCGCGGCCGGCCTCGTCGCCGCGCTCGCGCTCGGCGGGCTGTTCGCGCAGCAGCCGGAGCTGTACATGGCCGGCATCACGCTGTGGATCGGCGGCTGCATCGCGCTCGCGGTCCGCAACCGCCATTTCCGCTGGTACGGGTTCGTACTCGCCGGCTACACGGCCGCGCTGATCGGCCTGCCCGCGGTGATGACGCCGCAGACGCTGTTCCAGTCCGCGCTCACGCGCGCCGCGGAAGTCGCGCTCGGCATCGCATGCTCCGGCGCGGTCAGCGCGCTGATTCTTCCGCTCAGTTCCGCGAAGGCGCTGATGCGCTCGCTGACCGCCCGTCATGTGAAGTTCGCGGCATTCGCGGCCGGTGCGCTGTCGGGCGACCTCGCACGCGGCGATTTCGAGCGGCGCTTCGCCGATTTCGTCGACGAGATCGTCGGCTTCGAGGCCAACCGCGCGTTCGCGTCGTTCGAGGATCCGCACATTCGCGCGCGCAGCCGCCGGCTCGCGCGCCTGAACAGCGAGTTCATGAATGCGTGCACGCGCCTGCATGCGCTGCACCAGCTCGTCAAACGCTTGCGCGCGAACCGGTCCGACGCAGTGCTCGACGCGCTCGCGCCGCACATCGATGCGCTCGCGCAGCGGGTGACCGCGTTGCGCGACGAGCGGCAGCGCGGGATCGCGTCGACCACCGGCGCGCTGCTCGAACTGCGCCGCTTTCACGGCGCGCTGCCGAAGGCCGCGCGCGCGTCGCGCCGCGAGATCGAGGATCACGCGGCCGGCGGCCTGCTCGACTTCGACACCGCGATCGAGCTGATGTATCGCTTCATCGGCGAGTATCTCGGCTATGCCGACACCAACGCGTCGCTCGACCGCGACGATCACGCGTTCGAACGCTCGGTCACGCACTACGCGGTGAAGACCAATTCGTTCTTCGTCGGCTTCACGTTCCTGCGCACGCTCGTCGCCGTCGGCGCGATGAGCGCGTTCTGGATCGCGTCCGAATGGCCGAGCGGCCCGCTCGCCGTCATCGCCACCGCGATTGCATGCGCGCTGAGCTCGACGTCGCCGCGGGCGCCGAAATTCGTCGCGCAGATGGGCGTCGGCGCGGCATTCGCGACAGCCGTCGGCTATGTGTTCCTGTGCTACGTCTATCCGAACATCGACGGCTTTCCGCTGCTGTGCGCGACGCTCGCGCCGGTGCTCGGCCTCGGCGCGTTTCTCGCGATGCGTCCGGGCCTGTCCGGCTACGGGATCGGCTTCGCGGTGTTCTTCTGCCTGCTCGCGGGCCCGGACAACGCGATCGCGTATACGCCCGAGGTGCTGATCAACAACGGTTTCGCCGTCGTCGTCGCGATGCTCGCGTGCTCGATCGTATTCGCCGTGGTGTTTCCGACCCACATGCCGTGGCTCACATCGCGTATCGCGCACGACCTGCGCCGCCAGGTCACGCTCGCGTGCGAAGGCACGCGCGACGGCCTCGCGGCACGCTTCCAGTCGAGCACGCACGACCTGATGGCGCAGTTGCGCACGCTGCTCGTCAAGCGCACGCGGCATCATCGCGACGCGCTGCGCTGGATGCTGTCGACGCTCGAAGTCGGCCATGCGGTGATCGACCTGCGCGACGAGCTGCACGGGTTCTGCGAATCGAAACCGCCGCAGACGCTACACTGGACCGCATCGATCGATGCGGTGCTACGCGAGCTGCCGCGATTCTTCGACGATCCGACGCCGGCCCACCATGCGCGCACGCTGAAATCGGTGAATCTGGCGATCCGAGCCGCCCAGCACACGCTGCACGCGTGGTACGCGGTGCCCGACGAACGCCATCGCATGCAGCGCATCATCGGCTGCCTGCACTTCATCCGCAGCGCGCTGCTGGACAAGGACGCACCGTTCAATCGCCATCGTCATTGACCGTCGGCGGCGATCGGCGGCGATCAATGCGCGCGCAACGTCATACTTGTTCCGATTGGAAATAAGCTCTGCACCCGCGGTGATTAATCTTTAAGCAGTGCGAGCCTATAGTTTCCTCACTGCCAGCGAGACTGGCACTGACCCAGGAGAAACCCAAATGAAGCCGCTGCACCTCGCCCTCGTTGCCCTGTCGCTCACCGCCGCTGTCGCCCATGCCCAGCCCGCGCCGGCCGACGTCGCGCAACAACCGGCGAACCGCGCCGAAGCCGTCCAGGCCGCGGGCCGCGCCGATCGTGCGCAATCGAAGCAGGAAGATCCGAACGCATGCGTCGGCCCCGTCAGCTTCTGCAACGTCTACTTCGGCAGCTGAGCATGACGCCGCGTCGCCACGGCCAGGCCTGCCGCGCACGCATCGCACGCATCGCATGCGCGCGCGCACGGCACGCCGGCCGATCGCCGCAACGACACTGTCCGCCACGCCGCTTCGATTGAAGCGGCGCATGCCGTTTCAGGCGCCGCGCCCCGGCCGCCACCCCACTTCGCGCAACGCATCCAGCAAACGCGCCTGCCCCAGCCCTTCGACCCGCGCGCCGCGCGATTCGACGTCGCTGCCCGCGACCAGCGCATTCACGATTGCCTCCTCCACCGCCTCCGCCGCCGCGACGAACAGCGCGGAGATGTGGTCGTTGTTCACCATCTTCACGGCCGTCGTCGGCGCGCCCTTGCTGCCGTAATTCGCGGCCGGCAGCCCGTCGTTGCCCGTCGCGAACGCCAGGAAGATGTCACCGCTCGAATCCTCGGTGCCGCCGCCGACGCGGGCCAGCCCGACGCTCGCCCGCTGCGCGAGGCGCGTGCACTGGTGCGGCAGCAGCGGCGCGTCGGTCGCGATCGTGACGACGATCGAACCCATCCCCGCCTCGCCTTGTGCATCGGGTGTGCGAAACGGCGAATGTACGTGCCGCAACACCTCGCCGACCGGATAACCTGCCACGCGCAACATCTCGCGCACGCCGTAGTTCGCCTGCACGAGCGCGCCGACGGTCCAGCCGCCCGCGTCGGCCGCGACCACGCGCGACGCGGTGCCGATGCCGCCCTTGAACTCGTGGCAGATCATCCCGGTGCCGCCCCCCACGCCGCCTTCGGCGACCGGCCCCGACTGCGCGGCGGCCAGCGCGCGCTGCACGTGCGCGGCGTTCACGTGCTGCCCCCAGATGTCGTTGAGCAGGCCGTCGTAGGTTTCCATGACGACCGGCATGCACCAGTACACGCGGCCGGCCGCGGCTTCGCGCTCGTTCGCGACCAGCGCATCGCGCACGGCGCCGACGCTGTGCGTGTTCGTATAGGCGATCGGGGTCGTCAGCAGGCCGGCTTCGCGGATCCATTCGAGCCCGGTCGCGTCGCCGTTGCCGTTCAGCACATGGACGCCCGCGAAGCACGGCGAATCGTGCGCCGCGCCCGCGCGCGGCTCGATGACGGTGACGCCGGTGCGGATCGACGCGTCGCCGTTCTCGACGTTCAGCGTGCAATGTCCGACCCGCACACCCGGTACGTCCGTGATCGCGTTGAAGCGGCCCGGCGTGCCGAGTCCGACGCGGATGCCGAGATCCCTCGTGCGCATGATGCAATTCCTCCCGTCTTTCAATGGTTCGGTGTGTCGAAATGGTCAGAGCGAGCGGAACGCATCGCTGTGGCGCGCCCAGACCGCATACATCGCGAGCGCGGCTACCAGCAGCCCGCCGATGATGATCAGGTCGGTCGGCTTGGTTGCCGTCGCCAGTGTCGTGTAGAGCGTGTACGCGGCGCCCGCGACCGCGACGAGCGGCGTCACGGGCCACAGCGGCATCCGGTAGTGATGCTCGACGTCGCGGCGCACAAGGCGACTCGCCAGCGCGGCCAGCCCGACGACGAGGTAGATCAGCAGCAACAGGTCGACCGTGAACGCGGTCAGCTCGTCGAGGCTCGACACGAATACCAGCCCCGACGACGGCACCGCCAGCGCGAGCGTCGCGAGCCACGGCGACTCGAAGCGCGGATGGATCGTCGAGAACGCGCGGTTGCAGGTGCGCGACCAGAGCGCATGCCGGCCGCTGCTGTACAGCAGGCGCCCCATCGTGATCACGATCGCGATGATCGCGTTGAACACCGACAGGAAGATCCCGCCGCTGACCACGCGCGACACCGCCGGGTTGCTCAGCGAACGCACGACATAGCCGATCGGGTCCGCGCTCTTCGTCAGCTCCGTCAGCGACGGCGCGCCGAGCACGATCGCGGTGAGCGGAATCAGTTCGACGACGAGGATCACCAGCAGCGAATAGATCACCGCCTTCGCGACGTTGCGGTTGCCGCCGCGCAGGTCTTCGGCGAGATAGGCGGCGGAGCCGAATCCGTTGTAGCAGAAGATCGCCGTGCCGATCGCGGGCACGATCGCCGCGAGCGTGGCCGGCACCAGCGCATTGCCGCTCGCGACGACCGGCGCCATCAGTGCGTCGGCGCCGCGATGCGGGGAGCCGAATCCGAGCCCCGCGATCAGCATCAGCACGCCGATCTCGACGACGAGAAACGCGCCGGTGATCCACGCATTCGTCTTGATGTTCAGCATGCCGAGCACGTAGCTGAGCAGCACGATCGTGAGCGCGACCGACTGATTGCCGAAGTGCGTGCCGAGCGCATTGTTCAGATACGGCGCGGCGCCGCTCGCGAGCACGGCCGGGATGAATACGCTGACGGACAGCACCGTGATGAACGTCAGGTAGCCGGGCAGCGTGCCGAACACACGTTTGGCCATCACATATTCGCCGCCCGCGCTGCGATGCGCGGCGCTGAGCTCCGCGTAGCAGAGCGCGAACGCGAGCGCGAGCACGCCGCCGAGCAGGAACGACAGCACCGCGCCGCTGCCGGCCTGCTGGATCGCGAATGGCGCGATCACGAAGATCGAACTTGCGGGCGTCACGCCCGACACGGTGATCATCACCGCGTCGCGCACGCTGAGCGTCTGCGACAACGCGCGCGGCGCGTCTTCCGTGGCAGGCGTCGCTTGCAGCGTGCCCGTCGATTCCGACATCATCGCCATTTCGTTCTCCTGTTGCTCCTACCCTGCTCTTTTTTGAACACCCATACTCGGGCCCGATTGATTGCGTGGCAGTCTAGGAAGCCAAATTCAGGACCGCTATTCCCCCTTCGTGTTACACCCTTCGGTGGTGGTATGGATCGACTTTTCTCCGAATTCGCGATGCACCAGGCGCTTGGCCGCGCGATCGATCATCTGGGCGAGCCGCGCTTCTGGCGCTTCCTGGTGCTGCTGCTCAACGAAATGGTGCCGTTCGACAACGCGCTCGCGACCGCGATCGGCCGCGACGGCGTGCCGCTCGTGCTCGACGAATACGACACGGGCGGCTCCGACAGCGCGTCGCCGGTGCCGCTTTACCTCAATGGGTTATATCTGCTCGATCCATTCCTGCAAGCCGCGCACGACGGGCTCGCCGACGGCTGCTACCGGCTCGAGGAAGTCGCGCCCGACCTGTTCCGGCAGAGCGAGTATTTCCTGAGCTACTTCCGCGACGCGGTGGGCGACGACGAGATCCAGATCCTCGTGCGGCCGAACGCCGACACGCTGCTGTCGTTGTCGCTCGGCGCGTCCGCGCGCTTCGACGTCGAGCCGCTCGGCAAGCTGACGGCCACGATGCCGTGGGTGCTCGCGACGATCCGGCAGCACTGGCGGCTGGTGGGCGATGCCGCGCGCACGACGCCCGACGACGATCTCGGAGCGCGCGTCGAGCAGGCGCTCGCGCGCTTCGGCGCGGGCGTGCTGACCGATCGCGAGATGTCGATCGCAAGAATGGTGCTGCGCGGCAATTCGTCGAAGGCGATCGCGGAGCGGCTGGCGATTTCACCCGAGACGGTGAAGGTGCATCGGCGCCATCTTTACGCGAAGCTCGGGATCTCGTCGCAGCCAGAGCTGTTTTCGCGGTTCATTCAGGCACTCGGGGAGGATGCGGCGGGCTGAGCGCGACGCCGCCGCGTCATGACGATGCGACGTTCGCCGCCGACCGCGTCGGCGCGATCGCCAGGTGCAGCGCGCGCGTCGGCCGCAGCGTCACGTTCAGCGTCGCGCGCGGTGCCGCCATGCCGGGCGGCACTGATAGTTCATGGCGCTGCAGGATCATGGCCGCCACCACCGTCATTTCCGTCATCGCCAGATGCTGCCCGAGGCACACGCGCGGCCCCGTGCCGAACGGCATGTACGCGCCGCGCGGAATCGCCGACGCGTCGTCGGCGAAGCGCTCCGGCCGGAATGCCTGCGGCTCTGGAAACCATCGCGCGTCGTGATGCATCAACTGAATCGGCAGCATGAACAACGTTCGCGCCGGAAACTGCCATGCGCCCAGTTCGACCGGCCGCAATGCGCGACGGCTGATCAGGATCGGCGCCGCCGGATACAGGCGCATCGTTTCCTCGAGCGTCTGCGTCAGGTAGCGCAATGCGGCGCGCGTGTCGGCGCTCGGCGCACGGCCGCCCAGCACGCGCACGACTTCGTCGCGCGCGGCGGCCTGCGCGGCCGGATTCGCGGCCATGTTCCACGCCCACCAGGTCAGCGTGGCCGCGGCCGTCTCGTGACCGGCCAGGAAAGCCGTCATGCACTCGTCGTGCACGGCTTGCAGCGGCCAGGTGCGCGCGTCGGCGCGGTGCAGCCGCAACAGGCGCGACAGCAGATCGTCCGGCCAGCCGTGCTCCGGCATGTCCAGACGCGCATGCAGTTGCCGGTCGATCAATCCGTTCAGCACCGCCAGCGCTCGCGCCTTGCCGCGCTTCCACGGCATCCAGTCCGGTGCGCTGGCCGGCTGGTAGAACTCGGCGTTCGCGGCCGCGCTGACCGTGCGCACGGCTTCCTCGGCCGCGCGCGCGTCCGCGCCAATCGCATTCGAGAACATCGTGCGCATGATCACGTCCATCGCGAGCGACGTCAGCGCACTTTCGATCGGCCAATGCGAGTCGTGCGCGGGCCACTGCGCGAGCGCATGACCGGCCGTCGCGGCGATCGACGGCACGAATGCCTGCACCGGTTTCGGCATGAAGTTCGGCTGCAGCGCGTGCCGCTTGTCGCGCCATGCGTCGCCCTCGGCGACCAGCACGCTGTGCCCGTGGACCTGCGAGAACACGCGGATGCCGCGCTCCCAGCGCACCAACGCATCGTGATGCTTGACCAGCAACTCGCGCACGAGCGCAGGATCGGTCACGACCACCGCATGTTCGGGCCACATGCGCAGGTGCACGACGTCGCCATGCGTGCGCTGCCAGCCCGCGAGCGCGCCAGTCAGATCGCGCGACATCGCGCGCAGCAGCCGCCACCCCGTCAGGCCGGCGCGCGGCCCCGGCGGCCATACGCCGGGCGGGTGAAGCGCGGGCGCCGCACCGGCGGCGTCCGCATGAAACGGGCAACGGGAAGAGGATCGTGTGTTCATGCGCCGGATTGTCCGGATCGACACGCTGCCGGTCTTGAACGCAAACGACATCGACACGCGCCGCGCCGGTCCCTATACTCCGGCGTCATGCCCTCCGGTCCGTCTCCGACTTTGCCGCCGTGTCCCGATCCGCTCGCGCGTGCGCCGCGCGTGCTGTGCGACGGCCGGTCGCCGCCCACGCGGCTGTATCAGCCGCCGGCTGCGCTGCAAGGCGCGGTCGTGGCGATCATCACCCGCGACACGCGCGGCTTCACGTTGAGCGACGCGCAGCGGCTCACGCATTTCCCCGCGTCGCCGATCGTCTGCCTGTCGTGGTATCGCGGCCTCGACGTCGGGCTCGTCCGGCGCACGGGCGACGGGCCCGTATGGCGGCCGTTCGGTGCATCGGCGACGCTGTCGGGCAGCCAGTCGATGCCGGTCGCGAGCTGGGCGCCGACGAGCGGACAAGGCGGCATCGTCTGCCTGCATGCCGATGCGGCACGCGCGCTGTTCGGCGTCGCGCTGCCGGCGATCCACGACACCTTCGTCGACGCGCATGCATGCCTCGACGACAGCTGGCAGCCGCTGCTCGATGCACTCGCCGATGCCGAACACGACGACGACGCGCTGGCCGCGCTCGACCGTTACCTCGCGCCGCGCTGGCACGCGCTGCGCGGCAGCGTATCGCCGCTGTCGTCGCTGCGAGATGCCGGGCGCAGCTGGGTCGGGCGTCTCGCGTCGAAAGCGCGCGAATGGCGGTACACCCACAGCCCGCGTCAGGTCGAACGGCGCATCAAGTCGTACAGCGGTCGCTCGTTGCGCGACTGGCAAACGCTGGTGCGCACCGAAGGCGTGTTCTTCGCCGCGCGCGACCGGCAGGACGCCGGCCAGCCGGTCGACTGGGCCGCGCTCGCGCTGGACGAGGGGTTCGCCGACCAGGCACACCTGAGCCGCGCGACGCGGCGCATCACGGGCTTCTCGCCGACCGAGTTCGTGCGACGCTTCGCCGAGGACGAATCGTTCTGGATGTACCGGCTCTGGGTATGACGGGCCGCTGCCCGTCACGCATCAGCCGCCCGATTCGATGAACCCGCCCTCCGGCGCCTGATGCGGCACATACCAGCCGAAATACACCTCGGCCTCGACGATCCGGCCATCGCGGACACGCAACCGCTCCGCATTCCGGAACCGCCTGCCCGCAATCGTGTCGGCTTCGTACACGACGAACACGTATTCGCCGTGCACGGCGACGTCGACAAACGCGAAGCTGGCGAGCATCGCGCTGTTCGGCCAGCAGCGCGCCAGATACGTGTCGCGGTCGAGCCGGTTGTCGAGCGGGCTCGTGAAATGGAAGTCTGGTGCGATCAGCGCTTCGATCGCGTCGCGGTCCTTGTCGACATACGCGCGATAGCTGGCACGCGCAACGTCACCGGGGTCGTCTGTCATCGTCGTTACTCCGCGAAGGGCGGGGCCGACGCGACAGCCCGCGTCGCCCCGAGGCATCGATCAAACGCATGCGGGCGGCACGAACGACCACGACCGCCCGCGCATGCAGCTATGCGCGCATGCCCGACTCGATGCCATTCACGAAAACCCGCACCGGGCGATCGCCGCGGCCGCCTGCACGCGCCGTGCCACGCCACGCCACGCTTCCCGCCGCGAGCACCGATGCCGCGGCTGCCCGTTGCCCGTTTCCGCACGCACGGGCATGATGTCCGCCAGCGTGCCGGCCGGGCCGCCGGCTTCGGCGGTCATCGGCGCCGCGACCGGCATGTCTTCCATGCGCCGCCGGCATCATCGAGCAATCCGCGTGCCGGCCCCGGCCGCCCACCTCATCGAGTCCATGTCACTACGCGCATTCAGAACGCTGGTCGCGATCGCCCGATACCGAACCTTCGCACGCGCCGGCGAAGCCATCGGGCTCACACAATCGGCCGTGAGCCTGCAGATCAAGACGCTCGAAAGCGAATACAACGTCCGGCTGTTCGACCGTTCGCGCCGCCAGCCGGTGCTCACCGAAGCCGGCAACATCCTGGTCGCGCAGGCCGAGCAGGTGCTCGCGATGGTCGACCGGATTCCCGATGCGCTCAGCGACGAGAAGAAGCTCGTCGGCCGCCTGCGGATCGGCGCGATCCAGACCGCGCTGTCCGGCCCGCTGCCCGATGCGCTGCTCGCGCTGCGCGCGGCGCACCCGTCGTTGCGCGTGCACGTATCGGCCGGCATGTCGGCCGAACTGGCGAACCGCGTCGCCGCCGGCGAACTCGACGCCGCGATCACGACGCGCCCGGTGCGCCCGCATCCGGCGGAACTGACATGGACCACGCTGTACGAAGACCGCTTCTGGCTGCTCGCGCCGCCGCAGTATGCGGAGCGCGACGCGGGCACGCTGCTCGAGGAATTGCCGTTCATCCGCTTCGACGCGCAGGCGTGGGCCGGCCGGATGATCGCCGCCGAGTTGCGCCGCATCGGCGTGCGCGTGCGCGAGGAGATGGTGCTCGACAGCGCGGAGACGATCGCGCGGATGGTCGCGCGCGGGCTCGGCGCGGCGATCGTCGCGCTCCCCGACTCGACGCTCGCGCGACTGCCGCCCGTCACGCGCTTGCCGTTCGGCCAGCCGCAGATGGGCCGCGCGGTCGTGCTGCTCGAACACCAGTCGCGGCCGGCGGCGCGTTTCGCGCGTGCGCTGGCCGCCGAAGTCACCGCGTCATCGATGAGAATTTCTCATTGAACACCCGATAATTAACCATTATTCCTGCTGCATCCGCGTGTTAACTTGGCGGCATCGTCACTCTTTCGATTGCGTGCCGCCATGTTGCCCGCCGGATGGATTCCCGCTTCGTTCCGCTGCTCCGCGTGCCTGCCGTCCCGCCCGTGTCGCCTGAAGGCGCGTCGATGATCGGCCCGATCCTGCTCGCGCTCGCGCCGGTCGCGCTGCTGGTCGCGCTCGGCCACGGCCTCCGGCGCACGGGCTTCATCGGCGACGCGTTCTGGCCGCACGCCGAGCGGCTGTGCTACTACGTGCTGCTGCCTGCGCTGTTCGCGAACGGTCTCGCGACTGCCCGGCTGCAAGCGCTGCCCGTCCTGCCGCTCGCGGCGGCGCTGGTCGGCTCGACCGTGTTCGTCTCGATGCTGCTTCTGCTGGTCCGCCGCTTCGTGTCGGTCGACGGCGCCGGGTTCACGTCGGTGTTCCAGGGCGCGGTGCGCTTCAACAACTATGTCGGCACCGCACTCGCCGCCGGACTCTTCGGCGCGCACGGAATCGCGCTCGCGGCCGTGTGCGTCGCGGCGATCGTGCCGACCGTGAACCTGATGTGCGTGCTGGTATTCGCGCGCTACGGCGACACGCGGCTCGGCGCGTGGGCGCTCGTGCGTCAGATCCTGTCGAATCCGCTCGTCGTCGGGTGCGCGCTGGGGATCGCGATGCAGGTTGCCGGCATCGCGTTTCCGGCCGCCGTCGAACCGGCCGTGCGCGCGCTCGGCGCCGCCTCGATGCCGCTCGGCCTGTTGTGCGTGGGCGCCGCGCTGAAGTTCGACGCGGCGCGCGAATGGATGCAGCCGACGTGCATCGCGTCGGCGTTCAAGTTCATGGCGATGCCGCTCGCCACGCTCGCGGCCGGCCGCCTGGTCGGGCTCGGCGATGCCGCACTGACCATCGCGCTGCTGTTCCAGGCGCTGCCGACGTCGTCCTCGTCGTACATCATGGCCCGCCAGCTCGGCGGTGACGCGCCGCTGATGGCCGGCATCACCGCGTTCCAGACGATCGCCGCCGCGCTCGCGATGCCGGCCGTGCTGACGGCGCTTGGGTCGGCGCCGGTGTTTCGCTGACGGCCCGGCACCGCGGCGTGTCGCTTTCCGTCGTGGGCGCGCGGCCGCAGGGGCCAGTTCAACTCGCGAAGGTTCGGGGACGGATGGCGAATCCCGCCGCACGCGCGCAACCGCCGCGTCGTTGCGCGAGATACACGCATCGCCGATGTGCCCCCGGTTCTTCTCGCAGCCCCGCCAAAAACCGCCTATGGTGAATGAAGCGCGTCCGTGCCTCCGCCATTCGACTTCACGTCGCTCGCACCGGCGGCCACGGCGCCGCGTTCCGGCACCATTCCCCGCAGTCGCGTGCACGCCCGGCCATGCGTGCGGCTGCGCCGCCCACCGGACTACAAGGAGGTAATCATGAAAGCCGTGCTGCTCGTCAGCTCCGCCGTGCTCGCCATGGCGTCCGTTTCCGCCTCGGCTCAAGACGCGATCACCAAGGTCGAAAACGGCGCGCTCGTCGCCGCGAACGGCATGACCGTCTATGTATTCGACAAGGACAAGCCCAACGCCGGCACCAGCGCATGCACGGGCCAATGCGAATCGTTCTGGCCGCCGTACAAGGCCAGCGCGACCGACGTCCCGGTCGGCCCCTACACGATCGTCAAGCGCGACGACGGTAGCCCGCAATGGGCCTACAAGGGCAAGCCGCTATATTTCTTCTCGAAGGACATGAAACAGGGCGATCGCAACGGCGACAACTTCAAGAACATGTGGCACGTGGTCGCGCCGTAAGCGCACCTTCGCCGTCTTCCGTGTCGGCACGGCCGCCGCACGTGTAAAAAGGCCCGCCCCGGTCATCGACCGGGCGGGCCTGTGCGTCTTGACGCCGGCCGCGTGGCATCACGCCGCCGGCCGGCGCGTGTCGCGTCGCGGCCGGATCGCGCGTCAGCGGTTCGACGGAAAGCTGAACACCGTCCCTTCGCGTACGCCGGCCGAGGGCCAGCGCTGCGTGATCGTCTTGCGTTTTGTGTAGAACCGCACCGCATCCGGGCCGTACGCGTGCAGGTCGCCGAACAGCGAGCGCTTCCAGCCGCCGAACGAGTGGTACGCGACGGGCACCGGCAGCGGCACGTTGATGCCGACCATGCCGATCTGGATGTTGTCGCTGAAGTAGCGCGCCGCTTCGCCGTCGCGCGTGAACAGGCACGTGCCGTTGCCGTATTCGTGCGCGTCGATCAGCGCCATCGCTTCGTCGAGCGACTTCAGGCGGATCACGCCGAGCACCGGCCCGAAGATCTCGTGCTGGTAGATCGGCATGCCGGGCTTCACGTTGTCGAACAGGCACGGGCCGAGGTAGTAGCCGCCGTCGTGGCCGTCGACCTTCACGCCGCGGCCGTCGACGACGAGCGTCGCGCCCGCTTCCACGCCCGCGTCGACGAACCCCGTCACCTTCTCGAAATGCTGCTGCGTGACGAGCGGGCCCATGTCGACGCCCGCGCCGTTGCCCGGGCCGACCTTCATCTTCTCGATCTCGGCCTTCAGGCCCGCGACGACCTTGTCGCCCGTTTCATCGCCGATCGCGACGACCAACGGGATCGCCATGCAGCGCTCGCCGCACGAGCCGTACGCGGCGCCCATCAGCGCATTCACCGCGTTGCCGATGTCGGCGTCGGGCATCACGACCGCGAAATTCTTCGCGCCGCCGAGCGCCTGCACGCGCTTGCCGTGCGCGCAGCCGGTCGAGTAGATGTATTCGGCGATCGGCGTCGAGCCGACGAAGCTCACGGCCTTCACGCGCGGGTCGGTCAGGATCGTGTCGACCGCTTCCTTGTCGCCGTTCACGACGTTCAGCACGCCCGGCGGCAGGCCAGCCTCGAGCGCGAGCTCGGCCATGCGCAGCGTCGACGACGGCGTGCGCTCCGACGGCTTCAGCACGAACGTGTTGCCGCACGCGACGGCCATCGGCCACATCCACAGCGGCACCATCACCGGGAAGTTGAACGGCGTAATGCCGGCCGCGACGCCGAGCGCCTGGAACTCGCTCCACGAATCGATCGCGGGGCCGACGTTCTTGCTGTGCTCGCCCTTCAGCAGCTCGGGCACGTAGGTCGCGTATTCGACGTTCTCGATCCCGCGCTGCAGTTCGCCCATCGCGTCGGCGAGCACCTTGCCGTGCTCGGCGGTGATCAGCGCGCACAGCTCGTCCGCGTGTTCCTCGAGCAGCGTCTTGAAGCGGCTCATCACGCGCGCGCGCTTCAGCGGCGGCGTGTTGCGCCACGCCGGGAACGCGGCCTGCGCGGACGCGATCGCGGCTTCGACGGTCAGCTTGTCGGCAAGCGCGACGCTCTTGTGCGATTCGCCGGTGGCCGGGTCGAACACCGGCTGGACGCGGCTGCCGCCGTCGACGCGCTTGCCGTCGATCAGGTGGCCGACGGTGGAGGTCACATTGCTGTCGTGTTTCATGTTTCTGGCTCTGTCGTGAATTCGGTTGTCGCAGGGAACGGGCCGCGGCTCAGTCCACTTCGTTCAGCGCGTCGGACAGCGCGTTGACCAGGTTGTCGATCTCGCGCTTCTCCGAGATGAACGGCGGCGCGAGCTGAATCGTGTCGCCGCCGTAGCGCACATAGAAGCCCTTCGCCCAGCAGCGCATCGCGATCTCGTACGGGCGCCGTGCCGGCTCGCCCGGCAGTGCCGCGATCGTCAGGCCGGCCGCGAGGCCGTAGTTGCGGATGTCCGTGATGTGGCGCTGGCCCTTCAGCCCGTGCACGGCCGCCTCGAAATGCGGCGCGAGATCGCGCACGCGGGCCACCGCGTCTTCCTTCACGAGCAGGTCGAGCGCCGCGACGCCGGCCGCGCACGCGACCGGATGCGCCGAGTACGTGTAGCCGTGCGGGAACTCGAGCATGTACTCGGGGCCGCCCGCGGCCATGAATGTGTCGTAGATTTCCTTCGTCGCGATCACGCCGCCGAGCGGCTGCACGCCGTTGGTCACCTGTTTCGCGAAGTTCATGATGTCCGGCACCACGCCGAACGCGTCGGCGCCCGTCATCGCGCCGGCCCGGCCGAAGCCCGTGATGACTTCGTCGAAGATCAGCAGGATGTCGTGCGCGGTGCAGATATCGCGCAGGCGCTTCAGATAGCCCTTCGGCGGCACGACCACGCCCGCCGAACCCGAGAACGGCTCGACGATCACGGCCGCGATGTTCGATGCGTCGTGCAGCGCGATCAGGTCGAGCAGGCGGTCGGCCAGCTCCGCGCCATGCTCGGGCATCCCGCGCGAGAATTTGTTTTCGGCGAGCTGCGTGTGCGGCAGGAAGTCGGCGTCGATCCCCTGGCCGAACAGCTTTCGGTTCGGCCCGATCCCGCCGACCGAAATGCCGCCGAAGTTCACGCCGTGATAGCCCTTCTCGCGGCCGATCAGGCGCGTCTTCGTGCCCTTGCCCTTGGCGCGCCAGTACGCGCGGGCCATCTTCAGCGACGTGTCGGCC
The DNA here is from genome assembly GCF_020419685.1 of Burkholderia sp. AU33545. Lineage (NCBI taxonomy): Bacteria > Pseudomonadati > Pseudomonadota > Betaproteobacteria > Burkholderiales > Burkholderiaceae > Burkholderia > Burkholderia sp. AU33545. The sequence goes on along the minus strand of NZ_JAIZRQ010000003.1, from coordinate 759,609 downwards.
GCTTCCGAGCCCGAGCCCGTGAAGAATACGTAGTCGAGGCCGGCCGGCGTCAGGTCCTTGATCTTGTTCGCGAGCTCGAACGACTTCGGATGGCCGAACTGGAACGCCGGCGCGTAGTCGAGCTGCGCGACCTGGCGGCTCACGGCTTCCGTGATTTCCGTGCGGCCGTGACCGAGGCCCGTGCACCACAGGCCCGACAGGCCGTCGAAGATCTTGCGGCCTTCGCCATCCGTGAAATACGCGCCCTTGGCCGACACGATCATGCGCGGGTCGGACTTGAACTGGCGGTTCGCCGTGAACGGCATCCAGTGGGCGTCGAGCCAGGCGGCGTCGGTGCGGATGTTCGTCTCGTCCTGCTGGCTGGCGGTGATCGTATCGGTCATGTCGGTCGGCGCGGCGCGCCCCTCCTTCTTGTGATGATGTTGCGCATTGTCGGGAGGCCAATTAGTCTCTTCAATATCGCAATATCAATGTTCACTTGCGCAACTATGCAAGCAAAGAAACCGAAGAGCCGCGCGCTGCTCGGGCAACTCAGCGACATGGATCTGCGGCTGCTGCGGGTCTTCAAGGGCGTCGTGCAGTGCGGCGGGATGGCGGCGGCCGAACTCGAGCTGAATATCGGCATCTCGACGATCAGCCGGCACGTGAAGGACCTGGAAACGCGCCTCGGCCTCGTGCTGTGCCGGCGCGGCCGCGCGGGCTTCACGCTGACCGCCGAGGGGCAGACCGTCTACGAGGAAACGCTGCGACTGCTCGCGTCGATGGAAGCATTTAGAAGCAGAATAGACGGCATTCACGACAAGATGGGCGGAGAATTGCACGTCGCCGTATTCGACAAGACGGCCACCAATCCGAACGCGCGGCTCGGCGACGCGATCCGCCAGTTCACGGACGAAGCGCCCGACGTCGCGCTGAACCTGCATGTCGCGTCGATCAACGAGGTCGAGCGCGGGATCATCGACGGCAGCTATCAGGTCGGGATCATCCCCGCGCACCGCAGCTCGGGCAGCCTCGTGTATTCGGAACTGTTCGACGAGCGGATGCTGCTGTACTGCGGCCGCCAGCACCCGCTCTTTGACGCACCGCACGGCAAGCTCACGTGGACGACGATCCGTAACCACGCGTTCGCCGGGCTCGGCTTCCATTCGCCGAACATGGAGCTGAGCCATCGCGCGAAGCTCACGCGCAGCGCGACGGCATCGGACCAGGAATCGATCGCGACGCTGATCCTGTCCGGCCGCTATCTCGGCTTCCTGCCCGACCATTACGCGGAGAGCTTCGAAAACAAGGGGCTGATGCAGCCGATCGCGCCGCACCGCTTCAACTACCGGTGCCGGTTCGTGAGCCTGCTGCGCCGCTCGCCGCGGCCGTCGCGGGCCGCGCTGCTGTTCCAGTCGTGCCTCGAAGCCGCGCATGCGGCGGCGCGGCCGGGCGCCGACGTGTAGCCGGGGTCTAGGCTTCGCTGGCGCCGCCGTCCGACGAGGGGCTGCGGCCCGATCCGGCTCTGCGATAATGCGCACTTCCCGTTTCCGCTCCGCCTCCCGCCATGACGCAGCCGTCCGCCCCGCTCCCCAACGACCTGCCGCCGATTTCGTGCCTGCCCGGCGATGCGCTGCCGTGGCTGCCGATGAGCGCCGACCTGCCGGGGCTCGCGATCAAGTATTTGCATATCAATGCGGCGGAAGACACGCTGACCGCGCTGCTGAAAATGCCGGCCGGCGGCACGCTGCCGCGCCATCGCCACGACGGCGAGGTCTTCGTCCATACGCTGCAGGGTGCGTGGCGCTACCGCGAGTACGAATGGATCGCGCAGGCCGGCTCGACGGTGCTCGAACCGGCCGGGTCGGTGCATACGCCGGAAACGCTCGGCGCGCCCGGCGACGACGTGATCACGCTCAACGTGATGCGCGGCGATCTGGTTCTGCTCGACGACGACGGCCGCGAGACCGCGCGCGAGAATTGCCGCGTCGCGCTGCTGCGCCAGCGCAAGCATGCGCGCACCGCGCCGCACGATGCGGCGCCGTTCGTCACGCGGTAAGACCGGCGACATCGTCGCGTCAGGATCCGCACGGTGCCGGCACTCGCCAACGCGCGCATCGCCGCCGGCGCACTGCGCCAGCCAGCCAGGCCGCCCCCGGGCGGCGTTACCGGAAACGCCGGAAGAATCGCCGAATATCGTCGGCCAGCAGTTCCGGCTCTTCCATCGCGGCAAAATGGCCGCCGCTCGGCATGTCGGTCCACTGCACGACGTCGAACACCCGTTCGAGCCAGCTGCGCGGCGGACGACTGATTTCCTTCGGAAAGCGTGCAAACGCGACGGGCGCCGCCACACGTTGCCCGGCCGCGAAGCGCATCGGCTGCAGCCGGTTTTCCCAATACATCTGCATTGACGAGCCGATGCAACCGGCAAACCAGTAGAGCGAGATTCCGGTCAGCAGCGTGTCGTGCGAAAACCGCTTGGCGACGTCGCCATCGCAATCGCTCCACGTGCGGAATTTCTCGGCGATCCACGCGGCCAGCCCGGCCGGCGAATCGTTGAGCGCGACGGCCAGCGTCTGCGGCTTCGTCATGTGCACATGCGCGTATCCGCCCTCCAGCGCACCCCACTCTCCACGCTGCGTCACAAAGGCCCGTTCGTCCTCGGTCAGCGGCGAAGCCGCGTCGACCGGAGGCTCGTAGCTGCCGGGCAGGTAGTTCAGATGGATACCGTCCACCGCATCGGGATGCCGCGCGCCGAGCGCAATCGACACGCCTGCGCCCAGATCGCCGCCTTGCGTGCCGAAGCGGCGATATCCGAGCCCGGACATCAACGTCGCCCAGCAGTCGGCGACCTGAAATGCCGACATGCCGGGTGCCGCGGGCGCCGGTGAGAACGCGAAGCCGGGAAGCGACGGCGCGACAACGTCGAACGCGTCGTGCGGATCGCCGCCGAAAGCGGCCGGATCGCACAGGCGATCGATCAGCGCGTCGAATTCGAATACGGAGCCCGGCCAGCCGTGCGTGATGACGAGCGGATACGGCTTCGGCCCCGCCCCACGCCGATGGATGAAATGCACGCGTTGCCCGCCTGCGTCCGCGACGAACTGCGGCTGCCGGTTCAGCGCCCGCTCCGCCGCACGCCAGTCGAAGCGCTCGCCCCAGTACGCAACCAGTTCGCGCAGCCACGCGCCATCCACACCCTGCTGCCACGGCGCGGCGGGTGTCAGCACCGGCGCGCGCATGTCGCGCAGGCGCCGACGCAGGTCATCAAGCGCGTGATCGGGAATCGCAACGTTGAACGGGGCGGCGTGCATGGTGTCTCCTGGCGAGGAATGCCGGAGATTCTGCGCGATTTTTCAGACCCGCGCTGGCGGCGCCCGCCCGCGAGCGTCAGCCCGTTTCGCGCGCGTCCGCCCGCGCGTCGCGCCGCACGGCCTGGGGCGGCACGCCGAAGCCGCGCACGAACGCATCGCGCAGGTGGCGCCGGTCGCGGAAACCGTTCTCCTTCGCGATCACATCGAGCGAATGCCGGCTCTGCTCGATCATCAGCCGCGCGGCCTCGAGCCGCAGCCGCTCGATCCCCTTCGCCGGCGACTGCCCGGTTTCGAGCGTGAACACCCGGCTGAACTGGCGCGGACTCAGGTGGACGGCGTCGGCCAGTTCCTCGACGGTCAGCGCGCGGCCGAGGTTCTGCCGCGCATAGTTCAGCGCATTCTGGATCCGGTCCGATTTCGGCGCGAGCTCCAGCATTTCCGAATGCTGCGACTGCCCGCCCGCGCGACGCTGGTGCATCACGAGCTTGCGCGCGACCGAGCGCGCGACGTCCGGGCCGAGATCCTTCTCCACCATCGCGAGCGCCAGGTCGAGGCCGGCCGTCATCCCGGCGGACGTCCAGATCGGGCCGTCGACGATGTAGATCCGGTCCTCCTCGACACGAATGTCCGGAAACTGCTTCTGCATGTCGCGTCCGTACGCCCAATGCGTCGTCGCGCGGCGCTGCGCGAGCAGCCCGGCCTCGGCGAGCACGAACGCGCCCGTGCAAATGCCGGCGATCCGCCGCGCGCGCGCGTTCGCGCGCCGCAGGAACGCGACGACGCCGGCCGGCGCCGGCGACGCGAGCGGATCGTTGACACCCGCGACGATCCACGTATCGACGTCGATCCGCCCGCGCAGCGCGCGCGTCGCGACCGGCAATCCGAGCGATGAACGCACGTCGCCGCCGTCGACGGAATAGTTGTCCATCACGTAGAAAGGCTCGCCCACGCCCATGTTCGCGTACTCGAACACCGACTGCGCGGCGAGCGCCATGATCTGGAAGCCGTCGCTGATCAGAAAGCCGATGCGGTGCATGCGTATCTCCAGTGCCGGGACATGATCCTCACGACCAACCCGATGTCCTAAATCATACCCATCTACGTCATTTGTGTCGCCGCGATTCGAGGCCAGAATGCGTTCACGCACTCACCCTTTCCTCGACATGGAGCGACATCATGACTGAAGCACATCGCGGTACCGCCGTCATTACCGGCGCATCGTCCGGCATCGGCGCGATCTATGCGGACCGCCTCGCGCGCCGCGGCTACGACCTGATCCTGGTCGCGCGCAACCGCGACCGCCTGGCCACGCTTGCCGAGCGCATCACGAACGACACGCAGCGCAGCGTCGAGATCGTCGGCGCGAACCTCGACGACCGCGCGGCGCTCGCCACCGTCGAGGCGAAGCTGAAGCAGGACGCGAGCATCACGCTGCTCGTCAACAACGCGGGCGTCGGCACGCACACGTCGCTGCTCGACAGCGACGTCGACGCGATGACGCGGATGATCGACCTGAACGTGACCGCGCTCACGCGCCTGACCTATGCCGCCGTACCCGGCTTCGTGGCGCGCGGGCGCGGCGCCATGATCAACATCTCGTCGATCGTCGCGCTGTCACCGGAAACGCTCAACGGCGTCTACGGCGGCAGCAAGGCATTCGTGCTCGCGTTCAGCCAGTCGCTGCACCACGAGCTCGCGGACCACGGCGTGCAGGTGCAGGCCGTGCTGCCCGGCGCGACGGCCACCGACTTCTGGCAGACCGGCGGCCTGCCGCTCGAACACCTGCCGAAGGAGATCGTGATGTCGGCCTCCGATCTGGTCGACGCAGCGCTGGTCGGCTTCGATCGCGGCGAACTCGTGACGATTCCGTCGCTGCACGCGGCCGACGAATGGGATGCGTACGAGGCCGCGCGCCGCACGATGGCGCCGCACCTGTCGACGGATTCGCCGGCGCCGCGCTACGCGGTTGCGCGCTAGTCGGGCAGTGCCCGCGTCGCGCCCGTGCTGTCCGGGCGCGACGCTCCCGAATCGACGCGCGTCGACGGCGCTTGCGCCACCGCAGCCGTCGACGCCGCGACGCATTCCGGACCCTGCGTTGCGTTCCCGCCAAAGCCGGTTGCGCCCCGCTTGCCACGCATTTCCCGCGACGATAAGCTTCGCGATTGCAACTCCTGAAGCAGCGCCACGCGGCATTCGTCCGATCATCGGCGCAATCGACCGTCGCGGAATTCAACCATGCGGTTCCGAATGTTCACCTCCGGGGCCGGCGACACACCCGCCTCCTCTCGCGTTCCCGCCGACGATCGCCCGGCGCTCGCGCCGTTGCCCGAACTCGAGACCGTGTGCCGTCTCGCCCGCGCGCACGTCGGCACGGCCGGCGCGTTCGTCACTTGCGCCGAAGCCGGCACACAGCATGTGGTCGCGTCCGACGGGACGCTGCCCGCCACGCTTTCTTCCGTGCACTTCTCGCCGCGTGTCGAGCGCACCTCGGCGCCCGACCGGCGATTCATCACGCCCGATGCGGGTGGCCTGCCGCTCGACGCTCCGCATGTCGTCGCGGCCTGCGAACTGATTGCGGCCGACGGCACCACGCGTGGCGCACTGTGTATCGTCGGCGACGCGGGCCTGATGCTCGACGCCGCGCAACGCGCTTTCCTGCATGACCTCGCCACGCTCGCGGAACGCGCGATCGCCCGCGCGAACGCGCAGGCCGCGCTGCACGAACGGCTCGGCATCGTCGAGGAACGCAGCGCGCTGACCACGCTCGCACTGACCGAAAGCGGCACCGGCGTGTGGGATCGCAACGTGGAAACCGGCGAGATCCATTATTCGATGGCCTGGAAGGCGCTGCTCGGCTACGCGCCCCACGAACTGACGAGCCGGATCGAGGATGCGTACGAACGGCTGCACCCGGACGATGTCGCCGACGTGAAGGCCGCGATGATCGCGCATTTCGAAAACCGCACCGACAGCTATGCGGTCGAGCACCGCATTCGCTGCAAGAACGGCACGTACAAATGGATCTGCAGCCGCGGCAAGGTCATCTCCCGCGACGGCAACGGGCGGGCGTTGCGCATGGTCGGCACGACCACGGACATCACCGCGCTGCGCGAACTCGCCGGCCGGCTGAGCGACTCCGTCACGCTCGTGACGAACCTGACCGATCAGGTTCCCGGTCTCGTGTTCCAGCTGCGGCAGACCGCCGACGGTCGCCGGTTCTTTTCGTACGCGAGCGCGGGTGTGCGCGACATCTACGAACTGACGCCCGAGCAGATCGCCCACGACGCGGATGCGGTCGAGACCCGGATTCATCCGGCCGATCTGGTTGCCTACCGCCAGTCGCTGCTGACGTCGGCCGAGCGACTGGCACCGTGGCGGCTCGAATACCGCGTGCTGCTGCCGGACCAGGGGATGCGCTGGCGCGAAGGCGACGCACGGCCGCAACGCATGCCGGACGGCGGCACGGTCTGGCACGGCTTCATCACGGATGCGACCGAGCGCAAGCACATCGAGACCGAGCTGCACCGGATGGCGACGACCGATCACCTGACCGAACTGTCGAACCGCCACGCGTTCATGCGGCTAGGCGAAGCCGCGTTGCGCCGCGTGCGCGCGACCGGCCAGGACGCCGCGGTGCTGATGCTCGACCTCGATCACTTCAAGGCGCTGAACGACCGCTGGGGACATCCGTTCGGCGATCGCGCGCTCCGGCATTTCGCGCGGCTGCTGCTCACGGAAATCGGGCCGGACGGCATCGTCGGACGCATCGGCGGCGAAGAATTCGCGATCGTGCTGCCGCACGCCGGAATCGATGCGGCGTGCGCGCTCGCGCGGCGCGTGCAGCAGCGCGCGGCCGATTCCCGACTCGTGCACGAGGACCAGGTGCTTGCGCTGACCGTCAGCATCGGCATCGACGCGATGCGGACGTCCGACTTGGGCGCGTACCAGGCGCTATCGCGCGCGGACAAGGCGCTGTATGTCGCGAAGGAACGCGGCCGCAACCGGATCGAGGTGTATCGCCCCTAGCCGCGCACCGCGCCGGTGCACACCCGTCAACGCGGCGCGAGCGCCGCGTCACGCGGGGTCGCGCGCACGCCCAGCAGCATCGCGACCGCACATGCGGCCAGCAACGCCGCGATCATCAGCATCGCCGAGTCCATGCTGCCGGTGCGGGTGCGAATCACCCCGACGATCCACGGCGTGATCATCCCGCTCGATACGCCGATGCTGCTGATCAGCGCGATCCCGCCCGCCGCGCCGGCGCCGGAGAAATACGCGGACGGCACGGCCCAGAACACCGGATGCGCGGCGAAGATCAGCATCGCCGCGATCGACAGCAGCGCCATCATCGCGACGATGCTCGGCAGGTGCAGCGTCAGCAACGCGAGCGTCAGCGCGCCGCCGAATGCGCACGCGGCGAAGTGCCAACGACGCTCGCGCCTGCGGTCCGAGCGCCGCGCGATCGCGAGCAGGCCGGCCGCGCCGATCGCGTTCGGCACGATCGACAGCAGGCTGATCTGCACGACGTCGTGAATGCCGAATTCGCGAATCATCAGCGGCATCCAGAACAGCAGCATCAGCAGCGCGGTCGTCAGCGAAAAATAGATGAACGCGAACAGGTAGGTGCGCGGCTCGGCCAGCACTTGCCGCAGCGATGCGGCCGCGTGCGCGGGTGCGGCCGCGCGATCGGCGGCCAGGTCGGCCTCGAGCCGTTGCCGGTCGTCGTCGGACAGCCAGCGCGCCTGTTCGGGGCGGTCGCACAGCCAGAACCACGCGATCACGCCGAGCAGGATCGCGGGCGCGCCCTCGATCGCGAACATCCACTGCCAGCCGTGCAGCCCGAGCACGCCGGACATCCCGCGCATCAGCCAGCCCGACAGCAGCCCGCCGACCATCCCGGCCACCGCGACGCCCGCATAGAAGATCGACAGCACCGACGCGCGCCGGCGCGCGGGATACCAGTACGTCAGGTAGAACACGACACCGGGGAAGAAGCCGGCCTCGAAAAGCCCGAGCAGGAAGCGCAGCACGTAGAAGTGCTTCGCGCTGTCGACGGTGATCATCGCGACCGACACCGCGCCCCACAGGAACATGATCCGCGCGAACGTGCGGCGCGCGCCGAAGCGGCGCAGCAGCGCGTTGCTCGGCACCTCGAACAGCACGTAGCCGACGAAGAACAGCACCGCGCCGAGGCTGTACATCGCGTCGGTCAGGCCGAGATCCTGCCGCATCTGCAACTGCGCGAAGCCGATGTTGCTGCGGTCGAGGATCGACACGATGTAGCAGATGAACAGGAACGGCACGATCCGCACGCCGATGCGGCGGTACAGCGCGTCGTTGTCCGACGGGCGCGACGCGGATGCGACGGGATGCGCGGCGTCCGCTTGAAGATGGGCTGACATCGATCGTCTCCTCGATGGATGCGAATACGGGGCCTGCAGGACACGCAACGCCGGACGCCACCGGCCCGCATGCAGCGCCCGGCCGTGGTTCAGGCCCGCCGCGCGGGTTCGCCCTTCACGCCGAGCATCAGCGCCGCGCCGCTCAGCGCGAGCAGCGCGGCCAGCAGGTACACGGCGAGATCCATGCTGCCGGTGCGGGTGCGGATCAGCCCGATCACCCACGGGCTGACGATGCCGCTCGTGATCCCGATGCTGCTGATCAGCGCTATCCCGGCCGCGGCCGCATTTCCCGACAGATAGCGGGTCGGCACGGCCCAGAAGATCGGCAGCGCGGCGAAGATCAGCGTCGCCGCGATCGACAGGCACGCAAGCATCGCCGCGAAGCTGTGCAGGTGCAGCGTCAGCGCCGCGAGTGCGAGCCCGCCGCCGATCGTGCAGCATGCGAAGTGCTTGCGGCGCTCGCCGGTGCGGTCCGAGCGGCGCGCGATGAGGATCAGCCCCACCGCGCCGACCGCGTTCGGCACGACCGTGTAGAGGCTCACGGCCACGACGTCGGTCACGCCGAAGTCGCGGATCATCAGCGGCATCCAGAAATTGAGCGTCAGCGACGCACAGGTCAGCGAGAAGTAGACGAACGCGAACAGGTAGACGCGCGGGTTCGCGAGCGCGGCCATCAGGCTGCGTGTGTCGTGCGCGCCGTGCGCACGGCCGTCGCCGCACAGCGCGGCGACGCGCGCCTTTTCGTCGGACGTGAGCCACGCGGCGTCCTGCGGCCGGTCGACGAGATAGGTAAACGCGAAGCACGCGAGCACGATCGCCGGCGCCCCTTCGATCGCGAACATCCACTGCCAGCCGTACAGCCCGAGCACGCCGCTCATGTCGCGCATGATCCAGCCCGACATCAGGCCGCCGAGCACGCCGGCCACCGCGACGCCCGCGAAGAACACCGAGATCGCCGCCGCGCGACGGTTCGCGGGGAACCAGTAGGTCAGGTACAGAACGATGCCGGGAAAGAAGCCGGCCTCGAACACGCCGAGCAGGAAGCGCAGCACGTAGAAATGCGACGGCTGCGACACGAACATCATCCCGGTCGACGCGATGCCCCACAGCAGCATGATCCGCGTGAACGTGCGGCGCGCGCCGAAGCGCGCGAGCAGCAAGTTGCTCGGCACCTCGCAGAACACGTAGCCGACGTAGAACACCGCGGCGCCGAGGCCGTACATCGCATCGCTGAAGCCGAGGTCGTGCTTCATCTGCAACTGCGCGAAGCCGATGTTGATACGGTCGAGGAACGACACGACGTAGCAGAGGAACAGGAACGGCACGATCCGCCATGCAATCTTGCGGAACAGCAGCGCGTCGCCGGCGTCCGACGCCGGTGTGGATTCATATGTGGAAGCCGACGCCGCAACACTCGCGTGCGCGATCGTCGCTTCGGCGGGAAGCGATTGGGGCATGTCTCTCTCCAAACGGGCCGCGCGATTCGAGCGCGCAGCAGTCTCCGAGGGCGTACGTGCGCCCTGCATTCTTGTGAGACCGGAAGCCGGCGCCGTGAACCGCGGCCCAATGCCGCCGTCGTTCAGGCGCCTTCAGTAAAACGGCACGACGCCCGCCTGGACACCGCGCCGCGGTGAGCGGCTCAGTCCTGCAGCGCGTCCCACATTTCCTTGTCGCGCTGCGCGGTCCAGATGCGCGGATGCGTGATGCCGCTCGCCTCGTCGAACGCGCGCGACACGTCGAACGGCAAACAGTGCTCGTAGATGAACACGTGGCCGAACTTCGGATCCATCGCTTCGCGCGTGAGCGCCATCGACGCCTTCAGGTCGAGCTTGCGCTCGACGGCTTTGCGGCCCTGCGCGAGCAGCGTCGTCACGAAGTCCTTCGTGTAGTCGAGGCCCTTGTCGACCTCGGCCGGATTCAGCAACGCGGGGCCGCGGCCGGGCACGAGCTTTTCCGCGCCGAGCGCGCGCAGCGCCTCGAGCGTGGCCGGCCATTGTTCGAGCTGCGCGTCGCCGCAATAGCAGGCCGCGTCGTATTCGACCAGGTCGCCGGAGAACAGCACCTTCTGCGACGGCAGCCAGACGATCGTGTCGCCCTTCGTGTGGCCCGAGCCGACGTGCATGATCTTCACTTCGAGCTTGCCGAGGAACAGCGTGATCTCGCGCTCGAACACGAGCGTCGGCCAGGTCAGGCCCGGCACCGTCTCGACGCCCGCGAACAGGCGCGGAAAGCGTTCGATCTCCGACTTCATGTCGGCCTCGCCGCGCTCGACGATCATCTCGTACGTGCCGCGGCTCGCGATCACGTGCTGCGCGCCTTCGTCGAAATACGCGGACGCGCCGAGCACGCGCACCGCATGGTAATGCGACAGCACGACGTGCTTGATCGGCTTGTCGGTCACGCTGCGGATCTTCGCGATCAGGTCTTGCGCCATCGCCGGCGTCGCGGTCGTATCGACGATCAGCACGCTGTCGTCGCCGATGATCACGCCCGAGTTCGGATCGCCTTCGGCGGTATATGCGTACGCGTTCTCGGACAACTGCGTCCAGGTGACTTTCTTCTCTTCCAGATCGGCTTGGGAGGCGAATGCTTTGGCCATGTTGCGTTCCGTGGCTGCGAGCCATGTGTTGAGGGGAGTGATCGGATCATCTGCCCGCGACGATTATTTGTCAATGACAAAGTCGCTTGCTATTGTTTAATACGGGTAAACCTGTGGGCTGGCGCGTCAAATGGCGTCGGATACCATGCGGGGTTTCGTCAACGGAAGAATCATCGCGTGCAGAACCATGAAGTCAGCGCGGACGACGCGCCGCCCAAGGCGCAGCGCGGGATCCAGAGCGTCGAGGTCGGCGGCCGGCTGCTCGACGCGCTCGCGCGCCGGCGCAAGCCGCTCGGGCTGTCGGAGCTGGCGGCCGCGGCCGACCTGTCGACCGCGCAGGCGCACACCTATCTCGTCAGCCTGACGCGGCTCGCGCTCGTGAAACGCGACGCGCTCACGGGCAACTACGAGCCAGGGCCGCTGTCGCTGCGGCTCGGGCTGATGTCGATCGAGCGCCAGCTGGCCTATCGCGCGGCGCTGCCGCATGCGGCGCGGCTCGCGGAAGCGGTCGGCCTGAGCGTCGCGCTGTCGGTGCCGGGCGTGCTCGGGCCCACGATCGTGCGCATCGAGCACGGCGGTTATCCGCTGCACGTGAACCTGCACGTCGGATCGGTGATGTCGCTTGACACGACGGCGACCGGCCGAGTGTTCCGCGCGTTCGGCGACCCCGCGCAGCTCGACGCGATGGCGGCCAGCCAGGCCGGCGCCGGCGACACGCTCGCGGGCGCGGAAGGCGTCCAGCCCACGTCCGACGCCGGCGCGTGGCAGGCCGAACTCGACGCGATCCGCGTGCGCGGGATCGAGCGCGGCGTGGACCGGCCGAGCCCCGGCGTCAGCGCGATGTGCGTGCCGGTGCTGGACGCAGACGGACGCCTGCAACTCGCGTTGACGGTGATCGGCTCGACCGGATCGATCGATGTCGGATGGGACGGCCCGATCGCGACGGCGCTGCGCGACGCGGCACGGCAAGCCACTGCGTCGCTCGGCGCGGGACGCGATGCACCGCCGATCGCGCCGGGCATGCTCCCGGCCACGCAGCGCATGCCGCCCGCGCTCGCCGACGATACGAAAGCGCAACGCGGCATCAACGCGCTCGACAGCACGGGCGAGCTGCTGCTGGCGCTCGTCTCGGCGGGTCGTGCACTGCCGCTGCGCGACCTCGCGGCGGCGGCCGGCATGCCGGCCGCGAAGGCATTTCCGCATCTGGTGAGCCTGCAGAAGATCGGCCTGCTGAGCCGCGACGACGCCGGCTGCTTCGGCGGCGGGCCGCTCGCCCAGGCGCTCGGCCTGATCGCGATGCAGCGCGTGTCGCCGACGCGCGATGCGGAAGCCGAGATCGTCGCGCTGGCGGCCGCGACCGACATGAGCGTGGCTGCCGCGACGCTCGGGCCACTCGGGCCGACCGTGATCCGCCTGGAGGAATCCGCGCGGCCGCAGCACGTGAGCCTGCAGGTCGGCACGGTGATGTCGCTCGTGAATACCGCGATAGGGCGGATCTTCGCGGCCGGCATGTCCGACGACGTGCTGGCCGGCCTGCTGACCGACGAGCCGGTGCGTCTCGCCGGCCGCGCGACGCAGATCGACGACGCATTCCGCGCGCGGCTCGCGACGATCCGCGCGGACGAGCTCGATTTCGCGTTCGATGCGCCGGTGCCGGGCATCGGGACGATCGCCGCGCCCGTGTTCGATCACACCGGCAGCATCCGGCTCGTGATCGCGATCATCGGTTCGTCGCGCGGCTTCCCGCGCGGGCCGGAGAGCGAACTCGCGCATGCGCTGCTCGCCGCGACGCGCCGCCTGTCGTGGCGCTTCGGATGGATCGGCGGGTAAGCGCCGCTCTGCTGCCGCCCCCTTTCTCCCCGCCTGACATCCCTTTCCGTCCGTCAATGCGCGGCCGTGCTCGCCACGGCCTCGTTACGCCTGTCCGCCACGCAGAAGCAGGTGCAATTCATGTTGCGCAGCAGCAACAGAAGTTGTCAGTAATTCTCATATAACGAAATCGCATTTCACAACGCGGCGACACTCCTCTATGATTAGGGTTATCCCTAACTCGCCACCTACCTGGGGCTTCGTCATGCAAACGTCTAATGTCTCCGATCGTTCCACCCAATCCTCTGGCTGGCTCGCACGTGTTGGCGAGCTGCTTGCAGAAGCATGGGCACTGCACCTCGAGAACTGCGAAGTCATCGCTGAAGCGCACGCACGCCTGCCGCGCTGAGCGCAGCGTCACGCCGCCGGCCGGCGGCACGCCATCCGTCCGACCCGCCTGCCGGGACGCGCACCGCAAGGCCGCCGCGCCCGGCATCGGCGTGTCGGAGGAAGGCCGCAAAAGCCCGCGGAAGATTCATCCGTCTTACCGCCCCGCAGGCATTGCCCGCCTGTTTCCGGCTCCGCGCCGCGCCCACTGGACGCGACAGCCCGATTACCGCTCTGCTTCGGCACAACCGCGCATCTCGTCGTCACGACGATCCACGGCCCATCTCCCCTGTCGTCACACCTGAATCGACGGCACGTCTTTCATGCACCGCAGCGCGAACATCGAGCGGCTATGGCGGATGCTCGAAATCCGGTACAGCTTCTCGCGCAGGAAGCGCTCATAGCCGGCCGTGCCGTCCACCGCGACCTTGATCCAGTAGTCGTATTCGCCCGACACGAGGTAGGCCTCGAGCACTTCGGGCAGCGCCGCGAGTTCGGCGCCGAAACGCGCGAGCGCGTCGTCCTCGTGGCGATCGAGCGTGACTTCGAGGATCACGATGTCCGCGTAGCCGAGCATGCGCTGGTTGACCAGCGCGACGTAGCCGTCGATGTAACCGTCGAGCTCGAGCTGCCGCGTGCGGTTCCAGCATGCGGTGGTCGACATGCCGATCTGTTCGGCCAGTTCGGCGTTCGACAGACGCGCGTTCTTTTGCAGTGCACCGAGGATCTTGCGGTCCTGGTTGTCGAGGGTTTTCGGCGTGCGTTCGCGGGTAGCCATGACGTAAAGAATTTTCTACTGGAAATCGGCATTCTATCTGAACAGGATTCCGGTTTCGGGCGTGCTTTACTGGAAAACAGGAAGCCTTTTAACCGGCCCGCTTGATACATTTTCTCCATGCCTGTTGTCCGGCACGCTCCCAGCGACAACCCCTTCGCACCGGGACGCACGACCGCAATCACGAGTTGCGGCGCCGGACACGCAGGCATGCAATGTCCCGCCTCCCGCGCGCCTATCCGGCTGCACGGGCCGGCGCCTGATCCTTCGTTTTCCGCACCTCCCGTCATGTCGTTCAGGCTCTATCTGTCGTTCCTCGCTGCGTCCGCCGTCCTCATCTACGCCCCCGGGCCCGTCAACCTCCTCACGATGAACCAGGCATTGCGCACCGGCTGGCGCCGCGCGCTGCCGTGCGTATGGGGCGGCACGCTCGCCGTGCTGCTGCAGCTCGCGCTGACCGCGCTGTGCCTGAATTCGCTGGTCCATCTCGACGAGCACGCGCTGAACGTGCTGCGCTGGGCCGGCGCCGCCTACCTCGTGTGGCTCGGCGGCAAGCAATGGCTAGGCCGCGCGCAGCTCACCGCGCCCGCCGCGTCGACCCAGCCCGGCAGCGCCGCACCCGACGACACCGACAGCGGCCGCGCACTGTTCTGGCGCGGCCTCGCCACCTCCGGCCTGAATCCGAAGACGCTGCTGTTCTTTCCGTCGTTCTTTCCGCAGTTCATCGTACCGAGCGCAGACTGGAGCCTGAACGCGCAGTTCCTGCTGCTCGCGACGTCCTTCGCGCTGCTGTTCGCCGGCGGCATTGCGTCGATGGCGCTCTTCTCGCACCGGCTGAGCCATGCGCTGCGGCGTCCGGCGCGGATGCGCGCGATGAACCGAGTGACCGGCGGGCTGCTGGTCGGCATGGGCGCGATCATGGTCGGCTGGAACTGAGACCGCGCGGCCGCACGCGCGGGTGCCGGGTCACCCGCGCGCCCCGCGAAAAAGCAGCCGATCGCCGAATGCTTTAGGGTAGCGGCTGGTTCGTTGGACATGCCCGGCTCGCCCGGGTGATTGCATGAAGCACGTCACTACCCGCCTGCGGCGGCTGTTCGCGCCGATCGGCCTGCACTGGTATCTCGCTCTCCTCCTCGCGCTCGATGCACTGATGGTGCTGCGCCCCGTCGTCGCCCATGCGAAGCTCGGCGTGCATCGTGCGTGGCTCACCGATGCGCTGAATCTCGTCGATAACGCCGGCCTCGTCGTGCTGCCGCAGGTCGTCGTCGCGGCCGGCCTCGCGACGATGGCCATCGGCATCGTGCTGCGTGCGCGCGTCGCGTGGGTGCTGTCGATCCTGCTGCTGGTCGCGGCCGCCGCGATCAGCATCCTCGGCGGCTACCGCAGCAACGCGGTGTTCGTGTACACGGCCGTGCTGGCCGTCACGCTGATCTACTACTGGCGCCATTTCGACCGCGCGAGCGTCGCCGCGAGCAGCCTGTTCGCGCTGCTCAGCATCGTGTCGCTGTTGATCTACGCGACCTTCGGCGTGCTGTATCTCGGCGACGAATTCACGCCGCCCGTCCACGACCTCGCCACGGCCGTCTACTTCTCGATCGTGTCGATGTCGACGGTCGGCTACGGCGACATCGTGCCGCACGCGCCCACCGCGCGCCTCTTCACCGCATCGGTGATCGTGCTCGGCATCACCGTATTCGCGACGTCGATCAGCGCGGTCGTCGGGCCGGTGATCGGCGGCAACCTGAAACGGATCGTCAAGGGAGGCATTTCGAACGTGATCCGCAAGCATCATTTCCTGATCGTCGGCGCGACGCCCGTCGCGCATGCAGTGCACGAGGGGCTGCGCAAGCGCGGCTACGCCGTGACCGTCATCGTGCCGGCAGGCGTCGAGCACAACTATGCGGGCGGGACCGACCTGATCGTCGGCGACGCCACCGACCACGCGGTGCTGGAAAGCGCCGGCGCGGCAACGGCCCGCGCGGTGCTCGCGCTGCGTTCCGACGATGCCGAGAATGCGTTCATCATCCTCGCGATCCGCGAGATCGCGTCGACGGTGCGTACCGTCGCGCTCGTGAACCAGCAACGCAACCTCGAGCGGCTGCGCCTGCTGAAGCCGGATATGGTGTTCTCGCCGCAGCAGCTCGCGGGCGAACTGCTCGCCAGCACGCTCAACGACGAACCGGTCGACAAGTCGGTGATCTCGCACCTGCTGTTCGGCACCGACGCCGCCGCGTGACCGGTGCCGGCCGACGCGCGGCCGGTACAATCGCGCGATGTCCGAATTGCTCACTTACGGCGGCCTGTTCGCCGTGTCGATGGTCGCCGCGACCCTGCTGCCGCTCCAGTCCGAAGCCGTGCTCGCCGGCCTGCTGCTCGCCGGACGCGAGCCCGTGTGGGCGCTGCTGCTGGTCGCGAGCGTCGGCAACGTCGCGGGCTCGGTGGTCAACTGGGCGCTCGGCCGCGGCATCGAGCACTTCCGCGACCGCCGCTGGTTCCCGGTCAAGCCGGCCGCGCTCGCGCGCGCCGAGCGCTGGTATGCGCGCTACGGCCGCTGGTCGCTGCTGCTGAGCTGGGCGCCGGTGGTCGGCGATCCGCTGACGATGGTCGCCGGCGTGCTCCGCGAGCCGCTGCCGACCTTCCTCGCGATCGTCACGATCGCGAAGGTCGGGCGGTATCTGGCCGTCGCGTGGCTCGTGATGCACTGACGCTGCCCGCCTGCGTCGGGCGAGCCTGCCCCCCCTCCGGCTTCGCACCGCTAAAGAATTCACCGAAGCTGCCGTATTCCTTACGGTATGCGGTGGCGCGTGCGTTCCGCCTCTCTCCCTCTCGACTCAGGATTCCTATGAGATTGACCCAATTGGGCCGGGCGAGCGTCGGCGCGCGCCTCGCCGCGCTGGCGTGCGTGCTCGTCGCGCTGCTGTTTACCGCCTTCGCATGGGCGCTCGCCCATTTCGCCGGCCAGCAACTCGCCGACGAGGCCCATGCGCGCATCGCGGACAAGGAGCAGTCGATCCGTGCGATGGTCGAAATGTTCGACAAGGCGCTGTCCGCCGAAGCCACCCGCGCGATGGCGCTGTTCGCCAGTTTCCTGCCGGCCGATTTTGCGCTCGACCCGGCCCGCACCGTCGACATCGGCGGCGTCGCCGCGCCGACACTGTCCGCGGGCGGCCAGCCGCTCGACCTCGATTACGCGATTCCCGACCAGTTCCTGAAGAAAAGCGGCGCGATCGCGACGATCTTCGCGCGCGACGGCGACGATTTCGTCCGCATCACGACGTCGCTGAAGAAGCAGGACGGCTCGCGCGCAGTCGGCACGCGCCTCGATCGCGCGGGCCCCGCCTACGCGCCGCTCGTCGCCGGACGCAGCTATACGGGCCTCGCGAAACTGTTCGGCCGGCCGTACATCACGCAGTACAAGCCCGTCACCGACGCGACGGGTCGCGTGATCGGCGCGCTGTTCGTCGGCCTCGACGTCGGTGCCGAGCTGCAAGTCGTGCAGGACGGCATCCGGGCGTTGAAGATCGGAGAAAACGGCTATTACTTCGTGCTCGATGCGTCGCCGGGTACATCGCGCGGCACCTTCGTCGTCCATCCCGACGCGGCCGGCCAGCGCGCGGACGACGCGCGCGCGCCGTACACGCAGATGCTCGCCGCCGGCCAGGGCCGGCTCGCTTACACGTCGGCCGATCCGGCCGCGCACGACGCCGCGCCCAGCGCCAAATTCGTGTCGTTCACGACGATTCCGCAATGGCAGTGGCTGGTCGGCGGCATCGCGCTCGACGACGAACTGCTGGCGGGCATGCGCACCATCCGCAACCGTTTCCTGATGATCGCGGCCGTGCTCGTCGCGGCGTTCGCGGCGTTGTTCCTCGTCGTCGTGCGACGCGTGGTGAGCCGACCGCTCGATGCGGCGGCGCGTGCATCGGAACGCTTCGCGGCCGGCGACCTCAGCATCCGCATCCGCGACGGCGCCGCCGCGCGCGGCGCGGCGGGCAACGACGAGATCGGCCGGCTCGTGCAGGCGGTCGACGGAATCGGCGACGGCCTCGCGCGGATCGTCGCGCAGGTGCGCAGCAGCTCGTCCGACATCGCGCGCGGCACGGTCGGCATCGCGGCCGGCAGCGGCGACATCGCGGCGCGGATCGCGACGCAGGCGAGCAGCGTCGAACAGACGGCAGCCAGCATGGAGCAGATCACGGCCGCCGTGCAGCAGAACGCCGAACACGCGGCGCAGGCGAACGCGCTGGTCGCCGACGCATCGGCCGCCGCGACCGACGGCGACACGGCCGTGCAACGCGTGGTCGCGACGATGGACGACATCGGCCGTGCGACGCGCCGGATCGCCGACATCACCGGCACGATCGAAGGCATCGCGTTCCAGACCAATATCCTGGCGCTGAACGCTGCCGTCGAGGCCGCACGCGCGGGCGAGCACGGCAAGGGCTTCGCGGTGGTCGCGGCCGAAGTGCGCACACTCGCGCAGCGCAGCGCGGCCGCGGTCAAGGAAATCGACGCGCTGAGCGCCGAATCGTCGACGACCGTCGAACAGGGCTATCGGATCGCGGACGCCGCGCGCGGCACGATGCGCGACATCGTCCAGCGCGTCGATCAGGTCAGCACGCTGATCGGCGAGATCAGCGCCGCGTCGCGCGAGCAATCGACCGGCATCGAGCAGGTGAATCAGGCCATCACGCAGATCGGCGAGGCGACGCAGCAGAACGCGACGCTGATCTCGGATGCGGAACGCGCGGCCGTCGCATTGCGCGACCAGGCCGCGCAACTGGCGGAAGCCGTCAGCGTGTTCCGGCTGGCCCGCGACGCGTGACGCACGACGAACGGCCGGGCAACTGCCCGGTCGCGTCGATTACTTCTTGTCCCCGGCCAGGTCGATCGCCTTGTCCGACCCGACCGCGTTACGCAGCTGGAATTTCTGGATCTTGCCGGTCGACGTCTTCGGCAACTCACCGAAGCGCACGACCTTCGGCACCTTGAAACCCGCGAGCAACTGCCGGCAGTGCGCGACGATTTCCTCCTCGGTCGCGCTCATGCCGTGGCGCAGCTCGACGAACGCGCACGGCACCTCGCCCCATTTCGGGTCAGGCATCGCGACCACCGCCGCGACCTCGACGGCCGGATGCCGGTACAGCGCGTCCTCGACCTCGATGCTCGAGATGTTCTCGCCGCCGGAAATGATGATGTCCTTGCGGCGATCCTTGATGCGGATATAGCCGTCCGGCGTCAGCACGCCGAGATCGCCCGTATGGAACCAGCCACCGTGGAATGCCTCGTCCGTCGCGTGCGGGTTCTTCAGGTAACCCTTCATGCAGATGTTGCCGCGGAACATGATCTCGCCGAGCGTCTCGCCGTCGGCCGGCACCGGCGCCATCGTGTCCGGGTCGAGCACCGTCGCGCCCGCTTCCAGGTGATAGCGCACGCCCTGCCGCGCATTGAGCCGCGCGCGCTCGTCGTCGGGCAGTTCGTCCCAGTGCGCCTGCTTCGCGCACACGGTCGCCGGGCCGTAGACCTCGGTCAGTCCGTACACGTGCAGCAGGTCGAAGCCGATCTCCTTCATCTTCGCGATCACGGCCGGCGCGGGCGCGGCACCGGCGACCATCGCGTGCACCGTGTGATCGATGCCCGCGCGGAACTCGGCCGGTGCATTCGCCATCGCGCTCTGCACGATCGGCGCGCCGCAGTAATGCGTGATGCGTTCGCGGCGGATCAGGTCGAACACCGTCTTCGCGTCGAACTTGCGCAGGCAGACGTTCACGCCCGCGCGCGCCGCGACCGCCCATGGGAAGCACCAGCCGTTGCAATGGAACATCGGCAGCGTCCAGAGATACACCGCGTGCTTCGGCATGTCCCATTCGAGGATGTTGCTGATCGCCGCGAGATACGCGCCGCGATGGTGATAGACGACGCCCTTCGGGTCGCCGGTCGTGCCGGACGTGTAGTTCAGCGCGATCGCTTCCCACTCGTCGGCGGGGGGCGTCCATGCGTAGTCCGGGTCGCCGCCCGCGACGAACGCTTCGTAGTCGGTCGCGCCCGCGAAGCGCGCGGGGTCGGCCGGCATCGCGTCGGCGACGCTGACGATCTTCAGGCCCGGCACTTCGAGCGCCGCGCGATGCGCGAGCTCCGCGTATTCGGTGTCGACGATCAGCACCTTCGCTTCGCCGTGACGCAGCATGAACAGCACCGACGAAATGTCGAGCCGCGTGTTGATCGTGTTCAGCACGGCGCCGGCCATCGGTACGCCGAAGTGGGCCTCGACCATCGCCGGGATGTTCGGCAGCAGCGCCGCGACCGTCTCGCCGCGCGCGACGCCGGCCCGCGCGAGCGCGCTCGCGAGCTGCTTCGCGCGCTTGTAGGTCTCGCCCCACGTGCGCCGCACGTCGCCGTGCACGATCGCGAGGCGCTCGCCGTAGACTTCGGCCGCGCGGACCAGAAAGTCGATCGGCGTGAGCGGCACGTAGTTGGCCTCGCGGCGGCCGAGTCCGGCCTCGAACATCTGCGTCATGATCCTGTCTCCCGTTTTCTGCCGGCCGGCGTGCATGCACCCCGATCGGTTTTGATGTGGTTCAATTGCCGATAGCCTAACGGGCGCTATTGTGAGCCGTCTGTCATCGAAACGACAGAGTGCCCGATGAACGCTGCGCGTTATCCCTATCCTCGCAAACCCGCACCCATGCACGATCACTCCGTTGCGCCGCCCGACGCGGCCGCTCCGTCGGACCACTCGCCGGCCAACCCGCCGGCCGACCCGGGCCCGTTGCCCGCCCTGTCCGCGCTGTTCGGGCAGTGCGCGTGGTTCCGCGCGCTGGCGCCGGAACACCAGGCGCTGGTGCTCGCGCAGTCCCATGCGGAACGGCACGAAGCCGGCGACGTGATCGCGCAGCGGCTCGCGCCGTCCGAATACTGGATCGGCGTGCATCGCGGACTGCTCAAGCTGGCGATCTTCAACGCGTCGGGGCGCGGCTGCACGTTTTCCGGCGTGCCGTCGGGCGGCTGGTTCGGCGAAGGCAGCGTGATCAAGCGCGAGCTGCGCAAGTACGAAGTCGTCGCCGTCCAGCGCTCGATCGTGCTGTTCGTCCCGGTCGACACGTTCCATGCGCTGCTCGACACCAGCCTGCCGTTCACGCGCTTCGTGATCCATCAATTGAACAACCGGATGGGCGAGTTCATCGCGTCGATCCAGAACAGCCGGCTGCTCGACGTCGACGCGCGCGTCGCGCAGGCGCTCGCGCAGTTGTTCAACCCCGCGCTGTACCCGGACACCGGTCCGTCCCTCGCGATCTCGCAGGAGGAACTGGGGATGCTCGTCGGCGTGTCGCGGCAGCGGATCAACCAGGCGTTGCAGCAGCTCGAGAAACTCGGGGTGCTGCGGCTCGCGTACAACCAGATCGAGGTCGTCGATCTGGCCGCGCTGGCGCGGGTCGGGATGGAACAGATCTGAGCGACGCCGGATGAGTGGAACCGTCGTCGATGCGGCATCCGCATACGGCACGGCGGCGGTTTCCGGGTGCCTGCGCCCGCGCGCCTTTCATCCGATGAATCGGCCTTTCGTCGCCCCGCCCCAACCTGACAATTCCGCCAGTTTCGCGCCAGTGACCCGTTCCGCCCCGACGCCTATCATTCGGGTTCCCTTCACCGACGCCTGATCACCGCCTGTCCCGCTGCCTCCATGTGGATCGTCAATCTCGCGCTCAGGCGCCCCTACACGTTCATCGTGATGGCCATCATGATCGTGCTGGCCACCCCGCTTGCGCTGATGCGCACGCCTGTCGACGTCCTGCCGGCGGTCAACATTCCCGTCATCAGCGTGATCTGGAATTACAACGGCTTCTCCGCGAAGGAGATGACCAACCGGATCACGGCCGTCCATGAACGGATCCTGACGACGACCGTCAACAACATCCAGCACATCGAGTCGACCTCGCTGCCCGGCATCGCGGTCGTGAAGGTGTTCCTGCAGCCCGGCGCGAACGTGCAGACGGCGATCGCGCAGACGGTCTCGTCCGCGCAGGCGATCGTGCGGCAGATGCCGCAGGGCGCGACGCCGCCGCTCGTGATCACCTATTCCGCGTCGAGCATCCCGGTGATCCAGCTCGGGTTATCCAGCAAGACGCTCAGCGAACAGTCGCTCGCCGACATCGCGCTCAACTTCCTGCGCCCGCAACTGATCACGATCCCGGGCGCGCAGATCCCGTTTCCGTACGGCGGCCGCACGCGCGTGGTCGCGATCGACCTCGACCCGCAGGCGCTGCTCGCGAAGGGCCTCACGCCCGCCGACATCGTCAACGCGGTCAACGCGCAGAACCTCGTGCTGCCGACCGGCACCGCGAAGATGGGCCAGACCGAATACCGGATCGACACGAACGCGTCGGCCGACACGGTCGCCGACATCAACGGCCTGCCGGTGCAAACCGTCAACGGCGCGACGACCTACCTGCGCGAAGTCGCGTCGGTGCGCGACGGCTTCGCGCCGCAGACCAACGTCGTGCGCCAGAACGGCCAGCGTGGCGTGCTGATGTCGATCCTGAAGACCGGCGACGCGTCGACGCTGAAGGTCGTGTCGGACCTGAAGGCGTTGCTGCCGAAGGTGATCCCGACGCTGCCCGAAGGGCTCACGATCACGCCGCTGTTCGACCAGTCGGTGTTCGTCAACGCCGCCGTGCAGGGCGTGATCCGCGAGGCGCTGATCGCGGCCGTGCTGACCGCGATGATGATCCTGCTGTTCCTCGGCAACTGGCGCAGCACGCTGATCATCGCGATCTCGATTCCGCTGTCGATCTTCACGTCGCTGATCGCGCTCTCCGCGCTCGGCGAGACCATCAACATCATGACGCTCGGCGGGCTCGCGCTCGCGGTGGGGATCCTGGTCGACGACGCGACCGTCACGATCGAGAACATCGAGCGGCACCTGCATCTCGGCACGCGCCGGGCCGACCCTGGCGAGCCCGGCAGCCCCCTCGGGGGGCCGCGACCGGAGGGCGCGCTGGGGTCCTCGTCGAGCACCAACCTGCACGATGCGATTCTCGAAGGCGCGGGCGAGATCGCAGTGCCCGCGTTCGTATCGACGCTGTGCATCTGCATCGTGTTCGTGCCGATGTTCTTCCTGACGGGCGTCGCGCGCTTCCTGTTCGTGCCGCTCGCCGAAGCCGTGGTGTTCGCGATGCTCGCGTCCTACGTGCTGTCGCGCACGCTCGTGCCGACGCTCGCGATGCTGCTGTTCCGCCCGCAGCAGGCCACCACCGGCCCCGACCACTCGACGTCGCGTTTCGCGCGCCTCCATCACGCGTTCAACGCCGCGTTCGAGCGGCTGCGCGCGTGGTACATCGTGCTGCTCAGCATCCTGCTGGTGCGCCGCCGCTTCTACGCGACGTGCTTCCTCGGCTTCTGCGTGCTGTCGACCGGCCTCGCGTTCGTGCTCGGCCGCGACTTCTTCCCGAACGCCGATTCCGGCAACATCCGGCTGCACATGCGCGCACCGACCGGCTACCGGATCGAGGAAACCGCGCGCCTCGCCGACCAGGTCGAGCGCGTGATCCGCGAAGCCGTGCCACCCGACGAACTTGGCGCGATCGTCGACAACCTCGGGCTGCCGGTGAGCGGCATCAACCTGTCGTACAGCAACAGCGGCACGATCGGCACGCTCGACGGCGAACTGATGATCGCGCTGAAGCCCGGCCATCGCTCGACCCAGCACTACGTACAGACGCTGCGCACGCTGCTGCCGCAGCGCTTCCCCGGCGTCGAGTTCTTCTTCCAGCCGTCGGACATCATCACGCAGATCCTCAACTTCGGTCAGCCGGCCGCGATCGACGTGCAGGTGCTCGGCAACGATCTCGCGAGTAACATGGCTATCGCGAGCAGCCTGATGAAAAAGATCAGGCAAATCCCCGGCACCGTCGACGTGCACGTACTGCAGCGCAACGACGAACCGACCCTGGTGGCCGACATGGACCGTACGCGCATGCAGCAGCTCAGCCTCTCCGCGCAAAACGTCGCGCAGAACATGCTGATCTCGCTGTCCGGCAGTTCCCAGACGACCCCGTCGTTCTGGATCAACCCGCGCACCGGCGTCCAGTACCCGCTGCAGATCCAGACCCCGCAATACAACATCGCGTCGATCGACGACCTGCTCGGCACGCCGATTTCCGCGAGCGGGCGCACGGGCATGCCGCTGCAGCTGCTCGGCAACCTCGTGCAGATCCACCCCGTCTCGAACCCGGCCGTGATCACGCATTACAACATCCGCCCGGCGATCGACCTGTACGTGAGCGTCGAGGGCCGCGACCTCGGCTCGGTCGCGGGCGCGATCGACCGGATCGTGTCCGACGCGCGCGCGACGCTGCCGCGCGGCACCGACCTCACGGTGCGCGGCCAGGTCGAGACGATGCGCACGTCGTACATCGGTCTCGGCGCGGGCGTCGCGATGGCGATCGTGCTCGTCTACCTGCTGATCGTCGTGAATTTCCAGTCGTGGCTCGATCCGCTGATCATCATCAGCGCGATGCCTGCCGCGCTCGCCGGCATCGCGTGGATGCTGTTCATCACCGGCACGCACCTGAGCGTGCCCGCGCTGACGGGCGCGATCATGACGGTGGGCGTCGCGACCGCGAACAGCATCCTGGTCGTGTCGTTCGCGCGCCAACGCCTCGCCGCCGGCGCACCGCCGCTCACGGCCGCGCTCGAGGCCGGCGCGACGCGGATCCGCCCGGTGCTGATGACGGCGCTCGCGATGATCATCGGGATGGTGCCGATGGCGCTCGGTCTCGGCGAAGGCGCCGAGCAGAACGCGCCGCTCGGCCGCGCGGTGATCGGCGGCCTGCTGTTCGCCACCGTTTCGACGCTGCTGTTCGTGCCGCTCGTGTTCGGCGGCGTGCATTCGCGGCTGGCCCGCCGGCGCGCGCGCCAGGCCGGACGCTGACTTTCGCCCCTAGCCTCTAGACCCGGTCAATTCATGGAAGAGAAACATCACAGCTCCGTCGGCATCCAGGTGGACGAACACGGCATGCACCTGCCGACGCGCACGTCGGTGTCGCGGCGCGGGCGGATCGTGCTGATCGTGGTCGGCGTGCTGCTGGCCGCGGGCGCCGCGCGCACGATCGTCGTCAACGTGCTGAACCGCAACCGGCTCGACGCAGTGGCCGAGCAGAACACGCGCCAGTACGTGAACGTCGTGCATCCGGTCGATGCGGCCACCGGCGGCAAGCTCACGCTGCCCGGCACGTTGCGCGGCTTCGTCGAGGCGCCGATCTATGCGCGCGCGAGCGGCTACGTGCTGCGCTGGCAGGCCGACATCGGCGCGCACGTGAAGCAGGGGCAACTGCTCGCCGAGCTCGACACGCCCGAGCTCAACCAGGAACTCGCGCAGGCCACCGCGCAGCGTCAGCAGGCGCAGGCCGCCCTCGCGCTCGCGAAGACGTCGTTCGACCGCGCGCAGCAACTGCGCCAGCGCGATGCGGTGTCGCAGCAGGAACTCGACGACCGGCAAGGCGCGTTCAACCAGGGCAGCGCGAACCTCGCGGCGGCCGATGCGAACATGCGCCGGCTCACCGAACTGAAGGGCTTCCAGCGCATCGTCGCGCCGATCGACGGGATCGTCACGCAGCGCAACGTCGACGTCGGCGACCTCGTCAATTCCGGCAACGCGGGCCGCTCGCTGTTCACGGTCGTGCAGGCCGACCGGCTGCGCCTGTATGTGCAGGTGCCGCAGGCGTATGCGCAGCAAATCAAGGTCGGCCAGCACGTGAGCGTCGCGCAGGCCGAGCTGCCTGGCCAGACCTTCGACGGCACGATCACGCGCACGTCCCAGGCAATCGACGTCGCGACGCGCTCGCTGCAGATCGAGATCACGCTGCCGAACCCGGACGGACGGCTGCTGCCCGGCGCATACGTGCAGGCGACGCTGCCGATGACGCCGGTCGGCCGCCTGCAGATTCCGGCCAACACGCTGCTGTTCCGCGCCGAAGGGCCGACCGTCGCGACCGTCGACGCGAACGGCCAGGTGCGCCTGAAGGCGGTGACGGTCGCGCGCACGATCGGGCAGACGCTCGAAGTGGACGGCCCGCTCACGCCGAATGACCGCCTCGTCGCGAACCCGAGCGATGCGCTCGCGAACGGCGACGCCGTCATCGTGCAGGCGCCGCCGGTCGTGAAGCCGGCGTCCGCCGCCGCGGGAGCGAAGTCGTGAGCGCGATGCGCGCCCGCCGGCGCCCCGCCGCGCTCCTGGCCGCCGTCGCGGTCGCGGCCCTTGCCGGCTGCACGGTCGGCCCCGACTACCGGCGCCCCGCCGTCGAGACGCCGGCCGCCTGGCGGCTCGACCCGGCAGACGCGTACTGGCACCCGGCCGCGCCGGCCCGTGCGCCGCTCGATCCGGCCTGGTGGACCGCCTTCGGCGACGCGCAGCTGGACGCGCTCGAAGCCGACGCGTTACGCAACAACCAGAACCTGAAGGCCGTCGCCGCACGCTACGATCAGGCAAAGGCGACGCTCGCGTCGGTCGCGTCCGCGCAGTATCCGGCCGTCGGCCTGAACGCGAGCGGCCAGCGCTTCAAGATCTCCGCCGACCGGCCGCAGACCAACTACGCGACGCGGAGCACGTCGACCGTCCAGAACGACATCCAGGTCGGTGCGAGCGCCAGCTATGAACTCGACCTGTTCGGCCGCGTGCGGCGCAGCGTCGAATCCGCGCAGGCCAGCTCCGTGCAGGCGCGCGACGATTTCGCGAACGCGCGCCTCGTGCTGACCGCCGATCTCGCGTCGAGCTACTTCGCGCTGCGCGAGCTCGATACCGAGATCGACGTCGTCAAGCGCTCGATCGACCTGCAGCAGAAGGCGCTCGACTACGTGAGCGCGCGCCACGACCTCGGTGCGGTGTCCGGCCTCGATCTGCTGCAGCAACGCGCGCAGCTCGACGCGACGCGCACGCAGGCTCAGCTGCTGATCCAGCAGCGCGCGCAGGTCGAAACCGCGATCGCGACGCTGGTCGGCACGCCGGCCCCCGAATTCTCGCTGCCGCCGCGCGTGGTGGCGATCAACGCGCCCGCGCTGCCGACCGGGATGCCCAGCGACCTGCTGCAGCGGCGCCCCGACGTCGCGTCGGCCGAACGCGCGATGGCGGCCGCGAACGCGCAGATCGGCGTCGCGCGCGCCGCGTATTTCCCGCGCATCACGCTGTCGCCGGACATCGGCTGGGATGCGACGCGCTTCGCGGGCCTGTTCACCGTGCCGGCGCTGCTGTGGTCAGTCGGCGCGTCGGTCAGCCAGCCGCTGTTCGAAGGTGGCAAGCTGAAGGCCGGCGTCGATTTCGCGCAGGCCGGCTACGTGGCCGCGCAGGCCAGCTACCGGCAGACCGTGCTCACCGCGTTCCAGGAGGTGCAAAATGCGGTGACGGGCCTGTCGGTGCTGGCCGAAGCCGCGCAGCAGGCATCGGCGGCCGTCGACGACGCGCGCAAGCTCGTGTCGCTCGCACAGGACCGCTACGCGGGCGGCCTCACGCCGTTCATCGACGTGCTGACCGCCCAGCAGCAGTTGCTGACGAGCGAGCGCCAGGCCGTGCAGATCCAGGGCCAGCGCGCGGCGCTCGTCGTGTTTCTCGCGAAGGCGCTCGGCGGCGGCTGGGACGGCGGCGCGACCGGCGGCGCCACGCCGACCGACGTCGCGACGGCAAACCTCCCGCGCGCCGCGAGCGTCGGCCCCTAACCCGGTTACAAGGACAAACCCATGAAAGTCCTGATCGTCGAAGACGAACCGAAAGTCGTCGAATACCTGAAGAGCGGCCTCACCGAGGAGGGCTGGGTCGTCGACACCGCGCTCGACGGCGAGGACGGCGCGTGGAAGGCCGTCGAATTCGAATACGACGTGGTCGTGCTCGACGTGATGCTGCCGAAGCTCGACGGCTTCGGCGTGCTGCGCGCGTTGCGCGCGCAGAAGCAGACGCCCGTGATCATGCTGACCGCGCGCGACCGCGTCGACGATCGCGTGCGCGGGCTGCGCGGCGGCGCCGACGACTACCTGACCAAGCCCTTCTCGTTCCTCGAGCTGATCGAGCGGCTGCGCGCGCTGACGCGCCGCGCGCGTGTGCAGGAATCGACGCTGATCTCGATCGGCGACCTGCGCGTCGACCTGATCGGCCGGCGCGCGTCCCGCGACGGCACGCGCCTCGACCTGACCGCGCAGGAATTCCAGCTGCTCGGCGTGCTCGCGCGGCGTAGCGGCGAGGTGCTGTCGAAGACGACGATCGCCGAACTCGTATGGGACGTGAACTTCGACAGCAACGCGAACGTCGTCGAGACTGCGATCAAGCGCCTGCGCGCGAAGCTCGACGGCCCGTTCGCGGAGAAGCTGCTGCACACGATCCGCGGCATGGGCTACGTGCTCGAGGCGCGCGAGGACGCCGACAACGAGAGGCACGCATGAAACGCTCGATCACCCTGCGTCTGTCGGCGATGTTCGGCATCGTGTCGCTGCTCGTGTTCACGCTGGTCGGCTGCGGGCTGTTCGTGATGATGGAGCGCCAGCTGTTTGCCGAACTGCGCGCGACGATCGACACGCGCGCGAAGGTCGCGCAGATGATCGTGTCGCACGCGACCACGGCCGCGCGCGGCCGCCTGATGCAGGAAAAGCTCGCCGACCTCGAACCGCCCGACGGGTCGACGCGTTACCAGATCGACAGCCCCGACGCCAACTTCCGCTTCGGTCATCCGGTCGACGGCATGCCCGTCGGCAAGCCGTTCGGTGCGTTCCAGCAGTACGCGCTCAACCACAGCAGCTACGACGTGATGACGAAGACCGTCCCGATCGCGGGCAGCGGGGAGCGCCCCGATCTGAAGCTGATCGTCGCGTCGTCGTGCGAGCGTACGCAGCGGATGCTGCGCCGTTTCGTGTGGACGCTCGCGGCGCTGATCGCGATCGCTACCGTCGTGACGCTGCTGCTGGGCCGCGCGGTCGCGCGCTTCGGGCTCGCGCCGCTCGAACGGCTGTCGCAGGACGCGGCGGCGATCAACGCCACCAACCGCCGCCAGCGGTTGCACACCGACGCGCTGCCGACCGAGCTGCGCGATCTGGCCGCATCGTTCAATGGCGCCCTCGAGCGCATCCAGCAGACCTACGCGCGGCTCGAGGCGTTCAACGCGGACGTCGCGCACGAGTTGCGCACGCCGATCAGCATCCTGATCGGCCAGACCCAGGTCGCGCTGACGAGCCGTGACCGCTCGGTCGACCGGATGCGCCAGACGCTGCAGTCGAACCTCGAAGAATTCGAACGGCTGCGCGTCATCATCAACGACATGCTGTTCCTGTCGCGCAGCGATCGCGGCGAGCGCGCGACCGACCTGAAGCACGTGTCGCTCGCCGACGAAGTGCGGCGCATGCTCGACTTCCTCGAGATTCCGCTGGACGAAGCGCAGTTGCGCGCCGAACTGCACGGCGATGCGCACGCAGCCGTCGACCCGTCGCTGTTCCGCCGCGCGATGACCAACCTGCTGATCAACGCGATCCAGCATTCGGCGCCCGGCGCGACGCTGAACGTGACGATCACGCCGCGCGACACGCTCGTCGACGTATCGGTTGCCAACCCCGGCGAACCGATCGACCCCGTGCAGCGCTCGCACGTGTTCGAGCGCTTCTACCGGCTCGAGGAAGCGCGCGCGAACAGCAAGGAGAACCACGGGCTCGGGCTGTCGATCGTCAAGGCCGTCGCGGAGATGCACGGCGGCAGCGTGTTCGTCGCGTGCTCCGGCGGCGTCAATACGTTCGGCTTCTCGGTGTCGACGCAGCTGTGCAGCGTCGGCCCGCTGCGCGCGGCCGACGCGGGCGACCCGCACGCGCTGCGGCCGGCGCACGCGCCGCGCGCGGTGCACTGACGGCGCCCGCGCCTGTCGGATGCCCCAACCGCGCCTGAGCGGCGCCTGCCTGCCGCGAACGCGGCCCGGGACGCGTCACACGCGTGACTTGCTGCCCTGCTCGCGCCACGCCCGCGGCGACATCGCAAACCGCTCGCGGAACACGCGGCTGAAATGCGACATGTCGTTGAATCCCCAGCGCAACGCGATGTCGGACACGCGCAGCATCGCGCATTGCGGATTCACGAGATCCTGCGCGCACCGCTCGAGCCGCAGGTTCCATACGTAACGCATCAGCGACGTGTTCTCCGCCTCGAACAGCTTGTTGATGTAGCGCGACGACATGCCGATCGACTGCTCGATCATCATCGGGTTCAGCTCCGGGTCGCGCAGGTGCTCGAGCAGATGCCGCTTCACCCGCGTCAGCGTCAACGCCTTCATCCTTGATTGCGCGAGGTCGTTGCGCTGCAAGCCCCCGACCGTCATCGCGATCAGCGAGATCGCGGTATCCGACAACTGCCGCATCTCGTCCTCGGACACGTTACGGATCTGCGACGACATCTGCTCGAGAAACGCGCGCATGACGCTGCCGACACCCTCCCCGGTTTGCGTCGGGCACGCCGTACGGTGCTCCATTCCGACGACGAGCTGGTTCAGGGTCGTGCGGGGAATGCTGACGACGATCTCGCGCCACGACTGGCCGAACGTCAGGTGGTGAGGCCGTGTCGCGTCGTAGATCGCGAAATCCCCGGGGTGCAGCGTGACGATCTTGCCGTCCTGCTCGACCGATTGGCTGCCCTCGAGCATCAATACTCCGAAATACTTGTCCTCGTACTCGCTCCGCGCCTGGCGATAACGCCGGATCACGGCCTGCTCGCTTGCGTAGATCTCAGAGATGCGCATCTTTTCGCATCTACGCTGCCGAACCTGGCCGAAGAAATCGGCTTTCTGCACGGCCGCGATCTGCACGTCCGCGAACAAGCGCAGAATCGTCTCGCGCCAGAATTCGATACGCTGGCTGATCGAGCCGTTGGTCGCCACCTCGATTGCCGAATTCGTTCGTTCGCCCGGCGGGCTGTCGGAGTCCAAGCCGGGCGCGTCGCCGCTTGCGGCGCGCGGGAAAGGACGCATCGTCATGGTCGTGCCCCACATGGGTTGGCAAATACGCAGCCGGTAGCGTGCCCGTTCAAAAGCACATTGTCCAATCGATTCCACCGCGCCCGCCGCGTTGCCGGCCGGACCGACACGCAACGCGGCGGCGAGGCTCCGGGCACGTTATGCGAATGTCGCCTGACGCCAGTCGGAAGATTGTTCATACGCATACGCACAGCGATAGATCGTCGCCTCGTCGAAGCGGCGCCCGACCAGTTGCAGCCCGATCGGCAGATCATCGGCGACGCCGCACGGGAGCGACATGGCCGGATGCCCGGACACGTCGAACGGCGCGGTATTCGCAATCATCTCGAACGCCCGCGTCAGCGACTCGGACATCGCACAACCCGGCTCCGGCAGTTTCGACGCACGCATCGGCACGGTCGGCATCAACAACACGTCACAAGACTGCAGCGCCGCGTCGTAATCCGCCCGCAAACGCCGCGCGATGTTCTGGCACTTCGCGTAGTAGCGGCCGCGATACCGGCTCGTGAAATACTCGCCGAGCAACATCGTCACCTTCACGGTATCCGGCAGCTCATCAGCGCGCTCGCGCCAGCCCGCATGGTGATCGATCATGCCGGTTACGTACAGGCCACCCCAGTTGAAACCGTGGCTGTTGCCCTTCATCATCTGCTGCGTCGCGCCCTCGGCCGCGATCGGCAACCAGATCGCGGTGCCGGCCGCATGCAGCGGTACCGACACTTCGGCGACGCTCGCACCCAGCTTGCGCAACCGGTGCGCGGCAACCAGCACGGCCTCGTCGACGACTTTCTCCGAATTCGCGAGCCCGAACGCTTCGCGCAGAATGCCGATCCGCAGGCCGGCGATGCCGTCGCGGATCGCGCCGAGATAATCGGCGCGCGGCGGCAGCGCCCGCTGGCGCGGATCGAGTCCGTCGTCGCCCGCGATGACATCGAGCAGCAACGCATTGTCGAGCACGCTGCCCGTCATCGGCCCGAGATGATCGACCGTCGCCTCGATCGGCATCGCGCCGGTGTACGGCACGAGCCCGTGTGTCGGCTTCATCCCGTAGATGCCGCAGTAGGCGGACGGGATCCGCACCGAGCCGCCCTGATCGCCGCCGAGCGCCATGTCGACCTCGCCGCTCGCGACCAGCGCACCGCTGCCGGACGACGAGCCGCCGGACGAGTGCCCGGCCTTGCGCGGATTGTGCACCGGCCCCGACGCGCTCGTGTGCGAGCCGCCGGAAAAGCAGTAGTACTCGCAGGTCGACTTGCCGGCGATCGTTCCGCCAGCGTCGAGCACCCGCGTGACGACGGTCGCATCGACGTCGGGCACGTAGCCCTCGAACGTGCTCGAGCCATTGCGCATCGGCACGCCGGCGACGCAGATGTTGTCTTTCACGACCACCGTCCTGCCGCGCAGCTTGCCGTCGGCGGCACCGTGGATCGTGCTCTTGCGCGCCCATGCGCCGTAACGGTTCTCGTCGCCTTCCGGGCGGTAGCCCGGCGTGCGCGGATACGCGACGACGGGCAGATAGTCGGGCAGCGCGTCGATCGCATCGTAGGCGTCGAAATTCGCCTGCAGTACGTCGTCGTATTCGGCGAGTTGGCGGGAATCGAGATGAAAGCCGAAGTCGGCTGCAATATCGGACAGTTGTTCGCGGGTCGGGCGTTTGATGGCCATCGACGTTCTCCAGTTCGGTAAGCGGCACCGCCGGCCCCGGCGGTGCCGGCGGGATTCAGCGGGCGACGGCGTCGCGCATCATCCCGGTGCGCGGATGGCAGTTCACGTATTCGTAGACCTGATGCTTTGCGTCGAAGACGGAAACCTCGTGATACAGCCGCAGTTTCGACAGCCCGGTGACGACGCGGAAGAAGGTGACGAAGATCCGCAGGTGCGTCGGATGGGATTCGGCCCACCGTTCGAGGCGGTCGAGCGAGCGCCAGTGGCCGATGTTGTAGCTCTCGTCGAGCACGTTGCCGTCGAGATCGATCGAGCGCACGTAGCGATTGCTGTAGCAGCCGACGTCCGTGCCGTTGTCGCGCAGGAAGTCCATCCCGCTGCGCAGCGTCGGCTCGATCTCCTCGAGATACAGTCGGCGCTCGTCGCGCTCCGCCGCGCGCCAGTCCTGACCGGAGCGAATCAGCGCGATGTTGTCGTGCGCCAGCACGACCACGCGGCCGCCGCGGGCCGGATCGCCCTCGACGACGCGCAACTCGCCGTCCGCGCTCATCCAGTCCGTCTGCGAAATCGGGAACCGGTCGCGCATCGATCCCCAGTAGCCGTGCTCCTCGATCTCGCCGCTGACGCCGTCCATGATCGCGCCGACGCCGGGGAAATCGCTCGTAAATGCGTAAAGCGTCTCGAACTGCTCGGCGCGCGGTGCGACGATTTCCCGGAAGTAGCCGATGCCGTCCGCGAGGCGTGCGTCGGAGGTCCACCATTCGACGAGCGCCGGCGACGTAATCCAGCGCGCATACGCGGCCGGATCGCGCCAATAGCCGACGGCAATCAGGTTCTCGTAACCCTGGTCGTCGGTGTGTTGCGTCAGATCGTAGTTTTTCGGCCCGTCCTGCGCACCGAAATCGGCGACGATCCGGCGCAACGCGGCCAGTGCCGCCGCGCGCTTGTCGGCGCCGCTGTATTGCACGCCGAAATAGCCCATCACGACCTGGCTCAGGTCTTCGGCGGCCCGGGCGACGTACATCGGGAACGGCGGCTGGTAGTCATCCGCGACGCGGCGCGACAGCGTCCGCGGGCAGACCAGGTGTTTGTCGATGGCGGATTCCATGCATGACCTCTCTGGAAAGGGAATCGGATGTCGAGGTATCGACGTTGGGAACACGGAGCCACATGCACCGGACGTATCCCGGCGCATGCGGGTGGTCAGAAGATGTGCGCGTAACGCAGGCCCGCGAGCACGCTGTTCCTCGGCCCGTTGCGCACGCTCAGGTCGGTGCCGAGCTGGATTTGCACCTGATCGGCCTTCGTCACGAATTTCGCCGCGCTGATCCGCATGCGCGTCGTGCGAAGCGCGTCGTTGTTGTCCGCGCCGTCGACGCTCGTTTCACCGCCCCAGAGCTGGGTGATGCCGATCGCGAGCGACGTGCCCGGATCGGGCATGTAACGCACCATCGCCTGTGCGCTGTAGCTCATCCGCTGATGCAGCGTCGTGCCGCTCGCGCCGTACGACCTGTTGTTGCCGTACCAGATCGCGTCGCCGACGAGATCGAGTGCCCACTGTGGCGAAAAGTGCTTGATGTAAGCCGCCTGGAAATCGAGCGACCAGCGATTGGCACCGAGATTGAGACCGCGGTTCTGGTCGTAACTCCCTGTCGGCGCGTATACGTAGATGGTCGCGGCGGCGACGTCCTTCGCGTCGTTGAGGCGAAATTTCAATGGAGCCGTCAGGATCACGTCTCCGACACCATTCGTACTGCCAAGCGAACTTGCGTTGCCGAAGCTGCTGACGTGACCGAATGGCAGCAACACCTGCGGATCGATCGTGAGCCTGTCGGTGAGCTGGAACACATGCAGCAGGCGGGC
The DNA here is from genome assembly GCF_020419685.1 of Burkholderia sp. AU33545. Lineage (NCBI taxonomy): Bacteria > Pseudomonadati > Pseudomonadota > Betaproteobacteria > Burkholderiales > Burkholderiaceae > Burkholderia > Burkholderia sp. AU33545. The sequence goes on along the minus strand of NZ_JAIZRQ010000003.1, from coordinate 724,831 downwards.
GATGCCGACATTGGACTGCAGATCGAAATCCGACGTCCGGTGGCCGTTCGCGTAGTACGCGTTCGTCGCTGAATAGTTGTAGTACAGCACGCCGATCGTCGCGCCGATCGGATACTGCTCATAGTCGCCGGGATCGACCTCGACCGCGCCCGCGTAATGCGACGCGACGGCGATCAGCGACAAGCCGATCCAGCGCGCGATTCGCTTCAGTTTCATTCTGTTGACGTTGTCCATCATGCTCCTCACCTGGTTGCGCAGACACCGCCACGCCCGCCGCATGACGAACGGGAACCGTCGCCGGACGGTGGAATCGCGGGGTGCTGGCTGACTGTTGTTCCGCCGGTACATCGGGGATGCCGGCGATTCGCGACATCGAACGGCCATCGCTTGAGGATGAGAATAGAAAGGCAAAATCCGCAGTTCTGTTTTCCGGCGGAACAAGAAATTGGCTGTGACGGATCTGCGCTTCCGATGCCATGAAGCGGTCGAAAAACGTGCGCCGGCCGCCACGGTTTTCGTGCCGGGCGCCCCGTCGATTGCCGCCAATCGCCGTGCATCCGTTGCGTGTCGGCCCCGTGCCGCGCAACGGGGCCGTCTCAGCATAGTTTCCGATCCGTGCCGGCAAAGAACCGCGCTTTTTCTCTTCTTACCCTGCTCGTCGAGCGTGGCCGACACCACGCGGCCGCACCCCGCCAGGGCAGTCCCGACGCCGTGGCGGCGGTCAATCCGAACCACCACAAGGAGCCCCACGATGAGTACGACCCCTTCCACGGAAACGGTCTCGACGCCCGGCGAACGTGCCTGGGCGCTGTTTCGCGTGATGAAAGAGAAGAACCTGATCCCCGACGGCTATATCGAAGGCCTGACCGAGCTGATGTCCACGACCTGGGATCCGGCCAACGGCGCGCGCATCGTCGCGCGTGCGTGGGTCGACCCGGCGTTTCGCGAACTTCTGCTCAAGGACGGCACGACCGCGTGCGCGCAGTTCGGCTACACCGGCCCGCAGGGCGAATACATCGTCGCGCTCGAAGACACGCCCACGCTGAAGAACGTGATCGTCTGCAGCCTGTGCTCATGCACGAACTGGCCTGTGCTCGGGCTGCCGCCCGAGTGGTACAAGGGCTTCGAATATCGTGCGCGGCTCGTCCGCGAGGGGCGCACGGTGCTGCGGGAGCTCGGCACCGACCTGCCCGACGACGTCGTCGTGAAGGTCTGGGATACGACCGCCGAAAGCCGCTATCTCGTGCTGCCCGTGCGGCCGGCCGGCAGCGAGCACATGACCGAAGAACAACTGCGCACGCTCGTCACGAAGGACGTGCTGATCGGCGTTGCGCTGCCGCGCGCGCGCTGACGCCCACCACGTTTCGCTCTCGACCTTCATCTCGGAGATCACATATGGACGGCTTTCACGACCTCGGCGGATTCCAGGGTTTCGGCCCGGTGCCGCATACGATCAACAGTCTCGGCTACAAGCCGGTCTTCAAGGAAGACTGGGAACATCTCGCGTACAGTCTGATGTTCGTCGGCGTGGACCAACTGAAAAAATTCAGCGTCGACGAGGTACGTCACGCGGTTGAACGCATCGACGTGCGCCAGCACGTCGGCACGCGCTACTACGAGCGCTACGTGATCGCGACGGCGACATTGCTCGTCGAAACCGGCGTGCTCACGCAGGATGAACTCGACCGCGCGCTCGGTTCGCATTTCCGGCTCGCGAACCCGCCGAAATCCGGGGGCCGGGCGGCACCGCCCGAATCAACGCGGTTCGAGGTCGGCGATCGCGTCGTCGTTCGCGACGAATACGTCAGCGGACACATCCGCGCGCCGGGCTACGTTCGCGGCAAAGAAGGTGTCGTGCTGCACCGGACGACCGAATCGTGGCCATTCCCGGACGCGATCGGCCACGGCGACACCGGCGCCGCGCATCAGCCGACCTACCATGTCGAGTTCCGCGTGAAGGATCTGTGGGGCGACGCCGCTGACGACGGCTACGTCGTGGTCGATCTGTTCGAAGGCTACCTGGATCGCGCGTCCGGGCAGAGCGCATGACGACGCCGGGGAATCAGGGAACGCCGGCCGCCCCGGCGCCGAGGATTCCGGTCACCGTGTTGTCCGGCTTCCTCGGCGCCGGGAAGACGACGTTGCTGAACCACATCCTGCGCAATCGCGCAGGACTGAAGGTCGCCGTGATCGTCAACGACATGAGCGAAGTGAACGTCGACGCCGACGATGTGCGGCGCAACGTCGAGCTGCATCGAGGCGAGGACGAACTGGTCGAGATGAGCAACGGCTGCATCTGCTGCACGCTGCGCGCCGATCTGCTCGAGCAGATCAGCACGCTGGCGCGGCAGCACCGCTTCGATTATCTGCTGATCGAATCGACCGGCATCTCGGAGCCGATGCCGGTCGCGGAGACGTTTGCGTTTCTCGATCGAGACGGTTTCAGCCTGAGCGAACTGGCGCGGCTGGACACGCTCGTCACGGTGGTCGACGGCGAGACGTTCGAGGACATGATCGCGTCGGCTGAACCGCTCGCGCACGACGGCAATTCCGGTCCGCCACGCAAGCTGTCGGACCTGCTGCTCGAGCAAGTCGAATACGCGAACGTGATCCTCGTGAGCCGTCTCGACCGGATCGGCCACGCGGGTTTCGACCGGCTGCGCGCAATTCTTGCATCGCTGAATCCATCAGCGCGAATCCTGCCGATGCAGCACGGCAAGGTCGATCCGTCAGACGTGCTGGATACCCGGCGCTTCGATCTGCCGGCGCTCGTCGAATCGCCGGGATGGATGCAGCGCATGCAGATCGACGAACGCCCCTCGGAGTCGGATGCGTACGGGATCGCGTCGTGGACCTATCGCGAACGTACGCCGTTTCATCCGGCGCGCCTGCTCGCATGGCTGCGTCGTCCGTGGGACAACGGCCGACTGCTTCGCTGCAAGGGCTATGTCTGGGCTGCGCACCGCTATGCCGAGATCGCCATGCTCGTGCAGACGGGCGGAGCATTCCAGTGGGGTTACGTTGGGCGATGGTGGCAATTTATCCCGCAGTCGGACTGGCCGCACGACGACTATCGTCGCGATGGCGTGCTGAAAAAATGGGAGGAGCCGGCCGGGGATTGTCGGCAGGAAATCGTGTTCATCGGGCAGTCGATCGATCACGCCACGTTGCGTCGCGAACTCGATGCGTGCCTGCTGACGGTCGAGGAAATCGACGCAGGCCCGGAGTCGTGGCTGCAGCTTCCGGAAGCTGACGCGTTCGACGCGCTCGCGACAGCCGCTCATCCGTGATGTAAGACTCGATGCCTTCGGCTGCAACGCCTGCATCCAACGACTTTCGAGCGCCGGTGAGCGCTGTGCCCGGTTCGGCGTTACGTGAATCCCGGCAGCGCCGCCGAGGGCAGTTTTCTTCAATACGGACATGCGCGGCTTCTTTAGTCTCGATGCGACTTTCACATTCGCATGGAGACACATGATGAGCATGCTGGTTTCGATGGCCGCGTTCGCGCTGGCGTCGTCGATCACGCCCGGTCCCGTCAACCTCGTCGCGCTCGGCGCGGGCGCGCGCCACGGTCTCGGCGCGAGCCTGCGCTATGCGGCCGGCGCGACGCTCGGCTTCGTCGCGCTGTTCTTGCTGATCGGCCTCGGGCTGCACGCGGCGCTCGCGCGCTGGCCGATGCTGACCACGGCCACCCAATGGTCCGGGATCGCGTTCCTGCTTTACCTCGCGCTGCGGCTGGCGCTCGACGACGGCCGGCTGTCGGCCGATCCGGACGCGCCACACGTCGCCGGCCCGTCGGCGGCGGCCGGCGCGGCGATGCAATGGCTGAATCCGAAGGCGTGGCTTGCGTGCGTGGCCGCGATGGGCGCGTATGCGGCCGATGGCGATCGCGCGCAGGTGTGGCAATTCGCGGCGCTGTATCTGGTGATCTGCTTCGCGTCGATCGCCTGCTGGGGGTATGCGGGTGCGTCGCTGCGGCACTGGCTCGCAAATGCGCGGCGGATGCGGCTGTTCAACCGCGCGATGGCGCTGCTGCTCGCGGGCAGCGCGCTTTATCTGCTCGATGTTTAGTGCCGTTTTCGATGTGTGGTCGCGGCGCGCGTGCCGCCGGCGACCGATGACACAGGCCGTCGCCGGTGTGCGGTGTGCGGTGTGCGGTGTGCGGTGTGCGGTGTGCGGTGTGCGGTGTGCGGTCTGCGGTCTGCGGTCTGCGGTCTGCGGTGTGCGGTGTGCGGTATGCGGTATGCGGTATGCGGTGTGCGGTATGCGGTATGCGGTGTGCGGTATGCGGTATGCGGTGTGCGGTATGCGGTATGCGGTATGCGGTGTGCGGTGTGCGGTGTGCGGTGTGCGGTGTGCGGTGTGCGGTGTGCGGTCTGCGGTCTGCGGTCTGCGGTCTGCGGTCTGCGGTCTGCGGTCTGCGGTCTGCGGTCTGCGGTCTGCGGTCTGCGGTCTGCGGTCTGCGGTCTGCGGTCTGCGGTCTGCGACGCCGGCACCGCCCCACGGTTCGCCGGTCAACTCGCGGCGCTTCGATACTGCCCCGGCGTGGCGGCCGCGATGCGCCGGAATGCGCGCTGGAAATGCGCCTGGTCCGCAAAGCCCGCATCGAGGGCGACCTCGGCGATCGGCCGGCCGCGGCGCAGTTCCGCGCGGCCGTACTGCACGCGACGGTCGACCAGGAACGCATGCGGCGTCATCCCGTAGCGGGCGTTGAACGCGCGGATCAGGTAGGACGGCGACAGGTCGGCGGCCGCGCAGATCGCATCGAGCGTGACGGTCTGACGGCAATGCGCAGCGATGTAGTCGGCCGCACGCGCGAGCTTCGCGTTGTCGGCCCCGCGCCGCGTATCGACGGGCAACTCGCGATCGAGCGCGCCGTGCAGCCGCGTGAAGAATTCGACCGCCGCGCTTTCCTTGCCAAGCGGATCGATGCCGGGTGCCACGAGCGTGCGGTAAAAGCCGCCGAACTGCGCGAACAGGTCGCGCCGTGCCGTCAACTTTGGCGAAAAACCGTGAAAATCGCTGTTCGGGTCACGCCCGAGCGCATGCTGCAGCCGTGCGAGCCACGGCACGTCGACATAGACCATCCGGTACGCCCATGCGTCGGGGCCATACGGATTGCACGCATGCACCTGCTCCGGATCGATGATCACGAGCACGCCGCGCCCGACGCGTTCCTTCGTCGCACCGTTCAGGTAGGTGCTCGTGCCGCCGACGATCGCGCCGAGCGAAAACGTGTCGTGCGTGTGCTTCGCGTAGCAGAACGTCCGGCCGTCGTCGACGGTGCGCGCCTCGATGAACGGCAGCGCGGCGTCGCGCCAGAACGGCGACGGCACAGCGAGGGGGTTGGCGGAACGGCTCACGCGACGGGCTCCCGGATCGGACGGCGAACGCACACCGTACAAGACTGCGCTGCGCGATGCAACCGCGACACGACACTTCGCGGCCGGATCGCCTAAGCTATGAATTCGGCCGCCGCGGCCCCTGCGGCGGTTCCCGTTCCCTCTTCCAACCGGTACATTCATGCACATCGATCTGACAGGCAAGACTGCGGTCGTCACCGCTTCCACCGCCGGCATCGGGCTGGCGATCACCAAAGGGCTCGCGCAGGCCGGCGCACGTGTCGTCGTCAACGGACGCAGCGAAAAGTCGGTCGATGCCGCGCTCGCACTGCTGCGCAGCGCGGTACCCGGCGCGGACATCGACGGCGTCGCCGCCGACCTGGCCGACGCATCCGGCGTCGCGCGCGTCACGCAGCACACGCCGGAGGCCGACATCCTCGTCAACAACGCGGGCATCTACGGGCTGAAGGCGTTCTTCGACATCGACGACGACGAATGGGCACATTACTTCCAGATGAACGTGATGTCCGGCGTGCGTCTCGCGCGGCACTATCTGAAGGGGATGCTCGCGCGCAACACGGGCCGCGTCGTGTTCATTTCGTCGGAATCCGGCCTGAACATCCCGGTCGACATGATTCACTACGGGTTCACGAAAACCGCGCAGCTCGCGATCGCGCGCGGCCTCGCGAAACTCGCGGCCGGAACCAACGTGACCGTCAATTCCGTGCTGCCAGGGCCAACGATGTCGGAAGGCGTGCGCGCGCTGCTGAAGGAAACGGCCGACGCAACGGGCCGCAGCATCGACGACGTCGCGGTGGATTTCGTGCGCAGCGAGCGCGCAAGCTCGATCATCCAGCGCCCGGCTACGACGGAGGAAGTCGCGAATATGGTCGTGTATGTCTGCTCGCCGCAGGCCTCGGCCACGACGGGCGCGGCGTTGCGCGTCGACGGCGGCGTGGTCGACACGATAGCGTGACGACTGCGTGACACGCTCGCACGGCGCATGTCGGCCGCGCTACCGCGAAGCCGCCTTGTCCGACTGAAGCGTGCCCTTGCGGTCGGCGTCCATGCAGGTATCGAAGCCGTGTTGCGTGACGGCGCCGGCCTTGTCGAACACGACGAAGTACGCCCGGTGATCGTTGCCGTGCTCGATGAAGTAGTTGTAACAGACGCCGCTGCCGTTACGGACCATCCACACGCTGCGCGGGTTGCCGCCCGCGCGGACGACGTCGGCGCGCGTCGCGCCGTGCCGCGACGCGGCCCGCGCCAGCGGCGTGCGCGAATACGAGAACGGCAGCCACGAGTCGAACCACGCGCAACCGTGCAGCATCAGGCAACTGGCGGCCAGCGACAATGTCGCTGCGCGACGGGACATCGGAATCAATCGCATGCTTGGAAAATCTGCTGCGCCGTGCCGGCGTGATCGAAAGCCCCATGCTACTAGACCTTTGGGTCCGGATCGAAAAGAAATGTAGAGACTTGTGTCCGACGTCGCGCCCGTCGCGGCCCGGCGCACGCCCGATCGTCGCGAAACATGAGGCGCCGCGCGGGCCCGCACGCGCATCAATGCCGTTGCGCCGATGGCCCGGATCTGCGCAACGAGGCTCGTCGTCAGGCGACCCACTCTGCCCACAGCATCGTCAGCACCGTCATCAGCGCCGGGCCGACGAACAGTCCGATCAGGCCGAACGACTCGGCGCCGCCGAGGATGCCGAACAGCACGAGCAGGAACGGCAGGCGGGTCGAGCTGCCGATCAGCACCGGCCGCACGAAATGCTCGGCGACGAACACGACCACGAAACCGAGCACCAGCACCACCACGGCCCACGCGGTCGCACCCTGCACGAACAGCCAGAGCGCCGCGCCGCAGAATACGATCGGCGCGCAGAACGGCAGCATCGCGGCGACGGCCGTGACGAGGCCGAGCAGCGCCGCGTGCGGAACGCCCGCGAGCGCATACGCGACGCCGAGAATGGCGCCCTCACCCAGCCCGACGACGACCAGCCCCGTCACCGTGCCGTACACGGCCGCGACCATCCGTTCGATCAGGTCCGCCCCGCCGCGGCCGAACGCACGCCGCGCGCCCTGCAGCAACGCGCCCGACAACTTGTGGCCGGCCCTGATGATCACGAACAGCGTGACCAGCATGAAGCCGAACTCGAACAGCGCATGCGCGAGCTTCGTGCCGAACTGCCGGCCGAACGCGATGAACCGCTCGCCGCTCGCGCCATGCATCGCGGTGCCCGCGTGCAGCGGATGACCGAGATTGGCCTGCCACCACTCGGTGATCTGTGCGGCGCCGTACGGCAACCGGCCGACGACGTCCGGCAGTGGAATGCCGTTGTCCTGGATCGAATGCAGCCAGATGCGCAGGTCGTGCGCCTGCGAGATCGCCTGACCGAGCGCAATGGCGATCGGCAGCACGACCAGCAGCGACACGCCCGCGGTGATCGCGGTCGCGATCAGGGTCGGCCGGTCGCGAAACCAGCTGCCCGATTCGAAGCGTTCCAGCAACGGCCACAACGCGATCGCGATCACGCATGCCCACGCGATAGCGGGAAGAAAATCGCGGATCACCCACAGCGCGAGCACCAACAACGCCGCATACAGCACGGCGCGGGCGATCTGCTGGGCACGCGGCCGCCCGGCGGAATCGGGGGAAGGCGAGACATGTGCGCGCATGGCACCTCTGTCGAAATGAAAAAATGGCGGTTCGCATGGGCCAAAGGCCGGTGCGAACCGCCATTCTATCCATCGATACCGCCACGGCACGCGGACGCGATGCCAAGCATTGTCAAATGCGTGCCGCGCACGTCGCGCGCGCCGTGCTGTGCGACGTGCGCTCAGGCCACCTTGTCGGCGACGCGATAGCGTTCGAGCCAGTGCGCGTACGGCGCAGGCAGCGTCCACGACGGACGCTCGACGCCGAGCTGTTTGGCCGCGTAGTACGGCCAGTGCGGATCGGCCAGATGCGCGCGGCCGACCATCACGAGGTCGAGCTGCTGTTCGGCGACGACGCGCTCGGCCAGTTGAGGCGTGTCGATCCCCCATGCGGACGACACCGGCATGCCGGCCTCACGGCGCACGCGTTCCGCGATCGGCGCGAGGAACGCCGGGCCCCATGGAATGCGCGCGTCGGGCACCGAAAAGCCGACCGACACGCTCAGCATGTCGAGGCCTTCCTGCTTCATCCGCTGCGTGAGCGCGATGGATTCGGCGAGCGTCTCTTCATCGCGGCCGTCGTATTCGATCACGCCGAGACGCGCGGTCAGCGGCAGGTGCTCCGGCCAGACCTTGCGGACGGCCTTCAGCGTGTCGACGAGGAAACGGCCGCGGTTTTCGGCCGAGCCGCCGTACTCGTCGTCGCGCTGGTTCGAATGCACGGAGAAGAAGCTCTGGCCGAGATAGCCGTGCGCGAAGTGCAGTTCGAGCCATTCGAAGCCGAGGTCGCGGGCACGCTTGGCCGACGCGACGAAGTCGGCCTGCACGCGTGCGATGTCGTCGTGCGTCATCGCGCGCGGCATCTTCGGCAAGTGCGCGCCGAACGGTACGGCCGACGGTGCGATGGTCTGCCAGCCGCGCGGATCGCCGTCGGCGATGTGGTCGTCGCCTTCCCATGGACGGTTCGCGCTCGCCTTGCGGCCCGCATGCGCGATCTGGATGCCCGGCACCGCGCCGGCCGCCTTGATCGCCGCGACCGACGGCGCGAACGCCTCGGCCTGCGCATCGGTCCACAGGCCGGCGCAGCCCGGCGTGATACGGCCTTCCGGCGACACGGCCGTCGCCTCCGCGATCACGAGGCCCGCGCCGCCGCGCGCGATGCCGGCCAGATGCACGTGATGCCAGTCGTTGACGACGCCGTCTTCGGCGACGTACTGGCACATCGGCGGCACCGCAATGCGGTTGCGCAGCGTGACATCCTTGAGTTTGAACGGTTCGAACAGGGCAGACATCCACCACTCCTTTGCTTGGTTCTACGAAACGACTGGATGAGCCGTCGTGCGGTGCGCACGACGGAACGGTTCGGGTCGTCGCCGGGCCGGATGCGCCCGACGACGGCACGGCCAGGTGCCGGTCATACCGGCACCGCGCCGGCTTACTGACGGCCAAGCTTCGCGAGCAGCGCCTCGGCAGCGGGCTCCGACGACGCGGGGTTCTGCCCCGTGATCAGCAGCCCGTCGGTGACGACATGCGGCGCCCAGTCGGCGCTGCGCTCGAACTGCGCGCCGTTGGTCTTCAGCATGTCCTCGACGAGGAACGGCACCACTTCCGTCAGCTCGACGGCAGCTTCCTCGCTGTTGGTGAAGCCCGTCGCACGCTTGCCGCGCACGACGGACTCGCCGGTCTTCGGATCCTTCACGTGGCGCAACACACCCGGCGCGTGGCACACGGCCGCGACCGGCTTGCCCGCCGCCAGCGCGCGCTCGATCAGGCCGATCGAGTGCAGGTCCTCGGCGAGATCCCACAGCGGGCCGTGGCCGCCCGGATAGAACACCGCGTCGTAATCGTCGATCGACACGTCGGCCAGCTTGCGCGTGGCCGCGAGCTCGGCCTTGGCCGCCGGATCGGCGTCGAAGCGGCGCGTGGCGTCGGTCTGCGCGGCCGGATCGCTGCTTTTCGGGTCGAGCGGCGGCTGGCCGCCCTTCGGCGACGCGAGCGTCAGCTCGACGCCCGCATCCTTGAACGCGTAGTACGGCGCGGCCAGCTCCTCGAGCCAGAAGCCGGTCTTCTTGCCGGTGTCGCCGAGCGTGTCGTGCGAGGTCAGGACAACCAGAATCTTCATGATCGACACTCCTTCGAAATGGGGGAACGGGGCCGCGTCACGGCGGCGGCCAACGCGGCGCACGCCACGTGCCGGCAACGACGGCACGCCTGCCGGTTAGGCTGCTGGCACACGTCAACGTGCCAGCTCCGCACAAAAATATTGCCCGACTCTATTAGACCAGTCGTCTATAACTGGCTCGAAAAAAATCGACGACCACGCCTGCACGACAAGCATCGCAGCGCGATATGGCATTTTCGCGTCCGTTGGCAGGCACGACGTCGCATTCATGAGGCCGGATGATAGCCCCCGATTAGACCGGTCGTCTAGAGATCTGGCATTCAGCCCTGCCGCCGTCATGGCTTTTGCGCCGGAGCGCGTCCCGCAACGCTCGTTGCCGATCGCCCCGCCGCCGCGCGCCGCCGTCGTGGCTAGCCGTGCAACGGCCCGTCCGTATCGCCTGCCTCGATCATCGGCATTTCGAGCCGATGCTCGCGAACGCCGTCGGCGAGCAAGCCCAACATCAGGTCCGCCAGCGCACGCCCCGTCGCATGTCCGGTCGGCTGCACCACCGCCGTCACCCGATGCGGATACGCGACCTCCGGGGGCACCCCGTCATAGACGATGAGCGACATGTCCCGCCCCAGCCGCAAGCCGCTGTCGACCAGCGCCCGGAACGCGCCGCCACCCGAGATGTTGTTGTCGACGAGCAGCGCAGTCGGTCGTTCGGCCTGCGCGAGTAGCGCCTGTGCGCCCTGCTGCCCGCCGTCGCGCGTAAACGGACCCTCGACGAGCAGCGCCGGATCGGGCTCGATCCCGGCTTCGCGCAGCGCCGCGAGGTAGCCGGCGCGGCGCTGCATCGCGAAATTCAGCGACAGCGGCGCACTGATCATCGCAATGCGGCGATGACCGAAGCCGATCAGGCGCCGCACCGCATCGCGCGCGCCCGCTTCGTTGTCGAAATCGAACCATGCATAAGGCTCCGCGGTTTGCGTACGGCCGTACGCGACATACGGAAACGCATTCGAGCGCAGGTACGCGAGGCGCGGATCGTCGACCAGCGTGCGCGCGACGATCAGCCCGTCCACGAGCCTGCCGTCGACGAGCCGGCGATACGTGTCGAGTTCGGCGTTCGGCCGTGCGGCCGCGATGATGAAGTCGAGATTGCGCTCGCCGAGCCGCTCGGTAATGCCCGAGACGACTTCACCGAAGCGCGGGTCCCCCAGATCGCCGGCTCCGAACGGATACACGATGCCGATCGTATCGGCACGCCCCGTCGCCAGCCGCCGTGCGGTCGGATCCGCGACATAACCGAGTTCGCGCGCAGCCTTCATCACGCGCTCGCGGGTCGCCTCGCTCACATCGTCGTAGCCGTTCAGCGCCCGACTGACCGTCGTGCGCGACAGTCCGAGCGCATCCGACAGCGCCTTCAGATTCACCTTCACGTCGCTCCTCGCGTTGTGCATGCCATTTGTTCAACCCGCTCGCGGCGGCAATTATTTCCGAATGGTAGTTATTACCGTCAAATATTTATCTTTTGACGTCCAAACCGGTTTGAAATAGCATCCAAACCGGTTTGGATATCGATACCACCTCAGCAGTTCCTTTTCACCGCAAACGGAAACAACGCCGACATGACTTACTTTCCTTTTTGCCGCGCGACCGCGGCCAAACGTTTGCTGTTCGCTGGCGCAGCACTGGCCGCCTTCGCGTCCGCGTCGTCCGTCGCGCACGCGCAGAGCACCGGCGCCCCCGCCCCCACGCCGCATACGCAGCAGGCCTACGATCCCGAAGGCAACTTCACGATGCGCTGGACCCGCGCGGACATCCGCCAGATCGTCGCGCAGTCGCACACGGCCGGCGCCGACAAGAACTCGCTGCCGCAGTCGCTGACGATGCCGGACATCCCGCAGGATTTCCCGCTGATCAACTCGAACGTATGGGTCTGGGATACCTGGCCGCTGGCCGACCTGCGCGCGAACCAGCTCAGCTACAAGGGCTGGGAGGTGATCTTCTCGCTCACGGCCGATCCGCACGCCGGTTACACGTTCGATGACCGCCACGTCCATGCGCGCATCGGCTTCTTCTATCGCCGTGCCGGCATTCCCGCGTCGCAGCGTCCCGCGAACGGCGGCTGGACCTGGGGCGGCCATCTGTTCCCGGACGGCGCGAGCGCCAAGGTGTTCGGCACGTCGCCGATGACCAACAACGCCGAGTGGTCGGGTTCCGCGCGCCTCACGCATGGCGACAACGTCAGCCTCTACTACACCGCGACCTCGTTCAACCGCTCGGCCCCCGGCGGCGCCGACATCACGCCGCCGCAGGCGATCATCACGCGCGCCGACGGCCACATCCATGCCGATGACAAGCACGTGTGGTTCAGCGGCTTCGACGATCACAAGGCGCTGCTGCAACCGGACGGCAATTACTACCAGACCGGCCAGCAGAACACCTATTTCTCGTTCCGCGATCCGTTCGTGTTCACCGACCCCGCGCATCCGGGCAAGACCTACATGGTGTTCGAAGGCAACACCGGCGGCCAGCGCGGCGCCCGGACCTGCACCGAGGCCGACCTCGGCTACGCGCCGAACGATCCGCAGCGGGAAGACCTCAACGCCGTCATGAACTCGGGCGCAGTGTATCAAAAGGCCAACGTCGGCCTGGCGGTCGCGACGAATCCGCAACTGACCGAGTGGAAGTTCCTGCCGCCGATCCTGTCTGCGAACTGCGTCGACGACCAGACCGAGCGCCCGCAGATCTATCTGAAGGATGGCAAGTACTACCTGTTCACGATCAGCCACCGCACGACGATGGCCGCGGGCGTCGACGGGCCGGATGGTGTCTACGGCTTCGTCGGCAACGGCATCCGCAGCGACTTCCTGCCGTTGAACGGCGGCAGCGGCCTCGTGCTCGGCAACCCGACCGACTTCTCCGCACCGGCCGGCGCGCCGTATTCGCAGGACCCGAACCAGAATCCGCGCGAATTCCAGTCGTATTCGCACTACGTGATGCCGGGCGGGCTCGTCGAGTCGTTCATCGATGCGATCGGCCCGCGTCGCGGCGGCACGCTCGCGCCGACGGTGAAGGTGAATATCAACGGCACGTCGACGGCGGTCGACCGCACGTACGGACGTAGCGGCCTCGGCGGCTACGGCGACATCCCGGCAAACCTGCCGGCGACGGGCGCCGACCACAACGGCGGCCCCGGCACCCGTCCGTAACGGGTCCGCTACGGACGCGGCGGGCACCGCCCGCCAGCGTCGAGGCGGCGCACATCGCGCGTGTCGCGTGTGTGCCGCCTCCCTCCTTCGCAGAATCGCGCATGCTGCCGTTGCAAGCGGCATGCACCCTCCTTTCCCGCTTCGCGCGCCGAAGCACGGAACCCCGCATGAGATCGACGTTTTTTCGCTTTTCCCTCCGGATTGCCCGGCTGCTGCTCGCGTGTACGGCAAGCGCGGCCTGCACGCACGCCAGCGCCGCGCCCTGCGACGCACCGCCCGAACCCGGCACGCCGCAATGGCGGCCGGCCGTGCACTACACGCCGCAACGCAACTGGATGAACGATCCGAACGGCCTCGTCTACGAGAACGGCCGCTATCACCTGTTCTATCAGTACAACCCGCTCGGCCATGACTGGGGCAACATGTCGTGGGGCCATGCGACCAGCACCGACCTCGTCCACTGGCGCGAGCAGCCGGTCGCGATGCGCGCGAACGCGACGGAGGAAATTTTCTCCGGCTCGATCGTCGCCGACACGCGCAACACGTCCGGCCTCGGCGCGCCGGGCGACACGCCGCTGGTTGCGCTTTACACGAGCGTCTATAAAGACGGCTCCGGTCACGCACCGGGCACGCAGGCACAATCGCTCGCGTACAGCCTCGATCACGGCGCGACGTGGCGGCCCTACGCGCACAACCCCGTGCTCACGCTCGATCCCGAGTCGAAGCAGTTCCGCGACCCGAAAGTGTCGTGGTACGCGCCGGGACGCTACTGGCTGATGACGACCGTCGTCGCGGACGCGCAGGTCGTGAAGCTCTATCGGTCCGATGACCTGATCCACTGGTCGTTCCTGAGCGACTTCACGCTGCCGGACGTGCCGCATGCGGGCGTGCTGTGGGAAATGCCCGATCTCGTGCCGCTGCCCGTCGACGACGATCCGCGACACATCAAGTGGGTGATGATCGTCAACGTCAACCCGTGGTCGATCGCCGGCGGCTCCGGCGCGATGTATTTCGTCGGCGACTTCGACGGTCGCACGTTCACGCCTGACCACGTCGCGCCGGCCGGTTCCGATCCCGCGCGATTCCGCTGGGTCGATCACGGCGCCGACTTTTACGCCGCCGGCACGTTCTCCGGCACGCCGGGCGCGCGGCCTGTCGCGATCGCATGGATGAGCAACTGGGATTACGCGGCGAAAGCGCCGACGGCGCCCTGGCGCGGCGCGGCGACGTTGCCGCGCGAGTTCGCGCTGAAGACGATCGGCGGCGAACCGACGCTCGTCGTGACGCCGGCCGCCGCGTTCGATGCGTGGGCTGACGGGCGGCCCGCCGTGCATGAAGGCAACCTGAACGTCGAGTCCGCCACCCGCCCGCTGTCGGACGCCGCGCGCGGCATCGTCCAGCGCATCACGGTGACGATTGCGCCGCGGCGCGCGGCCCGCGCGGGTCTGATCGTCCGGGGATCGGCGGATGGCTCGATCGGCACCCGGATCGTGTACGACACGGCGAAGCGCACGCTGACGCTCGACCGCTCGCGCTCCGGCACAACGGATTTTGCCGGCACGTTCATCCGCGAGCACATCGTCGATCTGCCGCTCGAGCACGGGCAACTGCGGCTCGAAATCGTCGTCGATCGCGGGTCGGTCGAGGTATTCGCGAACGGCGGCCGCGTCGCGCTGACGGACCTGATCTTTCCGCCGCTCGATGCGGACCGCGTGGCCGTGTTCGCCGAGCACGGCAGCGCGGCGTTCTCGGGGCTGACGGTGACGCAACTCCACGGACGCGATCGGACCGACGAAGTCCGTGACGCCTGTGCATCGCGCTAGCGATGCGATCGAACGGCAGGGCTGCACCGCCCGACATCGCGTCGGGTCGCGCAGCCCCGCCGGTTACGCGCTCAGAGCAAACCCATCCCGCCCGACGCGATGATTTCCGCGCCGACGATGAACGCGGACTCCGGCGCGCTCAGGTGCAGCACCGTCGACGCGATTTCGTCCGGCGTGCCGAACCGGCCGATCGGGACGAGCCCCTTGATCTTCTCGGCCGTCTCGTCGAGCGTCGCCGCGTCGAGCCCGAGCTTGCCGTACAGCGGCGTCTGGACCGGGCCGGGGCTCACCACGTTCACCCGCACGCCGTGCGGCAGCAGCTCCGTCGACAACGTCTTCGCGAACGAATTGACGGCCGCCTTGCTCGCCGCGTACACCGACGAGCCGGGCATCCCGATATGCGCGTTGATCGAGCCGTTGATCACGATCGACGCGCCGCGGTTCAGCAGCGGCACTAGCGACTGGATCTGGAAATACGCGCCCTTCACGTTGGTGTTGAACACGAGGTCCCACATGGCCTCGTCGCTGTCGGCGAACGGCGCGAGTTTCGCGACGCCCGCGTTGATGAACACGGCGTCGAGCCGCGCGCCTGCGGCCGAGATCGCGTCCGCCAGGGCGCGGGCCGACGCGACGCTGCCGGCCTCATTGCGGATCGCGAGCGCGCCGTCGCCGAGCGACTCGCGCGCGGCGGCGAGCGTCTGCTCGTCGCGACCGGTGATGATGACCCGCGCGCCTTCGGCCGCGAATGCCCGTGCGGCCGCCAGGCCGATGCCGCTGTTGCCGCCCGTGACGAGGACCGTTTTTCCTTCGAAGCGTTGCATGATGTTCTCCTTTGAACCGGTGAGTTGACCGTGAACACAGGATGCGCGCGCCGCGCGGCCTTGCCGTACGACCGGCGCGGCAGACATGTTCGAAATCTTCGAACGTGTTTGTCGGGACCTTTCCGTGCGTTGCGCGGCTGACGCACTCAGCCCGACACGTCGATCCCGTCGAGCAGGCGCTGCGCGAGCCGCGGCTCGCGCAGTTGCTCCAGCCACCATTGCAGCGCCCGGCCCTCGCGGTCGCCGCGCCACGCGACGTACAGCACGTTCGGTTCGCGCGGATCGGCCGTTTCCTTCTCGACGAGCTCGCCGCGCGCGAGCAGCGACGCAACCCGCCGGCGCGGCACCCAGCCGACGCCGAGCCCGTCGCGCTGCGCGAGGATCTTCGCGCGCATCGACGGCACCGCGAGCACCGCCTGCCCGCCGAGCAGCCCGTATGCGCGGCCGACGGCCCGCCGCGACGAATCGGCGACGACGACCGCGCGATACGCGCAGATCGCGTCGCGGGTCAGTCGCTCGCTTGCCGCGGCCAGTGGATGGCGCGGCGATACGGCAAACACCCATTCCATCGCGCCGAGTTCGAACCATTTGAAACCCGGAATCGCCGGCGGCTCGTTGGTCGCGCCGACGACCAGATCCGCGCGACCGTCGCGCAGCGCTTCCCAGGTGCCGCCGAGCACTTCGTACGTGAAGCGCAGCGACACGCCCGACTCGAGCGCATCGAACGCGCGGACGACCGGCAGCAGCGTATCGAACTCCAGCACTTCGTCACTGACGATCCACAGCCGGTCCTCCCAGCCGCTCGCGACCTGCCGCACGCGCTGCGTGAGCCGCGCGACGTCCAGCGCGAGGCGCGACGCCTCGTCGGTCAGCAGCTGGCCGGCCGGCGTGAGCTGCAGCCGGTAGCCGCGCCGGTCGAACAGCAGCGCGTCGAAACGCGTTTCGAGCTGTCGCGCGGCGTGCGACACCGTCGACGGCGCCTTGCCGAGCCGCGCGGCCGCCCGCGACAGGCTGCCGGTGGCGCGGATCGCATCGAGCAGCGCGAGTTCGTCTTCGGACAGCATGGGGGCACTCCGGTCGTGGATTGTGATGGATCGTAAGGCACCGGCGGGCGGCGGTCCAATCGAATGGCGCCGCGCCCCTGTGTTCGGCGGATGCCGGGCCGGCCACGAACTTCCGGTATGCTCATCGGCATCAAATTTCCTTATTCGGAGTAACCACTGCGATGGACATCGCGATCCGCATCGAAGGCCGTCACGACCTGACCGGGCAAATCTTTCGGCAACTGCGCACCGCGATCGTCGACGGGCGGCTCGAAGGCGGCGCCCGGCTGCCGTCGACGCGCGATCTCGCGAAGCAGCTCGGCGTGTCGCGCAAGACGACGCTCGACGCGTTCGAGCGTCTCGTCGCCGAGGGCTTCCTGAACACGCGCGCGGGCGACGGCACGTTCGTCGCCGACGGCCTCGCGCGGGTTCCGCATGCGGCGGCCTCGACGCCGTCGCTCGTCGAGGCCACGCCGCCCGTCCATGCCGTCGACGCACGCGCGCTGTGGAACGACCTGCCCGATGCGCTCGCGATGCCCGCGCCGCAGGACACGCCCGCGTTCGACTTCCGCGGCGGCGTGACCGACAAGACGCTGTTCCCGTTCGACGCGTGGCGCCGCTGCCTGCATCACGCGTTGCGCCAGCAGGCGCGCGGCCCCGGCCAGTACCACGACCCGGCCGGCGATCCGCAGTTGCGCGGCGCGATCGCGCGCTACGTCGCGTTCAGCCGCGCGGTCGCGTGCGGCTGGGACGACGTGCTCGTCACGCAAGGCGCGCAACAGGCGCTCGACCTGATCGCGCGCGTGGTCGTGCGGCCCGGCGACGTCGTCGCGGTCGAGAATCCCGGCTATCCGCCGGCGCGCGCGGCGTTCGCGTCGCTCGGCGCGACGGTGATCGGCGTGCCGGTCGATGCGCACGGCCTGATCGTCGAACGGCTGCCCGACGACGCACGCCTCGTCTACGTGACGCCGTCGCACCAGTTCCCGCTCGGGATGCCGATGACGCTGGACCGGCGCGTCGCGCTGCTCGAATGGGCGCAGCGCCGCCGCGCGGTGATCATCGAGGACGACTACGACGGCGAATTCCGCTTCGAAGGCCGGCCGGTGGAGTCGCTCAAGAGCCTCGACCGCACGGGCCTCGTCGCGTACGTCGGCACGTTCTCGAAGACGATCTTTCCCGAACTGCGCATCGGCTACGCGATTCCGCCGCGCGCGCTGCGCGGCGCGCTCGCCAAGGCGAAGCAGATCGTCGACTGGCATACCTGCACACTCACGCAGGCCGCGCTCGCGCGCTTCATGCACGAAGGCGATTTCGCGCGGCATCTGCGGCGCGTGCAGAAGCACTACGACGCGCGCCGCAAGATGCTGCTCGCGCATTTGCGCGGCGGCCTCGCGCCGTGGTTCGACCCGATCGTGCCGACCGCCGGCATCCACCTCGCCGCGCACTTGAAACCGGGGCTCGATGAAGCCGCGCTGGTCCGTGCCGCCCGCGAGCACGACATCGGCCTGTACGGAATCGCGGCGTTCCACGTCGGCTCGGCGGCGCGCGCCGGGCTGCTGTTCGGCTATGGCGGGATCGACGCGCTGCGCATCGACACCGCGCTCGCGAAACTGGCCGCGCTGCTGGACTCGGGCAGCGTCGGCGGCGCGACACTGGTTACCTGAATTTTCCCGGAATTGGCCATTCAAGCAGGCCAGTGGCACGCATAAAGTGGGTCCTGTCGCGCCACCGTGCGCATCAACCGAAAAAGGACCTGCCATGCAACCGCGCCTGAACTTCTATACCGCCAGCCCGAACGCAATCAAGGTGATGCGCAACGCCGAGGAATTCATCGCGAAAAGCTCGATCGAGAAGCCGCTCGCCGAACTGGTCCGGCTGCGCGCGTCGCAGATCAACGGCTGTGCGTTCTGCGTCGACATGCACACCACCGATGCGCGCAAAGGAGGCGAGACCGATCGCCGCCTCGCGACGGTCGTCGTGTGGCGCGAAACGCCGTTCTTCACCGAGCGCGAACGCGCGGCGCTGGAGTGGACCGAAGCGCTGACGCTGGTCGCCGACAACCATGTGCCGGATGCCGTCTGGGAAGCCGTGAAGCCGCACTTCAGCGACACCGAGCTGTTCGAGCTGTCGATGCTGATTGCGACGATCAACACGTGGAACCGCTTCGCGATCGCGTTTCGCAAGATGCCCGAGTAAGGAGACGACGGTCATGCGCTCCAGCTCCACGCTCCGCCGCGCGATGCTGTGCACGTCGCTCGCGCTCGTCGCCGCGCTGCCGGCCGCCGCCCGTGCGCACGATGCCGGCGACAACGTGCACGCGATCATGCAGCAGGCCGTGCCCGAAGCGCCCGGCAAGCTCGCCGTCGTCGCGACCGTCGACTATGCGCCTGGTCAGGCATCCGAAGCACACAGGCACCTCGGCTCGGTGTTCGCGGTCGTGTCGAAAGGCGAAGTGCTGTCGCAGGTGAACGGCGGCCCGGTGCGCCGCTATCGCGCCGGCGAAGGCTGGTATGAGCCGCCCGGTTCGCGCCATCAGGTGTCGCGCAATGCGAGCGCGACCGAGCCCGCGCAACTCGTCGTGTTCGGGCTGACGGGCGAGCACCAGCCGTTGAAATCGCCGATTGATCAGTAACGACGTTTCCGGGGTGCGTGCCGTGTCGGGCGCGCACCCGTGCCGTGTTGCCGGCTTCCCTGCCCGCGACGCGCGGCTTCCTCGCCAGCCTTTGGCGCGGCCGCTCCACCCATTCCTCCACCCATTCCTCCACCGGTTCCCCGCGCTTCCCCATTAGCCGCTCCCTACACTCCGCCGCCGGCACCCGGCGTGCCGCCGCGCCGCGTCCCCACTCGTCCGCACCGCCATTCGGCGCACGCCTGATCTCGATCAACGCGGGCAAAAACCCTTCCTTGAAATTAACTAACTCATCAATTAGCGTCGTCTGCATGAACGCGAAATCCACCGTCGCCAGGCCGCGCGGGCGCCGCCCGTCGGCGGACGACTTCGACCTGCGCGACCACATGCTCGACGTCGCGATGCAGTTGTTCGCCGAGCGTGGCATCGCGGCGACGACGGTCGCGCAGATCGCCGCGGCCGCAGGCGTCACGTCGGCGATGGTCCATTACTACTTCACGAATCGCGAGCAGTTGCTCGATGCGATCGTCGAGGAGCGGCTCGCGCAGGTCATCGCGTTCGTGTGGCGGCCGACCGAGCCGCAAATCGAAAACGATCCGTTCGCGCTCGTCGCCGAACTCGTCGACCGCTTCTTCGACGTCACGCATCGCATGCCGTGGCTGCCGTCGATCTGGCTGCGCGAGATCGTCCATGAAGGCGGGCTGCTGCGCGAGCGGATGCTACGGCGCATTCCGCTCGAGCATGTCGGGCGCTTTGCCGAGCGCATCCGCACCGCGCAGCAGGCCGGCACGCTGAACCCCGCGCTCGAACCCGCCTTCCTGTTCCATTCGATCATCGCACTCGTGATGCTGCCGCTCGCCACCGCGAAGCTGTGGCAAAGCGCACGCGGCCTGCCGCCGATCGATCGCGACGTGCTGCATCGCCACGTCCGCGCGCTGCTCGGGTCCGGCTTGCAGCCGCCCGCCGCCACACTGGATGCCGGCGCGCATTCGCCGCGGAGGCCGTCGTGAACGTGTCCCGCCCGCTGCCGCTCGCACTGGCCGCCGCCATCGCGCTGCTCGCCGGTTGCGGACGGCCGGCGAACGACGTCGCGACCTACCAGGGCTATGTCGAAGGCGAATTCGTGTACCTGTCGTCGTCGCAAGCGGGCACGCTGACGCAGTTGTCGGTCGAACGCGGTCAGGCCATCGCGGCCGGCATGCCGGTGTTCTCGCTCGAAGCCGTCAACGAAACAGCCGCATTGCTGCAGGCGCAGCATCAGCTCGCGGCCGCACGCGCGCAACTTGCCGACCTGCAGACCGGCAAGCGGCCGCCGGAAGTCGCGGTCACGCGTGCCCAGCTCGCGCAGGCCATCGCACAGGCCGCGCGGGCCGCCGCGCAACGCGCGCGCGACGAACGCCAGTACGCGGCCGGCGGCCTGTCGAAGCAGCAGCTCGACGATTCGCGCACGTCCGCGCAGACCACCGCCGCGCAGGTCCGCGAGTTGCAGAACCAGGTCGACGTCGCGCGCCTGCCGGGACGCGCGCAGCAGGTGGCCGCCCAGGCCGCGCAAGTCGATGCCGCGCAGGCGGCGGTTGCCGAAGCGCAATGGAAGCTCGACCAGAAGCGCGTCGCCGCGCCCGCCGCCGGGCGCGTGTACGACACGCTGTACCGCGTCGGCGAATGGGTGCAGGCCGGCAATCCGGTCGTGCAGATGCTGCCGCCGCAGAACCTGAAGGTGCGCTTCTTCGTGCCGGAAGCCGTCATCGCATCGATCGCCCCGGGGCGCACCGTCGCGATCCGCTGCGACGGCTGCGCGGCCGACGTGCCCGCGCGCGTCACCTACGTGTCGCGCGAGGCCGAATACACGCCGCCCGTGATCTACAGCAACGAGAGCCGGACCAAGCTCGTGTTCATGGTCGAAGCGCGCCCCGCCGTCGCCGACGCGCCGAAGCTGCACCCGGGCCAGCCCGTCGCCGTGAGGATGCGTTGAACGCGCCGGCCGCTCCGTACGCGATCGACGTCGATCGCCTGAACAAGCGCTTCGGCGACAAGCACGTCGTGAAGGACGTCTCGCTGCGCGTCGCGCGCGGCGAGATTTTCGGCTTTCTCGGGCCGAACGGCAGCGGCAAGACGACGTCGATCCGCATGATGTGCGGCCTGCTCACGCCCGACTCGGGCAGCGGCACCTGCCTCGGCTACGACATCGTGCGCGACAGCGCGCAGATCAAGCGGCGTGTCGGCTACATGACGCAGCGCTTCTCGTACTGGGAAGACCTGTCGATCCGCGAGAATCTCGATTTCGTCGCACGCGTGTACGGGATGCCCAACCGCCGGGCGGCGGTCGCCCGCGCGCTCGACGGGCTCGGCCTCGCGAGCCGTGCGGACCAGCTCACGGGCGCGCTGTCCGGCGGCTGGAAGCAGCGGCTCGCGCTCGCCGCGTGCATGCTGCACGAGCCGGAATTGCTGCTGCTCGACGAGCCGACCGCCGGCGTCGATCCGGCCGCGCGCCGCGACTTCTGGGAAGAACTGCACCGGCTGGCCGCACAAGGCATCTCGGTACTCGTCAGCACGCACTACATGGACGAAGCCGAACGCTGCCACAAGCTCGCGTACATCGCGGCCGGCGAACTGCTCACGCAGGGCACGTCGGCGGAGATCGTCGCATCGCAGCACCTGTCGACGCGTACGATCACCGGCGGGCACCTGACCGAACTGTCCGCGCGGTTGCGCGCGATGCCGGGCGTCGATCAAACCGTCGTGTTCGGTTCCGCGCTGCACGTGAGCGGCCGCGATCGCGCGCTGCTCGACGCGACGCTCGCGCAGGTTGCGGCGCAGGCCGACGGGCGCGCACCGCTGCAGGTCGCGCCGATCGACACCGGGCTCGAAGACGTCTTCATCTACATGATGGGCCACGCATCCGCGCCGCCCGGCGGAGCATCGCCATGAACGCGTGGGTTGGCCTGCGCGAATCGTTCTCGGTCGCGCGCTGGTGGAGCATCGTGCTGAAGGAATTCCTGCAGCTGCGCCGCGACCGCGTGACGTTCGCGATGATCGTCGGCGTGCCGATCATTCAGCTCGCGCTGTTCGGCTTCGCGATCAACACCGACCCGAAGCACCTGCCGACCGCGGTGATCGTCGCCGACTCGAGCCCGTTCGCACGCAGCTTCATCGCCGCGATGCGCAATTCCGCGTACTTCGACATCGTCGCGACGCTGCCCGACGAGGCGGCCGGCCGGCATGCGCTCGCCCGCGGCGACGTGCAGTTCGTGCTGAGTGTGCCGGCCGATTTCTCGAAGCGGCTGCTGCGCGGCGAGCGCCCGACGCTGCTCGTCGAGGCGGACGCGACCGATCCCGTCGCGACCGCGTCGGCGATCGGCGCGCTGCCGGGCCTCGTGCGGCCCGTCGCGGACAAGGACCTGACGGGGCCGCTCGCGCACCTGAACGGCCGCCCGGCCGCGTTCGACGTCGTGCTGCACCGGCTGTACAACCCCGAAGGCATCACGCAGTACAACGTCGTGCCGGGCCTGATGGGCGTGATCCTGACGATGACGATGGTGATGATGACGGGCCTCGCGATCACGCGCGAACGCGAGCGCGGCACGATGGAGAATCTGCTGGCGACGCCCGTGCGGCCGCTGGAGGTGATGACCGGCAAGATCGTCCCGTACGTGTTCATCGGGCTGATCCAGGTGTCGATCATCCTCGCGGCCGCGCGCTACGTTTTCGACGTGCCGTTCGTCGGCGGCCTGTTCGCGATCTACCTGTCCGCGCTGCTGTTCATCGCGGCGAACCTCACGGTCGGCATCACGCTGTCGTCGCTCGCGCAGAACCAGCTGCAGGCGATGCAGCTCGCGGTGTTCTACTTCCTGCCGAACATCCTGCTGTCGGGCTTCATGTTCCCGTTCGCCGGGATGCCGAAGTGGGCGCAGTTCATCGGCAACCTGCTGCCGCTCACCTACTTCAATCGCCTCGTGCGCGGCATCCTGCTCAAAGGCAACGGCTGGGCCGACCTGTGGCCGTCCGTGTGGCCCGTCGCGCTGTTCACGCTCGTGGTAATGGGCATCGCGCTGCGCTTCTACCGGCGCACGCTCGACTAGGGGCCGCGCGATGAAACCGGCTTCGCGTCGCGCCGCCCACACCGCCCGCTGCTTGACGTTGGCCGCTGCTGCGCTGCTCATCGCCGGTTGCGCGGTCGGGCCGGATTTCCGCATACCCGACGCGCCGGCCACGCAGCGGTACACGCGCGATGAACCGCCCGTCGCGACGGTAGCCGCCGGTGGCCCGACCGGCGACGCGCAGACGTTCGCATCAGCCGCGCACACGCCGCGACACTGGTGGACCGAGTTCGGCTCGGAACCGCTGAACCGGCTCGTCGATACCGCGTGGCAAAACAGCCCGACGCTCGCCGAGGCCCGCGCGCGGCTCGACGAAGCACGACAGAACCATGCGGCGGAAGCCGGCGCGACGATGCTGCCGCGCGTCGACGCGAACGTGTCCGCCACGCGCCAGAAAGTCGACATCGCTGCGTTCGGGCTGCCCGCCAACGTGCCGAATCCGGGGCCATTCACGCTGTACGACGCGTCGGTGAGCGTGTCGTACGTCCTCGACGTGTTCGGCGGCAACCGGCGCGCGCTCGAAGCGCTGCGCGCCCAGGTCGACTATCAGTCATACACGCTCGACGCCGCGCGCCTGACGCTCGCGGGCAACGTCGTCGCGACCGCGATCCTGCGCGCGTCGCTCGCGCAGCAGATCGCGCTCACGCGTGAGCTCGTCGACGCGCAGGCGCGGCAGTTGCGCATCGTCGAAGCGCGCTTCGCGGCGGGCGGCGTATCGCAGGCCGACGTGCATGCGCAGCGCACGCTGCTCGCGCAGACGCAGGCCTCGCTACCGCCGCTCGCGGCCCGCTTCGCGCAGGCCGGCCACCGGCTCGCGATCCTGCTGGGCGCGCCGCCATCCGACGCCGCACTGCCCGACCTCACGCTCGATGCGCTCGCGCTGCCGCACACGCTGCCGGTCGCGCTGCCGTCGACGCTCGCGCGCGAACGGCCCGACATCCGCGCGGCTGAGGCCGTGCTGCACCAGGCGAGCGCGAACGTCGGCGTGGCGACCGCGAACCTGTATCCGCGTTTTTCGATTTCGGCGGGAATCGGTTCGGAACGCACGCGCATCGCCGATATCGTGAGCGGGCTCAATGTCTGGAATGTCGGTCTCGGCCTGACGCAGCCGCTCTTTCATGGCGGCGAACTGCGCGCGAAAAAACGCGCGGCGGAAGCCGCATACGATGCCGCGTTCGCAAGCTATCGGGAAACCGTGCTGCTGGCGCTCCAGCAGGTCGCCGACGCAATGCGCGCGGTCGAACACGATGCGGCGGAGCTGGAGGCACGAGACACGGCCGCACGGGAAGCGGCGGCCGGCAACGCGATTGCCGGCGACCGTTACGCGGCAGGCGGGATCAGCACGTTCGCGCTGCTCGATGCGCAGCGGCAGGCACTGCAGACCGCGCTCGATCGCACGCGCGCGCAGGCCGACCGGCTTGCCGATACGGCGGCGCTGTTTCAGTCGCTGGCGGGGAACGGGTCGGAGGACGATTCGACCCGGTGACGATCAGGACGACGTGTGCCCGCGCGATGCGAGCGGCGCGCACCCGCGAAAAAAAACCGGCCCGAAGGCCGGTTTTTTCATACCGCATGCCGTGAGCGGCGCTTGCGCGCCGCGCGACATCAGAAGCGGTGGATCAGGCCGACGCCGGCAGCGATCTGGTTCTGCTTCGAACCCGCGCCCACGCCGTCGCCGATCGACGTCGTTGCATTGACGATGCCGCCGGTCAGGCCGCTGATCGTGTTGCCGCTGGCGTGCTGGTACGCTTCAACCGCGTACAGGCCCGTGCGCTTCGACAGGCTGTAGTACTGCGACAGCGTGACCTGATGGTACTTGGCCGAGCTCGAAACGCCGTTCGATTCGGTCGCACGCGTGTACGAGTAGCCTGCCGCGAAGTCCCACTGCGGCGCTGCCTTCCAGTGCAGCACGGCGCCTGCCGTGTTGAAGATCGCCGTGTTGCGGAATGCCGACTGCGTGCCCGGGATGTACTGGACGTTCGAGTACGACACCGAGATGTCCCACGCCGGCGTGAACTGGTAACCGGCCGTCACGGCGACGCGTTGCTGCGACTGTGCCGTCTTGTAGCCACCGTTGATCGACGACACGGCCTGTTCCGCACCGTTGCCGCTCGAATCCAGACCGTTTTGCGCGGTCGAGTTCGCGCCCCACACGCCGCCGCCGAGCGTCGCGTTGTTGATGCGCTGATAGCCGACCGCGATGCCTGCCGGGCCGTTCAGGTACTGGATCGCCGCGCTCCAGGTCGAGCCGCGGTTGAAGCTGCCCGCCACGCCGCCGAGCGAGTACGAACCGCCGACCGTGAAGCCGTAGAACTTCGGCGACATGTAGACGAGCGAGTTGTTCGCGCGGTAGCTGGTGTCCAGCGAGTCGATATCGCCCGGGTGCGCGCCGTAGTAACCGGTCAGCCAGGTCGTCGGGCTATACGGCGACAGCAGCGTGTAGTACGCGGTGTACTGGCGGCCGGCCGTCAGCGTACCGTACGTCGCGTTGGTCAGACCCACCCATGCCTGACGCGTGAAGATGCCGTTCGTCCATTGCGACGAGCCGTTGTTCGCGTTGAAGCCGGCTTCCAACTGGAAAATCGCCTTCGTGCCGCCGCCGAGATCTTCGCTGCCCTTCAGGCCGAAGCGGCTGCCTGCCCAAATGCCGGTGGCCATCTGCACCTTCGAGTGACCACCCGAAACCGCGCTGGTAGCCGACGAGTTGTTCTGCCAAGCGATAGCGTTATCGACGATACCGTACAGGGTAACGCTGCTCTGGGCGTGGGCGGCGGTAGCGGCTGCGAGACCCACTGCCGTCATGGCGAAAGCGACGCGCTTTTTCATTGATTCTCCGTCCTCAAAGAATGATTTCTTTTCTGGTGTGGTTTTATGACTGACACATGTGCGAGTACATGCCGGTGCGATTCTGACGGATTACCAATCGTTTCCCAACATGTGCAGTCGGTCATCGTATGATCGACGCAACGCAGGGGTTCACCAAACGGTTACATAACACCTGAAAACGCTTACGCGGTGGGCCTCTCCGGCATTTCCCGGTGAAAACCCTAGCTTTACATTTTTACTGGTGCATCGCGACCGTCCAATGTCGTCAGACGCCTTCGGCAACAACCTTCTTACAAAAGCGCGACCTCGGCTGGTGCCGCGATTCACGCCGCCGCGCAGGATCGCTGACATTCATGACACCCACGTTTCGGGAAGCGAAATCGTGTAAACGTTTCAGTCCGTGTGGGGAGAATCAGACGGGAGTGGCCCGGCGAACGCGGGCCAAGGGCGATGCCCGCGCCTGTCGCGCCGGCATCGTGCAGCACAACTCAGCGCGCGGACGCCTGCCCGATCCGCGTGTTCACCGCGTCGACGAGCGCGTTCATGCGCGCACGGATCGCCGCGTTCGAGCCGACGAGCGCGAGCGACGACGCCATGATCCGGTAGATCCGCTTGCGCGGCACCTTCGCCGGCCTCGCCGGATCGAGCCACGCGTCATGGCCGGCCAGCAGTTCGAGCGTTTCGAGGCCGATCATGATGGGCCACAGGCACGCGAGCCGCAGACGCACGAAGCGGCGCGGAATCGCCAGCGTGTACCGGCACGCGTCGCGATACTGATCGAGCGCCACGCGCAGCAGGTCGACCAGCACGCCGCGCGCGCGCGCCGACGCGTCGGGCGACATCAGGTCGGCGACGCCCAGGCGGTGCGCGGCCAGCACGTCGTCCGGCAGGTAGCAGCGGCCAATCCGCAGGTCCTTCGCGCAGTCGCGCAGGATGTTGGTCATCTGCAGCGCCTTGCCGAAACGAATGCCCTTCTCGCGCATGTCCGCCAGGTCCCAACCGCGCGCGGCGCGCGTGTGCGCACCGGTCATGTCGGTCCAGAATTCGCCGACGCAGCCGGCGACCAGATAGGTGTAGCGATCGAGCATGTCGCGGTCCGGCAACGACGCGACCTCCCCCGACTGTTCGTCGGGGAACGTGCGCAGGTCGAACTCCATCCCCGACGTCAGCGTCGCGACGACCTTGCGGATCGATGCGCGATCCGCCTCCGGCTGCGCGCGCAGCAGCGCGAGCATCGGCTGCATCGAGCCGAGCAGCACGTGCTCGTGCGAATCCGTCTGCATCCGCGTCACCTCCTCAAGCGCACGCGACAGCGCTGCGCCGTCGCCGAGCCGCTCGACCTCGTCGCGCAGGTCGGTCAGCAGCGCCGCGCGGCGATCGGGCGCGACGAGCGCCGTGTCCGCGATCGTGTCGGCCGCGCGCGCGAGCAGATAGGCCAGGCCGACCGGGTCGCGCATGCCGTCGGGCAGCACGCGCAGCGTCAGGTAGAAGGAGCGGGAAACGTTTTTCAGCAGGTCGCCGAGCAGATAGGCGGGATCGGTATGAGTCGTCATGGGTCGGTAAAAATCGGCCGGCGCGGGCCCCGGACGCACGCTGTCGCCGGGCGCCCGCGCCGGCCCGCGAGTCGCCGCATCGTCGCGCGCGAGCAGGCGTCGGCCCGGTGCGGCGATGCAAAAGTCCCGCAAGTTTAGTGCATCCGGCTCGCCGGCTCCCGGCGACGGCCGGATCGCGCCGCGAGCGCGGTTGCGCTATCCGGCCATCCCGTGCGTTTTTCGCGGCAACGAAAAAGAAAGGCGCGAGTAATACATATGTAATTATCCGATGCGACGATCGCGTCCCGTTCGATCCCGCGCGGCCCGCCGAGACAGGCCGCACCCGCCGGAACGACCGCCCTTTCACCGACTTCCGTTTCGAAGGTTCTCCACCATGCTCTTCACGCGCCCGACCGCCCTGCGCTGCATCCCGCTCGCCTGTGCCGCCGCCCTCCTGCTCGCCGCCTGCGGCGGTGACGACGTGTCAGCATCCGATCCGACGCAGCCGATCTCCGCGAAGGTCCAGGTGGTCGGCCATCGCGGCGCGAGCGCGCTGCGCCCCGAACACACGCTCGCGTCGTACCGCAAGGCGATCGAGGACGGCGCGGACGTGATCGAACCCGATCTCGTCTCGACTCGCGACGGCGTACTCGTCGCGCGCCACGAGAATGAAATCTCCGGCACGACGAACGTGTCGACCCTGCCGCAGTTCGCGAGCCGAAAGGCGACCAAGACGATCGACGGCGCGCAGCTGACCGGCTGGTTCACCGAGGACTTCACGCTCGCCGAGTTGAAGACGCTGCGTGCCCGCGAGCGCATTCCGCAGGTCCGCCCGGCGAACACCGCGTACAACGACCAGTTCGAGATTCCGACCTTCGACGAGATCGTCGCGCTCGCGAAACAGATGGCCGCGCAGACCGGCCGCACGATCCACCTGTATCCGGAAACCAAGCACCCGACCTACTTCCAGTCGGTCGGCCTGCCGCTCGAGGACCGTCTCGTCGATGCGCTGCTGAAAGATCCGTACACGGCACGCACGGCGACCGTCTACATCCAGTCGTTCGAAGTGGCGAACCTGAAGACGATCCGCAACCGGATCAAGACGAGCCAGCCGAACTGGAAGCTCGTGCAGTTGATGGACGAAGCCGATCAGCGTCCGTACGACTTCGTGAAGGCGAACGACAAGCGCACCTACGGTGACCTGTCGACGCGCGACGGAATGCGCGAGATCGCGTCCTATGCGAACGGCGTCGGCCCGTACAAGACATCGATCATCGCGGTCGCCGCCGACGGCACGCTGCAGCAGCCGACACCGTACGTGCGCTACGCGCACGAAGCCGGCCTCGTCGTGCATCCGTACACGTTCCGTCCGGAGAACAACTTCCTGCCCGCGTCGCTGAAGGACGGCGGCACGCCGGCCACGCGCAACACCGCGGGCTCGGTGCGCGAGATCCAGGCGTACCTGCGCGCAGGCATCGACGGCTTCTTCACCGACGATCCCGCCGTCGGCCGCACGGCCGTCGATACGTTCAAGCGCTGAGCGGACTGAACGCGTCGAATGCGATGCGCCGCTGAATGCGCGGCAACCGGGCGCGGCGCATGTCGTGCCGCACGCCGGTTGCCACGTCGCGGTCAGATCACGCGGAAGTGGTGCGTGCCGTCGCGCTTCAGTTGATCGACCAGCCCGTATTCCCAGTCGAGATACGCCTGCATCGCGGCGGCCGCGTTGTCCGTGCCTTCATACGGGCGCCGGTAGCGGTCGACGCGCGGCGACGCCAGATGCGTCTCGCCGTGCTCGAGCGGCAGCCCCGCGTCGATCCACGCGGCCGTGCCGCCGGTCAGCACCGTGATCGCCGCGGAAGCCGGCAGCAACGCGCGCGCGTCGTCCGCCGCGAACCGCGCGAGCAGGCTCGATCCACACGTGAACACATAGCGCTTCGCCGGCGGGATCGCGGCGAGCGCGTCGCGCAACTGCGCACGCACGACGAACCACGCGCCGGGGATATGGCGCTTCACGTAGTTCGCGCTGGTCGTCACGTCGACGATCGCGACCTCGCCCGCGGCCGCTTCCTTCAGCCAGCCCGCGAGCGTCGCGGGCGACACCTCGGTCACCTGCGGCGTCGCCGGCACGTCGCGCGGCGGCTGGCCGCGCTCGGTGAAGGCCGCCGTGCCGGCCGGCTCGATCACGCGCACGTCCCAGCCCATCTGCGCGAGCCACGACGCGGTCATGTCCGCGCGCACGCCGTCGTCGTCTGCGAGCACGATTCGCGCGCCGCGCACGGGCGCGTGATGGTCGGTCTCCTGCACGAGCTGGCCACCCGGCGTGCCCAGGAAGCCTGGCAGATGGCCGGCCTCGTATTCCTCCGGCGTGCGCACGTCGAAGCGGTACAGCGTGCGGCCCGGCTCGTCGAGCGCCGCGACGTCCGCGAGCGCGATGCGCGGCACGCCGGCGCGCTCGGCCACCGCGCGCGCGGCGCGGCGGGCTTCCTCACGCTGCGCGGGTTCGACGTCGTCGGGAAAGCGTCGCGCGGCGCCGTGCTCGAGCGTCTGGCCCGCGAGCGTCCAGCCGATCGTGCCGTTGCGCAGTGCCGCGACCGGGTTCGGCAGCCCTGCGTTCACGAGCGATTGCGTGCCGATGATGCTGCGCGTGCGGCCCGCGCAGTTCACCACGACCCGGGTAGCGGGGTTCGGCGCGAGCGCGCGCACGCGCAGCACGAGTTCCGCCCCCGGCACGCTCGTCGATGTCGGGATGTTCATCGTCTGGTATTCGTCGAAGCGGCGCGCGTCGACGATCACGACGTCGGCCTTTTCGTCGATCAGCGCCTGCACTTCCTGCGCGGACAGCGACGGCGTATGGCGCTCGGCCTCGACCCACTCGCCGAACGACTTGCTCGGCACGTTCACGTCGATGAACAGCTCGCCGCCCGCGGCGAGCCAGCCCGCGAGACCGCCGTCGAGCAGCCGCACGTCGGTATAGCCGAGCTGCGCGAGCTTCGCGGCCGCGCGCGGCGCGAGATCCTCGCCGCTGGCTTCGCCGAACACGACGATCGGCGTGTCGCGGCGCGGAATGCGCGTCCACGCGTCGAGTTCGAGCTTCGACAGCGGAAAGTTGGCAGCCCAAAGCGGATGGCCCTGCGCGTATGGATCTTCCTCGCGCACGTCGATCAGCGCGAGCTCGTCGCGGGCCAGGAGGCGCGCGCGTACGTCCTGGTACGACGCGATGGAGAAACGGGAAGTGGAATCAACGGATTGCGTCACGATGTCTCTGTCGGATTCTGTTGAAGTCGGTGAAAAAAGCAAACGGAAAACGGTTGAAGCCCGAGGCCGCGGGCGTGCGCTCGCAACGGAACGCCCGCGACTTTCGGCGTCACACGTTCGAATAGCCGGACACGAACGGCTTCACGGTGCCGTCGTCCAGGAACACCGCGCGCTCGACCTTGCCGATGTTCGCGCCGTACACGTGGATGCTGATCGATACCTGGTCGGCGAACGCGTTGGTCACGCGATGAACGTCGCCGATGCTCGGCGACACGGCCTCGACGTCGCCCGGCCGCAGTTGCACCGCATCGCCCGACGGCACCGGCCTGCCGGTCGCGTCGAACCGGTACGGCTGCGAAAACTCGCCGCCGCGCAGCATGCCGATCAGCCCCCACACCGTGTGATTGTGGATCGGCGTCGTCTGGCCAGGCCCCCACACGAAGCTGACGACGGAGAACCGATCGTCGGGATCGAGATGCAGCAGGTACTGGCGGTAGCGCTCGGGATCGGGCTGCGCGAACGCGTCGGGCAGCCAGTCGTCGTGCGCGACGAGCGCGGCAAGCAGCGCGCCGCCCTCGTCGAGAATGCGCGCCTCGTTCGCGCCGGACGCGAGCAGCGCGCCCAGGCCGTCGACGAACGGACGCAGCGGCGTCTGATGCAACGAAAGCGTACTCATCGGCTGCCTCCTCGAATATGATGCCGAATAATGATTAATCGTCATGATCACCCGAAAGATCATGCAGAACAAACATGAAAATTAGCGATATCGACGCTTTTGCAGCGGTCGTCCGCTGTCAGACGCTGAGCCAGGCCGCGGCCGAGCTCGGGATGACGCAGCCGGCGATCACACGGCGCGTGCAGAATCTCGAGGAAGCGCTCGGCGCGACGCTGCTCGACCGCAACACGAAACCGCCGCGCCCGACCGACATCGGGCTGCAGGTGTTCGCGCAGTGCCGCGCGATCCTGCGCGAGGTCGATGCGCTGCGCGAACTGACGGCCGGCCAGCGGCCGCCCGCCGGCGAATTCCGCGTCGGCCTCACGCAAGGGCTTGGCGAACTGATGCTGCCCGGCCTGATCGCGCGGATCGCCGGGCAATGGCCGGCGCTCGCCACGCAGGTCACGACCGCCTGGGGCGGCATGCTCGTCGAGCGCGTCGCGCGCCGCGAACTCGATGCGGCGCTGGTGTTTCTGGCCCGCGAGATGGTGCTGCCGCCGCACGTCGAGGGCGAACGGCTGCTGGCCACCCGGCTCGTCGCGGTCGGCCGCAAGGGCGACTGGCCGCGCCGCAGCTACCGGCTCGCCGACTGCCATGCGCGCGGCTGGGTGCTCAATCCCGACGGCTGCGGCTTTCGTGCGGGCCTGCGCCGCGCGCTCGACGCGCAGGGGCTGCCGATGCCCGTCACGCTCGACACATATGGTCGCGACCTGCAGTTGCAGAGCGTCGCGAACGGCATCGGCATCGGGCTGATGCCGATGCCGCTCGTCGAAGGCAGCCCGCTGCGCGATGCGGTCGACATCGTGCCGCTCGCCGATTTCAAGCCGCAGATCGATCTGTGGCTGCTGCACCGGCAGGACGCCGCACGCTTCGCGGCGCCGCTCGCGACCGTGGGCGCGCATGCGCGCGCGGCATTCGCACTGCCCGCGGATGCCGCCGCGCACGACGAAGCCGCTTGAGCTTGACCAAGGAGTGCGACGCCGGCACCGCGGTGTCCCGTTTGCGCCGACCGTCATGCGGCCCCGCTCACGCACCGCTTCGACCGGAAACCGGTGCGCCGCGTGACGTCCCGCCAGCCTCCGCGCTGGCGTTCTCGGTTGCGCTTCGCGCCGCGGCGTCGAGCGCGGCACGCCCGGCGGCGACCGCGATCGCATCGTCCTGCGGCGTATGCACGCGGCTGCACAGCACGTCGCGATAATGACGTTCGAGCGGATTGTGGCGGCTCAGCCCGTGATTGCCCGACAGCTTCAACGCGTGCTCGACCGTGCGGATCGCCTGCTCCGTCACGGTTCGCTTGACGAGGCCGCTCGTCGTCACCGTCGGTGCGTCGCCCGCATCGGTGCGCGCGATGTGCTCGTCGAGCAGCACGCGGTTCGTGTGCAACCACCCTTCGATCTCGCCGACGGCCTCCTGCATGCGCGGCAGCGTCGCGAGCGGAGCCCCTAGCCCGCTCGGCGCGCGTGTCGTCGCGAACTCGAGCAGCCAGTCGCGTGACGCGCGCGCCACCGCATCGTAGAGACTGCCGAGCAACGCGACCATCCACGCCTGCTGGTCAGCCTGCGCGTCGATATCCGCATGGCTCGCGGCCGATACGGCCCACGCATCGGGCGCGCGCACGTCCACCGCATGATCGGCTGGCAGCCGCACGTCGTCGAACACGACCTCGTGGCTGCCCGATGCGCGCAGGCCCAGGTGGTTCCAGCTTTCGATCACGCGGATGCCTGCGTCGTCCTCCACATCGCGCTCGCGCGGCACGAGGAATACGCCGACACGCGGCTCGGGTTCGTCGGTGCGTGCCCATACGGCGAGCCAGCGCAGCGCCGGAATGCCGGTGCTGTACAGCTTGTGGCCGGACAGCCGCCAGCCGTCGCCGTCGCGACGCGCAATCGTTTCGGGCAGGCCGCCGCGCGACGGCGAACCGAGCGCCGGTTCGACGCGCAACGCGTTGATCAGCGCGCCTTCAGCCACCGCACTGTCGAACACCGCACGCCGCACGTGCGCGGGCCAGCGGTTGTCCGCACGGCCGAGCGCGCGATGCTGCAGATACGTCATCGTCAGCACCAGCGCAGTCGCGGGATCGGCGCGCGCGACGGCGGCCACGATCCGGCTCGCCTGCGCCAGCGTCGCGCCCGCGCCGCCATGCTCGCGCGGCACGACCTGCGCGATCAGCCCGGCGCGATGCAGTCGCGCGAAGTTCTCGTGCGGGAAGCGGCCGTCGACGTCGTTGCGGGCGGCGTCCGCGGCGAGTTCGGGAGCAAGACGCTCGAGCAGCGCCGCGACGCGCGCATCGTCGGCAGGCAGATGGCGCAGCGACGATTGCGGCGGTAGCGGCGAGGAAGCAGCAAGTCTGGCGGACATCGGTACGGGTTCCCTCGGTGACTGGATAGCGGGGTAGCTGGGTAACGCAACAGCGGCAATGGCGGAGATCGATTGGAGGATGGCGTGGCGGCGCATGACGCCTGCGGCGATCGGTTGCGCACTCGCGTGCCGGTTCGCGGACGTTTGCCGCGAATGCGCACGCACGCATCGGCATTCGAACCGGACCGCACATCCCGGACCGCATGCGGATCCGGTTCCTGCCCGGCGCAACCGCCCCGCCCGGCACGCCCCTTTCAACACCATCGCGAGCCCACAGCGTATGCGCAATGCACACGCGGCCAAACCATGCAAATCTGATATTCAATTCGGGATTGATTATTTCCATTCCGCATGATCCCGGCGGTAATCTGCGCTCCATTCCCCCCCGCCGGCCGTTGCTGGCCGCGTGGGGCCGTCCTTGCATCGGAGACCCAGATGAGCGTCGAATTCATCGGCATGATCCAGAGCCAGAAGCAGTCGGAAATCCATCCGCCCGCCGGCCCCGTCGTCGACCCCGATTACGTGCGCGACTTCGCCCGCGCACATGAAACGGCCGGCTTCGACCGGATCCTCGTCCCGCACCACTCGACCGGCCCGTCCGCGACGCTGACGATCGCGTTCGCCGCCGCCGCGACCGAGCGCATCCACTTCATGCTCGCGCATCGGCCGGGCTTCACCGCGCCGACGCTCGCCGCGCGGCAGATCGCGACGCTAGATCAGTTCAGCCGCGGCCGGCTCGCCGTGCACTTCATCTCCGGCGGCTCGGACAGCGAGCAGCAGCGCGACGGCGACTTCCTCGACCACGACGCGCGCTACGCACGCACCGACGAATATCTCGGCATCCTGCGCCGCATCTGGACCGAAACGCAGCCGTTCGATCACGACGGCGCGCACTACCGCTTCACGCAGGGCTTTTCGGAGGTGAAGCCGTTTCAGCAGCCGCACGTGCCGATCTACTTCGGCGGCGCCTCGGAAGCGGCGCTGGAAGTCGCCGGCAAGCACGCGGACGTCTATGCGCTGTGGGGCGAATCGCTCGACCAGGTGCGCGACCTGACGACCCGCGTGCGCGCCGAAGCCGCGAAGCACGGCCGGCAGGTGCGCTTCTCCGTGTCGTTCCGGCCGATCCTCGCGGCGACCGAAGACGAAGCATGGGCGCGCGCGCACCGGATCCTCGACGAAACGCGCCGCGTGCGCGAAGCAGCCGGCCTCGGCACCGGCGGCCCGCAGCAAAGCGAAGGCGCGCGGCGCCTGCTTGCCGCGGCCGAACGCGGCTCGCGCGTCGACAAGCGGCTGTGGACCGAGATCGCGAAGCTCACCGGCGCACGCTCGAATTCGACCGCGCTGGTCGGCACGCCCGAACAGGTCGCCGACGCGCTGCTCGACTACTACGACCTCGGCGTGACGACGTTCCTGATCCGCGGCTTCGATCCGCTCGAAGACGCAATCGACTACGGTCGCGAACTGATTCCGCGCGTGCGCAGCGCCGTCGCGGCACGCGACGCGGCACGCCGCGCGGCCTGACCCAAAGGGAGACGCCGACCATGTCCGCCGTCCTGGCTTCGTCATCGCCCGCACGCACCGCGTCGGGCCTCGTCCTCGCCGACACGCCGCGCCAGCATTTCTGGTTCGACCCGCCCGCGCCGCGCGTCGACGTCGCCGCCGAGCGCCGCCACCGGCAGGAGCGGCTCGCGGCCGCGTTCCGCCTGTTCGCGCGCTTCGGTTTCGCGTCGGGCCTCGCCGGCCACATCACCGCGCGCGACCCCGAACTGCCCGACCACTTCTGGGTAAATCCGCTCGGCGTGCATTTCTCGCGGATCAAGGTATCGGACCTGCTGCTCGTCAACGCACGCGGTGAAACCGCGATCGGCAACCGGCCGCTGAACAAGGCCGCGTTCGCGATCCACGCGGCGATTCACGACGCGCATCCGCACATCGTCGCCGCCGCGCACACGCATTCGACCTACGGCAAGGCATGGTCGACGCTCGGCCGCCCGCTCGATCCACTGACGCAGGACGCGTGCGTGTTCTACGAGGATCACGCGCTGTTCGACGACTTCACGGGCATGGTCGTCGACACGAGCGAAGGCGCACGGATCGCGGGCGCGCTCGCGAAGCCCGACGGCACCACGCACAAGGGCGTGATCCTGAAGAACCACGGCATCCTGACGGCTGGCCCGACGGTCGAGGCCGCCGCGTGGTGGTACATCGCGCTCGACAACGCCGCGCACACGCAGTTGCTGGCCGAAGCGGCCGGCGCGCCGCAACCGATCGACCACGCGACCGCGCGACACACGCACGGCCAGATCGGTGGCCCCGACGGCGCATTGCACGCGTTCGACAGCCTGTTCGCAGGCGTCGTCGCCGATGAACCCGACCTGCTCGACTGAACGCCCTTGCGCACGACCGGAACCGGAGACCACACGATGACCGATACCACCGCCCCCGCGCCGACCGGCGCCCATGACGACAAGCGCCGCCGGCTGCTGCGCGCGGCCGGCGCCGCCGCGCTCGCCGCGCCGGCGATCACGCTGGGCCGCAACGCATGGTCCGCGCCGCCGCTGAAGAAGCTCACGTTCGCGTGGAACCAGAACGCGTTCTGCCTGACGCCGATCGTCGTCGCGCAGGAGAACGGCTTCTTCGAGAAGAACGGACTGAAGGTCGAGCTGATCAATTACAGCGGATCGACCGATCAGTTGCTCGAATCGATCGCGACCGGCAAGGCCGACGCGGCGGTCGGGATGATCCACCGCTGGCTGAAGCCGCTCGAAGCCGGCTTCGACGTGAAGATCATCGGCAGCTCGCACGGCGGCTGCGTGCGGCTGCTCGGCGCGAAGGCGGCCGGCGTGACGACGCTGCAGGCGCTGAAGGGCAAGACGGTCGGCGTCAGCGATCTCGCGGCGCCCGGCAAGCACTTCTTCTCGATCCTGCTCGCGAAGAACGGCATCGATCCCGAACGCGACATCACTTGGCGGCAGTATCCGGCCGATCTGCTCGGCGTCGCGGTCGACAAGGGCGAGATCCAGGCGATCGCCGACGGCGACCCGAATCTCTATCTCCTCGAGAAGCGCAGCAACGGCGCGTATACGGAACTTGCGACGAACCTGTCCGGCGAATACGCGCGCAAGGTGTGCTGCGTGATCGGCGCGCGCGGCGACCTCGTGCGCAACGACCGGCCGGCGGCCGCCGCACTCGCGCGCTCGATCGTGCAGGCAACCGAATACACGCACGACAACCCGAATGAAGCCGCGAAGGCGTTCGCGAAGTATTCGCCGAAGATCAATCCCGAAGACCTGCGCAAGCTGTACGCGACGCTGACCTACACGCACCACCCGACCAACGTCGACCTGCAGCAGGAAATCGCGTTCTACGCGGACGATTTCCGCCGGATCAGCGTGCTGAAGAAGAGCACCGACCCGCAGCGCTTCGCACATCAGGTCTATGCGAACGTGCTGGGGTGACGCGATGTCGACGATCGAACACGCGTCCGCCGCGCGAACGGCATCCGCAACGAACAGCACCGCCACCGCGATGGCCACGCCCCGCGCAGCATGCACGGCTTGCGACGCGACGCTCGCGGCCGAAGCCCGCCGCGCGCGTACCTGGCCGACCGGCATCGTCGCGGCGCTCGCGTGGGCCGCGCTCGGCGCGGTGACTTACGTGTGGCCGAACCGCGTCGTCGGTTTCACCGACTGGGCATACACCGACACGTTCGGCATCGCCGCGTGGGCGATCGCCGCGCTGCTGCTGGTCGCCGCGACGCTTGGCCATCGCGTGCCGGCCACGCGCCTGCGGCTTGCACGCGTGCGCCCGGCCGGCCCGTGGCTCGTCGCACTGCCGCTCGTGCTTGCCGCGTGGGAAATCGTCACGGCCAAGACCGGCTGGCTGCCGACGCCGTTCTTCGCGCCGCCGCAGGCCTTGATCGAGGTCTACGTCGACGACTGGCCGCGCCTCGCCGGCAGCGCCGCCAATACGCTGAAGCTGCTTTCGCTCGGGTTCGCGTACGGCGTGGCGGTCGGGTTCGCGGTCGGCGTATCGATCGGCTGGTCGCGTCGCATCGGCTACTGGGTGCATCCGGTGCTGCGCGTGCTCGGCCCGGTGCCGGCCACCGCGCTGCTGCCGCTCACGTTCTACTTCTTCCCGACGAGCTATTCGGCCGCTGCGTTCCTGATCGCGCTGTCGACCGGCTTCCCGGTCGCGGTGCTGACGTGGTCGGGGGTCGCGAGCGTGAACCGGCAGTACTACGACGTCGCGCGCACGCTCGGCGCGAACGCGCGCTTCCTGGTGCTGCGCGTCGCGATTCCCGCCGCGCTGCCGCATGTGTTCGTCGGCATCTTCATGGGGCTGAGCGCATCGTTCACGGTGCTCGTCGTCGCCGAGATGATGGGCGTCAAGTCGGGGCTCGGCTGGTACCTGAGCTGGGCGCAGGGCTGGGCATCGTACGTGAACATGTATGCGGCGCTGATCGTGATGGCGCTGCTGTTTTCCGGGCTGATCGCGCTGCTGTTCGCGGTGCGCGACCGTGTGCTCGCATGGCAGAAAGGAACCGTCAAATGGTGAGCGCCGCCGCTCTCGAATCGTCCGTCTCCACGGCACCCGTCACGCCCGATGCCACGACGGCGCGCGGCGCGCGCATCGACATCCGCCGCGTGAGCCATGCGTTTGACGGCCCCGGCGGCCCGCTGCCGGTGCTCGACGACGTCACGCTGTCGGTCGCGGCCGGCGAATTCGTCGCGCTGCTCGGCCCGAGCGGCTGCGGAAAATCGACGCTGCTGCGGCTCGTCGCGGGCCTCGACGCCGCGCGACAAGGCGCAATCGTGCAGGACGGCGTGCCGATCGAAAGGCCCGATCCGTCGCGCATCGTCGTGTTCCAGGATCCGACGCTCTACCCGTGGCGCCGCGTGCGCGCGAACGTCGCGCTCGGCCTCGAGGCGCGTGGCGTGACGCGCACCGCGCAGCATCGCGTCGACGATGCGCTCGCGCGCGTCGGACTTCAGGAATTCTCGAACGTGTTTCCGCATCAGCTGTCGGGCGGGATGGCGCAGCGTGTCGCGCTCGCCCGCGCACTCGTCAACGATCCGCGCCTGCTGATCCTCGACGAGCCGCTCGGCAAGCTCGATTCGCTGACGCGGTTGACGATGCAGGCCGAATTGACCGCGCTGTGGCAACGCGACGGGTTCTCCGCGCTGCTCGTCACGCACGATGTCGAGGAAGCGCTGTTTCTCGCGCAGCGCGTGATCGTGTTCGGGCCGCGTCCCGCACGGATCGTCGCGGAACTGCGTGTCGACCTGCCCTATCCGCGCCATCGCGGCGACCCGCGTCTCGCCGAACTGCGCCACGAAGCGCTGCGGCATCTCGGACTCGATTCGAGCTGGTAGATGCCGGGTGCCGCCAGCGGGATGGCCCGCGCACGGCAAAGGCCGCGCCGATGAATGCACCGCCGTTCGCCGACTGGGCGCTCGTGTTCCTGCAACTGCTGTATCGCGCGCCGATCGCGTTCGCCCGGGCACTGCATGCGGCCGGCCTGACCGGGGACGCCGACGGACAGGCCGCGTGGCCCTGGGCGCATCGGATCGCGCTTGAAACGCTGCGCATCGATGCCGGGCTCACGCGACAGCTTGCGTTCGCCTGCGCGGCAACCGCGCTCGCCGTGGCGCTGGCGTGCATCGCGCTCGTTTCGCGCAAGTGGCGAGCGGCGTCGGCAATCGCCGCAGTGGCCGTCGCGTGGTTCGCGCCGTGGCCACCGGCGTCGCTGTGGCTCGCGCCCGCGGTGCCGACCAGTTTCCAGCTCAACGCCGCGCCGCTTTCCGTCGCGAACATGATGCGCGGTGCGCACCTGTATGCGCGGCATTGCGCGGCGTGTCACGGCGCGGACGGCCGCGGCGAAGGACCGCTCGCGGCAACGCTCGCGCATTGGCCGCCGACCTTCGCGGGCGCGCTGCTTGCCCGCCGGCTCGAAGGCGAACTGTACTGGCGCGTGCGGCACGGTACGCACGACGCGCGCGGCGCGTCGTCGATGCCGGGCTTTGCCGCGACGCTCGGCCCCGGCGACACGTGGGCCGTGCTCGCTTACCTGAAGGCGCTGTCGGCCGGCAGCGGCGCGCAGGCGGAAGGTGCATGGCCCGTGCCCGTTCCGCTGCCAGCGCTCGACGTGCGTTGCGGCAGCGCCGCGCCGCAGCCGCTCGAGCGCTGGCGCGAAGGCCAGCGCGTGCGCATCGTTGCGCTCGCGCCGGGCAGCGCGCCGCCGACGGAGGATCCGCGCTGGCAGACGCTGCTCGTCATCGCCGGCGACACGCCCGCGCCACCGGCAACCGG
The DNA here is from genome assembly GCF_020419685.1 of Burkholderia sp. AU33545. Taxonomy (NCBI): domain Bacteria; kingdom Pseudomonadati; phylum Pseudomonadota; class Betaproteobacteria; order Burkholderiales; family Burkholderiaceae; genus Burkholderia; species Burkholderia sp. AU33545. The sequence goes on along the minus strand of NZ_JAIZRQ010000003.1, from coordinate 684,092 downwards.
CTCGCGCGCGAACTGCGTCGCGTCGACGCCCGGTGCATGGCAAGCGTTCGCGACGATCGCCGGCGTGTCGCCCGCGACGTTCGGCGGCACGCAACTGCTTGCCGACCGGCGCGGCTGGCTGCGGGCGCGCGCGTTGCCTGGCAGCGCGGGCTGGTCGGCCGACGATTTGTTGTGCCGCTCGGACGCGACCGCACGGCCTTCCGCCGCCCCCGCGAACGTCGATCCGCTGACCGCGCTGCTGCTGCGTGTGGACGCTGAACCGGTGCGCGACGTGCAGGCCGGGCTTGCGCATTGAATCTCTGAACCGTTTCCTCCAATCGACCGAACTTCACGATGAATCCGACCCGACGCCACTTCCTCGCGCAAGCGAGCGCCCTCGCCGCCGCCACCGTCGGCGTGGCTCCGACCGCATTGCACGCGCAATCGGGAACGCGACCGCTGCTGCGTGCCGGCGACCAAAAGGGCGGGCTGCGCGCGCTGCTCGAAGCAGCCGGCGAACTGAACGGCCTCGCTTACGACATCGCATGGACCGAATTCCCGGCCGCCGCGCCACTGGCCGAAGCGCTGAACGCGGCGGCCGTCGACTGCGGACCGATCGGCGACGCGCCGGTGATCTTCGCGCTCGCATCGGGTGCGCGCATCAAGGTGATCGGCGCGAACCGGTCCGACCCGTACGGCACCGCCTTGCTCGTGCGGCCCGATGCGACGCTGAAGGACGCCGCCGACCTGAAAGGCAAGCGCATCGGCACCACGCGCGGCTCGATCGGCCATTTCGTCACGCTGAAGGCGCTCGAAGCCGCAGCCCTGCCGCCCGATGCCGTATCGTTCCGCTTCCTGCCGCCGGCCGACACGATGCTTGCGCTCGCAACCGGTTCGATCGACGCGTGGGCGACGTGGGAACCCTATACCGCGCTCGCCGAAACGAGCGGCCGCGCACGCGTGCTCGTCAACGGCCGCGGCCTGTGGTCGGGCCTCAGCTACGTCGCGGCAACCGACGCGGCGATCGCATCGAAGCGCGACGTGCTGCGCGACTTCCTGCAACGCGTCGTGCGCGCGCAGGCCTGGTCGTACCGGCACGTCGACGCGTATTCCGCGACGCTCGCGCGCATCGTCGGCATCCCGCCGGCTGCCGCGAAGCTGCAGTTCGAGCGCCGCAACACGCGGTGGCTGCCGATCGACGCGACGGTGATCGCCGGGCAACAACGCACGGCCGACTTCTACCTGAAGGCCGGGCTGCTGCGCCAGCCGCTCGACGTGCGCACGACCTTCGACCTCGGCTTTCCGCTGGCGTGACCGGCCGCGCGGCGCGGCGGCCTGCAACCGCCCAAACGGCTTTCGCATGATCTGGCACAATCGCGATTCGACCATCCCGCCTTCGTCAGCCAGCGTCATGCCAGCCATCTCCGAACTCTTCGTCTATCCGATCAAATCCTGCGCCGGCATCGCGCTGTCGCGCGCACAGCTGCTCGAAACGGGCCTCGCGTACGACCGCCACTGGCTGATCACCACCCCGGACGGGATGATGATCACGCAGCGCACGCACCCGCGCCTCGCGCTGATCCGCACCGCGCTCGAGCACGATGCGCTGGTGCTGAATGCGCCGGGCATGCCCGAGATCCGTACGCCGCTCGACGGCGATGCAACACCCGCCACGCCGAAGATGGCCGCGACCGTCTGGCGCGACACCGTCGACGCGATCGACACGGGCGCCGAGACGGCCGCGTGGCTCACCGAATTCCTCGGCATGCCGTTGAAGCTCGCGCGCTTCGGTGCCGAGTCGCGCCGTGGCTGCAACCGCAAATGGACCGGCGACATCGATACGCACACGCAGTTCGCGGACGGCTACCCGCTGCTCGTGATCGGCCAGTCGTCGCTCGACGACCTGAACGCGAAGCTCGTCGCGAAAGGCGCGCCGGCGATTCCGATGAACCGCTTCCGCCCGAACATCGTCGTGTCGGATCTCGATGCGTACGAAGAGGATTTCGTCGAGCATCTCGACGCGGAAGGTGCGACGCGCGTGCGGTTGCGCCTCGTGAAGCTGTGCACGCGCTGCCCGATGCCGACGATCGACCAGATGACCGGCGCGCCGGATCCGGCATGGCCGCACGAGCCGACCGACACGATGCAGACCTATCGCGCGCATCCGAACTACGACGACGCGCTGACATTCGGCATCAACGCAATCGTCGTCGAAGGCGCGGGCGCGTGGCTCGAAGTCGGGCAGTCGCTCGAAGCGGAGATCGGGTTCGGCGACTGAGGGGACCGGTCGAAGCGGCGGACGGCATATCGTTTCCGTCGCCGCCCTCCGCCGCCATTCACCTCGGTTGCGTCGATCGCCGCGACTGCTACTGCGCCGCCCGAACCGTCGGCAGCATCACCGTCACGATCAGCCCGCCGCCCGCCGCATCGGAGAGCGTCACGCTGCCCTGATGCACGCGCGCGATTTCCCGCACGATCGACAACCCGAGCCCGGTGCCTTCGACCGTCTGCGTCTTGCTGCCACGATGGAAGCGCTCGAACACCGCGTCGCGCTCACCCGCCGGAATGCCCGGCCCGTTGTCGATCACGTCGAGCCGCGCGTGCTCGCCGTCGCGCGACACGCGCACCGTGATTACCGCGCGGTCGCCCGAATAACGGATCGCGTTGTCGATCAGGTTGCCGATCATTTCGCCGAGCAGGTCCGGTTGACCGTGCACGTCGACGTCGGCCTCGTGCTCGAAGCCGAGATCGATGTCGCGCGCCCGCGCCACCGGCGACCAGTCGAGCGTCACGCTGCGCGCCAGCCGATGCAACGCGACCGGCTGGTGCGCGACCGCAAGGCCGCTGTCCGAATCGAGCCGCGACAGCGACAGCAGTTGCTGGATGATCTTCGCGGCCTGCCGCACCGCGCCGTTCACGCGCCGCAAGTGCACGTTCACGCGCGGCTGCTCGTCCGGCCGCAATGCCAGTTCGACGCCGGCCTGCACCGCCGCGAGCGGCGTCTTCAGCTGATGGGCCGCGTCCGCGAAGAAACGCCGCCGCGCGACCTGCATCTGCTGCGTGCGGCCGATGTACTGGTTGATCGACTCGACGAGCGGCGCGAGCTCGCTCGGCATGCCGCCGGTGTCGAGCGGCGTCGGATCGCCGTCGGTACGCGCGGCGACCTTCGCGGACAACCGGTTCAATGGCCGCAGCCCGCGCCCGACGCCGAGCCACACGATCCCGAGCGCGAGCACGACAAGCAGTCCTTCCTGCAGCAGCGAGCCCATCAGGATTTCGCGCGCGAGCGCCTGGCGTCCCTCGATCGTTTCGCCGACCATCACCCACACGATGCGCGTCTGCGCGGTCGGCACGTCGTGCACCGGCACACGCAACGCGGCCATGCGCAGCTGCTCGCCGCGATAGACGACGTTGTAATAGCGCGTGACGAACAGCGCGCCGTCACCCGGCGGCAGCGGCAGGTCCGGATAGCCGGTGATCGTGTGCCCGTTGTCCTCGCGGATCAGGTAGTAGATCTTGCCGCCGTCGCCCGACTCGAACATCTCGAGCGCGAGATACGGCAGGTCGACCTCGATCTCACCGTCGTTGAGCCGGACGCCTTCGCGGATCGACTTCAGCGACGACGACAGCGTGCGGTCGAACGCGACGTGCGCGGCGCTCATCGCGCGCTGGTACGTGAGCCACGAGTCGAGCGCGAGCAGCCCGAGCAGCGGCAGCAGCAGCCACAGCGCGACTTGCGTGCGCAGGTTCGGTCGGCGGATCATCATGTCTCCCGCCGGGCCGCCCCAGGCACGGCATGCGCCCCCCCGGAAGGCAGCGGACGCGTCGATCCGGCATTGCGCTTCAGCGCGCACTCCGGTCCCGTGCAAAGCCAGCGAGCGTGGGATGGGTTCATCCGGCGGCCTTCGCTTCGAGCAGATACCCGAGCCCCCGCAGCGTGACGATCGCGACGCCGGTGTTTTCCAGCTTCTTGCGCAGCCGGTACACGTAGATCTCGATCGCGTCCGCGTTGACCGACTCGTCGAGCCCGAAGATTTTCTCCGACAGCGTCTCCTTGTTGATCGCGCGACCGTTGCGCAGGATCAGCACCTCCAGCACCGAGCGCTCGCGCGGCGTGAGCGGCAGCGCTTCGCCGGCGAGATGGAAGCTGCGGTCGATACTGTCATACGAAAGCGGCCCGCATGCGACCCGCGAATGCTCGTGGCCGAGGCTGCGCCGGATCAGCGCGCGGGCACGCGCCTCCAGCTCGGTCAGTTCGAACGGCTTCGCGAGATAGTCGTCGGCCCCGAGATCGAGCCCCTTCACGCGGTCCTCGACCGAGCCGTGCGCGGTCAGGATCAGCACCGGCACGGGATTGCGGCGCGCGCGCAACCGCCGCAGCACCTCGAGCCCGTCGAGCTTCGGCAGCCCGAGATCGAGGATCACCAGCGCGTAGTCCTGCGTGCGCAGCACGTGATCCGCCGCCTCCCCGTCCGCCATGTGATCGACCGCGAAGCGCGCGGCGCTCAGCGCGTCGTTCAGCGACTGCGCCAGGTTCGGGTTGTCTTCTACGAGCAGCACACGCATGGGGACCTCGGGAAATCCATGACACAAAGGACGCTATTGTGAACCGAAATGAAAGCAGGCTGAAAGTGCCTCGCAATTAACATCCGCGTCACTCGAACAACACACACGCATCACTGGAGGAAGACATGCCGTTTGCACCGAAGCAGCTCACCGCCGCGCTGGCGATCGTCCTGGGCACCGCCGCCGGCGCCGCCGTCGCGCAGGTCCCGGCCGGGTATCCGGGTAACTACCAAGGCGTCGTCGACGCCGCGAAGAAGGAAGGCAAGCTGATCGTCTACTCGACGACTGACACGGGCCTCGTGCGCCCGCTGATCAAGGACTTCGAAAGCCTGTACGGCGTGAAGGTCGAATACAACGACATGAACAGCACCGAGCTGTACAACCGCTACATCAGCGAGAACGCGGCGAGCAGCACGAGTGCCGACGTGCTGTGGAGCTCGGCGATGGACCTGCAGGTCAAGCTCGTCAACGACGGCCTGATGGCGTCGTACGATTCGCCCGAAAGCGCGAACGTGCCGCAATGGGCGCAATACCAGAAGCAGGCGTACGGCACGACGTTCGAGCCGCTCGCGATCGTCTACAACAAGCGCCTGATCCCCGAGAACGAGGTGCCGAAGACGCGCGCCGACCTGATCAAGCTGCTCACCACGCAGGCCGACAAGTTCAAGGGCAAGGTCACGACCTACGACATCGAAAAGTCGGGCGTCGGCTTCAACTACCTGACGCAGGACGCGCACGTGAACGAGAAGGTCACGTGGGAGCTCGTGAAGGCGATCGGCGCGACCGGCCCGAAGCTGCAGTCGAGCACCGGCGCGATGATGGAGCGCATTTCGTCCGGAGAGAACCTGATCGGCTACAACATCATCGGCTCGTATGCGTACGCGAAGGCGAAGAAGGACAAGTCGATCGGCTACGTGTTTCCGAAGGACTACACACAAGTCGTGAGCCGCCTGGCTACGATCTCGAAGAAGGCGAAGAACCCGAACGCCGCGAAGCTGTGGGTCGACTACCTGCTGTCGCAGCGCGGCCAGACGCTGATCGCGAATCAGGCGAACCTGTACGCGATCCGTGCGGACGTGACCGGCGAAACGTCGGCCGCGAGCCTCACGAAGGAACTCGGCGATTCGCTGAAGCCGATCCAGATCGGCACCGGCCTGCTCGTCTATCTCGACCAGTCGAAGCGGCTTGCGTTCCTGAAGCAATGGCAGCAGGCGATCAAGCGCTGATCCGCTGAGCAGCTGACCACGGGGCGCCCGCGGCGCATCGCGCGGGCGCCCCCTTCCCCTTACCGACTTCCTAGAGGCGGCCATCCGGATGGCCGCAGGGGCGAACTCATGCTTTCAACCAGCACACGGGCAACGGCGCCGGCCGTTCCGCCCACCACCGGCCCGGGCGGCGCGATCCCCGCGCTGCCGGCCAACAGCCTGCAGCCGCTCGCCGGCATGCTGCGCTGGATCGTCGTCGCGGTGCTCACCGTCGCGGTCGCGCTGCCGCTCGGCTTCATCCTGTTCCAGAGCCTGTTGTCCGCGCCGTTCTTCGACGCGAACAAGACGCTCGGCATCGAGGGTTTCCGCTTCATCTTCACCGACCCGGACTTCTGGTCGGCCGTAAAGAACTCGTTCATCATCGCCGGCGGGATGCTGTTCATCTCGATCCCGCTCGGCGGCATTCTCGCGTTCCTGATGGTACGCACCGACCTGCCCGGCCGCCGCTGGCTCGAACCGCTGCTGCTCACGCCCGTGTTCGTGTCGCCGATGGTGCTCGCGTTCGGCTACGTGGTCGCCGCCGGCCCGGTCGGCTTCTACTCGGTGTGGTTCAAGGAACTGTTCGGGGTGCAGAACGTACCCTGGAACGTCTACTCGATCTTCGCGATCACGGTGATCGTCGGCCTCACGCACGTTCCGCACGTTTACCTGTACTCGTCGGCCGCGCTGCGCAACCTCGGCTCGGACGTCGAGGAAGCCGCGCGCGTGACGGGTGCCCGCCCGTTCCGCGTCGCGCTCGACGTGAGCCTGCCGATGACGATGCCCGCACTGCTGTTCGCCGGCGTGCTCGTGTTCTTCCTCGGCTTCGAGGTGTTCGGGCTGCCGCTCGTGCTGGGCGATCCAGAAGGCCACCTCGTGCTCGCGACCTACCTGTACAAGCTGACCAACAAGCTCGGCGTGCCGTCGTATCACCTGATGGCCGCGGTCGCGGTGTGCATCGTCGCGATCACGTTCCCGCTCGTGCTGCTGCAGCGCCGCCTGCTGAAGACCGCGAACCGTTTCGTCACCGTGAAGGGCAAGGCCGGCCGCGCGACGGTGCTGCCGCTCGGCGTATGGCGCTGGGTTGCGCTCGCGATCGTCGCGCTGTGGCTGATGCTGACGGTGATCGTGCCGATCTCGGGCATCGTGTTGCGCGCATTCGTGACCAACTGGGGCGAAGGCGTCGCGCTCGCCGAAGTGCTGACGCTGTCGAACTTCATCGAGCTGTTCGAGCAGGACAACCTCGTGCGCGCGATCATCAACACGCTCGGCATCGGCGTGATCGGCGGCGCGCTCGCGATCGGCTTCTACTCGCTCGTCGCGTTCGCCGGCCATCGCCGCCCCGACTGGGCGACCAAGCTGCTCGACTACCTCGTGCTGCTGCCGCGTGCGGTGCCCGGCCTGCTCGCCGGTCTCGCGTTCCTTTGGATCTTCCTGTTCGTCCCGGGCCTGCGCGAGCTGAAGAACTCGATGTGGAGCATCTGGATCGCGTACACGGTCGTGTGGCTCGCATACGGGATGCGGCTCATTCAAAGCGCGCTGCTGCAGGTCGGCCCCGAGCTCGAGGAAGCCGGCCGCAGCGTCGGCGCGACGCGCAGCCGCGTGTCGCTCGACGTGACGCTGCCGCTCGTGCGTTTCGGCCTGCTCGCCGCGTGGCTCCTGATCTTCATGATCTTCGAGCGCGAATACTCGACCGCCGTCTACTTGCTGTCGCCCGGCACCGAAGTGATCGGCGCGCTGCTCGTGTCGCTATGGGCGACCGGCGCCGTCGACCAGGTTGCCGCGCTCTCTGTCATCAACATCGCGATGGTCGGCGCCGGTCTCGGCGTGGCCCTGCGCTTCGGAGTGAAACTTCATGGATAAGCTCATCGTCGACGACCTGCATCTCAGCTACGGCGCCAACCCGATCCTCAAGGGCGTGTCGTTCGAACTGAAGGCTGGCGAAGTCGTGTGCCTGCTCGGCGCATCGGGAAGCGGCAAGACCACGCTGCTGCGCGCGGTGGCCGGCCTCGAACAGCCGTCCGACGGCCGCATCCAGCTCGACGACCGCGTGTTCTTCGACGGCGCGCAGCGCGTCGATCTGCCGGTCGAACAGCGTTCGCTCGGCCTCGTGTTCCAGTCGTACGCGCTGTGGCCGCATCGCACCGTGGCCGAGAACGTCGGCTACGGGCTCAAGCTGCGCCGCGTGGCGCCCGCCGAACAGAAGCGCCGCGTGCAGACCGCGCTCGACCAGCTCGGCCTCGGCCATCTCGCTGAACGCTTTCCGCATCAGCTGTCGGGCGGCCAGCAGCAGCGCGTCGCGATCGCACGCGCGCTCGTCTACAACCCGCCGGTGATTCTGCTCGACGAGCCGCTGTCGAACCTCGACGCGAAGCTGCGCGAGGAAGCGCGTGCATGGCTGCGCGAGCTGATCGTGTCGCTCGGGCTGTCGGCGCTCTGCGTGACCCACGACCAGACCGAGGCGATGGCGATGTCCGACCGCATCCTGCTGCTGCGCAACGGCCGCATCGAACAGGAAGGCACGCCGGCCGAGCTCTACGGCGCGCCGCGCTCGCTTTACACGGCCGAGTTCATGGGCAGCAACAACCGCATCGACGCACGCGTCGCCGCCGTCGACGGCGAACGTGTGACGCTCGCCGGCGACGGCTGGGAACTGCAGGCGCTGGCCCGCGACGCGTTCGCACCGGGCCAGGACGTGCAGGCCGTGATCCGCCTCGAACGCGTGCAGGTCGCCGACGGCCCGGGCGCGAACCGGCTGCAGGCCGATCTCGTCACGTCGATGTATCTCGGCGATCGCTGGGAATACCTGTTCCATTGCGGCGAAATGCGCCTGCGCGCGTTCGGCCACGTGCCGCGCGCGGCCGGCAAGCACTGGATCGAATTCCCGACCAACGACTGCTGGGCGTTCGCGAAAGCGGACTGACCCGCGCGGCGGCCTGCGCGCCGTCGCGCACGTCGAGCAAGGCAATGACCGGCTGGCCCGGCGAACGCTTTCCGGCGTTGGCCGCGACCGCGTCACACCCGTTTCACCCAACCCACAATAAACCAGGAGACACCGTCAATGAAATTTCGTGCAGCACTCCTCACCAGCTCGGCCGCCGCGGCCTGCATCGCCGCGCCGGCCGTGCACGCGCAGTCGTCGGTCACGATGTACGGGATCATGGATGCCGGCATCGAATACACGAACCATGCGGCACCGGAAGGCGGCAGTTCCGTCAAGCTGAAGTCGGGCAACAAGAATACGTCGCGCTGGGGCCTGCGCGGCGTCGAGGATCTCGGCGGCGGGCTGAAAGCCGTGTTCCGCCTCGAAAGCGGCATCGATCTCGCGAACGGAGCGTTCGACGACGGCCCCGACTCGATCTTCGCGCGCCGCGCGACGGTCGGCCTGAAAGGAAAATGGGGCGAGCTGACGCTCGGCCGCAACTACACCGTCACCTACGACTACATGCTGCCGTTCGACCCGATGGGTTACGCGCAGAACTACTCGTGGGCGACGTCGTCGATGGCGACGGGTGGCCGCAAGGACGGCATGTTCACGCGCTCGTCGAACGCGGTGCGCTACGACGGTGAATTCAGCGGCGTGAAGTTCGGCGCGATGTACGGCTTCGGCAACGTGCCGGGCAGCGTGAAGACCAGCTCGAAATACGACTTCGCGCTCGGCTACGAGACCGGCCCGTTCGCGGCAGTGCTGACGTTCGACCGGCAGAACGGCGCGGCCGACAGCGTCACGCCGGCCGATACCGTCAACTACATCCAGGGCATCCACGCGGGCCTGAGCTACGACTTCGGCAACCTTAAAACGATGGCCGGCTATCGCAACTACAAGCGCACGTTTCGCACCACTGCGGCGAACCAGTTGAGCGACACGTACTGGGTCGGCGGGTCGTACCAGTTCACACCGACGTTCTCGCTGATCGCCGCTGTCTATCACCAGAACGTCAAGGGCGGCAGCGATGCAGATCCGACGTTGGTGTCGGTGCGCGCGAATTACGCGCTGTCGAAGCGCACGGTGCTGTATGCGGCAGGCGCGTTTGCGATCGCGAAGCATGACCAGAAGGTCGGCGTTTCGCGCGATTTCGCGGGCTACGGCACGACGCAGGTCGGCGTGACGGCCGGGATTCAGCAGCGGTTCTGAGTCTGACGGCGGGCGGCGGCGCAGACGTTGCGCGCCGCGTCGCCGGGCCTCGACTGGCCGCCCCGCCCCTGGTTGTTGCACGAAACGCAGCCGGCGGTCATCGGGCGTCGCTTTCTCCGCGGCAACCAGCAGCGCCTGCGCGCTGCTCCCCCACAGACAGTCGAGCACGACATCCGCGCCTGTGCGGAAATGTGGCGCGAGCGCCCGCGCCGAGCAATGACGGGGCGCTCGCCGGCGCCCGTTACGACTGCTGCTTTCACCGTGGCTCCTTCAATCGGGGATCTCGATCGACGGTTCCGGTGCGCGTCAGCGTGCGTTCAGCCACGCGCGCAGCGCCGGATCGCGAACTTCCAGCACGTCGAACAGGCCAAGCGCGCGTAAGGCGGGCAATGCATCGATCGTGTCGACTTCCGCGCGCGCCCGGTCGGCGGGCGCGGCGTTCGGGTCGGTCAGCACCCGCGCGTTAACCAGGAACGCACCAACCGTGCCCTTGCGGATCGTCGTTCCGTCGGCCTCGATCCGGTCGGCATGGTCGGGAAGCATCTGTTCGGCTCGCATCGTGTCGTACTCCGGTTGTCATCGATGGCCGCAGTGTAGGCGCGCGAATCCGGCCGATCTCCGGTATAACGGCCATTCGATACCGATATCCGGCCATGTCCGATCCACTCCTGCCCGCCCGATTCGTCACGTCCGACGACGGCCCGTTCGTCGTCGCTGCCGTCATGTCGCAACGCGACCCGCGCGTGACGCCATCCCACTCGCATGCGCGCGGGCAGCTCGTCGGCGCGCTGAGCGGGCTGCTGACGATCGGCCTCGACGATCAGGACTGGGTCGTGCCGGCGATCCATGCGATCTGGATTCCGCCGCACTGCCGGCATTCGTTGCGTTCGTTCGGGCCGATTGCCGGCTGGTCGGCGTTCGTCGCCGAAGCGCGCTGCGCGGTACTGCCGGGCACCCCGCGCGCGATCCGCACGACGCCGCTGCTGCGCGAAGCCGTGCAGCGCGCGGCGAGTTGGGGGAATGCGGACCTGGATGCCGCGCAGACGCGGATCGCCGATGTGATCCTCGATGAAATCGCGTCGTCGGAGGTCGAGGCGCTGGGGCTGGTGCGGCCGCGGGATCCGCAGCTGATGAGGATCACCGATGCGCTTGCCGCGGATCTCGCGGACAACCGGCGGCTCGAGGAATGGGCCGAATGGGCCGGGATCAGCGCGCGGACGATGAGCCGTCGCTTCGTCGCGGAGACGGGGCTCACGTTCGCCCGGTGGCGTCAGCAGGCCAGGCTGCTGCGGGCGCTGGAGAGCATTGCCGACGGCGTGCCGGTGACGACGATCGCGCTCGATCTCGGGTACGACAATGTGAGCGCGTTCATCGACATGTTCAAGCGTGCGTTGGGGACGACGCCGGGGAGGTATATGGAAACAGGGCGACGCGGAGACGAATGAGCGCGGCCCTTGGCAAATGGGAAACCATGGGACGGAAGGCAAGCGTCCGGTAGACTGAAAACGCCTGCCGCCGTCATTCGTCAATACGTCCCATCCCCCTTCTTCGCCGCCTCGCCGCCGTTCCCCTTGAATCGCGCCGCCAGTCGCTCCGCACTCCGCGACAGCAGCGTTGTATCCACGCCGACCGCAACAAACAACGCCCCAGCTTCGAGGTACCGACGCGCCGCCGCCTCGTCCGCGCTGAGAATGCCCGGCGCCTTCCCTGCCGCCTTGATCGCCCGGATCGCGCCGTCGATCGCAGCCTGCACATCGGGATGCCCCGGATTGCCGAGATGCCCGAGATCGGCAGCGAGGTCCGCCGGCCCGATGAACACGCCATCGACGCCGTCGACCCGCGCAATCGCGTCGATCGCATCGAGCCCGGCGCGCGTCTCGACCTGTACGAGCACGGCCATCTCGTCGTTCGCGCGATGCAGGTAGTCCCCAACGCGATTCCAACGCGACGCGCGCGCAAGCGCACTGCCGACCCCGCGAATCCCGTGCGGAGGATAACGCGTCGCGGCCACCGCCGCGCACGCTTCATCGGCACTCTGCACCATCGGCACGAGTAAGGTCTGCGCGCCGAGGTCGAGCACCTGCTTGACGATCACCGGATCGTTCCACGGCACCCGCACGACCGCATGTGACGGATACGGCGCGATCGCCTGCAACTGCGCGAGAATCGTCGGCACCGTGTTCGGCGCATGCTCGCCGTCGATCAGCAGCCAGTCGAACCCTGCGCCGGCGACGACTTCGGCGCTGTACGGATTCGCGAGCCCGAGCCACAGCCCGATCTGCGCATCGCCGCGCGCGAGCGCGCGCTTGAAGACATTCGGCGGAATCTGCATCGCGCGCCCCTCACTCGAAATGGCACTGGATCGTCCCGAGCGGACCGTAGTCGACGCTGAACGTGTCGCCCGGCCGCGCCGCGCACGGTCGCGTGAACGAGCCGCCCAGCACGATCTGCCCCGGCTCGAGCGCGACGCCGAAACGCGCCAGCCGATTGGCGAGCCACGCGACGCCATTGGCCGGATGGTTCAACACGCCGGCCGCGACCCCCGTTTCCTCGACCACGCCGTTGCGCGACATGATCGCCGCGACCCAGCGCAGGTCGACGTCCTGCGGCCGCACCGGGCGCCCGCCGATCACGACGCCCGCATTGGCCGCGTTGTCGGCGATCGTGTCGAACACCTTGCGCGGCCGCTTCGTGTCGGGGTCGATCGATTGGCTGCGTGCGTCGATGATCTCGAGCGCGGGCACCACGTAGTCGACCGCGTCGTACACGTCGAAGATCGTGCAGTTCGGGCCGGCAAGCCGCTTGCCGAGCACGAATGCGAGTTCGACCTCGACGCGCGGCACGATGAAGCGCCCGGTCGGAATCGTGCCGCCGTCGTCGAAGAACATGTCGTCGAGCAGCGCACCGTAATCGGGTTCGTCGATCTGCGACGTGTTCTGCATCGCCTTCGACGTAAGGCCGATCTTGTGCCCTTTCAGCGTGCGGCCTTCCGCAAGCTTGAGGTTCACCCACGCGCGCTGGATCGCATAGGCGTCGTCGATCGTGATGTCGGGATGGTCGAGCGAGATCTGGCGGATCTGCGTGCGCGCGCGCTCGGCGTCGTGCAGGCGTCGGGCGAGCTGATCGATGAGGGCAGGTTCGAGCATGGTCGGATCGGGAATGGGGTTCAGCCGGCCCGCTTGTAGCGGGCATGGATGTTGTTGTGCTTGTACGAGCCGCTTTCGCTGAACTCGGTGAGCTCCATCGACAACGCGAGGTAACGTTTAGCGTACAGTTCGGCGAAATGCGCCTTGATCGCGTCGAACAAGGCGTCGCACGCGGCCTTCTTGATTTCGTCGCTGCGACCCGAGCCGATCTTCAGCGTTACGTGGACGAACGCGTCGTCCTCGGTGCCGTCCGCGACGCAGTAGTCCTGCAGCTCGATCGCACGCGAGCGGATGCCGCCCGTAGGGAACACGCCGCCCTGCGCGATCAGCGTCGCGTTGATCGTGCGCAGCAGCGCGGGAATGCGCGCGTCGTCGCGGATGTTCGCGGTGTACTCGACGACGATGTGTGGCATGGCAACGCTCCTGATAGGTGATGAGGCGCTCAGGCGAGCGGGAAGATCGCGTTGATCTGCCCGGTGCCGGAGCTCGCGAAATAGTCGGTGACGATCTCGACGGGCTTGTCGTAGCGATCCCAGCCGAGCAGGCCGAGCAGCATCGCCGTGTCGTGCATGCCGCCTTCGCCGTGGCAATGCGTGTTGTATTCGGGCAGCATCGCGCAGAAGGTCCTGAAATCGCCCTGCTTCCACAGCTCGACCACGCGCAGGTCGACCTGCCGGAAGAATTCGCGGCTGATCTGGTGGATCGATTCCTCGGGGCTGCCGTTGTCATTGAAGCGGTGCGACAGCGAACCGCTCGCGAGGAATGCGACATTCGAATCGCTCTTGCCGATCGCCTCGAGCAGCGCCTCGCCGAAGCGCCGGCTTTCGTCGAGCGTGTGCCACATGCACCAGCCCGCGATCGACACGACCTTGAAGTGCTGGTCGCCGTTCATGTAGCGCATCGGCACGAGCGTGCCGTATTCGAGTTCGAGGCTGTCGATCTCGTGCGCACGCGTCGCGATGCCGCGCGCGCTGGCCGTCTCGGCGATCAGGCGGCCGAGCGCCGGGTTGCCCGGATACGCGTACTCCATGTCGCGGATGAAATGCGGCAGTTCGTTGCTGGTATACGTGCCCGCGAACCGCGCATTGCAGTTCACGTGATACCCGGCGTTGACGAGCCAGTGCACGTCCGACACGACGATCGTGTCGACGCCGAGCGCGCGGCAGCGCTCACCGATCAACTGATGGCCGCGGATCGCCGCTTCGCGGCAGCCATGATGCCTGCCGGGCAACTCCGACAGGTACATCGACGGCACGTGCGTGATCTTCGCGGCGAGGGACAGTTTGCCCATCGTTAAGTCTCCGTATCGTTCTGGCGTTCTGGCGGTATTCCTGCGGCGAAACGACCCGCGCCAGTTACACGCCCCAGCGGGGAATGTGATGCGAACCCATCGAGATGCACACGTTCTTGATCTCCGCGAACACCTCGAAGCTGTACTCGCCGCCCTCGCGGCCGGTGCCCGACTCCTTCACCCCGCCGAACGGCTGGCGCAGGTCGCGCACGTTCTGGCTGTTCACGAACACCATCCCGGCCTCGATACCGCGCGCGAGGCGATGCACCTTGCCGACGTCCTGCGTCCAGATGTACGACGCGAGCCCGTAGGACGTGTCGTTGGCGAGCCGCAGACCTTCTTCCTCGTCCTCGAACGGGATCAGGCACGCGACCGGTCCGAAGATTTCCTCTTGCGCGATGCGCATCCGGTTGTCGACGTCCGCGAACACGGTCGGGCGCACGAAGTTGCCGTTGCGCAGATGCTCGGCGAGACCGGCCGGCTTGTCCGCGCCGCCTGCCACCACGCGCGCGCCTTCCTGCTCGCCGATCCGGATATACCCGGTCACCTTCTCCCAGTGCTGGCGCGTGATCATCGCGCCGAGCTGCGTCGCCGGGTCGGACGGGTCGCCGACCACCAGGTTGTTCGCGCGGCGCGCGAATTCCTGCACGAAGCGATCGTAGATCGTGCGCTGCACGAAGATCCGCGAGCCTGCGGTACAACGCTCGCCGTTGATCGAGAAGATCGTGAACAGCGACGCGTCGAGCGCGCGGTCGAAATCGGCATCGTCGAAAATCAGCACCGGCGACTTGCCGCCAAGCTCCATCGAATACTTCTTCAGGCCCGCGCGCTCCATGATCCGCTTGCCCGTGACCGTGCCGCCCGTAAACGACACCGCGCGCACGTCCGGATGGCGCACCAGCGCGTCGCCTGCGGTCGCGCCGTAGCCCTGCACGACGTTCAGCACACCCGGCGGAATGCCAGCCTCGAGCGCGAGCCGGCCGAGCTGGTCGGCCGTCAGCGGCGACAGCTCCGACATCTTCAGCACGGCCGTGTTGCCGAGCGCGAGACACGGCGCCGTCTTCCACGTCGCGGTCATGAACGGCACGTTCCACGGTGACACCAGCGCGCACACGCCGACCGGCTGGTACAGCGTGTAGTTCAGCATCTGGTCGTCGACCGGATACGTGCGGCCGTTCATCTGCACGCACACTTCCGCGAAGAAGTTGAAGTTCTCGGACGCGCGCGGAATCAGCTGCTTGCTCGTCTGTGCGATCGGCAGGCCCGTGTCCTGCGTCTCGAGCGCGGCGAGCATCGGCACGTTCTTCTCGATCAGCTCGCCGAGCTTGCGCATCAGCTTCGCGCGCTCCTTGGCGGGTGTGTTCGCCCATTTCGGGAACGCTTCCTTCGCCGCGCGCACGGCCGCGTCGACTTCGGCTTCGCCGGCCGATGCGACGTCGGTGATCACGTCGCCCGTCGCGGGATTCAGCGTCGTGAAGGTCTCGCGGCTCTCGACTTCGCGGCCGTCGATCCAGTGCTTGATGGTCATGTGCTCTCCTTCCTTGGGCGACGGGCTCAGCCGGCGCGATAGTAGTCTGCTTCGCCGATGATCGTGTTTACGAGCCGGCCGATCCCTTCGATTTCGGTCACCACCTCGTCGCCCGGCTTCGTGTCGGCCAACCCTTCCGGCGTGCCGGTCAGGATCAGGTCGCCCGGCGAGAGCGTCATGAAACCGCTGATGTGCTCGATCAGCGCGGGTACGTCGAAGATCATGTCGCGCGTGCTGCCGCGCTGCGTCTCCCGGCCGTTCACCGTCGTGCGCAGCGTGAGGCCGCCCGCATCGCCGATCTCGTCGCGGCTGACGAGCCAGGGCCCGAGCGGCGTGCAGGTGTCGCGGTTCTTCACGCGCAGGTTCGGGCGGTAGTAGTTTTCGAGGTAATCGCGGATCGCGTAGTCGTTCGCGACCGTGTAGCCGGCAACGTAGTCGATTGCCCGCGCCCGGCTCACGTTGCGCGCCGGGCGGCCGATCACGACGGCCAGCTCGCACTCGTAGTGCATGTGCGTCGCGTCCGCCGGGCGCACGGTGCGCGACCGATGACCGATGAACGTGTTCGGCCCCTTCAGGAAAATCAGCGGCTCGCTCGGTGCCTTGAACGCGAGTTCCTTCGCGTGGTCCGCGTAGTTGAGGCCGAGCGCGAACGTCGTGCGCGGCGCGACGGGCGGCAGCCACGTCACCGCGTCCTCGGCGATCACGCGCCCCGTGTCGAGGCGGATCGCGCCGTCGCTGGCCGGTTCGGCCGCATGCAGTGCGCCGTTGTAGATCACGCGCGCCGTCTTCATCGTGCTTCCTCCGCAATCAACGTATGCCGCAACGTGCCGATGCCGGCAGCGGTAATCTCCACCACGCTTCCCGCGCGGGCAAGCGGTGCGCCACCCGCGACGCCGAGCAGCAGCACGTCGCCCGCGTCGAACGACATGAACGCCGTCACGTCGGCAATCAGCTCGCGCACCGGGCGGATCAGTGTGGCGGTCGATGCGGACACCGCGGTGCTGCCGTCGATCCGTACCGTCAGGCCGATCGCGTCGATGTCGCCGAGCGCAGCAGCCGGCACGATCGCCGGGCCCAACGGGCAGAAACCGTCGCGACATTTGAAGCGCACGGCCGGACGGTAGTAATCGCGGTGCGGAACCGACACGTCGCTCGCGAGCGTGTAGCCGTGCACGTAGTCGAGCGCCTGCGCGGCCGGCACGCGCGTCGCACGCCGCGAGAACACGACGGCCACCGACGCGCCGATCTCCAACGCATCGATGCCCGCCGGCACCACGACGGCCGCGCCGTCGGCCGCATGCGTGTTGGCCGGTTTGATGTAAAGGATCGGTGCCTGCGGCGGACGGCCGTAAGGCGGCGCGTGAACGGCGTCGCCGAGCGCGTCGAGTGCGGCGCGCTCGTTGAGCAGCGCACCGTAGACGGTACCGATGGCGACCGGCAGCGGCAGTGCCGCGGCGGTCATGCAGGACAGCTCCATGCGTCATTCCCCTGCCGCGCGTCGCGGCGCATCGTCAATACTTAACATCTTAAGTAAACAATCGAACGCTCGCAACCTCGATTACCCTGACACACGAAATTCATTCCCACCGGCTGTTAAGATTGATGCGTCCCCGTCCTCTGCCCCTCTACCCACCCCGATGAACCGTACGCTCGACCATCGCAACCTGGCCATGCTGCTGCTCGAGGCCCGCGAAACGCTGATGTGCCTGTTCCGGCCCATTCTCAAGGAATTCGCGCTGACCGAACAGCAATGGCGGATCATTCGCGTGCTCGACGGCGAGCCGGCGCACGCGCTCGAAGCGGGACAGATCGCGCGCCGCTGCTGCATCCTGAGCCCAAGCCTCACGGGCGTGCTGGAACGCATGGAGCGCGACGGCCTGATTACGCGCACCCGCGCGCAGGAAGATCAGCGCAGGCTGCTGGTGAGCCTGACGCCGCAAAGCAGGAAACTGGTCACGGAAATCGGTCCGCGCATCGACGAGCAATATCGTCAGCTTGAAGCGCGTTTCGGCCAGGACGGCCTGGACGACATCTACCGGGCGCTCGACCGGCTGATCGAACTCGGCAGCGCGTCGTAGGGCCTGCCGCCGCCGGACCGCCGCGAGCGGCGACGAACCGGCCCCCGGGAATCGGCAGGCCCCGCATCGCGCGGGCCGTCAGTGCAGCGCGCCGCGCATCAGTTCTGTCACCGCGACGCCGCGCGACGTGCGCATGCATTCCTCGACGTAATCGATGAACGGCAGCGGCTCGAAATCGATTTCGTCGCGCACGCGGTGGTTGTCGAACACGCGATCGACCATCGCGAACTCCGCGCACCGCTGCAACGCGCGGCCGATCACGCGTTCGAGCGCCGGATCGGACCGCCCGAGCACATCGCGCACCACGAGCGGCAGTTCGGCCGGCGCACAGGCCGCGTAGCGCGGCGCGCCCGTCATGCCGGCCGCCTCGTCCATCGCGCGCACGATCTGCGCGACCTGCGGCGCCTCGTCGCCGGCCGACACGTGGTACACGTCGTGCATCAGCGTCGGCTTCACGGCCAGCAGCATCGTCGCGCGCGCGACATCGTCGACCGACACGATGTCGATGCGCGTCATCGGCCGCGCGGTAAAGCGCCGCGCCGCGTGCGCGACGCGGAACATCCAGAACGAATTCGGTGCGGGCCGCGTGCCGAGCACCGTATGACCGACGACGTGCGACGGACGCACGACGACGAGCGGCAGCCCGAGCGCGCGCAGGCGCTGCTCCGTTTCGGCCTTCGCTTGCAGGTAGTCCGCCGCGAGCACCGCGCCGTGCAACCCGTCGCCGCCCTGCGCCGCGTCGCCCGCCGACGCCTCGTACACGATCCCGCCGCGGCCCGCGTGCGCATAGGCGGTGCCGACGTACACGAAACGCTGCAGCTGCGGCGCGTGCGCGAACCGCTCGGCAAAGCGCAGCGAATCGGCGATGTCGGCCTGCAGGTGCGAACCGTCGGCCGGCGACGCATGGCCCGCGCAATGGATCACGTGCGTCGCGCCGGCGAGACGCGACGCGTCGGTGCCCTGCCACACGTCGCCGAGCGCACCGACGACCACGTTCGCGTCGCCGAGACGCGATGCCCAGTACGGCGCGAGCCCCGCGCGCAACGCCGCTTCGCGCAAACGCGCGACCGCGTGGGCGCGATGCTCCGCACGAACGACACACACGATGCGCTCGAGCAACCCGGCGTTGACGAGCGCCGTCAGCACGGTGCTGCCGATGAAGCCGGTGGCGCCGGTGAGCACCAGCCGTCCGACGTTGGCCGCCGCAACCGGTGCGCTGGCCGGCGACACGAGGCTCGTGCGCCAGTTGAGCGACAACGCGGTTTTCCAGATCAGCACGATAGTCTCCTTCGAAGAATCGGCCGGACGCCGCGGCCGCCCCGGATCGCGGAGCGGCGCACGGCTGTCGGCCGGGCCGGGGCCGACGCTCGCCCCGGTTATCCCGATCGGGCTGCGGCCCGCGATCGCGTCGATCGCGTCTCTGGCACGAGGCGGCGGCGGCCCGCCACGGACAGGCGTCCGCGGCGCAGGATCGGAAGATCCAAGTGTGGGGCCTGATCGCCCGCAAGTCTGTCCTGAAAGTTTCGTGAAAGTGTGCGGATTTGTATGCGAAATGTCGGAGTGTGTCGTACCGGCCGGGCAGTCAAATCATCGAAACGTCCGGTCGGGCAGCATGCGAGGGCTTCCGTGGCAGGACGGCCGATGCGCGTCGGGCCCTCGCTTCGACGCGACACTTCGACGCGGCCTCTCCCGGGTCATCGCATGTCCGGGACACGCCAGGTTCCGGTCGCGGCGCGCGGATCATGCTGCGCTTGCGTTTGCGCGCTCCGTCACGATCGTGGCGGATCGTCAGACGTCGTTTCATCGGGAAACGCCTATTGGTGCAATTCGGATTTATTGCGGATTATCACTTGCGTTTCACGGCAGTCTATCTAGACTGGTCAAACCAAAACGGTCGAATGTGTCATTTTTTTCAGGAGACGATCCAATGCGCCTCACTATTCGGATTAATGGCAGCGAGTCGGCAACCCGTCACTCCTTCGCGGTGCTCTGGGTCGATACCGATGAGGGGCTGTGGTCACGCGAGGCACACCAGGGGATCGATCTTCCGAGCTGGGGCAAGGTCCGGGACGTGGAAGGCGCAATGGCCCTCTGCGCGGCCGACAGCGGGAATGCCGTATGCCAGTTGAAGGGGCTGTCGTTCAGCGCGACGCAGCGCGAGCAAGGTCCGGCTGTGCTCGCCGGCGAGCACCCCGACGGCGCATGGCGTCTGCAGGCGGTCGATCGTTCCACGGCGGAGTCGGAATATCATGAATTTATTTCCGTCGCGCGATAGGTATTTTTGACGGCAATCCTCTGCGGTTTTCGGGTTTATTCCAGTTTCCGCGATATTCATTTAGATATTCACGAATAACGGCGCCTCTCTTCGAGGCGCCTTTTTATTTTCCGGACCCTTAATTAATCGGGGCCGGGTTAATCGAACCGCGGCGGCGGTAACGCTCCGCCCATCCCTCCCGGCTCCGTCGGCACAACTACGTCAGGCCGCATTTGCCATTTCGCCGCGCTCCCCTTCTTCGGACCGTGCCCGGACGGAAACGCAAACCTTTTATGGGGCCGAAACATACTTTCCTCACATGATGTTTACTCATTTATTACAATCGCATTATTCCAACTGACTTGCCGCCGTCCGGCGGCCCGACCCGGCCCTTGCATGAGCGCGAAAAAGAAGACCCATCCCGCCGATCCATACGCCGCCGCGACCAAGCATCCGATGCTCGCGTCGCGCCTGCCGATGTGGCGCTCGAAGCTGGTCGTGATCATGGTGTCCCTCGGTTTCGCCGCGCTGATCGGACGCGCCTTCTGGGTGCAGGTCGCGAACCAGGATTTCTACGTCGGGCAAGGCCAGAAGCGCTACCAGCGCACGATCGAGCTCGACGCGATGCGCGGGCGCATCGTCGACCGCAACGGCGCGATGCTCGCGGTCAGCCTGTCGACGTATGAAATCTGGGCGAATCCGAAACAGGTCGCCGAAATCGACTATCCGCAGATCGCGAAGCTGCTCGACATGCCGCTCGCGGAAGTGAAGCGCCGCCTGCGCAACGACCGCACGTTCGTGCTGCTCAAGCGGCAGATCGACGCCGACACCGCGAGCCGGCTCGACAAGCTCGAGATCGACGGCATCACGCAGATCGCCGACTCGAAGCGCTTCTATCCGGAGGGCGAATCGGCCGCGCACGTAGTCGGCTTCACCAACGTCGAGGACAAGGGCCAGGAAGGCGTCGAGCTCGCGGCGAACGGGCGGCTGTCGGGTACCTCCGGGCAGCGCGAGGTGATCCGCGACCGGCTCGGCCGCATCGTGTCCGACACGCGTCCGCTCGTGCCCGCGCAGCACGGCGCGACGATCGAACTGACGATCGACCGGCGGATCCAGCAGCTCGCGTTCAGCCAGCTCAAGGCCGCAGTGCTCGAGAACAACGCAATAGCCGGCAGCGTGGTCGTGCTCGACGCGCAGAACGGCGAAATCCTCGCGCTCGCGAACTACCCGACCTTCGACCCGAACGACCGCGCCCGGCTGACGGGCCAGCAGCTGCGCAACCGCGCGGTGATCGACACGTTCGAGCCGGGTTCGACGATCAAGCCGCTCGTCGTCGCGCTGTCGATCGACGAGCGCAAGGTCACGCCGAACACGATCATCAACACATCGCCCGGCACCTACAAGATCGGCCCGGCCGTGATCCACGACACGTCGAACCACGGCTCGCTGACCGTCTCGCAGGCGCTGCAGAAGTCGAGCAACGTCGCGCTCGCGAAGCTGGCGCTGAACCTGCCCGCCGAAACGATCTGGAACAAGTACCAGGAATACGGGATCGGCCGCGCGCCGGAGCTGACATTCCCGGGCGTCGCGTCGGGCCGCCTGCGCGGCTACAAGCGCTGGCGGCCGATCGAGCAGGCGACGATGGCGTACGGCTACGGGCTGTCGATGTCGCTGCTGCAGATCGCGCAGACCTACACCGCCTACGCGGGCGACGGCACGCTGCACCCGGTGTCGCTGCTGAAGAACGGCTCCGACCCGCAGACGATCAATGCCCATCGCGGCCACCGCGTGACGTCGCCGCAAACCGCGGCGGCGATCCGCGCGATGCTCGAGTCGGCCGTCGGCGAAGGCGGCACGGGGCGCCGCGCGCGCGTCGACGGCTACCGGATCGGCGGCAAGACGGGCACGGCGCGCAAGCAGGTCGGCGCGACCTATGCGAAGGGCAAGTACCGCGCATTGTTCGCGGGGATGGCGCCGATGAGCAACCCGCGCCTGATCGTCGCGGTGATGATCGACGAGCCACGCGGCAAGGGCTATTACGGCGGCACGGTGGCCGGCCCGGTGTTCTCGTCGGTCACGAGCGGCTCGCTGCAGTTGCTCGGCGTGCCGCCCGACGCACCGGTCGAGCCGACGCCGAATGCGCCGGTCAAGGCCGCACCGCAGAAGACCGTCGCGGCGCCGAAGACCACGGCGCAATCGAAGACGGCGGGCGAGCAGAAAGCATCGGCCCCCGTGAAAACGGCCGCGCAATCCGGCGCGGCCGTACCGGCGAAGGCGGCGGCAGGCTGAAGCCGCCAGGGCGCACTCGGCGCCGCGCGAGGCGAAAAGGTCGACTGTTCGCTGTGCCGAATTCCCGGCACGCCCGCTTTCCGCTGGCCGACACTATCCCGCCACCCGCGCGACCCCGGCCGCGCGACCGTCAGTGCGCGTGCGCATCCGCCACCGGCTTCACCATCCTGCCGAGCACGTGCTCGGTCATTCCGCGCGCGAGTTCGCTCTCGCCCATGAATACGGTGCCGACACCCTCGCTCGACAGCAACGCGGCCTCGTCGCTGCTGTTCGTGCACAGCACGACCTCCAGCATCGGGTTCAGTGTGCGCGAGATCTCGACGATCTGCCGCACGTCGAATACGTCCGGCAGCGTGACGACCAGCATCCCGGCGCGCGCGATATGCGCCTGCACGAGCACGACCGGCTCGATCGCGTCGCCCGACACGGCGGCGACGCCGTCCGCGCGCAGCTTTTCGACGAGCTCGCGATTCTGCTCGACGACGACATACGCGATGCCGCGCTCGTCCAGCGCATGCGCGATCCGCGTGCCGACCTTGCCGTAGCCGACGATCACGACCTGCCCGGTCAGGTGCGTCTGCGGCGTGGACATCGGCAGCGCGGCGAGCGGATCGTCGCGTGCCTCGAGCTTGCGCGCGAACGCCGAATGCTTGCGGATCCACGCGAGCGCCGGATCGATCATCGCGAACAGCAGCGTGTTCATCGCGATCGAGATCAGCGCGACCGCGAGGATCAGGCTCTGCCCTTCGGCCGACAGCAGCCCGAGCGCGCGACCGAGCCCCGCGAGAATGAACGAGAATTCGCCGATCTGCGCGAGGCCCGCGCCGACCGTCAGCGCGGTGTTCAGCGGATAGCGGAATGCGATCACGAGCGCGACCGCCGCGAGCGTCTTGCCGATCAGGACGATCGCCGCGACTTCGATCACGTGCAGCGGCTCGGTGAGCAGCACCGTCGGATCGAACAGCATCCCGACCGAAATGAAGAACAGCACCGAGAACGCGTCGCGCAGCGGCAGCGTCTCGTCGGCCGCGCGCCGGCTGAACTCCGACTCGCGCATCATCATCCCGGCGAAGAACGCGCCGAGCGCGAACGACACGTCGAAGAGCTTCGCCGCGCCGAACGCGATGCCGACCGCCGCGGCGATCATGCACAGCGTGAACAGCTCGCGCGAA
The DNA here is from genome assembly GCF_020419685.1 of Burkholderia sp. AU33545. Lineage (NCBI taxonomy): Bacteria > Pseudomonadati > Pseudomonadota > Betaproteobacteria > Burkholderiales > Burkholderiaceae > Burkholderia > Burkholderia sp. AU33545. The sequence goes on along the minus strand of NZ_JAIZRQ010000003.1, from coordinate 660,410 downwards.
CCGGTGCGCGCGACGAGCCACAGGATGCGCGGGAACACGCGCTTGCCGACCACGAGCATCAGTGCGATGAACGCGGCGACCTTCAGCATCGTGACGCCGAGCGTGCCCCACACGCTACCGCCGGCCGCGTGCGCATCGCCGGGCGGCGTGCCGCCGAGCAGCCCCGCGACGGGCGGCAGCAGCACGAGCACCAGCACCATCACGAGATCCTCGACGACGAGCCAGCCGACCGCAATGCGCCCATTCACCGTCTCGACGAGGCCGCGCCCCTCGAGCGCCCGCAGCAGCACGACCGTGCTCGCGACCGACAGCGCGAGCCCGAACACGAGCGCCGCACCGAGGCTCCAGCCCCACGTGAGCGCGAGCCCGCCGCCGAGCAACGTTGCGACGGTAATCTGGACGACGGCCCCCGGCAGTGCGATCTTGCGCACCGCGAGCAGATCGCCGAGCGAGAAATGCAGGCCGACACCGAACATCAGCAGCATCACGCCGACTTCCGCGAGCTGCTGCGCGAGCGACAGGTCGCCGACGAAACCGGGCGTGCCGGGGCCGATCACGATCCCGGCGAGCAGATAGCCGACGAGCGGCGGCATTTTCAGCAGTGACGCGAGGTAACCGAAGATCATCGCGAGACCGAAACCGGCCGCGAGCAACGCAATCAGGCTAACGTCATGAGGCATCCCCCCTCCCGAGTTCTTGTAACTATTTAGTAAGGTTCAAGAATGGAAGGATAAGGGATGAGATGGAAAAATGGCGGGCCACCGCGAAAAATTCACGCGGTGGCCCGCCATTGCGGGGGTACTACCCCGGGCAGCCGGAACGCGCCCCACGCGCCGGCCGGCGGCGCGGCGGATCGATCGGGCGGCGACCGGCGTCCCGCCGCGTGCGTCAGCGCGACGCCTGCGGGAACCGCGCGCCCGGCGGCGGCTCCGGCCGCGTCGACGGCGTGCTCTTGCGCACCTTCGCGACCTGCGCGGCCGTGATCGCCGTGCCCATATTGCCCCAGCTCGTGCGCACGAAGTTCGACACGTCCGCGACTTCCTGGTCCGACAGGCGCCAGCCGAACGGGGGCATCGTGAAGGTCGACGGTGCAGTGTGCGTCCCCTGCAGCGCGCTGCCCTCCAGCACGACGTGGATCAGCGACGTCGGATCCTCGCCCTGCACGACCGGGTTGCCGGCGAGCGCCGGGAACACGCGCGTGTAGCCGTGGCCGTCGCTGCGGTGGCACGCCATGCAGTTGTCACGATAGACGGCGGCGCCCGGCTTGCTCGCGTCGCCGGTCTGCAGCGCCTTCGCCGCGGCCGCGTCGTACATGTGCGGCTGCTCGCCCTGCGCGCGCGGCGGCAGCGTCTTGAGGTAGCGCGCGATCGCGGTCAGGTCGTTGTCGCTCAAGTGCTGCATGCTGTGGCCGACCACGTCCGTCATCCCGCCGAACGCGGCCGTGCGCAGCGTGCGGCCGGTCTTCAGGAACTGCACGATCTCGGATTCGCTCCACGTGCCGAGCCCGGTGCGCGGCTCGCCGCGCAGGCTCGTCGGCACCCAGCCGTCGATCGCCGCGCCGCCGGCCAGGAAGTCGAGGCCGCCCGCATCGGTCAGCGCGCGCTCCTGCATCGTCGCCGCACGCGGCGTGTGGCACGCGCCGCAATGACCGAGACCCTGCACGAGATACGCGCCGCGCGCGACCACCGGATCGGTGTACGACGCCGCATCGAACGGCTTCGGCGCCGGCGCGAACATCTTGCGCCAGAACATCAGCGGCCAGCGCATCGACAGGGGCCAAACGATGTCGACCGCGCGGTTCTCGCGTTCGACCGGCGTGACGCCGTGCATGAAGTACGCATACAGCGCCTTCACGTCGTCGTCGCTCAGGCGCGCGTAGGACGGGTACGGCATCGCCGGGTACATCGTGTCGCCGTTCTTGCGGACGCCCTCGCGCACCGCGCGAGTGAAGTCGTCGAGCGTCCAGCCGCCGAGGCCCGTCTTCGGGTCCGGCGTGATGTTGGTCGAATAGATCGCGCCGATCGGCGTGTCGAACTTCAGCCCGCCCGCGAACGGCTTGCCGCCGCTCGCAGTGTGGCATGCGATGCAGTCGCCCGCGCGGGCAAGATATTCGCCTCGCTTGACGAGGTTCGCGTCGGCCGATTGTGCCGCCGGTGCCGCCGTCGGGCCCGAAGCCGCAGCCGGCCCCGCCGGTTGCGCGAAGGCCGCCCCGCCCGCGAGACCGATCGCCGCCCATGCCGTGCCGATCGCCAGTGCGCGCCGCAGCGGGGAAATTCGGCGCGCGGCGTTGTGGTGGTTCACTGTCCTCTTCATGCGGTCACCAGCGGAGCGGGATTTTTCAGGTATTGCTCGCGGATCGCGCGTGCCGACCAGTAGGCCAGCGCCGCGATGATCCCGGTCGGGTTGTAGCCGATGCCTTGCGGCAGCGCCGACGCGCCCATCACGAACACGTTGTGCACGTCCCAGCATTGCAGGTAGCGGTTCAGCACGCTCGTCTTCGGATCGGTGCCCATGATCGCGCCGCCCACCAGGTGCGTCGTCTGGTATGCGCGCGAATCGAAGTGCTTGCCGAACTCGCGCGTCGACACGCCGATCGCCTTCGGCCCCATCGCCTCCGCGATCTTCTTCATCTGCCCGGTCACGTACTGCGCCATCTTGATGTCGTTGTCCTTCCAGTCGAAGGTCATCCGCAAGAGCGGCTGGCCGTACGAATCGCGATAGGTCGGATCGAGGTCGAGGTAGACATCGCGGTACGACATGTTCGTGCCGTGCGCATCCATCGAGATCGTGTGCGCATAGTTGTCCTTCACGGCCTTCTTCCACGCGGCGCCCCATTGCGGCGTGCCCGGCGGCGTCGCAATGCCGCTGATCGGCTTCACGCCGGCCTGGTTCACCCAAAGCGGCGAACCGCCGACGAAGCCGAGCGGGCCATGGTCGAAGTTGTCCGCGTTGAAGTCGTCCACCGCGACGCCGTTGCCGCCCGCGCCGATGAACGGGTTCGTGAAGGTGTCCTTGTCGAAGAACGCCTTGATCGTCGACAGGTTCTGGTACGCGAAATTGCGGCCCACCACGCCTTCGCCCGAGATCGGGTCGTACGGCTTGCCGATACCCGACAGCAGCAGCAGGTGCACGTTGTGATACTGGAACGCCGCGACGATCACGAGATCGGCCGGCTGGTGCACTTCACGGCCGGCCGGGTCGACGTAGGTGACACCCGTCGCACGCTTCTTCGTGTCGTCGAGGTCCACGCGCAACACGTGGCACTTCGAGCGCAGCTCGAAGTTCGGCGCCTGCTTCAGCGCCGGCAGGATGTTCAGGTTCGGCGACGCCTTCGAGTACATGTAGCACGCGTAGCCGCTGCAGTAGCCGCAGAAGTTGCAGGGGCCCATCTGCACGCCGTACGGGTTGGTGTATGGGCCCGACGTATTCGCCGACGGCAGCCGGTACGGATGCAGGCCGAGCGACTTGGCCGCGTCGAAGAAGCGCTGCGCCGAATAGGTGTTGAACTGCGCGGGCAGCGGGAAGTTGTCGCTGCGGTTCGCTTCGAACACGTTGCCGTCGCCGACCACCTTGCCGCCGACCTTGTACGCCTGCCCCGACGTGCCGAACACCTTCTCGGCGAAGTCGAAATGCGGCTCGAGCTCGTCGTAGGTCACGCCCGTGTCCTGGATCGTCATCCCTTCCGGGATGAACTTCTTGCCGTAGCGCTCTTCGTAGTGGCTGCGCAGGCGCAGCTCTTCCGGCGTGATCCGGAAATGCACGCCCGACCAGTGCAGCCCCGCGCCGCCGACGCCCTCGCCCGGCAGGAACGCGGCGAGCTGCCGGTACGGCAGCGCGGTGTCCTGCACGCCGTGGCGGATCGACACGGTCGTCTTCGACAGGTCGAGGAAGAGCTTCTTGCGGACGTTGTAGGTCAGCTCGTCGATCGTGTTCGGATACGCGCCGTCCGGGTAGGTGTCGCGATACTCGCCGCGCTCGAGCGCGACGACGTTCAGGCCCGCTTCGGTCAGTTCCTTCGCGAGAATCGCGCCCGTCCAGCCGAAGCCGACGATCACCGCATCGACATGCGGCTTTTTCTCTGCGGCCATCAGCTGCGCTCCCCGTTGATCGAGACGGGGCCGTACGGGTACGGCTTGCCGTTCTGGTTGACGAAATCCATGAAGTCGGCGCGCGCGCCCGGAAAACCGATCATCTTCCACGCGGCCATGTCGTGATTGCCGCCGTGCACCGGATCGCAGAAGTAGCCTTCGCGCGTGTTCTGCAGCAACTGGCCGAAGAACACGGCGGACGGCACGTCGTCGATCTGCGCGCCGCCTTTTTCGAGTGCGCCGAGCACGGTGTCGCGAGTCGGCGCGTCGAGATCGGCGAACACCTTGCCATGGGCCTTTTCGCAATAGCGGTTGACCGCCGCGATGCCGAGCCGGTAGATGTCGCGTGGCACGAGCTTGAGCTGGTAGCCGAGCTCGGGCACGCCCTGCTGGAACGGCCCCTGCATGTACCACGTCGCGCCGTGTGCGTACGGGGTTTCCATCTGGCGGTCGATGAATTCGGGCACGCCGGATTCGAGCGCGCCGGGGCCTTCGGCGTCGGCCGGGATCAACCGGTCGACGGCGGCCTGGACGAACGCCCACTCCTTCGCATCGAAGAAGGTCGGCTTGTACGGCGCGCGTTCGCCGCCGGCCGGCGCGGTGGAGGCATTGCCGGCCGTGGTCGAGGACGACGACGAGCGCAGGTCGCAACCGGCGACCGACGCGATCGGCACGAGCGCGACCGACGTGCGCAGGAAGCGGCGACGCGAATTGGGTTTGTCGGGTGGCGTGGACATGGTCGGATGGTGATCGTTGTGGAACGTGGTTCGGGGCCCGCATTCCGCATGCGGCATGCCCGGCACGGCAGCCTTGCCGCACGCGGCCGGCCGTCCTGTTCTAGCGGCGTTGCGAACAACCTCGATGCGGGCGCACGCCACGCGCTGCGCGGTGGCGCCGTCATGCAGCCGCGCAGCGCGCCGGTTCCGGCGCGCTGCGGGTTCGACCTCTTTGCGGGTCTGATCATCGGGCAGATACCGGCTTACCGCCCGCATCTGCCCTTCATCGCCATGGCCCTGTTCAACTTAGACGCCGCGCTTGCCGACGGCAAGCGCATCGTGCACGACCCTCATTCCGGGCCCGACGACAAACGCCGCGAATTATAAATGGAACCGGTTCCATTTCCAAAGGGTTCAATGCAATTCATTACATCGAAAACCGCAACAATGAGGAAATCGTTTTCCGGAATGTGCAAGAGCCGTGGCGCGGGTCGTGTCGACGCTCACCACGGTGGCGCGATGCGCGGGCTTCGCCCACTCCGCGCGTTCGATCGCGACGCCGCGACGGGCGTCAGGGCGCCGCGCGCTGCAAACTGGCTGCCGCGCCAGGCGCGGCGCTCATCACGACCACAGCATCGACGCGATCGACAACGAGAGCGCCACGCACAGCGGCGAGTAACACAGGCTGTCCATCTGCGCGAAACGCGACCCGCGCACCCGCTTGAAGAAGCCGACGTAGCGGAAATCGCCGACCGCGCGCACCGCAAAGATCAATGCGAGCGCAACGATCGCGAGCGCGATCGCGCCGGGATACAGGTTCGGCCACAGCCAGCCGGCGCGCGACGCCACCGCGCATGCGCCGGCCAGCAACGCCGTCGCGACGGCGAGCGTGCCGAGCATGGTCGGCCGCAGGAGCGGTACCCCATCCTGTTCCGGAATGGCCGCACGCTTGCCGAACCGTCCGCCGAACGCCCAGTAGACTTGAACGATTGCAATCGCACAAAGCGTCGGCACGCTGAAATACGCGCCGCTCATCTCGGTAAGGTTCCTTGTCTCATCGTATCGTGATCCAGCCGGAACGGCTCCGGCAGCACGCGGCTCCGTTCCGCGCAACACGAGACGATACCCAAACCACGTGCCGCATGCATTGCGACGTCCGGTCGCAATACGCCACGCCGCGTGCTGCGATGCAATGCGCGCGCACCGTCGCACCGGCCGCCGCTTGACTTCCCTCCGGGCACCACTACCCTTTTATTCCAGTACGGCACTCGAACCGTGCATGCGCAGCGGTCGCATACGTGCCGTTCGCCGGCGCGCTCGGGCACGACAACAATGACGAATACCCATGGAGGCGACTCATGCTGATCGGTGTGCCGAAGGAGATCAAGAATCACGAGTACCGCGTCGGCCTCACGCCGGCCGGCACACGCGAACTCACGCGTCATGGCCATGGCGTGCTCGTGCAGCGCGGCGCGGGCACCGCGATCGGTCTGCACGACGACGACTACACGGCCGCAGGCGCGACATTGTGCGACGACGCGCGCGACGTCTTCGCGCGCGCCGACATGATCATCAAGGTCAAGGAGCCGCAGGCGGCCGAGTGCGCGATGCTGCGGCGCGGACAGATTCTTTATACGTATCTGCATCTCGCGCCCGATCCCCAGCAGGCGGCCGCGCTGGTGAAGTCCGGCGCGGTGTGCATCGCGTACGAGACCGTGACGGGCCCCGGCGGCGGGCTGCCACTGCTCGCGCCGATGAGCGAGGTCGCGGGACGCATGTCGATCCAGGTCGCGGCGACGCACCTCGAAAGCCCGCGGGGCGGCCGCGGCGTGCTGATGGCCGGCGTGCCCGGCGTGCCGGCCGCGCACGTCGTGGTGCTCGGCGCAGGCGTGGTGGGCACCGGTGCGCTGCAGATGGCGGTCGGCCTCGGCGCACGCGTCACCGTGCTCGACACGAACGTGGGCCGGCTGCGCCAGCTCGACCTGGTCTTCGCGAACCGGATCGCGACCGTCTGTTCGAACGCGCACACGATCGACGAAGCCGTGCGCGACGCCGACGTCGTGATCGGCGCGGTGCTCGTGCCGGGCGCGTCGGCGCCGCGGCTCGTCACGCGCGACATGATCGCGACGATGCGCACGGGTGCCGTCGTCGTCGACGTCGCGATCGACCAGGGCGGCTGCTTCGAGACATCGCATGCAACGACACATGCGCAGCCGACCTTCGTCGTCGACGGCGTCGTGCACTACTGCGTCGCGAACATGCCCGGCGCGGTCGCGCGCACGTCGACGTTCGCGTTGAACAATGCGACGCTCGGCCATGCGCTCGCGCTCGCCGACAAGGGCTGGAAACGCGCGATGGCCGACGATCCCCATCTGCGCGCGGGCCTCAACGTGTGCGACGGCCGCATCACCTACGAGGCCGTCGCGCTGGCGCTCGGCCTGCCGTACGTGCCAGCGGAAGACGTGCTGGCCTGACTTCGGCGTGCGCCGTCACGCGCCCTTCGGGCGGCCGCGCTTCGACGCCCCGCTCGCGTGCATCGTGCGCGCCAGCAGCGGCCGCAGTTGCGCGAGCGTGCGCGTGTTGAGCACGTCGTGCCGCGTGAGCCAACCACGCCGCGCCTGGCCGATACCGTATCCGAGGTTGTCCAGATCGTCGGCGCAACGTGCGTCCGAGCCGATCGCCACGGCGACACCGGCTTTCGCGGCCTCGCGGCACCAGACGTCCGGCAGATCGAGCCGTCGCGGGTCGCCATCGAGTTCGACGAAGCAGCGGCGCGCGGCGGCTGCGGCGAGCACACGCGGCACGTCGAGTTCGCATGCGTCGCGTTCGCCGAGCAGCCGGCCGGTCGGATGCGCGAGGATCGTGAAATACGGATGATCCATCGCACGCAGGATTCGCCCGGTCTGCGCGTCGCCTGTCAGGTCGAAGCCGTCGCGCACCGCGCCGACGACGAGGTCGAGGCGCCCAAGCACGTCGTCGGGCACGTCGAGACTGCCGTCTTCGCGAATGCCGGCCTCGACGCCCTTCAACAGCACGAAGTCGTCGAATGACGCGTTGAGGCGGTCGATCTCGTCGATCTGCCGCACGAGCCAGTCGCCATCGGCTCGGCCACCTTGCGTATCCGGTGCGCGATCGGTGACGGCCAGATACGCGAGCCCGCGGGCCCGGGCCGCATCCGCCATTGCGCGCAGGCTGTCGCGCCCGGCCGACGCCTTGGTATGCGCATGCAGATCGCCATGAACGTGCCTGCGCTCGACCAGCGCCGGCAGCGTGCCCGCGCGCGACGCGTCGATCTCGCCGCGGTCCTCGCGCAACTCGGGCGGCACCCAGTGAAGACCGATCGCCTCGTAGACGGATGCCTCCGTCGCGCCCGCGATCCGCTCGTCGCCGCGGAATACGCCGTATTCGTTGATCTTCAGGCCGCCGGCCTGCGCGATCCTGCGCAGGGCGATGTTGTGCGCCTTCGATCCCGTGAAATAGACGAGCGCGGCACCGAACGCGTCGGCATCGACGACGCGCAGGTCCACCTGCAGCCCGTTGCCGAGCATGACGCCCGAACGCGTCTTGCCGTTCGCGAGTACGCGCGCGACTTCACCGTAGCCGACGAACGCATCGGCCACCGCGGCCGGATCGCGCGCCGTCACGAGGATGTCGAGGTCGCCGACCGTCTCGCGGTTGCGGCGAAAACTGCCCGCCGGCACCGCTTCCCCGACGCCGGCCACCTTGCGCAGACGCTCGAGCAACGGCATCAGCGATTGCGCGGCATCCGGCAGCAGGAAGCGTTGCGGCTCGCGCTTCAGGCGGTCGTCGATCGCGTCGAGGAGATGGGCTTCGGTCTTCGCGCCGAAACCCGGCAGCGCGCGCACGTGCCCGCTCTTCGCTTCGACGCGTAGCTGTTCGAGCGACTCGACGTGCAGTGCGTCATGCAGCGCCTTGACTCGTTTCGCGCCGAGCCCCGGCACGTCGAGCAGTTCGACGATCGCGCGCGGCAGCGCATGGCGTAGCGTTTGCTGCAGTTCGCAGGTGCCGGTCGAGGCGATCTCGCGCAGCTTAGCCGCGAGATCGGCACCGATCGATGGAATCCGGCCGAGATCGCCGCCGCTCGCGAGCATCGCCGGAATGTCGCGCCCGTAATCGGCAATCGTCCGTGCCGCGTTGCGATAGGCGCGCACCCTGAACGGGTTGGCGCCCTGGATCTCGAGCATATCGGCGATTTCGGCGAAGACGGCCGCACACTCGGCATTGTGGATCGGCATGGTCGGCGTGGCTCCCTCCCACGTGGATGGCGCCGTGCGCTGGTGCGGCGGCCTCTGCCCGCCCGGCGCCGCATGTCGACGACGGCGGGCGCCCGTTGATCATCCTGCACCGATTGCCCGTGTCATGTCGCGCGACGCATGCGGCCTGCGCGGCTCCTGCGCCGATACATCAGAGCGATGCGCGCGGCGTCGTCGCGTAGCGACGCTCGTACAGGGACTGGCAATGCGTGCAACGCTCGGCAGTCGGGCGCGCGAGCAGCCGCTCGTAGCCGACCGGCGCATCGCAATCGATGCATTCGCCGTAGCTGCCGTCGCGGATGCGCTGCTGCGCGCGCCCGATCGCACGCAACTCGGCCAGCTTCATCCCGATCAGCGCGTGATCCATGTCGACGAACAGATCGGCGTTCGCCTCGTCGCCCTCGTCCGGCGCCGCGCCGGCGAGCTCCGCATAGGACTCCGACGCGCGCTGGTCCTCGCTCGTGCGGATGTTCGCCCGCAACGCCAGCTCGCTCTCGGTCAGGCGCCGCTGCAGCGTCTGCCGTTGTTCTCGATCGAGCGCCATCGCCGTCTCTCCTTTTCCGGGTTCCGCGCAAAGCGCATGCGGCGCGCGGTTGTCGCGCCGGTGCGCGGCGGGCCGGAACGCCCGGCTCGCCGCGCCCGGATGCGCGCCCGGCCGCACGAAGCGCCGGACGCATTCGACGCAGCATAAACCCAATGCACACGCATGTGTTGACCGTCGTCAGCGGCCGCACCATGCGCGCGAAAAACCGGGGACCGACGCGATAATCCGGCACGCCCGCATTCGTCTGACGCAGCCGCCGTTGAGGTCGATCAATCCCCTGTAAAAAGTTGCGACATAGATTGAAAGCATGCGCGGTGAATCCGCGGTTTTCCGGGAGAACGTCATGTTGTTCGGCGTCGTCATCTGGGTGGCCCTTGCGGCCCTGTTCCCGACGATGGTCGTGCCGACGATCCAGCACGCCATCCAGCCGTCGAGCGCGCAAGCCGCGCCCGATGCCAGCCCCGCCGTCACGCCCACCGCGTCGCCGGCGGCCGCTCAGCCGCCGTCGGACGGTTGACGCGCGGTTTCAGGTGCGCCGTTGCGTGGAGCATCGCATCGACGACGAAGGAACCGCGCATAATACTTCGCAATCCTGTTCATCAAAATGCATTACGCCCGACGAAGCCACGAACGACCGTCATCAGGATGATCTTCATGTCGAACCAGAAGCTCCAGTTCTGCATGTAGAACAGATCGAACTTCACACGCGCGGCCATCGCCTCGACCTTGCGCGTCTCGCCGCGATAGCCGTTCACCTGCGCCCACCCGGTGATCCCCGGCCGTACGCGATAGCGATACATGTAGCAGTCGACCAGTTGCCGGTAGAAGTCGTCGTGTTCGATCGCATGCGGACGCGGGCCGACCACCGACATCTGGCCGAACAACACGTTGAAGAACTGGGGCAGCTCGTCGAGCGACGTGCGCCGCAGGAACGCGCCGACAGGCGTGATGCGCGCGTCGTTGCGCGACGCCTGCCGCACGACACCGGGCTGTGCGCGATGCTCGCGCATCGTCCTGAACTTGAGGATATGAAACTCGCGACCGTCGGCACCCTTGCGGCGCTGCCTGAACAAGACAGGGCCCGGCGACGACAGCTTCACGGCGACCGCCAGCGCCGCAAGCAGCGGCAGCAGCGGGATCAGCACGGCGACCGCGAACATCCGGTCGAACGCGAACTTCGCCCACAGTTCCGGCGCGGAACGCGGCGTGGTCGCGAGGTTGATTGCCGGCATGCCGAGCACATCGGTCGCGGATCGCTCGACGACCGCCATCTGCCGCACGTCAGGCAACAGTCGCAACTCGACGAACTCGTCGCGCAATTCGCGCACGATGCGCTGAATGCGCGACTCGTGCGACATCGGCAGCGTGAGCCACACTTCGTCGATCTCGCCGCCGCGGATCATGCGCCGCAGCGCGCCCCAGTCGCCGATCACCGGGACGCCGCCGATTCCGTCGGCGGCTGCCGAGGCCGGCGCGTCGTCGTCGAACACGCAGGCCGCCGCGAACGGGCCGGCAGGCTCGCGCTGCATGCGCTCGATCGCCACCCGTCCGTAAGCGGTCGCGCCGACGATCGCGACCCGCCGCTGCCGCGCGCGCGGATCGCCCCGCCTGATCGCCAGCGCGCACAGTGCCAGCCTGCCAAGCAGCAGTGCCGCGTCGCCGGACAGCACCGTCCGCGCAATCCAGCGCGTCGTGACCGTGCCGCCGCGGTTCATGATCCACATCGTGCCAGCCACCGTCAGCATGCCCGCGCACACAACGGCGATCATCGTGCGCGTCAGCACGGTGCCGCTGTCATGCGACGATGCCGCGCTGCGCAACAAGCGCACACTGCGCGGCAACAGCGCAACCGTCAACGCGCACAGCAATGCAATCGCGCCGCGCTGAGCGTCCGACAGATCGCGCCATGCGAGTCCCATCACCGCCTGCGCGGAGAGCGCGCCTGCCAGCACGAGCGCGGCATCGGCCGCGGCAATCGCGGCGCGCCGCATCGTATTCGCTCCACCCGCCATCGCATGCATCGTCACGCACCGTGCGCGGGGAATCCGCCGTGCACGTCGTACATGCGCGGTCGCACCGGCATCGATCGCACGCCGGCACGCGTGCCGAGCAGCCGGCGATAGTCCGCACGAATCAGCTCGTAGCACTCGCACGCCTGGCGCTCGAGGCTGTCGCGATCGAGCACCGTGATGCGGCCGCGACGCTGACGAATCAGCCCGGCTTCCTGCAGGTTGCCGGCTGCTTCCGTCACCCCCTCGCGACGCACGCCGAGCATGTTCGCGATCGTCTGCTGCGTGACGGTCAGTTCGTCGCCGTCGATCCGGTCATGCGCGAGCAGCAGCCAGCGGCTCAACTGCTCGCTGACCGAGTGATGGCGGTTGCACAACGCGCTGCGCGAAATCTGCGCCATCATCGCCTGGCAGTAGTTCAACAACAGCCGATACGTCGCCGGCGAACGTTCGAATTCCGCGCGCATCACGCAGGTCGGCACACGGTAGGCCATCCCGCCGATACGGACTTCGATGCGGTTCGATACCGAGGTGCCGCCGACGAGCGTCGCCAGGCCGACCACACCTTCGCGGCCGACCACGGCAACCTCGACCATCGCGCCGTCTTCCATCAGGTGCTGCACCGACATCATGGCGGTCGTCGGGAAATGCAGATGGCGCATCGGTTCCCCGACACGGTCGAGCATGCCGGCCTTGATCCTGACCAGTTCGAGGTGCGGTGCGATGGCACGGATGCTGTCCTCAGGGAGGGCATCGAGGATGGCATTCGCCGAGTAGCTCGAGTGAAGATGAAGCATGTCTGTATCCCATTTGTCTTCCGCGCCGCATGCAGCTGCGTCGGCGGAACTCGTTATCGTGATGCGCGTCCGGATGGCGACGCGGGTTGCGGCCCACAACCCTCCACCCAATCGACCTGCGGCTTCACGCCGCCGGATCGAATCGGGCGTCCCGTTTCGATGCGCCCATCTCAATAAGCGATTTACGTGCCAATACCCGCCTCATCCTTAATATATAAATGACCAGCGATTTAGCCCCGCCGAATTACCAACTGAAAACTGTCAAAAGCGTCTCATTTTCGGACACCCTCTGCCACAGTGGAGACAGGAAGCGATTCGACTGATCAATGATCACCGAGTGCGCGGCGGCGCCAGCAGCGGCGCGCGAAGCTTATCGTTCAAATACTTACGGGCCGTTTTCAATTGTTTCCGTGATGTCTCGCATGGCGCCTGGGCGGTTCACGGCACCTCGAATGATCGTTTGAAACTGTCTCAAATATGAATCGACACATTAATTTACGGCTTTGTAAGCGAACGCACATAAAAGATGTAACCACATGATTTAATTGATAAATTTACAACTTCAATCCCGATTGTCAAATAATGCTAGATGCATTCTTAATGTTTTACATGTACGATACCCGTCACTTCTCGATTGATTCCGGATCGACATCGAATTCTCGACTTATCCGTCGATCCATATCAACGCGATTAACTCTTCAGAGCATGATCTTCAAATCCATATAACATTTTCATTTACGTTGAATCGTCAAACTTTGTGAAGTGACGTAGTGCGCAATTTATCGAATTCAATTGCGTGCTAGCCTTTTCCCGCCATCGTCATTCGAATTTCGACGAACACAAATCCGCACGCGCGTGCTAAATCCCCGGGGATGCCGCCGCGCGACGTGCGACCGCCCCCTACGAGGATGCGCCGTGACCCACCAGGCCAATGACGCCGTCGCCCACGCGAACGGCATGATCGAGCTCTCCCACAGCTTCGACGCCAACCGGTTCCTCGCGGCCCTCGACCGCGAGGAACGCGCCACGCTGATTGCCAATCTTCAGCTCGTTCACCTGAAATCGGGCCAGGTGCTGTGCGAGCCCGGCGAAACGCTCGCCGCGGTTTACCTGCCCGTCACGACGGCGATTTCGCTGCAGTACGTTTCGTCCGGCGGCATGACGCTGGAAGTTGCCGAGATCGGCAGCGAGAGCGTCGTATGCGACGACGTGATCGGCGGCAGCGGCCGGATGCCGTGCCGTGCCGTCGCATGTCGCGACGGCTTCGTCTACCGGCTGGACCGACGCATCTTCGCCGCCGCTTTCGATGCGTCGCCGGTGATTCGCCATCTGGTGTTTGTCTGCGTGCGGCTGCTGATGGCCCAGGTATCGCAGATCACGTTCTGCAGCCGCCATCACGTGCTCAAACATCAGTTATGCAGATGGTTCCTGCTTGCCTACGACCGGTCGCGCAGCATCGAGATCCAGGTCACCCACAGCATGCTCGCGCAGATGCTCGGCGTGCGGCGCGAGACGGTCACGGACGCAGCCGGCGAGATTCAGAAACTCGGCCTGATTCGACAGTACCGGAGCTCGATCGAGCTTGCCGATCTTGCGGGCCTCGAGAAAATGTCGTGCGGCTGCCGCGCAATCGTGCGCGACGAGATGAAGCGCATCCTGTCGGCCGACTCGAGCGTGACCGCCGCGGCACGCGCGTGATGCGCACGCCGTTTCGGCGCACGCGTGCGATCCGAGTCAGCCGATTGTAGGGTGGCGTACAGAACGCCGTGCTTGCGAATGGTCTACTGATGCCGGACTGCCGGGGGGATGTCAGCGCGCTGCGCGCGTCCGACCGTGCGGACGACATCACACACGCCGGAGCAGCACGTGAAAAACGAAATCAGAACCATCCTCAAGCACGTTGCCCACCTCGAAGCCGCGATCGATTCGATCGGTGACGGGGACGACCTCTACGAAGCGGGCCTCTCCTCGCTCGACACGATCCAGTTGATGCTCGCGATCGAGAAGCAGTTCAACATCGAGATTCCCGACGAGATGCTGAACCGCAATCTGTTCCGCAGCATCGACGCGCTCGCGGACACGATCGCTACGCTGCAACGCTCCGAGCATTCCGCATGAGCGCGCTGCTTCCCGAACTCGCGGCCGACGACGATGCACGCCGGCTCGACGAGGCCGCGCGCGCGGTCGCGCAAATCGCCGCCCAGCACGCGGATGCGGTCGATCGCGACGCGCGCTGCCCCGTCGAAGCGATCGAGGCCATGCGCGCGCGCCGCCTGCTGAGCGCAATGGTCCCGGCCCACCTCGGCGGCGCCGGCGCATCGCTGGCCGACATCGTATCGGCATGCTCGATCCTCGGCCAGGCCTGCGCATCGTCGGCGATGGTGTTCGCGATGCACCAGATCCAGGTCGCCTGCATCGTCAATCACGCTGCCGACCAGGGCTGGCACAAGCTGTTCCTGCAGCAGCTCGTGCGCCATCAGTGGCTGCTCGCGTCGGCGACGTCGGAAGACGGCGTCGGCGGCAACCTGCGCGCGAGCCAGTGCGCGCTCGCGACCAACGGCGGCGAATTCCGGCTGCACAAGTCCGCTCCGACGATCTCGTACGGCGACTATGCGGACGGTATCCTCGCGACCGCGCGGCGCGACGCCGACGCGCCGGCTTCCGACCAGGTGCTCGTTACCCTGCTGCGCGACGGCTATACGCTCACGCGCCGCGGCGAATGGGACACGCTCGGCATGCGCGGAACGTGCAGCAACGGCTTCGTGCTCGACGCACACGGCGCGACCGAGCAATGCCTGCCCGTGCCGTTCGCGCAGATCGCCGAACAGACGATGGTGCCGGTTTCGCACATCCTGTGGGCGGCGGTGTGGATCGGCGTGGCCGGCGATGCGTTCCATCGCGCGCATCAGTTCTTCCGCGCGCAGGCGCGCCAGACTGACGGCGCGCCGTCGCCCGCGTCGCGGCGCATCGCCGAATCGCTTGCGCTGATGCAGGCGATGCAGGCCCGCGTCGACAACGTACTGCGCCTCTATGCCAGCGCGTCGCCCCGCTCGTGGTCGGCCGGCATGGCCTGGGCTGCCGAGATCAACACGCTGAAGACCTATGTGTCGTCGACCGCGCTCGAAGTCGCACAGCAGGCAATGATGATCTGCGGGATGGCCGGCTACAAGCACGGCACGCCGTTCAGCATCGGCCGCCATCTGCGCGACCTGCACGCGGCGCCGCTGATGATCAGCAACGACCGCATTGCCGCCAATACCGCGAGCTTGCTGCTCGCATTGCGTCCCGCGACGCTGGAGATCCATTCGTGAACGACCGCCTGTCCGTGCCCTCCGCCGCCACCCCGTCCGACGCGCCGCTCGACCGCGCGGGCGTCAATCCGCTGCGCGACGAGCTGATCGATGCGGGCCTGCTCGTGTCGACCGGCATCCAGGGCCTGTTCGGCCGCAGCGAACGGTTCGAGCGCGTCGTCGAGGCGCTCGACGCCTTCGTCACGCGCCTCGGCGCCGACCAGCAGGCCGAAGTGCTGCGCTTTCCGCCGGCGATGAGCCGCACCGAATTCGAGCGCAGCGAATACATGAAGAGCTTCCCGCAACTCGCGGGCAGCGTGCACGCGTTCTGCGGCGACGAACAGCGTCACCAGCGCGTGCTGCAGTGCCTCGACCGCGGCGAGGACTGGACCGAAAGCCAGAAGCCGACTTACGTCGTGATGACGCCGGCCGCCTGCTACCCGGTCTATCCGGTCGTCGCGCGCGCGGGTGCACTGCCTGACCACGGCCGCATCGTCGACGTGTTTTCGTATTGCTTCCGCCACGAGCCGTCGCTCGACCCGACCCGCATGCAGTTGTTCCGGATGCGTGAATACGTGCAGATCGGCACGCCCGAGCAGATCGTCGCGTTCCGCGCGACGTGGATGGAGCGCGGCACGCGGATGATCGAGGCGCTGCGCCTGCCGAACGCGATCGATCTCGCGAACGATCCGTTCTTCGGGCGCGGCGGCAAGATCGTCGCGAACAGCCAGCGCGAGCAGAACCTGAAGTTCGAGCTTCTGATCCCGATCGAGCACGACGATCGCCAGACCGCGTGCCTGAGCTTCAACTACCACATGGATCACTTCGGGTTGCTGTGGGACATCCGCACTGCAACGGGCGACGTCGCGCACACGGGCTGTGTCGGCTTCGGCCTCGAGCGGCTGACGCTCGCGCTGTTCCGTCATCATGGTTTCGACATCGACGCATGGCCTGCCGACGTTCGCGACGTGCTGTGGGGTACGCGATGAAATTCGTGTCCCGCGACGGCGAGGATGCGTCGTTCGAGGACGTGCGCCACCGCGCACGCCACTACCGGCCGCACCCGCTGCACAGTCAGGAGATGGTCTGGAAGCAGACCAACTGCTACGTCGACATGTGGCTCGAGGTGCTCCGGTGGTGGGGCCTCAATCCGTACGCGGCACTGCCGTTTACGATCGCACTCGATTTCGAGGGCGACCAGTTCACGTTCTTCAAGTTTCCGCACGACGAACTGGAGCGACTTTACGGAATCGTCGTACAGGAACACTCCATCTACGAGCCGCTCGACCAGCACATCGAGACGCAGGTCGCGCGCGGTCACCTGATGATCGTCGAAGTCGACGCATGGTTCCTGCCGGACACGCGCGGCAGCAGCTACCGCACGCAGCATACGAAGACGACGATCGGTATCGACGCGATCGATCGCACGCGCCGCCAGATCGGCTACTTCCACAACAGCGGCTATTACGTGGCCGAGGATATCGACTACGACGGCCTCGTCGGCGGCGGTTCGCCGATGCCGCTGCCGCCGTACGTCGAGTGCGCGAAGCGGCGTTTCGCGCCGCTTGACGAGCGCGCACTGTGCGAAGCCTCGCTCGCGTCGCTGCAGCGCCATCTGCGCCGCCTGCCGGTCGTCAATCCGGTCACGATGTTCCGGCGCCAGTTGCAGATCGATGCGAAATCACTCGCCGTCTCCCCGCTCGAACGGTTCCACGCGTACTCGTTCAATTCGGTGCGGCAACTCGGCGCGAACTTCGAACTGTTCGGCCACTACGCGCGCTGGCTGCAGGCAAGTGGCTGCGTCGGACCGTTCGCCGAGATTCGCATCGCCTGCGACCGCATCGCGTCCGAGGCGATGGTGCTTGAGTTCCGGCTGGCGCGGGCCTGCGCGCGCGGCAAGGAAGAGCGCGGCGACGCGACGCTCGAAGCGATCGAAGCGGCTTACGCCGACCTGATCGACTGCGCGCGGCAGATCACCCCGCCGCTTCAGCACGCGGCACCCGTTCGCGGCGACGCGGCCCCCGTGCCGCTGATGCGGTGATGCGCGCTCCAGCCGCGCTCGCGTGGTCGATGCTCGCCACGGCCGCGGGCGCCGCGCGCGGGCCACTCGATCTTCCCGCCGACGGCTGGGTCGCCGCCCCCGTCCCCGGCACGGTCGCGCAAGCGCTCGCGCTGGCCGGACGGCCCGACGACACGGCGTCGCTCGCCGAGCGCGACCACTGGTATCGCGTCGAACTGCATGGGCACGGGCCGCGCGTGTTGCGCTTTCACGGCCTCGCGACACTCGCCGAAGCATGGCTCGACGACACGCCGATCCTGCGCTCGGACAGCATGTTCGTCGCGCACGACGTGCCCGTGTCGCTCGACGGCACGCATCGGCTGACCGTCTGCTTCCGCGCCCTCGCGCCGCACCTGCGCGACGTGCGCGCACCGCGGCGTGCACGCTGGCGCACGCGCCTGGCCGAACCGGCGACGCTGCGCACCGTTCGCACGTCGCTGCTCGGGCACATGCCCGGCTGGTTTCCGCGCTGCGTGCCGACCGGACCGTGGCGGCCCGTCGACGTCCTCGATCCGGCCGACGGCCCCGTTCTCGTTCATTGCGACCTGCATGCGCGCATCGACGGCGACACCGGCTGGCTCGACGCGGAACTCGCGTTCGCCCGACCGCTGCCCGAGGCGTTCACGGCCCGGCTGTCGTGCGGCGAGCACCACGCGACACTCGAGCGCAGCGGCGTCAGCCGCCTGCACGCGAGCGTCGCGGTGCCGAACGTGCGCCGCTGGTGGCCGCACACGCACGGCGAACCGGTGCTCTATGACGTCGCATTACACATCGGCGCCGACCGACGATCGCTCGGCGCGACAGGCTTTCGCACGATCGAGCAGGACGCGGGCGACGACGGCAAAGGGTTCGGCGTGCGCGTGAACGGCGTACGCGTGTTCGCGCGCGGTGCTTGCTGGAGCAGCGCCGCGCCGCTCGCACTGCACGCGGACGACGCAACCTATGGCCGGCTGCTCGGACACGCGCGCGACGCAGGCTTCAACATGATTCGCGTCGGCGGAACGATGGCGTACGAGGCCGACGCATTCCACGCGTGGTGCGACCGGCTCGGACTGCTGGTCTGGCATGACTTCATGTTCGCGAACTTCGACTACGCGCTCGACGATCACGCGTTCGCGGACGCCGTCGATCGCGAAGTCGAACAGTTCCTCACGCGCCACCGTGCGTCGCCATCGCTCGCGGTGCTGTGCGGCGGCAGCGAGATCGCGCAGCAGGCCGCGATGTCGGGGCTCGGGCCGAAACAGCGCTTCCTCGCACTGACCGCCGAGCGCCTCGCCGGCCATGTGGCCAAGCGACGGCCCGACGCGCTTTACGTCCCCGACTCGCCCGACGGCGGCGTGCTGCCGTTCATGCCGCGCGAACGCGTATCGCACTACTATGGCGTCGGCGCGTACCTTCGCCCGCTCGACGACGCGCGTCGCGCCGACGTGCGCTTCGCAAGCGAATGCCTCGCGTTCGCGAACGTGCCGTGCGATGCGATGCTCGCAAGCCTCGGCTGGCCGGGCGTACACGAGCCGCGCTGGAAAGCGGCCGTGCCGCGCGATCCCGGCACGTCGTGGGATTTCGACGATATTCGCGATCACTATCTGCAGACGTTGTACGACGTGGCACCCGACCGCCTGCGGCGCGAGGACCCGTCGCGTTACTTCGAGCTGTCGCGCGCGGTAATCGCGGACCTGATGCGGGACACGTTCTCGGAATGGCGGCGCACCGGCTCACGCTGCGCGGGTGCGCTCGTCTGGCAGTTCCAGGACGTGATGGCGGGCGCCGGATGGGGCTTGCTCGATGCGACGCATCGGCCGAAATCGGCATGGTATGCGCTGCGCCAGGTACTTCAACCGGTGCAGGTCCTGCTCGTCGACGAAGGGCTGAACGGGCTCGACGTGCACGTGATCAACGAGCGGCCGGCGCCGCTGTCGGCAGCCGTCGAGCTGGTCGCGCTGCGCGACGGCCGCACGCCGGTCGCGCGGGCCGGCGGGCCGCTCCGGATCGCCGCGCACGGCACGGTGCGGCTCGATTCGGCCGAATTGCTCGGCCGCTTCTTCGACTGGACCTACGCGTATCGCTTCGGCCCGTGCGAGCACGATACCGTCGTCGCGACGCTGCGCGCCGAGGACGGCACGCTGCTGTCGCAGGCCTTCTACTTCCCGTCCCGCACGCACCCGGCCGTGTTCGCCCGCCGCGAACCCGGCATCGAGGCATGCGTGTCGCGCACCGGCGACACGTGGCACGTCGACATCGACACGCGCCACGTCGCGCGTCACGTGCAGATCGACGCACCGGGCTTCGTGCCGCGCGACGACTGGTTCGATCTCGCGCCCGGCACGCCGGCACGCGTCGCGCTCGTGCCGCAGGATAACGCCGGCGACCATCCGGCCGCCGGCGCGCCACCGACCGTCGAGATCCGCGCGGTCAACGCCGCACGCATCGTGCGCGCCGCGTTGGCCGGCTGACGCGACCGGACCACACACACGGTCGCACGGCCGCGCCGCACACGTCAGTCCGACGATCCCGTGCCGCGCGGCCGCTCGATTCCGTACGCTTCCATCCAGCGATAGAGTGTTGCACGCGACACACCGAGCTCGCGCGCGGAAGCGGCGACGCGTCCGCGCGTGCGCAGCAGCGCGGATTCGATCGCTTCACGTTCGATCGACTTGCGGATATCGGCAACGGACGGCGACGCGGCGTCGAGACAGTATTCGAGCTCGAGGTCCTGCGCGGTGATCAGGCGCCCTTCCGTCATCACGACCGCGCGCCGCACGCGGTTGATCAGTTCGCGGACATTGCCCGGCCAGTCGTGCTTGTAGAGCGCCGTGATCGCATCCGTCGAGAAGCCGCGCACACGATGGCGCGCGTCGCCACGAAAGCGTTCCAGCATGTGATGGGCGAGCAGCTCGATGTCCTTGCCGCGCGCACGCAGCGGCGGCTGATCGATGCGCATCACGCACAGACGGTGGAACAAGTCCGCGCGGAAACGCCCTTCTTCCATCGCTTCGCGCAGGTCGACGTGGGTCGCGGAGACGATCCGCACGTCGACCGGCACCGGATCGCTGCCGCCGAGGCGATGAATCGCGCCCTCCTGCAGGAAGCGCAGCAGGCTCGCCTGGCTCTCGTGCGGCAGGTCGCCGATTTCGTCGAGCAGCAACGTGCCGCCGTTCGCGGCCTCGACGTAGCCGATCCTGCGTGCGTTCGCGCCGGTAAACGCCCCGCGCTCGTAGCCGAACAGTTCCGATTGCAGCAGGTGGGGCGGGATCGCACCGCAGTTGACCGCGACGAACGGGCCGTTGCGCCGTTCCGAATGACGATGGATCGCGACGGCCGTCAGCTCCTTGCCGGTTCCCGTTTCGCCGAACACGAACACCGGTGCGTCGGTGCGCGCGAAGCGCCGCACCGTATCGAACAGCCGCAGCATCGCGCTACAGGTGCCGACGATGCCGTGCTCCCGCGATTCGAGGGCTTCGCGATCGCGCGCGAACAGGCATTCCATTCCGTACGCATGGCCGACCGTATCGGCGATTCTCTGGTGCGACGCGGGTAACGTGATGTAGTCGAAGCAATAGTCGCGCAACAGTGCGCGCACGTTCGGCGAGGCCGTCTGGCCGGTTTCGACGAGCGCGACCCATACGACATCGCGCATCGACGCGCAAGTCGACGCGATGCTGCCGATCGCGTCGGCGTGGCCGCCGCTCAGGTCGAGGATGCCGCAGGTGATTTCGCCGGAGGTGTCGCGCAATTCGTTTGCGTGTGCAACGACCGTCACTTTCCAGTCGCGCCGAGCAAGCTCCTTGCGCAGCATGACGGACGGCGACTGGGTCCAGTAAATCAGAGGACGCTGCACGGTAGTCCTCCCCCCGCCTGCGCTGTTATCGCGCGCTATTGGCATATTCATAACGAACCATCACTTTCTCCACTCCGCGAATCGTTCGCGTGCGCTGCGGTCGGCGGCGCATGGCCGCCTGTCCCTACTGCGTTTCCGCAGCTTTGGCGAAGATCGAAACTGCACAAGGCGAGAGCCCCCGGAGGTCGAGCCGGATGTTATCCGGCCTCGTTGTCATCGAACTCGAAGGGAACGCGCGGCCACGGGAGCCGAGGCGTTCCGGCTTTCATGCGACGCGCCGTCAGGCGGAGCACGTCGGCAAACGGAAATTTCGTCCGCATTTGCGTCGCGTCGTACACGACAGTCGCGCCCGATGCTGAACCGGATGGCCGCCAACCCGCTTCCGGAATGGTGACCTCATTTCATCTGCTCCTGAATTTACACCCCGTATCGAGATGGCCTTGTTACCAAAAGATAAATAACAATTCAGGCCATTACGCTGCCGCTCCGCCGTCGCGGCGCGCATTTAGCGACTCAGATTTGATTATCTACGACCATTCCTGTCAATCAGTGGCAAATCCCACTTTTCTGCAAGATCGGTGCCTCCCATTGCCCGCGATTCTCGCCTGAATCGCACCAAAAGTCCGGACAACATGTTTCGTGCGTCGGTAATCACGCGTCCAGCGCGACGCCGGCGTGACACATCGAACGCGGGTGAACCGGGCGCGCCCGTTACAACATCGTAACGAAGCGGCCGGCCGGATCGTCCGTCTCCTGTCGCGATGCAGCATGAGGTCCATGCCTGTCGCGCCATCTCCCGTCGCTGCCGGCATGCCGATGCGACAGGCTCGGCGCTGGCGCAAGCCCGCGCGCAGCGCCAAAAGAGTTGGGCAACGCGGAATGGCAAGTATGCGCGTGTTGGCCGGCGCGGCGAAATGATCGCGGCCAGATGAAGGATGCGCGCACCGCGAGGAAATCGGCGACGCGATAGACGGTGGCGTGCGAGCGACAGCCGATCGCGATGCGCGACCTGCCCGCCATGAACGATCTCAATCTTCAAGCAAGGCCCCCGGTCCTTCAATCTCGTTCGATGCGGACGACCTCGCTGCGCGTTTCGCAGCGGGCCGTCGCGATGCGTCAATTATGGGAAAGCCGCCATACGGCCACCGTGTGCTACCGCACATTGCCCCGATCGCGGCACGCCTTGCGCAGCCGGCATCGGCCCGGCGAAACAGGAGTAACGGGAGCGTGAGTACGCTTTCGAACAGACCGCCGCGCGCCGCATCCGCATCATGGATATCGTCGGGCCGCACGCAACGAACGCGTTGATGCGGCCCGGCGTGCTGAAGGCTTCACACGAGGACGGCATCATGGAATGGCATTGTTGTGAATTCGAACATCTGAGCGCCATCGATCTCTACGCAATCCTGCGCTCGCGAAACGCGGTGCTGGTGGTCGAGGACGCGTACACGCATCTCGACATCGACGGCAAGGATGCGCATGCGCTGCACGTGTTCGCGTGCATGCACAGGGGCGACACGACGGAAGTCGTCGCCTACGCGCGCGTGCTCCCCGGCGACGACGCGGATCCGGACGTCGTGATCGACAAGGTACTGACGAGCGAGGCATGTCGCGACGACAGCACCCTCGAGCAACTGATGCAGCGCGCGCTCACGGCCGCGCAAGCCGCATGGCCCGACGTGTCCGTGCGCACGCACGTGCCCGCACAGCGCCAGGCTTTCTACAAGCGTTTCGGATTCCGCAAGGCTTACGGCCCCTATCTGGAACAGGGTGTGCCGTTCGTCGGTCTCGTCCGGCCGGCAGGCCGCGCCGCCGGCGCGCTGCGCCAGCTCCTGTCGCGGAGCCTCTCCGCGCCGCGATCGCGAGACGAGGACGCGCGCGTCGACGGCTGCGCACACAACCGGCTGTCCGCCGATACCGGAGTCAATCGATGAGCGCCACCCTTCGCCCGGTTCCCGAACCGGAGCTGCCCTGCATCCTGCCCGTCATTCTCGCCGGCGGTTCGGGCACGCGCCTCTGGCCGTTGTCGCGAGAGCAGTATCCGAAGCAGTTGATCGAGCTGACCTCGAACGAATCGCCGCTGTCGTCGACCGCGCGCCGCCTGAACGGCATCGCGAACGCGGTACTCGGCGACACACTGCTGCTGGTATGCGGTGAACAGCATCGCATCATGAGCGCCGCTCAGGTGCTCGGGCGCGCGGCGCCTCCCCGTATCCTGCTCGAACCGGCCGCGCGCAATACGGCACCTGCGCTGACGCTCGCGGCGCTCGACGCCAGCGCGCTTGCGGACGACCCCATCCTCGTGGTCATGCCGGCCGATCATGTGATCGGTGACGTCGCCGCATTCCAGGAAACGATCGGACGCGCGGCGCGCTACGCACAGGAAGGCGCGATCGTCACCCTCGGCGTGCTGCCGCGCCGCGCGGAAACCGGCTACGGGTACATCCAGGTCGGCGAACCGCGCGCCGGGCGCCTCGGCGGACAAGGCGGCCATGCAATCGGGCGGTTCGTCGAGAAACCGAACGCCGCCCTCGCCGAACGCTACCTGCATTCGGGCGATTATTGGTGGAACAGCGGAATTTTCATCACGCGCGCATCGATCTGGCTGAAGGCGATCGGCGCGCTCGCACCCGACATCCATGCGGCCTGCGACGCGGCATGGCGCGCGGGCACCGCCGAGGACCCGTTCTTCCGAATCGACGCGGCGGCTTTCGACGCCTGTCCGTCCGATTCGATCGACTATGCGGTCATGGAACGCCTGGCGCAGAGCCCCGAACTCGGCATCGAAGGCATCGTGGTCCCGCTTTCCGCGGGCTGGTCGGACGTCGGCACCTGGGATGCGATCTGGGAAATCATGCCGAAGGACGATCAGGGCAACGTCGCGCGCGGCCCGATCGTGTTCGAGGATACGCAGGACAGTTTCGTGCGCTCGGAAGGCCGGCTGATCGCGTGCGTCGGGATGAAGGACGTCGTCGTGATCGAGACGCCCGATGCGGTGCTGGTCGCGAACAAGCACGACGTGCAGCGCGTGAAGAACATCGTCGCGCGCCTGAAGACCGAGCAGCGCCCGCAGGCAAGCGAACACCGCAAGGTGCAGCGGCCGTGGGGACACTACGATTCGATCGATCTCGGCGAGCGGTTCCAGGTGAAGCGGATCGTCGTCGAGCCCGGCAAGCGGCTGTCGCTGCAGATGCACTATCACCGTGCCGAGCACTGGATCGTCGTGCGCGGTACCGCGAAGGTCACGCGCGGCGACGAAACCTTTCTGCTCAGCGAGAACGAATCGACCTACATCGCCGTCGGCGAGGTCCACCGTCTCGAGAATCCCGGCCGGATTCCGCTCGAGATCATCGAGGTGCAGTCGGGTGACTATCTCGGCGAAGACGATATCGTGCGGTTCGACGATCTGTATGGGCGGCCGGTTGTCGAGACCGCCCCGCAGCGCGCGTCGCTCGCCTCGCGCGAACCGGACGAGGAAGTCGCGGAACGCGGCGTCATCCGGTAGGCGCGTGCCGATCGCGGCGGCGCACTCGACGATGACGAGCGCCGCCGCGCGATCAAGCGACGGCGGTCCGTTCACCGCGTGCCGCCGCAAACCGGCGTCCCACGCGACGCACCATCAGTCGATTCCGCCTTGCGACCAGCGTGCCTGCCTGACGGACTCGCGCACGCGCGGCAACAACGACGTATCCGCGCCGACCGCGTCACTCGCGGCCGACAGTGACTGAAGCGCGGCCGCACACGGCGTGCCCTTCGCTCGCCCTCCCGATGCCGTCGTCGGCCGGCCGGCCGCGCAATCGTGCGCAGGGTCGATCCGGACCGGCATTCCGCCGATCTCCGACAGTTGGTTGTCCGCAATACGTACGCCGGACACGTTTCCCCACAGACGAATGCCGTCGAATCGCGCGTGCGATACGCGGTTGCCGATCACGGTCACGCGCGAAACCGAACCCGACCACGTGCTGACCTCGATCGCCGCCTGCTGTGTGATCGGGCGCGGATCGGGCCGCCCCGTCGCGGTCTGGATATCCGCGATCGAGTTGCGCTCGATGCGGATGTCGGACGAGCCGGCGGTGCGGTTGCTGTCTTCCTGCGCGACGAGAATCCCCGAGCTCACCTGCACGTTGCGCACGATGTTGTTCGAGATGGTGACGTTCGCACCGCCGACCACCGTGATGCCCCGGCCCCACGGATTGCCCTCCAGCGAGTTGCCGGTAATCAGCACGTTACGCGTCAGCACGCCTTCCGCCAGGTAACTCACCACGGCGATCATGTCGTCGCCGGTGCCGCGCACGACGTTGCCTTGCACGAGCACGTTGTGCGAGCCGTGCGTCATGTGAATGCCGTCCGCCAGCGTCGACAGCACCTCGTTGCCGACGATCGCGACGTCCGCGCCGCCGAACACGAAGATGCCGGCTCCGGCGCCGCCGTCGACCACGTTGTCGAGCACCTGCACGCCGCGCCCCGTTACCTCGACCTTCGTCGACGCGGGCGTCGTGAGCCGCGTCGTGCCGGTTCCCGCGAGCCGGAAGCCGACGAGTGTCGTACCGTCGCCGCGCATCTCGATCGTCTGGTCGTCGGGAGTTGTCGCGATCAGCGTCGCGCCGTAGCCCGACAACACCACATTCGGCTGCCGCACGACCAGCGAGCGGCCGATCACGTACCGCCCCGGCGCGAATATCAGTCGCTGGCCCGGCTGCAATGCGTCCAGCGCACGTTGCAGCGTGTCGGTCTGATCCCCCGCGTCCGCGGCGGGACGAACGTACGCATCCGGTACGTTCGCATGAAGCGCGCCCGGTGCGGGTGTACCGACTGCCGCCACGGCACTACCCGGCCACGCCGGGCCGCCTGCCATGCACATGCCGGCGATCGCCGCGCATGCGAGAAACGGGCTTTGCGATCTACGCATATCGAATCTGCTCCCTCGAATGACTTCGTGCGCGTCGGCTGGCGCACCCGAACACGGCATGCCGGCCTGGTTGCCTGCCCGTGATACCGCCAAAAGCGGGCGATAAGATACGTTCGATTAGACCATTCGAAACAGCCGGGTTTCGGTGCGTCAACAGACCAATGCACCCCGCTCTCGCGGCGCGATCTCGCGTGCCGTTGACCATCGCGCTTCTCTTGAAGCGAATCGCAGAACGGTAGGCTCGCGAACCGACTGCCGATCGACGACGCGTATCATGGCCATCACGCGACGCGACCGTGCTACGGCATCGCCCAAAGGCACCGGCCGCACCCGATCCGGCGTCGTGGTCCCGACGTGCAGTGCGCCCGGGAGAGCACCACGCGCGCCGCACCCGGATCGCCCGCCCTTCGCTCGTTCAGCACCCGTTCATGACCGACCTGACCATCGCAATCTGCAACTACAATCATGGCGCGTACCTGCGCGACGCGATCGATTCGGCGCTCGCACAGACCGCCCACGATGTACGCGTGCTGGTTGTCGACGACGGCTCCACCGACGATTCGTGCGACATCATTCGCTCGTACGGCGAGCGCGTGACGGCGGTGTTTCAGGAGAATCGCGGTCAGGTCGCCGCATACAACCGCGCGCTCGAGCACGTCACGACGCGCTACGTCATTCTGCTCGACGCGGACGACCTGCTCTATGACGACGCAGCGACCCGCGTGCTGGCAGCGTTCGCGTCCGGCGATTTCGTGAAGGTGCATTTCCGGCTCGACGTGATCGCACGGGACGGTGCGATGACCGGGGCGAGCGTGCCGCAGTCAGCCGTCGACACCGATTGCGGCCGCCTGCTGCGCGCGGGCTGGCTGTACCCGTCGCCGCCCGCATCGGGCAACGCATATCGGGTCGATGCGCTCAAGCGCATCTTTCCGGTGCCCGTCACCCCGGACAACCTGCATGGCGCCGACTTCTACGCGATCTACGGCATCGCGTTGCTCGGCAACGTGCACATGATCGACGCAACGCTCGGCGGCTATCGCGTGCATCAGCAGCCGGATACGCGCCCGGCCGACGGCACGCCAGCCCTTGCCCTCACCAATTCGGAAGACGCCGCGACAGGCGCGCAGAAGGCTGAACGCCGGTGGTCGACGCTGCGCATGATCGCCGGCACGCGGCTGCACGAGGCGTTACCGATCGCGCCGCTCGACTTCGCGATCGAAAAGGCCCGCTTCGCCAGCACCCTATATCACGCGCCGCTCGTGCGGCGCTGGCGCTGGTTCCTGTGCGAATCCGGGCGCTACTGGCAAACCGTGCTCCGCAATCCGTTCTGGGGTCCTGCCAAGAAGGTAGCCGTCGCCGGGCTGTCACTCGCGTGCCTGCTGCCGTCAGCAACGCTCAGCAACCGCGCGATTCGCTACATCTCCAACCCTCTCGCACGCGTGCGCAAGTCACCCGGTCGTCGCGCCGACGCTCGATAGCAGCGCGGGACCCGCGCTTCCGGCGCCGAATCGCGCCTTCGGTAAGCCATCGCACCCAGTGGGTCGCGCATGCGCTGCACAATGATCCGGACCAGTGGATTCACGCGCACTGACCGGATTTCGCCGCGTTCTCGTCTCCAGTCGTCGTAGTCGAACGCCGGCATCCGATGTTCCGAGGAATCTCGCCGCCACGTAGAACGCGACACGGATGCTTCGTGCTGCATCGTGTTCGGTGCGCGCCGGCAACGTCTACCCGATGTTGCATCGGCTGAAATCACCGGGCCGCCTCGCCAGCTCACACATGCGACCGCGACAGCAGGATCCAATGGCCAAGACTGCCATGCATTTATCAATCAGGAATGCATAGTTTAACGAACCGGACACCGAGACCACACGATTTTCAGGCTGCTCATCGTCACGATGGGCGATGAACGTGCGATCGGATCGCTGGACCCGAAGATGACCAAAGAAAAGATCGTTCATATTGCCGAGGCATTTGGCGGCGGCGTGCTGTCGATGCTGACCCATCTCGCGAACCATGCCGCGGCAACCGGTGTCGACGTGACGGTGCTGCATTCGATCCGACCGGAAACCCCGACCGATTTTTCAACGCTGTTCCTGCCCGACGTGAAGCTCACGTACGTCGACATGGCGCGCGAGGTGAGCATCAAACAGGACCTGCGGAGCTTGCGTTCGCTGGTCCGTAACCTGCGCGACTGCAAGCCGACCGCGATTCATCTGCACTCGTCGAAGGCCGGCGTGCTGGGGCGAGTCGCCGCCCGGATCGCCGCCCCGGATGCGAGGGTCCTCTACTCGCCGCACGGACTCTCGTTCCTGCGCCGCGACGTATCGCGCATGAAGCAGTACGCCTACCTGAACTTCGAACGCATCGCGGCGCATATCGGCGGAACCATCGTCGCGTGCTCGGGCAGCGAACTCGCCGAGATCAGGGAAAAGGTCCGGGCGAAGTCGGCGGTCCTGGTGGAAAACGGCGTGAATGCGGCGGAGATTCCACCGCGTCGAACGCGCGACGATCACAAGGTCGTCATCGGGATGAGCGGTCGGGCGTCGTTCCAGAAGAATCATGAAGCATTCGTACGCCTCGCCGACGAGCTGCATGGCGCGGACGTCGAGTTTCTCTGGATCGGCGGCGACGCCGCCGAGATTCCGGATCCCGTCCAGCGCCGCACCGTCGTCTGCAGCGGCTGGGTAACTCGCGCTCGTGCGCTCGCGCTGACATCGGAACTGGACATCTACGTCCAGACTTCCCGCTGGGAAGGCATGCCGGTCGCGCTGATCGAAGCGCAGGTCGCCGGCATACCGGCCGTGGTGACGGACGTCGTGGGCAATCGCGACGTGGTGATTCACGGCGTGACCGGCTACGTCGCGTCGAACGCCGACGAGATGACCGCATATCTGAGCCTGCTCCGCGAGGACCGGCAGCTTCGCGAGGAAATGGGTGCGGCTGCCCGGCAGCGGGCGATTCAGCGATTTTCGATGAACGCGATCTTCCGTCAGTGGCACGGCCTTTACGGACTCGACACCGACGAGCCGCGTGTCGACACGCGCGACTTCAAGCCGGTTGTACCGGATCACGTCAAAGCCTGATTCCGATTTCGACATTCCCTTATCGACATGACCGCTTTCAAGAAATCGAAGCAACTCGTATACAACGGACGATTCACGACGCAGAAAACAACCGGCGTGCAACGCGTCGCGCGCGAACTGATCGCCGCACTGATCAAGTTTCAGCCGCAGGAGCCGGTGACCGTGCTGGTGCCGCCGCAGCCCGGCGTCGAGATAAGCGGCGCGAAGACGGTCAAGGTGGGGTTTTACAAGGGCGTGGTCTGGGAGCAACTGGTTCTCCCGTTGTTCGCGCGCCGCGGCTGCATCGTCAATCTCAGCAATTCGGCATCCATTTTCATCGGCAACCAGATCATCTACATGCACGACGCGGCGGTGTTCGACACGCCCGCGCATTTCTCCCGGCCGTTTCGCATGTGGTACCGGATCATGTTCTGGATTCTCGCGCGAACCTCCGTTTGCGTGCTGACCAACTCCAGTTTCTCGCGGGATCGCCTCGCGCATCACTGCGGCGTTTCCGCCGACAAGATCAGCGTCGTGCCACTTGGTGCGGACCATCTCGATGCCCTGGAACCGGACACGAGCGTGCTCGACAAGCACGCGCTGACGCCGGACCGGTTCGTGCTCGCGGTCAGCAGCATGAACCCTACCAAGAACTTCGGCCGGCTGATCGCGGCGTTCCGGCAGATCAACGATCCGTCCGTCGATCTCGTGATCGTCGGTATGCAAAACACCACCGTGTTCGGCAAGCAGGATCATCTCTCGGCGGCCGAACCGAACATCAAGTACGTGGGCTACATCAGCGACGAGCAACTGAAGGCGCTATACCAGAACGCGGCTTGCTTCCTTTACCCGTCGATCTATGAAGGCTTCGGGATACCGCCGCTCGAGGCGATGCGATATGGCTGTCCGGCGGTCGTCGGCAAATCGGCCGCACTGCCGGAAGTCTGTGCCGATGCGGCGCTGTACTGCGATCCGTATTCGCAGGACGATATCGCGCAGAAGTTGCGGAGCCTGCTCGATTCCGCTGAACTCAGGGCCGAGCTCAAACGTAAAGGAAGCCTGCACGCCGAGAAATATCGCTGGAGCCGAAGTGCCGAGATGATGAAGGAGATCTTCGAGTCACTGTAGGGCGATCGCGGCGTGTGGTCATCGGGAAAGGAACGGATCGACACGCCCTGCCCTCATGCGCTGCCCGGCGCCCCGGCCGAGACTCATGGTTTCATGCAGTCGCGCCACCGGCGGCCGGCACACTTGGCAAATCGGCACAGTTACGCGACGTTGACCGTGCTGCCGGCCGCTGCCCGTCGATTACCGAACAGGCGCTTGCCGAGATACGACCTGATCGGCTCCTCGACGAATTTCGCGAGGACGGCGGCGGCGACGATCGAAACGCCCGCGGCAAGAATCGCCGTTCTGACGACGTGGATGTCGCCATGCGGGGCATAAGCGAACACCAGCCTTCCGATCGGATAATGCACGCAATAGAGCGGGTACGAGATCCAGCCGAGGAATGCACTGATACGTGCAATCACCTTGCCGCTCGGAGCCAGCATGGCGCCCCGATAAACCAGCGCAGGCGCGATAAACATCAGCACGGCAAGCGCGTAGATTCCCTTGATCGACGTCGGAAACACGACCATCAGCAGGAAAGCGACAAACAGCATGTAGTCGTTCCTGACGAGCCCGGCGACAAACCAGTGCGGCCTGACCGGGAGCCCGGCGTCGTGCATCTTCCCAATCGCAACGCCCAGCAGGAACCCGTAGCCGACCCTGAAGAATCCGCCGATGAAGTTATCGGCCGACCACCCCTGATTCAGGATGACGGTCAGCTTGTCGTTGTCGAGGCCCACGAGCCACCCATACACGACGAAAGCGCCGAGACATGCATACGCCAGTCGCAGGAGATTCCGCGCATTCATCCTGAACGCCGCGATCAGGACGACACTCGCGAACAGCTCGAAGAACAGCGACCATGCAGGCGGATTCAGAGGAAACACCCCTGGGTCATCGACTGCCGGCAAGCCGTGATTCGCCGCGCCGACGAAGCCCGACACGGAGAAACGACCGAGATACGGAACGAGAAAATAGTTCTGCCCGGAAGCTGCGGCCAGGTTACCGAACGAAAACGCCGCCGACGAGTGGATACGCATGACGACGAGGCTCACGAGTCCGATCGTGAGCCCGATGCATATCATCGGATACAGGCGTATCACTCGTCGCTTCAAATACTCGCCCCACCACGATTCCTGACGCAGTCTTTCGCCGTAAGCCTGCGTCAGGATGAATCCACTCAGCATGAAAAAAACGTCCACCGAAAGATACGCGCTCTGCAGTATCGGAATCGGCAGATCCTGAAGGAAATGCATGAACATCACGCTGATTGCCGCAATGCCGCGCAACCCGTCCAGAATTTCAAACTTCTGCTTGTGAATAGCCATGAAAAGTGGTGGCTCCGGGAAATATTGGTTTTGGGACCCGGCAATCTACAAAGTGGTCGCATGCCCCGTACCGCACGACCCTTGCTGTTATCGCGACAACACTGGATCGATGTCCGCGGCGCGATTCTCGCGTGCCCGAGCCTTGGCGAACCAGTGGAATACGGCGATCAGCAGTACGACCGGCACGAAGTTCCGTCCGCTGAACAGGTTCGGGGTCCGCATGATTTCCATGACCGACACGAACAGTACCGCGTGTGCGCAGCACCAGAACCCGTTCCCGCTCCGCCAGCCCGCATAACTGCGGCCGACCACCCACCCGAGCACGAGTGCGTCGAGCAAACCGAACCAGCCCCACTCGTAGAAGTGAACGAAAATCCCCGACGGATTATTGAACTCCGGATCGGCGTAGCCGTTCAGGAACAGGTTGATGCTGTCTCCCGAGTCGAGCCACGGCTGCAACGTCGCGCCGATGACGGGGAAGCGCAGCAACCAGTCGAACGTGAACATCGGGTGGCCCTGGTCCCAGCCCAGCACACTCAGTATTCCCGCGCCGTTGTTCAACGACGTCGAGTAATACAGGCCGAGCCGTTCGAGCGCGAAATCAAACAGGTTGTCGTAGATGTTGACGTAATAGGCTTCCCACGACCGGTTGTACTCGTTCGCGATGAACAGCCCGAACAGCAGCGGGATCGCCGCATACGGGCCGAACATCAACAACCGCGAATACCTGCCGCCGAGCCGGAATCGCACGACCATGAGCGCAAGCGGCATCACCATTTCGATCAGCGCAAGCCGCTCGGCGAAGATGAAGCTGCGCAGCAGCGTCAGCACCGCGAGCACGGCAAAGTAGATCTTGTAGCGATTCAGCCCCTTTACCGGTTTCCTGAACACGTAGAAATACAGGACAACGTACGGTGCGGTCGCCTGCGTGAACGTGCTGAGGCCCGTGATTCGCCCTTTCAGATCAAGCATGTCATATGCATTCGCTTCACCCCGGACGAACGCGACCAGCAGTGCAGGATGCGTGACGATGCCGCTCAGCAACAAGGCATAGCCGAACAACGCAAGAGCGAACACGAAATCGAGCACGCGAGGCGACAGTTCGACGGCGGCAGGCGGCGGCCCTCGTCGCGTGCGCGCTTCGGTCGTCGCGAGCCATGCCGCTGCCATCACCACCATCAGGAACAGCGCGCCGACGAACGTGTAGTAGCCGTCGAAGTAGATCCGCGCGATCGACTTCTGATCTCCCAGCAGGCTGAGCGACAGCAATCCGTACAACGGCAGGATGAACATCAGCACGAGGCGCGCCGGATCTTCCCACCAATAGCCCGTATAGCCGCCCGCGGCATCGCGCACGCGCGCCATCCTGCGCATCGTCGCGGGGCGCTGTCGCGGCCCGCCCCCTGCGCCGCCCGCTCGCCGGTTCATGACACCCGTTCCACCCGTTGCCGCGGCGCGATCACCCCCGCATACCCGGACGCGGCCTGATGCGTGTTCGTATCCGTATAGCCGTAGTCGTACCGTCCCGGCGCGCCCTTGTAATCGTTCAGGACCACGCCGCGCACGTCGATATGCGCGTGTTCGAGCCGTCGCGCGCTTTCGTCGAGCTCGGCGAGCGTAGTCACGCCGCTGCGCGCGACGAGGAACACGGTTCCCGCGAGGCGGCCGAGCACCAGCGCATCGGCCACCGGCAGCAACGGCGGTCCGTCGATCACGACCATGTCGTAGCGCGATGCGAGCTGCTCGATCAGTTCGGCGAGCGCGGGCTGCAGCAGCAGTTCGCCCGGATCGGGCACGACGCTGCCCATCGCGATGAAATCGAGACCCGGCACGACGCCGCGCTTGATCGCCTCGTCGAGACTGTGGGTGCCTGCCACCACGTCGGACAGGCCCGGTGCGCGGCTGTAGCGGAACCGCTCGTGCAGCGATCCCTTGCGCAGGTCGGCATCGATCAGCAGGACGCGTCGCTTCGCCGCGCCGACGAGCGACGCGATATTCGCGGCGACGAACGACTTGCCGACACCCGTCGTCGGCCCGGAGATCAGCACGACGGGATTCGACGCGTCCGGCATCGACAGTTGCAGCGCCGCGCGGAAATTGCGCAGGCTTTCGAGCGCCGCGTCCTGCACGGCAACCGGCGGAACCGGCGCGCTCGCGCCGCGCCGTCCGGCCTTCGGGCGCAACTCCGCTTGCGCCGCGACCGGGCTGTGCGGCACGGTCGCGAACACGGGCAGCCCCGTCGTCCATTCGATTTCCTCGGCATCGCCGATCGTGCCGACGATCCGCTGCCGGACGACCACGATCGCCGCGCCTGCCAGCAGGCCCACCAGCAGCAGGGCGATCACGGCGACCCCGCGATGCGGGCCGATCGGCTGCTCGGCGACCTTCGCCGTATCGACGATCCGCACGGTGCCGGTCTTGCTGGCCCGCGCGAGGATCATCTGCTGGCGCGTATTGAGCAGGTTCGTGTACAGCGCGGTGTCGACCGCCACATCGCGCTGCAGCTGCAGCACGCCCTGTTCAACGGCAGGCAGTTGCTGAATCTGCTTGCGCGTCGTGTCGAGCGAACGCTGCGCGTCGGAGAGCTGGGCATCGACGGCCACCACGGCCGGATGCTTCGGCATGAAGCGCGTCAGCAATTCCTCGCGCCGCTGCTGCAGCGTCTGCACGCGCGTCTCGATGTCGACCGACTGCTGGCGCAACGCCAGCGCCTCGTCGCTCGTATTGACCGTCCCGTGCGAGGCCCTGAATGCGTTGAAGCGGCTTTCCGCCTTTTCGAGCTGCGCCTTGAGCTGCGGCAACTGGGCGTCCATGAAGCGGATCAGCTTGTCGGCCGCCTCGGACTTGCGCTGCGTGTTCTGCGCGAGGTACGCGTCGCCGATCGCGTTCAGCACACGGCTGTCGTGCACGGGATCGGTGCCGTCGAGCGTCACGCCGACCATGTTCGACTGCTTGCCGCGCTCCGAGATCAACGCGTTCTTCTGCAGCCAGGCCGTCGCCTCCTCGTCGCTGTAGCGCGTCAGGTCGAAGCGTGCGCCGGGCTTGCCGGCCACGCCGCGAACGAAGATGTCGAGTGGCCCCTGCGCCGTCTCGACATGCAGCGGCTGCCCGATGCGCCCCTGCCATGCCGGGCCGGTTCGGCCGAACCAGCCGGTCCGTTGCAGCGTGTAGGCGCCGTCGTCACCGACGGTCAGTGCGAACCGCTTGCCGAGCAGGCGCTTGGGCACGTCGAAGGTCGGCACGTCGATGCGTTCGGCGCCGTACACGTAGCCGCCCGGCAACGGCGACGACACCCCGTCGGCCGCGTTCACGAACCGCCAGCCGATCAGCGGCAGATAGTGCGGCCGTGCGTCGACGGCCAGATTGGTGCTGTCGATCGCGCGATCGAGCACCGCGCGGGATTTCAGCACTTCGATCTCGGTCGACGCGTCCGTCTTCAGGTCGAACACCGACGACGGATCGCCGGTCGGCGACGTCGATTTCGAGTCGGTCGGGCTTTGCTCGACCTGGAACAGGATGTCGGTCCGGTAGACGGGGGCCGCACACAGCGCATACACGGCGCCGATGAACGCGCCCGCGAGCGCGGTACAGAGGATCAGGCGCCGGCCGCCGTAGAGCATGCCCCAGTAGCGGCGCACCGGATAGGACGGCCGCAGGGCGGGCCCGCTGTGCGGGTCGGGCAGGGTCGAAGAAGTCATACGGCATCAGTCCCGTAGGCGCGACGCGCGGTCGCGATGACGAAATGGGTCACGAGTGTCACGGCGAAATCGCCTTGGCCGTCAGCGCTCCCTGCGCGGACGACGGAATCAGCAGGTTGACGACGCGGCTCCAGCGCACCAGCGGCGACGCATCGACGAACACGACGTCGCGACGCTCGAGCGGGAACTGGTCGGCCAGCGCGAACGACGCGGGCGAACTGCCGTCGAGGTGGTACACCCGCGGACGGTTGTCCGGGCCGCGACGCACGACGAACACCTGGCGCGCGTCCGACGTGTACTGGCTCGCGCCGCCCGTGTCGCCGAGTGCTTCGCCGAGGCTCATCCGGCCGTCGGTCAGCGTCAGCGTCGCGGGCCGCGACACCTCGCCGAGCACGAACACCTTCGCGTCGCTCGCCGCGCGCACGCGCACGAGATCGCCGTCGCGCAGCAGGATGTTCGACGGGTTGACGCCCGCGGCGATCAGCGCCGGCAGGCTCACGTTCACGGTCTTGTCGCCGCGCGTGACCGAGACCTGCGAACGGTCGGCCGTCGGGGTGAAGCCGCCCGCGCGGTCGATCGCCTCGGGCAGCGTCATCGGCATGTCGTTGACGATCTGCAGGCCCGGCGTGCGCACCTCGCCATCGAGATAGACACGCTTGCTGCGATAGGTCTGCACGCGCAGCGCGATCTGCGGCTTGCGCACGTATTCGCCGAGCCGCTTCGTCAGCAGCGCGCGCGCCTGCGCCTCGGTCAACCCTGCCACGTGCACGAGTCCCGCATACGCGAACTGCACGTTGCCGTTGGCGTCGACCGTGTAGCCGGTCGCAACCGAACTGGCACCGACACCGTCGCCGCCGCCCGTCGTCTGCGTCGTCGGCAGGTTCAATTCGGGGTGGTCCCACACGACGATGCCGAGCACGTCGCCGGGGCCGATCGCGTATGGCTTCGGCTTGGCGAACAGCTGGCGGATTTCCGCGTCGACATTGGCATGCTGCCCCGCATGCTGTTGCGCGACGAATGCCGGCGTGATTTCGATCAGCTCCTCGCTCGACACGTTCTGTACGCCGTCGAGGCCACCCGCGCCCGACGCATCGGCGCTCACGCGCGCATTCGCGTCACGGTCGGCAGGCGCCCGATACGTCATGCCCGGCGACAGCGCACATGCGCTCAACGCGCACGCGGCCGCCGCGATCGCCATGCGCGACAGCCACGGTGCGCGACGGGTGCCGGCCACGCGTGGCCGCGGCGTCCCTGGCGTCGATTCGGGTTGCGTAGTGATTGACATCGTGCCCTTCCAAAACTGTGTGGTAACCCGCCGAACGCGGCGAGTTCCGGCATTACGCTTGCCGGCGCGGCTCGCATCGCGGTGCCGCGCCTCCCTCTACACCGCACGTCATTCCGTACGATTCGTCATGAACTGCTCTTCGTCGCTTTCGTCACTCGTCTGCATCGTCTCGGCCGGCATTGCCTGCGCCGTCAATGCGCAGACGTTGCCCGCCGTCCCGGCCGACGCGCCGGTGTTCGCATCGTCGGCGGGGCTTCCGCCGGCACCGCTGCAACGTTCCGCGCAAGCCGCCGCGACAAGCGACGCCGCCGATCCCGCTGCAACCGCCTCCGGGGCCGCGACGCCCGCCTTCGGGCGTCCCGCCGCCAGCGCAACCGTCCAGCCCGACACGCGCGCCCGTGGCATGCTGCGTCGGCCGCTCGTGCCGGGGCGGCCGCATCGCCCGCAAGTGGTCAGCGCACCCGCCGCCGACGTATGGCGCAGCGACAGGTTGTACGAGTCGCCCTACGCGAAGTCGCCCTATGAGCAACCGGGCGATCCGGACTGACGCATCCCGGCCGGTCATGCCGCGGCGTGACCGGCGATGACCGATACGGGATTGGACACCACGGCGAACGGCGCGTCTGTGAGGGACCCCACCGAACGCCGATCTTCATAGGTAACGGGGATCGCACCCCGAAGCGCCCGATGCGTGCGACGCAGCACGCATCACGACCGCCCGACCGACACGCTCGCGTACGATCGCGCGGCCGCGTCGGGTGCGGCCGGATCGGCGACGCGCGCGACCGGCCGGGCCGAGTCGCGGCCCAGCGCCTGCATGCACAGGTCGATCACGATGTCCGTGCCCACCGCGCCGTACACCGCATGGTCGACCTGCGGCTCGAGGTGCAGACGCACGTGACGCGAGCGCCGGAACGCGCACTCGATTGCGCCGAAGTGCCGCCGGACATCGTCGATGCCGGGATCGAGCGCGCCGTACACCAGCGTCGTCCATACATTGCGCTGCGCAAGCGCGTGCATCACGCCGCGTGGCGTGCCGATGCCCGGCTTCCAGCCGACGCGCGCGGCGAGTTCCTTCGCCGGCACGCTGACCCGCGCGATCGCATTCGCGGCCACTGCCCGCACGATCGGCCGAAGGTCGCGCCGTTCCCGCAGAAGACGCTTCCACTTCTGCCAGTCGCGCACCGACAGCCAGTAGCCGCGCACCGAGTTGTTCCGCTGCTTCTGCACCGACTCGAGCGAGAGCCCGGCCGGCCAGACGAAGCGGGCAAGATTGATCGCGATCACGCCGCCGAGCGACGGCGTCTTCACGGCCGCATGCAACGCGGCATAGGCGCCGGAACAAATGCCGGCCGCGGCGACCTCCGGGTGACCGAGGGCGCGCAGCCAGTCCGCGGCAGCGGCAACGTCGTCGCTCGACTGCGCCGAATACACGACGCCCGACTGATCGTCCAGCGCAGCGGGCCCGCTATCGCCGACGCCATGCACATCGATCCGCAGCGTCGTCACGCCGGCGCGTGCCAGCGTGCGCGCGAGGCGCACGCTGAAGCGCCCTTCGCCGCTGCGCGGATTCGTCGACGTGTTCGCGATCACGACAGCCGGCCCCACCGGATTCGCCGGCCGCGTGTCGGCGGGACGGCACAGCACGCCGACCAGCCGGTCCGGACCGACCGCGACGACCTGCTCGGTCATGTCGTGCAAGTCGAGCGCGACGGCCGATTCGCCATTCCACGTCGGATCCGCTCGCGACGGGGTCTCGACGCCAGTCGACCTACCCGGCGCGCGTTCGGCGATCCAGTTCGCGAGCGTGTCGATCGCCGCGAGCGGCAAGCGCGAGCGCGTGCCGTCCTGCATCGTCGTCGGCCATTCGCGGAACGGATCGCTCGCCACGTCCACGCCGCGCTCGAGCAACGCTTCACGCAATGCCGGCCCGTCGCCCTGATCCGGCTGGATCAGCAACATCGCGCCGGGCAACGTCGGCGCGTCGCGCACGACGTCGCACAGATCGACCGCCTTCAGCGCCTCGACGAAATCGGCGGGAAAGCGATGCCCGAGCACGTTCATGCACGGTTCGTCGCGATGCGCGACGCGAATTGCAGGCGACGTGGTATCGAGCCACTGGCGATGCACGAACGACAGCTCGCGCAGATAGGTGCGGCCGCGCACCACCGGTGCCAGCGCCACCACCGCGTCGACGTACGGCGCCGGGCGCGGGCCGACACCCGCGGCGGCCAGCATCGCGAACAGCGCGCCTGCGCGGATTCCGACCAGCGTCAGCGCGGTGACGCCAGCCTGATCGCGCAGCAGGTCGATCGCATCGTGAATGCTGGCGATGCTCGCGGCATGCCGACCGGCGTCGCGATCGTCGCCCGCCGAGTCGCCGGTGCACGGATAGCTGAATCGCAATACCGTGACGCCCTCGTGGGCCAGCCGCTCAGCGATCGCCCGCATGAGCTTGTGCGTCCACGAAGCCTCGTGACCCAGCGATTCGCACAGGATCACGCCTTGTTTCGTCTGTCCTTCGTGCAGCCACCCCACGCAGCTGCCGAACGTTATCGGCTTCAATCGGTACTCCTCGGATCGGTATTTGTTATCGGACGCGGACGCGCGTTCCGGCGGCTCCACCAGAATCGGCCACTCCACGATCATGTGACTGCGCTACCAGGCACGGCCTTCTGGCAACGGACCTTCGCCGCGCCCCTGCGCGACTTGTTCGACCTTCGCGATGCGTTGTCCTGGTCCCGCTGCCGGGGACGGCAGGTTGCCGGCCTGAGTCGTCGTCAAGCCTTTCCGCCACGAACCAAAACAGTCGTTCGATTAGAGCACTCGGCCCGAGTGTTCTTCGGTGCGCCAGCTTACAAATGCATTCATCACTGCAGCGATACAACGAGGCCCGCGCTGTCGCGATTCGCGCCGCCCATGCGTACCGAATCCTCGAAAGGTAGGCTCGCGAACACAGTCGTCCCGCTCGGCCCGTATCATGACCGCCATACGATGTGGCCGTGTCCGGCATCGCCGGACGAAGCCGGCGCCAGCCGGAACGGGCCGCGAACCCACGCAGCCGGGTCAGCGCCGACCGGCCGCGCGAGCGCACGGCGGCCCACACGCCGCCGCCCAGCGACACCCACGGCGCCGACCAAGCGAATGTCAAACCTCAAGAAGAATTTCCTGCTGCTGCTGACGCTGCAGATTTCGATGTATGCGGTGCCGCTGCTGATCGCACCGTTGCTCACGCATGCGCTCGGCCCGGAAGGCTACGGGCAGCTCGCGTTTTCGCTGGCGGTCATCGCGTACCTCACCAACTGCACGAGCTACAGTTTCGACCTGACCGCCACGCCGCGCATCGCGCTCGCCCGCGACGACC
The DNA here is from genome assembly GCF_020419685.1 of Burkholderia sp. AU33545. Lineage (NCBI taxonomy): Bacteria > Pseudomonadati > Pseudomonadota > Betaproteobacteria > Burkholderiales > Burkholderiaceae > Burkholderia > Burkholderia sp. AU33545. The sequence continues at coordinate 620,036 of NZ_JAIZRQ010000003.1, read as the reverse complement.
GTGCAGAACGCTCCCGCATCTTCTGGGCGACGCTGTATGCGCAGATCGGCATCGCGGTGATCTGTTTCATCGCGCTGGTCGGGCTGATCGTCCTCGTCGGCCGCTTCGGCGAGGACCGCGACCTGCTGCTGATCGGCTTCGGGATGGTGGCCGGCGTGGCGTTCACGCCGGGCTGGTATTTCCAGGGCATGGAGAAGTTGCGCGCGCTGAGCGTGATCCTGTTCATCGGCCGCATCCTGAGCCTGCCCGCGATGTTCGCGCTCGTGCACAGCCCGGCCGACATCGACCGCGCGATGATCGTCAACGCCGCCGTCCCGACGCTTTCCGCGCTCGTGCTGGCCGTCTATCTGTATGCCCAGCGCGAAATCGACTTCGTTCGCGTCGGCTTCGCCGACATCGCCGAATCGCTGAAAGGCGGCTGGCAGGTGTTCCTCGCATCAACGTCGATCGCGTTCTATGCGTCGACCAACACCGTGCTGCTCGGCTTCGTGTCGGGCAACGTCGCGGCCGGCTATTTCGCCGCCGGCGACAAGCTGATCCGCGCTGCGCTCAGCATGCTCCAGCCGCTGAAGGCTGCCACCTATCCGCGCATCAGCTATCTGATGCGGCATGCGCGAAACGACGCGTTTTCCTTCCTGCGCAAGCTGTTCGTCGTGCAGGTCGCGATGGTGCTCGGTATCTCGCTCGCGATCTTCTTCGGCGCGCCGCTCGCCGTGCGCATCCTGTACGGGCCTTCGTACGAACCGACGGTCCTGGTTCTGCGGTGGATGGCCTTCGTTCCATTCATGGCCGGGATGACCGACCTCTTCGGTGTGCAGACGATGCTGCCGCTCGGGATGAAGTCCGAATTCACGCGAGTGCTCATGTCATCGGGCATTCTGAACATCGTACTCGTGCCGGTGCTCGCGAAGTACTTCGCCGAAGTGGGCGCCGCCGCCGCCGTGCTGACGGCCGAGGCTGCCGTCGCCGCGGCGCTTGCAACCGTCGTCTATCGCGCCGGCATACCGATGCCCGGCAGTCCCGTCGCGCGGCGCGGCTAGCGCACCGTTCGTGCCACCCCGATTCCCCCCGAGGCGGCCGGAATCCGACGGCATTCCGTTCGATGCGCGCGCAACGAACCGCATCGCGCGGGCACGCACCTCCGCACCCACCTCCTCGCCAGACCCTCGCGCGCAGGTACTTCTTACTCCGCCGCACACGCCGGATCGGGAACGATGACCGTCTTTTCCCACGCCAAGCAATCGCATCGAAAAAAGATCGTACGTATCGGTAGAAACACCGATGCTGTAGTCAAACTACATTCGTACGATTGGTCGCTGCAGAGAATCGCTACATCCGATTCGGCAGTGTCTGACGGTCCGCGTCGCCGTCCGCGTTGTTCGATCGGGCCCAACCGGCCGTAACGATTCCCCGCCTGGCCTGGCATGCCGACGCGCAACCACCCTGCATCGCCAGCCGAATGCGTCCGGTGCGAATCCACCGGGCGTGCGCAGCTCCAGACATCATCCGAACAACGAGCAATACGATCATGGAGAGCAACATGCGGGACACACTCTGGCCGGCCGCCGTGCTGGCGGCGACCCTCTGCACCAGCGCCTATGCAGGCAACGCCGATTTCAATTCACAGGGCGACGCGGCCGACGCGTTCGCGTCTTCCGCCGTGCAGCGGCGCGCCGACCTCCTCGTGCGCAAGATGACGCTCGACGAGAAACTGCAGTTCATCCATTCGCAATACGAAATGTCGAAGGTGCCGAGCGGCGGCGCCGGCTACATCCAGGGTGTGCCCCGACTCGGCATTCCCGATCTCAACATGGTCGACTCGGCGACCGGCTCCGGCAGCACGTCGCTCGCGAGCACGACCTTCCCCGCGACGATCGCCGTCGCCGCGAGCTGGGATCGCCGCTTGTCGTACGACTACGGCAAGCAGGTCGCGATTCAGTTGCGCGCGCAAGGGTTCGGCATGGGTCTCGGCGGCGGCACCAACCTCGCGCGCGAGCCGCGCGGCGGCCGGCTGTTCGAGTATCTCGGCGAGGATCCGCTGCTCGCCGGCGACCTGCTCGCGGAGCGCACGCTCGCGACGCAGCGGCAGAAGGTCATCGCGACCATCAAGCACTATGCCGGCAACGAACAGGAGCATGTCCGGATGGGCGGCAACACGCAGATCGACGAGCGCACACTGCGCGAACTCTACCTGCTGCCGTTCGAGATCGCCGCGAAACGCGGGCAGCCCGGCAGCGTGATGTGCAGCTACAACCGCCTGAACGGCACGTACGCCTGCGAAAACAATCACCTGCTGAACGACGTGCTGAAGAACGAATGGGGCTTCCAGGGCCAGGTGCAATCCGACTGGGGCGCGACGCACAGCACGGCGGCCGCGATCAACGCCGGGCTCGACGAGGAAGAGGACGTCGGCCCGTCGGTCTACCTGACGCCAGCCGCCGTCAAGCAGGCAATCTCGAACGGCTCCGTGTCGACCGCCCGCCTCGACGACATGGTGCGCCGCAAGCTGGCCGTGATGATTCGCGTCGGTGTGATGGACGATCCGGCCAAGGGCGGCGGCGCGATCGATTTCGCGGCCGCGAACCGGTTCGCTCAGGGGGTCGCCGAGCAGTCGATCGTACTGCTGAAGAATGACGGCAACCAGTTGCCGCTGGCGGCCGCGGCGTTGTCGCGCATCGCCGTGATCGGCGGCCACGCCGACACGGCCGTGCTGTCGGGCGGCGGCTCGGGCAACACGCGCGATCCCGTGACGGGTTCATTCGCGGGCTGCGGCGGGCTGACGTTCGGGTCGTCGACGGGTTGCAGCTGGTGGCGCAATCCATGGCTCAAGGTCGACGTGCCGATTGTCGCGGCGATCCGCGCGCTCGCGCCGGCGGCACAGGTCACGTTCGCGGGCAACAGCGACCAGCAGTCGCCGTTCCGCGCGTACACGCAGCAGGAAATCGACCAGGCCGCGGCGCTCGCGGGCCGCTCGGATGTCGCGATCGTCGTGGTCGCGCAGCCGGCCGGCGAGGACTTCGGCGATCTGCAAAGCCTGAGCCTCGCGAACCCGTCGAACCAGGATGCGCTCGTCGAAGCCGTCGCGCGTGCGAATCCGCACACGATCGTCGTCGTCCAGAGCGGCAATCCGGTGCTGATGCCGTGGAAGGACAACGTGTCGGCGATCGTCGAGGCGTGGTATCCCGGCGAGGGCGGCGGCAAGGCCATCGCGAACGTGCTGTTCGGCGCGGTCAATCCGTCCGGCAAGCTGCCCGTCACGTTCCCGGCGCGCGACCAGGATTCGCCGACGTGGGGGCAAAACGGCGCGTTCGAGAACGATCCCGTCTATGCGGAGAAGCTGAACATGGGCTACCGCTGGTACGACGCGCGCAACATCAAGCCGATGTTCGAATTCGGCTATGGGCTGTCGTACACGCACTTCGCGTATTCGGGCCTGTCGGTGTCGCGGCAACGGGACGGTTCCTTGAGCGTCGCGTTTACCGTGCGCAATGACGGTCGCGTCGCCGGCGCGGAAACGCCGCAGGTCTATCTCGGCGTGCCGTACAAGGACGAACCGCCGAAGCGGCTGGTCGGCTGGGAAAAGATCCGGCTGAATCCGGGTGAGGCGCGGCATGTACGCGTGACCGTGTCGCCGCGGATGCAGAGCGTGTGGGACACGTCGCGCAACGGATGGAAGGTCGTGCCGGGCGGGACGGTGTATGTGGGCGCATCGTCGCGCGATATCCGGCTGCAGGGGAGCTGAGCCGCGGAAGTGATCGGAAGCGCCGCGCTCGTCAGTTGCGGCGCTTCCGCTTTCCGTACGCCGGGCACTCGCGCGCCCGACTGCAGCTTCCGCTATCGAAGCACCAGCGCCAGCAGCGTCGCGAGCGCGACGATCGACGCCACCACGTCCGCCAGATGCGCGGCAACCGCATCGGCACTCGCTCCGTTCGGGCGTCTCCAGCAACGGCCGCGGGAGATGCAGCACCTGATACACGGTGCCTGCGCCGCCGTCCTCCGGCTCGGGCTCCGACACGTGCGCCCGCGTCACCTTCCAGTGCGCCGGCTCGATGCTGACGGCGGTCGCCAAGACCCCCGGCTGAGCCGCCGGTTCGCGATTGCATGCAATCTCCCGTGCAAATGTCGCTTCGAGATCGGCATCCGCAGCGATGTCGACGGTCTCGAGTCGAACGAAGCCCGCCGTCGATGCACGCCCCTTGCGCGCGTCGAGCGCAACCTGGACCTCGATCGACGGCCGTCCGAAGCTGTCCGTCACGACCCGGAAGCCATTGTCCGTGCCGAATCCCGCTCCCTTTTCGGTGCGCGTCGCGAGAGGTTTCACCGCCGTCGCGCCCGCTCGCGGTATCCTTCGTCTGACGCCGCCGCGTGGCCGTCCCGTTCATCGGCCAGCCACGCGCATGCCGAACCATGCACCGCGTTCACCTCGGCCGCGACGGAAAGCGCCCGCAATGCGGGCAAGCCATTGCATGCCCCGTGCATGCCGACGACGATCAACGTGACTTACACCTTATCCGCTTCCCGTACAACCGAACTCGAAATCCGCAAGAGCCGCTTCATCGCATTCGCGATCCCCGTCGAGGACCGCGAAGCCGCAATGCAGGCGTTGCAGCGCCTGCGCGACGAGCACCCGACGGCCACCCACGTGTGCTGGGCGCTGCTTGCCGGCGGCCAGTCCGGCATGTCCGACGACGGCGAGCCGTCGGGCACCGCCGGCAGGCCGATCCTCGAAGTGCTGCGTCATCACGATCTCGACGGCGTGCTCGGCGCGGTCGTCCGCTACTACGGCGGCGTGAAGCTCGGTGCGGGCGGCCTGGTGCGCGCCTATACGGATGCGATCGCCTCGGCGCTGCTCGATGCCGAGCGCGTCGAACGCATTCGCCACGCGCGGTTCGCGATCGAAATCGGCTACCCGGACGAGGCACGCGTGCGCCGCTGGATCGAGCAGGCGGGTTACGAGCTGGTGGACAGCGCGTACGGGATGACGGTGAGGCTCGTGATCAAGCTGCCGGAAACGGCCGAGGCGGCGGCCAAGGCCGAGCTGTTCGATTTGACACAGGGGCGCTCAGGCTTCCCCGACCTGTGAAATTCCGGCAACCGAGCCGCATTCCCGATCCGGGGATGACGCGCGCCGCATTGCACGGCGCGCCTCAGTGGTCGACCCAGCCGGCCCGAACCGCTCAATAGACGTCAGGGACGATCATGCTGTCCGGCGTCGGACGGCGAATGTAGTCCTCATGGTGCTCGCGCTGCGGCAGATCGATCGTCGGCCGCGGCACCTCGTGATACGGCACCTGGGTCAGCAGGTGGTGGATGCAGTTCAATCGCGCGCGCTTCTTGTCGACCGCCTGTACGACCCACCACGGCGCCTCGGGAATATGCGTGCGCAGCATCATCTCTTCCTTCGCGGCCGTATACGCTTCCCAGCGACGGCGGCTCTCGAGGTCCATCGGGCTCAGCTTCCACTGCTTCAGCGGATCCTCGATCCGGCTCTGGAAGCGCAGCTCCTGCTCGTGGTCGGTGATCGAGAACCAGTACTTGACGATCTGGATCCCGCTACGCACGAGCATTTTCTCGAACTCGGGCACCGAGCGGAAAAACTCCTCGTATTCATCGTCGGTGCAGAAATTCATCACGCGCTCGACACCCGCGCGGTTGTACCAGCTGCGATCGAACAGCACGATTTCGCCGCCGGCCGGCAGATGCGCGACATAGCGCTGGAAATACCATTGCGTGCGTTCGCGGTTGCTCGGTGCCGGGAGCGCCGCCACGCGGCACACGCGCGGGTTCAGGCGCTGCGTGATGCGCTTGATCGCGCCGCCCTTGCCTGCCGCGTCGCGCCCCTCGAAAATCACGACGAGCCGGTGCCCCGTGCTCACGACCCAATCCTGCAGCTTCACGAGTTCGCCCTGCAGCCGGAACAGCTCGCGGAAATACTGCTTGCGCGCTTCCCGGCGCTCCGCCGAGAACAGCAGATCCTCGTCGTTGTCGAAGCGGCGGTCGTCGAGCTCCATTTCGAGTTCTTCGTCGTACGCGTCGACGAGGTCTTCCTCGAAACGGCGCCGGCGCGAATCAAGCGATGCCGTATCGGTGAAGTTGTCGGTCTCGGTGCGGGAATCGTTATCGTCCATGCGGCCTCCTTCCTTCAATTGACGCAGCCAAACTCCGCCATTATCCCAGTGTCTCGCGTCAAATTGATGAAAAAGGGGCCGATCCGCCCCTCAGAAGCGGAATCCGAGCGGCACGCTCGCCAGGACCGGGTTCGCGGAAATGTTGAAGGTATTGGGCGCCAGCGTCCGGTTCGGCTGGCCGAATGTCAAGCGTGGTCTTCGTATGTAACGGGATAAGCCGAACACGTGACCGAGCCGTATCGCAACCGGCTGCGCGAAGTCGAGGAGCAATTCAGCACCGATCACCGCGAGGCGCTGTCCGCGCTCGAATCAGTCGGCATGCGCATGCGTGCGCTGCAGCAATCGCTGCAGGCGGCGCGGCTCGCAGACGACGCGTCGATGAAAGCGCGCCTGGTCCGCTACAGCACGACGTACGAAACGCTGAGCCTGCGGCGCGACATCTCGGGCATCCGGCAGAAGCTGTTCGATCGCCATCTCGATGTGCTCAAGCTGCAGTTGACGCTGAAAAGCGTGCGCGGCACGCTCGACGAGCCGTCGCTGATCGCGGTGGACAGCTTCCTCGAAAGCAACGCGGCGAACGACCGGGGCCGAGCGTCAGGCGACACGCAGCGGCACGACCGCCGCGGCGGTCGCGCATCCGGCCGCCTTCGTCAGTGAATGATCCGCGTAACCCCGCGTCCGCGCGGATCGGCCATCGCCTCCGGCGTCTTGCCGTCGATCTTGATCACCTGGATGTCGCCGCTGAAGTCCTGCCCCTTCAGCGTGTAGCCGCGAGCCTCGATCTGCTTCGCGAGTTCGCCTTCGATCGGGTGGTACGGCTCCCAGAAGATCGTGTTCGGCGGCAGCAGCTGGTGATGGAAACGCATCGCGCCGACGGCTTCCTTCAACGGCATCTTGAAGTCGTAGATGTTGTTGATCACCTGGAAGATCGACGTGAAGATCCGCGAGCCGCCCGGCGTGCCGATCACGAGCGACACCTTGCCATTCTTCGTCATGATCGTCGGCGACATCGACGACAGCGGGCGCTTCTTCGGCTCGATTGCATTCGCATCGCTGCCGACCACGCCGAACATGTTCGCGACGCCCGGCTTCGCGGAGAAGTCGTCCATCTCGTCGTTCAGCACGATGCCGGTGCCGTCGGCGATCACGCCCGAGCCGAAATAGCCGTTGATCGTGTACGTGTTCGACACCGCGTTGCCCCATTTGTCGACGACCGAGAAGTGCGTCGTTTCAGCCTTCTCCGGCATCGTCGTGCCGAGGCCCGGCTGCACGCTCTTCGTATCCGACGGCTCCTTCGGGTTGACTTCGGCCGCCCGCTTCGCAATGTATGCGTCGTCGGTCAGCTGTGAGATCGGCACCTTGTAGAAGTCGGGATCACCGAGATACTGCGCGCGATCGGCGAACACGCGCTTCTCGATTTCTGCGACGAGGTGGATGTACTGCGGCGAGTTGAGCTTCACGCCCTCGAAGTCCTGCTTGAGGTCCGCCTTCATCTTCAGCAGCTGCACGAGGCCGATGCCGCCCGAGCTCGGCGGCGGCGCGGTAATCACGTCATAGCCGTTCCACTTCGCCTGCACCGGCTGGCGCCACACCGCACGGTATTGCGCGAGATCCTCGGTGGTGATCAGCCCGTTGCCGTCGCCGGTCTTCATCGATGCGGCGATCAGCTCGGCCGTCTTCCCCTTGTAGAAACCTTCCGCGCCGTCGTTCGCGATGCGCGTGAGCACGTCGGCGAGATCCGGCTGCTTGAAGTTCACGCCGGCCTTCAGCCCGGAGAAATATTTGTCGAAGTTGGTCTTGCCGCCGAACTCCTTCGATGCGTCTACACCGCGCTGCGCGAGCTGTTCGTCGACGATGAAGCCGTCGCGCGCATAGTGGATCGCCGGCGCGAGCACCTGCTTCCATTTCAGCTTGCCGAAGCGCTTCTGCGCTTCCCACATGCCCGCAACCGTGCCCGGCACGCCGACCGCGCGCGGGCCATACAGGCTCATGCCCTTGACGACGTTACCGTCCTTGTCGAGATACATGTCCTTCGTCGCGGCGAGTGGGGCACGCTCGCGGTAGTCGATGAAGTATGGCTTGCCGTCCTTGTAGATCGTCATGAAGCCGCCGCCGCCGATGTTGCCGGCTTCCGGATACGTGACGGCGAGCGTGAACGCGATCGCGACGGCCGCGTCGATCGCGTTGCCGCCTTCCTTGAAGATCCGCTCCGCGGCGTCCGCGCTGTACTTGTCGGCCACGGCGACCGCCGCGCTCGTCAGGACCGCCGGCTGCGGGCCCTTCGCATAGGCCGGCGCGTTCGGCAGGAAACCGAAGCCGGCCACCGTCGCAAGCACGACAGCGGATGATTTGAAGCGATTCAGCATAGCCATTGCATGTCTCCCATGTGGATCTCCTTCAGGCAGGAAAGGCACCTGTTCCGCTCACGACCGCCGGCATGCCGACGGCCATCTCCGGTTTCGTAGTATAGGGGGACAAAAAGGGTCGAACACATGACGTGCAACGAAAGCGCATGCGTTGTGCGCGCGTGGTCACGTCGAGGTGTCAAAACAGGCCGGTGGATCGGTCGAAATTGCACGCGATACGCAGCATCACGCAGCGCACAAAACCGAAAGTTGCGAACTGCGCGGCACGCCGCGCAGTCCGTGCAAAAAAATCTGCAAACATCGCTCCCACTGCAACGGACGATCTGCGAAGATAGCGCCCCGCTTTCGCGCCGCATCATTTTTTTCTTGCACGCGCAGCTTCACGTTTCTTCGTCTCGCTTCCTATGGCATCACACAATGCGCATCATGCGTCCGGCTTCGCGGCCGGCGTCGCCGCCGCCGTCCTCGTCGCACAAACCGGCGCCACGGGCCCGTGGCATTTGGGCATGTTCGCCGCATTCGCGGCGGGCGTCGCGGGCGGCACCGCGCCCGACTGGCTCGAAGTCGCCTGGTGGACCCGCAAGCGCCGCTTGTGGATCACGCACCGCACCGTCACGCATTGGGGCATCGGCTGGATCGCGCTGCTCGCACTCGGGTGGCACGGGCTCATCCATCATCCGCATCCGCTGTGGGCCGCGCCGCTGTTCGGCTTCGCGTGCGGCGGCGTGATGCATCTGCTCGCCGACTGGCCGAATCCGCTCGGCGTGCCGTGGATCTGGCGGCGCCATTCACTGAACCTGTGGAACAGCGGGCATTGCGACCTGATCGTCGTGGCCGCCGCATGGGGCGGCACGCTGTGGCTCGCGCAGTCGCTGTGGACGCGTGCACCGCTGCTCGAACACTGGCTTGGCTGGTTGCATCGCGTTTAGTTGCGTGTAGTCGCGTGCAGTTGCGTGTGGCCGCTGATCGAGCCGCGCAACCGCACGTCGAACGCGACGCCCTCCTCTCGCCGATCCGGCACCCGCGGCCGAACGGGTGCCGTTCCGCGCGCCTGTCTGTTGAAATACCGACACCGCACCTCATCTGAATCTCCGGCGCGCGCGTTCCCCCGCCCGCCGTGCCCGGCACGCACACGCGACGTCTGGCACACTGACGATTCGTGCGCGCCGCCCACGCGCTCGCACCCCAATTCAACGCTCCGATGGACGTCACCGCTACCCGCCCTGCCGCCAGTGCGCTCGACGTGTTCCACCCGGCCGTCGCCGCGTGGTTCCGGCGCACGTTCGCCGCGCCCACCGGCGCGCAGGCGCTCGCGTGGCCGCACATCAAGGCCGGCCGGTCGACGCTTGTCGCCGCGCCGACCGGCTCCGGCAAGACGCTCACCGGATTTCTGTGCGCGCTCGACGACCTCGTGCGCGATGCGCTCGCGCACGACGGCGCGCTGCCCGACGCGACGCTCGTCGTCTATGTGTCGCCGCTGAAGGCGCTGTCGAACGACATCCACGTGAACCTCGATGCGCCGCTCGCCGGCATCGCCGAGTCGCTCGCGCAGCTCGGCCTGCCGGTGCCGGCGATCCGCACCGCCGTGCGCACCGGCGACACCACGCAGGCCGAACGCGCGGCGCTGCGCAAGCGCGCGCCGCACATCCTCGTGACGACGCCGGAGTCGCTGTACGTGCTGCTGTCGTCCACGTCGGGGCGGCAGATGCTGTCGAACGTGCGTTCGGTGATCGTCGACGAGATTCACGCACTGGCATCGTCCAAGCGCGGCAGCCACCTCGCGTTGTCGCTCGAACGCCTCGACGCATTGACCGGCCGCGCGCTGCCGCGCATCGGGTTGTCGGCCACGCAGAAACCGATCGACGCGGTCGCGCGTTTCCTGGTCGGCGGCCCGGCCGACGCGCCGCGCGACTGCACGATCGTCGACACGGGCCACACGCGCGAGCGCGACCTCGCGCTCGAACTGCCGAACGTGCCGCTCGAACCGGTGATGGCGACCGACGTGTGGGAACAGGTGTACGACCGCATCGCCGCGCTCGCGGCCGCGCATCGCACGACGCTCGTGTTCGTGAACACGCGGCGCACCGCGGAGCGCATGGCGCGCCATCTCGCCGACCGTCTCGGCAAGGACGCAATCGCGGCGCATCACGGCAGTCTCGCGAAGGAGCATCGCTTCGAAGCCGAACAGCGGCTCAAGCGCGGCGAATTGAAACTGCTCGTCGCGACCGCGTCGCTCGAACTCGGCATCGACATCGGCGACGTCGATCTCGTGTGCCAGGTCGGTTCACCGCGCGGGATCGCGCCGTTCCTGCAGCGCGTCGGCCGCTCGGGTCACCATGTCGGCGGCGTGCCGAAGGGCCGCCTGTTCCCGCTGTCGCGCGACGAGCTGGTCGAATGCGCGGCGCTGCTCGACTGCGTGCAACGCGGCGAGCTCGACGCATTGCGGATTCCCGAAGCGCCGCTCGACGTGCTCGCGCAGCAGATCGTCGCCGAAGTCGCCTGCGCGGAATGGCAGGAGGACGCGCTGTACGCGAGCTTCACGCGCGCCGCGCCCTATGCACGCTTGTCGCGGGAACGCTTCGACGACGTGATGAAGATGCTCGCGGAAGGCTTCACGAGCCGGCGCGGCGTGCGCGGCGCGTATCTGCATCGCGACGTGGTCGGTGGCACGGTGCGCGGGCGCCGCAACGCGATGATGACCGCGACGACGTCGGGCGGCACGATTCCCGACATGGCCGACTACGCGGTGCTGCTGGAACCCCAGGGCATCCAGGTCGGCACGGTCAACGAGGATTTCGCGATCGAGAGCCTCGCGGGCGACGTGTTCCAGCTCGGCAACCAGTCGTACCGGATCATTCGCGTGGAAACGGGCCGCGTGCGTGTCGAGGATGCGCAAGGCCAGTCGCCGAGCATTCCGTTCTGGCTCGGCGAGGCGCCCGGGCGCAGCGACGAATTGTCGGCGGCGGTCGGCCGGCTGCGCGCGCGGCTCGACGGGCTGTTCGCCGAAGGCGATCGGCCCGCGAAGGCCGGTGAACGCAAGCACACGAGCGGCGACGCGGCCGGCAAGACGGGCACGCGCGGCAACGCCAGGCAAGCGGCACAAGCCCGTGCCGCCGCCGATTCGCCCAACGATGCCGTCGGCACCGCGATCGAACCGGCCGAAAGCCGTCTCGCGCCGGCGCTGCGCTGGCTCGTCGACGATCTACATCTGTCTCCCGATGCGGCCCGCCAGATCGTCGACTACCTCGCGCGCACGCGCGCGGCGCTCGGCGCACTGCCGACGCAGGACACGCTCGTGATGGAGCGCTTCTTCGACGAATCGGGCGGCACGCAGCTGGTGATCCATTCACCGTTCGGCAGCCGCATCAACCGCGCGTGGGGGCTCGCGCTGCGCAAGCGCTTCTGCCGCAGTTTCAACTTCGAGCTGCAGGCGGCCGCGACCGACGACGCGATCATTCTGTCGCTGTCGCTCGCGCACAGCTTCGCGCTCGACGAAGTGTGGCGCTACCTCCGCTCGGCCAGCGCCGAGCATGTGCTGGTCCAGGCGCTGCTCGACGCACCGATGTTCGGCGTGCGCTGGCGCTGGAACGCGACGACCGCGCTCGCGCTGCCGCGCTTCACCGGCGGCCGGCGCACCGCGCCGCAGCTGCAGCGGATGAAGAGCGAGGACCTGCTCGCGACCGTGTTCCCCGACCAGGTCGCGTGCCTCGAGAACATCGTCGGCGAACGCGAGATCCCGCATCATCCGCTCGTCGACCAGACGCTCGACGATTGCCTGCACGACGCGATGGATACCGACGGCTGGCTCGCGCTGCTGCGCCGGATCGAAAGCGGCGCGATCGAGCTGATCGCGCGCGACCTGCCCGCGCCGTCGCCGCTGGCGGCCGAGATCCTGAACGCGAAGCCCTATGCGTTCCTCGACGACGCGCCGCTCGAGGAGCGCCGCACGCAGGCCGTGCAGTCGCGCCGCTGGAGCGATCCCGAATCGGCCGACGATCTCGGCGCGCTCGACGCCGACGCGATCAACGCGGTGCGCGACGAAGCATGGCCGCTCGTGCGCGATGCCGACGAAATGCACGACGCACTGCTCACGCTCGCCTGCGTCGCCGACAGCGAAGCGCGCGCGCACGAAGGCTGGCCCGAGCGGCTCGCGGAACTGGCCGAACGCCGGCGCGCGACGAAACTCGTCACGCCGGACGACGCAGCGGTGTGGGTGCCGGTCGAACGGCTGGTCTGCATGCGCGCGCTGCACCCCGACGCACGCGTCGCGCCCGCGCTGAAGGTGCCCGCCGCCTGCGCGCAACCATGGGAAGCCGATGCCGCGCTCGTCGATGTGATCCGCGCGCGGCTGACCGGCTTCGGGCCGCTGATGCTCGACGCGATCGCACGGCCACTCGGCCTGCCGTCCGCGCAGGTCGCGACCGCGCTTGCGGCACTGGAGCGCGAAGGCTACGTGATGCGCGGCCGCTTCACACCAGGCGCGACGACCGACGAATGGTGCGAACGCCACCTGCTCGCCCGCATTCATCGCTACACGGTCAAGCGGCTGCGCCGCGAGATCGAACCGGTCGAGCGCGCCGATTTCATGCGCTTCCTGTTCCACTGGCAGCACCTGACGCCCGACACGCGCGGCACGGGCCGCGACGCGCTCGCGGCCGTCGTCGCGCAGCTCGAAGGCTACGAAGCCGCGGCGAGCGCATGGGAAGACGCGCTGCTGCCCGCGCGCCTGACCGACTACACGGCAGGCGGCCTCGACGAGCTGTGCCGCTCCGGCAAGCTCGTGTGGACCCGAATCGGCGCGCCGGCCCGCGCGGCCGGCGCCCCCGTGAAAACGACGCCAGTCGTGCTGCTGCCGCGCCGCCACCTCGGTGCATGGCAGGCGCTGCGCGACGCGGACCCGCAACCGGCGCTGTCCGCGCGCGCGACGCAGGTGCGTGACGCACTCGCCAAACACGGTGCGATGTTCTTCGACGCGCTGCTCGACGAACTGCACATGCTGCCCGTCGAACTCGAACAGGCGCTCGGCGAACTCGTGTCGGCCGGCCTCGTGAATGCGGACAGCTTCGCCGGGCTGCGCGCGCTGTTGAAGCCCGCGGTCAAGCGCAGCGCGACGTATGCGCCGCGCACGCGACGCGGCGGCGCGCTGATCGGCGGGATGGACGACGCCGGCCGCTGGGCGCTCGTGCAACGCGCCTCGGCACCGGACGATGCGCCCGCACCGAAGCGCGGCCCGGCCGCGACCGATCCCGACGCACTCGAACATATCGCCTGGACGCTGCTGCGCCGCTACGGCGTGGTGTTCTGGCGGCTGCTCGAACGCGAGGCCGACTGGCTGCCGAGCTGGCGCGAACTCGTGCGCGTGCTGCAACGTCTCGAAGCGCGCGGCGAGATTCGCGGCGGACGCTTCGTCGCGGGGCTCGCGGGCGAGCAGTTCGCGCTGCCGGAAGCGATCCCGATCCTGCGCGAACTGCGTCGCCAACCGGGCGACGGGCAGTACGTGTGCGTGACGGGCGCCGATCCGCTGAACCTGGCCGGCACGTTGTTGCCCGGGGACAAGGTGCCCGCGCTGGCCGGCAATCGCGTGCTGTTCCGCGATGGCGCGCCGGTCGCGTCGCTCGTATCGGGCACGTTCCACTACGTGCCCGAGCTGCCGCCCGCTGCACGCGAGGATGCGCGGCTGCGGCTCGCTCGCCGCTACTGACATCGGCTGACACGCGGCACGTCGCGGACTACTGAACGCCGTGCCGCATCGCCGCGCCCGTTCGGGTAGCATCGAGCGATTCACCGCGCGGCCGACCGCGCCCAGAACAAGCCTTCCGGAGACTGCCCGTCATGTCCTCGCATGCCGATTCGCCCGCCGCTCATCACGCGGGCTCGCTGACGATTTTCCAGGGTGCCGCGTTGTATATCGGCGCGGTGCTCGGCACCGGTGTCATTGCGTTGCCCGCGCTCGCCGCCGAGGTCGCAGGCCCTGCGTCGCTGCTTGCGTGGGCCGCGCTCGTCGTGCTGTCGGGGCCGCTTGCGGCCACCTTCGCCGCACTCGGCGCGCGCTATCCGGACGCGGGCGGCGTATCGACCTACGCGCGACGCGCGTTCGGGCCGAAGGCCGCGGCGATCGTCGGCTGGTGTTTCTATTTCGCGGTGCCGGCCGGTGCGCCGGCCGCCGCGATGTTCGGTGGCGCGTACGTCGCGGCCGTCACGGGCGGCGGGCATACGACGGTCATCGTCACGGCTGCCGCGCTGATCGGGACGGTGTCGGCCGCGAATGCGTTCGGCGTCACGGTGTCGGGCCGCATGCAGCTGGTGCTGTCGGCGCTGCTCGTCGCGCTGCTGCTGGCCGCCGTGCTCGCATCCGCGCCACATGCGCGCACGGCGAACCTGCATCCGTTCGCGCCGCACGGGTGGCTCGCGGTCGGCCAGGCTGCCGCACTGCTCGTGTGGAGCTTCGCGGGCTGGGAAGCGATCACGCACCTCGCGGCCGAATTTCGCCGACCCGCGCACGACATGCCGCGTTCGGCCGGCATCGCCGTCGTGGTCGTCGGCTTCCTGTATCTGTCGGTCGCGGCCGCGAGCGTGACGGTGCTCGGGCCGTCGGCCGGCGCGTCCGGTGCGCCGCTTGCGGAACTGATCGCGGGCGGCATCGGCGGTCATGCGCAGGTGCTGGCGGCCGCGGCTGCGCTGCTGCTCACGCTCGGCACGATGAATGCGTATTTCGCGGGCACGGCCAAGCTCGGCGCGGCGCTCGGGCGCGACGGCGCACTGCCGGCGTGGCTCGCACAAGGCAGCCAGGTCGGCGGCGTGCCGCGCCGCAGCCTCGGCGTGATCGCGATGCTGGCGGCCGTCGCGCTGGCCGCGACGACGCTCTCGAACGTCGGGCCGAAGCCGCTCGTGCTCGTCACGTCCGGATGCTTCGTGATGGTGTACGGGCTCGGCGCGGCCGCCGCGCTGAAACTGCTGCCGCGCGGCGGCATCGCGTATCGCTGCGCGTGGATTTCGCTCGTCGCCGTCGCCGGGCTGTTCCTGACGACCGGATGGTATTTCCTGTGCCCGCTGCTGCTCGCGGGCGGTGCGCTGCTGTATCTGCGGATGGCCGGACAGCGCACGTGATCGCGCGCCGGTGCCCGTGTGCGGACGAGCGTGCGCCCGTCGCCGCGATGCACCGGCCCGCCGCGCGCCGCTTCGCCCGGCGCGTCAGGCGGGCACGAGTTCGAAGCTGAGCCGTTTGCCGAGCGCGGTGGCGGCGCTCGCGAGCGTCGCGAGCGTGAGGCTCGTATCGGTTTCGTCGAGCAGCCGGTTGAGCGCGGCGCGACTGGTCTTCATCCGCGCGGCCATCGCGGTTTTCGTGATGTGCTGCGCCTTCATTTCCTGCCCGATCTGCCACGCGATCACGCGCTTGATCGCGGTGGCGGTGGCCGCTTCGAGGTGGCCTTCCTCCTCGAGGAATGTGTCGAAGTCGCTGCCGATATGCGGGTTGTTCGTGGTCGTCATGAGTACTCCAGTGCATGGCGTTGCCGGCCGACCCATCGCCGATCTCATGCGGCGGCGCGGCCGGGGGAATTCAGATGGCGCGCGTCAGCGCTTTCAGCCGCGCGACGGTCACGTCGAGATCGTCGGACGGCGTGGCCTGCGACTGCTTGAAGAACGCATGCAGCAGCACCATCGTGTCGCCGACGATCGTGAACAGCACGCGCGCGCTTCGCCGCGGCAGCATCACGCGGATTTCCCAAAGATCCGCCGACATCTTCCGGACCAGCGGCATGCCCAGCGGCCAGCCGAGTTGAACGGTCTTGATCTCTTCGCCGATCATCCTGCGCTCGATCTGCCCGAGCGCCTCCAGCCATTCGCGCACCGGCTCGTTGCCACGCGCGGTGCGGAAGAACCGCACGCCGAGCGTGATCTGAATCTGCTGTCTCGCCATCGTCGTGTCATCGAGCGTATCAAAAACGGTACGATATGCCAAGCATGACGAGGCCCGCTACTGACCGAACGGCTAACGAATGGAGGTGAAACAACGACGGTCGGACACCACCCGCCCACGCCCTGGCCCGTGTCTCAACGCGCGCGGCGAGGCGGCTTGCGCGCGCCGCGGGGCGTGCGACGGGTGAGCGCATCGCCGAACCGCGCCTGCGCGATCTCGCGCACGGCGTCGATCAACGTCCGGGCGACGGGCGACGGTTGCGCATCGGTGCGCAGGATGAGCCCGACCGGCTCGTCGGTGCCTGCGGACGGCAGCGCCAGCCGCGCGAGTGCACCGGCCGACAGGTCGTATTCGGCCGCATAGAGCGGCACGAACCACACGGCGTCGTTCTCGAGCGCAAGCGCGCGCGCGACCGACACCGACAGCACCTCGATGAACGAATCCAGCGGCGGCGCGCCGCATGCGCCGAGCAGTTGCTCGGCCGACTGGCGGATCAGCGTGCCGTACGGCGGGAGCACGACCGGGTAGGACGCGAGTTCGGCAGCCGGCGCGGCGCTCGCCAGCAGCGGATGGCCGGCGCGCACGACCGCGACGAGCGGTTCGTTGTACAGCTGCTCGAACGCAAGCCCGATCATCCGCTCCGGCTCCGACAGGCGCCCGATCGCGCATTCGATCGTCCCGGCCTTCAGGCGCTCGAGCAGCTCGGCATTCGCGGCCGTCGCGATCCGCACCACGATGCGCGGCCAGCGTGCGGTCAGCGCCTTCATCAGCGCGGGTGCGAGCGATGCCGCAACCGTCGGCAGCATGCCGATTTCGAGCGTCGCCGCGGCCGCGCCGCCCTCGCGCGCGAGCAGCCCGACGCCCTGCCGCAGCGCCAGCACGCACGCATTCGCATGCGGGATGAACAGTTGCGCTTCGCGCGTAGGCTGCGCGCCGTGCCGCCCGCGTTCGAACAACTTCACGCCGAGGATCGACTCCAGTTCGGCGATCGTCTTCGACACGGCCGGCTGCGTGATTGACAGGCTTTCGGCCGCTTTCTGCACGCCGCCCAGTTGCGCGACCGCGAGAAAACACTGCAGGTGCCGGAACTTGACGCGGCCGTCGGCGATACGGTTATTCATAACGAGCAGTTATGCGAGTGGCAATGAAATACCATTTTGCATAACTTTCCGGAAAGACCCAAGCATTCGGCGTGGTGTCACGCACGACGCCGCAGCGCGTGGAATCCGGTCGGCTCCCGGATCCGTTTCGCGATCAGCAGAGCCGTGCCGCGCTTCTGCCCGAGCGGTGCCGACGGCGAACGCATCGCGCTGGGCCGCCGCGTCGTGGCACCGAGCACCGACGCGCAGCGCAACGTGCACGCGCTGGCCGAACAGCGGATCGACGCGCGGCTCGGCAGCCGCGTCGACCTGCTGGCGCAGCGCGGGTTCTGCGCGAACTACGTGAGCGAAGTGCTCGGCGCCGACCGCACCGCGACACCGGCCGCACTGCTGCGCACCGGCACGCTATCGCTCGAATTCGACGGAATCGTCTTCGATCCCGCCCGACGGTCACGCCTGACGAACGACGGGCACGCCCGGGAAGGCCGGATAACAACAACGAAACACAAGAAAGCAGCGACGGGCTGGCTGGAGGGCCGTGCCTGGCGTCGTCACCGACGACGCGAAGCCCGATCGCTCTCTCCGCCGGACAGGCGGCCCGTCCGCCGGATTTTCACTGGCGCCGCATAACATAACGAATGGTTATGCAATTCGCTAAAAAAGTTCATTTTTCATAACTTTCCGGATTGACTAAAGTCTTGCCATCCACTTCGCGAAATACCTAACAGGAGACGCCCGATGGATTCCCCCACGATCCTCACGCCGCGCGACTGGCCGTCGCATCCCGCGTATGTCCACCCCGAGTACCGTTCGTCGGTGAAGCGCGGCCCGACGCGCCCGATGATCCCGTTGAAGGAAAAGCTGCGCGACCAGTTCGCGCCCGTCTACGGCGCCGAGGATCTCGGCGCGCTCGACCACGACCTGACGAAGAACGCCGTGAAGAACGGCGAGCCGCTCGGTGAGCGCATCGTCGTCACCGGCCGCGTGCTCGACGAAGGCGGCAAGCCCGTGCGCAACACGCTCGTCGAGGTATGGCAGGCGAACGCGGCCGGCCGCTACGTGCACAAGGTCGACCAGCACGACGCGCCGCTCGACCCGAACTTCCTCGGCGCCGGCCGCTGCATGACCGACGCCGAAGGCCGCTACCGCTTCCTGACGATCAAGCCCGGCGCCTATCCGTGGGGCAACCATCCGAATGCGTGGCGTCCGAATCACATCCATTTCTCGCTGTTCGGCGACTACTTCGGCTCGCGCCTCGTCACGCAGATGTACTTCCCCGGGGACCCGCTGCTCGCGTACGACCCGATCTTCCAGGGCACGCCGGAAGCGGCGCGCGACCGCCTGATCTCGCGCTTCTCGATGGACATCACCGAAGAAGGCTATGCGCTCGGCTACGAATTCGACATCGTGCTGCGCGGCCGCGACGCTACCCCGATGGAGCGCTGAACCATGACGACGCTGAAGCAAACCCCTTCGCAAACGGTCGGCCCGTACTTCGCGTACGGCCTGTGCCCGCAGCAATACGATTACGACCTGAAGAGCCTGTTCACGCCGACGATCGCCACGCCGGAGGCCGAAGGCGAGCACGTGCTCCTGGTCGGACAGGTGTTCGACGGCGACGGCAACGTCGTCAGCGACGCGGTGCTCGAATTCACGCAGGTGGACGCGGCGGGTCGCTATCCCGCGTCGCGTGACGACATCGCGAAGTCCGGTTTCACGGGCTTCGCACGCGTCGGCACGGGCACCGATGTGCAGAACCGCTTCGTGGTACCGACGGTGAAGCCTGGCCGCATCACCGCCGACGAAGCACCGCACGTCAACGTGACCGTGATGATGCGCGGGATCCTGACCCACGCGTTCACCCGCGTGTATTTCGACGACGAAGCTGCCGCGAACGCGGCCGATCCGGTGCTGAACCTGGTGCCGGCCGAACGCCGCTCGACGCTCGTCGCGAAGCGCGACGCGCAACCGGGCCGGCCCGTCGTGTACCGCTTCGACATCCACATGCAGGGGCCGGACGAGACCGT
This sequence comes from Burkholderia sp. AU33545, assembly GCF_020419685.1. Classification (NCBI taxonomy): domain Bacteria; kingdom Pseudomonadati; phylum Pseudomonadota; class Betaproteobacteria; order Burkholderiales; family Burkholderiaceae; genus Burkholderia; species Burkholderia sp. AU33545. Next base: position 600,497 of record NZ_JAIZRQ010000003.1, on the reverse strand, counting down.
GTTCTTCGACGTGTGACGCGCGAGCCGGCGCCGGCCGGCTGATCGCACCGAACCGCCGCGTGGCGCGATACCAACAGGTATCGCGGCGCGCGGCGGTTTTCGTTTTCGGGGGCCAACATTCGATGCCGCGCCGCAGCACGTCCGGTCAGGATCGTCGAACGCTCGCGGTTGCCTGCTTCGGACCCCGAAATCGAACGTGCGATTAAAACGCATGCTGCGACTGCACATGAATCGTTGGGGCCGCGCGATATCGTTTGTGCGTTATGCGGCGTATGCTTCGCTATCCGCAGCCCACCGATGGAATTGAATCGGATCAAGCAATAATTTCACGACTCGATGCGCGAACATGGCCCACTGGCTGTCTCGCATTTTTTCTAACCGAGTGCCTTTAAGCGCGTCTGACCGAAACCTGGCAGGCGCGTTTTTTTCGTCCATGACCGAAGCACTGCGCCGCGCCCCGCCGCCGTATCGGTTCCGGCTAGCGGCGCGCCTCCAGATACCGGCTCGGCGTTTCGCCGAGAATGCGGCGAAACGCCGACGTAAAGGCGCTCGCGCTCGCATATCCGAGATCGAGCGCGACACGCGTCACCGGCTGCCCGTCGCTCAGCCGTGTAATTGCCGCCAACATGCAGACCTGCTGACGCCACGCGGCAAAACTCATACCGGTCTGCGCGCGGAACAGCCGCGTAAACGTGCGCCGGCTCACGCCTACATCGGTCGCCATCCGGTCGAGATCGGCCGCGATCGACGGCGACGCGAACAGGTGCCGACAGATCTTCCCCAGACGCGCATCGGTCGGCAGCGGCGCGTGCAGCGACAGCCGCGGCATCTGCGCGATTTCCGCGATCAGCAGCGCCATCAGCTTGCCCGCCCGACCGTCGACGTCGTACATCGCCGGCAGGTCGATCGCATCGTCGATCAACTGCCGCAAGAGCGGCGACACCCCATATACGCCGCACTGGTCCGACAGCCCTGCGGCCCGGGCCGCGTCTTCGGACACGAACGCGTTGAGCATCGTGACCGGCCCGGTCATCGTCATTTCGTGCCGCACGCCGGCCGGCACCCAGCACGCGCGCTGCGGCGGCACCAGCCAGCGGCCGTGCGGCGTCGACACGCCGATCGTGCCGCGCGACGCAAACGCGAACTGCCCGCGCCCGTGCGCGCGCTCCGGAAACGTCGTACCCGCCGCGTAGTCGTTGGCGGTCGCCACGACGCTACGCGGAATATGTTCGTAGGGATCCAGCAGCGTATTTCTCAAGGCCCGAATTCCATCATGAGTGACCCGACAGCGAAGGCGGGGCACCTTCGATCGGTCTACGATCCGCTCCACGCTTGCGCGACCGGACGGCCGCGAGACCCGACGGCCGAATCGGCCGGATAGCGACTTCATCGGAGCGGAGATGCCCAATACGTTTCATCTCGTGGGGCACGGACCGACGCGGATTTCAGCGACGAGCTCGCGGTCCGGCATCCGATCGGCACGCATCACCGCAGCATGAACGACATGGCCGACAGGCTGTTCAGCGTGCGCACCACGTGCTCCACCGACGGCCCGTCGAAGCGCAGCGTCACCGCATCGACCCGCTCGAGCGACGGCAGCACGCAGAACAGGTCGGCGAGCGCGGCCGTCTGCACGCGCAGCGTGCAAGCAGCCGGCGCGGGCCGATGCGCACCCGCGCGCCAGCCGGACGACAGCGCGTGCGCGACCGTTTCGCGTGCGGCGGTCGCGATGCGCGCGCAGGACGCTGCCGGCGTGAGCGTGTCGCCGCTCGATGCGCCGCCGGCCGTCTTGACCGTCTCGAAACGCGCGTCCGGAAACAACGGCCGGGTTTCCTCGGCGAACACGTCGTCGCCCGACGCCAGCGCGACGTGCGCGCCATATTCGCGCGCCAGCGCGCCGTACAGCCCAGCTTCGCCGAGCTCGACGCCATTCAGCCACACCTGCGTGAACGCGAAGTTGTTGATGGTGTGCGCAAGCACGCCGCGCGTCTGCGATTTCGCGTGAAAGCCGATCATGAACACGAGGTCGGGCTGCTGTTCGAGGCCCGCCATCATCCCCAGCATGCGCGGCTTGCCGAGCACGACGCGGGCACGGGCATCGAGCCCGTCGGGCAGCAGATTGCGGAAGCCGCCATGCGAATCGTTGACCCAGACGGCCTGCGCGCCGCCGGCGAACGCGCCTTCGATCGCCGCGTTCGCCTCGGCGGTCATCCAGCGGCGCGCACGTTCGTATTCCGGATTGCCGGCACGCGTCTGCTCGATGGCGAACACGCCGGCGACACCCTCGATGTCGGTCGAGATGAGTATCTTCATGAATGGATCGGACGTCCCTCGTTACCTTCGTTGAATAACCGATCGAGATCGGGCACCACGTCGCGCAGCGATTGCCGCACGTGGCCGTCGCGCCCGGTCACGGTCACGGCCTGCAGCAGCGCGTCGGCGATCGCGTGCTCGACGCTCTCGGCCGCGGCCATGAACAGCGGATCGAGCGCCGCATCGGCCACGAGGGCCGGTAGCGCGATGGTCGACGCATCGTGCGCGATCGTGTACGCGGTCGAAAAGGCGAGCGCGATGTCGCCGCTGCCGTGCCCGTAGACCGAACCGGTGCGGGCGAGCCCCGCGCCCGCGCGACGGGCGAGCCGCGACAGTTGCCGCGCGTCGAGCGGCGCATCGGTCGCCAGCAGCAGGATGATCGAGCCTTGCTCCGGCGCCGCCGCCTGCGCGTCCACGGCGGCACGGCGCTGCGCGGCGATGCGCCCGAGCGGCACGCCGCCGAGCGTCAGCATCGGCAGCCGGCCGAAATTCGCGAGCACCAGCGCGCCGACCGTGTACGGCCTGCCGGCCGCGACGGCCACGCGCGACGCGGAGCCGATCCCGCCCTTCAGGTCGAAACACGACATCCCGCGCCCGGCGCCCACCGCGCCACGTGCGAAGTCGCGCGCCGCGGTATTGCAGGCTTCTTCATAATGCGCGGCCGTCACCGCGAACGCCTGGATGTCGTTCAGATAGCCGTCGTTGCACTCGAACACGAGCGGGTTGACGGTCGGCCAGTCGCGGCCGATGTGCGGATTCTTCGCGATCGCCGCGCGGATCTGCGCCTGTGCGACCGCGCCGACGCCGAACGTGTTGGTCAGCGCAATCGGCGTGTCGAGCGTGCCGAGTTCGTCGACCTGCACGAGCCCGACGCTCTTGCCGAAGCCGTTGATCACGGCCGCGCCGGCCGGCACCTTGCTGCGGTAAGGGTCGCCCGGATGCGGCTTCACGACGGTGACGCCCGTCTGCACGTCGCCGGCATCGAGCGTCGCATGGCCGACCGTCACGCCCGGCACGTCGGCAATCGTGCCGCGCGGCCCGGCCGGCAGCGTCGTGCTCCACATCGGAACCGCACGCATCAGCGCCGCTCCAGCTTCGGGTCGAGCGCGTCGCGCAGTCCGTCGCCGAGCAGGTTGAACGCGAGCACGGTCAGGAAGATCGCGAGGCTCGGGAAGACTGCGATGTGCGGCGCCGTCACCATGTCGGCGCGCGCCTCGTTGAGCATCGCGCCCCACTCCGGCGTCGGCGGCTGCGCGCCGAGCCCGAGGAACGACAGGCTCGCGGCCGTGATGATCGACGTGCCGATCCGCATCGTGAAGTACACGACGACCGACGACACGGTGCCCGGCAGAATGTGCCGCATGATGATCGTCCAGTCGGACGCGCCGATGCTGCGCGCGGCTTCCACGTAGGTCATGTGCTTGAGCATCAGCGTGTTGCCGCGCACGAGCCGCGCGAACGCCGGAATGCTGAAGATCGCGACCGCGCAGATCACGTTGACCATCCCGTTGCCGAGGATCGCGACCACGCCGATCGCGAGCAGGATCCCCGGGAACGCGAACAGCACGTCGGCCACGCGCATCGTGATGCGGTCCCACCAGCCTTCGTAGTAGCCCGCGAGCAACCCGAAGAACGTGCCGATGAGCGCGCCGAGCGCGACCGAGAAGAAGCCCGCGGCGAGCGAGATGCGCGTGCCGGTGACGATCCGGCTGAAGATGTCGCGGCCGAGCGAGTCGACGCCGAACCAATGCACGGCCGACGGACCGGCGTTCAGCGCGTCGTAGTCGAAATAGTTCTCCGGATCGAACGGCACGATGTGCGGGCCGACGAATGCGAGCACGACGAGCCCCAGCACGAAACCGCCCGCGACCAGCGCGACGGTCTGCTTGCGGAACTTGCGCCAGAATTCGCGCCACGGCGTGCGGATCGCGCTCGATGCGGCCGACGCCGCGGGCTGGACAGTCGCGTTCATGCGCGCCTCACTTGAACCGGATGGTCGGGTTGATGACCGCGTACAGCACGTCGACGGTCAGGTTGATCAGGATGAATTCGAGCGAGAACAGCAGCACGATCGCCTGGATCACCGGGTAGTCGCGCATCGTCACCGCGTCGACCAGCAGGCGCCCGAGCCCCGGCCAGTTGAACACGGCCTCGACGACGATCGAGCCGCCGAGCAGGAAGCCGAACTGCAGCCCCATCATCGTGACGACCGGGATCATCGCGTTGCGCAGGCAATGCTTGAGCACGACCATCGGCTCGTGCACACCCTTCGCGCGCGCGGTGCGCACGTAGTCCTCGTTGAGCACCTCGACGAACGACGCGCGCGTGAAGCGCGCCATCACGGCCGCGACCGCGGCGCCGAGCGTCAGCGACGGCAGCACGTAGCTCTTCCACGTGCCGTCCGGCACGACGGGCAGCCAGCCGAGCTTCACCGAAAATATCTCCATCAGCAGCATGCCGAGCGCGAACGCCGGAAACGAGATGCCCGAGACCGCGATCGTCATCCCGAGGCGATCGGGCCAGCGGTTGCGCCATACCGCCGACGCGATCCCGATCGCCATCCCGAACGCCGTCGCCCAGACCATGCTGATGAGCGTCAGCAGCAGCGTCGGCATGAAGCGCTCGCCGATCTCGGTCGACACCGGACGCTTGCTGCGCGTCGACGTCCCGAAATCGCCGTGCGCGATCTTCACGAAGAAGTTCGCGAACTGCGCCGGCAGCGGCCGGTCGAGCCCGAGATCGGCGCGCACGAGCGCGACCGTCGCGTCGTCGGCTTCCGGGCCGGCCGCGAGCCGCGCCGGATCGCCCGGCAGCAGGTGCACGAACAGGAACACCAGCACCGCGACGATCGCGAGCGTGGGCAGCAGGCCGAACAGGCGTTTGACGAGAAAATTCAGCATGGGGCACCGATCGAATCAGCGCGCCGGCAGCTCGCGCCGCCGGCGCCGCACAACGGGCGAATCGCCGTCATTTCACCGAGATTTCGTCGAAGTTGAACGAGCCGTCCGGCATCACGTACATGCCGTGCAGGCGCTTGCTGCGCGCATAGACGATCTTCTCCTGCACCAGGAAGATCCACGGCGCGTCGGCCCACACCTGCTTCTGCGCGTCAGCGTACAGGGAGGCCTTCTTCGCTTGGTCGGTCGTCTCGAGCGCCTTCGCGAGATCGTCGTCGACCGCACCGTTCTTGTAGTACGCGGTGTTGTAGAGCTTCGGCGGCGCCGACGTGGACGCGAGCAGCGGCGACAGCGCCCAGTTCGCCTCGCCCGTCGAGGCCGACCAGCCGCTGTAGTACATCCGCACCGGTGCCGTCGCCGGATCCTGCGCGCTCTCGACCTTCGCGACCCGCTCGCCGGCCTCGAGTGCCTGCACCTGCACCTTCACGCCGACCTGCGCGAGCTGCTGCTGGACGAACTGGATCAGCTTCTGCGCCGTCGAATGGTTGTACGCGGACCAGAGCGTCGACTCGAAGCCGTTCGGATACCCGGCCTCCTTCAACAGCGCGCGCGCCTTCGCCGGATCGTACGGCCAGGGCCCGAGCTTGGTCGCGTATTCGACGCCCACCGGGGCGACGCCCGTCTGCGGGGTTGCGTAGCCGGCGAACACGACCTTCGCGAGCGCTTCCTTGTTGACCGCGTAGTTCAGCGCTTCACGCACCTTCGGATTGTCGAACGGCTTCTTCTGCGTGTTCAGCGAGATGTAGCGCTGGATGATCGACGGCCGCTCGATCAGCTCGACCTTCGGATTGCTCTTCAGGTCGGCAGCCTGCTCGAACGGGATCGTGAACGCGAAATCGGCCTCGCCGGTCTTGAGCAACGCGGCGCGCGTGTTGTTGTCGACCACCGGCTTCCAGTCGATCGAATCGACCTTCGGATAGCCCTTCTTCCAGTAGCCGGCAAACTTCTTCACCTTCATGTCGTCGGTCTGCTTCCATTCGACAAACTCGAACGGGCCCGTGCCGACCGGATGCAGCGACACGTCGCGCCCCCACTTCTTCAGCGCGGCCGGCGAAATCATCACCGCCGACGGGTGCGCGAGCGTGTTGATGAACGCGGAGAACGGCTCGCGCAGCGTGAAGCGCACCGTCATCGGATCGACCACCTCGGTCTTCTCGATCACGCGGAACAGCCCGTAACGCTTCAGCTTGTTCGCCGGATCGGTCACGCGGTCGAAGTTCGCCTTCACCGCGTCGGCGTTGAAATCCGTGCCGTCGTGGAACTTCACGCCCGGGCGCAGCTTGACCGTGTAGACCTTCGCATCGGGCGACGCCTGGTAGCTCGTCGCAAGCACGTTGACGAGCTTCATGTCCTTGTCGAAGCCGAACAGCCCTTCGTAGAACGACTTGACGACAGCTTGCGACACCGTGTCGTTCGCGTCATACGGGTCCATCGTCGTGAACGTCGAGTACACGGCGACCACGACGTTCTGTTGCGCGAACGCGGGCACGGCGACCGACAGCGCGAGCGCGCCTGCCCCCGCGGCGAACAACGCGCGCGGACGGAACATCGGGAACGAATGCGACTTGTTCATTTTGTCTGGCTCCTGTGGATGATTCGGTAACGCGTGGTGGAAATCGCGGCGTGACTGCATCCGCTCGGGAAAATGACGCCGTTGCCTGGCGCGTGCGCAGCTGCGGTCCATATCCGACTCGCCGTGCAATCAATACGCGCCGCCGACGCGATGCGTCGCGACGTAATGATCGGGGCCGACCGCAACGAGCGGCGCGACGATCGGCTCGTCGCCGACCGCGCGGATCGGGCTCGGAATCTCGTCCGCCGCGAGCTGGCGCGGCGCATGCCGGCGCGCGGGGTCTGCCACCGGCACCGCGCTCATCAGCTTCCTCGTATAAGGATGCTGCGGCGCCTCGAACACCGCGCGGCGCGGGCCGATCTCGACGATCTGGCCGAGATACATCACCGCGACGCGATGGCTGATGCGCTCGACGACGGCCATGTCGTGCGAGATGAACAGATACGCGACGCCCAGCTCGCGCTGCAGGTCGAGCATCAGGTTCACGATCTGCGCCTGCACGGACACGTCGAGCGCCGACACCGATTCATCGGCGATCACGACCTTCGGATTCAGCGCGAGCGCGCGTGCGATGGCGATCCGCTGACGCTGGCCGCCCGAGAATTCGTGCGGATAGCGGCGTGCCGCCTCCGGCGGCAGGCCGACCTTCTCGAGCAGCCAGTCGACGCGCGCCTGCGCTTCGCGGCCGCTCGCGACGCCGTGTACGAGCAGCGGCTCCATGATCGAGAAACCGACCGTGAGGCGCGGGTTCAGCGACGCGAACGGATCCTGGAAGATGAACTGGATGTTTCGGCGCAGCGCCTGCAGGTCATGGCCCTTCATCGCGCTGATGTCGCGGCCGTCGAATTCGATCGAGCCGCTCTGCGATTCGACGAGGCGCAGCAGCGAGCGGCCGGTGGTCGACTTGCCGCAGCCGGATTCGCCGACGAGCGCGAGCGTCTCGCCCGCGCGCAGCTCGAAGCTCACGCGCTCGACCGCGTGCACGTATTGCGACACGCGGCCGAATACGCCGCTCTTCACCGGAAACCGCGTGACGAGATCGCGCACGCGCAGGATCGGCGGCGCGGCCGGATCGACGTGCGGCTGCCCGGCGACGGGGGCCGCGACCGCGTCGTTCGCGGCAGGTGCCGGCGTGGCCGCGCTCGCGCCGTCCACCTTCAGCAGCGGGAATTTCTCGGGGTTATCGGTACCCTGCATCGAGCCGAGCCGCGGCACGGCCGCGAGCAGCGCACGCGTATAGCGATGCGCGGGCGTCGCGAAAATGCGTTCGGACTCGCCCTCCTCGACCTTCTCGCCGCGATACATCACGAGCACGCGATCGGCCACCTCGGCGACCACGCCCATGTCGTGCGTGATGAAGATCACGCCCATGTTCATTTCGTCCTGCAGGCCGCGGATCAGCTGCAGGATCTGCGCCTGGATCGTCACGTCGAGCGCGGTCGTCGGTTCGTCGGCGATCAGGAGCGCGGGCCGGCACGACAGCGCCATCGCGATCATCACGCGCTGCCGCATCCCGCCGGACAACTGGTGCGGATAGCGCGCGAACACGCGGCGCGCCTCCGGAATGCGCACGAGATCGAGCAGCCGCAACGCTTCCGCGCGGGCTTCGGTCGCGCTCTTCGACTGGTGCAGCGCGATCGCCTCGCTGATCTGGTCGCCGACCGTAAATACCGGGTTCAGCGACGTCATCGGCTCCTGGAAGATCATCGCGATGTCCGCGCCGCGGATCCCGCGCATCGTCGCCGCGCTCGCCTGCACGAGGTCGACGAGCACGCCGCCGCGACGCCGCAACGCGATCCGGCCGCTCGTGATCTCGCCGCCGCCATGCTCGACGAGCCGCATCAGCGCGAGCGACGTGACCGACTTGCCGGAGCCCGACTCGCCGACGATCGCGAGCGTCTCGCCGCGATCGACGTGAAACGACACGTTGCGCACCGCATCGAACGTCGCGTTTTCGCGGCGAAACATGACCGACAGGTCGTCGACGGCGACGACGCGCTGCTCCGGCAGCACCAGCGCGGACGGGGTTCGGCTCGAAGTCATGCGAAGGTCTCCTCGTACGATCCGGAATCAGGCCGCATCGTCGCGATAGATGCCGACCACGGGCGTCTCGCCGACGCGCGCGTAGCCGCGATACATCCCTTCCGTGTTGAACGGCATCGCGACGTTGCCGTGCGCGTCGACCGCGACGATCCCGCCGCGCCCGGCCAGGCGCGACAGCTTGTTCATCACGGCGTCGTGCGCGGCATCGGCGAGCGATGCGCCGCGATAGGCCATCTGCGCGGCCACGTCATGCGCGGTCGCGAGCCGGATGAACATCTCGCCCGTGCCCGTCGCGGATACCGCGCAGGTCGCGTCGTCCGCATAGCAGCCGGCGCCGATGATCGGCGAATCGCCGACGCGGCCGGGCTGCTTGTTCGTGATGCCGCCGGTCGACGTCGCCGCCGCGATATGGCCGTGCACGTCGCACGCGACCGCGCCGACCGTGCCGTGCTTGCGATCGGGATCGAGCGGCTCGGCCGGCTGCCCGGCGCCGAACGCGAAGGTCGCGGCGTCGTGATCGAGCATCGTGCCGGCCGCCGCGCGCGCCTTGACCCACTGTGCATGACGCGCCTCGGTGTCGAAGTAGCCGGGCTCGGCGAGTTCGAGGCCCTGTGCGGCCGCGAACGCGTCGGCGCCCGCGCCTGCCAGCAGCACGTGCTCGCTCGCCTCCATCACGCGCCGTGCGGCGAGCACCGGATTGCGCACGCGGGTCGCGCAGCAGATCGCGCCGGCCGCGAGCGTCGTGCCGTCCATCACCGCCGCGTCGAGTTCGTGTTTGCCTTCGGCCGTATAGACGGCGCCGCGCCCGGCGTTGAACAGCGGACAGTCCTCGAGCAGCCGCACCGCGACGGTGACGGCGTCGAGCGCGCTGCCGCCATCGGCGAGCACCTGTTGCGCGGCCAGCAGGATCGCGGTGAGTTCGGCGCGGTACTGGCGTTCGGTGTCGGTGTCCATCGCATCGCGCAGGATCGTGCCTGCACCGCCATGAATCGCGACGATCGCGGGTGAAGTCATGATTTTTTCGTACCGGAGGAAGAAGGGTTGGCGGCCGGCGGCACCGCTTGCGGGTGGATCAGCCACGGCAACAGGAATTCGGTCATTTCGGCGGCGGACTTCGCGGAGCGGTGCGTGCGCAGCGCGACCGCGTCGATCAGCGCCTCGATCATCGTCAGCACGGCCGCCTCCGACGTGGCCGCGAAACGCCGTTCGGCCTTGACGTACAGATTCAGCGACGCGATCGGTGCAAGCGGCGAACCGGGCCCGTCGGAGATGCCAAGCACGCGCGCGCCGCGCGCGGCCGCGCGGCGGGCCAGCTCGATCGTGTCCTTGACGTAGCGCGGAAACGCGAGCGCGATCACGAGATCGCGCGAGTCGGCCGTATACAGGCGCCGCGCCGCATGCGACGGTCCCCCGAGCAACGCGAGCGACTGCACGTTGTCGTGACACACCGACAATCCGTGTTCCATCAGTCCGGTCAGAAACGCGCTCGAACCGGCGCCGAGAATCAGCACGCGCCGCGCGCCGACGATCGCCTCGACGGCCGCCTCGACGTCGGCCGCATCCAGCTGCGCACGCGTGTTCTCGATGTTCGCGACGGCCTGGTCGAACACCGCGTCGATCCACGCTGCGCCGCGCACGCCCTGCTCTTGTTCCTGCTCCTGCGCGGAACGCAGCCGCTCGACCGGGCCGAGCGTCGCCTCAAAGCCGCGCACGAGCGCCGCGCGCATCGCCGGATAGCCGTCGAAACCCAGCGCCTTCGCGAAGCGGTTCGCGGTCGCGATCGACGCATTCACGGCCTGCGCCAGCTCGTCGATCCGCATCGTCGCCGCGCGAAACGGATTCGCGAGCACGAACTCGCCCATCCGGCGGTGGATTGGCGTCATCCGCGGCATGGCCGAGGCGATGCGCTCCGCGATCGCGGATTCCTCGTGACTGGCATCGTGCGGAACGAGAGACGTCATTGCGAATGGTTTTGCAAGGTTGATGAAAATCAATTTACACAATCTGCCGACCGGAAAAAAATAAATTTTCATCAGGGTTCCCACGCTCCCTGCCGGGCCCGCCTGATGCAATTGGTCGTGCGACGACCGCTCGATCGCCGTCCAGCCGGCATTCGCCGCCCTCGTCGCGCAACGCACCGAGGATCCCGTCCGCGCACCTATCGGGAATACCCCGAGGATGTTCGTTCGAATGCAGATTCACGTTGACCTGATTCGAATTCGAACATAGGATGCTCGAAAATGATCAGTCGTCAGATAACATTGGCTTTCAATAGCAGCGAAATGTTCGATCGAATGCGCCAATTCCGGTAGAAGACAGGTCAATCGGCCGCCCATGAAGATCTGACATCGTACAAATATGACCGCATAAGACGCCCCAGCCGGGCGACTTGCATGGCTCAGGAGACAGCAGTGAAAACAGTCAAGGCGTTGCGCTGGTGGATCATCGTGCTGGTATGTCTCGGCACGATCCTCAACTACCTTGCGCGAAATTCCCTCGCGGTGCTCGCACCGGAACTGAAGCAGGTGTTCGCGATCTCGACGCAGCAATACTCGTATATCGTCGGGGCGTTCCAGATCGGCTATACGATCATGCAGCCGGTATGCGGGTTCATCGTCGACCTGATCGGCCTGCGGGTCGGGTTCGCGCTGTTCGCGATGCTGTGGTCGGTGGTCGGCGTCGCGCACGGCTTCGCGTCCGGCTGGCTGTCGCTCGGCATCCTGCGCGGCTTGCTCGGGCTGTTCGAGGCCGCCGCGATTCCGTCAGGGATGAAGGCCGTCGCCGAATGGTTTCCCGATCGCGAGAAATCCGTCGCGGTCGGCTACTTCAACGCGGGCACGTCGCTCGGCGCCGCGATTGCGCCGCCGCTCGTCGTGTTCCTGTCGATGCGATTCGGCTGGCAATCCGCGTTCATGGTCACCGGCGCGCTCGGCTTCGTGTGGGCCGCGCTCTGGTACACGCAGTACCGGTCGCCGGCCGATCATCCGCGCATCACGTCGCAGGAGCGCACGCTGATCCGCGACGGTCAGGCCACGATGCCGGCCGCGTCGAAGCGCCGGATTCGCGACGTCGTCACCGCGCGTCGTTTCTGGGCGATCGCGCTGCCGCGCTTCTTCGCGGAACCCGCGTGGCAGACCTTCAGTTTCTGGATTCCGCTGTACCTCGCCACCGAACGCCACATGGCGCTCGCGCAGATCGCCGTGTTCGCGTGGATGCCGTTTCTCGCGGCCGATCTCGGCGGCATCGCCGGCGGCTATCTCTCGCCCTACCTCGCGAACCGGTTCAGGCTGCCGCTCGTGTGGTCGCGCGTCGCCGGCGTCGCGCTCGGCGCGGTGCTGATGCTCGGGCCGGCGATGATCGGGCTCGTGTCGTCGCCGTACACGGCCATTGGCCTGTTCTGCGTCGGCGGCTTCGCGCACCAGATGATCTCCGCGCTCGTCAACACGCTGTCGGCCGACGTGTTCGATCCCGAGGAAGTCGGCACCGCCAGCGGCTTTGCGGGCATGGCCGCATGGATCGGCGGGCTCGGCTTCTCGCTGCTGGTCGGCGCGCTCGCCGACAAGATCGGCTACGCACCGCTGTTCGCGTGCCTCGGCCTGTTCGACATCATCGGCGTCACGCTGCTCGCGGTGCTGATCCGCGGGCAGTCGAAGCAGGAACGCCTGCTCGCGCAGCACGCCTGACCTCCGTCTTCACCAGGAATCGCTTTCATGACTTCGCTTCTTCATCCGCCCGTGTTCCACGTCGCCGACCGGCAGGCGAACCGTGTGCTGCTCGCGTCCGACGCGGACGCGACGCTCGAGATCTTCGTGCTCGAGGACGACATCGTGCGCGTGCGCGTGCTGCCCGACGCGACGGCGCGCAACCCGCGCACCTGGACCATCGCGCCGGGCCTCGACGACGTGCCGCTCGAAGGGCGCGACCGTCTCGACCTGAGCGGCTTCGCGCAGCCGGCCTACGACTTCGTCGAAGACGACGGCGGCGTGCGCATCGAAACCGCGCAGATCCGCCTCGCGGTAAGCCGGCAAGGCGGCCATTGCACGTGGTCGATGCGCGGCGCCGACGGCACGTGGCGCGTCGTGCTCGCCGATCGCGCGACGCAGGCGTACAACTTCGGCTGGTGGGACGATCGCGCCTATCACTACGTCGCTCGCGAGCGCGGCGACAAAGTGTTCGGTCTCGGCGAGCGCGCGGGCGACCTCGACCGCACCGGCGCGCGCTTCGAGATGCGCAACATCGACGCGATGGGTTACAGCGCAAAGCACACGGACCCGCTCTACAAGCACATTCCGTTCTATGTCACGTGGTCGCCCGACGCGTGCCAGGGCTTCGGGCTGTTCTACGACACGCTGTCGGATTGCGCGTTCGACATGGGCCGCGAGCTCGACAACTACCACGGGCTCTACCGCTACTTCGTCGCCGAGCACGGCGATCTCGACTACTACTTCATCGCGTCGCCCGACACGCCGCTCACGGCCGCGCGGCGCTTCACGTGGCTCACCGGGCGCCCCGCGCGCACGCCGAAATGGGGGCTCGGCTATTCGGGCTCGACGATGAGCTACACCGACGCGCCGGACGCGCAGCGGCAGATGAACCAGTTCGTCGAGCGGTGCGAATCGCACGACATTCTGTGCGATTCGTTCCACCTGTCGTCGGGCTATACGTCGATCGGCGAGAAGCGCTACGTGTTCAACTGGAACCGCGAGAAGTTTCCCGACGCGAAGGGTTTCGTGAAGCACTACCGCGACCACGGTATCCGCCTGTGCGCGAACATCAAGCCGTGCCTGCTGCGCGACCACCCGGCGTTCGACGACGCCGCGCGGCGCGGGCTGCTGATCCGCTCGGCATCCGGCGAACCGGCATGGGTGCAATTCTGGGACGAGGTTGGCGCGTATCTCGACTTCACGCAACCGGACGCCTACGACTGGTGGCGCGAGCAGGTCACGTCGGCGCTGCTCGACTACGGGATCGAGTCGACGTGGAACGACAACAACGAATACGAGATCTGGTCGCCCGACGCAATCGCGCACGGCTTCGGGCAGCCGTTTCCCGCACGCGAGGCGAAGGTGCTGCAGACGATGCTGATGATGCGCGCGTCGCGCGACGCACAGCGCGCGCATGCGCCGGCGCGGCGGCCGTTCCTCGTGTCGCGCTCCGGCGGCGCGGGCATGCAGCGTTATGTGCAGACCTGGTCCGGCGACAACTACACGTCGTGGGAAACGCTGCGCTACAACCTGAAGATGGGCCTCGGGCTGGCGTTGTCGGGCGTGTCGAACATCGGTCACGACATCGGCGGCTTTTCCGGCCCCGCACCGTCGCCCGAGCTGCTGCTGCGCTGGGTGCAGTTCGGCATCTTCATGCCGCGCTTCAGCATCCATTCGTGGAATGACGACGGAACCGTCAACGAACCGTGGATGTATCCGGAGATCACCGCGCGGATCGCATCGCTGCTCAAGCAGCGCTACCGGCTTCTGCCTTACCTCTATCACCTGCTGTGGCTGTCGACTACGCGCTACGAGCCGGTGCTGCGGCCGACCTTCGGCGACTTCCCCGGCGACCCGCGCTGCTACGACGAATGCGACGACATGATGCTCGGCGACGCGCTGCTGGTCGCGCCGGTCGTCGAGCCGGGCCGCACGGAGCGCGAGGTCTACCTGCCGTCCGGTGCGCGCTGGCTGTGCTGCGCGAGCGCGCAGTCGTTCGACGGCGGCGCAAACGTGACGCTGCCCGCGCCGCTCGACACGCCGGTGATGCTGTTGCGCGAAGGCCGCGTGCTGCCGCTGAACGTCGCCGAGCAACGGTTCGGCGCACGCGCGGACACGCGCGGCTTCCTCGTCGCGCCGCGCGTCGAGGACGGCGTTGCGTATGGCGAATGCGTCGAGGACGACGGCGAAACGGAAGCGTGGCGCGACGGCGAATACGGGCTGTGGCGCGTCGAGACCGGACGCACGGCGTCCGGTGAACTCGGCGTGTCGGTCCGCTGGGATGGCCGCATGAACCGCCCTGCCGGGCGCGTGGAGATCCTGCTGCCGGCATCGCTGCAGTGCGCGCTTGCCGTGCGCGGTGCGTGCGTCGAACACGATGCGCGGGACGGCGCGTGGCGTCGCGTCGTCGTGGCACTCGACGACTGACCGCGCAAGCGCGGGACGACGCCGAACCCTCAGATCGGGCGGGCCGCACACACGGCCCGCCCCTCCACCAAAGAGGAGGCCGATCAGCCTCCCGCCCCTGAAGAGACTTGGAGATCGTCAATGAAAGCATCGCACCACTATTCTGCAATCCTGATTTTATCGGCCGCGTCGCTCGGCGCTTCCGCCGCCCATGCGCAGAGCAGCGTGACGCTGTACGGCGTGGTCGACGATTCGCTCGCGTACGTCAACAACCAGCAGGGCCACTCGAACATTTACATGCGCGACGGCAACCTGTATGCGTCGAAGTTCGGGCTGCGCGGCGACGAGGATCTCGGCGGCGGCACGCACGCGATCTTCGACCTGCAATCCGGCTTCAACCTGAACACCGGCGCGCAAGCCGCCGCCGGCACGATCTTCAACCGCCAGGCCTTCGTCGGGCTGCGCAACGATCATTACGGCACGGTGACGGCCGGCCGCCAGTACACGCCGTACTTCCTGCTGGTCGGCCCGTACGCGTCGAGCAGCTGGCTGACCGGCGCGACGGGCGCGCATCCGGGCGATATCGACGGGCTCGACACGACGATCCGCGTAAACAATTCCGTCACCTACACGTCGCCGACCTTCTCCGGGCTGACCGCGAGCGCGATGTACGCGTTCGGCGGCATCGCCGGCGCGACCGGCAAGGGCAACACGTTCAGCGCCGCGCTGCGCTATGCGAACGGGCCGGTCGGGATCGCGGCCGGCTACCTGCGCATCAACAGCTCGGGCTCGTCGGCGGGCTTCCTCAATCCGGCGACCGCGGCTTCGGGCAGCTTCGCGGTGTCCGTGCTGAACCAGGGCTACCTGACCGCGAAGGCCGTCGAGCAGGTCGCAGCGGCCGGCAACTACACGCTCGGCAACCTGACGATGGGCCTCAACTACTCGAACGTGAAGTACCTGCCCGGCAACGGCTCCGCGTTCACGGACACAGCCGTGTTCAACACCTACGGCGCGCTCGCCGCGTACCGCTTCACGCCGACCTTCTCGGTGGCCGGCGCGTTCGCGTACACGCTCGCGTCGAAGGCGAACGGCGTGTCGGACGCGGCCCGTTACCAGCAGTATTCGCTGAAGGAGTCGTACAGCCTGTCGAAGCGCACGACGCTCTATGCGCTGCAGGCGTACACGCATTCGAGCGGGCGGACGCTCGGCGCGCTGGGTGCCGGCCATATCGTCGACGCGGCGCCGATCGTCGGCGATTCGCAGCAGCTCACGCCGTCGACGACGCACGGCCAGTTCGTCGGCATGGCCGGGATCGCCATGACGTTCTGAACCCGTACGGCTGCGCCTCCCCTGCTCGAGCCCCGGACGATCCGGCATCGTCCGGGGCGCCCGTTGACGTTCGGCGTCGACCTCTTTCGCACGCAGCGCGCAGCGTGCGGGTTTTCGCGATCGCCCCGATACCTTACAATTCGTCAGGTTTATCCCTGCTGCATATCCCTTCATGCAGTCCTGACACCGCGGTACACTCGGCGCACGCCGTATCAGGGTCCGTCGCGCGCCATGCGCGCCGGGCGGCGTCGCGCCTCGTTGCGCCCACAACTGGATGCCAGCCATGCCAGATTCCCGTTCCTCGCCCCGCACGACATTCAAGCCGCAGGTCGTGCTGCCCGCGCTCGCGGTCATCGGTGCACTGCTCGTCGTGTGCGCGCTGCGCCCGAACGAAGCAGGCGCGCTCTTCTCCTCCGGCCAGCAATGGGTCGTCGCGCGCTTCGACTGGTTCTACGTACTCGCCGTCACCACGTTCCTCGTGTTTCTCGTGCTGATCGCGGCAAGCGACTTCGGCAACATCCGGCTCGGCCCCGACGACGCCGAGCCCGAGTTCAGCTTCCTGTCGTGGACAGCCATGCTGTTCGCGGCGGGCATGGGCATCGGCCTCATGTACTTCGGCGTCGGCGAGCCGATGCAGCACTTCCTGAAGCCGCCGACCGTCGACCCCGGCACGCCGGCAGCCGCGCGCGAGGCGATGCTGATGACCTTCTTCCACTGGGGCTTTCATGCGTGGGCGATCTACGGGCTGATGGGGCTCGTGCTCGCATATTTCGGATTCCGCTACAACTTGCCGCTGACGCTGCGCTCCGGCCTGTATCCGGTGCTGCGCGAGCGCGTGAACGGCTGGATCGGCCACGCGGTCGACGCGTTCGCGCTGGTCGGCACGGTCGCGGGCATCGCGACGACGCTCGGCTACGGCGTGATGCAGTTGAGCGCGGGCCTGCATACGGTCGCCGGCTGGGATACGAGCGGCAACGCGTTTCGCATCGGGCTCGTCGTGATCGTCGTGATCCTGGCCGGCGCATCGGCCGCGAGCGGTCTCGACAAGGGCGTGCGGCGGCTGTCCGAGCTGAACCTGCTGCTGGCGTTCCTGTTGCTCGCGTTCGTGGTCGTCGCGGGCCCGACGTCGTTCCTGCTGCGCGCGCTCGGCGACAACATCGGCCAGTACCTGTCGAATCTCGTCGACCTGTCGTTCCGCACCTATGCGTACGCGCCGCCGCGCGAAGAAGGCTGGTTCGGCGGCTGGACGATCCTCTACTGGGCATGGTGGGTATCGTGGTCACCGTTCGTCGGCATGTTCATCGCGCGCATCTCGCGCGGCCGCACGATCCGCCAGTTCGTGATCGGTGTGTTGCTCGTGCCGACTGCATTCAATCTCGTGTGGATGACCGTGTTCGGCAACAGCGCGATCTGGCTCGACACGCATGGCGCGGCCGGCGCGCTCGCGCAAACGGCCGGCAGTGTCGATGCGTTGCTGTTCCGTTTCTTCGATTTCCTGCCGCTTCCGCAGTTGCTGTCGATCGTCGCGATCGTGCTGATCGCGGTGTTCTTCGTCACGTCCGCCGATTCCGGCGCATTCGTGATCGACCAGATCGCGACGCGCGGCAGCGCGCATTCGCCGGTCTGGCAGCGGCTGTTCTGGGCTGCGCTGCTGGGCGTGACGGCGGCCGTGCTACTGGTCGCGGGCGGGCTCGGCGCGCTGCAGGCGATGACGTTGATCGCCGCATTGCCGGTCGCCTTGATCATGCTCGCGCTGTGTTACGGGCTGTGGCGCGGGCTCGCGGCCGATCGCGCGCACTATTCCCAGGACGTCGCGCCCGCGACGAGCTTCTGGACCGGCCAGCACTGGCGCCATCGCCTGACCCACATCCTGCGGCAGACGACCGAAGCCGACGCACGCCAGTTCGTCGCGGAAACCGTCGAGCCCGCGCTGCGCAAGGTCGCCGACGAGTTGCGTTCGAGCGGCGTCGACGCACACGTGCAGCGCGACAGCGACGACGCGGTGCGGCTAACCGTGCCGACCGCGGAACACCGCGATTTCGTCTACGGCGCGCGCGTGACGGCGAAATCCGCGGCGGCCTTCCTGGTACGCGAAGCGGCCGAGCCGGATGCCGAGCGTCCGCACGTGTACGGCATCGTCACGTTCTTCGAGGACGGCCGGCTCGGGTACGACATCGAATATCTGCGCGGCGACGAACTGATCGCTGATGTACTGCGTCAATACGAACGCTACGTCTCGCTCGCGGCCGACCAGCGTACGCATCTGCTGAGCCGCGCGCCGGGACACGCAACGGAGGCCGAATGAATCCGACCTCTGCGTTCCTCTCGTCGAGCCGACGCGTGGCAGCGGACGGAGCCATGCCATGAACAGCCTCCTGAACAATCGCACCGGCGACTTCATCGCGCTCGCGACGCTCGCGGTGCTTTACCTCGGCGGCGTCGGCCTTGCGCTGTGGCGGATCCGCACCGCCGCCCCGCGCGGCAAGGTTTACTGGATCTTCTGCATCGCGCTGCTGGCCGGCGGCGCGATCGCAATCACCGCCAACCTGTCGCCCGTGCCGAACAGCGGCGAGATGCCGCCCGGTTTCGCACTCGGCGTCGAGGCGGTGCTGCTCGGGCTCGCGCTCGTGGCGGCCGGCTGCGCCTGGCTGATGTTGCGTGCGAGGCGCGACTGATACCTGCCTTTTGCACGGCGCCGCAGCCTCGTCACGCATGCACGGCAACACGCATGCGGAACAACGGGCTGCTGCCATTTTCCCGATGCATCATGCAGACGGCGCCCGCGCGGTGACGAGCCAGCACGCCGCGTCGAAGCACAGGTTCGCGCCCTGCACATAGCGCCCGAACGCAGCGCGAACCGTATCGATCACGCGCCGGCGCGTCGCGTCGTCCACCTGACGAAGCGCGAGCCCGACCGGCCCCAGTCGCGCGATGTAGTCGTCCAGCTCGGACACCGGCAACGCGCACGCGATATCGATCGGCTCGATCGCGATGTCGGCCCAGCCGCTGTCCGACAATACCGACGCGATCCGTTGCCGGTCGCCGAACGCGAATTGTCCCGGCGCCCCCGGCTGCCGCGCCGGCATGGCGGGCAGCAATGGCGCCGCAACACGCTCTGCCGTCGTCATGAACGGATTGTCGGCGGCGCCGCGCCATGCGACGAATCGCAGTTGCGCGTTCGGGCGCGCCGCGTGCCGCAGGTTCGCGAAGGCCTGCACCGGATCGTCGAAGAACATCACACCGAAGCGCGACACGATCAGATCGAACTGCCCCGGCGCAAACGCATGCGTCTGCGCATCGGCATGCACGAAGTCGGCATCAACGCCCTCGCGTTCGACGCGTGCCCGTGCAGCGGCGATCATCTGCGCCGAAATATCCAGGCCCGTACAGTGCGCGTGCGCGCCAATCCGCCGTGCGATCGCGAGCGTCACCGCGCCGGTACCGCAGCCGACGTCGAGCACGCTGCTCGAGGACGCCGCCACCGCCCCATCCGCGAGCAATGCCTCGAACGGCTCGAACATCCGGTCGAGCGAGCGCTGCGCGTCGACCCATGCCAGCCCCGACGGGCCATTCCACAGCGCAGACTGCGCTTCGTTTGTCCGGTTTCCATCCATCGTCGATTCTCCTTTTGTCCGCATCGTTGACCGTGATCCGAACTATGCTGCTTCAAGCCGGCTTGAGGTCAAGCCTGCGAACGCGGCACGACTCGCGCGCCGCGTCGGTCTTCGCACCCCATCCTTCACAATTCTTACATTCGCGTTCCGTATCGTTGACGGCTTTCCTA
Source organism: Burkholderia sp. AU33545 (assembly GCF_020419685.1). NCBI lineage: Bacteria > Pseudomonadati > Pseudomonadota > Betaproteobacteria > Burkholderiales > Burkholderiaceae > Burkholderia > Burkholderia sp. AU33545. The sequence continues at coordinate 580,388 of NZ_JAIZRQ010000003.1, read as the reverse complement.
CGGTGCCTCCCATGCGACGACTCCTCTCCCGCGCGCTGTTCGTGCGCTGCGCTCCGCTTGTTGCCCTCGCGGCGCTGTCCGCGTGTTCGAATCACATCGATACGCCCGCCGACCCGGCCAGTGCCGCGATCAACGTTCAGGCCGCGTGGGTCGAGATCGGCGATGCGAACCAGGCGATCGCACGCGTGGTCACCAACTACAGCCCCGCGTCCGCGAGCGATCCGCTGTGTCCGCAGCTGTCCGTCGACGGCAAGCTGTCGCGCATGACGCTGCGTGCCGGCGCCGCGACCATCGCGCAACGTCCGACGGCGAGCGCCCCGGCCGACTCGAAACCGTCGAGCTTTCCGGTGTCGGTCTGCGAAGCGATGCTGCCCACCGATGCACAGGCGGCGAGCGTCGCGGGCCGCGCGCTGCCGCTGCCGAAAGCGCAGCCGCAGCGCATCGCGATCATCGCCGACACCGGCTGCCGGATGAAGAAGGCCGACAACGCATGGCAGGCGTGCAACGACGCGACGGTCTGGCCGTTCGACACGATCGCGGCGAGCGTCGCGAAGCTGTCGCCGGACCTCGTGCTGCACGTCGGCGACTATCACTACCGCGAAAACGCGTGCCCGCCCGACATCGCCGGCTGCAAGGACAGCCCGTGGGGCTACGGCTGGGATACGTGGCAGGCCGACCTGTTCCGCCCGGCCGCGCCGCTGTTCGCGAAGGCGCCGTGGGTCGTCGTGCGCGGCAACCACGAGGAATGCGCACGGGCTGGACAGGGCTGGTACCGCTTCCTCGATCCGCACCCGTATTCGGCAGCCCGTTCGTGCGACGATCCGGCCAACGACGACGACGCGAACTACTCGGATCCGTATGCGGTGTCGCTCGGCGGCGGCACGCAAGTGATTGTGTTCGACACCGCAAAGGTCGGCCGCAATCCGCTGAAGACGACCGATGCGCAGTTCCGCATCTATCAGAAGCAGTTCCAGACGGTCGCGTCACTCGCGTCGAAGGCCGGCATGTCGACGACGATCTTCACGAACCACCATCCGATCCTCGCATTCGCGCCGATCGCCGGCAGCACGCCGGCGCCGGGCAACCTCGCGCTGCAGTCGGTGATGGCGAGCCTGAACGCGCAGGCGTACTACCCGCCCGGCATCCAGGTCGCGCTGCACGGGCACGTGCACGATTTCCAGGCGATCAACTTCTCGTCCGGGCATCCGGCGACGATCGTGTCCGGCAACGGCGGGGACAACCTCGACGTCGCGCTGCCCGATCCATTCCCGGCCGGCCTGACGCCCGCGCCGGGCGCCGTGATCGAACGACTGTCACACCACAACAGCTTCGGTTTCCTGATCATGGAGCGACGCGCGGCGCCGGCGACGGGCTGGGTGTTCCATGCGTATTCGGCGGCCGGCAAGCTGCTCGCGTCGTGCGACCAGTCGGGCAACACGCTCGCATGCGACAAGACGGGGTTCATCGCGCCGTGAGTGACGAAGTTCGATTGAGTGATGATCTGACGAATTCGACCGGCCTCCGGCGACGGATGGCCGGCTCGCGGATGCGGACGGTTTCGTCGGCCACCGCTGCCGAGCATCGGGTTTGCGCTTCGGTTCCGGTCGCCGGCGGTGGCCGGACGATACGCGTGCTTGCCGCCGCCCTGCTCGCCGGCGCGGCGCTCGCGGCCCATGCCACACCGTCCGAGACGATCCTTCTTCCCGGTGTGCCGTCGCGCGTCGTCGGCACGATCGGCAACGGCACGCCGCAGGTGACCGGCAAGGTCGACGCGGCGGGCGCCCGTTTCGCGCCCGATCCGACGCTCGTCGCGCTGGGCCGCCGGATCTTCTTCGATCCGCGGCTGTCCGAGCCGCGCGGCATGTCGTGCGCGGGCTGCCACGATCCGGGACGCGCGTTCGCGCCGACATTGTCGGCCGCTTCGCTCGCGGGGCCCGGCGTACCGGAAGGCAGCCGCCACGGGCGCTTCAGCCTGCGCAACGCCCCGTCGCTGCTCTACGTGCGCTACGTGCCGCGCCGCCACTTCTACCAGGATGACGACGCGCCCGCGCCGTCGCCGTTCGGCGGACTCTTCAGCGACGGCCGCGCGGACACGCTCGCCGAACAGATCCGCGGGCCGTTGTTCGATCCGAACGAGATGAACAATCGATCGCCGGCCGCGCTGCTACGCAAGGTCGACGGCACCGAACTGGCGGACGATCTCGCCGCGCGTTTCGGCGCATCGGTGCGGCGCGACCCCGAACAGCTGGTGCGCGCGCTGGGCTCTGCCGTTGAGGCGTATCTGCAGAGCGACGACATGGCGCCGTTCACGTCGCGCTTCGACGCGTACCTGCGCACGCGCAAGCCGCTCGCGCCGGCCGAGATGCGCGGCCTGGCGCTGTTCCGCAATCCTGACAAGGGCAACTGCATGAGTTGCCATACGCTGACGGAGACGTCGAGCCGGCCGGAGCGCTCGCTCTTCACCGATTTCGGCTACGACGCGATCGCGGTGCCGCGCAACCGCGCGCTGCCCGCGAACCGAGATCCGCGCCATTTCGACAACGGCCTGTGCGACACGGCCGCACGGCTGCGCTGGCCCGAGCCGACGCAATGGTGTGGCTATCTGCGTACGCCGGGGCTGCGCAACGTCGCGGTCAAGCAGACGTTCATGCACAACGGCGTGTTCACGACGCTGCGCGACGCGGTCGCGTTCTACAACACGCGCTCGACCGACCCGGGCTACTGGTATCACGGCGCCAGGACGTTCGACGACGTGCCGGCCGCCTATCGCGGCAACATCAACGTCAATTCGACGCCGATGAACCGCCGGCCGGGCATGCAGCCCGCACTCACCGACTCGGAAATCGACGACATCGTCGCGTTCCTCGGCACGCTGACCGACGCGCGCTACGCGAAAATCGTCCCGCCCGCCGCGCCTGCCGCCCGGATTATCGGATCGCCGGCCGCCCGCACACCGGCGCCGATGCGCTGAACGCTGACCGAACGGCCAGGCGGATGCGCGCCCGCTTGCGGCCGCCTCATATACTGTTTATATTTACAGCACTGTATTTATGAACAGTGGGGTGCGCGATGGAACATCTGGTCCGTATCGTCAACGACACCGATCGCCAAGTGCTGGCATGGCTGCGTGCGCAGGTTGGCGACGCCCGCGTCGAGCGCGCGGCGCGCCAGCTCGGGCATACACGCAAGCCTTTCCCGTCGGCGGTATGTCGGTACCTGGGCATGAGCGCGCCGGCCACGCTGCGCCAGGCGGAACGGCCGCGTGCCGCACGCGACTTCTCGGTCGGCGATCGCTACCTGTCGCTGATCCGCCAGCACCTCGCCGCGCATGCGGTCAGCCGATGAAATCGCCGAAATCGTATCGTCGGCGCGTCTCCGCGCGGCGGCCGTCCAGGGTGAACGCGGCGTGCCGGATCGGCCGGCGCGTGCCCCCGTCACGACCGCCCAGCCCGGTAGCCAACGCGCGGGCCCGCTCCACACCTGTCCCGCTTACGCGGCGGCCGCCGCGTCGTGTATCAGCTGGCCGAGCGTTTCGATCGCCGCTTCGTGTGCCGTGTCGAACACCCGCGTGCAGGCAAGCCGGATATACGCGTCAAAGCGGTCGGAGTTCGAAAAGATCGCGCCTGGCGCGATCCTTACCCCGCGTGCCAGCGCCGCATCGAACAATGCTTCGGAACGCACGCCGTCCGGCAACGCGATCCACAGCAGCATGCCGCCGGGCGGCCGGTTCATCCGCGTGCCGGCCGGAAAATGGCGCGCGATCGCATCGATCGTCACATCGCGCTGCACGCGCAGTTGCTCGCGAAACCGGTGCAGGTGGCGATCGAACGCGCCCGAGCCGACGAATTCGGCCGCGACGGCCTGCAGCAATGCGGCGTTGTGCCGGCTGTGCGCGAACTTGAGCATCTTCACGCGCGCATGCCAGCGGCCCGCGCTCATCCAGCCGAGCCGCATCCCGGGCGCCAGCACCTTGTTGAATGACGGGCAATAGATCACCGTGCCGTCACGGTCCCATGCCTTCACGGGCCTCACCACCTGCGGCGCTTCCACGAGCTCGCGATAAGGCTCGTCCTCGATCACGGCCACCCCGCGGCGCGAGCACAGCGCGACCAGCGCGGCCTTGCGTTCGTCGGGCATCACACTGCCGAGCGGGTTCTGCAGATTCGGCACGACGACCACGGCCCGAATGTCCGGGTACGCGGTCAGCGCCACGTCGAGCGCTTCGATCGACAGTCCGGTCGTCGGGCTGGCCGGGATCTCGAGCGCACGCAGCCCGAGGCTTTCGAGCAGCTGGATCAAGCCGAAAAAGGCCGGCGATTCGATCGCGATCGTGTCGCCGGGGCGTGCCACCGCGCGCAGCGCGAGATTCACGGCATCGACGCCGCCGCTCGTCGACATCACGTCGTCCGGCGACACGGCCACGCCGTACGACAGCGCGCGCTTTGCCATCGTCTGCCGGAATTCGGGCGACCCGCCAACCGGCCCCGCGTCGGTCAGCAGCGTCGGCTTGCGCCGCAGCAACCGGATCGCCAGCGTCTGCAGACGCTCGGCCGGATACAGCGTCGCCAGCGCGGACGCGCCGCCGAGATTCAGCGCATCGGGCATCGCATTCGCGCGATCGATCACGCGCGACACGCGTTCATGCAGTCCCGCGAACGGCGGCTCGACGCTCAGCGGCGAGCCGTCGCTTTCCGGCAGCGTATCGAGCACGGCGACCGCGCGCCGCCGCACGAAATAGCCCGAGCGCGGCCGGGCTTCGCACCAGCCTGTATCCTCGAGCCGTCGAAATGCCTGGATCGCGGTCGACAGGCTCACGCCGTGCTGTGCCATGAATGCGCGTACGGACGGCATCCGGTCGCCGGGCGACAGGGTACCCGCCGCGATGATGCGGCGGTAATGCTCGGCGAGTCGTTCGTAAAGCGGCGCGCCGGCCATCGGCAAAGGTGTTCTGAACGAGTCTGTGATGAGCGTCATGCGGGTCATCGTGCCCGCGCGCCCCAGCGCACGCCAGATACAGATTCAGGGGAAACACACCGATACAGAGGATCAAGATCGTCGCCTGCACCGTAACAGATTCCCGTCCCCTGAATCTGTCCTGCCCGCACGCGTTTCCTTAACCTGATTGCACGCTGTCGCCCCGCCGTCGCCGGGCCGCGCAACCAGGAAAAGGACTCGCCATGCGGACGCAAGAGATCCGGCTCGACGCCGGGCAAAGCCACTTTGCGTGGTTCGACAAGGACAGCCAGGTCATCGTGGTCGACGGCGCGCTCGCGGTCACGTTGCGTCACGGCGGGCTCGACTGGTTACCCGATACGCCGCATTACGTTCGCCGCGTGCTCGACGAAGGCGAATGCCTGACGATCGAGACAGCCGGTCACGTGGCATTGTCCGCAGCCGGTGTCGGGCCGGTCGCCGCAACCGTCGCGGAACCCGAGGCTCGGTCCGGCGTGTTCTCGGTGTGGCGCGCATGGCTGCACCGGGTGTCCGGGCAGCTACTCGGCGAGCGGCAAGTGCGCGAGCAACCCTGACGCGGCTGCTCGCGTCATCGCCGATATCGTCATGTGATCGCCGTGTCGCCCCCCCGGCAACGAGCGTGAACTTGTCCCGGCGCCGGCGCCGCGTCGGGTCGACTCGACCGAGCCGACAACTTCGCCCGCAGCAACCCCACCCAGCTACCGCCCCTTCCGCGTGCGCTCGATCCACTCGAACAACGCCATCCCGATCAACATCGCGACGACGAACGCAATGCCCTTGACCGACCCGAGTCCGATCGACACGATTGCCGGCCCCGGGCAGAACCCGGCAAGCCCCCAGCCGATGCCGAACACGGCGCTCCCTGCGACGAGGCGCACGGTAATCGTCCGCACGGTCGGCCACTGGATCGGCAGGCCGAGCAACGTCCGCGTCCGACGCTTCGCCCAAGCGAACGCGAACACGGCAACGCCGATCGCGCCGGCCATCACGAACGCGAGCGACGGATCCCAGCGGCCTGCCAGGTCGAGAAAGCCGAGCACTTTCTGCGGATTGGCCATCCCCGACACGATGAGTCCGGCGCCGAACAGCAGCCCCGCCAGAAACGCGAATCCTGCCTGCATGTCAGCCTCCGATCACGTGCCGTCGCACGAATACGGTCGCAAACCCCGCGACCATGAACACCGCCGTCGCGACGATCGATCGCGCCGCACCACGCGACAGCCCGCAGACGCCGTGACCGCTCGTGCATCCGCCCGCATAGCGCGTACCGATCCCGACCAGCAGGCCGGCCGCCAGCAACTCGCCCCAGCCCGCATCGACCTGCGGCGCCGCGGCGACACCGGCGATACGCATCATCAGCGGCGCGGCGATCAGCCCGGCGACGAATGCGGCACGCCAGTCGCGCTCAGCTGCACCGGCCGTGAACAAGCCGCCGACGATGCCGCTGATCCCGGCGATCCGCCCGTTGAACGCAACGAGCCACGCCGCCGCAAGCCCGATCAGCACACCACCAGCAAGCGACAGCCACGGCGTGAAATGAAGCACATCAAGCTGCATGGCGCGCCCCCTTCGCGGCCGTGCCGCAGAACTGTTCGTACAGCACGCCCATCACCGCGATCACGGCCGGGCTGTCGAGCGAATAGTGGATGTTCTTGCCTTCGCGGCGCGTGCGGACCAATGCGTTGTCCCGCAACACGCCGAGCTGCTGCGACAGCGTCGGCTGGCGGATATCCAGCCGCGCCTCGAGATCGCTCACGCAGCGTTCGCCCTGCGACAGCTCGCACAGCAGCAGCAACCGGTCGGGATTGGACAGCACCTTGAGCAACGCGCATGCCGATTCGGCGGCGGCGCGCATCTGGTCGGGCTGGGGCAGCCCGGTGGAAGGGTCGGCGTTCATGAGGGTGACGGAATACGATTAACGAATCTACATTATATACATTTATATAATGTAGATTCGTGCTTTCGTTCGATGCCGTCAGAGGACGGCGCCATCGGCAATGGCCGCCCCCCCTGCCTCCACTATGCCTGCTCGCCGGCAATTGCCTCGGCTGCCGTCGCGCGCTTCGCGCCAGCCCGGACCGCGCCAAGCACCAGCATCGCGATCCCGGCAATCAGGCACGGCACCGCGACGAATGCGAACGCGGTCGGCAGCGGCAGCCCCATCGCGAGCATCGCGCCGCCCGCCATCGAGCCGACGACGGATCCGCCGCGGCCGATCCCGTTCGCCCAGCTCACGCCTGTGGTCCGGCATTCGGTCGGATAGAACGCGGCCGACAGCGCATTCGCGCCGACCTGCGAGCCCGACACGCAGAAGCCGGCCACGAACACGGCCAGTGCCGCACCCGCCGGCGACGCGGCCAGCACCCCGATCGCCGCGACGAACACGCCCGCCGCCGCATAGCTGCACGCGAGCACGCGATGCGGATCGAAGCGGTCCATCAGCCAGCCGAGCACGATCGCGCCGAGCGTGCCGCCGACCTGGAACATCGCGGTCACGCGCGCGGCCGTCTGCAGCGTCGCGCCGGTCGTGCGCAACAACGTGGGCAGCCAGCTCGACAGCAGGTAGATGACGAGCAGACTCATGAAAAACGTCAGCCACAGCAGCAGCGTGCCGCGCAGCAGGTCGGCGGCGAACAGGCGGCCGAGCGGCGACCCGGCCGGCTTGCCGCGCGGCACGATGAACGACGCGTGCACGAGTTGCGGGGCCGGTGCGATGCGCGCGAGCATCGCCGCGATTCGCTCGCGCGACGCGCCGGTGTTGACGAGGTAGCGCACCGATTCCGGCAGTCGCCACGCGAGCACCGGCAGGAGCAGCAGCGGCGCGGCGCCGCCGACGACGAGCACCGCGCGCCAGCCGTCTCGTTCGATCAGCGACGCGGCCGCGAGCCCGCCGAGCGCCGAGCCGATCGTGAAGCCGCAGAACATCGTGGTGACGAGCAGCGAGCGCCGCCGCGCGGGGCAATACTCGGACGTCAGCGTGATCGCGTTCGGCATCGCGCCGCCGAGCCCGAGGCCCGTCACGAAGCGCCACGCGATCAGTTCGTTCAAGCCGCCCGCACTTGCCGACGCCGCACTCGCGATGCCGAAGCACGCGACACAGGCGAGCAGCAGGCGCTTGCGGCCGAACCGGTCGCCGAACGGCCCGAACACGAGCGCGCCGGCCATCAGCCCGGCGAGCCCCGCGCCGAATACGGGCGCGAGCTGCGCGGGCGACAGCCCCCATTCCGCGCGAATGACCGGAGCGATGAATCCGATCGATGCCGTGTCGAAACCGTCGATCGCGACGATCAGGAAGCACAGCACGACGATCGCGACCTGAAACGGCGCAACGCGATGCCGGTCGATCCATTCGCTGACGTCGATGGACAGCGTATCGGCCATGATGATGTCTCCTCCATGAAGGCGGTCGCGCGCGATGTCGTTGGAATGCGCGCCGCCGGATCCGGGCTGAAGCGCGTCAGGCGACGGTCTTCAGGCAATCTTGCGCGCGCCAGCCGTGCAGCCAGTCGAGCGCGTCGTAGAACTGCGCCTGCGTGCGTCCGACCCACAGCGCGTTGCGCACCTGCCGCTCGACGCCCTTCGCGTGATAGATCCGTCCCATCTCGCGCGCCGAATACAGCACGCGCGCGGTGCGCGGAATCCGCACGTGTTCGTACAGCGCGAACGCGGCCTCGAAGTCGCCATCGGCTCGTGCGACGGCCGCGCCAAGCGTCACCGCATCCTCGAGCGCCTGGCACGCGCCCTGCGCGATGTATTGCGTCATCGGATGGGCGGCGTCGCCGAGCACCGTCGCGCGGCCCGCGCTCCAGCGTTCGACCGGGTCGCGATCGGCGGTCGCCCAGCGCTTCCACGACGTCGGCCGGTCGAGCATCTGCTTCGGCAGCGGATGGATGCCGTCGAAGTACGACAGCACTTCCTCCTTGCTGCCGTCGCGCACGCCCCAGGTTTCCTGCTCGCGGCTGTGGAACGTGACGACGAGGTTGTATTGCCGTCCGCCCCGCAGCGGATAGTGGACGAGATGGCAATGCGGGCCAGCCCACACGACCGGCGCATTGATCTGCAGATCCTTCGGCATGTTGTCGACGTCGACGACCGCGCGGTACACGACGTGCCCCGTCACGCGATGCGCGTCGCCGATCAGCGCCTGCCGGATCGCGGACTTCACGCCGTCGCAGCCGATCACCGCGTCGGCGCGATAACGCTCGCCATGCTGGTCGATCACGGTCACGCCGTTGCCGTCCTGCTCGAACCCGCACACCTGCGTGCTGGTCCGGAATTCGATCAGCGGATGATCCTTGACCGCCTCGTAGATCGACAGGTGGATGTCCGCGCGATGGATCACCGCATACGGGTTGCCGAAGCGCGCGCGATACGCGGCGCCCGTATCGATGCACGCGACTTCCCGCGCATCGACCGCATCCATCAGTTGCAGCCGGTCGGTGAACACCGCGCGCCCGCGCGCGGCCTCGCCGACGCCCAGCGCGTCGAGCGCATTGAACGCGTTCGCGGCGAGCTGGATGCCCGCGCCGATCTCGCCGATTTGCGCGGCCTGTTCGAGCAGCTTCACGCGAATGCCCTGGCGCGCGAGCGCCAGCGCCGTCGCGAGCCCGCCGATGCCGCCGCCGATCACGAGTACGCGTCGGCCTGTCATGTTTGTCTCGCCCATGTCTGTCTCCTCCTTCGTGTTACGCGACGTAGTCCGGTTGCCGCTGTGGCTGCGCCGCTTCGAACGCCGGCTCGCGTCGCGCGTGTTCATGAACCGCGAGGCTGCGCGGATATGCGCTCAGGTCGCAATCCATCCGCAGCGCGTTCGCGACCTGCGGCACGAGGCAGATGTCGGCGAGCGTCGGCGCCGCGCCGAAACACCACGGGCCCGTGCCCGCGCGTGCGAGCAGGCGCTCGGCGCCGGCCATGCCTTCCGCGATCCAGTGCCGGTACCACGCACGCTTCTGCTGCGGCGTGACCTGCAGTTCGCTGTCGAGGTAGCGCAGCACGCGCAGGTTGTTGACCGGATGGATGTCGCACGCGATCAGCGTCGCGAATTCCAGCACGCGTGCGCGCCGCCGCGGTTCCAGCGGAATCAGCCGCGGCGCCGGATGAATCTGGTCGAGGTAGTCGATGATCGCGAGCGACTGGCCGAGACGAAAATCGCCATCGACCAGCGCCGGCACCGACGCCGACGGATTCACCTGCGCGACGTAGCCAGCCTCGCGGTGCTCGCCCGTGCGGATGTTCACGGGCAGCGTGTCGTACGGCAGTCCTTTCAGCGCGAGCGCGATGCGTACCCGATAGGATGTCGAACTGTTGAAGAAGCTATGCAGTTGCACGATGTGACCTTTCGAGGAAATCGAAGAACGCGCTTCAGACCACGCGCACGGCCAATTCGCCGAGACGCTCGACGCCGACCTTCATCACGTCGCCCTTGACCACCGGGCCGACGCCTTCCGGCGTGCCGGTGAAGATCACGTCGCCCGGTTCGAGGCGGAAGAACTTCGACAGGTCGGCCACCGTTTCCGCGACCGACCAGATCAGGTGCGACACGTCGCTCTTCTGCTTCGTCGCGCCGTTGACCGTCAGCCACAGGCCGGCCTGCTCGAAATGACCGACCTCGCTCGCCGGATGCACGGGGCCGATCGGCGCGGAACGGTCGAACGCCTTGCCGATTTCCCACGGACGGCCCATCTCGCGCATCTTCATCTGCAGGTCGCGGCGCGTCATGTCGAGGCCGACGGCATAACCCCACACGTGCTCGAGCGCGCGCTCGAGCGGAATGTCGGAACCGCCCTTGCCGATCACCGCGACGAGTTCAGCTTCGTAGTGATAGTTCTGCGTTTGCGACGGATATGCCAAATCGAGCGTTTCGCCGTAGGCGACCGGCACGATCGAATCGGCCGGCTTGCAAAAGAAGAACGGCGGTTCGCGATCGGGATCGAAGCCCATTTCGCGCGCATGGGCCGCGTAGTTGCGGCCGACGCAGTACACGCGGCGTACCGCGAAACGGGCGTCGCTGCCGGCGACGGGAAGCGCCATCGGCGCTTCGGGCGGGAAAACGTAAGTCATGAACGGCTCCAGCGTAGGCATGAAGGAAGGACCGCGCGCCGCCTTCGCGGCGCATCGGACGAATCGGGGATATCGGGAGAATCGGGCCACTCGGGCCAATCGGCGGCGTCAGTCGCGCGCTTCGCGCAGCAGGTTCAGCGCGGACAGCACCGGCCGGTCGGAATAGCTGAACAGCACGCTGTCGGACGAGGCCGCCAGCCGCAACCGCGCCCATGACGGCGCGACGAAGATGTCGTGCGGCTCGAATGCGAACGCGTCGTCGCCGATGTACGCGGTGCCGCTACCTTCGACGACGCAGTAGATCGTCGCGTCGGTGCTGCGATACGTGCGGCCGTCGAAACCGGCCGGCAGGAACTGCATGAAGGTCGCGATCGTCGGCATCGGCCAGCCGCCCGTCGCGGGATTGACATAGCGCAGCTTCACGCCGTCCCATGCGTCGAGCTCGCCGTTGCGGTACAGCGCGTCAAGGGCCTCGCGGGTGCGTGCATACGGATAGCTGAACACCGGCGACGTCGGCTCGCTCGCGCGATGGCGCACCGGCACCATGTTGTGGCCGAAGCGCGCGAAGCTGTCGCCTTCCGCGCGGCTGACGGGCTGCTCGGCTTCCGGGTAGTTCTCCGCGAAGCCTGCGTCGAGGTGCCCGACCAGCGGGATGTCGAGCCCGTCGAGCCACACGACCGGCTCGCCGCCGTCTTCCGCCGACGGGTTGCCGTGGTCGTGCCAAGCCCACGACGGCGTGATGATGAAGTCGCCCGGATGCATCGTCGTGCGCTCGCCGTTCACCGCGGTCCACGCGCCCTTGCCCTCGATGATGAAGCGCAGCGCCGACTGCGTATGCCGGTGGCTCGGCGCGATCTCGCCCGGCAGGATCAGTTGCAGGCCCGCGTACAGGCTCGGCGTCATGCTCGACTTGCCGGGCAGCCCCGGGTTCTCCAGCACCAGCACGCGGCGCACGGCTTCTTCCGCGCTGATCACGCCGCCGGCCTGCATCACCAGGTCGCGCACCTGCGCGTACTTCCAGATCGCGGCCTGCGCGGCCGGCTGCGGCGCTTTCGGCACGAGGTTGTGCAGCGACTCCCACAACGGCGCGAGGCGCTGTTCGGCGATCCGTGCGTAATAGTCGGCGCGCGACGTATCCGGGTGTCGGCTGGTCATGATGTCTCCTTGGTGCGGCCGATCGCGGTCGGCGCTGTGTCGGGTCGGGGACCGCGTGCTTCGGTCCGTCAGCGCATTTATATTCGACGCAGACATACCCGGTAAAATGGCGAAATCATCTAATCCATATTATTTTTGATATACCTTCCGACACGGAGCACGCGATGGACTGGACCTACCGGCTGCGATTGCGGCACCTCCAGGTGCTGCTGAGCCTGGCCAGCACGGGCAACCTGAGCCAGTCGGCGGCGGCGCTCGCGACCACCCAGCCCGCGCTGTCGAAATGGCTGAAGGAACTGGAAGAAGACGTCGGGCTGCCGCTGTTCGAACGGCACGCGCGCGGCCTGCGGCCGACGGCCTACGGCGATGCGCTGATCGAGCACGCGCGCCGCGTGGAGGCGCAGCTCGACGTCGCGCGCGACGACATGGCCGCGTTGCGTGAAGGCGGCAGCGGCCTGGTCACGATCGGCACGTCGGGCGTCGCGGCGGCCGATACCGTGCCGCTCGCGGTATCGCAGTTGCTGAAGCGGATGCCGCGCGCGCAGGTGCGGCTCGCGGAGAGCACGATGAACCAGCTGATGCCGCAACTCGCGCGCGGCGAACTCGACATCGTCGTCGGCCGCTCGGGCTCAGCGTCCGTCGATCCGCACCTGCACGCCGAAGCGCTGTACGTCGATCCGGTGGTATTCGTCGCGCGGCCCGATCATCCGCTCGTCGGCGCGGCCGCTGTCGGCTGGGACGAGGTGCTGGCCCACTCGTGGATCGTCTGGCCGTCCGGCACACCGGTGCACAACGCGCTGCAGGTCGCGCTGACGGCCGCCGGCCGCGTGCAGCCGCCGCATTGCGTCGAATCGAATTCGTCGATCCTGAACCTCACGCTGCTGAACAACACCGACCTGCTGGGCGTCGCGTCGCATCGTGCCGCGCGGCGCTTCGAGCAACTGAACGCGATCCGCATCCTGCCGATGCGGCTCGAGGGACAAGGTGCGGTGTCGATGTACTGGCATCCGGACAGCGCGAATCGCGCGGCCGTGGCCGCCGCGATCGAGTGCCTGCGTGCCTGTGCGGCGCCGCAGGTGGGTGGATGGGAGAAAGTGAAGGTGGAATGAGCGGCGCGGCGGCCCGGCATGAACCGGGCCGTTTCACCGTGGCGCGTCAGGGGCCGTCGCAGGACACCGTGTCGTCCAGCATCAGCGTGCCGACCCGCGCGGGCACGAGCGGCGTGCGCGGGACTGGTGGCGTCCAGCCGAACAGCGCCTGCGCGGCCGCACCGCACACGCGGCCCTGGCATGCGCCCATTCCGCAGCGCGTCTGCAGCTTCGCGGCCGTCCAGCCCGACGCCGGCGCGACCGCGTCGAAGCGCACGTCCTCGCATCGGCACAGCAGCGTATCGGGCCGCGCGAGCCGGCGGATCGGCTCGCGGATCGCGAAGCGTTCGCGCACCGCGTCCGCGAATCCCTGCCAGCGCGCGCGCTGCGCAAACAGCGCGGCCAGCGGTGCCGTCTGCCCGGTGGCCGCGCAGCCGGCGATCTCGCCTTCGACCATCGCCAGTTCGCTGCCGCCGACACCCGTGCACTCGCCTGCGGCGAAACAGCCGTCGCGGCTCGTGCGCTGGTGCGCGTCGACCACGACCGCGCCGTTCTCGATCCGGCAGCCGAGGTGGCTCGGCAGCACGGTGTTCGGCACGAGGCCAAAACCGCACGCGAGCCGGTCGCAGTCGACCTCGATTTCACGCTCGCCCTGCCGGATCCGCACGCGTTCGAGCCGCTTGTCGCCGAACGCTTCGACGACGTGTGCGCCGGGCCGATAGGCGGCCGTGACGAGCTTCGCGGCCTGCGCGAGTTTCGACGGCCAGCGCCACAACCCCGCGCCGAAACCGGCAACATCGCTCCACGCAGCCTGTTCGAGCACGTGCGACACCTGCGCGCCGGCCTGACGGGCCGTCGCCGCGCTCGCGAGCAGCAGCGGGCCGCTGCCGGCGATCACGGTGCGCTGCCCGCGCACGTCGAGACCGTACTTGATCAGCGCCTGCAGGCCGCCCGCGCCGGTCACGCCCGGCAGCGTCCAGCCGGGGAACGGCAGCAGCAGTTCGCGCGCGCCGCAGCACACGATCAGCGTGCGGAATTCGAGCAGGAACCCGCGCTCGTCGTCCTCCAGCAGCAGCGTGCCCGGCTGCGTCTCGGCGACGATGCGCGTGCCCGCCAGATGCGTGATGTTCGGCTGACGCAGCACGGCAAGGCGTTCCGCCGCGGCCGGCACCGGCATCGCGCCCGCCGCCTGGCGCCAGATCTGCCCGCCCGCGCGCGGGTTGTCGTCGACGATCGCGATCGTCGCGCCGCTTCGTGCGGCGGCCCGCGCGGCCGACAATCCGGCCGGGCCCGCGCCGACGATGGCGACGTCGACGCTGAGTCGTTCCTGTTTCATCGCGTGCGCTCCACCCGCATCCCGTCGCGGCACAGCGTCTGGCAAGCCAGACGACGGCGGCCGTCGATCGTCATCCTGCACTCCTGGCAGATGCCCATACCGCAAAACGGCGCGCGCGCCGCACCCGTGCACGACACGCGCGTCGTGTCGTCGCCGCTCGCCGCGACGGCGGCCGCGACGGTCGCGCCGTCGGCCACCGTCAGCGCGCGGCCGTCCAGATGAATGATCATGAAGAAAGCGCTCCGGCTACGGGGGACGTCGTCAGGAAACGTCCCGGCAAATACGGTTCGATGTCGATGGGCGGCCGTTCGCCGGTCATCAGCGCGGCGACGAGCCGCGCACTGCCCGGCGCGGTCGTCACGCCGAGCCCTTCATGCCCGACCGCGAGCCATACGCCCGGCCGCGCCGGATGCTCGCCGAGCAGCGGCAGACCGTCGGGGCTCGCCGAACGGAAGCCCGTCCATGCGCGAATTCCGTTGAGGTCGGCCAGATCCGGCAAGTACCCGGCCGCGCGGCGCAGCATGCGCGCGAGGACCGGCGGCTCGACGCGCGTGTCCTCGGTGTCGAACTGGCGCGACGAGCCGATCAGCAGTTGGCCGGTGGGCCGCGGCTGGACGTTGAATGCGACCGACGTGCCGTCGCTCGCGTGCGCGCTCGCCGCATAGCCGAGCTCGACGAGCTGGTGCGACACCTGGCCCGGGTAGCGATCGGTGATGAGCAGATGACCCTTCTTCGGGCGCAGCGGCAATTCAGGCAGCAGCGTGCGCGCGGCGACGCCGTTCGCGACGACGACGCGCTCCGCTCGCAGCGTGTCGCCGCTCGCGAGCGTCACGCTCGGGCCGTCGACCGCCACCGCGCAATCGCGCCGCAACGTGATGCCCGGCGCGCGCTGCAACAGCCAGCTCGCGGCGACGGGCGCATAGAGAATCGCGTCGCCGGGGATCTTCAGCGCGCCGCCGAGGCCCGCGCGCAACATCGGCTCCAGCCCCGCGAGCGTCGCCGCGTCGATCAGCTCGCCCGCCACGCCGTGCGCGGCGAGCGTCGCCTGCTTGGTGCGCGCGAGGTCCATCTCATGCGCATCGGCCGCGAGCCACAGCGTGCCGCAGTTGCGGTAAGCGCAGCCTTCGGGCATCTCGCCGGCGAGCGCGCGCCACAATTCGATCGAGTAATGGCTCAGCGCGAGCTCCGCCGCGTTGTCGTCCATCGCGACGAGGTGCCCCATGCCGGCGCCGGTCGCGCCGCCGCTCGCGTCGTCGACGACAAGCACGCGCAGCCCGCGCTGCGCGAGCTCATGCGCACACGCCGCGCCGACGATGCCGGCGCCGATCACGACGACGTCGGTCCGGGTCTCGCTCACGACACGATGCCCCAGCCGAACGGATCGTCTTCCTCGATCAGCAGCGTCGCTTCCGCGCTCAGGTGCGCGCTGCCGCGAATCGTCGGCACGATGCCGCCGTCGGCCTGCGCGTAGCTCGCCTGGAACACGCTGCCGATCACGCTCGCCTGCCGCCACACGACGCCCGGTTCGAGCTTGCCGTCGGCCGCGAGGCACGCGAGCTTCGCGCTCGTGCCGGTGCCGCACGGGGAACGGTCGTACGCATGGCCCGGGCACAGCACGAAGCTGCGGCTGTCGTCCTCGGGATCGTCCGCGAACAGTTCGATATGGTCGATCTCGCCGCCGTTCGCGCCGGTGATGCCCGCGCGTTCGAGCCCTGCACGCACCGCGGACGAATAGGCGGTCAGCGCCGCCACGTTGTCGCCGGCCACGCGCTGGCCGTGATCGCTGATCAGGAAGAACCAGTTGCCGCCCCACGCAATGTCGCCCTTCACGGGACCGTATCCGGGCACATCGACGTCGACGGCCTTCGCATGGCGGTACGCGAGCACGTTGCGCACGCTGACCGACAGGTCATCGTGCAGCGTCGCCTCGATGGTGCCGACCGGCGTTTCGATCTGGTGCACGCCCGGCTCGATGCGGCCCATGTGATGCAGCGTGCGCACGACGCCGATCGTGCCGTGCCCGCACATTCCGAGGTAACCGCTGTTGTTGAAGAAGATCACGCCGGCCGCGGCCTCCGGCGACACGGGTTCGCACAGCAGCGCGCCGACCAGCACATCGCTGCCGCGCGGCTCGAGAATGCATGCGGTGCGATAGCGATCGTGCTCGCGGGCGAGCACGTCGCGGCGCTCGGCCATCGTGCCGTTGCCGAGCGAGGGGAAGCCGGACACGACGAGCCGCGTGGGTTCGCCGCCCGTGTGCGAATCGATGATCTGGATGCGCTTCATCATGAGCCGTCCGAAGTGGGGAAAGGAGCATAGCTTCCTCCGTCACGCGTCCATTCGCTTGTGGCTTTTCGATGAGGACGGCGACGAAATCGGCATAGTCCGGAACGCGTTTCGCGACCCTTGCGGCCACTGTGCCGATTTCGTCATTTTGCTCCGCGATACGGCTCAAGCGTGATGGGTGTTTGCACGGCGATACTGGTTGCACGTCGACGCGCCTGTCGTCGGCCGATACGAAGCAGGAGATTGCAGTGAGCCGAAACGCCATCCAGCTGACCGGAGTTTTCCCCGCCCTCAGCAACCGGTTCGTACCGGGCGCTTCCATCGCTTTCGACGCCGCGCACCGCGCCGAACGGAACCGCGCGAACCGCTGACCGATTTCCCCCCGGCGGTGCGACGGCCTCCCCCCGTCGCATCGCCACTTCCGTGTCCGGCATGGCCGGCACGGGCCCGTTCGCCGCGGCGCCAGCCTGCGCCGCACTTGAACAGGCCCCGGCCCGCCCCGGCGGCCGTTCGAACCGGTCGCACGCCGGCCGGCAGGTGTTGCGCCACGGCTCGTCGGAGCGCGGCGCAAGCCACGCCTGCCCCGATATTTCCCAGGAGACAAACCTATGCCAGGTCAAGGCAACACACACCCGTCCGTCCCGCTTTCCCGCTCCGTGCCCGCCGACGGCGGTCACGGCAAGTTCAAGAAGCAGCTGTCGCTGACCGACCTGACGTTCATCGGCCTCGGTGCAATCTTCGGTTCGGGGTGGCTGTTCGCCGCGAGTCACGTGTCGACGATCGCCGGCCCGGCCGGCATCTTCTCGTGGCTGCTCGGCGGCTTCGCGGTGCTGCTGCTCGGCATCGTCTACTGCGAGCTCGGCGCCGCGCTGCCGCGTGCGGGCGGCGTGGTTCGCTACCCGGTGTTCTCGCACGGCCCCCTGCTCGGCTACCTGATGGGCTTCATCACGCTGATCGCGTTCTCGAGCCTGATCGCGATCGAAGTGGTCGCCGCGCGCCAGTATGCTGCAGCGTGGTTCCCGGGCCTCACCAAGGCGGGATCGAGCGACCCGACGACGATCGGCTGGCTCGTACAGGCCGCGCTACTGTGCTTCTTCTTTTATCTGAACTATTCGAGCGTGAAGACGTTCGCGAAGGCGAACAACATCATCAGCATTTTCAAGTTCATCGTGCCGCTTTCGGTGATCGCGGTGCTGTTCACGTTCTTCAAGCCCGCCAACCTCACCGCGCACGGTTTCGCGCCGTTCGGCATGCCGGGCATCGAGATGGCCGTGTCGGCCGGCGGCATCATCTTCGCGTATCTCGGCCTCACGCCGATCGTGTCGGTCGCGAGCGAAGTGCGGAATCCGCAGCGCACGATCCCGATCGCGCTGATCCTCTCGATCCTCCTGTCCACGCTGATCTACGTGCTGCTGCAGCTCGCGTTCATCGGCAGCATCCCGACCGACATGCTGGCCGCCGGCTGGCACGACGTGAGCAAGGCCTTCTCGCTGCCGTACCGCGACATCGCGCTCGCGCTCGGCGTGGGCTGGCTCGCGGTGATGGTGGTCGCCGACGCGATGATCTCGCCGAGCGGCTGCGGCAACATCTACATGAACGCGACGCCGCGCGTCGTCTACGGCTGGGCGAAGACGGGCACGTTCTTCAAGGTGTTCACGCGCGTCGACGAGGCATCGGGCATCCCGCGTGCGGGCCTGTGGCTCACGTTCGGCCTCGCGATCTTCTGGACCATGCCGTTCCCGTCGTGGGAAGCGCTGATCAACATCGTGTCCGCCGCGCTGGTGCTGAGCTATGCGGTCGCGCCCGTGTCGGTCGCCGCGCTGCGCCGCACCGCGCCCGGCCTGCCGCGGCCGTTCCGCGCGGTGGCGTTCGGCATCACCGGCCCCGCGTCGTTCGTGATCGCCGCGCTGATCGTCTACTGGTCGGGCTGGGGCACGGTGTCCTGGCTGCTCGGCCTGCAGATCGTCATGTTCGTCATCTATCTCGCGTGCCGCCGCTGGGTGCCGACCGCGCACCTGAGCCTCGCCGAGCAGGTGCGTTCGTCCGCGTGGCTGATCGCGTTCTATGCGGCCATGATCGTGCTGTCGTACTTCGGCGGCTTCGGCGGCACGGGCCAGCTCGCGCATCCGTACGACACGGTCGTCGTCGCGGCCGTCGCGCTTGTCATCTATTACTGGGGCGCCAACACCGGCATCCGTTCCGACAAGCTGCAGCTCGACGACGACGAAGACTGACACACCCGCGTTCCCCATTTCACTCCGGCCGGGTGCACCACGCCCGGCCCCGCATTTTCCGAGGAAAACCCATGCAACTCACAGGTCAGCTCCTGATCGGCCAGTCGGCCATCGCCGGACAGAACGGCACCCTTCACGCGATCGCCGCCGCAACCGGCGAACCGCTCGAACCCGCGTTCGGCGGCGCGAGCCAGCACGACCTGGAGACGGCCTGCGCGCTCGCCGACGAAGCCTTCGACACGTTTCGCGAGACGCGCCCCGAGCAGCGCGCCGCGTTCCTCGATGCGATCGGCCGCAACATCATGGCGCTCGGGGACGACCTGATCGAGCGCTGCGTCACCGAAACGGGCCTGCCGCGCGCACGCATCGAAGGCGAACGCGGGCGCACGGTCGGCCAGCTCGCGCTGTTCGCGTCGCTCGTGCGCGACGGCGGTTACGTCGACGCGCGCATCGATCCGGCCCGCCCGGACCGCAAGCCGCTGCCGCGCGTCGACCTGCGCCTGCGCAACGTCGCGATCGGGCCGGTTGCCGTATTCGGCGCGTCGAACTTCCCGCTCGCGTTCTCGGTCGCGGGCGGCGATACCGCGTCGGCACTCGCCGCCGGCTGCCCGGTGATCGTCAAGGCGCATTCCGCGCATCCGGGCACGTCCGAGCTTGTCGGCCGCGCGATCCAGCAGGCCGTGCGCGAATGCGGGCTGCCGGCCGGCGTGTTCTCGCTGCTGTTCGACGCGTCGCGCGAAATCGGCCAGGCGCTCGTCGCCGATCCGCGCATCAAGGCCGTCGGTTTCACCGGCTCGCGCCGCGGCGGCGTCGCGCTGATGAACATCGCCGCCGCGCGCCACGAGCCGATTCCGGTCTATGCGGAAATGAGCTCGATCAACCCGGTGCTGCTGTTCCCGGCCGCGCTCGACGCGCGCCACGACGCGATCGCGCCGCAGTTCGTCGCATCGCTCACCCTCGGCGCCGGCCAGTTCTGCACCAACCCGGGCCTCGTGCTCGCGGTCGACGGCCCGGCGCTGCGCGCGTTCGAAGCCGCGGCGGCCACTGCCGTGCAGGCGAGCGCCGCGCAGACGATGCTGACGCCGCACATCCACGCGAGCTATGCGCAAGGCGTGACCGCGCTGAGCACGCACGACGCGGTCGAACTGCTGGCGCAAGGCATGGAAGGCAGCCGCTACCAGGCGCGCGCGGCGCTGTTCGCGACCTCGGCGGACGCATTCATCGCCCACCCCGAACTGCGCGATGAAGTGTTCGGCCCCGCGTCGCTCATCGTGCGCTGCCCCGATGCCGACACGCTGCACCGCGTGCTGAAATCGCTCGAAGGCCAGTTGACGATCGCCGCGCATCTCGCCGACGGCGACGCCGCGCTGTTCGCCGCGCTGCGCCCGACGCTCGAGCGCAAGGCCGGCCGCATTCTCGTCAACGGCTTCGGCACGGGCGTCGAGGTCGGTCATGCGATGGTGCACGGCGGCCCGTTCCCGGCCACGTCCGACACGCGCACGACGTCGGTCGGCGCACGCGCAATCGAGCGTTTCCTGCGCCCCGTGTCGTACCAGGACGTGCCGGACGCGCTGCTGCCCGACGCCATCCGCAACGACAACCCGCTGAACGTGCCGCAACGCATCGACGGCGTGCCCGCACCGCGGGAAGCGCGCGATGTCTGAGCCGCTCGCCGAAGTCGTCCTGTCGCTCGATGAGGTCCATGCGCTCGCGCTGCGGGTGCTGACGCACCACGGGATGTCCGATGCGCACGCGCGGGCGATCGCGGGTGTGATCACGCAGGGCCAGCGCGACGAGTGCCACTCGCACGGCGTGTACCGGCTGCTCGTGTGCGTGCGCTCGCTGAAGAAGGGCAAGGTCGACCCGCAAGCCGTGCCGACGTTGCGCCGGCTGTCGTCGTCGATCGTCGCGGTCGACGCCCATCGCGGCTTCTCGCTGCTGAGCTTCGAAACCGGCCTGCCGGTGCTCGTCGAGATGGCCAAGCAGCACGGGATCGCCGCGATGGCGATCAACCACTGCTACCACTTCTCGGCGCTGTGGCCCGAGGTCGAGGCGATCGCCGCCGAGGGGCTGGTCGGCATCGCGATGAACCCGAGCCACAGCTGGGTCGCGCCGGAAGGCGGCCGCGAGCCGGTGTTCGGCACGAACCCGATCGCGTTCGCATGGCCGCGCCCGGACGGCGTGCCGTTCGTATTCGATTTCGCGACGAGCGCGATCGCGCGCGGCGACATCGAGCTGCATGCAAAACAGGGCAAGGCGATCCCGCCGCACTGGGCGATCGGCCCCGACGGCCAGCCGACCACCGATCCGAAGGCCGCGCTGCAGGGCGCGATGTGCACGTTCGGCGGGCACAAGGGCTCGGCGCTCGCGGCGATGGTCGAGCTGCTCGGCGGCGCGCTGATCGGCGACATGACGAGCCAGGAGTCGATGGACTTCGACGAAGGCGTCGGCGCGACACCGTGCCACGGCGAGCTCGTGATCGCGTTCGACCCGAAGGTGTTCCTCGGCGACGACCTCGACGCAGGCCTCGCGCGCGGCGAGCGGATGTTCGCGTCGATCACCGGGCAAGGCGCGCGGCTGCCGTCGCAACGGCGCTTCGACGCCCGCGCGCGCAGCATTGCGCACGGCGTGCGGATTCCGAAGGCCTTGTACGACGAAATCCTGACGCTGCTCGACTGACGCACGATTGCGAGGCGCGGCGTCATCGCCGGCAGGACGGGCGATGACGCCGTCGTCCGGTTCGACCGGCGTGTCCCGCGCCCGCATCCTGGCGCCCCACCCGGCGCCCGCTCGCCCGCGCCTGCGGGCGCCGCACGCCCGGCGGCTGTGGGATAATCGTCGGGTTTGCCCAGGGCGCAGCTCAAGAGGTTGTTCGCACGGGCGCGCGAGAGGCCTCTATTCCCGTGCCTCCACCCTTTTCCGCGATATTTCTTCAGCCATCATCATGCCCACATACCGTTCCAAAACCTCCACCGCCGGCCGCAACATGGCAGGTGCGCGCTCGCTGTGGCGCGCCACCGGCATGAAAGACGACGATTTCTCGAAACCGATCATCGCGGTCGTCAACTCGTTCACGCAGTTCGTGCCCGGGCACGTGCACCTGAAGGATCTCGGCCAGCTCGTCGCGCGCGAGATCGAGGCCGCCGGCGGCGTCGCGAAGGAATTCAACACGATCGCGGTCGACGACGGCATCGCGATGGGCCATGACGGCATGCTCTATTCGCTGCCGAGCCGCGACATCATCGCCGACTCGGTCGAGTACATGGTGAACGCGCACTGCGCGGACGCGATGGTGTGCATCTCGAACTGCGACAAGATCACGCCGGGGATGCTGATGGCTGCGATGCGCCTCAACATCCCGGTGATCTTCGTGTCGGGCGGCCCGATGGAAGCCGGCAAGACGCGCCTCGCGAACCCGATCACCAAGACCGTCGAACTGAAGAAGCTCGACCTCGTCGACGCGATGGTGATCGCGGCCGACCAGTCGTATTCGGATGCCGACGTCGCCGAAGTCGAGCGCTCGGCCTGCCCGACCTGCGGCTCGTGCTCGGGCATGTTCACCGCGAACTCGATGAACTGCCTGACCGAAGCGCTCGGCCTGTCGCTGCCCGGCAACGGCACGGTCGTCGCGACGCACGCGGATCGCGAGCAGCTGTTCAAGCGCGCCGGCCGCCGCATCGTCGAGCTGACCCGCCAGCACTACGAGCAGGACGACATGCGCGTGCTGCCGCGCTCGGTCGGCTTCAAGGCGTTCGAGAACGCGATGACGCTCGACATCGCGATGGGGGGTTCGACCAACACGATCCTGCACCTGCTGGCGATCGCGCAGGAAGCCGGCATCGACTTCACGATGAAGGACATCGATCGCCTGTCGCGCATCGTGCCGCAGCTGTGCAAGGTCGCGCCGAACACGAACAAGTACCACATCGAAGACGTGCACCGTGCGGGCGGCATCATGGCGATCCTCGGCGAACTCGAGCGCGCCGGCAAGCTGCACACCGACGTGCCGACCGTGCACGCGCCGACGCTGAAGGATGCGCTCGACCAGTGGGACATCGTCCGCACGGAAGACGAAGCGGTCCGCACGTTCTACCTGGCCGGCCCGGCCGGCATCCCGACGCAGGTCGCGTTCAGCCAGAACACGCGCTGGCCGAGCCTCGACCTCGACCGCGCCGAAGGCTGCATCCGCTCGTACGAGCACGCGTTCTCGAAGGAAGGCGGCCTGGCCGTGCTGACCGGCAACATCGCGCTCGACGGCTGCGTGGTGAAGACGGCCGGCGTCGACGAAAGCATCCTCGTGTTCGAGGGCTCGGCTCACGTGACCGAATCGCAGGACGAAGCGGTCGAGAACATCCTGAACGACAAGGTCAAGGCCGGCGACGTGGTGATCGTGCGCTACGAAGGCCCGAAGGGCGGCCCCGGCATGCAGGAAATGCTGTACCCGACGAGCTACATCAAGTCGAAGGGCCTCGGCAAGGCATGCGCGCTGCTGACGGACGGCCGCTTCTCGGGCGGCACGTCCGGCCTGTCGATCGGTCACTGCTCGCCGGAAGCGGCAGCGGGCGGCGCGATCGGCCTCGTACGCGACGGCGACAGGATCCGCATCGACATCCCGAACCGCACGATCGACGTGCTGGTGTCGGATGAGGAACTCGCGCGTCGCCGCGAAGAGCAGAACGCGAAGGGCTGGAAGCCGGCGCAACCGCGCCCGCGCAAGGTGTCCGCTGCGCTGAAAGCCTATGCGAAGCTGGTGATGTCGGCCGACAAGGGCGCCGTGCGCGACCTGTCGCTGCTCGACGACTGACACCGGTCGACGGGCCGCACGAACGGCCCGCCTGCGTGAACCAGAAGCCGCTCTCCGGAGCGGCTTTTTTTCGTCCGGCGCCGGCCCGAAGCAGCGCCACCCGTGCCGCCAATCGATCAATGACGAAACTCGTCGGTGCCGCCCCATCCGCCTCCACCGCCGCCGCCGCGGTTCCCGCCGCCGCCGTGATTCCCGCCGCTGTTTCCACCGCCTTGCGGCCGTGCGCCGTAACCACCACCGCCGCCCTGCTGGTACGTCGGCGGCGCCATCATCCGCGCCGCGCCCCCGCTGGGGGCGGGCGGCTGCGCCGGCGGCGGCGCGGGCTGACGAGCGCCGGGCATCGGCGCAGGCGCGGGCGCGGCCTGCGGCGCCGGCGCGCGGTTCGGGCCGTTCCAGCCGCCACGCGTGGCCGACGGCCGCGCATCATGCCGCTCCGGTGGCGCACCGCCGGGCGCGCGCTGGATCGGCCCGCCCGGCTGCGGGTGCCCGTAGGCGGGCGGCATCCCGCCGGGGCCGATGCGCGGCTCGGCACGACGCTCCCAGCGGTCGCGATCGTGAAACCACGGCCGATGGCGGTAATAGCGATCCCAGTACGCGCCGATCGCAAACCCGGTCACCGGCACGCCGATGATCGCGCCGTATTCGAGCAACGGCACGTAATTGCCCTGGTACGGATAGTCGAGCTGCTCCGCGTCGATCCAGCCGCGCACGCCCGGCAGCGCGACGTCGCACCACGAGTAGTCGCTCAGGCAACCGAACACGTCCAGCGCGGTGCCGGGCGGAATCTGTGCGACGACCGGATAATCGGGTGCCGGCCCCGCATAGATTTCGGCCGGCGAGTTCGTGTAGGCGCTGCTTTGCGCGTCGGCGACGCCCGGCACCGCGGCGATGCCGAACAGGACGACGCAGAGACTGCGGATGATCGTGTTGCTCATGATGCTCTCCCGCGCGGTGCCACCGCGCGTCATTCAGTGTCGATGGCCCCCGCCCCAATGGCCGCCTCCCCAGTGGCCACCGCCCCACGGACGGTGCCAGTACCCGCCCCGGTAGCCGCCGCCCCAATGCCCCCAGAAACCGAGGCCAATCGAGACGGGCGGCCCATACCAGCCCGGGTAGTACGCGGGATAGTAGGCCGGGTAAGGCACGTAGGCCGGCGCGAGATACACCGGGGCCGGTACGTAGGTGTTATCGTCTGCCGGCGGCGGCATCGCGGGCGTCGGCGGCGCGACCGGTCCGGCGGTTGCCGGCGCCACCGGGATCTCGCGCTGCGACACCGTGGCGGGCACGGGTGCGTAATACGGCGCATAGCCGTATGGGCCGGTGTAATAACAGCCGCTCAGCGCGAGCATGGCCAGCGCCATGACGGCAGGCCGCGCGGCGGGAATCGGGTTCATTCGAGGCTCCGCAGGGAATGGCGCGTCGCCGCGTGGCGCGCGCCTGACTCTAGCTTACGTCCCCTGCATATTTCTGCGGGTTTGATCCGTTACTTTTTGTTTCGCGGCAACGAAGAACGGGGCGCGACCGAGCGGGCATGCCGCATGCTCGCGCGTCAGCCGCACCGGCGTTGAAGTTGGCGCAAATGCCCTCAAGTTGGATATCGAGTCAGGCTGGCCGGCGCGGACGGGCGTTCGCGGCCCCCGGGAGCCTGAAACCCGCGGACTTCGGCCCGCCCAGACAGGAACGCGGCTCGCGCCGCCATCGACATGACTACGCCACGCCCCACGCTTCGGGCGGACACGCCCCTCGATCCGATCATCCAGTTGCTGGCGCTTGCCGGCGAACAGGGTTATCTGACGCACGCCGACCTCGTCGACGCGCTGCCGCCGGAAAGCGACAGCCCCGACGCGCTCGACGTCGTGCGCGCCGCGCTTGCGGACATCGGCATCGCCGTGCTCGACGAACCCGCCGCGCCGGCGCCGTTCGCGGGCGCGGCACCGGTCGACGTCGATCGCGACGCCCTCGACGAGGGCCGCGCGCTGCTCGGCGACCTCGCCCGCGGCACCGGTGCATCGACCGATCCGCTCGCGCTCTACATGCGGCGCATCCATGCGGTGCCGCTGCTCAAGCGCGAGGACGAAATCGTGCTTGCCCGCGAGATCGAAACGGGCCGCCATCAGATCCTGCACGCGCTCGCCGGCTATCCGGCGGCCGTCGAGGCGCTGCTGGCGCGCCATGCCGCAACGCGTTCAACCGGCGCGGCCGCCAACGAAGGCGATGACGTCGACGACGGCGGAGGCGACACGCCGGCACCTGCGCGCTACGACACGCTGTATGACGCGATTGCGGCCGTGCGCCACGCATTGCACGCGCAGGGCTGCCGTTCGGCCGAGTATCGCGACGCGCGTAACCGTCTGGCCGCGCTGCTCGGTTCGCTCGCATGGGTTGCACCGGCCGTCGACGAAGCGAGCCGCGTCTTGCGCGCACTCGCCGCCGCACCTGTCGCAGCCGGGACGGACGGCCCCGCGTGCGCCGACGCCGCGTGCTTCGACCCGGTCGCGCGGCGCGCGCTCGGCGCCGCGCTGAGCGACGGCCAGCAAAAAGTGCGCGACGGTACGCGCGCGATGCTCGAGGCGAACCTGCGCCTCGTGTTGTCGATCGCGCGCAAGTACATGAACCGCGGTGTCGACCTGCCCGATCTCGTGCAGGACGGCTGCCTCGGCCTGATGCGCGCGATCGAGAAATTCGAATACCGGCGCGGCTTCAAGTTCTCGACCTACGCGACCTGGTGGATCCGGCAGGCGGTCGCGCGCGCGGTGGCCGACCGCTCGCGCACGATCCGCGTGCCCGTGCACGTCGGCGACCAGTACCAGCGCGTGCAACGCCATGCGCTGCGCGTGCGCCAGCGCACGGGCCGCCGCGCGACGCCGGCCGAACTCGCCGCAGAGACCGGGCTCGCCGAGGACAAGTTGCGCGCGGTGCTCGCGCTGCCGGCCGAGCCGCTGTCGCTCGACACGCCGCTGCCCGACGCGGATACCGGACTGGTCGACCTGCTCGAGGACCAGGCATCGGCGAGCCCGTTCGAGCGTCTGGCGGACACGCGCATGCGCGAATGCGTGACGTCGCTGCTGCGCTCGGTCACGCCGGCCGAGGCCGACGTGCTGCGCCGGCGGTTCGGCCTCGGCGGTGCCGAACCCGACACCTACGATGCGATCGCGCAGGACGCGGGGATGTCGCGCGAACGTGTGCGGCAGATCGAGAAGCGCGCGCTCGCCACGCTGCGCATGGCCGCGGAGGCCGAGGGCGCGCAGTCGTTCCTCGACGCGTAACGGATCGCACGTTCGTGCCGCACGCCGGCACGAACGTGCGCGGACCGGTCCCGCCCGTGCAACGTTTGCCATTGATGCGCATCAAATTTTGCTCGTCGCTTGCCGTGACAATGTGCTGAAATAACACTTGGACCCGGGGCGTTGCGCGCCGGGTCCATTCCGTTTGCACATATCCAGGCTCCGCACATGCAAACGACCATCGGCCAAACACACGAGGAAAACCGGCAGATCGCGGCCTGCTTGCGCGAGGCCGCGCAGTTGCTTGCCGACCAGGGCGCGAATCCTTATCGGGTGGCCGCCTACCGCGCATCGGCCGATACGATCGAGTCGCTCGAAGACGGTATCCGCACGCGGTTCGACGCGGGCGGCGTCGATGCGCTCGGCGCACTGCCGGAAATCGGCACGGGCGTCGCGCAGGCGATCGCCGAACTGCTGGTGACCGGACGCTGGCGGCTGCTCGACCGGCTGCGCGGCGACGCGGAGCGCACGTCCGCATTCGAAGCCGTGCCGGGCATCGGCCATGCGCTCGCGCTGCGGATTCACGACCAATTGCACATCGATACGCTCGAGGAGCTTGAACGCGCGGCCCGCAGCGGCCGACTCGATGCGATTCCGGGCGTCGGCCCGCGGCGCGCGGCCGGCATCCGCGCGGCGCTCGACGACGTGCTGAGCCGGCGCCGGCGCTGGCAAGGCCACGCGCGCGACGCCAGCCTGGGCACCGAGCCGCCCGTCGAACTGCTGCTTTACATCGACCGCCTGTACCGCAACAAGGCCGCCGCCGGCATCCTGCCCACGCTCGTGTCACGTCGCCTGAACGCGGACGTGAGCATTCAGCCGCCCGTGATGCACATGACGAAAGGCGGCTGGCATTTCACCGCGCTGTGCCCGTATCCCGTGCGGCCGCAGGCGTCCGGTCGCACTGCGGACTGGGTCGCGCTCTACTTCTACGATGCGTTGCAATGCGAGAACCAGCGGACCGTCGTCACCGAAACGCTCGGCTCGCTCGTCGGCAAACGCATCGTGCGCGGACGCGAGATGGAGTGCCGCGTGTATTACGCGGGATGAGTCGCGCGGGACGCCAACCGCGGCAGTACGGCCGCCCCGTGGCACGCTCGAGCGCCCACGCTTCGACAAACCGGACCGCCTGACCGCTTACGCGCCTTCCGCCTTCGTGCGGCGCGCCGGATGACGATGCGCCACGATGCGCAACAGCTTGCGGAACGACGGACACTCGAGATGACTCGGCGCCGGGCAGACGGCCGCGTGCCGCAACGCGTCGCGCACCGCGCCGAGACGGCGGATCGTGCGATCGAGCTCGTCGGCCTTGTCGTCGAGCTTCGCGCGATCGATCGCGGGCCGGCCGTCCGCGCCGAACATCGCGAGGATGTCGTCCAGCGAAAAGCCGGCCTCGCGGCCGAGCGCGATCAGCGCAAGACGCTCCAGCACCGACTCGTCGTACTGGCGCCGCAGCCCGTGACGGCCGTTCGGCGCGATCAATCCCTTTTCCTCGTAGTAGCGCAGCGTCGACGCGGGCAATCCCGAGCGGCGCGCGACTTCGGCGATGTCCAGACGGCTCATGCTCGATCTCAAGTGAACTTGAAGTTGCAACATGGCCGCTCGACTCGTTCGACACAAGCCTGGACCGCCATGACCCCGCCGAAACCGACTCGCGTCCCGACGTCCCGACACGCCGCGTCGCCGCGACCGTTCGGGCTGGCGGCGCTGGGTCGTCGAGCACCGCGCACCACGTTCATTCGCCGCCGCTGTCGATCAGGTTGTGGCGCACGCGCCCGAGCAGGCGCACGAGCGTGTCGCGCTCGTCGCGCGTGAAGCCGCGCAACCCGTCGTCGGTGACAGTGTCGCCCACCTCCAGCATCTGCGGAAAGATGTCACGCGACTTGTCGGTCAGCCGGATCACGAACGCGCGGCGATCGTCGTCGTTCGCGATGCGTTCGATCCACCCGCAGCCTTCCATCCGGTCGAGCAGCCGCGTCAGCGAGATCGGCGTGATCTCGAGCCATTCCGCGAGCCGTGCCTGATTCATCTCGCCCTTCCACGTCAGGTATGCGAGGACGCGGCTTTGCGCGCGCGTCAGTCCGAGGCGCTTCGCGCGTCGGTCGAACAGGCGTCCTTGCAGACGGGCCACATCGGAAATCAGGTAGCCGATCCGGTTCTCGTAAGTCTTGTCCATGCGGCGATTATAGGGGCAGGCCGGGAATCGCCCGCGGCTCGGGTCAAGCGATGAGCACGAATATAATAAGCGTGCTTATAATTCGAGCCATACCGGATCGCCGCCCACGGCGACCGCCCCACGGAGACACCCGCTTGAATCCCGCCGCCGCCGCCGACGCCGCCTCGCCACCCGCCCTCAACCGGCCGATGCTGACCCTGTCGATCATGCTCGCGACGCTGATCCAGACCCTCGACAGCACGATCGCGAACGTCGCGCTGCCGCATATGCAGGGCACGCTGTCCGCGTCGCAGGACGAAATCACCTGGGTGCTGACCTCCTACATCGTCGCCGCGGCGATCGCGACGCCGCTGACCGGCTGGCTTTCCGATCGCCTCAGCATGAAGCGGCTGCTGACGCTCTCAATCGCGGGCTTCACGATCGCGTCCGCGCTGTGCGGGCTGTCCGAGTCGCTCGTGCAGATCGTCGGTGCGCGGCTGCTGCAGGGCGTGTTCGGCGCCGCGCTGGTGCCGCTGTCGCAGTCGATCCTGCTCGACATCAATCCACGCGAGAAACAGGGCCAGGCGATGGCGATCTGGGGGATGGGCGTGATGGTCGGCCCGATCCTCGGCCCGACGCTCGGCGGCTGGCTCACCGACAGCTACAACTGGCGCTGGGTATTCTTCATCAACGTGCCGATCGGCGCGTTCGCGCTGGCCGGCGTGCTGACCTTCCTGCCGGCGCGCGCGCCGCGTCCGCACGTGAAATTCGATGCGTTCGGCTTCGCGACGCTCGCGCTCGCGATCGGCGCGTTCCAGGCGATGCTCGACCGCGGCGAACAGCTCGACTGGTTCGGCTCGTACGAAATCCGCATCGAGGCGCTCGTCGCCGCCCTCGCCTTCGCATTCTTCCTCGTGCATACGGCCACCGTCGGCAAGGCGTCGTTCTTCAAGTCGGAGCTGCTGCGCGACCCGAACTTCGCGACCGGCACGCTGTTCATCTTCGTCGTCGGCGCGGTGCTGTACGCGACGCGCGCGCTGTTGCCGCCGATGCTGCAGAACCTGATGGGCTATCCGGTCGCGACGACGGGCCTCGTCACCGCGCCGAGCGGCGCAGGCACGATGATCGCGATGCTGTTCGTCGGGCGCTTGTTGAAATACGTGGATGCGCGTGCGCTGCTGTTCGCCGGGCTGGCGATTTCCGCGCTCGCGCTGTGGCAGATGATGCAGTACACGATCGTGCTGTCCGAGGCGGACATCGTGTGGCCCGGGGTGGTCCAGGGCTTCGGGCTGGGGCTCGTGTTCGTGCCGCTGAGCGCGCTGTCGTTCTCGACGCTGCAACCGGAGCTGCGCGCGGACGGCACGGCCACCTACAGTCTGATGCGCAACATCGGCAGCAGTATCGGCATCTCGATCGTGCAGACGCTGATGACGCGCAACACGCAGGTCGCGCATGCCGACCTCGCGACCCACATCACGCCGTTCGACCCGGCCGTGCAGGCGATGGCCGGCAGCCACGTCGACATCGCGCTGCTCGACCGCACGATCAACCAGCAGGCCGCGATGATCGCCTACCTGAACGACTTCAAGCTGATGTTCGTCGCGACGCTGCTGATGATCCCGCTGTTGCTGCTGATCCGCCCGCCGCAGAAAACGGCGAGCGCCGACATCGCGCACGCGGCGATGGATTGACGATGCGACGGGCGCATGCCCGCCGCGGGCCGCAACGTCAGGCCTTCATCGTCCCGGTGCGCACGTAGCGTTCGTGCCACGACAGCGCCTCGGCGAGAAGGTGCGGCGTGTGCTTGCCGAAGCTCTCGCGCGACGCGCGCTCGAAGTAGTCCTCGAGCATCGGCCGGTAGTCGGGATGCGCGCAGGTCGCGATGATCTTGCGTGCGCGCTGCTTCGGCGACAGGCCGCGCAGATCGGCGAGCCCCTGCTCGGTGACGACCACCGCGACGTCATGCTCGGTATGGTCGACGTGGCTCGCCATTGGCACGATCCGCGAGATCGCGCCGCCCTTCGCGGTGCTGGCCGACATGAAGCACGACAGGTAGCCGTTGCGGGCGAAGTCGCCCGAGCCGCCGATGCCGTTCTGGATCTTCGTGCCCATCACGTGCGTCGAGTTCACGTTGCCGTAGATGTCGGCTTCGATCATCCCGTTCATCGCGATGCAGCCGAGGCGGCGCACGAGTTCCGGATGGTTGCTGATCTCCTGCGGGCGCAGCAGGATCTTTTCGCGGAACGTCGCGATCTCGTCGGCGAATCGCTGCACGGCGGCCGGGCTCAGCGACAGCGCCGTGGCCGACGCGAAGCTCAGTGTGCCGTCGTCGAGCAGGTCGAGCATGCCGTCCTGGATCACTTCGGTGTACGCGGTCAGGTTCGAGAAGCCAGCCGAGCTCAGTTCCGCGAGCACCGCGTTCGTGATGTTGCCGACGCCCGACTGCAGCGGCAGCAGGTTTTCCGGCAGGCGGCCGCGCTTCACTTCGTGGCGCAGGAAGTCGATCAGCTGATGCGCGATCTGCTTCGACGTGGCGTCCGGCGCGGAAAACGCATTGCTGCGGTCCGGCGCGTCGGTCTCGACGATCGCGACGATTTTCTCCGCCGGGCAGCGCAGGTACGGCTCGCCGATCCGGTCGTCGCTTTTCGTCAGCGGAATCGGCTTGCGGTGCGGCGGCAGCGCGGTGCCGTAATAGACGTCGTGCATGCCGTCGAGACCGAGCGGCTGGCGCGAGTTGACTTCGAGGATCACGTGCTTCGCCTGCTCGAGCCACGTCTTGTTGTTGCCGATCGACGCGGACGGAATCAGCAGCCCGTCCTCGCGGATGCCCGCGACTTCGACGATCGCGACGTCGAGGTCGCCGTACAGCCCGAACCATGCGTATTGCGCGACGTGGCTCAGGTGGACGTCCTGGTAGTCGACTTCACCGGCGTTGATCTTGTCGCGCAGCGTCGGGTCGGACTGGTACGGCAGGCGCATCGAGATGCCGTTGGTGCGGGCGAGCGCGCCGTCGAGTTCCGGCGCGGTCGATGCGCCCGTCAGCACGTTGATCCGGAAGTCCTCGCCGCGCGCGTGGGCCGCGTCGATGTGGGCGGCGAGCGCGGCGGGCACGGCCTTCGGATAGCCCGAGCCGGTGAAGCCGCTCATGGCGACGGTCATGCCGGGACGGATCAGCGCGGCGGCTTCGTCGGCGGTGCGGACGAGCGAACGCAGGGCGGGAGCGAGGATGCGTGAAGAAGACATGGCTGTATATCTGACGCTTTTGGTCTGTCGTTGACGTCGCGGGGGGGTGTCTCCTGAGCGACGCGAAGCCCTTGGGGCCGCGAGGGGCGGCCCGGCACCACGGGCACGGTCGGAGTATCGCAGACGTCATCGCCGCGAAATGTCCGCTGGATGCAAAAGATACTTGCTGAATGCACCGGGTATCGAACGACAGTTCTGTGACAGCCGCAAACGCATGCATCCGAAAGGTGCGCGAAAGCGGACCGCCAGTTTGCCGCGCGAAAATTACGAACGGCTGAACGTCAATCGATCGATACCTTTCCAGATTAGTCACATCAACGCGAAGAATCCGCATGCGATGGCCGGTCGTTGATCGACGCGGCTGATTGTCGCCCGACGCGGCTTTTGCAGGCCTGATGCACATCAACGCTCCGACGCGTGCGAATCGCCGCCAAACCCGCGTGCAAGGCCCGTCCGCCCTTGACAGCCGCGTGATGCGAACCACACTGGATCAGGTAAGGTCCGCCTGTGCGAACGCCGTGTCGCGCATCCGGTTCGCAACCTGCCGATGTCCGGAATGCGCGGTAACACTCCCGTATGTCAGGACATTGGTCGAATAAAAAGCAACAAATTACAATTCCGTATATATTTCGCCGACGGACCAAAGAAAAACCTCTACACGTTCCGAACCGCCCCTGCCGCGCACCTGGGATGCACGGCTCGCGCGCGCGCTCGTCCGGCCGCTGATCGACACGCCCGTTACCCCGAATCACCTCACCACCCTTCGTCTGCTGATCGGCCTCGCCGGTGCCTGGTGCCTTGCGCACGGCGGCTTCGGCTGGAGCAACGCGGGCGCATTCCTGATCGTGCTGTCGAACTTCGTCGACCACACCGACGGCGAACTCGCGCGCATCAGCGGCAAGTCCAGCAAGATCGGTCACTTTTACGACCTCGCGGCCGACGCGCTCGTGACGGTCGCGCTGTTCGTCAGCATGGGCGTCGGCATCGTCGCCCAGGGCGGCCAGATGGCCGCGTCGCCGGTACTGCTCGGCGCGCTGGCCGGCGCAGCCGTCGCGCTGATCTTCTTCCTGCGCATGCGGATCGAATCGATCGCCGGCAAGGCCGGCACCAAGCAGGCGTTCGCCGGCGGCTTCGAGACGGAAGACGTGCTCTACCTGCTGCCGATCGTGACGCTCGTCGACGGCGTCCAGCCGTTCCTGCTCGCGGCATCGATCGGCGCCCCGCTGTTCGCCGCGTGGGTCGTGATCGACTGGTGGCGCATCGTTCGGCGCGGCAACCTTCCGCACGAAAACACCGAGCAGCCCCAGGTTTTCGTGTCCCGCTCGGGGGGCCTGGCGCGCAGCGACAGGTCCGGGGGCGCTCAAAGTTCAACTGAAATCCAGGCTTCCAAATGACTCCTAGCACGCGCGAGGACTCCGTGCTGAGCCCGGCACGCCCCGCGCCTGCGCGCGCGGCAGCGGCCGATCCCGATCGCACCGTGGCCGACTGCGTCGGCCGTCTCGACCTCGCGCGCCTGCGCGGCGACTACACGCGCCAGGGTTCGTTCCTGTATCTCGACGCATTCCTCCCGGTCGACGCGCACGCGAAGCTCGCGGCCGCCGCCCGCGCGATGCAGGCGGGCCTGAACCGCAATTACCTGCCCGGCCACAAGCAGGGCGGCAGCGTGAGCCGGCACACGATCGACGAACAGGCGCCGTACATCGCCGAGCTGTACCGGTCGAAGGCGCTGATCGGTTTCCTCGAGAAGATCACCGGCGACAAGCTGATGCTGTCGCCGGACGACGATCCGCACGCGTACGCGCTGTACTACTACACGAAGCCGGGCGACCACATCGGCTGGCACTACGACACGTCGTACTACGACGGCCGCCGCTACACGCTCCTGATCGGCGTGATCGACGAATCGTCGTGCCGGCTCGACTACGAACTGCATACGCGCAATCCGGACGTGCCCGACGAGCCGGGCTCCGTGCAGATCGCCGACGGCGGCATCGTGCTGTTCGACGGCGACAAGCTGCGCCATCGCGTCACGCCGCTCGGCCAGAACGAGACGCGCGTGTCGCTCACCTTCGAATACGTGACCAACCCCGGCATGCGGCCGTGGAAGCGCTTCATCTCGAACATGAAGGACGCGATCGCGTATTTCGGTTTCCGCCAGGTGTTCAAGCAGCTGGCCACGCGACGGTCGACCGGGTCATGACACGCGCCGGCCTGATCCTGCTGTCCCTTGGAACGGCACTGTTCGTCGCCCTGCTCGCGTGGCAGGGCGTCGGCGCCGTCGCGTCGACGTTTCTCGCGGCCGGCTGGGGCCTCGCGCTCGTCGCGGCATTCCACGTCGTACCGCTCGTGATCGACGCGCTGGCGATCTCGGTGATGTTCCGCCACGGCCAGCCGGGCGCCGAGCTTGGCAACGCGCTGCGCGCGCGCTGGGTCGGCGAATCGGTGAACAGCCTGCTGCCCGCCGGGCAGATCGGCGGCCCGGTGCTGATGGTGCGCCACCTCGCGCAGCGCGGCACACGGATGGCCGATGCAGCCGCCGCGGTCACCGTCAGCACGACGATGCAGGCGCTCGCGCAGATGGCGTTCGCGCTGATCGGCATCGCCACGTTCAGCCTGTATGCGACGCACGAGTCCGTCGCCCACCTGCGCACGCCGGCGCTGATCGCCACCGGCGTGCTCGGCGCCCTCGCCGTCGCGTTCTACGTGGCGCAGCGGCGCGGGCTGTTCGGCCGCGGGCTGCGTCTCGCGTCGAAGTTGCTCGGCCCGCGCGACTGGTCGTCGCTCGCAACCCGCGCGGACGCGATCGACGACGCCGTCGGCGCGCTGTACCGCGATCGTGCGAAGGTTGCGAAGACCTTCGCACTGAGCCTCGTCGGCTGGATCGTCGGCACCGCCGAAGTGTGGCTCGCGCTGCACTTCCTCGGGCACCCGGTGAGCTGGCTCGACGCGCTGCTGCTCGAAAGCGTCGGCCAGGCGATTCGCGGTGCGGCATTCGCGATCCCGGGCTCGCTCGGCGCACAGGAAGGCGGTTACCTGCTGCTCGCCCCGCTGGTCGGCCTGCCGCCCGACGCGGCGCTCGCGCTGTCGCTCGCGAAGCGCGCGCGCGAACTCGCGCTCGGCCTGCCCGGCCTGCTCTATCTGCATTTCAGTGAAAGAAACTGGCAGCGGCGCCGCGCGCCGCAGCCCATCGCCGACTGATCGTTCAGATCCGTCGGCTTTTTGGTTGGAGAACCCATGCGAGCCATCATTCTTGCGGCAGGCCTAGGCTTGCGCCTGCAACAACCGCCCGAGGCGCAATTCCCGAAGTGCCTGCTGCGCTTCGACGACGTGTCGCTGCTCGAGCGCCATCTGCGCGTGCTCGACGCCGCCGGCGTCGATGAAATCGTGCTCGGGCTCGGCTTCCAGTCCGGGAAGGTCGAACAGGAACTCAAGCGCCTCGGCCGCAGCGCCGAGATCGTGCTGAACGAGCGCTACGACCTCGGCAGCGTGCTGACCGTGCACACCGTCGCCGATGCGATGACGCGCGGCGGCGACGTGCTGCTGATGGACGCCGACGTGCTGTACGACGAGAACATCCTGCACGCGCTGGTAGCCGATCCCGACAAGTCGGTGGACCGCCTGCTGATCGATCGCGATTTCGAGACCGGCGACGAGCCCGTCAAGCTGTGCCTGAAGAACGGCGTGCCGGTCGAGCTGCGCAAGCAGCTCGCGGTCGACCTCGAGTACGACACGATCGGCGAGTCGGTCGGCTTCTTCCGCTTCACCGAAGGCACCGCGCGCCGCCTCGCGACGATCGTCGCGGGCTACGTCGACAGCGGCCGCGCGAACATGCCGCACGAGGAAGCCGTGCGTGACCTGCTGCTCGAAGGCGGTCATTCGTTCGACGTCGCCGACGTCACGGGCTCGCCGTGGATCGAGATCGACTTCCCGAACGACGTCGCACGCGCCACACAAGAAATTCTCCCCCTGATTCAACGCACGACCGCAGGAGCCGCACGATGAACGCACGCGAACCCAACTTCTCCGAATCGCGCAGCGCACGCCTGCGCCGCATGCTCGTCAGCAGCGACCTCGAATTCCTGATGGAAGCGCACAACGGCCTGTCGGCACGGATCGTCCGCGAAGCCGGCTTCAAGGGGATCTGGGCATCGGGCCTCGCGATCTCCGCGCAGTTCGGCGTGCGCGACAACAACGAAGCGAGCTGGACGCAGGTCGTCGACGTGCTCGAGTTCATGGCCGACGCGAGCGACCTGCCGATCCTCCTCGACGGCGACACCGGCTACGGCAACTTCAACAACGTGCGCCGCCTCGTGAAGAAGCTGGAGCAGCGCGGCATCGCCGGGGTGTGCATCGAGGACAAGCAGTTCCCGAAGACGAACAGCTTCATCGACGGCGAGCGCCAGCCGCTCGCGGAGATCGACGAGTTCTGCGGCAAGATCAAGGCCGGCAAGGATTCGCAGAGCGATCCCGACTTCTCGATCGTCGCGCGCGTCGAGGCGCTGATCGCGGGCTGGGGGATGGACGAGGCGCTGCGCCGTGCGAACGCGTATGCGGAAGCCGGTGCCGACGCGATCCTGATCCACAGCAAGCTGTCGCGCCCGGACGAGATCCTGCAGTTCGCGCGCGAATGGAGCGGCAAGGCGCCGCTCGTGATCGTGCCGACCAAGTACTACAGCACGCCGACCGACGTGTTCCGCCAGGCCGGTATCAGCACCGTGATCTGGGCGAACCACCTGATCCGTGCGTCGGCATCGGCGATGCAGTCCGTCGCACGCGAAATCCACGAAAACCAGACGCTGATCAACGTCGAGGACCGCGTCGCGTCGGTCAACGAAATCTTCCGCCTGCAGGACGCCGACGAATACTCGGCAGCCGAGCGCATCTACCTGTCGTCGTCGTCGCGCGCGTCGAACGCGGCGATCGTGCTCGCCGCGAGCCGCGGCAAGGGCCTCGAAGCCGTGACCGAGGACAAGCCCAAGGTCATGCTGCCGGTCGCCGGCAAGCCGCTCTTGCGCTGGCTCGTCGACGGCTTCAAGAAGCACGGCGTGAACGACATCACCGTGGTCGGCGGCTATCGCGCCGACGCGATCGACACGTCGGGCATCAAGCTCGTCGTCAACGAGCGCCATGCGCAGACGGGCGAACTCGCGTCGCTCGCATGCGCGGCCGAACGCCTGACGGGCGACACCGTGATCTCGTATGGCGACCTGCTGTTCCGCAGCTACATCCTGCGCGACCTGGCGGAGAGCGAGGCCGAGTTCAGCGTCGTCGTCGATTCGTCGCTCACGGAGACCAACCAGAGCGTGCGCGACTTCGCGCTCTGCTCGGCGGCAGACGATCGCGGGCTGTTCGGCCAGAAGACGTATCTGCAGCGTGTATCGAGCGACGTCGCCGCAGGCACGCCGCACGGCCGCTGGATCGGCCTCTTGAACGTGCGCGGCGCAGGCGTCGATCGCCTGAAGGCGATGCTCGCCACGCTGCAGGCGCGCCCGGATTTCGACACGCTCGACATCCCGTCCCTGCTCAACGAACTGATCGCCGCCGGCGAGAAGATCGAGGTGCAGTACGTGCACGGCCACTGGCGCGGCGTCAACGATCTCGAAGACTTCCGCCGCGCGGGCGACTTCGCGCACGGCCAGACGCCGCTGTCGGAGCCGGGTGTCGGCAACGGGAGCGCGCAATGATCGAAGCGGCCCAGTTCGTCGAGGCCGCACGCGAACGCGGCTTCGACTGGTACGCGGGCGTGCCCTGCTCGTACCTGACGCCGTTCATCAATTACGTGCTGCAGGACCCGACGCTGAATTACGTGTCGGCCGCGAACGAAGGCGATGCGGTCGCGCTGATCGCGGGCGCGACGCTCGGCGGCAAGCGCGGCATTGCGATGATGCAGAACTCGGGGCTCGGCAACGCGGTGAGCCCGCTGACGTCGCTGACCTGGACGTTCCGCCTGCCGCAACTGCTGATCGTCACGTGGCGCGGCCAGCCGGGCGTGGCCGACGAGCCGCAGCACGCGCTGATGGGGCCGATCACGCCGGCGATGCTCGACACGATGGAGATCCCGTGGGAGACGTTCCCGACCGACCCCGAACAGGTCGGCCCGGCACTCGACCGCGCGATCGCGCACATGGACGCAACGGGCCGCCCGTACGCGCTCGTGATGCAGAAAGGCAGCGTCGCGCCGTATGAGCTGAAGGCGAACCCGGCCGCGCAGCCGCGTGCGCATGTCGCCGCGCAATCGTCATCGCGCGCCGAAGCGCCCGCCGCGTGGCCGACCCGTCACGACGCGCTGCAGCGCGTGATCGCGCACACGCCGGTCGATTCGACCGTCGTGCTCGCATCGACCGGCTTCTGCGGCCGCGAACTCTACGCGATCGACGATCGCCCGAACCAGTTGTACATGGTCGGCTCGATGGGTTGCGTGACGCCGCTCGCGCTCGGCCTCGCACTCGCGCGCCCCGACCTGCGTGTCGTTGCGGTCGACGGCGACGGCGCCGCGCTGATGCGCATGGGCGTGTTCGCGACGCTCGGCACCTACGGTCCGTCCAACCTCACGCACGTGCTGCTCGACAACGGCGCACACGAATCGACCGGCGGCCAGGCAACCGTGTCGCGGCATGTGTCGTTCGCGGGCGTCGCGGCCGCGTGTGGCTACGCGTCGGCCGTCGAAGGCGATACGCTCGACGTTCTCGATGCGACGCTCGCGACGCAAGCCGACGGCGTGCAGTTCGTGCGCGTGGCGATCCGCACGGGCGTGCCCGACGGCCTGCCCCGCCCGACCGTCACGCCGGTCGAGGTCAAGACCCGTCTGATGCGGCACATCGGCGCCGCGCAGACCGAAGCCCACGTTGAAGGAGCCCATTGATGCTGCTGCTGAACCCTGGCCCCGTCACGCTCACCGAACGCGTGCGCCGCAGCCTGCTGCAACCCGACCTGTGCCATCGCGAAAGCGAATTCTTCGATCTGCAGGATGAAGCGCGTGCGCGCCTCGTCGCCGCCTACGCGCTCGATCCGGCCGAATGGGCCGCCGTGCTGATGACGGGCTCGGGCACCGCCGCCGTCGAGAGCATGATCGCGGCGCTCGTGCCGCAGGACGGCAATCTTCTCGTGATCGAGAACGGCGTGTACGGCGAGCGCATCACGCAGATCGCGACACAGTACGGAATCGCGCACGACGTGCTGAAGCACGAATGGATGCAGGCACCCGATCTCGCGCAGATCGCCGCGCGTCTCGACGCGGGCGGTTATTCGCACGTCGCGGTGATTCATCACGAAACGACGACCGGCCGGCTGAACGACCTCGGCGCGATCGCCGACGTGTGCCGCGCGCGCGGCGTGAAAATGCTCGTCGACGGCGTCAGCAGCTTCGGCGCCGAAGCGATCGATTTTGCCGGCGGCGTGATCGACGCGGTCGCCGCGACAGCGAACAAGTGCCTGCACGGCGTGCCGGGTGCCGCGTTCGTGATCGTGCGCCGCAGCGCGCTCGCGAAGGCCGCGAGCCGGACCTACTACCTCGACCTCGGCCGTCTGGCGAAGCTGCAGGATCAGCGCAACACGCCGTTCACGCCGTCCGTGCACGCGTATTACGCGCTCGTCGAGGCGCTGCGCGAGTTCGACGAAGCCGGCGGCTGGCGTGCGCGCCATGCGCACTACAAGGCGCTCGCCGACCAGGTGCAGGCCGGGCTCGCGGCGCGCGGAATGCCGCTCGTGCTGCCCGAAGGCGCATCGTCGGTCGTGCTGCGCGCGTATCGGCTGCCGCAGGGCGTCACGTACGAGACGCTGCACGACGGCCTGAAGGCGCGCGGCTTCGTCATTTATGCGGGGCAAGGCGGGCTGTCGAAAGAACTGTTCCGGATTTCGACGATGGGCGCGATTGGCGCGGCCGATGTCGAGCGGTTGCTGGAAGGGTTTACAGCGTTGACGCAATAAGCGTTGCTCCTTCGTCCATCAGAGGCCCGCAAGGGCCTTTTTTGTTGTTCGAGAAGTAGCGGGAGTATCGACCGGCCCCCCTGCCCGCAGCCGTTC
Organism: Burkholderia sp. AU33545; assembly: GCF_020419685.1. NCBI lineage: Bacteria > Pseudomonadati > Pseudomonadota > Betaproteobacteria > Burkholderiales > Burkholderiaceae > Burkholderia > Burkholderia sp. AU33545. The sequence goes on along the minus strand of NZ_JAIZRQ010000003.1, from coordinate 539,750 downwards.
GACGCGCCGCCACGCCGCACGGATGTCGTCACGGCACTCAACTCTTGTCCGAACCTGTCGTTAACGCAGGGTGGCTGCCCTTGGGAGGGCGATGCTTTCGCGTCTGGATGCACTGGGCGTGCGACCGCCGAATGTGGTGCCGACGGTCACGGCACCGCGCTCGCCGCATCGAACGACGGGGCAATACCCCGCTTGCGAGTTCGATGAATACGCAACCATTCGAGCGAGCGACATCGGATCTTGCCTGCCGCCGCAGACGAGCCCGCAGGTTGCCGGATCGCAATGCGCCGGCAAGGTTTTTCGTGTTGGTTAGAGAATGTATCCGAACAGTTACGATGTCCCGATTGCGCGCCTGGTCGCGCGTCAGATTCTGTCTTGCGCACCTGACACGCCGGTGCGAGAGGTCGCACGACGCATGTTCGCCGAGCACTGCAGCTCGATCGTCGTGATGCAGGACGACCAGGTCGTCGGGATCTGGACCGAGCACGATGCCCTGTCGGCCGGCGACGATCCGCGCGGGCTCGATCGGCCGGTCGGCGAGGTGATGAGCCATCCGGTGCTGACGCTCGAGGCCAGTACGCCGCTGGGTGAAGCTGCGATGAAGTTCACGCAGTCGGGCGTGCGGCACTTCGTGGTGGTCCGGGATGGCGCCGCGATCGGTGTGCTGACGCAGACCGACGTCGTCGTGAACCAGGGGCCGGAATTCTTCCTCCACCTGAAGCCGATCGAATCGATCTCCGTCCATCCGCCCGTCGTCGTGCCCGAGCATGCCGCGCTGCACGCAGTCATCGCGCAGATGCGCACGCAACAGCTCGATGCGATCCTCGTCGTCTACGGCGACGGCGAGCGCGGCATCCTGACCGAACGGGACGTCGTCCGGCTCCTGGCGGACGGCGGGGCCCAAGGCGCGGTCGGGGCCTTCGCCAGCAGGCCGCTGCAGATGCTGTCCGCCCGGCAGAGTCTGTATGCCGCGCAGCGCTTCATGACCGAGCACAATATGCGCCACGTCGGCATCCAGGACGAGGATGGCAAGCTCACCGGGCTGCTCTGTTTCGCGGACGTGCTGAAGAGCATCGAGCACGAATACGCGAACGAGCTGCGCAGCGCCTTGCGCGAGCGCGACGAAGCGCTGGGTCTCGCCCGCTTCAACCTGCGCATGGCGGATCGGGTGTTCGAATCGGCGCTCGAAGGCATCATGGTGACCGACCGGCATGCGAAGATCGAGCGCGTCAACCGGGCCTTCACGCGCCTGACCGGGTACACCGAGGACGAAGTGATCGGGCGCAACCCGGGCCTGCTGAGTTCAGGGCGCCAGACGCCCGAATTCTACAAGCAGCTGTGGCATTCGCTGACCACCGATGGCCACTGGCAAGGCGAAATCTGGAATCGCCGCAAGACCGGCGAGCTGTTTCTCGAATACCTGACGATCACCAGCATTCGCGACAACGCAGGCGAGATATCCCACTACGCGGCGATCTTTTCCGACATCACGCAGCGGCGCCAGGCAGAGGAACGGCTGGGCTATCTCGCCACGCACGACGTGCTCACCAATCTCGCGAACCGGGCGCTGTTCGAGGAGCGGCTCGCGCACGCGATCGTCCAGGCCAAGCGACTCGGTCGCAAGGTCGCGGTGATGTACCTCGATCTCGACCGCTTCAAGCTGGTCAACGATACGCTCGGCCACAACGCCGGCGATGAGGTGTTGAAGATCGTCGCGGGACGCATCGTCGCGGAAGTGCTCGCGAACGACACTGTGGCACGCATGGGCGGCGACGAATTCGCGCTCGTGCTCGAGGAGTTCGACGACGTCCGCGACGTCGGGCGCATTGCGCGCAAGCTGCTGGACGAAGTGGCGCGGCCCATCGATATCGGCGGTCGCGAGGTCTTCGTCACACCGAGCATCGGCATCAGCATCTATCCGGACGACGGGATCGAGGCGGAGCACTTGATCCTGCTCGCGGACCAGGCGATGTACGGCGCGAAGAGTCGCGGCAGGAACGTGTTCCAGTTCTTCGAGAGCAAGATGACGTCGTCGGCGATCGAGCAGCTGGATATGCTCGGCGAGTTGCACCGCGCGCTCGAGCAAAATGAATTCCGCCTGTTCTACCAGCCGCAATTCGATCTGGCCAGCGGCCGGATCGTCGGCGTGGAGGCGTTGCTGCGCTGGTTGCATCCACGCAGGGGGCTGGTACCGCCGGGTGACTTCATCGGGCTCGCGGAGCGGTCCGCGCTGATCGTCCCGATCGGCCGGTGGGTGCTCCACGAAGCCTGCCGCCAGGCGTGCCGCTGGCTCGACGAGGGCTTCGAGTTCGGACGTGTGGCGGTAAACGTGTCGGCACGGCAATGCCTTACCGACCATTTCCTCAGCGACCTGACGACCATCCTCAGCGAAACCACGTTGCCGACCGAGTGCCTACAGCTCGAGCTGCTCGAAAGCATGGCGATGAACACCCGCGAGGAAATCGGCATCCTGCTGCGCGAACTGGCGATCCGGGGAATCAGCCTGGCGATCGACGATTTCGGGACGGGATATTCGTCGCTGGTGTACCTGAAGGATCTGCCCGTCGATACGCTGAAGATCGATCAGTCGTTCCTCAGGGACTGCGGTTCGGGCAGCACGGACGACGCGATCGTGCGCGCGATCGTTGCGATGGGCCGCGCGCTGGGGCTCGATGTCGTGATGGAGGGCGTAGAGACGGAAAAACAACTGGCCTTCCTGAAGGAGATCGGTTGCCATCAGGGGCAGGGCTTCCTGTTCGCGCGGCCACAGCCCGCCGACCAGTTCGTCGGGATCTTGTCGCACCACAGCGCGAAATTGCTGGTGGAGTGAGCCTTCCCGGCAGCGGGCACATACGGCTGCAAGCAGCGCTCAGAGATCTCCACGCACTTCACCGGTTCCGAGCGCGCTCCGCTGCCGGTTGACTTCCGCCCATAGCTCATCGCTATCGTCATCGCGCAGCAGGACCATGTTGTCCAGCTGATCGTCGGTCACGCCGAAGTATTCCAGGATTTCCCGGCGAACCGCGTCGATGAACTGCGCGTATTCCGGGGTTGCCTGGGCCTGCGCGTGCAGGGCGTCGTATTCTGCATCGTCCGCGCCACCGCCGTGCTCGTCGATGTAGCGCGAGATCCACTGGTCTCGTTCGCGGTCGTAATCGGCTTCGGCGCGCATCGCTTGCACAGCCGTGTAGAAATCCAATTGGGCAAACGCGGCGATCGCCGCCGTTGTCGCCTCGTCGAATGTAGTCGTCATTCCATCTCTCGTGTCAGTCACGGCAAATCATCGCATGGGCCGCATCCGGGCAGGTGCCTCGAATCCGGACCGCGCAAGACGCCGCAGTCGGGGGGCACGCGTTCCAGTGCGCCACGCATCGTGGCCGCCCGAGCAACAGACACGCATTTTGCTGCACCGGAGGTACAGCGAGCAAAACAACTGGGTGCGGCACATCGCAGAACAAGTTTCGAGCGTATCGCCGCAAGCGGCACTCCGGCGTTTAAGCGCCAATGCGGGCGGCGGTCGTGCATGGGTCGTAGTGGCCGAAACGGGCGCTGTCGGATACCTCCCCGATGGTCTGTTACCGGCTCAAAACGACCCGGTGCTGTCGGTCGAGCCGTCGGAGTTGCAAGGGCGGGTGTCGGAATGGGACGGTCATTCCGCACCGTCACCTGAGGGCAAGTCATCGGCCTTAGTTGTCGTTCCTGCCTTCCCAATTCCAGTCGTTCCGCAATGATCGCTTCCTTGGGGACTTCCTTGCGATCTCGAATCCGTGCTGTCGCCCCCTATGCGTGCGCAGGTTGAAACTGTGTTTGCGTAAGCAGGGTGCGAAGGTTCCGGCCCAGATCGGCCGTCGATTCGTTCTTTTTGGAACGCCCTTTTCCACTGAGGTACAAGTACGACCGAGCTAGTATCATTGGACGCCATAATTCGTCATGGTCGCGAGTGGCTGACGCCACATTGGACGATTTCGATAACTAGTAAACTAAAGTAAAATTAATCGACAATTTTAGGACGAGATGCTTATGAAACCGCGAGCTTTTATCGGATCTTCCGTAGAGGGGTTGAACGTTGCGTACGCCGTACAGCAAAACTTAGTTCATCAAGTGGAGACGACTGTATGGGATCAAGGAATATTCCATCTTTCCTCGACCACTATTGAGTCGCTTACCACCGTACTGAATGATGTTGATTTTGGAATTTTCGTCTTTAGCCCCGACGACATTGTTAATATTCGAGGTGAAAGCAGCGCATCTGTTCGAGACAACGTTTTGTTCGAAATGGGCCTATTCATCGGAAAATTGGGCAGAGACCGCGTTTTCTTTCTCGCTCCAGACAATGCGGACATCCGCGTGCCTACTGATTTGCTCGGCGTAACTTCGGGAAAGTTTAACGCCGATCGCCAGGACGGCAGCATGCAAGCAGCAACAGGGCCTGCCTGTCACCAAATACGAACCCAAATTGCTAAGCTCGGCCCATCTAACCCGGAAAAGGTGCAAACGGGTGAGCCGGAGAAGCCAGCTCAAGAGGAGGCTACAGGAAGTTGGTTGTACGCTTTAATAAAGGATGAGTTCGACGAAGCACATAATAAAATAATGGCCGAGATCGATAAATCCGACGAGAACGGAAAGAGCTCCCTGCTTGCATGGTCATTGTATATCCACCTAAAGAAAAATCGGGCTGACGGCGTAGGGGGGCTTCTGAAATTTGCCGCCGAACACCATAAAGACACCAAAATTCAGTCTCTTGTAATGAATTTTTTAACGTGGGAAGAGCACTATGCGGATGCCATCTCACTGCATTCCAAGCTGGACCAGGAAACGTCATCGAATCCCGATGTAATCAAAGCACTTGCGCAATGTCATATCGCGGCCGAACATCCACAAGAGGCCATCGGCCTTCTGACTAGCCAGAACTTCAAGCAAAATCCAGAATATACACTTATTATCGCAAAAATTTATCAAGATGACGAGAAGGTCGATAATGCGATGGACGTATTGTACGAGGCGCTAGAAGCTAACCCGTCACACGAGCAATTGCGCTGTCAATTTGCGATGCTCGCCATGGACAAGAAAATGTGGGCTGTTGCACTTTATCTATTTGCGACGTTGAAATATGATTTCCCTAAAAACTCCGATTATTGGGGCTATTACGGCAACTGCTGTCTGGAACTGGATTTTTACGACGCGGCACTTACATCATATAAACGTGCGGACGAACTTGTGGATCATAAGGCGAGCTGGATTTCTGGAAACATTGGAAACTTGTTTTCTAACAAAGGCTTGCCAACCGAGGCAATTATTCACCTGAAACGAGCAACGACCCTCGATGAGAACTCCCAATACGCCTACGACCGAATGGCGGGTGCTTTAAAGAAAAGAGAGGAAGAGGATAGGCTTCTGCAAAAAGAGAAAGTCAATGGGAAAATTCTATTCCAGAGCTTTGCGGATAATAGACAGAAAGAGGAGTCGGCACGGTTTGCTGAACTCAAAAACCTGTCCTCGGCCGCAAACTCATAGACCATAAGTACAGCGACCTTGGTGACAGAATCGGCGCGCAATACCTTGTGCGGGAGTTCCCTACGACGATTTGCAATCCAACACCCAGACATCATCCGCGGAGCGTATTGCTAAACGGGGTCCGAATGTCTGGTTTGGCCAAATTCCGCGCGTAGCTCGTCCGGCAGGGTCCGGAGTATTGCAGCCACTCCAACGGCAGGGTTTGCAGCTCGTTGAACGGCAGGTTGTGGCCGTTCAACGACATCCACAGCCCCAAAGACCATCCCCCAAATGCCCCCGAGAATCCTCCATTTCGCCCCGCTTCTGGCGCTCGCCGCCTCCCCCCTGGTTCAGGCTGCCGGCGATCAGCCGTGCGACGACGCCGCCGTCATGGCCGTCGCCCGCTGGGCCGGAATCGCGGGCGCCACGCGTGGCGCGGACCAGCAAGTTATCGCATCCGCATGCAAGGTGACGCCGAACGCCCCGCAGACGACGATCGCGGCCATCGCGTTCGATTCGCTGCCGAAGAGCAAGAACCCAGACGACAGCAGCAAGCTGCAGGTCGTCGCGCTCGTCGAGGGCGGCAAGGTCGTCGCGGCCGAGCAGTCGATCGTCGATGAAGATGCCGCCACCGAAGTCGGCCCGAACAGCTATCGCATCGATACCGCGCCGTACCGGCTGTCGCGCGACGTGCGCGCGTTCGGCATCGTCTTCACGAGCAGCGCACGCGGGCCGAGCTGCCCCGATGCGAACGCAAGCGAAGAGCTGACGCTGTGGGTTCGCGAAGGCAATCGCATCCGCCCGGTATTCGGCACCAACCTGTACGGCTGGGTCAGCGTCGAGGGCGACGCGTGCGGCGCCGGCGCGGGCGACGCTCGCAGCGAAGACGCGAAGATGACGATCGCCGTCGAGCAAGCGTCGAGCCACGGCTTCGCCGATTTAACGATCACCGCACACGTCACGGAGACGAAGCGCACAGACGGCAACTACTCGGATACGGGCAAGCGAACCGCACGCACGATCGTCAGATACGACGGCAAGTCGTACGGGATCGACATGTTCCGGACCTTCTGGTATTCACCCGAGGCGCTGAAGCGTTTCAAGTGAAGCCGCAGGCAGCGCACGCCACGCCCGCCTACTCCGCCACCTTCGGCCCGATCGCATCGGTCTGCACCGGCATCCGCAGTGCATCGTCGCGCATGCGTCGCGTCTCGCGCGCGGTGTAGCGATCCTTCAGCCGAAGGAACGGTTTCTCGACGAGGAAATAGCTCGCCGTCGCGGCCAGCAGCGCCCACACGATCCCGAGCGGGAAGGCGTGCGGAACGGCCAGATCCGGATTCGCGAACGGCTGCTGCCACAGATACAGGCTGAACGAGATCGTCCCGACGAACACGACCGGCGCGGCGCACAGCCACCGCGCGCACCAGAACTCGCTGCGGAAATTCAGCACGACGATCACGATCGCGATGAGCGCGGCCTCGAGCGTCACGCCGTAGGTCGCATTCCAGAAGCCACCGAGCCGATGCTCGGCAACGGGCATCCCGAACAGCACGATGAAGACGAGCGCCGTCACGATGCGCGTCTCGCCGCGCCACGAGCGGACCCATGCTTCGATCCGTTCACGGTTGAGCGCCGCGTAGCAGCCGATCAGGATCGGATCGACGCCCGTATGCAGCATCATCCCGAGCTGGCCGCGCAGCGCCGGCGCGACGAAATACGTGAGCGCGCGCACCAGCGGCACGGCCAGGATCAGCGCGGCCAGCCAGCGGGTGCCGCGACGGCGGGTGCCGTACACGAACAGCAGCGGCCAGAACCAGTAGAACTGCTCCTCGAGCGCGAGCGACCAGAAATGGCCGAGATACCACGCGCCGGCCGGATGCAGCGCGTTGTCGCCGGTCAGCCCGAACCACGCCGAGTAGTTCCACAGATGCAGCGCCGCATACAGCCACTGATGGCGATCGACGTCGAGCCAGCCGGCGATGGCGAGCACGCCGACGGTCGCGAGATACACGTAGCAGGCCGGCCAGATCCGTAACGCGCGGCGCACGTAGAACGACGTCAGCGCGATCCCGCCGGTGCGCGCGAATTCCGCGCGCAGCACGTTGGTGATCAGGAAGCCGCTGAGGACGAAGAAGATCAGCACGCCGAGCCGGCCGTCGGCGATCAGCCGCAGCGGCGCGAACCAGCCCGTATAGCCGCCCGGCAGTACGTGCTCCGCATGGCCGACGACGACCATCGTGACCGCGACGGCGCGCAACCCGGTCAGCTGCTTGACGCGATGGTTCATCGGCTCGTTTCCCGTTGGCACGGTGGAGGAACGGTATGAAGGCCGGCGCCCGCGACCGGCTCGCCGATATGTCGCCGGGATTTTGTCTGAAAAATATCGGAACGAAATTGCTTCAAAAAATTTCGGTGCGCCTGTCGGCCGAAATACCGCGCCGCACGCCCGGTGCCGGCCGGCGCACGGCGGCCGGAATGAATGGGCATAATGACAAGCCTTGTCCGGCGGCGGCCGGTCCGATGCAGACACAACGAATCTTGCGGCGCCGCAATATCCGCGACACCGGCGCTGCGGGATTCCGATCGCACACCGGCCCGTGCCTCGTCCGCCCTCCTGCCGACCCTCACCCGGAGCCTGCCTGTGTACCCACCGATCGAACCCTACGCCCACGGCCACCTCGATACCGGCGACGGCCACCGCATCTACTGGGAGCGCTGCGGCAACCCGTCCGGCAAGCCGGCGGTGTTCCTGCATGGCGGCCCGGGCGCCGGCTGCAGCCCCGACCATCGCCGCCTGTTCGATCCCGAGCGCTACGACATTCTGCTGTTCGACCAGCGCGGCTGCGGGCGTTCGACGCCGCACGCGAGCCTCGACAACAACACGACCTGGGACCTGGTGGCCGACATCGAGCGCCTGCGCGAGATGGTGGGCGCGGAACAATGGCTCGTGTTCGGCGGCTCGTGGGGCAGCGCGCTCGCCCTCGCCTATGCGGAAACGCACCCGCAGCGCGTGAGCGCGCTCGTCGTGCGCGGCATCTTCACGATGCGCCGCGCGGAGTTGCTGTGGTACTACCAGGAAGGTGCGTCGTGGCTGTTCCCGGATCTGTGGGAGGAATTCCTCGCGCCGATTCCGGAAGCCGAGCGCGGCGACCTGATGGCCGCGTACCATCGCCGGCTGACGGGCGACGACGAAGCCGCGAAGCTCGAAGCCGCGCGCGCATGGAGCATCTGGGAGGGCCGCACGATCACGCTGCTGCCCGATCCGGCGCTGGCCGCGCACTTCGCGGACGGCCACTACGCGCTCGCGTTCGCGCGAATCGAAAACCACTACTTCGTGAACCGCGGTTTCGTCGAAGAAGGCCAGCTGCTGCGCGACGCGCATCGCCTCGCCGGCATTCCGGGCGTGATCGTGCAAGGCCGCTACGACATCGCGACGCCCGCACGCACCGCGTGGGACCTCGCGAAGGCATGGCCCGACGCGACGTTCGAGATCGTGCCGGACGCCGGGCATGCGTACAACGAACCGGGCATCCTGAAGGCACTGCTCGCCGCGACGGACCGGTTCGCCGCGTAATCTGCCACGCCCAAGCGGCGCGCTGCAGCCGGCAACACCGGCCTGCACGCGCCGTCCGCTCAAAGCGCGGCTTCGACGATCGTCCGGCCGCTGATCGCGCGCTCGACGAGCTGTTCGTCGCCGACCTTGCGGATCGCATCGTCGAGCAATCCTTCCGGCTGCTCGGTCGCCACCTTCAGCAGGCCCGACAGGCCGCGCGCGTCGAGCACCACGAGCGTCTCCATCGAATCCGCGCGGCTCACGAGCACGCGACGGAATGCGGGGCCCGCGCCGAAGCTCGCGCAGAGCGCGATCGTCTCGTTGCCGAGCGTGTAGTCGAAGTTCTTGATCATGTCTGCCGCCGTTGCAAGGGAATGGCCACGCGCGACGGCGCGGCGCCGTGACGTCGACGCACCCGTGCGTGCCGCCGGCGCCGGACCAGGATCCGGTCCGTTCGCCGGCATCCCCATGCTAGGCGGGCAGAATTAACGAAGACTTAAATGCTTGAAAGACCGGCGAGCGCGGCGCCGGCCCGATCATGCCGCGTGGCTTACGGCGTATCGAGCGGCTCGACCGTCACGCCGACCTTCAGCTCCTGATCCGCGCCGCCGCCGCGGATCACGCCGCGCAGCGGCGTCACGTCCGCGTAGTCGCGGCCGATCGACAGCATCACGTAGTCGTCGCCCGGTGCACGGTCGTTGGTCGGATCGAGCTGCAGCCAGCCGTTGTCCTCGGGCCACGCCGGGTCGTACACCTCGACCCATGCGTGCGATGCGTCCGCGCCGATCAATCGCGGCTGCCCGGGCGGCGGCTGCGTCAGCAGATAACCGCTCACGTAACGCGCGGCCAGCCCGAGCGAGCGCAGCGCGCCGATCATCACGTGCGCGAAATCCTGGCAGACGCCCTTGCGCAACCGCAGCGCATCGAGTGCCGACGTCGTGATGTCGGTGCTGTTCGGCGTGTACGCAAAATCGGCGTGCACGCGCCGCATCAGGTCCCATGCGGCCTGCACGAGAGGCCGCTGCGGCGTGAAGCTCGCGGCCGCATACGCGGCGAGTTCGGGATCGCACGCGACGTGCGGCGAAGCAAACACGAATTCGCTCGCCGCGTCGTAAGGCTGCCCCGCGCGGAACCGCAAGCGGTCGCGCACGGCTTCCCATGCAGTCGTGTGTTTGCCGTCGGGATGCGCGATCGCGGGCGGCGGCGCGCCGCGCGCACCGAGCGACCACACGGGCGGCGTCACGCACACCGTACTGCGGCTGCGAACGAGCAGCGCGTCGTGCGGCTGGTTCAGCGCGAACGATGCGCGCGCGTTGCCGAATGCGTCGATTTCCGTGCAGATCGATTCCGGCGCGGGCTCGATGTCGAGCGCGAACGACAGCACCTGCTGGCGCCGCGTCGCGAGCGGTTGCAGACGCGCCTGGTGCTGGGCGGATTCGACGCGTGCGGCGTAGCGGTATTCGGTGTCGTGCGTGACGCGCAGTACGCGGCCGGGCGCCCCAGCGGCCGGCGCGGCCGATGCCGGTGCCGCGGCCTGTCGTCCGTTGCCGGAACCGGCCGGCACCTTCGCCGCGTGTTTCGTCGTCACCATAGCGTCCTGCCCGCCTCACGCACGTGGCTGAAATAGCGCTCGCCGATCCGGTTCGACAGTTCCCACACGGCCTTCGCGGTCGCGTCGAGCGCATCGAGCAGCTTGCCGTGCCGGCCGTCGTCGCCGGTTTCGCACAGCTCGTGCAGCGACCACGCGGGCACGTCCGGAATCGTCTCGGCCAGTTCGGACAGCGCATAGCCCTCGCTGCGCTCGACCTTCGTCAGCCGGCCGCACAGCGCCTGCACGACCCAGCCGAGCGAGCGCGGGTTGTCGGTGTCGAGCACCACGAGCGACAGCAGCGGCGCGACGTCGAAACCGCGCTGGAAACGCGAGCGGAACGTGATCGTGCTGTCGAACAGCTCCAGCACGAGTTCGAAGCCGTCCTGCCGGTGCACCGCGCCTTCGTCGAACGCGAACTTCAGCACGCTGCACAGGAAGTCCAGCCGGTCGATCTGCCGGCCGATCGACAGCAGCCGCCAGCCGTCGTCGCGCGTCATGTTGTCGGTCTGCGCGCCGGTGATCGCGCCGAGCAGCAGCCCCAGCCGCTCGAGCAGCTGCAGCGCCTCGTTGCCGATCTGCTCCTCGGCTTCCGGATGATCGGCGCTGTCGGCGAACAGTTGCGTCGCGTCGTCGATCAGCCGCCACTGATCGCTCGACAGCCGCTCGCGGATCGCGGCGGCGGCCGCGCGCATCCCGAACAGGCACGACGCGATGCCCGAGGTACGGTCCGCGCCGCGCGTCAGCGACGTCGCGAGCGCGTGCTGGAACGCGCGCGGCGCATCGACGGCGTTCGGCGCGTCGGGCGCGATCAGCCCCGTGTCGCGGCACAGCGTGTCGATCAACTCCAGATGCGCGGGACTGTCGACGTCGTCCTCGCCGCGCAGCCGCTCAAGCGCGGCGCGTGCAAGACGCATCAGATTGGTCGCGCGCTCGGTGTAGCGGCCGAGCCAGAACAGGTTCTCGGCCGCGCGGCTCGCGATCGCGCGCGGGCGCTCGACCAGATCGTCGGGGCCGAGACGGGTCTGCAGCAGCGTCGTCGAATCGACGATGCCTTCGGTCATCACCCACGTATCGACGGTGCTGCCGCCGCGCGGCATCGGCGCGTTGAACAGCGTGTCGCGCGTGCCGACTCGCGACAGCCCGCCCGGCAGCAGCCGCCAGCGTTGCGCGCCATCGGCGAGCGCGAAGACGCGCAGCAGCAGCGGCTTCGGCACGATGCGCGCGCCGCCGGCGCCGTCGGGTGCGTCGTGTCCCGGCCAGGTCGGCGCCTGCGACAGCGGCAGGTCGGCCTGCACCGTGTAATGCTCGGGCCGGGCCAGGATTCGCGCACGCCATTCGGCCAGCTGCGCCGGCGTGAGCCGCGCGCCGATCACCGGGTCGAACGCGCCGCCGGCCTGCACGTCGGGCGGATACGACGGCTTCACGATGCTGCGCGCGAGCTGCGGCAGCGCGTCGTCGCAGGCTGCCGCCTCGCCGCACCACCACGAATGCACGGCGGGCAGCGTCAGCGTTTCTCCGAGCAGCCCTTCCGCGAGGCGCGGCATGAAACCGAGCACGCCCGGCGATTCGAGGAAGCCCGAGCCCGGCGCATTCGCGAGCAGCACGTTGCCCGCGCGCACGGCCTGCAGCAGCCCCGGCACGCCGAGCAGCGAATCGGGCCGCAGTTCGAGCGGATCGAGCCATGCGTCGTCGACGCGCCGCAGGATTCCGTGCACGGGTTCGAGCCCGCGCAGCGTCTTCAGAAAGACACGGTTGTCGCGCGCGGTCAGGTCGCCGCCCTCGACGAGCGTGAAGCCGAGGTAGCGCGCGAGATACGCATGCTCGAAGTAGGTCGCGCTGCGCGGCCCCGGCGTCAGCAGCACGATCCGCGAATTCTTCGCGGCCGGGCTGAGCGACTGCATGCTCTGCAGCAGCGCACGGTAGGCGGACGCAAGCCGCTGCACGCGCAGTCCGCGAAACCCGCGCGGAAAGAGCCGCGACACGATCAGCCGGTTTTCGAGCAGGTAGCCGAGCCCGGCCGCGCCCTGCGTGTGCTGCGCGACGATCCGCCACTGGCCGTCCGGGCCGCGCGCGAGATCGAACGCGACGACATGCAGCCACGTATCGCCCGGCACGCGTGCGCCGCGCATCGCGCGCAGGTAGCCGGGATGGCCCGTGACGAGCGCGGGCGGCAACAGCCCGCGCTGCAGGATCGTCTGCGGCCCGTACAGATCGGCCAGCGTGGCGTTGAGCAGCCGCACGCGCTGCAGCACGCCACGCTCGATCGCGACCCAGTCTTCGGGCGTGACGATCAGCGGCAGCAGGTCGAGCGACCACGGGCCGGCCGCGCCGTCGCCGGCGCGCTGCTCGTGCAACTGGTAGAACAGGCCGTTCTCGCGCATGCGCCGATGCAGCGCGTCGGCGCGGCGGTCGAGGTCGGCCACGCCGTCGCTGCCGATCGACGTGAAGAAGCTGCGCCATGCAGGCGCGAGCAGCGGCGCGGTGAGGCCGGCGGCGCTGCCGCGCAGTTCGTCGTAGCGGCCGGCCGCGGCCGGCGCCGCGAGCGCGGCGGCCAGTTCCGCGGCATCCGGCTGCGCGCCGGTATCGAAGAGCGTGGGCATCGCGTCGGCGTCGGCGAGATCGTCGGGGTGAATGGGCGGCACGGTCGGTATCGTTCCGTCGTCAGGGGGCGGACGCGCCCGCGCGCCGCCGCACCGGCGGCCGGGCACGGCGGACGGCCGCGTTCAGCCCGCATCCTAGCACTCCGGCCGGCGCGCCGGGAGGTCGCGAACCGCGCATCGTCGTCCGTCCTTTCATCCGACGATCAAGGCCGTCGCAAATCGAGCGTGAACGGGAATTCGCGGCTCGGCGCGGCGGCCGACACGTCCATCCGCCCCGGCGTGTGCCCCATCGCGACGAAGCGCGCGAGCCGGCGGCTCTCGGCCTCGTACGCGTTGACCGGGAACGTCGCGTAGTTGCGCCCGCCCGGATGCGCGACGTGATACCGGCAGCCGCCGAGCGAGCGTTGCAGCCACGTATCGACGATGTCGAACGTGAGCGGCGCATGCACGCCGATGGTCGGGTGCAGCGCCGACGGCGGCGCCCATGCCTTGTAGCGCACGCCCGCGACATATTCGCCGACGGTGCCGGTCGGCTGCAGCGGCAGCGCGCGGCCGTTGACGGTCACCACGTGGCGGTTGTCGTTCAGCCCGGTCACGCGCACTTCGAGCCGTTCGACCGACGAATCGACGTAGCGCACCGTGCCGCCGGGCGCGCCCTCCTCGCCCATCACGTGCCACGGCTCCAGCGCGCCGCGCAGCGACAGTTGCATCCCGTTCACCGCGATCTGCCCGAACAGCGGGAAACGGAATTCGAAGTGCGGCGCGAACCAGGCCGGGTCGAACGCGAAACCGGCGTCGCGCAGCTCGGCCAGCACGTCGTCGAAATCCATCTTCAGGAACGCGGGCAGCATGAAGCGATCGTGCAGCGCGGTGCCCCAGCGCGTGAGCGGCGTCGTGTACGGCGCGGCCCAGAAGCGCGCGACCAGCGCACGCAGCAGCAGTTGCTGCACGATGCTCATCCGCGCATGCGGCGGCATCTCGAACGCGCGCAGTTCGAGCAGGCCGAGCCGGCCGGTCGACGAATCGGGCGAATACAGCTTGTCGATGCAGAACTCGCTGCGGTGCGTGTTGCCCGTCACGTCGATCAGCAGGTTGCGCAGCACGCGGTCGACGAGCCACGGCGGCATGTCCTGCCCGTACAGCAGCTTGTTGCGCTGGATTTCCGCGAACGCGATGTCGAGCTCGTAGACCTGGTCGTTGCGCGCCTCGTCGACGCGCGGCGCCTGGCTCGTCGGCCCGATGAACAGCCCCGAGAACAGGTACGACAGCGACGGATGGTTGTGCCAGTAAGCGATCAGGCTCGCGAGCAGGTCCGGGCGGCGCAGGAACGGGCTGTCGGCCGGCGTCGCGCCGCCGAGCACGAAGTGGTTGCCGCCGCCCGTGCCGACGTGCCGGCCGTCGACCATGAACTTCTCGCTGGAAAGACGCGACTGCCAGGCGGAGTCGTACAGGAATTCGGTCTGGCCGACGAGTTCGTCGAAGCTCTTCGCCGGGTGGATATTCACCTCGATCACGCCGGGATCGGGCGTGACCTGCAGCAGCTTGAGCCGTGCGTCGCGCGGCGGCGGATAACCTTCGAGCACGAGCTTCACGCCGAGCGCGTGCGCGGTCAACTCGATCGCGGCGAGCAGGTCGAGATAGTCCTCGAGCGCGGCGAGCGGCGGCATGAACAGGTACAGGATGCCATTGCGCACTTCGGCGCACAGCGCGGTACGCGTGATCCACGCGGCCGATTCGAAGCGCTCGGGGCGGCGCTGCGCGTCCGGCGCGCCATGCGCGTGCCGTCCACCCGCAGCCGTGCCGTCGCCGCGCCACTGCATGACCGTTTGCACGGGTGCTTCGCGATGCGCGCCGGCCAGGTAGTGCGGCGCGTCGGCCGTGCCCGCATGACGCGCACGGAACGCGGCCGCGTCCGGCAGCGCGTCGCGCGGCGCGAACGGATCGCGTTCGACCAGGTACGGATAGTCGGCGCCGGCGACCCACGGCAGCGAATCGAGCGGCAGCCGATAGCCCATCGGCGAATCGCCGGGCACGAGGTACATCCGCTCGTCGCGGAAGAACCACGGGCCCGTCTGCCAGCGCGGGCCGTCGAGGCCCGGCCGATCGCGGCCCGGCGCGTCGTCCGTGCGCTTGATCGGCAGCACGTAGCCGACCACGCTGTCGAGCTGCTGCTCGAACACCTTGCGCAGCCGCGCGCGTTCGAGTTCGTCGTCGAGGCGCGAATCGAACGGATCGACGTTGACGGGCAGCCTGCGCTCTCGCCACAGGTAGTACCAGACGTCCTCGTAGCCGGGCCGCACGAATTCGTCGGTCAGCCCGAGGCGCGCGGCCAGCGCGTCGATGAAGCGCTTCGCGTCGTCGGTCGTGCACGCGGACGGCTCGCGCTCGTCGGCGAACAGCGACGGATCGTGCCACACGGGCTGGCCGTCGGCGCGCCAGAAGATCGACAGCGCCCAGCGCGGCAACTGCTCGCCCGGATACCACTTGCCCTGCCCGAAATGCAGGAAGCCGCCTTCGCCATATTCGGCGCGCAGCCGCTGCACGAGTTCGGTCGCGTAGCCGCGCTTGGTCGGGCCAAGCGCATCGGTGTTCCATTCGGCGCCGTCGCGATCGTCGATCGACACGAAGGTCGGCTCGCCGCCCTGGGTGAGCCGCACGTCGCCGGCCGTCAGCGCGCCGTCGACCTGCGCGCCGAGCGTGCGCACGGCGTCCCACTGCGACTCGGTATACGGCTTCGTCACGCGCGGCGATTCGTACACGCGCGTCACCACCATCTCGTGTTCGAACGCGACTTCGCACTCGTCGATCAGCCCTTCGACCGGCGCGGCGCTGGTCGGCTGCGGCGTGCACGCGAGCGGGATGTGCCCTTCGCCGGCGAGCAGGCCCGAGGTCGGATCGAAGCCGATCCAGCCCGCGCCCGGCAGATAGACCTCGCACCACGCGTGCAGGTCGGTGAAGTCGACCGACGTGCCGCTCGGGCCGTCGAGCGCCTTCACGTCGGGCGTGAGCTGGATCAGGTAGCCGGACACGAAGCGCGCGGCGATGCCGAGGTGCCGGCAAAGCTGCACGAGCAGCCACGCGCTGTCGCGGCACGACCCGGATGCGAGTTTCAGCGTCTGCTCGGGCGTCTGCACGCCCGGCTCCATCCGCACGAGATAGCCGATGTCGTGCTGCAGCTGCTGGTTCAGCGCGACGAGGAAGTTCACGGTGCCGGCCGGCGTGCGGTCAACGCCGTCGAGATACGCGCGGAACAGCGGCGCCGCGCTCGTCTGCGGATCGCACGCGAGGTACGGCGCGAGTTCGGTCTTCAGCGCATCGTCATAGTTGAACGGATATTGCTCCGCGCTCGCTTCCAGAAAGAAGTCGAACGGGTTGTACACCGACATCTCGGCAACCAGGTCGATCGTGATCTCGAAGTGTTCGGTGCGTTCCGGAAACACGAGCCGCGCGAGATAGTTCGAGAACGGGTCCTGCTGCCAGTTGATGAAGTGCTGCGCGGGCTCGACCGTCATCGAATACGCGACGATCGGCGTCCGGCAGTGCGGCGCGGGCCGCAGCCGCACGATCTGCGGGCCGAGGTTGACGGGCCGGTCGTAGCGGTAGCGGGTGGTGTGATGCAGCGCGACGTGGATGGGCATGGGAGAGCCGCTCGGTTCGGGTTGGGCCGGCCGCGCGCGCCGCGTCGTCGTCGCTGCGGCGGCACGGCACGGCGGATTCGACGAAGGGGTGCGTCAGACCAGTTCCGGCGACTGCACGACGCTGATCTCGATGCCGACGGTGCTCGCGCCGAGCCCCGTCACCGGCTGCGCGTCGCGAGCGTCGAGGCCGACCGCGATGCGCACGTAGCGCTCGTCCGGGCAGCGGTTCATGAACGGATCGAAGCCGACCCAGCCGAGCCCTTCGACGTAGGCCTCCGCCCACGCATGACCGGCCGGCTGCTGCATCAGCGCGGCGGCCTGCGGCTGCGCGCCGAGCGCCGCCTGCGGCAAGCCCTGCGACTGCGCGGCGTGCGATGCGCCGAGCGCCTGCTGCATGCCGTCGCCGCTCTGCAGCGCGAGCGCCTCCTCTTCCTCGTCGCCCGCCGCGCTCTGCTTCGCGTCGGCGATGCGCTGCATCGCGCTATCGGCGAGCACGTAGCCCGAGATGTAGCGCGCCGGCACCTTCAGTGCACGCGCGGCCGCGATGAACGCATGCGCGTGGTCGCGGCTCGTGCCCTCGCCGCTTTGTAGCGCGGTTTCGGCATCGACTGGCGCGTCGGCCAGGTTCGGCGCGTACGCGATGCGGCCGTGCACTTCCGTCATCAGCCAGTGCAGCGCGTCAAGGCTGTGCGGCTCGATCGGCAGCGCCTGCGTGAGTTCGCGCACGGTGTCGCCGGCCTTCGTGAGCGCGGTCTCGCGCTCGAAGATCCACGGCGGCGCGTAGCCCTCGGGATTGCCGAGAATGCCGGCGCGGTCCTGCGTCTCGACGACGCCGGCCGCGATCACGACGATCTCGTTCTTCGCGCCGCGGTCGTGGCGCACGAGGTCGATCCGGTTGCCGAGCCCGTCCGTGTAGGACAGCGCCGGCTCGACGCCTTCGATCGTGACCTGCCACGCGCGCACCGTCTGCCCGGGGCCCGATTGCGGGCGCAGCCGCAGCCGTTGCAGCGCATGGGTGGCTTGATCGTCGAACTGATAACGCGAGATGTGTCGGATGGCGAGTCGCATGGCAAGTCTCAGTCGAAGTTGTAGGCCTGGGCGATATCGATCCCGAGGCTGTTGTTGCGGCCGATGAAGTCGGTCAGGAACTCGTGCAGGCCGCTCTTGAAGATCCGCTCGACCGAGGTGTCGGACAGCATCTGCAGAATCTTCGTGGCCGTGTCGTGACACGGGTGTGTCACGCCGTAATCCTTCGCGAGCAGATTCAGGCTCGACACCACGCGCCCGTAGCAATAGCGCAGCGAACGCGGCATGCGGCCGTTCAGGATCAGGTAGTCGGCGATGTTCATCGGCTTGTACTGCACGTCGTACACCCAGCGATACGACCGGTGCGCGGCCACGCAGCGCAGGATCGTCTCCCACTGGTAGTTGTCGAGGATCGTGCCGACGTGCGACACCGACGGCAGCAGCAGGTGGTATTTCACGTCGATGATCCGCGCGGTGTTGTCCGCGCGCTCGACGAACGCGCCGATCTGCGCGAAATCGAAGATCTCGTTACGCAGCATCGTGCTGTAGAAGCTGCCGAGGATCAGCGCGGTTTCACGCTTCACTTCGTCGAGCACGGCCGGCAGTCCGCTCTCCGGCACCGGCTGCGCGAGCGCGTGACGCAGCGCGAGCCATGCGCCGTTCACGCTTTCCCATGCCTCGCGGGTGAGCGCCGTGCGCACCATGCGCGCGTTCGAGCGCGCGGCCTCGATGCACGACAGCACGCTCGACGGGTTGTCGCGGTCGCGCAGCAGGTAGTCGGTCACGGTATCGGCGGCATATGCGTCGTACTTCTGACGATAGCCCTCGTCCGCACCCGAGCTGACCAGCACCGACGACCATTCGGCCGGCGCGTCGGACGTGCGCGTGAGCGCCATCCGCAGCCCGGCATCCACGATGCGCGCGATGTTCTCCGCGCGCTCGATATAGCGGTACATCCAGTAGAGACCGCTCGCAGTTCGTCCCAGAAGCATCTCGTGTCCACTCCGTCTTCGTTCGGTTCGCGCGCCGGCTGCGGCGCGCGCGGTCGTGCCCGGCTCAGTCGGCCAGCACCCAGGTGTCCTTGGTGCCGCCGCCCTGGCTCGAGTTGACGACGAGCGATCCCTCCTGCAGCGCCACGCGCGTGAGCCCGCCCGGCGTGATGCGGATCCGGTCCGACACCAGCACGAACGGCCGCAGGTCGACGTGGCGCGGCGCGAGGCCGGCTTCGGTCAGGATCGGCGTCGTGGACAACGCCAGCGTGGGTTGCGCGATGTAGTTCGCGGGACGCGCGCGCAGCTTCGCGGCGAACGCCTCGAGTTCGGCCTTCGATGCACACGGACCGACCAGCATCCCGTAGCCGCCGGAGCCGTGCACTTCCTTCACGACCAGTTCGTCGAGATGCTCGAGCACGTATTTCAGGCTGTCGGCCTCGCCGCAGCGCCAGGTCGGCACGTTCTCCAGCAACGCCTTGCGGCCCGTGTAGAACTCGACGATCTCTGGCATGTACGAGTAGATCGCCTTGTCGTCGGCGATGCCGGTGCCGGGCGCGTTCGCGATCGTGATGTTGCCGGCGCGGTAGACGTCCATGATCCCGGCCACGCCGAGCACCGAATCGGGGCGGAACGTGAGCGGATCGAGGAACGCGTCGTCGACGCGGCGGTACAGCACGTCGATCGGCCGGAAGCCTTCGGTGGTGCGCATCGCGACGCGGCCGTCGACCACCTGCAGGTCGCTGCCCTCGACGAGGTGCACGCCCATCTGGTCGGCGAGGAACGAATGTTCGTAGTACGCGGAGTTGTGGATGCCGGGCGTGAGCACGGCGATGGTCGGGTTGTCGGCGTTGCCGCCCGGCGGGCACACGGCCGCGAGCGACTGCCGCAGCATCTGCGGATAGGTCTCGACCGGGCGCACCTTGACCTGCTGGAACAGCTCGGGGAAGAGCTGCATCATCGTCTCGCGGTTTTCCAGCATGTACGACACGCCCGACGGCGTGCGCGCGTTGTCCTCCAGCACGTAGAACTCGTTCTCGCCGGTGCGCACGATGTCGACGCCGATGATATGCGTGTAAACGTTCCCGGGCGGCCGGAAATCAATCATCTCCGGGATGAACGCCTCGTTGTGCGCGATCAGGTGCTTCGGCACGATGCCGGCGCGCACGATCTCCTGGCGGTGGTAGATGTCGTCGAGGAACGCGTTGAGCGCCATCACGCGCTGCTCGATACCGAGCGACAGCCGGCTCCATTCCGCGCCCGAGATGATCCGCGGCACGATATCGAAAGGTATCAGCCGCTCGGCGGCCTGCGCGTCGCCGTACACGGCGAACGTGATGCCCGTCCTGCGGAACACGCCTTCCGCGTCGTGAGCTTTCTGGGCGAGGCTCGCGGGATTCTGCGTGTCGAGCCACTGCTTGAGGCGCGCGTAAGGCGCCCTCACCATGTCGCCGGATTGCAGCATTTCATCGAATGGCTTCATCGATCTTTTCTCCATCGATCGTTTTCCCCGGCATTGCGCATGCCGGACCGGCGTACTGACTGCCTTGCAAGGAACGTGCCTTGCGATATCCCCTCAGGTTCCCCCCTTTGTCGCGCAGCCGGCACGCCCCCGCGGCATGCCGCACCATGATGGTGCGATGCGCACGACGCAGGACGCGCCAGAGGCGTGCCATGCCCGCGCACGGCCTCTGCTGCACCGCGCCTGTCAAACATAGTTCCCCTGCGTGTCACGACTGTGCAATCTGCACTGCACCATTCCTTCCCCGCCCGGCGCGCCGCCTCGATTACCGCGCTGCCGGCCGGCAGCGGTCCCGCGCCCGCGTCGGCAGGACTTCCCGCCGCCGTGCGGTCGCCCGCGCCCCGCCACCTTCCCGCCCGGTCTTGCCGCACCGCAGCGAAGCGCGACGTGGCGTCGGCGACCCGTTGCGGCGACCCGCCCTGCACCGCGACGGGGATTGCGCCACATCCTTCGGTTGCCCGGGCGGAATAGCGGAAAGGCGAGCCGGCGCGCGCAGGTGCGCGGCCGGCCCTGGGGGGAAGTACCGTCTGCGGCAAGTCGGGCAGTTCGACGCGGTGAACTAACCAGTTAGCCGGGTCCGGCACCTCAACCGTATGTAGCCGTAATACCGCCGACAACGCCCATGCATATTTCGACTGACACCGATCGAAAAAAAACATCGGCTCCGATGCGCGAGGCGCGGTACGCTACAAAACCGGTTCAGTGAAATGGCGCCGCCGCCTTCCGGCGCCGACTATAAAAAGCGAAGATCAACATGGAAGCAAAGTGGCTGGAAGATTTCCTGAGCCTTGCGGATACCAAGAGCTTTTCCCGGGCCGCGCGTCATCGGCACCTCACGCAGTCGGCATTCAGCAGACGAATCGCCGCACTCGAAACATGGATGGATGCGAAGCTGGTCGACCGCAGCATCAACCCGATCACGCTGACGCCGGCCGGACAGATGTTCCGCGGGCTGGCCGCGGACATCCTGCGCAGCATGTATGCGGCACGCAACCTCGTGAACGGCTACGACCAGTTCGCGGCAAGCGACCAGGTCGTGCGCTTCGCCGTCGCGCATACGCTCGTGTTCACACTGTTCCCCGAATGGCTCAAGCAGTTGAACGGCGAAGTCGGCCACGTGACCGCGCGCGTGAACGCGGTGAACGTGCCCGAAGGCGTGCAGCAACTCGTCGAAGGTGAATGCGACCTGCTGCTCGGCTATCACCATCCGCAACTGCCGATCGTGCTCGATCCAAACCACTTCCCGTTCGTCACGCTCGGCGTCGAGCGGATCCTGCCGGTGTCGACGCCCGACGCACGCGGCAAGCCGGTATTCGAACTGCCCGGCACGCCGGACGCGCCGCTGCCGCTCCTCGCGTATTCGTCGGGCGCGTTCCTCGGGAACGTCGTCGAGATGCTGCTGCTGAATGCGTCCGAATCGTATGCGCTGCACCGGTGCTTCGAGACGCACATGTCCGAGGCGTTGAAGGGGATGGTCGTGGCCGGGCACGGCATCGGCTGGCTGCCCGAAAGCTGCGTGGCGAAAGAGCTCGCGGATGGTTCGCTCGTTCGTGCGGGCTCGGCGGACTGGATCACCGAACTCGAGATTCGCCTGTACCGGTCCGCGCGCAAGCGCGGGCTCGCGGCCGAACAGTTGTGGACCTACATCATGAACCGCCCGCGCGTCGCGGCCGAGCAGTCGATCGAGCCGGCCGTGCGCATCGCGCGCCGCAGCGCCGGCGGCAGCCGGTAACGCCCTTCACCGTTCCCTCATCGCCCGACTCGCCGGAGCGCCGCGCGGATGCAATCCGCGCGGCGCTCCCGTATTCCATTTTCGCCATCGCGAACCATTTTATTATCCCGATTCGTCTTCAATATACGTTCCGTACGCTCGATCAATTCCGCAATACTGCCAAACGTTTGCGAATCCGAGTAAATTGCCGACTCATATGACGGAAATACGCCGTTACACATCACATCAAAAGTTTCGATTTTCATGTAACGACATTATCGCCAAAAACGTCATACCAGCCCTTTCGATTTACCTGACCGTACGTTCCATGATTCATCGTGAAGCCTCGATGGCAGAGGCAAGTCTTCCTTTTATCAGTCGTTATTTTTCGGCACAAACTTCGATACCACTTACGTCTTAAGTTTGCGAAATGGTCATCGCGACCGGTGAGCAAATTTCATGTCCGGCAATATCGACTTTGTTCAGTTTCAATTCATTTTGTCGAATTATAACAAATCCTATTTAAATAGGACATTTAAAGCATGTCCCATTCGGGCCACACGCGGTTGTTTGTTCAAAACCCATCGTGTATCAATAGCATGTCGCGAAAAGAACGTCGCCAATTTCAAATCTGAATAAATACGCTCCCAGCGATTTCGGATGGAGGTTGCAATGTCTTCCTCGTTTGAACAGCATGCTCGCCCGCTCTTCGGCATCGCCGTATCCGCACTCTGCATCAATGCCGTGGCACAGACCCAGGCCCCGGCACCCGCGTCCGACCCCGGCTCCGGCCGATACGTGATTTCGTATATTTGCGGCGACGCGCGCATCGACGGTACGGCGCCGCTTCCCCCCGACGGCCGTCCTTACAACCTCGGTGTTTCGTTCGTATCGGGCGCCAGCGGGCAACCGCTGTCGAACGTGCAGGTGCGGCTGCGACGGCATGGACGCGTGCTCGTCGAATTCAAGGCAACGGGGCCACGCTGCCTGTTCAGCGTGCCCGATGCCAGTTATCGGGTCGAAGGGACTTATCAGGGCGCCACCCAGTTCGCGGTCGTCGAAACGGGCGCACTCACCACGCAGTTGCGGTGGTGAACGTCAGTCGAATCCGCGTGGCGCTGGCACGTGCTCGCTTCGTGCATTGCAATCCGTCGAATCGAGGAGGATTGAATGACTCGTGCAGAACGACCGGACGGGTCGCCCAACCGTCAGCCGAAACCTGCCTGGGGCCCCGGAAAGAATGCGGCGCTCAGCATCATTGCGTTTGCCGCGATCTTCGGCGGCTTTGCGTACGTCCAGCGCGACGCGGGAGTCGGCCATGCAACCATGACGCACGACATCGCCGGCATGATCGGCACCGCCGTCGGAAAGTATCGCGAGGCCATCGCGACCGCCACGACCAACGCCTCCGACACGGCGTCGACCATCGCGCAGGCCGAGCCGGTTACACCTGCCGTGCCGGGTACGCGGTATGCGTCGGCAACGCCTGCCGTGTCGGCCGCGGCAGCACCGGCCGTGCCGCCACGAACGATCGCCCGCGCCGCCGCGAAACACCCGCACCCCGCGCACGTGCCGTCCACGACGCTCGCGGCCAGCGGCCGCGCGGCGCGCCCCGGCGACACGCACCGGACGTCGCGTTCGCAGACGCTGGCGCGCACTGAAAAACACACCGACCGCACGCCGCGACGGCAGCCGCAATCGTATATCGCCGATTCGGCGCACATGGAGGCCACCAGCATCACGCACGACGAACTGGAAGGCGCACGCGCACTGGCTCGGGCGCGCTGGTGCGCACGGGTCGACGAATGGAATTGCGTGGAGCAGAACGCGAGCCGCGCGCTCGCCATCGACCCGACGAACAGCGAATCGCGCGCGCTGCTCGGACAAGCGATCCGCAATCGCCTGTGAACCGGGCGTCGCCGGGCGTGCAACCGATGTGATCGTTTCAGAGTGAGGAGACATCGTGGCCAACAATCGTAGACAACAATGCACCATCGCCGCTCCGCCCAACCGGCGGATCCTCCTGCATGCGCCATTGCTGTTGCTGCTCGTTGCGTCCGGCTCGTGCCTTGCCGCCGAAGGCGACGCGGAACCGGGCGGCGCGAGCGAAATCGCCGGCGCCCGCGGCGCGCCGGATGCGCTGTCGCCAGACATGCAACCGACGGCGGCGTCGCTGCAGGTCGCCCAGGGTCGGAGCGCCCTGCCCCCGCAAGCGCCGACGCCCATCGCGCAGGCATCGGATGCGTCGATGCAGATCGCACAGGCGTCGGATGCGCAACCGCAGACGATGCCGACCACGGTCGTGGTGGACCCGGACGTCGCGCAGCCGAGCGAACCGGCGCCGGGCGCGCAGCCGTCGAGCGTGCCGATCCAGATCGCCCAGGCGACCGATACCGCGCCGTCGAGCAGGCCGCCACCGGCCGAACCGATGCCGAGTGCCCCGATGCAGTCGACCCAGGCATCCGACACCACGCCGTCAAACACGCCGGCACCCGTCGCGCAGGCATCGGACGCGCCGATCGGGATCGCGCAGGCCGCGAACCCGCAGCCGCCCGAAACACCCGTGCAAACTACGGCGACAACGTCCGGCACACCTGCGTCCAGTTCATCCGTCCCGGTCGCGCACTCGCCGGAGCCGCCGCAACCTGCGCAGGCCGCAACCACCGCGCCGCCGAATGCGCCGACGCAAACCGCGCAGGCCTCCGGCACCCCGATGCCGGGCTCGCCTGCGCCCGTTACCCAGACACCGGGCTCGCCGCCCCCGTCGTCCCAGGCGCCGAATTCACAGACGCCCGGCGTCCAGCTGCCCGGCGAACCGACGCAACGATCGCAAGGCCCCGACGTCGAAACGCCGAATGCGCAGGCGCCGAACCTGCGTACCGCCGACGTCGCGACCGTGCGCAACGACGTGTTCGGCCTCGCGGCGGGCGGCGGCGCGATCAAGGCGCTCGAAGAAGCGAAGGCACGGCCCGATGCGTTCTCCGCCGTCGACGTCGCACAACTGGAAGAACTGGCGATTCGCCAGCAGGTGCGCGGCGGACGTGACAAATCCCGCTCGATGACGAGTTCCGACCGCTTCGACGGCCTCGACAGCGCGCTGCGCGCGGCGGACGACCTCGACAAGCGGATGCCGGCCACGCCCGATTATTCGCCGGTCAGGACGGCGCTCGCGGGCGACCGCACCGTCGCCCATGCGGCGCGCGGCGACATGAAGACGGCCGTCGCGACGTTCGAGACGATTCCGCCCGACGCGGAGATCTCGATCGACGCGCTGGCGGCCGTCGGCGACGCCTACCTCTACCTGAGCGAACCGGCCAAGGCGAACGCCGTGTACCAGCGCGCGCTGAAGCAGGCAACCGCGGCGCCGACCGACCGCGCGACCCGCGGCTTCCAGTACGGCGCGCGCACGCGTCCGATCGAACTGCGCGAAGGGCTGTTCTGGTCGTACGTCGACCAGGGACGCGCGGCGGACGCGCAGCAGGTGCTCGACGACATCGGCAAGTCGCTGCCGCCGGCCAAGGAGGTGCGCAACTACGGTCCGGAAGAAAGCGACTTTCTGCGCTACTACCGGCTGCGCGCGCAATACCTGATTTACACGGGCCGCGTCGACGAAGGGATCGCCGCGCTCGAGCAGCTCGAGCAGCAGGTGCCGTTCAACGCGGAGGTCCGTGCCGCGCATGCCGACGCGGTGTCGGGCCAGGCGCATCCGCGCCAGGCGATCGCGATGTATCGCGCTTCGCTGACCGACCACCCGGACAGCGTCGAAATGCTGGCGGGCCTCGGCCGCGCGGCGCTCACGGCGGACGACTACGCGACCGCGAAGTACGTCGACCAGACGCTGGACGACGTATTTCCGGACAGCGGCGCCGTGCGCGGTTTCAAGCGCGACTACAAGGCATACCGCAGCCCCGTGTTCACGACCGACCTGAGTTACGAGCACGGCAACAGCGCGCTGGCCGACAACAGCTTCACGTCGGACAGCTATGTGTACTCGCAACCGTTCGGCGACAACTGGCGCGTCTTCTCGCACACGTTCTTCGGCTACGCGCAGACCGACTCCGGCAACGTCAGCCGCACGCGCACGGGTGTCGGCGGCGACTACCGGCACGGGCCGCTCACCGTGCAGGGCGAAGTCACGCGCTCGTTCGGCTCGGACGGCCGAACCGGCGGCCGCGGGTCGATCGCGTACGCGCTGAACGACTACTGGACGGTCAGCGCCGGGCTCGACACCAACGACAACTCGCTGCCGTGGAAGGCGTATGCCGCGCACATCTGGGGCCGCTCCGCGAACGTCTCGGTCGTGTACAGGCAGAACGACCGTCGCGAGGTCAAGCTCAGCTACGGCGTGAGCCGCTACAGCGATTCGAACCTGCACCAGGAGATCTCGGCAACCGCCACGCAGCGCGTGTATACCACCGCCAACCAGCTCGTCAACGTATCGCTGGACCTCGGCACCGACAGCAACACGCGCCACGACGCGCCCTACTTCAGCCCGGGCCGCGACTATGCGGCCGCAGCGACCGTCATGCACCAGCTGACGCTGTGGAAGAAGGGCGACATGGCGCTGCAGCAGCGCGTATCGGTGTCGGGCGGCGTGTACAACGAGCGCGGCTTCGGCACCAGCCCGCTGTGGAGCGCGCGCCTCGAGCACGCGTGGACGTTCAAGCACGACATCACGCTGAGCTATGGCGTCGAGGTCAGCAGCCACGCATACGACGGCCAGCGCGAACGCTCCGAAACCGGCTTCATGTCGGTCAACCTGCCGTTCTAGCAAGGAGATCGCGAATGCAAACCAGACGGACCTTCATGTGCGGATGCCTCGGCACGTTCGCCGCCTGTTCGCTGTTCCCGGGCGTGTCGAACGCCCGGATGATCGACCTGCTGCCGCCGTCCGACCCGGCCGACGGCAAGACGTTTCGCGTGATCTGCATGCATGACGTGCGCGACAACCTGATGGCGTCGTTTTCCTCCGCGTCGGCGATGGTCGACCCGTTCGCGGTCGACACCGGCACGCTGACCGCGATCTTTTCATGGCTGCAGACCAACAACTACCACACCATCACGGTCAGGCAGATCGAGGAATCGCGGCACGGCGGCAAGCCGCTGCCGCCGCGCGCGGTGCTCCTCACGTTCGACGACGGCTACCGCAGCCACTACACGAAAGTGCTGCCGCTGCTCGAACGCTTCAAGTATCCGGCCGTGATGGGCATCGTCACGGCGTGGATCGATGCGCCGCTGGATGCACCGATCCGCATCAGCGACAAGATCCAGGTGCCGCGCGACTACTTCATGTCGTGGGACGAGGTGCAAAAGCTCGGCCAGTCGCACCTCGTCGAACTCGGCTGCCACACCCACAACCTCCATCACGGCGCGGTCGCGAATCCGCAAGGCAACGAATTGCCGGCGACCACGTCCCACCTCTACCTGCAGAACGAGAAGCGCTATGAAACCGACGCCGAATTCGAAGCACGCGTGCACGACGACCTGCAGACATGCGTGCGGCAGATCCGCGAACGCACCGGCATCGTTGCACGCTCGATGGTGTGGCCATACGGCGCGGAAAACCAGCCCGTGCGCAAGATATCGACGTCGCTCGGCATGGACATCCAGTTCAGCCTCGATGCCGGCCCGAATACGCCGGACGTGCCACTGGACCGGCTGAGGCGGATCCTGATGATGTACGACGTCGACATCGGCGGGTTCGAGCGCTCGATGCGCGAGCCGGCGTCCAACCGCGGCGACGTCGACGTGCCCGAGCGCATCGTGCAGGTCGATCTCGACCAGGTCTACGATCCCGATCCCGCGCGGCAGGAGGCGAATCTCGGCAAGCTGGTCGAGCGCATCTACCGGATGCAGCCGAAATCGGTGTACCTGCAGGCCTGTGCCGACCCGAAAGGCACGGGCGTGGCCGAAGCGGTGTATTTCCCGAATCGGCACCTGCCGATGCGCGCCGACCTGTTTTCGCGCGCCGCGTGGCAGCTGAACACGCGCTCCAACGTGCAGGTGTACGCGTGGATGCCGGTGCTCGCGTTCCGGCCGCCGCCGGGCAAGCATCAGGGGCTCGAGGCCGTCAGCGCATACAGCGGCGCGCCGGCCCGCGAGAACGGCACGCGCGTGTTCCGGCTGAGCCCGTTCGATCCGGAGGCACGGCTGATGATCCAGCAGATCTACGAGGATCTCAGCAAGCACGCGTCGTTCAGCGGCATCCTGTTCAGCGACGACGCCGTGCTCGACGACTACGAGGATGCGGGCCGGCATGCGCTGCAGACCTATTCGCAATGGGGGCTGCCGGCCGACGTCGGCAAGATCCGCGAGAACCCCGACCTGATGAAACGCTGGACGCGCCAGAAGTCGCGTTACCTGATCGACCTGACACACCAGCTCGAACAGATCGTGCTGGCGCACCAGAACGTGGGCGACGTGCTGAGCGCGCGCAACATCTTCGCGATGCCGGTGCTCAAGCCCGAGTCGGAAGCGTGGTACGCGCAGAACTACGACGATTTCCTCGCCAACTACGACTACGTCGCGCTGATGGCGATGCCGTACATGGAGCAGGCGAAGGATCCCGAGGGCTGGCTGGACCAGCTCGTGCGCGCCGTCCGTGCGAAGCAGCGCGGCCTGCAGCGCACCGTGTTCGAGCTGCAGTCGTACGACTGGCACGCGCACAAGGACGTGCCGGCCCGCACGCTGCTCGCACAGATGCGGCGGCTGCGCAGCGAGGGCGCGGTGAATTTCGGCTACTACCCGGACAACTTCCTGAACGGCCAGCCGGAGCTCGACGCGATGCGCGACGTGATGTCGCTGAAGTCGCGCCTCGATCCGACCTCGATCAACGCGTTGATGCAGATGCAGCATGCGCAGGGAACCAAAACGCCATGACCACCCACAACATCATTCAGCGCCTGCAGGATTTCGTCTTCTACTATCCGTTCTTCATGTCGTACCTGTGGATGATCGGCGGCGTCGTTCACTACTTCCTGCTCGAGGAAGGCCGCGAGCTGTCGACGCGCACGATCGCGGCGAGCGGCATCCCGAAGATCTCGATCGTCGTGCCGTGCTTCAACGAGGCGGCGAACGCGCGCAGCGTGATCCGCCACCTGAACGCGATGGACTACCCGAACTACGACATCATCGCAGTCAACGACGGCAGCAAGGACCGCACGGGCGAGATCCTCAACGAGCTGGCCGTCGAGATCCCGCGGCTGCTCGTGATCCATCACGCGTGCAACGAAGGCAAGGCTGTCGGGCTCACCACCGCGGCGGCGGTATCGAATGCGGAATACCTGCTCTGCATCGACGGCGACGCGCTGCTCGCGCATGACGCGATCGGCTGGATGCTCGAGCATTTCCTGACGGATCCGGGTGTCGGCGCGGTCACCGGCAACCCACGCATCCGCACGCGCACGTCGCTGCTGGGGCGCATGCAGGTCGGCGAATTCTCGTCGATCGTCGGGCTGATCAAGCGCACGCAGCAGGTGTACGGCCGCATCTTCACTGTGTCGGGCGTGATCACGATGTTCCGCAAGACCGCGCTCGCCGATGTCGGCTACTGGAGCTCTGACATGCTGACCGAGGACATCGACATCAGCTGGAAACTGCAGTGCCGCGACTGGCGCGTCGTGTACGAGCCGCACGCGCTCAGCTGGATCCTGATGCCCGAGACGCTGAAGGGACTCTACCGGCAGCGGCTGCGCTGGGCGAAGGGCGGCATCCAGGTGCTGCTCAAGTACGCAGGCACGCTCGCGCGGCCGACGCAGATGATGATGTGGCCGCTGTTCGTCGAGTATCTGATCGGCATCGCGTGGGCCTATTCGATGTCGTTCATCCTGCTGCTCGCGCTGGTCGACGTCGTCTACCCGCTTCCGCAGGACTGGCATGTGTCGGTGGTGCCGCACTGGCACGGGATGCTGCTGGTCGCGACCTGCATCCTGCAGCTGATCATCGGCAGCATGATCGATCGTCGTTACGACGAAAAACTCCTGATGTATTTCCTTGACACCGTCTGGTACCCCGTCGCGTTCTGGCTGATCAGCATGGTCACCACCGTCGTCGCCCTGCCCGCCGTCGTATTGCGGGGCCGCGGCAAGCGCGCCGTTTGGGTCAGTCCCGACCGAGGCATTCAACATGAAGAACGCACCGATTATTGACCTTTCCCTGCGCGCCCCGAGCGAACTGATCGCCGAACACGGTGGCGTCGTCGGGCCCGTGCTCGTCGCGTGGTTCCGCCTCGTGCGGCCCGCGCTGGTCGGAGGTGTGTGGGCGTCGATCTGCATCTACACGTACCGCTACCTGCTCCCGTTCAACCAGGCCGAGATGCCGATCGAGCAGATCGTGTTCTACGTCACGAGCATCGCGCTGATCGCCGGCACGATCGTCACGTGGCTGATCGCGGGACGCGTCGTGCATCCGCTCGCGTACCGGTTGCGCGCATCGAAGATGCTGCGGCGCTCGGCCAGCGTGAAGATGCGCTCGGTCCCGCCGACCGCGCTCGCGGGCGCCCGCCGGCGCGGCGCGCGGCGCACGACGCGCATTCTCGTCGCGTCGCACGACGCGAACGGCTCGATCTCCGGCATCGAATGGGTAGCCCACGCGGGGCCGCAGCCCCGCGAATAAGTCAGCGGAGACGCGCCGCGCCGGACGCGATGCATGCCGCGCGACGCGACACCGCTCCCGAATTCGCGCCGTCGCGTGTCCCGCGTCGGCCGGCAACTTCCTTTAGACGAGGTGAATCATGTGCGGAATCGTCGGAGCAAGCGGCCTGCACAATCAGGTGCCGCAACTGGTCAATGCACTGAGCCGACTCGAGTATCGCGGCTACGATTCGTGCGGCATCGCCGTGCAGGACGAAGGCCGCCTGCGCAGCGAACGCACGCTGCGGCGCGTGGCGGACCTGCAGGACCGCGTGCTGACGCTGGGCCTCGAAGCGCAGACGTGCATCGCGCACACGCGCTGGGCGACGCACGGCGCGCCGTCGGAAATGAACGCGCATCCGATCATGTCGGGCGACACGATCGCGGTCGTGCACAACGGGATCATCGAAAACCACGATGCGTTGCGCGCCGAACTGAAGGAGCGCGGCTACACGTTTCGCGGCGAGACCGACACCGAGGTGATCGCGCACCTGATCCACAGCCTCTATCGCGACGACCTGTTCGATTCGGTCAGGCATGCCGTCAAGCGGCTGCACGGCGCGTATGCGATCGCGGTGCTGAGCGCGCGCGAGCCCCAGCGCCTCGTCGCCGCGCGCGCCGGCTCGCCGCTCGTGATCGGCATCGGCGCCGAACAGAACTACCTCGCGTCGGACTGCGCGGCGCTCGGCGACCTGACCGACCGCTTCGTCTACCTGGAAGACGGCGACGTCGCGCTGATCACGCCGGACCGCATCGACGTGGTCGACGCGATCGGGAGCGCGGTACAGCGTCCGCTATGCCTGGTCAAGGCGCGCGATAACGACGCCGCGCTCGGCCCGTACCAGCACTTCATGCAGAAGGAGATCTTCGAACAACCGAAGGCGATCGCCGCCACGATCGATGGCATCGACGCGATCTCGCCCGCGCTGTTCGGCGGCAGCGACAGCACGCGTGCGCTGCTGTCGAAGACCCGGAGCGTGCTGCTGCTCGGCTGCGGCACCAGCTACTACGCGGGCCTGACGGCGAAATACTGGCTCGAGGGCATCGCGGGCATTCCGGCGCAGGTCGAGATCGCGAGCGAATACCGCTACCGCGACACCGTGCCCGATCCGCGCACGCTGGTCGTCGGTATTTCGCAGTCCGGCGAAACCGCCGACACCATCGGCGCGATCGAGCGCGCGCGCGCGATGGGCCAGGATCTGTCGATGGCGATCTGCAACGTGGCGACCAGCTCGATCGCGCGCGGCGCGCCACTCAGCTTCCTGACACGCGCCGGCATCGAGCTCGGCGTCGCATCGACCAAGGCGTTCACGACGCAGCTCGTCGCGCTGTTCGTGCTGACGCTGACGCTCGCGCAGCAACGCGGCCGGCTCGATGCGGCGCATGTCGCGATGCACCTGAAGAAACTGCACGAGCTGCCAGCGCGCATCGGTCACGCACTCGCCTTGGAAACGCAGATCATGGGCTGGGCCGCGAAGTTCGCGCGCACCGAGAACGCGCTGTTCCTCGGGCGCGGCATTCACTATCCGATCGCGCTGGAAGGTGCGCTGAAGCTCAAGGAAGTGTCGTACATCCATGCGGAAGGCTATCCGGCCGGCGAACTGAAGCATGGCCCGCTCGCACTCGTCACGAGCGCGATGCCGGTCGTCACGATCGCGCCGGACGACCGCCTTTTCCAGAAGCTGAAGTCCAACATGGCCGAGGTGCGCGCACGCGGCGGACGGCTGTACGTGCTCGCGGGCCATCATCTCGAGATCGACGCCGACCGCGACACGCACCTGATCCGCGTGCGCGAATCGGGCGACGCGCTGTCGCCGAT
The DNA here is from genome assembly GCF_020419685.1 of Burkholderia sp. AU33545. Taxonomy (NCBI): domain Bacteria; kingdom Pseudomonadati; phylum Pseudomonadota; class Betaproteobacteria; order Burkholderiales; family Burkholderiaceae; genus Burkholderia; species Burkholderia sp. AU33545. The sequence continues at coordinate 507,178 of NZ_JAIZRQ010000003.1, read as the reverse complement.
CGTCAACGTGATCCCGTTGCAGCTGCTCGCGTATCACGTCGGGTGCGCGCGCGGCGCCGACGTCGACAAGCCGCGCAACCTCGCGAAATCGGTCACCGTCGAATGATGCAACGGCCGGTCACGACGCAGGTCGCCACCGTGCGCTCGCATGCGGGCGGGCGCGCCGCCTCGTGGCGTGTCGCGACCGTACTCTGCGGCGCGTGTTGCGCCGTCGCGGCACTCACACGCGCGTATGCCGGCACGCCGGCCGTGCACACCGTCACCGTGCAGGCGCCCGCATCGCCACAGGACAGCGGCGACCCGCGGCGCTTCATGCACGGAATCGGCGTGGCCGACGCCGGCGACGGCCGGCGCTGGGTGTTCTTCAGCAGCTCCGGCATCGTGCCGCGCGGCGCGCTGCGCAACGGCAACTGGCCGCACGACGTGTACGTCGGCGAATGGCTGCCGGGCAAGCCGCGTCTGCTGCGCGTCCATCCATTCATCAGCCGTCCGGAAGCGCAGGAGCCCGTGTCGATCGCGCAGAATCCGCGCGGCGACATCTTCGTCACGTTCGAGGACGGCTGGAATACGCCGCAGGAAGTCAGCCAGCGGTATGGCGTCTATCGGCGCGACCTCAAGCCGATCAAGCCCTACCCGAACGACGTCGAGGCGGGCGGTCACTCCGGGCATGTCGCCTCGGTGGGCGAACGCTTCGTCGTGTTCTATTCCGCCGACTGGATTGACGGCGGCGGCGTCGACAACCTCGGCACCGGCAACGGCGTCTACGTGAAAACCTACGATGCCGATGGACGCATGCTGAATCACGTGCCGGTCGCGCCGCACCATCGAGAATGGTGGCCCGTGGTCGCCGGCTCGCCGCACCGCGCGCTGCTCGTCTGGCAGAAATACATCGAGGGCAGCACGGATGCGACGCTCGAATACGCGATGTTCGATCCGGTCACGGCGAAGCTCGACAAGCTCGGGCCGCTGAGCGACGCGATCCAGTACTACGTGTATTCGTCCGCCTACGTGCCGGCGATCGACCGCTTCGTCGTCGTCACGACGACGGCGGACAATCGCGGCGTTGCGACGCTGATCGACCCGGACGGCCGCCGCCTCGCGACGCTCGACTGCCTGCCGGCGTCGGTGCGGGAATCCGGGATCGCCGTCGACGGCACGCATGCGTACGTGCCGACCCGCGACGGACGGCTGCTGACGCTGGCGCTTTCGCCAACCGGCATGTCGGTGAGCGGCGCGCAGCGCTCACCGATTCCGTGGGGCTCGACCGGCATCGCCGGGTTCACGGCACGCGGCGGGACGATGCATTTCGTGTCGCTGACGCCGTCCGGGACGCGCGAGGCCGATTTCGACACGGCACGGGAAACGCCGTTGCCGAAGGCCGACGCGCAGTGTTCGACGCATTGACGGCAACGCGAACGGGTCCGGACCGGCACGAACGCCCCGTGGGACTGAGCCGCCGGCCGAATCGCGCAACGCGATCCCGCACGCGTCGGGCAACTGGATAGCCCCCCGCACGCTGCCACCGGCCGGCGCAATCCCTGCCACTGCGCCGATCCCGCGTCGAAGTCGCCAGCGCCGCGCGTACCGGATAGACTGTCGCCCGATTCCATCCATCGGCCGCGTGCTCGCCCCCTGCCGCCGCCGGTACGCCCCCACGGAGAACGAATGCTGAAGCGCCGGTGGTTTTCGCTGTTGCTGATGACGGTGTGCCTGATCGCGACGCGCGCGTCCGCGCAGGACGCGCTCGAACTCGAGACCGACGGCACGCCTCGAGTGTTGACGCGCCAGGCGCTGCTCGCGCGCGTCGACGCAACGGACATCCACGTGCCGCACGACATTGCGTACCGCCGGCCGATGACGTTCCGCGCGGTGCCGTTCGCCGCCCTGCTCGGCGACACGCCGCTTCCCGCAAACGGCGTGCTCGAAACGCGCGCGGCCGACGGTTTCGCCGCGCAGCTGCCGCTGGATCTCGCGCGCCGCCGTGCGCCGGCCAGCGCCGTCGCGTGGCTCGCGATCGAGGATCCGGCGCATCCGTGGCCGAAGCTGCCCGGCAAGCAGGTCAGCGCAGGGCCGTTCTACCTGGTTTGGCTCGGGCCGGACGCATCGTCGGTGCGCGGCGAGCAGTGGCCGTATCAGATCGTGCGCATCACGATCGAATCGTCGCCGCTCGCGCGCTGGCCGTCGCTCGCCGTCGATCCGGCGCTGCCGGCGAACGATCCGGCCCGTGCGGGCCAGCGCCTGTTCGTCACGCAATGCCTCGCGTGCCATCGCCTCGACGGCGCGGGCAGCAGCCATGCCGGCCCCGACCTGAACGCGCCGATGAATCCGGTCGACTACTTCCAGCCCGCCGCGCTGCGCCGCTACATCCGCAACCCGGCATCGGTGCGCGACTGGCCGGGCCGCGTGATGCCGGCGTTTCCGCCCGATCAGCTGAGCGACCGGGAGCTCGACCAGATCGTCGCGTATCTCGCGTATATGGCGCGGCGCAAGGCGGGCAAATAGTACCCAGATCTTGCGGGTACGTAAGTACCCAACCTCAGCCCATCAACCGCGCACCATTCGTTTCCGGAATATCAGCTTGCCAACCGCGCGTGCGTGGATTGAGTTTGGGTCAGATCGTCACTCCTTCGAAGCCATTACTGGCTCGTGGCAAACCAGATCAGTTGGCGCCGTCCGCGATTCAAGGTCCATCTCTGCGGGCCATTTCACCTTCGGAGCAAGGAGGTACGCAATATTGAGTGTGCGCTCGTTGTCGTGGTCGAACGGCAGATCATCCGATGGAGGCAGCGCAGCGGGCCCCTCTTGCATGTACGTGCAGATATACGCCCACGCCGCTTCACCGTCCCCTTTCGCCCCCAACTGGAACCGATCAATTACCTCGTTCGTGCCGGACTTCACGATCGACAGCACTACACCCCACTTCATCGTATGACCGCCATTGATCGCACCTTGTAGCTGCCAGGCTTCGGCTCGAACGTCGTCCCAGTCATAGGCAACCGCACGAATCGGCCAACGGATGAACGGGTTCCACCACACTACGTCGATTTCGTACGCGTACATCTTCCGGCGCAAGCGGTTGAAGCGTAGTGGCAAATCACGCGGAGGAGAAATATCTAAACGAAGAGTTAAAATGACTCCCCAAATACAAATAAAATCTATAACAATTATCACGACCAACATCAACCAATCGCCATCAAAATCAAAAACATCAATAGTCGATTCAACAAGCATCGGCACAAAAAATATATTAATCAGTAAAAATATCCCCCTAATTCCCACAAATGACCGCGGCAATTCAAGATAGATGTCGTCCAGATGGTTGAACGCATAGCCATCCAGACTTGGCTCCTCATTTGGAATATCATTTTGCTCAGGCAGGTCGGCCTGCCAGCCGCGCGTAGGTGGGTTCAGCTTGGGTCGAATCGTCATTGCAACTAGTTCCGAGTTATTACTTCATAAAAACCGTATTCATTCATGCGGCTCTTATAGGTCAATACCGTGATCGAGAAATTGCTGATTTTTCTATCAGCATCGAGATGAATCCTCCCGTCCACGATTTTCGGATCGTCCCGCTTGCAGGTACAGGAGTGCTGGCCGCCAACGCGCTGAGTTCGCAGTCCGCTTCCCACTAGGGGTGGCCGGGTGTACGCCAGCAGCTCCATGTTTTTCTAATCTGCGGTCAATGCTTGCCCTCCACCACAGAGCAGTCTCCGTTTAGCGGATCGCGACAAGACGACTCCGTTGGCGCCGTCCGCGATTCAAGGTCCATCTCTGCGGGCCATTTCACCTTCGGAGCGAGGAGGTACGCAATATTGAGTGTGCGCTTGTTGTCGTGGTCGAACGGCAGATCATCCGGTGGAGGCAGCGCAGCGGGCCCTTCTTGCATGTACGTGCAGATATACGCCCACGCCGCTTCGCCGTCCCCTTTCGCCCCCAACTGGAACCGATCAATTACTTCGTTCGTGCCGGACTTCACGATCGACAGCACCACACCCCACTTCATCGTATGACCGCCGTTGATCGCACCTTGTTGCTGCCAGGCTTCGGCTCGAACGTCGTCCCAGTCATAGGCAACCGCACGAATCGGCCAACGGATGAACGGGTTCCACCACACTACGTCGATTTCGTACACGTACATCTTCCGGCGCAAGCGGTTGAAGCGTAGTGGAAGATCACGCGGAGGAGAAATATCTAAACGAAGAGTGAAAAGCACCGTCCAAATTGCGACAAAAGCAGCAGCCAATCCGATAAAAAAAATCGCCAAATCGCCGCTGCAATCAGAAAACCCGCCACCCTCAAAAAACAAACATATGTAAGCCGGAACAGCAATAACATTCAGCCAAAACATAACCCCTCGCACCGCCATAAAAGAACGCGGCAATTCAAGATAAACTCCGCCCAGATGATTGAACGCATAGCCATCCAGACTTGGCTCTTCATTTGGAATATCATTCGGCTCAGGCAGATCGGCCTGCCAGCCGCGCGTAGGTGGGTTCAGCTTGGGTCGAGTCGTCATTGCAATTGGTTCTGAGTTACCACTTCATAAAAACCATATTCATCCATACGGTTCTTATCGAACAAGGTCGTGATCGATAAATTGCCAATTTTTCTATCAGCATCGAGATGAATCCTCCCGTCCACGATTTTCGGATCGTCCCGCTTGCAGGTACAGGAGTGCTGGCCGCCAACGCGCTGAGTTCGCGGTCAGCTTTCCCACTAGGGGTGGCCGGCGTTCACCAGCAGATCGATGTATTTCTAATCTGCGGTCAATGCTTGCCCTCCACCACCGAGCAGTCTCCGTATAGCGGATCGCGACAAGACGACTCCGTTGGCGCCGTCCGCGATTCAATGTCCATCTCTGCGGGCCACTTCACCTTCGGAGCAAGGAGGTACGCGATATTGAGTGTGCGCTCGTTGTCGTGGTCACGCGGCAGATCATCCGATGGAGGCAGCGCAGCGGGCCCTTCTTGCATGTATGTGCAGATATACGCCCACGCCGCTTCACCGTCCCCTTTCGCCCCCAACTGGAACCGATCAATTACCTCGTTCGTGCCGGACTTCACGATCGACAGCACCACACCCCACTTCATCGTATGACCGCCATTGATCGCACCATGTAGCAGCCAGGCTTCGGCTCGAACGTCGTCCCAGTCATAGGCAACCGCACGAATCGGCCAACGGATGAACGGGTTCCACCACACTATGTCGATTTCGTACACGTACATCTTCCGGCGCAAGCGGTTGAAACGTAGAGGAAGATCGCGTGGAGGGGATATATCAGAGCGGAGCGTCACAAATACAGACCAAATGAAAATCAACCAACAAGCAATCCAAATAATAAAAGTTTCCGCCCCTCCTCCATATGGCACACCCCACAATAAAGAAACAGAAAATGGCACAAATACAACATTAAATAAAAACATTAGCCCCCTGACCTGAAATAAAGAGCGCGGCAACTCCAAATAAATATCACTTAAATGATTAATAGAACAGCCATCCAGACTTGGCTCCTCATTTTGAATATCGGTTGGCCCTGGTAGGTCTGCCCGCCAGACGCACACGGGATGATTGAGTTTCGGTCGAATCGCCATCAGAGCTGGTCCCGAGACGTAATTTCGGCAAAACCATATTCATCCATATGGTCCTTATAGAATCGGGCCACGATCGATACGTCGTGGATTTTGCTGTCAGCGACCAGATGGATTTTCCCGCTCACGATTTTCAAGTCGTCTGCCTTGGCAAGCTCTGGGGTGTTAGCCGCCAATGTGCTGAGCTCGTAGTCAAATTTCCCGTTAGGGGGCGGCTGGACGCGCGCAAGCGGCTCCATATTTTTTTGGCCCGCGGTCAATACTTGCGCCCCGCCACCACGGCGGGTCACGGTTATGGTATAGGCATAAGCCGAACGTACAGGATCGAAATTCGGGATCACAATACGATAGTTCAATGTATGGTGGCTAGCTGTTATGGTATCGACATCCCCCATACTGCTCACCGTATTCCATGCGGGCTCGAAGCCCACATCGACACTGAACCCCAACAGCGCTGAATTCAAGGCAGCAACGGCGTCGCCTGCCTGCTCCGATGTTTTCCACGAGATCAACTGACCTTTATTTTTTCCGAACACGCATCGCCGCGCCCATAGTTCAACGGGCGTTGCCTCTTGAGATTGCCCTAGTTTGGTAGCGGTATATGCCAAGAGGCCAAGAACGACCGCAATCCCCAATGGGCCAAAACCTAATAGCGGCCCGAGAAAGGCACTACCCATATAGGCTGCAGAAACTCCCACTAAACCTGCACCAATTGAAAAGATCGTTGAGTACATATAGGCTTTTCCGGATGTTTCATCACCGTGCCTTCCTGCTCGCGTCATCATCGTGTAACCCTGCGCTGCATCCACAAACGACAATGCCGCGAACACAATCCCCGTTCCCTTGACCAGCCTCCCACCAACATCCGCCACGTCCTTCAACATCGCCACCGTCGCCCGCGACGCTCCTCCCGCTCTCGCCGCCGTCCTTGCGCCACTCGCAAACGCGTTCAACGACACCCCGACCGTCTCCGTTACAGCCGCCAGTACCCCGACCGATGCCGACCACGCACCGATCGCCGCCTCCGGATACGTCGCCCCCACCTTCGTATTCACATCGTCCAGAGACTTTTTCAAACTGTCATAAGACAGATACAGAGCCACCGCCGAAATCAGCAAGCTCTGTGGCCCCGATCTCCGATGCATCGTTACCGCGGTGTTCCTCGTAAACTTCACCGCATCGACGCTTTTCATCTTCACTGTCCCGAGGAATTTCCTGGCAGCAGGATCAAACGCCTCCACGATCGACACTGATCGCATCGACAGGCTACCGATCGCCAGCGCTTCGCCGATCGGTTTGCTCGCCAGGACTTGCAAGGTCTTATGTACGGATTCGGCGCTGTCCATCGCCCACCCCGTGACCTTGATCACCGTGTTTCTAAGCTTGGGATCAGGGATCGAAATCAAGCCACCCAGCAGCAACGAACGCACTTTCTTGCCGCTGCTCTCTATTCCCTGATGCAGGGTCTCCGACAGCTTCGACATATATTCAGTCAACGTCAGTTCCACCAGGAACCGCGTCGGCAACGTGCGCTCATATAAAAACATGCAGCCGATATTCAAGTTCCGAACCCGCAACGACACGTCGTCGGACAGATTCCTCGACAGGCCGATCGCAGCGCTGTTCACCGCCATCAGCAGTACTCCGGCCGCGTGCTGGATCTTCGCCTGCAGAAATGCTTCGCCGACATCCTTGCTCTCGAACGCGTGGCGAATTGCCGTATACACCTTGCCGGAATCGTTCAGCCCATCGGAATCCGGCAACAGATCGGCGAGGAAGTGTTTGTTCTTCGCCGCCAATGCCTTGTAGACCGGACTGTTCCGATCGTTCAGCCAGATTTCCCACCGCTTTTGCGTCTCGTCAATCAACTGCGGCGGCTTCTTCGGATCCTTCGGATCGAGCTTGGCAGGGGCGCCAGACGGGCCCCCTGCGACACAGTTGGCCAGCATGTTCGCGTATGCATGGCACGATCCCGACTTCAGGTTCTCACCGTCGTAATCGTGCTCGCACTGTCTCATCCAGCTCTCCGACCCGCACCAGACAGCCCAGCGCTTGCCGAACGCATCGATTTGCGCTTCGTAATGCTTGATCGCGTTGTCGTACTCGGTCTGAAACTTCTTGCGCTCCTTCTCGTCGTACACGTCTTCCAGCCGCTGGTGATAATTCTTCGTGTTCTGTCTCGTCACTTGCGCGGCGACCCGATCCACGTTGACAGGCGGTAACGCTGCCTTGCTCGCCAGCACCGGATTCGCATTCCAATCCTTGACCCGTTCTACTTCCGCCTGCGCGGCTGCCTTACCTTCCTGCTGCGCCCATCCCGCCTCTACCTTCTTCAGTTCCAGCAACGCCTGAGACGTAAAGAGCCTGTACTGCCTCATGGGATCGGCCGCGTACTCCCGGAGCGCCCGCATCCAGTAAGCGCGCAGGCTGTTGTATTCCTGCACCATCCCGACCGGATCCTGCAGGACCAACACCGGCACGCCTTTCTGGAATTGATACTTCGCAATGCTCGACGTCACGAACGCCTGCATCGCCGCCGCTCGATGCGCGCGCGCATAAAAGCCGTGCGCACTCTGGAAATCCACCGAATCCGGCACGAACTCCCAGACCTTCGAACTGAGCTCCGTCATCTGAGACAGCCCCATCGCCCTGCTGTCGGCGTCGCTCCCGGCACTCGAGGGATCCGCCTTCAGCTTTGCGATGTCATAAGTCGCAAAGCGCGACATCGGCGACTTGCCGGTTCGATATGCGTCCAGCACTTCCTTCGGCCAGCAATCGTTTGCGAATGCAACCTGCGCTTTCTTGTAGCCGCCCCCAATGTTCAGGAACGCAGCCGCCACTTCGTCGCCGTTGCCGATGCAGCTTTCCGGAAGCGGCGGGATAGCGCCGTCCGCATCGAAAGGAGGCGCTTGCAGTGGGTCGAACTGACGCAGCGCGCCCTGATAGGTCACCTGGTATGCCTGCCAGACCTTCCCGTCGAGCAGCACATACACGTAACCCGCGCGCAGCATGCGCAACCTTTCGTTGAAACCGGACGCTTCCATCGACATCGGACGCTTGCCGAAAATCGGCGTCACCGCGCGGCGCAACGGCAGAACCGGGATACCCGTGCGCTTACACGCCTTGCACGCGCCCGGATTGCATTGCGCAGTCTGCTTCGCGCATTCGTTCAGTTGAGGGGAAACGGCCACTACGAAATCTCCTTATGCCCGGGGCGGATACGATTCGCACCTTCGCCGTGTCGCACATGCTTTCGAATTGATCCCCCAACGGAGATCGGCTGCGCACGGCCCCATCGATCGCATCGCGCACGATCGGGAACCGCTCGAGTTTGGAGTGGACGATCGAACGATGTAGTTCGAAACAGCACATGCCCCGCGGAACCGAACCGTCGGCTAACGGGCACGGCGAACCATCGATCGCCGCGAGCCAGGCCATACCCCGCCAGGAAGCCGTTCCGTCACGCGCTCGTGACAAACACGCCTTCGCGTAGCGATCGAATACGTAGCGTTGCGTGACAGCGCGGTAGCGCCGTGCAACGCGGAAGCCTGATACATCACGCCACGGGCGTGCCTTGATACCCCACTGCAAGAAAACGCCTCTCCATGAAGTATCCAAGTAATAAGTTCTTCGACATACTGACCGGCATCCACTGACAATTTGTCAGATGCTATCTGCAATAAACATCTCAAAATAGCCCTCTGATAGATCGTCGGGAACAGGCACATTCAGTTTTGCCGACCTCGGTCGCCTCCACGCAATGGTCGGAAACGAGCATTCCACGGTGACGGCTTCCGTGGCTCCCCGGATCGTGGCGCGGCTGATCACTCGACGGATTGTTCGCAGACCACACACGCCAGCATGTACGCTCTTCCAATCGAGGAATAGTCGTTGCGCTTTTCCGCGGATGCCAACGTTTGAGAAAATGGAACCGGGGAAGACCCAAAATCCGATGCCAATTTGAAGTGAAGGTGCGAGCGCGATCACCCGTCCCGCCGACAACGAGCATCCCGGGCGGAATGCGCGTCAAGGCATCGTGGTAACAACAGGACGACACATGGCGACACACGACACGCTATTCAGCATTTCGCTGACACAAGCCGAACAGACCTACCCGCTTAGAGCCGCGATCCTGCTGAACGGCAACCTGGACGCTTGCGAACTGCCCGGCGATCACGCGGCGACGACACTACATCTCGCGATACGCAATCCGGCGGGCATCATCGCCGTCGCGTCGTTATGCGAAGAGCGTCGCGACGACGATCCTGCTCACGCCGCGTGGCGACTCAGGGGCATGGCCGTACGGTCCGAGGTTCGCGGATTGGGCTTCGGAAGCCTGCTGGTGCGGATTGCCGTCAGGCACGCGCAAGCGCACGGTGCGGAACTGGTGTGGTACACCGCGCGCGAATCGGCTTACCGGTTCTATGAAAAGCTCGGCTTCGTGTCCGATGGGTCGCAGATGACGATGCCGGGGCGCACCGATACAGCATTCCATGTGATGCGCCTTCGCCTCGATCATCGGCCCACACAGACCTGACATAACCACACCCCTCGCCCGTCGAGATCAGGCTTCCTGCGCGCTCCGCAACACCGCGCGCAGCAGCACGTCGGCGCCCGCCGCCGACCATTCCGGCGTGATCGCCTCGGCCTCGTTATGGCTCAGGCCGTCGACGCACGGCACGAAGATCATGCCGGTCGGCGCGACGCGCGCGATGTAGCACGCGTCGTGACCCGCGCCGGACACGATGTCCATGTGCGGCAGCCCGAGCGCCTGGGCCGCATCGCGCACCGCGTCGATGCAGCGCGGCGCGAACGGCACCGGCGGGTACGTGAAGATCTGCTCGATCCGCGCACCGAGGCCGGCTTCGGCCGCGACGCGCGCCAGTTCCGCACGCAGCGCCGTATCGAGCTCGTCGAGCACCATATCGTCAGGATGACGAAACTCGACCGTGAAGAAGCAGCCGCCCGGCACCGTGTTGCGCGAATTCGGCCGCGCCTCGATCATCCCGACCGTCGCGCGCGCGTGCGGCGCATGGCGACGACCGAGCGCATCGACGAATTCGATCATCCGCGCGGCACCCACCAGCGTGTCGCGCCGGAATTCCATCGGCGTCGTGCCCGCGTGCGCGTCGACGCCCGTCAGCGTCACCTCGTACCAGCGCTGCCCCTGCCCGGCCGTCACGACGCCGATCGTCTTGCCGGCCCGTTCGAGAATCGCGCCCTGTTCGATATGCAGCTCGTACGCCGCATGCACCGGATAGCCGCCGACGGGCTCGGCACCCGCGTAGCCGATTCGCGCGAGTTCCTCGCCGATCGTCCTGCCTGCGCCGTCGGTGCGCGACAGCCCGTATTCGAGCGGATAGACGCCCGCGAACACGCCGGCCGATATCATCGCCGGCGCAAAGCGCGAACCTTCCTCGTTGGTCCAGATCACGACGTCGATCGGGCGCTCGGTCTCGATGCCCGCATCGTTCAGCGCGCGCACGACCTCGAGGCCGCCGAGCACGCCGTAGATGCCGTCGTAGCGGCCGCCGGTCGGCTGCGAATCGGCGTGCGATCCGGTCATGACCGGCGCGGCGTCGGGATTGCGGCCCGCGCGGCGCGCGAACACGTTGCCCATCCGGTCCACGCGCACCGTGCAGCCGGCGTCTTGCGCCCATTGCACGAACAGGTCGCGCGACTCGCGATCGAGGTCGGTCAACGCGAGACGGCAGACGCCGCCCTTCGGCGTCGCGCCGATCTGCGCCATCCGTTCGAGCGACGCCCACAGCCGCGCGCCGTCGACGCGCGGCGCGTCCGCGAGATCGTCACGCATTGCCGGCCTCCGGGGCATCGTCGCGCGGCGCCGCCTGCAACGCATAACGGAAATCGCAGCGCTTGCCGCCCTGCATGATCGTGCTCGTGCGCGTGAGTGCGATGTCCGGCGCATAGCCCTGGATGAAATAGCTGTCGCGCGCGCAGCTCAGCAGGTGGCCGATCTCGCCGAGCCCCATCGCGTGATACATCTCCGCGTAGCTGCAGCGATGCACGTCGTAGTCGTAGTGCGCATCGTCCGCGCGATGCACCTCGACCTCGAGCGCATCGTCCTTCTCCCACAGCACCTGCAGCGCGACGAACGATCGCACGCTCGTGCCGCCGGGCTCCTGCGCGGCAAACGTGCGGCCCGCGTCGACGGCCGCGCCGCGCACGGCTTCCGCGATCACGGCCTGCGCGCGCTCGGCGCCGAATTCGCGCTTCATGATCTCGTAGATCGGCTTGATGATTTCCGCTTCGATGCGGCGCCGCGCGAGGATGCCGAGCCGCGTGTCCTCGGGTGCCGCCGTGGATGCATGTGTCGTGTTGGTCATGGGATTCGTCTCCGTCGTCATTTCGTTGCGGGGTGCGCGCCGCCGAGCACGTCGACGACGGTCCACTTGCCGCCGCGCACCTGGTAGATCGTGAATGCCGGGTCCTTCAGATTGCCTTCGGCGTCGAACGCGACCCGTCCGGTCACGCCGGACCGGTCGATCGCGTGCACGGCCGCGACCAGCTTCGCCGGCTGCGTCGTGCCGGCCTTCTGCGCGGCCGCGATCAGCGTGGCAGCCGCGTCGTACGCGAACGGGGCGTGCAGCTCGATCGGCGCGTGAAAGCGTGCGCGGTACTGCGTGTCGAACGCCTTGCCGCCCGGCATCCGGTCGAGCGGCAAGCCCGGTTCGAGTGCCGTCACGCCGTCGCCGTCCTTGCCCGCGAGCGACAGGAACGTCTGGCTCACGAAGCCGCCCGCGCCGAGCAGCGGCGCGTTCACGCCGAGCTGGCGCATCCGGCGCGCGATCGGCGCGGCCTGCGCGTCGAGCCCGCCGAAGAACACGAGATCCGCGCGCTTGCCCTTGATCGCGGTCAGCACGCCGCTGAAGTCGGTCGTCTTGTCGTTCACGTACTGGCGATCGACGATCGTGCCGCCGTTCGCCTGCACGCCCTTGATGAACTGGTCGGCGAGCCCTGCGCCGAACGACGTGCGATCGTCGATCACCGCGATGCGTTTCGCCTTCAGCGTCTTCACCGCATAGGCGCCGGTGAAGTTACCGCCCGCATCGTCGTGACCCATGATCCGGAAGGCCGTCGCGTAGCCCTGCTGCGTGTACGGGTGGCCGGTGGACGCCGGCGCGATCTGCGGAATGCCCGCATCGCGGTAGATGCGCGACGCCGGCACGCTGCAGCCCGTGTTCCAGTGACCGACGACGCCGATCACGTGCTGGTCGACGAGCTGCTGCGCGACCGCGACGGCCGTGCGCGGATCGGATTGATCGTCCGCCGCGACGAGCTTGTAGACGACCGGCTTGCCGCCGATGCTCGGATGCTTCGCGTTCGCGTCGTCGATCGCAAGCTGCGCGCCGTTCTGCAAGTCCTTGCCGATCCGCGCGGACGGGCCGGTGAGCGGCGCGGCGAGACCGATCAGGATGGTCTGCGGCGCGGACTGCGCGTAGGCGGGAGCGGCGGCGATCAGCGCGGCCGCGGAGAATGCGAGGCCGGCGGGGAGAAAAGCGATTTTCATGTGCGGGGATCGGTGATTTGGCTCAAGACATGAAAAATATTAAATATTCATCATCAGCACCCCAAATACTCAATTGTTGGATGCTTATGCCATTCCCGACACAATAACGTAATTCCCTGTAAATACGGGATATTTTCGTGTTGTGGTTCACCCTGATTTTTCGATAAAATTCGACACATGAAAAATATCGAACAATTGCCTCACGATCCACCGCTACGCGCCGTCCGCGCGTTCGAGGCATTCGCGCGTCTCGGCTCGGTCACCGCGGCGGCGCACGAGCTCGACATCACGCCGTCCGCGGTGAGCCACCAGCTGCAGCTGCTCGAAGCGTTCATCCAGACGCCGCTGACGGTGCGCGAAGGCAGGCTGCTCGCGCTCACCGACGAGGGGCGCGACTACTACCGCTCGATCAGCGCCGCGTTCTCGGTGCTGCGCAGCGCGACGCGCTTCGTGCGCGACCGGTCGTCGCTGCGGCAGATCACGATCAGCCTGATTCCGCTGCTCGGTATCGGCTGGTTCATTCCGCGGCTGCACGCGTTCCTCGCCGACAACACCGATGTCGACGTGACCGTGCTGTATGCGCATCACCGCAACTATCGAAGCGACGCGTCCGACCTGTCGATCCGCTTCGGCACCGGCGACTGGCCCGGCTACCGCTGCGAGCGGCTGCTGCCGGGCGCGATGGTGCCCATGTGCAGCCCGTCGTTCCTGAAACGCCACGGGCCGTTCCGCACACCGGCCGATCTCGCGCGGGCGCCGCTCGTGCACGACGAGGATCGCAGCGCCTGGGTCAACTGGCTGCAGGGCGCCGGCGTGCGGCACGTGTCGCACGCGGTGGGACCGATGTTCGAGGACGGCCAACTGACGCTGAGCGCGGCGCGCGCGGATCTCGGCGCGGCGCTGCTGCGCGCGCCGCTGGTCCAGCGCGAACTGGCGAGCGGCGAACTCGTGAAGCTGTTCGACCACGCGCTCGACGACGGGCGCGACTACTACCTGTGCACGCGCGAGGATTCGGACATGCCGGACGGCGCGAGACGGCTGGCTGAATGGCTCAGGCGGATGGCTGCATAAGCGCGCGGGCCGCTCGCAGGCGGGCCTTCGCACGATTCACAAGGCGCGCCGCATCCGCTTGTCCGATGCGATCGTCCGGGCATCCACGCAAGTGAACCGCCTGCTGCGCGTATCGCGCGACATGTGGGCCATCCCCGTCATCGAACCCGACGTGCGCGCACCCTGTCGGATCTCGCGGGCGCGGTGCGTCGCGCGTACCGCCGCCCGCCGTTGCGTCACACCGCCCGCCCCCATCCGCGCTCGACCGCATGGGCGACCGTCGCGCGCGCCAGCTCCTGCGTGCTGTCGACCAGCGCGAACGGTGCATCGGGCAACGCGCGCGCCGCGATCGGAATTTCCGTGCAGCCCATCACCGCGACGCCCACGTCCCGTCTTGCCAGTGCCTCGAGCGCGCGCGAGAGGCACCGCACGGACGCAGCGATCTTCCCCGCCTTGACCGCCGCAATGCACGCGGCAATATCGCGCTGCGCGGCCACGCCCGGCATCACCGGCTCGAACCCGCGTGCACGCAGTGCCGCCTGGTAAAAGCCCGACACCAGCGTGCCGCCCGTGGCGAGCACCGCGACGCGCCGCACGCCTGCGGGCAACGCGGCCACCGACGCATCGACGATATGCAGAATCGGCGCCGCGCTGTGTTCGCGCAGCGGTGCATACCAGTGATGCGCCGAATTGCACGGAATCGCGATCACGTCGACGCCGCAGCGGTTCAGCAGCGCGATGCCATCGAGCAGCGCCGGCAGCGGATCGGTCCCGCCGTCGATGATCGCGCACGAGCGATCGGGCGTTCGCGTCAGGTTCGCGACGATCATCGGCAGGTGCTCCTGGTCGCAGCGCGCGCGTGTCAGGCAAATCACGCGATGCATGAAGTCGACCGTGGCCAGCGGCCCCATTCCGCCCAGTACGCCGACGAGTGCCATGATGCCTCCTTCACGCGCGCGGCGGCCGCGCGCAGATCGCGGATACGACAGCCGAGTTGCCGATCACCAGCAACAGCGTCCGAAATATTTCGCAAAACGGATCGATCGCCGCGAACAACACCAACGCGGCCTCGAACGGCAGGTGCAGCGCCGCGCACACCATGCCGGCGAGCGACACCGTCACGACGCCCGACGTGCCCGTCGACGCGAATCCGGCGAGCACCGACGCGACCAGCACGACGCAAAGCTCGCCGGGGCCGAGCGACCGTTCGTAGAGTTGTGCGACGAACAGCGTCGCGCTCGCGTAATAAACCATCGGCCCGACGCGCAGCAGCGACACGGCAAGTGGAACGACCAACTCGACGCGCGCGCGGGCAAAGCCGAAGCCGTCGGCCAGGCATTCGATCATGCTCGGCATGCACGCCACGCTGCTGCGCGTGGCGAGCGCCATCGCGAACGGCGTGCGCAACCCGGCGAGCGTCTCGGCCAGCGTCGCGCCCGAGCGCTTCCAGATCACGACGATCGAGGCCGCGATCAGCACGAGCGCGACGACGGCGAACGCGGCGACGAAGCGGACCATCGCCTCGAGCGGCCCGAATCCCGACGTGCCGATCTGTGCGGCGCCGCCGCAGAACAGCACGATCGGCGTCGGATACGCGAGCCAGTGCATGATCTTCTGGCACGTGAAATAGACGGTCTCCAGCGTCTGGCTCAGCGCCGCCGAGATGCTCGCCGGCACGCGTCCCGATGCGAAGCCGAAGAACAGCGAGAACACCAGCGCCTTCAGTGTGTCGCCGCTCGCGAGCGCCGCGAAGAAGTTGCCGGGCACCAGCGCGATCAGCATGTCGGCAAGGCCCGACGACTTCTCCGCGGGATCGGTGCCGTACAGCGTCATCACGGTGTCGCTCGCCGCACCGTCGCTGCCGACCAGCGCGCCGAACGCCTTCAGCGTCGCGTTCGACAGATGCTCGCCCGGCCGCATCGCGACCAGAACGACCGCGCCGACAGCCACGACGAACACCGACGCGCAGCCGAAGATCGCGATCACGCGCATCACGAGATCCGACGCGCTGCCATCGCGCAGCAGTCGCTGCAGGCTGAAGATCACGGCGGCCGTCATGAATGGCAGCGCCGTCATCTTCAGCAGGCCGACGTACACCTGGCCCACGTAGTCGAACTTCGGCGCGGCGGCCGGCCACAGCACGCCGGCCATGATCCCGAGCGCGAGGCTGCCGAACACCGTCAACGGATGGATCGCGAGCGCATGCAGCCGCGCGACGCGGGGCATGATCCTGATGTTCTCGTCCATGTTCATGTCAGCGGCCCATCGCGTCGAGCAAGGATTTCACGTCGAGCCGCCTGCTGCGCTCGGCCAGGAACTGATTGACGAACGCGAGCAGCGTCGGCGTGGACACCGGCACGCCGACGGCAAGCGCGTCGGTGAGGTCGTCGAAGGTCGCGACGCGCAAGCGGATCGGCGCGGTCGGGTCGTCCTGCATCACGAGCTTGATCGCGAGTTCGTCGCGATACACGGCCGTGACCGCGCCGGCGTTCAGTGCGTCGAGCGTCGCCGGCCAGCTCGGGTAGGTACGCACCCGCGCAGCCGGGAAGTCGGTGCGCACGTATTCCGCGTAGGCCGACCCGGCGACGACGCCGATCGTGCCGCGGTAATCGCGCACGACTTCCGGCAGCGGGCGCCCTTTCGCGAGTTCCGCGAAGCTGACGCGGTTGATCAACAGCGCGCGCCGCAGGTTGATGTACGGCGTGCTGAAGCGGACCACCTGCGCACGCGGCAACGTGCGCGACAGCTTGCTGATCGCGACGTCGGCCTGCCCGGTCGCGATCAGCTGAACGACGTCGTCGAAGGTGCGCGCATCGCGGTCGAACTGCACGGACACGCCGAGCTTTTTCGCGAGTTCGTCGGCGAGATCGATGTCGACGCCCGCCAATGCGCCGTTGCGCGACATGAAGAACGGCGGCTGATCGACGCCGAGCACCGCGACGACGAGCGTGCCGCGCGTGACGATGCGGGCGAACTCGGGCGCGAGCAGCCGGCCGTCGGGCATCTGCACGAGCCCGGTCGACGTGGTGGCCGGCGTCGCCGTCGCGGCCGGCGCGGAGGCATCGAGGGCGAGCGCCGGCGCGGCGCACGACACGGTCACGAGTACGCAGGCCGCACCGCGCAAGAGCCGATGCAGGCAGCGCCCCTCGGGAACGATCTCGCGGAACCATGCAGGCAGTGCACGCATCGCGCGTCCGGAAAAGAGATTCATGGCGGCAGTGGGACGGAGAGTGTCTGACGACCGCGCAACCGTTCGTGCCGAACGGGCGCCGGGCCCTTGCGCGGGGTGCGTCGCCGTCGCCCGGCGCCGCGCCCTCCCGCACGCCCAATGTGTCAGAAGCGCCGGCCGGCCGAAATCCGCCGGAAGGCCCGGCCCGGATGGCACGGGCCGGACGGACGGCCCACCGCGACGGGGCCGGAAGCAGATAGAAATTCCCGATGCCGCGGATTAATACAAGCAATTTCACAAGCCAGGGGTGAACCCGGATACTGGCAACACTTCATCAACACCCAAGCAAAGGAACTCGCAAGATGCCGATCATCAACACCCAAATCAAACCGTTCAAGGCAACCGCATACCACAACGGCGATTTCGTGCCCGTGTCCGAAGAGAACTTCAAGGGCAAGTGGTCCGTCGTCGTGTTCTACCCGGCCGACTTCACGTTCGTCTGCCCGACCGAGCTGGGCGACCTCGCCGACCGCTACGCGGAATTCCAGAAGCTGGGTGTCGAAATCTACGGCGTGTCGACCGATACGCACTTCACGCACAAGGCATGGCATGACACGTCGGAGACGATCGGAAAGATCAAGTACCCGATGATCGGCGACCCGACGCTCACGCTGTCGCGCAACTTCGACGTGCTGATCGAGGAAGAAGGGATGGCGCTGCGCGGCACGTTCGTGATCAACCCGGAAGGCGAGATCAAGCTGTGCGAAATCCACGACAATGGCATCGGCCGCGACGCAGGCGAACTGCTGCGCAAGGTGCAGGCCGCGCAATACATCGCAGCACACCCGGGTGAAGTGTGCCCGGCCAAGTGGACGCCGGGTGCGGAGACGCTGACCCCGTCGCTCGACCTGATCGGCAAGATCTGACGATCGCGCCGCGCGCCTCGCACGAGGCGCGCGCGTCACGCGAATGCGGGCCGTTTCGTGCGGCCCGCGTCCTTCTCCGGCACGACGTGCCCGACCAGCATCATCAATACGGAATCCGAAACGCCATGCTCGACGCCAGTCTCAAGAACCAACTGAAGGCGTACCTCGAAAAGATCACGCGCCCGATCGAACTCGTCGCGTCGCTGGATGACAGCGCGAAATCGCAGGAACTGCTTGCGCTGCTGAACGAGATTGCGTCGCTGACGTCGCGCGTGACCGTAACCGAACGCCGCGACGATGCCGAGCGCAAGCCGTCGTTCTCGATCGGCGAACCCGGCAAGCCGGCCGGCATCCGCTTCGCCGGCATCCCGATGGGCCATGAATTCACGTCGCTCGTGCTCGCGCTGCTGCAGACGGGCGGCCATCCGCTCAAGCTCGACGACGACGTGATCGAACAGATCCGCGCGCTCGACGGCGACTACGCGTTCGAGACGTATTTCTCGCTGTCGTGCCAGAACTGCCCGGAAGTCGTGCAGGCGCTGAACGTGATGTCGCTGATCAACCCGCGCATTCGCCACGTCGCGATCGACGGCGCATTGTTCCAGAACGAGGTCGAAGCGCGCCAGATCATGGCCGTGCCGACGATGTTCCTGAATGGCGAATCGTTCGGCCAGGGCCGCAGCAGCGTGAAGGAAATCCTCGCGAAGCTCGACACGGGCGCGAGCGCCCGCGCAGCGAAGTCGCTCGAGAACAAGCCGGTGTTCGACACGCTGATCGTCGGTGGCGGCCCGGCCGGTGCGGCCGCCGCGATCTACTCGGCGCGCAAGGGCATCGCGACGGGCGTCGTCGCCGAGCGCTTCGGCGGCCAGGTGCTCGACACGATGGCGATCGAGAACTTCGTGTCGGTGCAGGAAACGGAGGGACCGAAGTTCGCCACGGCGCTCGAGCAGCACGTGAAGCAGTACGACGTCGACATCATGGACGTGCAACGCGCCGACGCGCTGATTCCGGGCGACGTGCACCAGATCCGCCTCGCGAACGGCGCGGTGCTGAAGGCGAAGACGATCATTCTCGCGACCGGCGCGCGCTGGCGCGAAATCAACGTGCCGGGCGAGCGCGAATACCGCAACCGTGGCGTCGCATACTGCCCCCACTGCGACGGCCCGTTGTTCAAAGGCAAGCGCGTCGCGGTGGTCGGCGGCGGCAACTCGGGCGTCGAGGCCGCGATCGATCTGGCCGGCATCGTGAAGGAAGTCACGCTGATCGAATACGGCGCGCAACTGCGCGCGGACGAAGTGCTGCAGCGCAAGCTGCGCAGCCTGCCGAACGTGACGATCGTCACGCAGGCACAGACGACCGAGCTGACCGGCGACGGCAGCAAGCTGAACGGGCTCGTCTACAAGGATCTGCGTTCGGGTGAAACGAAGCGCGTCGATCTCGAAGGCGTGTTCGTGCAGATCGGCCTCGTGCCCAACACCGAATGGCTGAAAGGCGCGATCGAACTGTCGAAGCATGGCGAGATCGTCGTCGATGCGCGCGGTGCGACGTCGGTGCCGGGCGTGTTTGCCGCCGGCGACGTGACGACGGTGCCGTTCAAGCAGATAGTGATCGCGGTGGGCGAAGGCGCGAAGGCATCGCTCGGCGCGTTCGATCACCTGATCCGGCAAGACGCGACGCCGGCTACCGCCGACGCGCCGCAGGCCGAAGAGGCGATCGCCGCGTAACGCGCGACGCACCACACAGGCTAGTCTCTCTTGGCCCCGCATGCCCTGGTCGGCGTGCGGGGCCCTTTTTCATCCGGCGTCGAGCGGCGCTGCGCGAGCGCGGCCGCTCCGTTCTCACTGAGCCCCGCCGGGCCCGGCACTCGCCGGTGTAGTCGACTTCAAGCTGCTCGACTGCCTGACCAGTTGATCGGTCATCGCGGCGGCAACCGGATTCGCGCCCGTCGACGCGTGCTGTCGATCGGCGCCCGGCGTCGCCACGTATTGCGGCGGCGGCAACGACGGATCGAGCTTTGCCGATTCCCGCACGAGTGCGGCGGTTTCAGGCGTTTCGGATTTCATCGCGGGTGTCGCGGCCGCGTGCCGCTCGAGCCCGTCGCGCTTGCGCGCCGCGCGCTGCGTCGGCTGCTCCGCCTGCTGACTCGGCCGAGCCGCCTGCGTCGCCTGGACCGGCGGTGTCGATTGCACGGGTTGCGCCGCTTGTACCGGTGCCTTCGCCGGCTGGGCGACCTGGGCTTTCGGCGGGGTCGCATCCTCCGGCTCGACGGTCACGACGTGGACGGTCGGCGGCGGCGCACTCGTCTTCGCCGGTGGCGCCGGCGCGGCGACGACCGGCGCGACGGAAGCGGATGCCGGCGCCGCGCTCGTGCGCGCAGAGGCCGCGGATGCCGGCCGACCGGCCGCTGGTTGCGGGACGGCCTCGTCCATATGCGCGGAAGGGACGGCGACCGCCGCAGGCGGCGCGATCGCGCCTTGCGCGGTGTGGCCGTCGTTCGCCGCTGTGACGGCGGCGGCAGGGGTCGCGGAGTCGCCGATGCCGGCCTCCGCGATCGCGCGGTGGTCCGCACGCAGGAGCATCACGTAGCCGGTGCCAGCCGCGGCAACCAGCAGGCCGCCGGCGATCATCAATGTCTTACGGGTACTAGTCATGCTTGCTCACCGATCTTATCGACGTGAACAAGCCATCATACGCGTGCGATCGCGGCTGATCCCGCACGAATACAATTGGTTTCATTGATGTCGACCCCAGAGCGGCGAGGACTTGCAACACCGCGCCGCCCTATCGTCAGACGGTTCGACATCGCGAATCGCACACACGGGCACTTGAATGCACGATTGAGCCCGCCCGTGTGGTCGCCCGCGTCGTTGATGCGTTGCGCGCGGCGATATTTCATCGGACGGCACGGGGGAAACTTCCTGCGCCGAAGTGCAGGCGGTGCGACGTGCGTCGGCAAGACGTCGCGAGGATGCCACTCAGCCTGTGCCAACACGCCAAAAATCCCGTACAGACCGGCTTTTCGACGCAATCGGAACGCGCGCGCGGCGGGCCGCCGACGCACGCGCAAGCGGCGATTATTCCGGAAACGGTAGATCAGTTTGGCCGTCCGCGCGCATACCGAACGTGTTGAGCGTCATCGCCACGAGCGCGTAATAGCCGAGCAGCGCGACGAGGTTCACGACGGTCTCATGGCCGAAACGCGCCTGCGCGCGCGCGAACGTCGCGTCGCTCACGCGCCGCGTGTCATACAGCTCGGTCGCGAACGCATGGATCAGCGCATCGTCGTCCGATTCGAACGCCGGCTCGACGCCACGGCGGATCGCATCGGCCGTGGCGGCCGGCACACCGGCATCGAGCGCGATCGGATGGTGGATGTGCCACTCGGCCTGCGAGCGCCAGCGCGCGGCCGTCACGAGAATCGCGAGCTCCGACAGGCGCAACGGCAAACCCGTGCGATAGCGGCAGAACGCGCCGAGCCGCTGCGCGTGCTGCGCGAGTTCGGGACTCGCGATCCAGCCGAGGAACGGCCCGTTCAGGTTGCCGCGCGGGCCGCTGAGAATGTCGGCGAGCACGGCCTTCTGCTCGTCGGTGGCCGATGCGGGATCGAAGGGAGGCAGTCTGTCGGTCATGGTGAGGATTGGGTGAGGTCGTGGTTCACGCGCCGGCCGATGCGAGCGCCGCATCGATCGCGTCGGACAGCCGTTCGACGATCGTGTCGATCTGCTGCGCGGTGCAGACGAACGGCGGTGCGATCAGGATGTGATCGCCGTGCACGCCGTCGATCGTACCGCCCATCGGATACACCATCAGGCCGCGCTGCATCGCCTCACGCTTGACCGCCGCATGCAGCTTCAGCGTGGGATCGAACGTCGCCTTGCTGTCGCGATCGCGCACGAGCTCGACGCCGACGAACAGCCCGCGGCCGCGCACGTCGCCGACATGCGGATGCGCACCGTAATGCTCGCGCAGCGACGCACGCAGTTGCTCGCCGCGCACCTTCACGTTGTCGAGCAGCTTCTCCTCGGCGATCACGCGCTGCACCTCGAGCGCGGCCGCGCAGGCCGTTGCATGACCGAGATACGTGTGGCCGTGCTGGAAGAAACCCGATCCGTCGACGATCGTCCGGTAGATGCGATCGCTCACCAGCGTCGCGCCGATCGGCTGGTACCCTGCGCCGAGGCCTTTCGCGATCGTCAGCAGGTCGGGCGCGACGCCATCTTCGTCGCACGCGAACAGGTATCCGGTGCGCCCCATCCCCGACATGATTTCGTCGAGGATCAACAGCACGCCGTACTTGTCGCACACCGCGCGAATCTTCTTCAGGTAGGTACGCACCGGCGGCACCGCGCCGGCCGTCGCGCCGACCACCGTTTCCGCGACGAATGCCGCGACGTTTTCCGCACCGAGTTCGACGATCTTCTGCTCCAGCTCGTCAGCCAGGCGCTGCGCATAGGCTTCGTCGGTTTCGCCCGCCTGCTGGTCGCGATACGCGTAGCACGGGCTCACGTGATGGGCTTCGATCAGCAGCGGCAGGAACGGTTCGCGCCGCCATGCGTTGCCGCCGATCGCGAGCGCGCCGAGCGTGTTGCCGTGATAGCTCTGGCGACGTGCGATGAAATGGCGACGCTGCGGCTCGCCCTTCTCGACGAAATACTGGCGCGCCAGCTTCAGTGCGGCTTCGATCGCCTCGGATCCGCCCGACACGAAATACACGTGTTCGAGACCGGCCGGCGCGGCCTCGACGAGCCTGTCGGCCAGCTCTTCCGCCACGTCGGTCGTGAAGAACGACGTATGCGCGTACGGCAGTTGCTGCACCTGCCGCTTGATCGCATCGATCACGCGCTGGTTGCTGTGGCCGAGACACGATACGGCCGCGCCGCCGCACGCGTCGATGTAGCGTTTGCCGGTCGAATCGATGATCTCGATGCCGTCGCCTGCGACGGCGACGGGCAAGGTGGCGCGTGGAGCGCGATGAAAAACGGTCGTCATGCGTTGCCTCATGGATCAGGACGCGCTGCGCGCGTGCGCGGGCGGCACGATGCGCGTCGCGAAGCGCTGCGTGCCGTGCTGGTGAATGGCGAAGTCGATCGCGGTGTCGCGAATCGCGAACACGGCGGTCGCCAGCGTGTTTTCATCGTCGGGGTCGGCCGGATCGTCGCGATAGATCGGCAGCCCTTGCGGTGCGCGGTCGCCGAGCACGCGCAGCAGCGCGGCTTCGTCGATCGCGTCGATGCCCGGCGTCAGCGCATCGACCCGCCGCTGACGATCACCGGACGATTGCGTGACGATCTGCGCTTCGTCCCCGCATCCCGGATGCACGAGATGATTCGCGTGACCGGCAAGACGCGCGACTTCGACGACCGAACAGCGCGCGACGCTCGCCTCGATGCTCAGGAGCCGCGTATCGCCGGTTGCGCCGAGCGTGTGGTGAAAGCCGCTTGCGCGCGCATGCGTGCGCAGCACGTCGGCGGCCGCATCGAGCGACGTCGCGTCGAGCACGGCGCGCGCGAGGATCATCCGCGGCACGCCGGCCGCCGGCGTGCGGATCCGCAAGTTGTTGATCGCCTGCGCGATGCCGGCACGGTTCGCGGCGAACGTATGCCCGGGCAGCGAGCCCGGGTAATAGAAACTGATGAAGCCCGGCTTGCCCTGCGGCTGCACGTCGACCAGCAGACAGCGCTCGCGCAGGTACGGATCGCCGTCCTCGTTGTGCGCGATCCAGCGCGTGCCGTGCGCGTCGCGTCCGGCGAGCGTCGTGCAGCCGTCCGGCGCGTGATGGATCAGTTCGCCGCGGCAGTTCCACAGAAAGACGTCCTCGGCCGGCCAGCCGACGCCTGCCGCGATCCCGTCCAGCTCCGCGACGAGTTCCGGGTACGCGGCCAGCGCGGCCTGCCGCAGCGCGGCCACGAACGGATGGCCGCGCCAGCGGCGAACGGCCTGCCATGCGCTGCTCTGCTGCATGTACGCATCGAACACGGGGCGGGCAAGCTCGCCGAGGCGCACGCCGATGTCGAACGGCGCGCCGGCGATGACGGGAGACAGGGAAAGCGGCATGTCGGATGGTTCAGTTTCGTTCAGGATACGTGTTTCAGGAATTCCTTCAGGCGCGGGGTCGGCGGCCGGTCGATCAGGTCGACCGGATGGCCGTCCTCGGCGATGCCGCCCTGATCCATGAACAGCAACCGCGTGCCGACCCGCTTCGCGAAGCCGATCTCGTGCGTGACGACGATCATCGTCATCCCTTCGGTCGCGAGATCCTGCATCACTTTCAGCACTTCGTGGCGCAATTCCGGATCGAGCGCCGACGTCGGCTCGTCGAACAGCATCAGCCGCGGCCGGATCGCGAGCGCGCGTGCGATCGCGACGCGCTGCTGCTGGCCGCCCGACAGCTCCGACGGGTAATGATTCGCGCGCGATTCGAGGCCGACCTTGTCGAGCAGCGCCATCGCCTGGTCGCGCGCATCGGCACGCGACGCACCGCGCACCTGGATCGGCCCGAACATCACGTTCTCGAGCGCGGTCATCTGCGGAAACAGGTTGAACTGCTGGAACACCATGCCCGCTTCGAGCCGGATGTTGCGGATCGTCGTCGCGTTGCCGCGCACGCTCTGGCCGTCGACCAGCAGCTCGCCGCCGGTGATTTTCTCGAGCGCGTTGATACAGCGCAGCATCGTCGACTTGCCCGAGCCCGACGGACCGATCACGACGACCACCTCGCCCGCGTCGATCTTCAGGTCGATATGCTTCAGCACCGGCACATGGCCGAAGCTCTTCGACACGTTCTGGAATTCGATCATGCTCATAAGATCCGCATCCTCTTTTCGACGAGCCGAAGCGTCAGCGTCATCGCGCCGGTCAGCAGCAGGTAGATGACAGCCACCGCGGTCCAGATCTCGACCGCCTGGAAATTGCCGGCAATGATTTCCTGCCCCTTGCGCGTCAATTCGCCGACGCCGATGACGATGAACAGCGACGTGTCCTTGAGGCTCACGATGCACTGGTTGCCGAGCGGCGGAATCAGGCGCCGGAACGCAAGCGGCCCGACCACCTTCAGCAGCACGCGCGGCATCGACAGGCCCATCGCGAGCCCCGCTTCCGTCAGCCCCTTCGGGATCGACAGCAGCGCGCCGCGCACCACCTCCGCGAGATACGCGCCCGAATTCACCGTGATCGCGATGATCGCGGCCGTCAGGCCGTCGATCCGGATATGCGCGAGCAGCGGCAACGCGAAGTACAGGAACATCACCTGCACGACGATCGGCGTGCCGCGGATCAGTTCAATATAAACCTGTGCGAGCACGTTCATCGCCTTCGGTCCGTATGCGCGGAACATGCCCGCGATCATCCCGACGACGAATCCGCCCACCAGCCCGAAAAATGCGATGAACACCGTCAACCGGACCCCGTCCATCAGGTCCGGCAACGCCGCCCAGATCGCAGACCAATCGAAATTCACGTGTCGCTCCCCGTCCGATTCAAGACCGGCGCGGCCACCCGGCCGCGCCATGCTGTGCCGTCACGCTCACATCTTCGGCGGCTCGGCGCCGAACCACTTCTTGTAGATCTGCGCGTAGCGGCCGTCGGCCCGGATCTTCACGAGCGACGCGTTGACCTTCGGCACGAGCGCGCTGCCCTTCGGGAAACCGATCCCGTACTTGTCGCCGCTGACCGGCTGGCCCGCGACCTTCACCTTGCCCTTGCCCTCGTTGTTCACGAAGAACAGCACGTTCGGCGTGTCGTGCATCGCCGCGTCGACGCGGCCGGCCTCGAGCGCGAGGTACGCCTGGTCGATGTTCGGGAACTGGCGGATCTCCTTCGGCTTCAGGTGCGCCTTGATCCAGTCGATCGTCGCGGTGCCCGTCTTCGCGGCGATCACCTTGCCGTTCAGGTCGTCGATCGACTTGATCGTCGTGTTGTCGGTCTGCACCATCGCTGCCAGGCCGCTGTCGTAGTACGGCGCGGAGAAGTCGATCGCCTTCTTCCGCTCTTCCTTGATGGTCATCCCCGACAGCGCGACGTCGATGTTCTGGGTCTGCAGCGCCGGGATCAGGCCGGCGAAATCCATCGGCTGGATCGTGTATTTCCAGCCTTGGTCCTTTGCGATCTCCGCCCACAAGTCGAGATCGAAGCCGACGTACTTGTCGCCCTGCTTGAACTCGAACGGCATGAACGACGTATCGGTCCCGACGACGAGCGTCTTGGTATCCGCGTGCGCGATGCTGGCGCCGAGCGCGGCAACCACCGCGACGGCTTTCAGGAAGGAACGGCGACTCATGACTTTTCTCCGCATGGTTGAGCGATGTGACCGGCCGGCTGGCCGGGGAACGACGACATCAAGCCGCACCGCAACATGCGATGTTGAATTAAACCGTAGTGCAACAAGTGTTGTCAACACGGATACTACGACAACAAAAAAATACTCAACAGAAAAATGCATTGAGAGAAACCCGAGCCGGACGGACGGGATCGATCGGAGGAAAGGTGTGCGCGGACGGGCGTGCGGCAGCTGCGGCGGGAATGTGCTGCGGGATTGCGCCGCGCGGCGAGGCGGCAATGGCGTGGAAGCGGGGAACGTGTGGGGCGGCCGTCACCGCGGCGGGTGGACGTGTCGCCGTGCCGGCTCGCGCGCGACGACAACGATGGTGTGCGCCGCCGCATGATCGGACGGGCGCACGCCCGGTCATTCGGCGCGACCGGAAGGCCCCTTGCGCACCGACACCGCGGCGATCGTGATGCCGGCCACCGCCGGCGAGGCTCAACGAACGGCGTGTACCGCGAGCGACACCGGCTCCTTCTCGAGCGCGCGCAGGCGCCGCGACGGCCAACCCGCCGTTCCCGCTCGCGAAGATCGTTGCGCCCGCATCCAACGACAGTCACGCGCGCGGCGCGGGCGGTGCAAAGCGAGCCCGCGCGCCAGGCCCGCGCGGGCGCCCCCGTTCATCCTCTCGTCACGGCGCGGCAAAGAACAGCGCGACGACGCAGGCCATCCCCGCGAACCACACGAGCGAGCGCAGCGACGCCCAGTTCAGCAGGTACATCAGCGCATAGACGACGCGAGTCGCGACGAACCCCATCGCGAGCTGGTCGACGTGATGCGCATTCGCGCCGTTGTGCCATGCGACGACCAATGCGGCCGTAAACAGCGCCAGCGCTTCCCAGGCATTCTGGTGCGCTGCCTGCGCCCGCGCGCGCCAGCCTTCGAGCCTCGCCAGGTACTCGCGCGGCGCGTGGTTGTCGTAGCCTTTGCGGGCCTTGGCCAGGAACGTCATCGGGAACGGCAACAGCGCCACGATGAACAGGCAAATCTGGGACGTCGTCATCAAAGTCTCCTCCTTTATGATTACATTGATCAATGACAGGGTCGCGCAGAGCTTAGCATTGCGTCGGGCCGTTCGCGCACCGGTTTTCTAGACGGGAGCCTCGGCAAGGCAGCCTGCCGAACGCTATGGCGGCAAGGATCCGGCGCAACAATTTCCACCAAATCGCCGATAAAAACGTTAATTAAAACTGGTCGAACACCAATAAGATAGCGCTCAACACTGGCTCGGCGCGTTACCGCGCCAGCCTGCTTACCCGCGCCGCGCCGCCGCGCGCGCCGAACGACTTTCGACCCGAGCCCGCCCATGCCCCGTCCCATCGTCGCCCATATCCGTCCCGACGCCGTCCGCCACAACCTCGACTTCATCCGCCGCACCGCCGCGCAATCGCGCGTGTGGGCCGTGGTCAAGGCCAACGCATACGGTCACGGGATCGAGCGGATCTATCCGGGCCTCGCGGCCGCCGACGGCATCGCGCTGCTCGATCTCGACGAAGCCGTGCGCGTGCGGGAGCTCGGCTGGGACAAGCCGGTGCTGCTGCTCGAAGGGATCTTCGAGCCGGCCGACGTCGAACTGGCCGATCGCCACCGGCTGACGGTGGCCGTGCACTGCGACGCGCAGCTCGACCTGCTGATTGCCGCGAAGCCGCGGCAGCCAATCGACATCCAGCTGAAGATGAACTCCGGGATGAACCGCCTCGGCTACCGGCCCGACGCATTCCGCGCCGCGTGGGAACGCGCGGCGGCCGCGCCGTCGATCGGCAAGATCACGCTGATGATGCATTTCGCGAACGCCGACGAAGGCGAAGTCGACTGGCAGCTCGAGCAGTTCGATGCGGCCACGGCAGGGATTCCGGGCGAGCGCTCGACATCGAATTCGGCGGCCGTGCTGTGGCATCCGCGCGCGCATCGCGACTGGGTGCGGCCCGGCACGATCCTGTACGGCGCGTCGCCGACCGGCGCGGCGCGGCACATCGCCGACACGCCGCTGATGGCCGCGATGACGCTGACGAGCAAGATCATCGGTGTGCAGACGATCGCGCCGGAGGAAACGGTCGGTTACGGCCGTCGCTTCAAGGCAGACCAGCCGATGCGGATCGGCGTCGTCGCATGCGGCTACGCGGACGGCTATCCGCGCCACGCGCCGACCGGCACGCCGATCGCGGTGGACGGCGTGATGACGCGCGTCGTCGGCCGCGTGTCGATGGACATGCTGACCGTCGACCTGACGCCGTGCCCGAACGCGGGCATCGGCTCGAGCGTCGAACTGTGGGGCGATCAGGTGAAGGTCGACGACGTCGCGGAAGCCAGCGGCACGATCGGCTACGAGCTGATGTGCGCACTCGCGCTCCGTGTGCCGGTCGTGACCGTGCCGCCCGGCGCGTCGGCGGTGCAGCCGGCGCTACACACGGGCAGCTACGGGCGTTGATCGACGCCGATGCTACGGCGCACTAGCACGCCGCCGCGCATGCCGCTTCACTTGCGGGCCGCCTCGGGCGGCCCGTTTGCGTTCCGGCGGACCGGAAACCCGAGCCGGAAAAAACGCGTTGGCTACGGCTCTTGCGCGCCGCTCGACATGCACATCCGGGGCGTGCGCCTACGAACGCCACACCGGCTCGCGCTTCTCCAGGAACGCATCGATCCCCTCGCCGGCGTCCTCTTCCATCATGTTGCGCGCCATCACGTCGCCCGCAAACGCGTACGCGTCGTCGAGCGGCAGTTCGCGCTGCCGGTAGAACATCTGCTTGCCGTAACGCACGGCCGCCGGGCTCTTCTTGACGATCTCCGCGACCTTGCGCGCGACGGCCGCGTCGAGCGCGTCCTCGGGCACGGCCTCGTTGACGAGCCCCCAGGCAGCAGCCGTCGCCGCATCGACGAAACGCCCGGTGACGAGCATGTCGAACGCGCGCTTCGCCGACACGTTGCGGCTCAATGCGACGGCAGGCGTCGAACAGAACAGCCCCACGTTGATTCCGGATACCGCGAAGCGCGCGGTGTCGGCTGCGACGGCGAGATCGCACGCGGCGACGAGCTGGCAGCCGGCAGCCGTCGCGATGCCGTGCACGCGTGCGATCACCGGCACCGGCAGTGCGCGCATCGCGAGCATCACGCGGCTGCATTGCGCGAACAGCGCGCGGTAGTAATCGAGTTCGGGCCTGGCGCGCATCTGCCGCAGGTCGTGGCCCGCGCAGAACGCCTTGCCCGCTGCGGCGAGCACGACGCAACGCACGTGAGGATCGGCAGCCAGCGAATCGAACGCGTCCTGCAGGCTCGCCAGCATCGCCTCCGACAACGCGTTGAACTGTTGCGGCCGGTTCAGCCGCAGCGTGACGACGCCGTCGCGCACGTCGCGCAACAGGATCGGCTCGGGTGTTTCGTGACGGGATTCCATGATGCTCCGCTCGACGGGGTTCGATCGAGCGCGAACCGGTAGCACGGGCGGCACACGCCCGGATTCGCGATCGACATGATCACGAATCGTCCTCCACATTGCGCGCGGCGTCCAGCGGAGCCGACCGGCCGGCCGGCGAAGCCGGCTCGCACGCCGCCTCCCCGCCAAGCGAAGGCTGCGCCGGCTGCGCGTTGATTGCCGCTTAGCGGTGACGCATCGCCCGCGTGCGCGCTCAGCCCGCGAGCTTCTTCAGCGCGTCGAGCACCGCGTCGCCCTTGAACGGCTTCACGATCCAGCCCTTCACGCCGGCGGCCTTGCCCCGCTCCTTCATCGCCGGACTGCTTTCGGTCGTCAGCATCACGATGTTGACCGACGTGTTCGCCAGTTCGCCGCGGATCTTCTCGACCATCGTCAGGCCGTCCATGTTCGGCATGTTCACGTCGCTGATCACGAGGCGCACGCCGGGCGTCGCCTTGAGCTTCGCGAGCCCGTCCTTGCCGTCCACCGCCGTCGCGACGTCGAGCCCGTGATTGCGCAGGAAACCCGCGACTTCGTCGCGCACCGTGCCCGAATCGTCGACCACCAGAATCTTTGCCATCGTCTTTCCCTTTCGTTGTTGCCGACTTCAACAGTCGATATTCAAAACAGTTCGAGTTCGCCCGATTCGACCATCGGCCCCACGTCCTGCACCAATTCGCGGAAATCCTCCGGCGACCAGCTCAGGCTGAACACGAAGCGCTGGTCGAGCCGCACCGACCGCCCCGAGGCGGGATCGGTCATCCGATACTTGAAGCAGAGTTGCGGACAGTCGCCGCCGAACGAAATGAACTTCTGCTTGTGATTGACGACGAGCGGCACCTGCACCGGATGGCGCGCAAGCGCCTCTGCGTCGCCGAGATAGCGGTTCTTGAACGCGCCCCACACGAGATTGGTCAATTCGCCGAGCATGCTGTTCACGTCGCGGAAATCGGGTGCCCGGCCGTCGTCGCGAGTGCCGCCGATCATGTCGAGCAGCGGCTGCTCGCTCGTCTGCAGCAGCATGTAGCCGCGGCACCACGCGCTTTCCAGCGCGATCAGGCTGAACACCTCGCCGAAGATGATCTGGTCGCGCACGATGCACGGCCTGTCGCACTCGATCGTCATGCCCGGGAACAGGCTGCCGAGACGCGCCTCCGTGATCTCCGCGATGCCGCGCACGAGCGCATTCGGGTAGTCGCGTCCGAACAGATATTCGTCGATCGCGCGCTTGAGCGGTGACAGGTCGTCGGCGACGTAGGCCGCGCACGCAACGCGCGCGAGCGCATCGGGCAGCCCGTCGCGCGACGCGTCGGCTGCATCCGACATGCGGCGCAGGATGATCGGCAGCTCGGGCCGCAGCGCATCGATCTGCGTCGCGATGATCGCGCTCTCGGCCGGCGAGCCGCCGTAGTCCTCGGCGAGCAGGATCGCGCCGAGATCGATGTTCGAGCGCAGCACCTTGAGCAGCCGGTTGCGCCGCACGGTCAGGCCGACCAGGTTGTGCTCGTCGCAGAAGCGCTTGATCGTCGCCGCATGCGCGCGGCTGTCGTCGAGCACGAGCACTTTGCTGACGGGTTGGTCTACGGTCATCTCGCGAAATCCTCTGAATCGGTCAAAACAGTTCGAGCTCGCCGCCCGTGTCCACGCTCGCCGCCTCCGGCACTTGGAAGTCGACCGGCGCGTTCGCGCACACGCACAGCGTCGCGCCGATCCGCACGTCGCCGTCGAGCGTCACGTCGTACGCGGCCACGTGATCGGGGTTCAGCGCCGGCAGGTAGTCGACGCTCGCGCCGCTCAGCAGGTAAGGCGTCGACATCCCGAGATCGGGGAACGGTGCGGTCAGCGCCTGGTTGATCGCGCCGCAGCACAGGTTCGCGACTTCCATGAACGCTTCGGGCAACGGCCGCTGCGTGCTCGCGCCCGGCGCTGCCGCGGCGAAATGGCGGCGCGTCGGATCGTCGTCGCGAAAGCGCAGCGCGAGCAGCAGCCGGAAGTGCAGCGCCGAGATCGTCAGTACGACGACGTATTCGGCGAGCTTCGGCGTCGCCCGCGACCTCGCGCGTGACGGATCGTGCGACGCGTCGTGCGCATCGCCGGCGGCCGGCCGGATCTCGCACGCACCGCCGGACGCGAGCCGCGTGCGCGCCGCGTCGAAGAAGATCCGCTCGAAGCCGGCCCGGGCCTGCGCACTGATCACGCCGTCGCTCCTTCCAGTCGCGCGTGCAACTGCCCGGCCAGCGTCTCGAGCGTCGCGAGCGCGGCCGTGATCATCTTGCCGCCGGCCTGGATGTCCTGGAACGTCGCGGCCGTGACGAGATCGTTGCGATTCAGGCTGTCGCGATAGCTGTTCGACAGTTGCTGCGAACGCGCGGCGAGCCCGCGCACCTCGCTCGCCACGATCGAGAAGCCGCGCCCTGCCGCGCCGGCGCGCGCGGCCTCGATCGACGCGTTCAGCGACACGATCGACACGTGCGCGACGATCGACGACAGCTCCTGGTTCTTCGCCCGCATGTCCTGGTTCTGCGTGGTCAGCGAGATCATCTGCTCGTGCCAGCGCTCGAACGTGCCGGCCAGCCCGCGCAGTCGCGCGGCTTCGTCCGCGAGCTTCGTCGCATGCTGCGACAGCGCGGCGCGCTCGGCCGCGAGCGCCTGCAGCGCGTCGCGCTGCTCGCCGGCGCCAGCCGCCTCGCGCGCCAGCGTTTGCTCGAGCTCCGCCTCGCGGCGTGCCCATGCGTCGGCCGCCTCGGCATGCGCCGCAAGTGCTTCAACGGCACGCGCGTCGGCTGCGCCGAGCGCATCGCGCAATGCGTCCGCTTCGCGCGTCATCGCGGCAACGAGCCGCGCGCGCGCAATGCGACCCACGATCGCGGCGATCACCGCGGCGGCCAGGCCGCCCGCCAGCGCGGCGCCGACCGGAATCATCCACGCTTGCACGATCACTCCGTTGCGTCGACGTTCGCGATGCCGGCGCGGGCCGGCTGCCCCACGTCCTGCACCGCACCTCCGTCCGCCGCGAAACGCGCCGGCAGCGACACGATCGTCTCGAACGCGCGATACGGCGAGCCCGTGCGATCGTCGGTGAAGCGCAGCGCAATGTCGCCGCCGTCGCGCTTCAGGAAGTTGCGCACCGCGTCCATCCCGACGCCGCGCCCCGACACTTCGGTCACCGCACGCGCGGTCGAGAACCCCGGACGGAAGATCAGCTCCGCCACCGCCTCATCGGTCAGCGCGGCTTCGGCGCCGGCGTCGATCCAGCCGCGCTCGCGCGCGATCCCGCGAATCCGGTCGAGCGCGAGGCCGCGGCCGTCGTCGCCGAGCACGAAACGCAACGTGTCATTCTCGACATCGACCGCGATGTCGATCTTGCCGGCCGGCGCCTTGCCGGCGGCGCGCCGCTCTTCCGACGTTTCGATCCCGTGGTCGATCGCGTTGCGCAGCAGATGCATGAACACGTTCTTCAGCGTCGCGCCGATCTCGCTGCGCACGCGGTGGCCGTTGCTGTCGATATGCACGACGGGCGCCGGCTTGCCGAGTTCGGCCGCGAGCGACGGCAGCGATTCGATCACGCCGCCCAGCGCATCGCCGATGCCCTGCGTGCCGAACTGGCTCAGCAGGCGGCGCACCGAATCGCGCGCCGCGCGCCAGTCGCTTGCGTTCGCCGGATCGGCACCGTCGAGCATGCGCAGGCTCTCGCTGATGTGCGCGCGCTCGACCATCAGGTAGTCGGCACCGCCGTGCTGCGCCGCTTCGCCATGGCGGCCGAGCGTGACCGCGTTGATCGTCGCGTAGTGCTCGACCGCCTCGCGCACGCGGGCCAGATCGTCCATCAGCGCATCGCGGTTCCACTCGGGGCCGCCGTCCGCGTGGCGCAGCAATTCGTACGCCTGCTCCGCCTCATGCACGATGTTGGTCAGATGCTGCAGGCTGTACGTGCGCGCATTGCCCTTGATCGTGTGCATGTTGCGGAACAGCGCGGCGACGATCGAGTGATCCGCGCGTTCGTGCTGGCGGATCATCCGCTCGTTCTCGCTGAGGAAACCCTTCGCGCTGTGCACGAAGTCGTGGAACTTGTCCTGGCTGATCGACAGGATCTCGCCGATCATCTCGAGCCGGCGCTGCTGCTCGCCGGCCTGCGCGGTCAGCTCGCGAATCTCGGTCACGTCGCGCACGCACAGCATCAGCCGCACGACCGTGTCGGTCTCATCTGTGATCGCCGACCAGCTCAGGTCGAGCCATTTCTCGCGGCCGTCCGGCATCCGCTTCGCGACTTCGTTGACGAGCAGGTGCTCGTTGAACGCGAAGTTCATGCTGTCCTCGCCGAGGCACGCATGCACGGCCGCGTCGACCTGCGAACGCGCGTCCGAGCCGATGCTCGAATCGTCGAACACGAGCGCCATCAGGTCGCGGCCGGCGATGTCGCTCGTCTCGAAGATGGTCTCGAGGTAAGCCGAATACTCCGCATGCACGACGCCGCCTTCGACGACGGTCAGGATCCCTTGCTGCATGTTCTGCAGCATCGCCTGGATGTCGGCCGTCTTCTGCTTCAGTTGCGCGGCGTTCTCCTGGATCTTCTCGATCATCCCGTTGAACGCGACGATCGAATGACCAATCTCGTCCATCCGGCCCACCGGCACGCGGCGCGTGAAGTCCTGGCTCGTCGCGATCTCGCTCATCGCCGTCTGCATCCCGATCAGCGGGCGCGTGATCTGGCGATACAGCACGAAGCCGAGCGCGGTCAGCAGCACGACCACCGTGCCCGCGACGCCCGCGATCGCGGTCGCCGTCGTCGACAGCATGCCGTTCAGCGCGCGGATCGCGTCGTCCTTCTGCCGGTTCTTCTCGACGCGCAGCGTGTCGACGATGCTCTCGAGCTCGTCGCGATACTGCGCGACGTTCGCGAACAGGTACGCCTGCGCCATCTCGGGCTTGCCGTCGGCTTTCATCTTCACGGTATCGCCGATCGCCGCGAAGTAGTTCGCCGCGCTGTCCTTCGCCTGCTCGACGAGTCCTTGCTGTGCCTGCCCGACCGCCGATTTCGCCTGTGCGTCGAGCGCCGCGCGCAGCGCGGCCTGCTTCGCCTTCAGCTCGTCGCCCGCCTGCGCGGCGGTGTTCGCGTCGGGCGCATACACCAGCGTCATCGTCGCGATCTGGATGTTCTTCACGTCGGCGACGAGATCCGCCGACGCGAGCGCGCTCGGCACGATTCCCTGGGTAACCTGACGCACCTCGGACGCGCTCTTGCGTGTCTGGTACACGGCGTACACGCCGATCGCGGACAGCGCGAAAAACGTCAGGACGACTAGCAGCGTAATGCGATGACGAATGGTCATGAGTACAGCTCCCCGCAGCGATCCGGCTTCGATCGCTCTTTTGTCTATTGAAAGAATGTGAGCGCCGAATTATCGGGGATGGTGTATGACCGTCCGATGACTGAAAATCAATCGGTCGTTGAGGAAATCGCAATGGTCAATTGCGACGAGAAAATCCTAAAGTTTTTCTCGAATCGGCCGTTAACCTCTGGCCTTGAAGGCCCGACGGGCCTGCCTGGCGGCCTCGATAAATCGAATCCGGATATTCATTCTTTTATTTTCGATCCGTAATTCAATCCGGTTGAATACCGGTAAAACGTTTGCGCATTATCTGCGAATCGAATCGGTTATGCACCTTCTGCTGCGCGGCCGGATTCGCGCGCCGCGTCGACATGGTTGAATGGCAGCCGATTCATTCCAGCCAGGAAATAATCAATCGCCATCCGGCGATTCACCTCTCCGGCCGCGCGCTCTAGACTATTGGGTCACTTCCCCACCGGACCCTTGCAATGACCGACGTCCTGCCGCTGACCACCGACTCCGAATCCGGCCTCCAGTACCTGCTGCGCCCGGCCGCCGGCCGCCCGGCGGGCCGCCTGTTGCTGCTGCATGGCGTCGGCGGGAACCAAACCAACCTGCTGAACCTGTCCGGCACGATCGACCCGCGCATCGAAATCGCGTTCGTGCGTGGCCCGCTGACGTTCGGCCCCGGCCAGCACGCGTGGTTTCCTGTGCGCTTCGGCCCGAACGGCCCCGAGATCGATGCGGCCCGCGCGGATGCGAGCCGTGTCCAGCTGATCGCGCTGCTGCGCGCGTTGCGCGCCCGGGGCACCGACAACGAACACGCCGCACTGCCCACCGTGATCGCCGGCTTCAGCCAGGGCGGCATCATGAGCGCGAGCGTCGCGCTCACGTCGCCGGCCGACGTCGCGGCGTTCGCGGTGCTGTGCGGCCGCATCCTGCCGGAGATCGATCCGCTGATCGCATCGCGCGATGCGTTGAGCGCGCTCCACGCGCTGGTGATGCACGGCCGCTTCGACGACAAGCTGCCGGTCGCGTGGGCCGAAACCGCCGACGCGAAGCTGACGGCGCTCGGCGTCGCGCACGACACGCGCCTCTACGACGCCGGCCACGAACTCACGGCGGAGATGGCCGGCGACTTCGGCCGCTGGGTCGGCGCACGCACCGGATTGAACTGAGCGCACGGGCGGTCGACCCGCCCGTGCGTATCGTCAGACGTTGCTCGCCGGATCAACGCCGAGCGGCGCGCCAACGGCATTGGCAGCCGCCGCTTCCCGCGCGGCCCCGCGCCTCGCCAGCTTCCAGCCGACCACGAGCGCGAGCACGACGAGCGGGATCATCCCGACGGTCCACGTGCCGCCCGGGTAATCGAACGCCATCAGCACCAGCACGCTGACCAGGAACCCGAGCGTGAGCCACGACGTGAACGGCGCGCCGGGCATCCGGAACGACACGGGGCTCAGCTCGCCGCGATTGACCGCGCGGCGGAACAGGATCTGGCACATCACGATGAAGCCCCAGGTCGTGATGATCCCGAGCGACGCCATGTTCAGCACGATCTCGAACGCCTGCGCCGGCACGATGTAGTTCAGCGGCACGCCGATCGCATTGACCGCGACCGTGACGAGGATCCCGCCGTACGGCACGCCGCGCGCGTTCATCCGCGACACGAAGCGCGGCGCCGAGCCGCCCATTGCCAGCGAACGCAGCACGCGCCCGGTCGAATAGAGGCCGGAGTTCAGGCTCGACAGCGCGGCGGTCAACACCACGACGTTCATCACCGTGCCGACGTACGGCACGCCGAGCTTGCTGAAGAACGTGACGAACGGGCTTTCGTGCGCGCTGTACGCGGTCCACGGCAGCAGCATCGTCAGCAGCACGACCGAGCCGACGTAGAACAGCGCGATGCGCCACATCACGCTGTTGATCGCCTTCGGCAGCACCTTGCGCGCATCGGCGGTCTCGCCCGCCGCGACGCCGACGAGCTCGATGCTCGCATACGCGAACACGACGCCCTGCACGATCAGCACGGCCGGCAAGATGCCATGCGGAAAGATCCCGCCGTGGTCCGCGATCAGGTGCAGGCCCGGCATCTGCCCGGCGACCGGATGACCGCTCGCGAGAAACACGGCGCCGATCGCGAGGAACAGCGCGAGCGTCCCGACCTTGACGATCGAGAACCAGAACTCCATCTCGCCGAACACCTTCACGCCGATCATGTTCATCACCGACACGATCCCCAGCGCGCCGAGCGCGAACACCCATTGCGGCACGTCGGTGAACACGGCCCAGTACTTCATGTAGATCGCGACCGCGGTGATGTCGACGATGCCGGTGGTCGCCCAGTTCAGGTAGTACATCCAGCCCGCGACGAACGACGCGCGCTCGCCCATGAACTCCCGCGCGTACGACACGAACGAACCGCTGGTCGGCCGGTGCATCACGAGCTCGCCGAGCGCGCGCATGATCAGGAACGCGAACACGCCGCACACGAGATACACGACCGCGAGCGCAGGCCCCGCGCTCTGCAGGCGGCCGCCCGCGCCGAGAAAGAGGCCGGTGCCGATCGCACCGCCCATCGCGATCATCTGCACGTGTCGCGGCTTCAACTTCTGCTCGTAGCCGGACTCGTGGGACGCGAACATCGCATCGCGGTCGGCATGACGGGGATCGGCGCCGCCGGCCGGGTCGACCGGGCGCTCGCTGGCTTGCTTCATGGTATGTCTCCGTTTCTTGATGTGTGTTGATGTGTCGCGCCCGTCGGCAGGACGCTGCGGGAACGGCCGCGCGCGGCCCGCCGGCGGCTTGCGCCCGCGCCGCACGGCCGGAATCAGTACGTGCGCGGGCGGATCAGCGCTTCGGGCTGCAACGCTTCGTCCAGTTGTGCGGCGGTCATCAGCTGGTGATCCAGCACGACCTCGCGGATCGACTTGCCGCTCTCGTGTGCTTCGGCGGCCACGGCAGTCGCGCGCTTGTAGCCGATGTACGGGTTCAGCGCGGTCGCGAGCGCGACCGAGCGCTCCATCGTTTCGCGCAGCCGTTCGGGGTTCGCGGTGATGCCGCTCACGCAGCGGTCCGCGAGCGTCGTGCACGCGGCCGTCAGGTGGCTGAAGCTGTTGAACAGCGCGCTCGCGATCACCGGCTCGAACGCGTTGAGCTGGAGCTGTCCGGCCTCAGCCGCGAAAGTCACCGTCAGGTCGTTGCCGAACACCTCGAACGCGACCTGGTTCACGACCTCCGGAATCACCGGGTTCACCTTGCCCGGCATGATCGACGAGCCGGCCTGCACCGGCGGCAGGTTGATTTCGCCGAACCCCGCGCGCGGGCCGCTCGACAGCAGCCGCAAGTCGTTGCAGATCTTCGACAGCTTGACCGCGATCCGCTTCAGCACGCCGGAGATCTGCACGAACGCGCCGCAGTCCTGCGTCGCCTCGATCAGGTTCGGGGCGGTGCTCAGGTCCAGGCCGGTGATGCGCCGCAGCGCGGCCAGCGCCTTCTCCGCGTACTGCGGATGCGCGGTGATGCCGGTGCCGATCGCAGTCGCGCCGAGATTGATCTCGCGCATCAGCCAGCCGGCTTCCTGCAGGCGCGCGATGTCTTCCGTCACCATCACCGCGTAGGTCGAGAATTCCTGGCCGAGCGTCATCGGCACGGCATCCTGCAATTGCGTGCGGCCGAGCTTCAGGAGGCCCGAGAACGCGTCGGCCTTCTCCGCGAACGCGTCGCGCAGGTGCGCCATCGCGTCGAGCAGATGCTCGACCGCGAAGCAGGTCGCGATCCGGATCGCGGTCGGATAGACGTCGTTCGTGCTCTGAGCAAGATTGACGTGCTCGTTGGGATGCAGGTATTCGTACTGCCCGCGTGCATGCCCCATGATTTCGAGCGCGCGGTTGCAGATCACCTCGTTGGCGTTCATGTTGGTCGACGTGCCGGCCCCACCCTGGATGATGTCGACCACGAACTGATCGTGCAGCCGGCCTTCGCGGATCTCGACACAGGCGGCGGCGATCGCGTCACGATACGCGTCCGGCAGGAGCCCGAGCTCGCAGTTCGCATCGGCCGCGGCTTCCTTCACCGCCGCGAGCGCCATGACGAGGTACGGCAGCGACGCGATCGTGCGCCCCGAAATATTGAAGTTCTCCTTCGCGCGCAGCGTATGGACGCCGTAGTACGCCGAATCCGGAATACTTCGTTTCCCTAAAAGATCTGCCTCGACGCGGAAGCCGTTTTCCGTCATGGTGCCCCTCCTGAATTGTCTCTGCCGTCGCAGGAAACCGGCTGCGTTCACCGCTTCCCCGTGCGACGGGATCGCATTCTATGCCTTTGCATAAAGAACCTCGCTTCTGTATTATCGAAAGCGGTTTTGCGTGTGACGCAACAGCGAGAGACGAATGAAAACAATGACGAGAGATACCGGCGTCGATCACCTCGGCGCGATGCGCGCGTTCGTGCGGGTCGTCGAAATGGGAAGCTTTTCCGCGGTCGC
This sequence comes from Burkholderia sp. AU33545, assembly GCF_020419685.1. Classification (NCBI taxonomy): domain Bacteria; kingdom Pseudomonadati; phylum Pseudomonadota; class Betaproteobacteria; order Burkholderiales; family Burkholderiaceae; genus Burkholderia; species Burkholderia sp. AU33545. The sequence goes on along the minus strand of NZ_JAIZRQ010000003.1, from coordinate 467,372 downwards.
GAAGGAGATGCACGTGTCGACGTCGACGGTCGCGCGCAAGATCACGGCGATCGAGGACGCCCTCGGCGTCGCGCTATTGCATCGCTCGACGCACAGCGTGACGCTGACCGAGGCCGGCCACATCTACCTGGAACGCGCGGTCACGCTGATCGCCGATCTCGACGACACGTTGCGCGTCGTCGCGGAGCTCAATTCACAGCCGAGCGGCCCGCTGAAGCTCACCGCACCGGTCGCGTTCGGTCGCCGTCATCTCGCGCCGCTGATCGCACCGTTTCTCGCGCGCTACCCGACGATCCAGCTCGACGTGCGGCTCACCGACAACCACAACGACCTCGTCGCCGGCGGCTTCGACCTCGACATTCACGAAGGCGAGAACTACCTGGACAACCTGGTCGTGCACCGGCTGTCGCGCAACGACAGCATCCTGTGCGCGACGCCCGGCTACCTCGATCGCAGCGGGCGCCCCGCGACGCCGGACGACCTGCAGCATCACAACTGCCTGCGCTACGTGCACCCCGAGGGCGATCCGCGCTGGGAGCTCGTGCGCGGCGATGCACGGCACAGCGTGCTGCCGGCCGGCAACCTCGTCACCGATCATTCGGAACTGCTGCTGGACGCGACCTGCGCGGGCCTCGGCATCGCCGAATTCGAGATCTGGCTGGTGCGCGACCTGCTCGCGAGCGGCCGGCTCGAAGCCGTGCTGCCGCGCTACCGGCTGCAGAACAAGCTCACGGGCGACTACATCTACATCGCGTATCTGGCGAACCGGCGCAGCTCGGCAAAGCTGCGCGTGCTGAGGGACTTCCTCGCGGAGCATCTCGCGCACATCGGCGAGCTGTCGGCGGTCGAGCTGACGAAGATTCGCGACGCGGGCGCGTAGCGGCTGCCGTCGCGCTGGCCGGCAAGCCAGCACCGATGCCGCACGCACGTCAGGCACGCGGCATCGGCACGACCGCCCCCGTCAGGCCGGCTGCAGTTCGAACGGGAATGTCGCGTGGCCGATCTCGACGCCCTGCGTGTTCAGCATCCGCGGCCGGTGGAACGCAGCGAGCCGCGCGCGCTGCGCGTCCGTGCCGATCCGCAGCCGTTCGAGCAGTTCGCTGACCATCATGTACAGCACGTCGATGTTGCCGTCCTCGATCTTCACCGAGATGCCGAGCGCGCCGTCGGCGCCGAGTTCCCGCGTGCGCGCCGATGCGCGTACGCCGATCCCGTAGCACGCATCCGCGCCGAGCTTGCCGACGACCTGCCCTTCGAAGGCCTCCATCAGCACCGTGCAGTAGCGCCCTTCTCCGGCGACCAGCTCGGGATGGGCCGTCATCGCATGATGAATGCGCGCAAGCGCGCGCACGCGATCGGTCGTCGCCGCACCGCCGGCATCAACCTTATCCGCACCGTCCGCCAGCGATGCATAAAGACGCGCGAGGCGGTCGAGCGGGAATGCCGGCGTCGGCAGGTTGCAGCCGTCGATCGCCCAGTCGACCTCGTCGTCGGGCAGGCCGCACGCATCGGCGACCACCTGCTTTACACGCATCTGCATCGGATGCGCCGGCAGATGGTAGTCGGCAATCGCGGCGCCGATCGCCCGCGCGCCGGCCAGCATTCCGACGTGCTTGCCCGAGCAGTTGCTGCACACGCCGGTCGGCGTGTAGTCGCGCTTGATCCATGACCGGTACACCACGTCCGACAACGGCGCATGGCCGCCGCACCGCAAATCCGACTCCTGCGCGTCGACCTTCGCCAGCATCGCCCGCGTGCGCGCGATGTGCCGCTCCTCGCTGCTGTGCGATGCGCACATCAGCGCGATGTCCGCTTCGTCGAAGCCGAACCGCTCGGGCGCGCCCGTCTCGATCACGGACAGCGCCTGGGCCGGCTTCGCTGCCGAGCGCGCGAGCGTCATCCGGAACGGATCGCCGAGCCGGAACAGCAGCCTGCCGCCTGCATCCACCACCGCCACATCGGCGACGTGCGTGTTCTCGATCGCATTGCCGCGGTACGTCACGACCGCTGCGCGTTGAGTGTCCATCTGTCCTGTCTCCTTCGTCGGGGCCTGATTGCCGGGGCCCGTGCAACCGGTACGGCAGTGTATCGATTCTGCCGCCGGGTCGAGACGGACGCCCCGTGGAAAGCGGTATTGCGCAGCACGCAAAGCCATCGCGCCCGCCACGCAAGCCAGACCGGTTCAGTACAACGACCATTCGATTGTTTACATATCTCGTAATAATTCGTAGAATTGCGATCGCTAACGCGAATCATTTTCATTTACATTGACGTTTTCCGATGTCCCGGGCCTGCCCGCCGGCATCGCGACGACGCATCCGATCACCGATACTTCCGCTGCCTCTCGCCATGCCTGCCCAGTTCAAGACGCGGCCCCGTGCCCTCGTGTCAGCACTGACCTGCTCCGTTTTCCTGACGCCGCTGCTCGCTTCCGCCGAAACCGCTCCCGCACCCGCCTCCCCTGCCGCCCAGCCGGCCGCCGCCGATACGTCGGCGACGCTGCCGACGATCGCGGTCCAGTCGTCCGCGCTGTCGGACTTGCAGGTGAAGCGCTCGCCGTCGTACAAGTTCACCGCGCCGCTGCTCGACACGCCGCGCTCGGTCACGGTGATCCCCGAACAGCTGATCAAGGAAAAGAACGTCACGTCGTTCGCGGATGCGCTGCGTTCGGTGCCGGGCATCACGTTCCTCGGCGGCGACGCCGCCGCGAACCCGTCGGCCGACCGCCCGGTGATCCGCGGCTTCGAATCGCGCAACTCGATCTTCGTCGACGGGATGCGCGACTCGGGGCTGCAGAACCGCGAGACCTTCGCGGTCGAGCAGATCAGCGTGATCAAGGGCCCCGATTCGGTCTATGCGGGCCGCGGCTCGGTCGGCGGCAGCATCGACATCGTCACGAAGACGCCGAAGAACGACGACTTCATCAACAGCAGCATCGGCTTCGGCACCGACGGCTACAAGCGCGCGACGGTCGACGCAAACCGCAAGATCAACGACACGACGGCCGTGCGCCTGAACGTGATGGGTCACGACGCGAACCAGGCCGGCCGCAACGACGTGTACAACAAGCGCTGGGGCGTCGCGCCGTCGATCGTGTTCGGGCTGAACACGCCGACCACGGTCACGGTCAGCTACTACCACATGAACTCGTACGACATGCCGGATTTCAGCGTGCCGTTCCGTTCGACGGGCGGCACGCCGGTGCCGACCGATCGCGGGCAGTTCTTCGGGCTGAACACGCGCGACTACCGCTACGGGCAGACCGACACCGCCGAAGTGCGCGTCGAGCACAAGATCAACGACGACTGGAAGCTGAAGAACACGACGATGTTCGGGCGCTCGACGCTCGACTACGTCGCGACGAATCCGCAGATCCTCGCGTCGAACCCGAACATGCTCGCGCTGCAGGCGAAGAGCGGCAAGTACGCGCTCAACGGCTTCTCGAACCAGACCGAGGTGACCGGCAGCGCCAGCCTGTTCGGCATGAAGCACACGATGACGGCCGGCGTCGAGTTCAGCCACGAACAGGCGCGCTACGAGGGCTACCTCGTGTCGGATTCGGCCGGCCACAACATCCGCTCGGGCGGCCCCTGCTCGGTGGCCGGCAACTGCACGCCGCTCGCAGGCGGCTGGAACCCGAACATGCCGTGGACCGGCAGCATCGTCCTGAACGGCGACAAGAGCTTCCCCGGCCCGACGACGAACACGCGCACCGACACGGTATCCGCGTACATCTTCGATACCGTGAAGCTGTCCGAGCGCTGGCAGTTCAACACCGGGCTGCGCTTCGACCGCTACGACACGACCGGCAAGCAGGCCGGCGTGGCCGACCTGTCGAACACGTCGAACCTGTTCAGCTACCAGTTCGGCCTCGTGTTCAAGCCGGTGACCAACGTGAGCCTGTATGCGTCGTACGGCACGTCGTCGAACCCGCCGGGGTCGAACGGCGGCCTCGGCGGCGGCACCGACCAGATCACCGCGACGAACCAGGACCTCGCACCCGAGCGCTCGCGCAACATCGAGATCGGCGCGAAGTGGGACGTGCTGCAGGACCAGCTGTCGCTCACGTCGGCCCTGTTCCAGACCGACAAGACCAATGCGCGCGTCAGCGACGGCCTTGGTCACACGGTCAACGCGGGCAAGCAACGCGTGCGCGGTTTCGAGTTCGGCTTCGCGGGCAACCTGACACGGAAGTGGCACGTGTTCGGCGGCTACTCGTACCTGAATGCGATCACGACCGACGCGGGCCCCGGCAGCCCGGGCGCATCGGGCCTGCCGATGGTGATGGTGCCGAAGCACAACTTCACGCTGTGGACGAGCTACGACGTGATGCCGAAGCTCACGCTCGGCGCCGGTGCGACGGTGATGAGCCAGACCTACGCGTCGGTATCCGCGACGACGAAGAAATGGACGCCCGGCTACGCGCGCTTCGACGCGGCCGCGACATGGCGCGTGAACAAGACGATGGACGTGCAGCTCAACGTGCAGAACCTGTTCGACAAGAAGTATTACGCGAGCGCCTATCCGATCTACGCGACGTGGGCGCCGGGCCGCTCGGCGATGGTCACGCTCAACTTCTATCAGTAATGCCGGTGGCGGCGGGAGGGTGCGATGCGCCCTTCCCCGCCTCGCTCACCACGGCAGCGAATACGTCTTCACGTTCGTGAAGCTCTTCATCGCCTCCTGCACGCCTTCCTTGTAGCCGAGGCCCGAATCCTTCACGCCGCCGAACGGCGTCAGTTCGAGCCGGTAGCCCGGCACCTCGCGCACGTTCACGCTACCGACTTCCAGCTCGGTGATGAAACGCGTGATGTTGTCGAAGCGGTTCGTGCAGACCGACGACGACAGCGCATAGTCGGTGCTGTTCGACATCCGGATTGCTTCGTCGATGTCGCGAAAGCGCATGATCGGCGACACCGGGCCGAACGTCTCGTACTTCACGAGCGGCATATCGGGTGTCACGCGATCGATCACGGTCGGCGAATACAGCGCGCCGTCGCGCACGTTGCCGACCAGCAGCCGCGCACCGCGCGCGATCGCGTCGTTCACCTGCTGCTCGCAGAACGTCGCGGCCGCCTCGTCGATCACCGTGCCCATGTCCACCGACGGATCGGACGGATTGCCGTACGACCACGCGCGCGTTTTCTCGACGACCAGCTCGGTGAAGCGATCGGCCACCGCCTCGTGCACGAGCATGCGCTTGATCGCGGTGCAGCGCTGCCCCGAGTTCTTGTACGAGCCCGACACGGCGAGCGTGCTCGCTTCGTCGAGATCGGCATCGTCCATCACGATGATCGGATCGTTGCCGCCGAGTTCGAGCACCGCGCGCCGGTAGCCCATTCGCGACGCGATCGACTTGCCGATCGATACGCCGCCGGTAAACGTGATGAGGTCGATCGCCGGGTTCGTGATCAGCTCATCGGCGATCTCCTTCGGGTCACCGGTGAGCACTTGCAGCATCTGCGGCGGCAGGCCGGCTTCATACAGGATGTCCGCAAAGAGGTAGCACGATAGCGGCACCTTCTCCGACGGCTTCACGACGATCCGGTTGTTGGTCGCGACCGACGGCACGACCTTGTGCGCGACCTGGTTCATCGGATGGTTGAACGGCGTAATCGCGGAGATCACGCCGAGCAGCGGTTCGCGCTGCGTGTACACGCGGCGCTTCTTGCCGTGCGGCGTCAGATCGCACGAGAAGATCTGCCCGTCGTCCTTCAGCACTTCGCCCGCGCCGAACGTGAGCACGTCGGCAACGCGCCCGGCTTCGTACGTCGAATCCTTGATGCACAACCCGGCCTCGGCCGTGATCAGCGCCGCGATCTCGGCGGTGCGCGCGCGCACGATGTCGGCCGCGCGGCGCAGGATCGCCGCACGCTCGTGGCGCGTGAACGTCGGCCGGTAGGCACGTGCCACCGCGAACGCGCGCCGCACGTCGTCCAGCGTCGCCTTCGGCACGGTGCCGACGAGCGTTCCGTCGTACGGGTTGCGCACGTCGATGACTGCATCGCGCCACACGCGCTGCCCGTCGATGCTCAACGCTTCGTGCCGCACGTCGGATGCGGGAATCGGCTTCAGGACCGTACTCATGTCGTCTCCTTCCTGGTGCAGCGTGATCGTGGCCACGCTTTCGGTTAATGCGGCGCGGCCTGGCGCACCACGACCAATCCTTCGTATTCGAGGCAGCGGCACAGCGTCGACCACGCCGACGTAGCGGGCCATGCACGCGCGCCGGCGTCGATGCGAATCGGCTGCCCGAATTCACGCGCCGCGCACGCGAGAAGCGTGTGCGCGATGCCGCTGCGCCGGTAGGCGGGTTCGACGTATAGCCGCATGAGCGACGGCGATCGGCCATCACCGCCACCTGCGTCATCGATGTCGAGTTCTCCGATCGCGTCGCCGTCGCGATACGCGACGAACGTCTTGCCTGCATCGTCGAACACGATGCGGATCACGCGCTCGCAGCGATCCCTGAACACGACGACGTGCATGGCGTCCCTCTCCTTTTCATCACGCTGCAGGCGAACGCGATGCACGCACGCCCTCCTGCGCCCGCGTACCGGGGAGTTATCCGGATCGTCCGGGCGCGACGAGTTGAGTATCGTCTTGCCACGCCGGCGCGCAGTAGTGCCAGACAACACATTTCATTGAGTCCACATCCGCGCCGCGACGCGCGTATTCTCGCGAAACCGCGCCACTCGCGGGCCACGTGCACACCACGCGCACCGCCTCGCGTTTCCCGTACCGATCACAGGAGGAAGCATGTCGAGTCGTACCCCGACCGCCTTATGGGCCCAGCAGTTCCGGCGGTCGTCGGCGTCGAGCCTGCAGGACCAGATCCGGCGGATGCTCGTGGCCGCGATCCTCGACGGCCAGCTCGCCCCCGATGCCGCGCTGCCGTCGAGCCGCGAGCTTGCCGACCAGCTCGGCGTCGCGCGCAACACCGTCGTGCTCGCGTACCAGATGCTCGTCGAAGAGGGCTACCTGATCTCGCGCGAACGCAGCGGGCACTTCGTGAACCCGAAGATGCTCGAAGGCGTGCCCGGCTTCGCGCAGGCCCGGGCCGGCGCGCTGCCCGCCGGTGGCGACGACGTGCCCGGACGCCCCGCCTGGGAAAAGCGCATCACGCATCCGCCGTCGAGGCAGCGCAACATCGTGAAGCCCGCAAACTGGCAGCACTACGAATTTCCGTTCATCTACGGGCAGTTCGACCAGTCGCTGTTTCCGACCAACGACTGGCGCGAATGCTGCCTGAAGGCGCTGTCGGTGATGGAGATCCGCAACTGGGCCCCCGACCTGATCGAACGCGACGACGAATCGCTGATCCAGCAGATCCGCACGCGCGTGCTGCCGCGGCGCGGCGTGTTCGCGATGCCCGACGAGATCGTCGTCACGAACGGCTGCCAGCAGGCGCTTTACCTGATCGCGGACCTGCTGTGCGGCAAGCACACGACGGTCGGTTTCGAGAACCCCGGCTATCCGGATGCGCGCAACATCTTCGAGAACCGCGACGCGCGGCTGCTGCCGCTGCCGGTCGACGGCCACGGGATCGCACCCGATGCGCTCGGCGATACGCTCTCGCGCTGCGACTACGTGTACGTGACGCCGAGCCATCAGTGCCCGACCACCGCGACGATGCCGGTCGAACGCCGCCGCGCGCTGCTCGATTGCGCGCAGCAGCATGACTTCGTGATCATCGAGGACGACTACGAGAGCGAAAACACGTTCTCCGGCACGCCGCATCCGGCATTGAAGAGCCTCGACACGGCCGACCGCGTGATCTACGTCGGCAGCCTGTCGAAGACGTTCGCGCCGGGGCTGCGGCTCGGCTACGTGGTCGGGCCGCGCGAGCTGATCCGCGAGTTGCGGGCGCTGCGGCGGCTGATGGTGCGCCATCCGGTTGCGTATATCCAGCGGGCGTTCGCAACCTTTCTCGCGCTCGGCCATCACGACGCGTTGCTGCGCCGGCTCGCGCATGCGTACAGCGAGCGCTCGCAGGCGCTGATGGCTGCGCTCGACACGCACTTGCCGGAAGCGCGCTACGTGCCGGTGACGGGCGGCGCGTCGTGCTGGGTCGAGGGGCCGCCATGGCTCGACGCGGCGCGGCTCGCGGTGGACGCCCAGGAGGCGGGAATTCTGATCGAGCCTGGCGGCGTGTTCTTCATGAACGACGACAGCAACGCGCGTCGATGCTTCCGGATGGGGTTTTCCGCGATTCCGCTGGAGCGGATCGAGCCGGGCGTGCGGGCACTCGCGCAATGTGTGCGGGGGCAGAAGCCCGATCAGTGAGAGAGGCCCGCGATGTCGCGGGCTTTGTCAGGATGGCGTGTAACGTCAACGCCCGGCAGGGGTGGGGCTCGAGGTTGAGCAACAATGGTCCGGGCATCCCGGACCCACATTGACCTCCACGCGCCGCCCGCTTTGATCGATCTCGGGAACCGGCTGGTAGATTCGACCGATCAATGCGCTTCGCCTGCCTTTGATCGCGAACTGGTCAAGCGCATTCATGACGTTTTCAGCGCGTCGGTACGCCAACTGCTGCGCGTTCCGTTCCGTCGATTCCGAAAGCCCTACAAGCCAGACAACATCGATAATCGGAAAGCGATTGCGTAAATCGCTCGACCATGCTGACAACCGTGCCAGTTCGGTCCTGGACATCTCGCTTGAATCACTTTCAAAGCGAATGTCGATGTATTGACCGGGATGGTTTTTTGGCCCTTCGCACGCAAGCGCTGTCTGCGCAAGGATCAACGCGAGCACGACAGCAGCCAGGAAGTTAGTCGCCATCTACGACGTACCCCGCGATGCTTTCAGCATTGTTGATCGCCAAATCCGGATGTGATCGCCCCCATGCTCGTTGCTGTCGTTGCGACGACGAAGCCTCCCGTCGTCGTCGGGTCGCCGTTTCTGACTGCGCGTCGCGACATAGTCGATTCCTCGAATGAAGTTGGTAAAAGGCCGATCGCACGTCTGCGCTCCCGACTTGATCGGCAGCGCTTTACGTCAACTGAATCGGGCGATGGTCACGCAGACCCAACGAAACATTGAGCGAAGAAACCGCGCGCGGACCAGCAGATACTCAAGCTGTCAGTCGACCAAGCAGCACATTGAATTTCGGATTATTTCGATTTCATTCGATCGAATTCGAACAACTTCGACCCTCCCCTTTAATCCAAAAAATCAATTCTTACTTTTCACATAAAAACGCCTGCCCCCTCTGAAAATCATCTCGACACCTCCGCATACTTTGATACCCAGGGAAATAATCAAAAAGTGTGACGCAAGCCACCCTCTGCCGCCCTGCAGATAAGCATCCGACTCTGGCCCAAGCGAAACCTCCCGACTGGCGCTACCGCCAAAAACGAGCGCTCACTAACGTGTCGATACCGCGTGCCGCATGCGCGCCAGCGCCTTGCGCACCGCCCATCATTCGACAGGAGACACGTTATGTCCGACACGCTCACCGCCCCCGTCACGGCCGCCACGCTCGCGGCATTTTCCGAAGCATTCAACCGGCACGACGCCAACGCGTTGATGGGCTTCATGACCGAGGACTGCGTATTCGACGCGGCCGGCGGCCCCGACATCCACGGCACGCGCTTCGTCGGCCGCGACGCGGTACGCGCCGCGTTCGAAGCCGTGTTCAAGACCTTCCCCGACGCACACTGGGGTCACGGTCGCCACACCGTCGCCGGCGAGCGCGGCGTCTCCGAGTGGGTGTTCACGGGCACGCACGCCGAAGGCTGGCGCATCGAGGCCGAAGGCTGCGACCTGTTCGAATTCCGCGACGGGCTGATCGCCGTCAAGCGCGCGTTCCGCAAGGAACGGCCGAAACAGCCGGCCTGAGCGTGCGCCTCGCGCGCCACTCGGGCCACCGCCCCCCGCGCGCATTTTGAAACGAATCATTTCATTTCATTCCACATTCGCCGACAGCGGGCGGAATGACTTGACCGGCCTTCCCCAGCAAATAGCATCTGGAACAAGACGTTCCGTTAATTGAACAATCGGAGACAACCCATGAGCGAACAATCCACTTCCCTGCGTGCATCGGCCAACGGTCCGCAGGACATGACGCCGTCCGAAGCCTTCGTCGAAACCCTCGCGGCCAACGGCGTGACCGACATGTTCGGCATCATGGGCTCCGCGTTCATGGATGCGATGGACATCTTCGCGCCGGCCGGCATCCGCCTGATCCCGGTCGTGCACGAACAGGGCGCGGGCCACATGGCCGACGGCTACGCGCGCGTGTCGGGCCGCCACGGCGTCGTGATCGGCCAGAACGGCCCCGGCATCAGCAACTGCGTGACCGCGATCGCGGCCGCGTACTGGGCACATAGCCCGGTGGTGATCGTCACGCCGGAAGCCGGCACGATGGGCATCGGCCTCGGCGGCTTCCAGGAAGCGAACCAGCTGCCGATGTTCCAGGAATTCACGAAGTACCAGGGTCACGTCACGCACCCGGCACGGATGGCCGAATTCACCGCGCGCTGCTTCGACCGCGCGCAGGCCGAGATGGGCCCGACGCAGTTGAACATCCCGCGCGACTACTTCTACGGCAAGGTCAAGGTCGAGATTCCGCAACCGCGACGGCTCGACCGCGGCGCCGGCGGCGAACAGAGCCTGGACGACGCGGCCGCGCTGATCGCGCAGGCGAAGTTCCCGGTCATCATCTCGGGCGGCGGCGTCGTGATGGCCGACGCGATCGAGGAATGCAAGGCGCTCGCGGAACGGCTCGGCGCGCCGGTCGTCAACAGCTACCTGCACAACGACTCGTTCCCGGCAAACCATCCGCTGTGGTGCGGCCCGCTCGGCTACCAGGGCTCGAAGGCTGCGATGAAACTGCTGTCGCGCGCCGACGTCGTGATCGCGCTCGGCTCGCGCCTCGGGCCGTTCGGCACGCTGCCGCAGCACGGGATGGACTACTGGCCGAAGGACGCGAAGATCATCCAGATCGACGCGGACCACAAGATGCTCGGCCTCGTGAAGAAGATCTCGGTCGGCATCTGCGGCGACGCGAAGGCCGCGGCGATCGCACTCACGCAACGCCTCGAAGGCCGCACGCTCGTGTGCGATGGCTCGCGCGGCGAGCGCGCCGACCAGATCGCGACGGAAAAGGCCGCGTGGGAAAAGGAACTCGACGACTGGACGCACGAGCGCGACGCATTCAGCCTCGACATGATCGAGGAGCAGAAGCACGAGAAGCCGTTCAGCGGCGGCCAGTACCTGCATCCGCGCCAGGTGCTGCGCGAACTCGAGAAGGCGATGCCCGAGGACGTGATGGTGTCGACCGACATCGGCAACATCAACTCGGTCGCGAACAGCTACCTGCGCTTCAACAAGCCGCGCAGCTTCTTCGCGGCGATGAGCTGGGGCAACTGCGGCTACGCGTTCCCGACGATCATCGGCGCGAAGGTCGCCGCGCCGCACCGTCCGGCCGTGTCGTATGCGGGCGACGGCGCGTGGGGCATGAGCCTGATGGAAACGATGACCTGCGTGCGCCACAACATCCCGGTCACGGCCGTCGTGTTCCACAACCGCCAGTGGGGCGCGGAGAAGAAGAACCAGGTCGACTTCTACAACCGCCGCTTCGTCGCGGGCGAACTCGACAACCAGAGCTTCGCGGCGATCGCGCGTGCGATGGGCGCCGAAGGGATCACGGTCGACCGCCTCGAGGACGTGGGCCCGGCCCTCAAGCGTGCCATCGACATGCAGATGAACGAAGGCAAGACCACGATCATCGAGATCATGTGCACGCGTGAACTCGGCGATCCGTTCCGTCGCGATGCGCTGTCGAAGCCGGTTCGGATGCTCGACAAGTACAAGGACTACGTGTAATGCCGCGTCGCTGACGCACCCCCGTTGCCGGTCGCGCGCCCCTCTCGCGCGGCCGGCCCTCCGGCCGGACGCCGTGCCCCGTGCGGGCCGCCGCATCCGGCCGTTTTTCCTTTCCTATCCGAGCGAACGATGAAAGCCCTCGACCGCATTCTCGAATCCGCGCGCCGCCAGCCGATGCGCATCGCGCTGTGCGAAGCCGACGATCCGCGCGTGCTGCAGGCCGCCGCGCGCGCAACGCGCGACGGCATCGCCCGCATCGTGCTCGTCGGCAACCGTGCGGCGATCCACGCGGCGGCCGCGCGCGACGCGATCGATCTCGACGGCATGACGCTCGTCGATCCGGCCAGCGCCGCCCAATGCGATGCCTATGCGGACGCGCTGCATGCGCTGCGCAAGAGCAAGGGCATGACGGCCGATGCCGCGCGCGACGCGGTGCTCGATCCGCTCTGCCATGCGAACCTGATGGTACGGCTCGGCGATGCGGACGGCTCGGTCGCGGGCGCCGTGCATGCAACGGCCGACGTCGTGCGCGCGGCGATCCAGCTGATCGGTGTCGATCCCGCGTTCCGGATCGTATCGAGTTTCTTCCTGATGATGCTGTGCGAACCGTTTCACACGATCAAGGGCGGACTGATCTTCTCCGACTGTGCGCTGGTCGTCGATCCGGATGCCAATCAGCTCGCCGAGATCGCGATGGCCGCCGCCGACAGCGCGCACGCGCTGCTCGGCGAGGAACCGCGTGTCGCGATGCTGTCGTTCTCGACGAGTGGCAGCGCGCATCACGCGGCGGTCGACAAGGTGACGGCCGCGACCGCGCAGGTACGCGAACTGCGCCCGGCGCTTGCGATCGACGGCGACGTGCAGCTCGACGCGGCGATCGTTGCGGAAATCGCCGAGCGCAAGATCGCGCATTCGCAGGTGGGCGGCCACGCGAACGTGCTCGTGTTCCCGAGCCTCGAAGCCGGCAACATCGGCTACAAGCTCGCCGAGCGGATCGGTCGCGCAAAGGCCGTCGGCCCGCTGCTGCAAGGCTTGCGCCGGCCCGCGAACGACCTGTCGCGCGGCTGCAGCGCCGACGACGTGTATCACGTGATCGCCGCAACCACCGTGCAGGCGCAGGCGGCCGCGCAGCGCGCCGCGACCGGCGAGGCCGCACACGCATGACAGCCGACAAACTGGCGATCCTGATCGCGGTGATCGGCGCCGGCAGCTATTTCCAGACCGTCACCGGCTTCGGGCTCGGGATGATCGTGATGGGCGCGACGAGCGGCTTCGGTCTCGCGCCGCTCGCCACCGTCGCCACGCTGATGAGCGTCGTGTCGCTCGCGAACGGCGCGACCGCGCTGCCCGGCCGGCTGCATCACATCGACTGGCGCGCGGTGGGCGCGGCGACGCTCGGCATCCTGCCGTCGGTCGTCGCGGGCGTGCTGCTGCTCGAATGCCTGAGCCGCTCGGCGGCCGACCTGCTGCAGCTCATTCTCGGCGCAGTCGTGCTGTACGGCGGCCTGAGTGCGGCGCTGCGGCCGGCGCCGCTCACCGAGCGCTCGGACAACCGCAGCTTCTTCGTCAGCGGCCTGTTCGGTGGCTTGCTGAGCGGGATGTTCGGCGTGTCGGGGCCGCCGCTGATCTTCCAGTTCTACCGGCAACCGCTGACGCTCGTGCAGATCCGCTGCGCGCTGATCGTGCTGTTTACGACGACCTCGGCCACTCGCGTGCTGTACAGCGCGTGCGAAGGCCAGCTCGATCGCGACATCTGGCTGCTGGCGGCGATCGCGACGCCGGTCGTGATGCTCACGACGGTGGCCGCGCGCCACTACCCGCCGCCGCTGTCGCCGGTCGCGCTGCGCCGGCTTGCGTTCGGCGTGCTGATGGCGATCGGCATCGGGTTGATCGCGACGTCGCTGCCGCCGCTGCTGCGCGGCGCGTGATGCCGCGCGGCGCATGCCGCAGCGAACCGGCCTGCATACGGCATTCGGTCGAGACGCGTGCGTGTTGCCGCATCCGCCTTGCAGGCCGTCGCCTGCTTCATCGCCGCGCGCCGATCCAGCGCGCGATTTCGACGAGCCGCTTCATGTCCGGCGCTGATGCAAGGTCGATCGCGAGCCGGTGCCGGTAATACGGGCCGAGATCGAGCCCGACGCCGAGCCCGAGCACTTCGACGCGGCCAGCCGCCTCCTGGCGCGCGACCACCTGCTTCAGATGGTTGTCGAGGTAGAACGGATCGTTCGCGAGCGCCGTGGCGCCGTCCATCGGGCTGCCGTCCGAGATCACGACGAGGATCCTGCGCGCCTCCGGCCGCGCCGCAAGCCGCGCGCACGCCCATTCGACCGCTTCGCCGTCGACACCCTCACGGAACAGATCGGCCTTGAACAGCGCGGCGATACCCGTGCGCGCATGCCGCCAGCGCGTGTCCGCATCCTTGAACACCAGGTGGCCGGTTTCGTTGAGCCGGCCCGGATGGCGCGGCCTGCCGCGCGAGAGCCAGTCCTGCCGCGCGCGGCCGCCGTTCCATGCGAGCGTCGTGAAGCCGAGCACTTCGGTCGCGAGACCGGCGGCATCGCCCGCGCGGGCCAGCGTGTCTACCATCAGCGCGACGCCATCGATCCACGTCTTCATCGATCCCGAACAGTCGACCAGGAACGCGAGCGCGCAATCGGCATGCGGCCGCACGCGTTCGAGCCGGAACAGCCGCCGTTCGGCCGGCGAACTGACGAGCTGCGCGAGCCGGCGGCCGTCGAGGCGGCCATGTTCCTCGCCGAACGACCAGCCGTCGGCCTGCGGCACGACGAGCGCCGCACGCAGCACACGTGCGAGCCGCGTGACGTTGATCCGCTGCGCGGTGACCTGGCCGTCGAGCCGGTCGCGGTACTCGCGCAGCAGTGCCGCGCGGATCTGCGCGGCCGGCCGGAGCTCGCGGTCGTAACGCGTCGTATAAGCACGGTAGACGGCATCGCCGCCCTGCAGCACGGCGCTGTCGCCCGTCTCCACGAGGGCCGGCAGGTCGATGCCCGTGTCGTCGAAATCGACCCACAGCGAGAAATTCGTCAGCGCATCGTCCTGCTCGCGCGCGTCTTGCGTCTCCGTTTCCACGACGGCCGCGCGCGCATCGCGAATCATCGATGCAATGCGCTTCGCAAGTGTCAACGCATGTTCCGCGAATGCGCGCTGATCGTGCCGGCACCGCTTGAGCCCCGCGAGCTGCACGCCGATCTCGGGCACGATCGCCGCGCGCGACGCTTCGATCAGGTCTTCCGTCTCCTCGAGCACGGGCCACCCCGTCAGCCGCGACCATGCGATCTGCGCGACCGTGTAAACAAGGATTCCGACATGCGTATCGGCCTGTCCCGACCGATGGAACGCGCGCGACCAGGTGTCGAAACGATGGCGCAGGTTCTGCACGACGCCGCGCATGGCGGGTGGCGCCAGCGATTCGCAGCGCAGTTGCTCGAGCATTTCGAACAGCACGCGTTCGAGCGGATCGTCGCCGGACAACGCGCGATGCAGGTCCGCATCGGAATGCAGGATGCGCAGCGCGGCGCCGTCGGCCGCGCCGCGCCACGACGCGAGATCGTCGTCGGCCGCCTGCGCGCGCAGGTGCGGCGCATGGATCGGCAGTGGCCGCAGGTCGCGACACACGCGGCCCGCACGGTAATGCAGCGCCGCGTCGCGTGTCAGTGCACGCACGGTCGACGCGCCCAGCGCTTCGCGCGCCGATGCGCGGCGCGCGGCGTCGCGATCGGCGCTCACCGCCCCGCTCCCGGCTCGCCGCCGCCGGCACGCGACGCGACCGCCAGCTCCTCGCCGAAACAGCGCTGGTAATACTCGGCGACGACCGGCCGCTCGGCGTCGTCGCACTTGTTCAGGAACGTGAGCCGGAACGCGAGCGCCGGATCGCGGAAGATCTGGCAGTTCTCGGCCCAGTTGATCACCGTGCGCGGCGACATCAGCGTCGACAGGTCGCCGGTCGCGAAGCCGTTGCGCGTCAGCTCCGCGAGGCTCACCATCGATTCGAGCAGCGGGCGGCCGGCTTCGTCCGCGAGTTCCGGCACGCGTGCGCGCACGATGCCGATCTCCTCGTCGCGCGGCAGGTAGTCGAGCGTCGCGACCACGTTCCAGCGATCCATCTGCGCATGGTTGAGCATCTGCGTGCCGTGATAGAGCCCGTTCAGGTTGCCGAGCCCCACCGTGTTCGCGGTCGCGAACAGCCGGAACGACGGATGCGGATGGATCACGCGGTTCTGGTCGAGCAGCGTGAACTTGCCGTCGCGCTCGAGAATCCGCTGGATCACGAACATCACGTCAGGCCGCCCCGCATCGTATTCGTCGAAGATCAGCGCGACCGGACGCTGCAGCGCCCACGGCACGATCCCTTCCTGGAATTCGGTCACCTGCACGTCGTCGCGCACGACGATCGCATCCTTGCCGACGAGATCGAGCCGGCTGATGTGGCCGTCGAGGTTCACGCGCACGCACGGCCAGTTCAGCCGTGCCGCGACCTGCTCGATATGCGTCGACTTGCCGGTGCCGTGCATCCCCTGCACGAGCACGCGGCGATTGCGCGCAAATCCCGCGAGGATCGCGAGCGTGACGTCCGGGTTGAAACGGTAGGCGTCGTCGATATCGGGCACGTGATCGTCGCGCGCGCTGAACGCCGGCACCATCAGGTCCGAATCGAACCCGAAGCGTTCACGGACCGACACCATGCAGTCCGGCTTGTTCGCCACCCCATCCATTGCGTTGCGCTCCTGTCGTTGCTGATCGCGCAGGCATCGATCCTCGCACCCGCGCCAGCCGTGTTTACGGAACGATTCGTTCCGTTGCCGAAAGTTCGGACCGGTTCAACGGGCCCGCTGCCCCGCGCGGCCGGCCTGCCGGGCCGTTCGGTACAATGGCCGCAGTCCAGTTTCCGGAACGCCTGCCATGCTGCCCGCGGATACGCCCACGCTGCGCGCCTTCGCGCTGCTCGAACATCTCGTCCAGGCCGGCGATGCCGTGTCGCTCGCCGATCTCGCGCGCGACGTCGATATCCCGAAGGCATCGCTGCACCGGATGCTTGCGTCGCTCGAAGCCGGCGGCCTCGTGATCCGCGAGCCGGGTCGCAAGAACGCGTACGCGATCGGCCCGCGCCTCGCGCGGCTCGGCACCGGCGTGATGCTGCATGCCGGCGCGCGCCGGCTGCGCCACGCGATCCTCGAACGGCTCGTCGCCGATCTCGGCGAAACCTGCAACCTGACCGCGCTGCACGACACGGAAGTCGTCTATCTCGACCGCGTCGAGGCCGACTGGCCACTGCGGCTCGACCTGAAACCCGGCTCGCGCGTGCCCGCACACTGCAGCGCCAGCGGCAAGCTGCTGCTCGCGCTGCTGCCGCGCGACGAGCGCGCCGCGCTGGTGCGCGCGCTGGCGCTGCCGCGCTACACCCCGAATACGATCTCGGATCCCGAACTGCTCGAAGCCGAACTCGACCGCACCGCACACAAGGGCGTCGCGATCGACAACGAGGAATTCGTCGCGGGCATCGTGTGCATCGCGGCGCCGATCGTCGGCGACAACGGCACGTGCATCGCTGCGGTCGCCGTGCATGCGCCCGTGTCGCGCGCGCCGCTGTCGCGGCTGCTCGACCACGTGCCGCGCCTGCAGGAAGCGGCCGGCGCGCTCGCTCAAACGTTCTAGTTCCCGCACGGCGTGGCGGCGCGCACGCAACGTCATGACGCGCGCTGGTAGTAGATGTTCTGCGGATGCCGCGCATCCGCGAAGAAGAACCAGCGTTCCGCGACCAGCCCCGCATACTGGATCACGAACGCGGCGCCGAGCGCGACGGCCGCCGCGACCGACGTCGGCGCGAGCGCGCCCGCGCCGGTCAGCGCGAACGGCACCGCGAACGCGCCGATCAGGAAGCCGGCCTTCACTGCCCGCAGCGTGCCGTTGCCTTGCCCGTGAAAGAACTCCCGCGTATTGAACGCGCTGGCCGTGAAGCCGCGCGACTTCTGTTCGACCTTCGCATGGCGGATCCCGGTCGCGCTCTGCACGGTCGACTTCGGCCGCAACCGGGCATTGCGCGCAAGCGACGCGAGCCGTGCCACGCCACCGGCGAGCGTCAGTGCGCACGCGGCCACGGCGAGGCGGCCGACCAGCGCCGGCGCGAGCCACGCGGCGCAAGCCGTCGCCAGCGTGCAGCCCGACGCGCAGCCGAGCAGCACGAAGTTCACGAGCGTCAGCGGGCTCGCCCATTCCTGCAGGAACCGCAGGCACGCGTAGATCATCGCGGTGCACACGAACAGCACGACACTTGCGAGCGCGCCCACCGCGCCGATCAGCAACGTGCCGGGCCAGCCGAACAGGTGTGCCGCGCCATACGCGAACGCGCACGCGAGAAACACCGGCAGCGCGATACATTCGCGTGACAGCCACGACGTGCGCCACATCGCGATCGCGCGCCATGCGCGCTCGGGGTGGCCGAGATGGAAGAACGACGCGAACAGGCCGAGCACGCCGAGCACGACCGACAGCGCGGCACCCGTCACGTAGAACGACGCAGCGATATCGACGCCCGCCGCGCGCGCAAGTGCCTCGACGGTCACGAGCGTCAGCAGCAGGCCCTGTGCGGCACCGCACAGCGTGGTGAGGAAAACGACCGAAAAGGCTGGGCGCATGGGAACTCCGTTTTTTCGTATGAATGAAGGGCCTTGCGCTCAGCGCTGCGTCGCGAGCGACACGAGATCGATGTCGCCGCGCGCCGCGCGGGCTTCGAACGACGCGTCCTCGTCACGGCCGTTCGACGCGCTGCCGCATCCGCCGCTACTCCCGCAACCGCACGACGCTTCGGTCTTCACGCGCGGCAGATAATGGTTCGACGGTCGCGTGCCCCATTCGGGCATCAGCGCATAGCCGCCGCGTTCGCGGATCGCACGCGACACGTCCGATTCGGGATCGTGCACATCGCCGAACAGCCGCGCCGACGTCGGGCAGGCGAGCACGCAGGCCGGTTTCCGGTCGCGTTCGGGCAGCGCTTCGTTGTCGATGCGGTCCGCGCACAGCGTGCACTTCGTCATCTCCTTGCGGCCTTCGTCGAGCTCGCGCGCGCCATACGGGCACGCCCACGCGCAGTACTTGCAGCCGATGCACTTGTCGTAGTCGACCAGCACGATCCCGTCCGACTTGCGCTTGTAGCTCGCGCCGGTCGGACAGACGGGCACGCACGGCGGATCCTCGCAGTGCAGGCACGATTTCGGGAAGTGGATCGTGTCGGTCATCGGGAACACACCCGCTTCGTAGGTCTGCACGCGGTTGAAGAACGTGCCGGACGGATCGTCGTCGTACGGGCGCAGATCGGCGAGACTGCCGGCTTCGCCCGACGTGTTCCATTCCTTGCAGCTCGTTACGCAGGCATGGCAGCCGACGCATACGTTCAGGTCGATGACGAGGGCCATCTGGGTCATGGTTGCGCTCCTTCGATCAGCGGTCGTCAGACTGAGGGCCGGCCGACGTCGCGCGCCGCAGCCGCGCGGCGAATGCGCCGGTTCCCGCGAAATATGCCTGCACGCGCTGCAGCACGCGCGGCGTGCCCGGCAGCGCCGGCATCGGCGCGAACTGCGGCAAGGTCGTGGCCGCATCGGCTTCGGCTGGATAGATCCGCACCTGCACGTCGTACCAGCCGGCCTGCCCCGTGACCGGATCGGAGTTCGACAGGCGTGCGCCGTCGCGCGCCGCATCCGGCAACTCGTCAGTAATCACGTGGTTCAACAGGAAGCCGCGCTGCGACTCACCCGCTTGAGGCCCGAGGTTCCACGCGCCGGCTGCCTTGCCGATCGCGTTCCAGGTCCAGACGGTGCCGGGCTCGACGGCCTCGCTGTAGCGCGCGCGACAACGCACCTTGCCCCACGGCGATTCGACGTAGATCCACGCGCCGTCGTCGATCTGCTGCGCGGCGGCCGTCACGGGGTTCACGAACAGATGGTTCTCGCCGTGGATCTGCCGCAGCCACGCGTTCTGCGAATCCCACGAGTGGTACATCGCCATCGGCCGCTGCGTGATCGCCGCGAGCGGATAGCGGCTCGCATCGGTCAGCCCGCTTTCGAGCGAGCGATGCCAGAACGGCAGCGGATCGAAATAGCGTGCGATGCGCTCGCGCAGATGATCGGGCGGCTGGCGGCCCGACGTGCGGCCCTGCGCGGCGAGCCGGAATTTCTGCATCACGTCCGAGTAGAGCTGGATCACGATCGGCACGCCGAACTTGCGCATCCCGTTGTCGACCGCCCACTGCATGTACGGGCCATTGCAGTTGCGCATGTACTGCAGCGGCTCCGGCAACCGGTGGTGGTACACGCAGTTGTTCTCCGCGTAACGCTTCCACTGGTCGGGGTTCGGCTCGCCGACGACGGCCTTGTCGCCGTCCTTGCCGCGCCAGCCGATCAGGAAGCCGGTGCCCGAATCGGGCGCGGTCTGGAAGTTGACGACGAAATCCGGATAGTCGCGGTATTTGCGCTGCCCGTCCGCCGTCGTGAAGGCCGGAAACTTCAGCCGGCTCGCGAGCTCGATCAGCACTTCCTGGAACGGCTTGCATTCGCCGGTCGGCGGCACGACCGGCACGCGTACCGAGTCGACCGGCCCGTCGAATTCGGAGATCGGCCGATCGAGCACCGACATCACGTCATGCCGTTCGAGGTAAGTCGTGTCGGGCAGGATCAGGTCGGCGAACGCCGTCATTTCAGACGCGAACGCATCGCACACGACGAGGAACGGAATCCGGTATTCGCCGTCGTCGCGCTTGTCGACCAGCATCTTGCGCACTTCCGTCGTGTTCATCGACGAATTCCACGCCATGTTGGCCATGAAGATCAGCAGCGTGTCGATCGGATAGGGATCGCCGCGCCATGCATTGGTAATGACCGAATGCATGAGCCCGTGCACCGCGAGCGGGTATTCCCACGAGAACGCCTTGTCGAGCCGCGCGGGCGTGCCGTCCGGATGGACGAACAGGTCCTCGGGGCCAGCGGGCCAGCCGAGCGGGCCCGTGGCAAGCGGCGTGTTCGGCCTGATCTGCGCCGGGTCGTTCGGCGGTTTCGCCGACGGTGGCACCGCGCGCGGATACGGCGCCTTGTGCCGGAAGCCGCCCGGCCGGTCGATCGTGCCGAGCAGCGACATCAGCACGGCGAGCGCGCGGATCGTCTGGAAGCCGTTCGAATGCGCGGCGAGCCCGCGCATCGCATGGAACGCGATCGGCACGCCCTTCACCGACGCGTGCTCCTTGCCCCACGAATCGGTCCAGCGCACCGGCAGCTCGATCGCGTGGTCGCGCGCGACCGTCTCCATCTCGCGGGCGAGGCGGCGGATCGTGTCGGCCGCGATGCCGGTGATGTCGGCCGCCCATTCGGGCGTGCACTCGGCCACCTGTTCGCGCAGCAGCGTGAACGACGGCGCGACGGGCGTGCCGTCGTCGAGCGTATAGCGGCCATCGAGCGCCGGCTCCGCGCCTTCCGTGTGATGCAGCACCGCGCGGTTCGTCTTCGTGTCCCACCACATCCGGTTCTGCGGATACAGCGCGTTGACCTCCGGCGCGCCGGCGTCGCGCACGAACAGCCCGAACGTGTCGGCGCCGTCGCGCTGGTCGACCAGCTCGGCCGCATTCGTGAAGCGCGACACGAATTCGAGGTCGAACGCGTTGCGCGCGATCAGCTCGTGCATCAACGCCATGAACAGCGCACCATCGGTGCCGGGGCGAATCGGAATCCATTCGTCGGCGATCGCCGCGTAGCCGGTGCGCACCGGATTGATCGCGATGAAGCGGCCGCCCGCGCGCTTGAACTTGCCGAGTGCGATCTTCAGCGGATTCGAATGGTGGTCTTCCGCGGTGCCGATCATGAAGAACAGCTTCGCGTAGTCGAGATCGGGGCCGCCGAATTCCCAGAACGAGCCGCCGATCGTGTAGATCATCCCGGCCGCCATGTTCGCCGAGCAGAATCCGCCATGCGCCGCATAGTTCGGCGTACCAAACTGTTTCGCGAACAGGCCGGTGAGTGCCTGCATCTGGTCGCGGCCGGTAAACAGCGCGAATCGCTTCGGGTCGGTAGCGCGCAGGTGCCCGAGGCGCTTTTCGAGCACGTCGAATGCGACGTCCCACGACACCGGCTCGAACTGCGCGTCGCCGCGCTCGGCGCCCGGCTTGCGCATCAGCGGCTGCGTGAGCCGCGCGGGCGAATACTGCTTCATGATGCCCGACGAACCTTTTGCGCAGATGACGCCCTGGTTCAGCGGATGCGCGGGATTGCCGTCGATATAGCGCACCTCACCGTCGCGCAGGTGCACGCGGATGCCGCAGCGGCATGCGCACATGTAGCACGTCGTCGTCTTGATCTCGGCCTGCTCGTCGCGCTCGCGTGCCCGATGTTCCATCGTCTGTCCTCGTTCGCGAATGAGGGCGCGCCCTGCCGGGGCGCCCCCGTGAATCGGTCATTCATGCTATGCCGGCACGCGGCCGACATAAAGTCGCATCCTCTGATCGGTGCTATCGGCAGGCCCGATAGTTGCACCAACAATCCATCGGATCGGGCCGGCAGTCGCATGCGCGAAGGCCCGGCTTGCATGCCGGGCCTTCGGCGTCATGCGTGGCCGCGCATTACCGCGGCGGATAGGCGAGCAGTTCGCTGTCGTCGAGATGCTCGCGGCGGCTGCGGCGCGTCAGCCCGTAGGCGACGACCAGCACACCGAGGCTGGCGACGCCGAGCCACAGCGGCTTGCGCTGGTCCGGGATGAACGCCATCGCGACGAGGATGCCGACCATGCCGATGATCGCAACCCAGGTCAGGTACGGGTACGCCCACATCTTGACGCGCAGCTTGCTGGCGGCCACCGGGTCGAGACGCTTGCGCAGGCGCAGCTGCGAGAACGCGATCAGCACGTACACGAACAGCGCGACGGTGCCGTACGAATTGACGAGGAACGCGAACACGGTATCGGGCGACACGTACGACATCACCACCGACACGTAGCCGAACACCGTGCCGAGCAGGATCGCGCGCACCGGCACGCCGCGCTTGTTGACCTTCGCGAGCGCGGCCGGCGCGTCGCCATGGCGGGTCAGCGCGAACAGCATCCGCGACGCCGCATAGAGGCCCGAGTTGAGGGCGGACAGCACCGCCGTCAGCACGATCGCGTTCATCACGTTGGCCGCGGCCGGCAGGCCCATCACTTCGAGTGCGCTCACGTACGGCGTGGCCATCTGATGCGAATTCCACGGTACCAGCGCGACGACGAGCGCGACCGAGCCGACGTAGAACACCAGCACGCGCGTGATCACCGAATTGGTGGCCTTCGCAACCGCTTTCGCCGGCTCCTTGGCCTCGGCCGCCGCGATCGTGACGATTTCAGCGCCGAAGTAGAACCCGGTGGCCGCGACCGCCCCGCTCATCACCGGCCCGATGCCGAGCGGCATGAAGCCGCCGTGGCCGAGCAGCGTCGGCAGCACGGCCGTCGTGTGCATCGACGCGGGCCACAGGCCGAGCACGTAGAGGCCGCCGAGGAACAGGAACACGATGATCGCGCCGACCTTGATCGACGAGAACCAGAATTCGAATTCGCCGTAGCTGCCGACCGAGATCAGGTTCGTGAGCGTCAGCACGACCAGCAGCGCCAGGCTGATGATCCACGCCGGTGTATCCGGCAGCCAGAACTGGATCAGCTTGGCGCCGGCCACCGCTTCGAGCGCGACGACGATCACCCAGAAATACCAGTACATCCAGCCGGTCAGGAAGCCCGCCATCTTGCCGGGCCCACGCCAGTTGCCGAACGCGAGCCGTGCGTATTCGTAGAACGAACCGACGGCCGGCATCGCGCAGGCCATCTCGCCGAGCATCCGCATCACGAGCACGACGAGCCCGCCCGTGATCAGGAACGACAAGATCGCGGCCGGCCCGGTTTGCTGAATCACCACACCGCTGCCGACGAACAGCCCGGCACCGATCACGCCGCCAAGCGCGATCATCGTCATGTGGCGCTGCTTGAGCCCACACTTCAGGTCACTCTGGTTCGAGGGTTGCATGTCTTCTCCATATCCAGTTGTCCGGACGCCGCCCGCTTGCCACCGTCGGGTGAGCGCGGGCGCCGCCGGCGACGGCGCGTGCAGGGGCGCCTGCAGCCCCGGCCGCACGGATTTCTGTTGCTTTTATTGTGTTGGACAGCCGGGCGCGGGTTACGTCACGCCCGGCGATGAGCACTGCGTTCAGGGCTTTTCGTCATTCCTGAAGTACGACAGGTAGAGCATCCGCTGCCCGATGCGCCGGAACGGCGCGAACGGGTGGCCAGGCAGCGGCGACGTGAAGATCGGCAGCGTCTGGCGTGCCCCCTTCCCCGCGATCTGCTCGGCCAGCCGGCGGCCGGCCTGCTGCGAGTACGACACGCCGTTGCCGCCGTAGCCGAGCGCGTAGTACACCGACTGCCGCGGGTCGGGCTGGCACACGCGCGGCATCATGTCGTGGCTGACGTCGACCCAGCCCCACCATGAATAATCGATCTCCACGCCGCGCAGCGCGGGAAACTTGCGCGCCATCCCTTCCTTCAGCAATTCCAGATGACGCGGGTTCGGCGCATCGTCGCCGGTGATCGCGCTGCGACTGCCGATCTGCAGACGGCGATCGGGCAGGAACCGGTAGTAAAAGCGCAGCGTACGCGTGTCGGTCAGCACCTGCGTCGTGCGGAAATTGCACGCGTCGATCTCCGCGTCGGTGAGCGGGCGCGTGACCATCGAGTTCGACAGGATCGGCATCACCTTGCTGCGCAGCGACGGATGCAGCGTCTGCGCGGTGTACGCGCCGGTCGCGATGCCGACCGCGCGGGCCCGCACGACGCCGCCGGGCGTGCGCAGGTGATGCACGCCATCGATCGTCTCGAAGCCGAGCACGGGGCTGCTTGTATGCACCTTCGCGCCGGCTTCGCGCGCGAGGCGCAGGTAGCCGAACGCGAGCTTCAGCGCATGGATGCCGATGCCTTCCGGCTCGTGCAGCGCGCCGGCCGCCTCGTGGTCGTTGATGAATTCGCGGCGGAAGGTTTCCGCGCTCAGCAGCTCCGACGGATAGCCGAACACGTCCTTCCACACCTTCGCCTCGGCCGCGAGCTTCGCCATGATGCGCGGACGGTGCGCGATCAGGAAATGGCCGCCCGGCTGCGGGTCGCAGTCGATTTCCGACACGAGCGACTTGAAGTGCTCGAAGCCTTCGAGGATCTCGTCGTGCATCTTCAGCGCGACGTCCTTGCCCCAGCGCTCGATCCACTGCGAGCGCGACAGCCGGCCCGACGCGTTCTGCCCCTGCCCGCCGTTGCGGCTGCTGCAGCCCCAGCTCGTGCGGTTGGCTTCGAGCACGACGGCCTTGATGCCGTGGTCCCGCGCGAGGCACAGCGCGGTCGCGAGGCCCGTATAGCCGGCGCCGATGATCGCGACGTCGACATCGAGATCGCGCGTGACGGGGCCGTCGTCGGGCGGCGGGGTGCCGGCCGTCGCGACCCAGTAGGTCGGCGCGTACTGCTTGCCGCACCCGGGCCCCGGCGACACGAGCGGATCGTAGGTCGGGTCGTAACGCGTATCGTTCGGCCGGCCGCCGGCGAAGGCGCTCGCGGTGCGTTCGATGGATGAGGTCGACATGGTCATACCTCCGACGCTGGCGTGCCCGCCGCGCCGCAACGGGCGCACGAGGCGATTCGACTGACTGATGCGGGGCGCGCGCTCGCCGCACGGGCGAATGCTGCCGACTGCGTGTTGGTCATGCCTGTCTCCTGATCGTTCTCTTCGGGTCGATCGTGTGCAGATGCTTCAATGCGGCGATCTGTCGAGGAAAGTGTAGGCAGGCCGATTTTTCACAGGTAGGGCCAGTGGACCGGATTCGCTTGGACCAGCGCGCGGGCGGCCGAGTGGCGGACAACAGCGGGCGACCGGCGGTGGGCGACGATCGGCTGCGGTCGCGGCGCGGGCGCGGCACCGCGAGGCAACCGGGACGCCGAACGGCGTGCCGCATCGGACAACCGGCTGACCGGCCGACGGCAACGGTCAGCGGCACGGACGCGGCACCGACCGACGACCGCGCCGCCGATACGACCCCGCGCCGCACCCCATCCCATCCACCCTGCCCGCCGTCACATCGCGCGCGCCGCGACGCCGGCCACGCCGCCGCGCTTCTCGATCGCCCGCGCGGACACGATCGACAGGAGTGCAGACAACATCACGTAAACCCCGACGAGCCACGGCGCCCCGCCGTTCACGCGCAGCAACGCGGTCGCGACGATCGGCGTGAGGCCGCTCGCGAAGATGCCCGACACCTGGTAGACGAACGAGATGCCCGTGTAACGCACGTTCGCGTCGAACAGCTCCGCGAACAGCGCGGCTTCGGGCCCGTACGCCATCGCGTAGAAGATCCCGAACGGGATCACCAGCGCGAGCCACACGGCGGGCAGGTTCGTCGATTGCGTCTGCAGCAGCCAGAATGCGGGCAGCACCGACAGCCCGCACAGGGTCGCGCCCCACCGGTACACACGCGCGCGGCCGAGCCGGTCCGACAGGCTGCCGAACACGGGGATGAACACGCACATCACCACCGCCGCGCTCATCACGCCGAGCAGCGCGTCGCCGCGCGAGATCGACAGGTTGCGCGTCATGTAGCCGATCGAGAACACCGCGAACACGTTGAAGAACACGCCGTCGACATACCGCGCGCCCATCCCGAGCAGGATCGCCTGCCGATAATTTCCAAGCAGTTCGACGATCGGCAGCTTCGTATCGCGCCGCTGGCGCTTGAGCGCGACGAATTCGGGCGTATCGGCCACGCGCGTGCGGATGTAGAAGCCGACCGCGACGAGCAGCAGCGATGCCGCGAACGCGACGCGCCAGCCCCACGCGAGGAACGCGGCGTCCGGCAACGCACGCGACAGCGCCGCGACCACACCGGCCGCGAGACACAGCCCGATCGCGAGCCCGATCTGCGGCAGGCTCGCATACAGCCCGCGCCGGTGCGGCGGCGCGTACTCGTAGGCCATCAGCACCGCGCCGCCCCACTCGCCGCCCAGGCCGATGCCCTGCAGCACGCGCAGCGTCAGCAGCAGCACCGGCGCCCACATGCCGATCTGCGCGTAGGTCGGCAGGAACGCGACGCCGGCCGTCGACACACCCATGATCAGCATCGTCAGGATCAGCGCGGACTTGCGCCCGACGCGGTCGCCGAGATGGCCGAACAGCAGGCCGCCGAGCGGCCGCGTGACGAAGCCGACCGCGAACGTCGCATACGCGAGCATCGTCGACACGAACGCGTCGCCGGCCGGAAAGTACTGCTTGTCGAACACGATGCCGGCGACCACGCCGTACAGGAAAAAGTCGTACCACTCGACGGTCGCGCCGATCACGCTGGCCGCGGCCACGCGTCGGACGACCCGGGAATCGATTGCCATGCGAGCTTCTCCAGGTAAGGATGCGCCGCAACCTGCCCCGGCGCCGTGCCGGCGGGGGCATCGATAAACGCGCGGCGGCCGTCCGGGCGCAGGAGCACGGGCCGCGCGGGTGGATGGGCGGCGATGCCTTACGCGAGCGCCTCGGCGGCTGGTGCAGCGCTGCGGCCGCGATCGGCCGCGCGTGCATCCTCGAGGATCATGTCGGACGCCTTCTCGGCGACCATCACGATCGGCACGTTGGTATTGCCCGATACGAGGGTCGGCATGATCGAGCAGTCGACCACGCGCAACCCGCGCGTGCCGTACACGCGCAGTCGCTCGTCGACGACCGCGAGCGGATCGCTCGCGACGCCCATTTTCGCGGTGCCGGATGGATGGAAGATCGTCTGGCCATATTCGCGGCAGAACTCGAGCAATTCGTCGTCCGTCTGCGCGTCCGCGCCCGGCCGCACCTCGCGCTTCATCAGCGGTGCCATCGGCTCGGCCGCCGCGACGCGCCGCGCGAAGCGCACGCCGGCCACCGTCGTGCGGCGGTCGCGCTCGGTGTCGAGATAGTTCGGCTGGATCGACGGCGCGTCGCGCGCATCGTCGGTGCGGATTCGCACGGTGCCGCGCGATTCGGGCCGCAGCTGGCAGATCGAATACGTGCAGCCGGGAAACGCATGCACGCTGCCGCCCGCCGAATCGGCCGACAGCGTCGAGAAATGGAACTGGATGTCGGGCGTCACCGATTCGTCCGGCAGCGCACGGCAGAACATGCCGCCCTGGTTGATGCCGATCGCGAGCGGGCCGCCGCGGAACAGCGCCCATTGCAGCCCCATCTTTGCGCGGCCGACCCACGAATGCAGTTCGTCGTTGGTCGTGATCGGCTTCGTTACTTCGTAGATCAGACGAATCTGCAGATGATCCTGCAGGTTCTCGCCAACGCCCGCGCGATCGGCGACGACCGGAATCCCGTGCCGGTTCAGCAGCGCGGCCGGCCCGACGCCCGACACCTGCAGCAGTTGCGGCGATTGCAGCGCGCCGGCCGCGAGGATCACCTCGCGCAACGCACGCACCTCGCGAACCTTGCCATGCTGGACATAGCGCACGCCGGACGCCTGCGCGCCGTCAAACAGCACCTTCAGCGCCTGCGCATCGGTTTCGACATGCAGGTTCGGCCGCCCGCGCGCGGGCTTCAGGTAGGCCACCGCCGTCGAGCAGCGCAGTCCGTTGCGCGTGGTGAGCTGGTAATAGCCGACGCCTTCCTGGTCGCCCGTGTTGAAATCGTCGACCGTGCGCACGCCGAGCCGGTTCGATGCGGCAACGAACGCATCGACGAGTTCGTGACGCTGCCGGATCACGGACGCCCAAAGCGGGCCGCCGGTGCCGCGTGTCGGCCCCTCTCCGAGCGTGTTGTGTTCGAGCCTGCGGAAATACGGCAAGCACTCGCGCCAGCTCCAGCCGCGATTGCCGAGCGCGGCCCAGTGGTCGTAGTCCTGCTGCTGCCCGCGCACGTAGATCAGCCCGTTGATCGAGCTGCAGCCGCCGAGCGTGCGGCCGCGCGGCCAGTACAGGCGGCGGTTGTGCATGTTCGGATCGGGATCGGTGTGGAAGCCCCAGTTGTACACGGGGTGGAACATCGTCTTGCCGTAGCCGATCGGCACGTGGATCCACATGTAGTTGTCGGCGGGACCTGCTTCCAGCAGGCACACCGTATGGCGGCCGCCGTCGGACAGCCGGTTGGCGAGGACGCAACCGGCCGATCCCGCGCCAACCACCACATAGTCGAAGCTGCGTGTCATACGTGTCTCCGTCCCGGGGTATTGGAAAAATCCGGTATGTTTTGTCCAAATTTATTGAGCACACGGAACGCATACAAGCCGATTTATTGTCCACGGCGCGAATGTGGTACAAAAACCGTTCAATTCGTTTCATTTCCATCGCATACCATCCCGGGACGCACGCCGATCCCGACGGAGGAGACACATGCGCGAAACCGCCCCCGCGCCGCCCGACGGCGCGCTCGCCGACGACGCGCGCGTCCTGCGCGCCCTCGCCGTGCTCGAAGCGCTCGCGTCGGCCGGGCAGCCGTACACGCTGTCGCAGCTTGCCGCGCGGCTGCGCATTCCAAAGGCGACGCTGCTGCGCCTGATCGAGTCGCTCGAAACGCGCGGCTACGTGATCCACATGCCCGACTCGCGCGGCCACGACCGCGGCATCGCGCTCGGCCCGCGTGCCGCGCAGTTCGCGCTCGCGGCGCTGTCGAACAACACCTTCACGCGCGGCTGCCGCTCGGTGCTGCGTGCACTCGTCGACGTGCTCGGCGAAACCTGCAACCTCACCGCGCTCGATGGCGACACGGTGCTGTATGTGGAACGCGTCGAGACGACCGAGCCGCTGCGGCTCGAGATGCGGCCCGGCATGCGCGTGCCGCTGCATTGCACGGCGAGCGGCAAGCTGTTCCTGTCGCAGATGAATGCGCTGGAGCGCAACGCGATGCTCGCGCGGCTCACGCTGAAGAAGATGACCTACCGGACGCTGACCGACGCGCAGTTGCTCGCGGCCGAGCTTGACCGGCTCGCGGCGCGCGGCGTCGGGATCGACAACGAGGAATTCGTGCGCGGAATGGTGGCAGTTGCGGTGCCGGTGAAGGATGCCGCAAGCGGTCGCGTGCTCGCGGCGCTCGCCGTGCATGCGCCGACCGCGCGCGCGACACTCAACGATTTACTGGAGAACGTGCCGAAGATGCGGGAGGCGGCTACGCGGCTCGCGCCGCTGTTGCATGCGAGCGATGGCGCGCCGCCGGGTTGACGCGGCTGTGCGCGGTCACGCGGTCACGCGGTCACGCGGTCACGCGGTCACGCGGTCACGCAAGGTGATAACGCAGCCAGAAGGTTTCACGGCATGCGTTGTCGAACGTCATCCGCGTCGGGCCGATCGGTTGCGCATCGGGATGGCGGAGCACGTCGTAGTCGATCCAGCATTCGGCGCACAGCAGATCGGACGGCGCGCGGTCCTGCTCGACCGAGCGGCGCACGATCGCGCCGTTGTCGAAGCGGTATTCGGTTTCGTCGCGCGTGACCTCGACATCGTCGTCGGTCCAGCGCTCGTGCGACGTTGCATGCGACACGATCGACACCGGGCCCGCGAGCCCGTGGATCGCGGCGATATAGGAAATGAGCTTGTCCATGGCGAGGCGGCAACGAAACGGATGGCCGCATCGCGCAACGCATGCCGCGCGATACGGCCCGAGCGGCGAGTATAGCCGCGCGCCGAAGACCTTGCCGCCGGCGGGGTTTCGCGCGCTACGCCTCCAGCGCGAGCACCGCGAACGTCGCGAGCCAGTGCTCGCCCATGTAGTCGCCGGCCACGTGCGCGAGCGCGCTCGCGAGATGCCGGTCGGCCGCATCGAGCAGCTTCGCGCGTCGCGCATCGCCTTCCGGCAGCGCGCCGGCGAGCGAACGCTGGCACCACGCGCGGCTCAGGTTCAGCCCGTCGAGGTGCGCGATCTTGCCGTCGCTGCGATCGCTGACCGTTGCCGGCTCGAACAGCGTCGCCGGCTCGCCGCGCGCAAGATCGGGCAGGAAACGCGCGAACCAGCCGTCGAATTCGGCGGCCGGCAACACGCGCCGCATCAGCTCGGCTTCCATCAGCGCCGGCGACAGGAATTCGTCGCCCGACGGCTCCCACGCCTGGCAGGCGACGTCGTTCAGGTGCCAGCGCTTCGCGGTATCGACGATCAGCGCCGCAAGCCCGTCGCGCTGCGTATCGCGCGCGAAGTCGAGTGCGAGCGCCAGCGCGAACGCGGTGTTGAAGTGCGTGCCGACGCGCAGCGGATAGGTCGCTTTCGGCAGGAAGGTTTCGAAGCGCGCCACGAACAGGTCGGTGAGCGGCGCCATCGTCTTTGCCCAGCGCGCGGCCTGCGGCAGCGCGCCCTTCAGCGCGAGCCGCTCGAGCTGCGCGGCGAGCGCGAGCAGCCACGCCCAGCCGTACGGCCGCTCGAAGCCGGCGTTGTGCGGCAGCGCGAGATACGCGCGCTCGCCGGCGACGTTCGCATCGGTGAAGTGCGCATCGACGATCGCGATGATTCGCTCGGCCTCGGGCAAGGCCCGATAGCGTTCGAGCATGCGCAGCACGAGCCAGTAGCCGTGCACGCACGAGTGCCAGTCGTAGCTGCCGTAGAAGATCGGGTGCAGCGCGCGCGGCGCCTGCACGTCGTGCGGCCCTTCGAGCGAATGCGTGAGCTTGTTCGGGTATTCGCGGGTCAGGTGCGCGAGTGCGAGCGACGCGAATGTCGAGGCGAGTTCGGGTGTGAGTCGGTCGGTCATGAGCATCTCGTCCATCGGGTCAGAAGCGGAGTCACAAGCGGACTCAGAAGCGGAAAGCGAACGCGTACATCAGCAGCGTGTTCACGGCCAGCAGCAGCACGGCCGTCGGCCATTGCGCCTTGATCACGCCGTTCTTGTCCTTCAGCTCGAGCAGCGCCGCCGGCACGATGTTGAAGTTCGCGGCCATCGGCGTCATCAGCGTCCCGCAGAAGCCGCTCAGCATCCCGATCGCGCCGACGATCGCCGGGTTGCCGTGAAACTGGTGGACGATCAGCGGCAGGCCGATGCCGGCCGTCATCACCGGGAACGCAGCGAAGCCGTTGCCCATGATCATCGTGAACAGCGCCATGCCGACCGTGTAGGCCGCGACCACCGCGAACGGCGAATCGATCGGCACCCACTCCTTCACGAGCCCCGACACCACGCCGCCGACGCCCGCGACCGCGAACAGCGCGCCGAGCGCCGCGAGCATCTGCGGCAGGATCGCGGCCCAGCCGACCGCGTCCATCGTGTGGCGAGCCTCCTTCACCGCATGCACCGGCGAATCGCGCAGCATCGCGAGCGCGACGGCGAACGCGACGAGCGTGCCGAGCACGAGCGAGATCAGCGTCACGCTCTTCTGGTCGACGAACGGCACGTGCTTCAGCGCGAAGGTGCCGATCAGCGTGACGACCGGAATCAGCAGCGCGGGCAGGAACAGCTTGTTGCCGAAACGCTGTGCGAGCGTCTCGCGTCGCAGGGCCGCGGCCTCCCCGGCTTCGTCGGACTTGCCGCGCCCGAGCTTGCCCGAGCCGGCAATGACCGCGAGCGCGATCGCGAGGCAGCCCATCACGAAATGCGGCAGCAGCGCACCGAACAGGAACGTGAGCGCGTAGATCGCCCAGAACGCGAAATTGACGACGCGGCGCGGGTTCGTGCGATCGGTCAGGTTGAAGCATGCAAATGCGGCGAACATCAGCCCCGCGAGCGTGTACAGCGATTCGAGGCCGATCATCGCGCGCCCTCCTGCGCCAGCAGGCCGCAGCCGCGCGCCAGCCGGCGGTCGAGCAGCGCGAGGCGCGCGCAGTGGATCAGCAGCGCGGCGATCGCGGTCGGAATCGCCCACACCGACAGGTGCAGCGGCTCGATGGAGATCCCGTTCTGCTCGAGAAAGCCCTTGATCAGCAGGATCGACTGGATCGCGATGAAGATGTCCTCGCCGAAGAACACGGCGACGTTGTCGGCGGCCGACGCGTGTGCGCGGATCTGCTGGCGCACCGACTCCGGCAGCTCGCCGTCCCGGTTGACGGCGGCGGCCTCGGCCATCGGCGCGATCAGCGGCCGCACCATCTGCGCATGGCCGCCGAGCGACGTGAGGCCGAGTGCGGCCGTCACCTGGCGCAGCACGAAGTACAGCATCAGCACGCGGCCCGTGGTGGCCGCCTGCACGCGCGAGATCATCCGCTTCGCCTGCTCCTTGAGCCCGTTGCGCTCGAGCAGCGCGATCACCGGCAGCGTGAGCCAGATCAGCCCCATGTAGCGGTTTTCGGTGAACGCCTTGCCGAACGCGCTGACGATATCGACGAGATTCAGCCCGCCCGCCAGCCCTGTCGCAAGCCCCGCGATCGTGACCACCAGCAGCGCGTTGAAGCGCAGCGCGAAACCGATCACGACGATCGGCACCCCAATCAGCACCAGCATTGCCCCTCCTTGTGATGGATGCGCGGCGCCGTGAAGGCGCGCCGCCCGCCCGGTTTCGACCGGCTTCAGGCGGAAAAATCTAACACGAGACTTTATCGATAAAAAGTCGACAATTTGAGGCTTCGGGTAAACGTTGAAATCAACGCCACGTTGCGTCGCCCGTGTGTCCGGGGTGTTTCGGCGGGACGATTCGCGGCGGGTGGCGGGTGGCGGCAACGCGCGCGCGGCACGCACGATTCCGGCCGGCGTGCCGGGGATGGCCCGCGCCCCGCCGCGTATGGCGGAGCGTCGGTGCGCCGACTACACTGGAAGGCATCGCAACGTTCGGGAGAGCCGCCATGATTGACGTATTCCAGACCATCGGCAGCCGCGCGTTCTCCGCTCATCTGGCGAAGGACGGGATGGTGACGCTGATGGAACAACGCCATGAAGTCGATCGCGTGACGCTCGCGACCGCCTATGCCGCGCTCGTCGAGGAATCGGAGCAGGAAGCCGACCTGCTCGACGCAACGGTCGAAGGGATGATGCGCGCGCTGATCCAGGGGTACGCCCGCAGCCATTGAACGACTGAACGCGCACCGGGCGCGGTGCGCCGGCCTGCTCGCGGCCGGCTCGCCGGTGCCTGCGCGTGCGCCCGTGCCGGGCGCCGCCCCTCCCGCCGTCACGAACGCGTCGGCGACGGATTGCCGCGCGGCCGCATCATCCGGCACATCGCTGTCCGGCGTCCCGGGCGGCAAGAAATGCCACCTGGCCATCGAGGAAAGGGTCGGAACCGACGCAATGCGCAATTTTTTCGATTGCCGCCGCTCGCGCCGCATGACAGCATTCGGGGCGTCGCCAGTCCAAAAGAATTCCGTGCCGTCCGCCCGCCGATGCCGTTCGGCGGCGCCGACCGGCGCTGCCTTTCATGAACCCGGCCCACATCCAACACTACGAACCGACCGGAGTATCCCGCTTGTGAACATCGGCATCGTCAACGACCTCCCGCTTGCCGTCGAGGCGATGCGCCGTGCGCTCGCGCGCCGGCCCGAGCATCGCGTGCTGTGGGTCGCGACCGACGGCGCGCAGGCCGTCGAACTGTGCGCCGCGCAACCGCCCGACGTCGTGCTGATGGACCTGATCATGCCGAAGTTCGACGGCGTCGAGGCGACGCGGCGGATCATGCGTTCCAGCCGCCCGTGCGCGATCCTGATCGTGACGAGCTGCATCGGCGCGAACGCGTGGCGCGTGTTCGAAGCGATGGGAGCCGGCGCGCTCGATGCGGTCGACACGCCGCGCCTCGGCGAAGCCACGGGCGGCGACACCGCGCAGCTGCTGCTCGCGAAGATCGACCAGATCGGCCGGCTGCTCGAGGCGCCCGGCGGTGTCCGCGCGGCCGGCACGGCCTCGCGCGCGAGCGGCGGCCCGCTGATCGCGATCGGCGCGTCCGCCGGCGGCCCCGGCGCGCTCGCGTCGATCCTCGGCAGCCTGCCGGCCGACTTCAGCGCGCCGATCGTGATCGTCCAGCACGTCGACCGCGCGTTCGCCGAAGGAATGGCGCAATGGCTCGACGGCCAGACGCCGCTGACCGTGCGCGTCGCGCACGAAGGCGACCGCCCTCAGCCGGGCGTCGCGCTGCTCGCGGCGACCGACGATCACCTGCGCATCACGCGCACCGGCACGCTCGAATACACGCGCGAACCGGCCGCCACGCCGTACCGGCCGTCGGTCGACGTGTTCTTCAACAGCCTGACCGAGCGCTGGCCGGGCCGCGTGATCGGCGTGCTGCTCACTGGCATGGGACGCGACGGCGCGATCGGCCTGAAGGCGCTGCGAATGAAGGGCTGTCACACGATCGCGCAGGACGAGGCGACCAGCGCCGTCTACGGCATGCCGAAGGCGGCCGCGACGCTCGGCGCCGCGCGCGCGATCCTGCCGCTCGAGCGCATCGCGGGCGAGCTGGTGGCACTCGCGCGGATCTGATCCCGATGAAACCCTGTCACACCCATCGCTGCCCTGGCGCAACCCTGCATCAATCATGACTAGCGACTTCACCCGCGCGCCCAGCGGCCTGCATGCGGCGTTCGACGCCGCGCACGCGACACCCGCGCCGCATGCCGACGCCCCCGCGATGGTCCTGCTGGTCGACGACCAGACGATCGTCGCGGAAGCCGTCCGGCGCGCGCTCGTCGACGAGGACGGCATCGACTTCCACTACTGCCCGCGCTCGGACGACGCGCTGGCGACCGCGATCGAGACGCGACCGACCGTGATCCTGCAGGATCTCGTGATGCCCGGCACCGACGGGCTGAGCCTCGTGAAGGCGTACCGCGCGAATCCGGCGACGCGCGACGTGCCGATCATCGTGCTGTCGACGCAGGAAGAGCCCGTGATCAAGAGCGCCGCGTTCGCGGCCGGCGCGAACGACTACCTCGTGAAACTGCCGGACCGCATCGAGCTGATCGCGCGGATCCGCTATCACTCGCGCTCGTACATGAACCTGCTTCAGCGAGACGAGGCCTATCGCGCGCTGCGGCAATCGCAGCAGCAACTGCTGGAGGCCAATCTCGAGCTGCGGCGCCTCACGCATTCGGACGGCCTCACCGGGCTGTCGAACCGCCGCTATCTCGACGAATATCTGGCCGCCGAATGGCGGCGCGGCACGCGCGAGCGCAGCGAGCTGTCGCTGCTGATGATCGACGTCGACAACTTCAAGCTGTACAACGACACGTACGGCCACGTGTCGGGCGACGGCGTGCTCAAACAGGTCGCGACCACCATCGAACGCTGTCTCGGGCAGTCCGGCGATCTCGCCGCGCGTTTCGGCGGCGAGGAGTTCGCGGTCGTGATGCCGGCCACGTCGCCGGGCGCCGCGCGGCTGCTCGGCGAGAAGATCCGCCTCGCGGTCGAGTCGCTGCGGCTCGAGCACGCGCACTCGTCGACGGGTCGCCACGTGACGATCAGCATCGGCGGCGCGAGCATCGTGCCGGCCGCCAGCCTGCCGACGACGTCGCTGATCGAGGCGGCCGATCGCGCGCTGTACCGCGCGAAGCACGACGGCAAGAATCGCGTCGAGGTCGATGCGCCGCCCGCACCGCCAGCTCCCGCTGCCCCACCGGACGGCGGCGGTTTCGCGTGAACCCCTAGACGGCGACGAGCCGGCGTGCGTAGTCGGCCGGATCGAGCGGCCTGCCGAACAGGTACCCCTGCTGCA
This sequence comes from Burkholderia sp. AU33545, assembly GCF_020419685.1. Lineage (NCBI taxonomy): Bacteria > Pseudomonadati > Pseudomonadota > Betaproteobacteria > Burkholderiales > Burkholderiaceae > Burkholderia > Burkholderia sp. AU33545. The sequence continues at coordinate 430,931 of NZ_JAIZRQ010000003.1, read as the reverse complement.
TGTCGCAGCCGATCTGCTGCAGGAACCACGACTGCGCCTCGGTCTCGACGCCTTCGGCCGTGACCTTCATCCCGAGCGAATGCGCCATCGCGACGACGGCCTGCGTGATCGCGACGGAGTCGCGATGATCGGGCACGCCCGACACGAATGAACGGTCGACCTTCAGGTTGTGCAGCGGAAAACGCTTCAGGTACGCAAGCGACGAATAACCGGTGCCGAAGTCGTCGACCGAGATCCGCACGTTCATGTCCGTGAGCGCCTCGAGCATCGGCAGCACCGTGTCCGTGTCGTTCATCAGCAGTCCTTCGGTAATCTCCAGTTCGAGCGCGCCCGGATCGAGCCGCGTCTGTTCGAGGCAGCGGTCGACCGATTCGACCAGCCCATCGTGGAACTGCCGCGGCGACAGGTTGACCGCCAGCATCAGGTCGGGTGCGATCGTGCGGCGCCATTCGGCGGCCTGCCGGCAGGCCGTTTCGAGCACCCACTGGCCGATCGCGACGATGAGCCCGCTATCTTCCGCAACCGGGATGAATTCCGCAGGCGACATCGGCCCGAGCTCCGGGCTCGTCCAGCGCAGCAGCGCTTCGGCACCGACCGTGCGGCCGCTGCGCGCGTCGACGACCGGCTGGTAGACCAGCCGCAGCGCATCCGAGGCGATCGCGCGCCGCAGCGACTGCTCGATCGCGAAGCGGCGCTGCAGGCGCAGGTTCAACTGCGCGGTGAAGAACGTGAAGTGGTTGCGGCCGCGCTGCTTCGCGTCGTACATCGCGGAATCGGCGTTGCGCATCAGCGTGGCCGCATCGTCGCCGTCGCGCGGCGCGACGCTGATCCCGATCGACACGCCGAGCCAATACTCGTTGTTCGCGATCGCGAACGGCTTCGCGATCGTGTCGATCACCTCGCGCGCGAGCACGGCGAGCGCGTCGGGATCGTCGCAATCGTCGACGAGGATCACGAACTCGTCGCCGCCGACGCGCGTGAGCGAATGACGCCCGCCCCCGCAGGCCGCGAGGCGCGCCGCGACGCTGCGCAGCAGCGTGTCGCCGGCGTCGTGCCCGGCCGTGTCGTTGACCTTCTTGAAGCCGACGAGATCGATGAACAGGATCGCGACACGCGCGGCCCCTGCCGCCGCATCGCGCGCGCCGAACAGCTCGCGCATCCGGTCGGAGAGCCAGCGCCGGTTGTAGAGGCCCGTCAGCGCGTCGCGCGTCGCCAGATAGCGCAGTTGCTGCTGCGCTTCGCGCACGGGGCCGATGTCGTGAAACGACACGAGCACCGATTCGGGCTGCGTCTCGCCCGGCTTCACGATCGGCACCGCGTTGCCGCGCACCCAGATGACGTCGCCGTCGGCGAGCCCGAAGCCGACCGTGTAGTCGAGCTGCGGCATGGCCGTGGTGAACGCGCGCCGGCTCGGCCAGTCGTCGGGCGCGACCGGCGTGCCGTCCTCGTACAGCTTGTACAGGATCACCGTCGACAGGCGGCGGCCGACGAGGTCGCCCTTCACGCGCATCATCCGGTTCGCGCTCGGATTGCTCGCGACCACCACACCGTCGGGCGACACGACGAGAATCCCTTCGTTCAGGCTGTTGACGACCAGGCGGTGATGTTCCTCGCTGCGCACGAGCTGCCGCGCGATCGAGTCCTGATGCACCGCGAGGCCGACGCTGTTGCCGATATCGCGCAACAGGTCGGTTTCCGCGTCGGTGGGCCGCCGCGGCGTGCGGTGATAGACAGCGAACGCGCCGAGCACGGTGCCCGCGTCGTCCAGAAACGGCACCGACCAGCAGGCACGCAGGCCGAGCGGCAACGCGAGCGAACGAAAGTCGGCCCACAGCGGATCGGTTTCGATGTCTTCGACGGCGATCATCCGCCGCTCGTACATCGCCGTGCCGCACGAGCCCGCGGCGGGCCCGATCGATGCCCCGTCGATCGCCGCGCTGTACTGCGCGGGAAGCGACGGCGCGGCACCGACGTGCACGTGCACGCCGTCCGCGTCGAGCAGCAGGATCGTGCACGAGGCGCCGTCGCCGAGCAGTGCCTCGGCGCGCCGGCAGACCTCGACGAGCAGTTCCGGCAGCGGTGTGTTGCGCGTGATCAGCCTCAGCACGCTCTGCTCGGATGCGAGCACTTCCGCCGCGAGGCCGAGGCTGTAGCGAGAACTTTGCGGTTCGGTATTCAAGCTGAATCCTGCCGTCAGTTCGACCGGGTCTGATGCGCCCGATTCGTGAGCGATGCTTCGTGCCGTTTTCCGCGCCGGGCTTAGCGACCCCGGTGCGTCCCCATTCCGGCGCGCCCCTGATGCGCACCAAAATACATTTAACACCAATCCGTGCAGCCCTGCGCGTCGCTGCGCATCAGTGCTTACGCGCGGTCGCGGCCGGCCTGCCGCCGGAACCCGATTCGTCAGATGATTGCGCCGCCGTCAGTCCTTGCGGATATGTTCGGCGAGGAAGTCGATCAGCAACCGCACGCGCGGCAGGAGCCCGCGCCGGGACGGAAACACCGCGTGAATCACGCCGCCCTTCGGCGCCCACCCCGGCAGCACGTCGATCAGCGTGCCGTCGCGCAGGGCGTCCTCGACGACCATGCACGGCAGCTGCACGATGCCGACGCCGTGCATCGCCGCGTCGCGCAACGCGTGCATGTCGTCGGAGATGTAGCGCGGGTGATGGCGCAGTTGCGCCTGCTCGCCGTTCGGCCCGATCAGTTGCCACACATGATGCCGCGGCGGCCCCCAATCAAGGCTCGGTTCGCCGGCCAGCTCGGCCGGTTCGGTCGGCACGGCGCGCCCGTTCAGCCACTGCGGCGCGGCCACCAGCCGCTGCGGGCTGTCGGCGAGGATCCGCATCACGAGGTCGCTGTCCTCCAGCGGCGGGAAACGCACGCGCAGCGCCAGGTCGAAGCCTTCGCTCAACAGGTCGACGCGGCGGTTCGTCGCTTCGAGATGCACGTGCACCGCCGGATGGATCGCCATGAAGCGCGCGATGAGCTCGCTCACGCGATATTCGAGCAGCGCGGTCGGGCAGCTCACCCGGACGATCCCGCGCGGCTCCGCGTGCCGGCGCTCGATCACCTCGCGCGCCGCGTCGGCTTCAACCAGCACCGCGAGGCAGCGCTCGTAGAATTCGCGGCCGGTTTCCGTGACCGTGAAATGACGCGTCGTCCGCTGCAGCAGCCGCACGTCGTATTGCGCTTCCAGCGCGGCGATGCGCCGGCTCAGCGTCGACTTCGGGACATTCAGCACGCGCCCCGCCTGCGTGAATCCGCCGTGCTCGACCACCTTCACGAAATAGTAGAGGTCGTTCAGGTCATCCATGATTGTTCCACCCATAGAACACTGACGGCATTTTAAGGGGCTGGAAACCCGTTTGTTGCGCGAATAGCATCTTTATTCGATGGCCAAGCCGGCAGCATTCGCCCGCCGTGCAACCGCATCGGACGTCTGCGACGGCACGGGCGTACCGCCGCGACGACGATCCCGACGCCACGGCGGCACTCCCCCGGACCGTCGGGATTTCTCCCACTTCCTGCTCTGTCTCTGGAGGCAACCATGGCAAGCGAACCGATTCGCGATCCCGCGAACGACCACCTGCTCACCCCGCAGAACGCGGCGTTCATCGTCATCGATTACCAGCCGGTCCAGGTGAACTCCATCGCGTCGATGGATCGCCAGCTGCTGATCAACAACATCGTCGGCGCATCGAAGGCCGCGGTCGCGTACAACCTGCCGATCGTCCACTCGACCGTCAACGTGAAGACCGGCCTGAACAAGCCGCCGATCCCGCAGTTGCGCGCCGCGCTCGAAGGCTATCCGACCTACGACCGCACCAGCATCAACTCGTGGGAAGACGTCGAGTTCCGCAAGGCCGTCGAGGCCACCGGCCGCAAGAAACTGATCATGACCGCGCTGTGGACCGAGGCATGCCTGACCTTCCCGGCACTCGACGCGCTGAAGGCCGGCTATGAAGTCTATGTGGTCGTCGACGCGGTCGGCGGCACGTCGGTCGCCGCGCACGAAGCCGCGCTGCGTCGCATCGAGCAGGCCGGCGGCCAGATGATCAGCGTCGCGCAGCTGTTCTGCGAGCTGCAGCGCGACTGGGCGCGCAGTGAAACCGTTCCCGCGTTCATGAAACTGTTCATCGAAACCGGCGGCACCGCGGGCATCCAGTTCGCGTACGACAAGAGCTGATTCCGGCGCGGACCCGATACGCGTCGCGGCCGCAAGCGCGCGTTGCGTGACTTGACCCGCCCGAGCCGGTCGGCCCGGGCGGGTAGCGCGCCGACGGGTAAGCCTTCTCCAGCGCGGCCCCGAGATCCGCGTCTGACGCCGTGCCCGCCCTCCCGGGCACCTTCGATGCCGCACCGCGCGCTTCACTCGCGACGACACGGCCAGCCGCGTTCGCGGATACGTGCTTCAATGTCGTTCGAACCGGCGTCGCGCGTTGCCAGCCCGCCGCGCATCGCCTCCCCCGACCGACCTGCACGGAATCCCATGACGAACCCTGCCGACATCAAGGCGCTCGTTTTCGACGTGTTCGGAACGATCGTCGACTGGAGAAACGGCGTCGCGCGCGAAGCCGCCACGTTCCTGGCGCGCCATGCGCCGGATCGCGATCCGTTCGAATTCGCCGATACATGGCGCCGCGAATATTCGCCGTCGATGGAGGAAATCCGCAGCGGGCGCAGGCGCTACGTGCGGCTCGACGTACTGCATCGCGAGAACCTCGTGCGCACGCTCGACCGCTACGGGATCGACGGCGTGCCCGACGCGGAGATCGACGCGCTCAACCTCGCGTGGCACCGGCTCGATCCATGGCCCGATTCCGTCGCCGCGCTGCAGCGGCTGAAACAGCGCTACATGATCGCGCCGCTGTCGAACGGCAACATCCGGCTGATGGTCGACGTCGCGAAACACGGCGGCCTGCCGTGGGACGCGATTCTCGGCGCCGAAGTCGCGCACGCGTACAAGCCGTCGCCGAAGGTCTATACCGAAGCGGTCGAGATTCTCGGCGTCGCGCCGGCCGAGCTGTGCCTGGTCGCCGCGCACAACGGCGATCTGGCCGCCGCGCGGCAACTGGGGCTCGCGACCGCGTTCGTGCTGCGGCCGACCGAACACGGGCCGAACCAGACGACGGATCTGAAAGCCGACGGCGCGTGGGATTTCGACGTCAAGGACCTGCACGAACTCGCGGACCGGCTCGGTTGTCCGGGTTGACGCACGGCCACGTGCCCGGATGGCGTTCGCGACGTGAACGTGCAAGCGTCACCGCGGCCCGGTTACGTTCGTCGTCGTAGCTGATCGACACGGGACGGTTGGCCCGTGACGCACCGCCGCGCTCAATCCCCGATGAATCGCAATTGCTCGGACTCTCCCATCAGCAATGCCCGATTCGCGTCCGCCGCCGCGCGCAGGTAATCCCACAGCGCCGTCACGCGGCGCAGCTTGCGCAGGTCCTCGCGACACGTCAGCCAGAAGCACCGCGTGACCACCACGTCGTCCGGCAGCACCGGCACCAGCGCCGGCTGCGTGGCCGCCATGAAGCACGGCAGGATCGCGAGCGCGCCGCCCTGCAACGCCGCGAACACCTGCGCGATCACGCTCGTCGTGCGCAATCCGGCGGTCGCGCCGGGCACCGCGCGCTCCAGGTACAGCAGCTCGCTGCTGAACGCGAGATCGTCGACGTAGCTGATGAACGCATGGTGCGCGAGATCGTCGGTGCAGGTAATCGGCGCGTGGTTCGCCAGATAGTCGCGCGTCGCATAGAGCCGCAACTGGTAGTCGCACAGCTTCGTGACCACGTAAGGCCCGCGCTCGGGCCGCTCGAGCGTGATCGCCAGGTCGGCCTCGCGCTTCGGCAGGTTGACGAAATGCGGGACCGGCAGCAGATCGACCGTCACGTGCGGGTGCTCGACGCGAAACCGCGCAAGCTGCGGCGCAAGGAAAAAGCAGCCGAACCCTTCGGTCGACCCGATCCGCACGTGGCCCGACAGCGCCTCGCCGGTATTCGCGACCTGGTCGCACGCGGACTGCACGGTCGTCTCCATCGCATCCGCATACGCGACGAGCCGCTGCCCCTCGGCGGTCAGCGTGAAACCGCCGGAGCGTGACTTGTCGAACAGCAGCGTGCCCATCGCCGCCTCGAGCGCGCGAATGCGCCGCGCGACGGTCGTGTAGTCGACGCCGAGACGCTTCGCCGCCCCGCTCGCGCGCTGCGTGCGGGCGACTTCGAGGAAGAAGCGCAGGTCGTCCCAGTTCAGGTTGCCGGAAACCGGCTCGGTGGCGTGTCGCATCTGCGGGAAAAAGGGCAGGAATCTCCGGGCCGGCCGTCGATATGCATAAATGCACATCCAACCGGTTTTCTTGTCGGTACATTGTGGATCTGCGCATAACTATACTCGACCGTGACCTGCGGACCATGAGCCGCGGGCAAAAAATACGGAGACACCATGCAGACACGATCCACCCTCGATGAGCATGCAGCCGTCGCGACGCCGGCCCCCGCCCGCACCGCGAGGCACTACCTGCTGGCCGGCTGGGCCAGCATGGCCGGCACCACGATCGAGTGGTACGACTTCTTCCTCTACGGCACCGCCGCCGCGCTGGTGTTCAACCGCATCTTCTTCCCGTCGCTGGACCCCGTCGTCGGCACGCTCGCCGCGTTCGGTACGTTCGCGGTCGGCTTCATCGGGCGGCCGATGGGCGGCATCGTATTCGGCCACTTCGGCGACCGCATCGGCCGCAAGTCGATGCTCATGATCACGCTGCTGCTGATGGGCGTGCCGAGCATGATCATCGGGCTGATCCCGTCGTACGACCGCATCGGCTACTGGGCCGCCGCCCTGCTGATCGCGATGCGCTTCCTGCAGGGGATGGCGGTCGGCGGCGAATGGGGCGGCGCGGTGCTGATGGCCGTCGAACACGCGCCGAAGGGTCGCAAGGGGCTGTTCGGCAGCCTGCCGCAAACGGGCGTCGGGCTCGGGCTGATCCTCTCGTCGGTCGCGATGGCCGCGGTGGCCGCGCTGCCGGAAGCCGACATGCTGTCGTGGGGCTGGCGCGTGCCGTTCCTCGCGAGCATCGCGCTCGTCGGCCTCGGCTGGTTCATCCGCGCGAAGGTGCCCGAGTCGCCGGACTTCGAGAAGATGCAGCGCCAGGGCAAGGCCGAGAAGTCGCCGGTGACGGCCGCGCTGCGTCGCCATCCGCGCGAGGTGCTGACGATCGTCGGCGCGCGCGCCGCAGAGAACACGTGGTTCTACATGGTCGTCACGTTCGCGCTCGCCTATGCAACGCAGCAGTTGCATCTGCCGAAGGCCGAAATGCTGCACGCGATCACGGCCGGCGCGGCGCTGTCGCTCGTCACGATGCCGCTGTGCGGGCATCTCAGCGACCGCATCGGCCAGCGCCGGATGTTCGCGATCGGCCTCGTGCTGATGTGCGCGTTCGCGGCACCGTTCTTCATGATGCTCGGCACGCAGCAGACGTCGTACGCATGGTGGGCGATCGTGCTCGGCCTCGGCGTCGTGTTCCCGATTCTTTATGCACCGGAGTCGCTGCTGTTCGCGCAGCAGTTCCCCGCGGAGATCCGCTACAGCGGCATCTCGCTGTCGGTGCAGCTCGCCGGCGTGATCGGCGGCGGCTTCGCGCCGATGATCGCGACGTCGCTGCTCAAGGCCGGCGGCGGCCAGCCGCACTACGTGATCGCGTACCTCGTCGGCTTCGGTGTGTTCGCGCTCGTGTGTACCGCACTGATGCGGCCGGCACGTCCCTGACGCATCGACACACGCCGGCCCGTCTTTACCCGGTTTTCCATACGACTTGCCGTCCGCCGTGGCTGCACGCGCGACGGACGCAAGCCACCCCTTTTTCGTCGCACCATCGTTTCCCGGAGAGTTCCATGAACGCCGCAGTTCCCCAGACCACCCTCGCCCTGCCCACCGCCAAGCTGCTGATCGACGGCGCGTTCGTCGATTCGCAAAGCGCCGAATGGGGCGACATCGTCAACCCCGCGACGCAGGAAGTGATCGGCCGCGTGCCGTACGCGACGCTCGACGAGGTCGATGCCGCGATCGCGTCCGCGCAGCGCGCTTTCCAGACCTGGAAGACGACGCCGATCGGCGCGCGGCTGCGCATCATGCTGAAGTTCCAGGATCTGGTGCGCCGCAATCTCGAACGGATCGCGCACACGCTGACGGCCGAGCAGGGCAAGACGCTGCCCGATGCGCAGGGCGACATCTTCCGCGGCCTCGAAGTGGTCGAGCACGCATGCTCGATCGGCACGCTGCAGCAAGGCGAATTCGCGGAGAACGTCGCGGGCGGCGTCGATACCTACACGCTGCGCCAGCCGATCGGCGTGTGCGCGGGCATCACGCCGTTCAACTTCCCCGGCATGATCCCGCTGTGGATGTTCCCGATGGCGATCGTGTGCGGCAACACGTTCGTGCTGAAGCCGTCCGAACAGGATCCGCTGTCGACAATGCAGCTCGTCGAGCTCGCGATCGAGGCCGGCGTGCCGCAAGGTGTACTGAACGTCGTGCACGGCGGCAAGACGGTGGTCGATCGCCTCTGCACGCACCCGGACATCAAGGCGATCTCGTTCGTCGGCTCGACGCGCGTCGGCACGCACGTGTACAACCTCGGCAGCCAGCACGGCAAGCGCGTGCAGTCGATGATGGGCGCGAAGAACCACGCGGTCGTGTTGCCGGATGCGCATCGCGAGCAGTCGATCAACGCGCTGGTCGGCGCGGGCTTCGGCGCGGCCGGTCAGCGCTGCATGGCGACGTCGGTCGTCGTGCTGGTCGGCCGCGCGCGCGACTGGCTGCCCGATCTGGTCGAGAAGGCGAAGGCGCTGAAGGTCAACGCCGGCGCCGAAGCCGGCACGGACGTCGGCCCGGTCGTGTCGAAGGCGGCGAAGGCGCGCGTCCTGTCGCTGATCGACGCGGGCGTGAAGGAAGGCGCGGCGCTGCTGCTCGACGGCCGCGACGTGAAGGTGCCCGGCTACGAGCAAGGCAACTTCGTCGGCCCGACGATCTTCTCGGGCGTGACGACCGACATGTCGATCTACACGGAAGAAATCTTCGGGCCAGTGGTGGTCGTGATGGAAGTCGACACGCTCGACGAAGCGATCGCGCTCGTGAACCGCAACCCGATGGGCAACGGCGTCGGCCTCTTCACGCAGAGCGGCGCGGCCGCGCGCAAGTTCCAGAGCGAGATCGACGTCGGCCAGGTCGGTATCAACATCCCGATCCCGGTGCCGGTCCCCTACTTCAGCTTCACCGGCTCGCGCGGCTCGAAGCTCGGCGATCTCGGCCCGTACGGCAAGCAGGTCGTGCAGTTCTATACGCAGACGAAGACGGTCACCGCGCGCTGGTTCGACGACGACGCGACGGCCGGCGGCGTGAACACGACGATCGCGCTGCGCTGATTGCGAAGCATGGGACCGGGCGAAGCGCTTAAGCGTCTAGTTCGGTCGACCGCGAAGCATGGGACCGGACCAAGCGCTGAAGCGACAAGTCCGGTCGACCGCGAAGCATGGGACCGGGCGAAGCACTTAAGCGCCAAGTCCGGTCGACCGCGAAGCATGGGACCGGACTAGGCGCTAAAGCGCCAAGTCCGGTCGACACTGGAGCCTGTACATGGAAATTGCATTCATCGGACTCGGCAACATGGGCGGCCCCATGGCCGCCAACCTGCTCAAGGCCGGACACGCCCTGACGGTGTTCGACCTCGACGCGAACGCAGTCGACGCCGCGACGCGCGCGGGCGCGACGGCGGCCGCGTCGCCGCGTGAGGCGGCCGCCCGCGCGTCGCTGGTGATCACGATGCTGCCGGCCGCGCAGCACGTGCGCGCGGTTTATCTCGGCGACGACGGCGTCCTGGCCGGCGCGCGCGCCGGCGCAACGTTCGTCGACTGCAGCACGATCGATCCGGGCACCGTGCGCGCAGTGGCCGACGCCGCCGCGCAACGCGACTTCCCGCTCGCCGATGCGCCAGTGTCGGGCGGCACCGGCGGCGCGCAGGCCGGCACGCTGACCTTCATGGTCGGCGCGGAAGGCGCGCTGTTCGAGCGCATCCGCCCGGTACTGCTCGACATGGGGAAGAACGTCGTGCACTGCGGCGGCACCGGCACCGGGCAGATCGCGAAGATCTGCAACAACCTGCTGCTCGGGATCTCGATGATGGGCGTGTCGGAAGCGATGGCGCTCGGCGCCGCGCTCGGCATCGATCCGGCCGTGCTGGCCGGCATCATCAACACGTCGACCGGCCGCTGCTGGAGCTCGGACGCATATAACCCGTACCCGGGCGTGAACGACGCGGCGCCCGCCGCGCGCGGCTACTCGGGCGGTTTCGCCGCAAACCTGATGCTGAAGGATCTCGGGCTCGCGACCGAAGCCGCGCGCAGCGCACGGCAGCCGGTGTGGATGGGCGCGCTCGCGCAGCAGCTTTATCAGTCGATGAGCCAGCAGGGGCTCGGCACGCTCGACTTCTCCGCTTGCGTGAAGCTGTACGAAGCGCACCCCGCGTAACGCGGCCGACGGACGTGCGCCGACCCGCGATGCCCATCAATGGCACCGCGGGTCGATTCACTTCCGGAGCAGCGCGGGCGCGCAGGCCGCGGCCGCACGGGCGACGCAGCGCTTATCCGCGCGGGTTCGACGCCGTCTCGAAGGTCGGATGGCACTCGAACGCGAGTTCCGAGCGCGCGTCGACGCGGCGGCCGCCGGTCACGGACTCCTGCTTCAGGCTCGCGCGCATGCCGCGCTGCGTGCAATAGTTGGTCGCTTCGTTGACGGCTTTTTCATGGGCGTCGGCCCACGTCGTCGACACGCCGAGCGTGCGCGTCGTCACGGTGAAGACGTTCGGGTTCGACGTCGTGGTCACGTCGGAAGCGGTCGAACACGCGGCGAGCAAGCATGCAGCGGCCGCGATGGTCAACCCTCGCAGGGATCGAAAAGGTACAGGGATGGACATGGGAGGCAAGCGCACGTCGATTCGACGGCATTGAGCAACATAGGCGACAGTATGCCTGCCCGATTGCCGGAGATCATGCCCTTTTCGGTGAACACATTGTTTCGAATGGTTAAACGATGGGTGATCCAGGCAAGATTTACGGGCCGCGTCGCGCCTGGCGTTGCCCCGTGAGTCGCTTTTCCCGGCCGCCGTGCGCCTTCTTCACGTGCGCCGGTCAGTGCGAGCGCGCCTGCCGGATTCTCGCCGAGGCCTCCTCCAGGTTTTGCCACGCCGGTTGACCGGGCGCGTAGCGCGCGCGGATATATGCGGCGAGCTCGGCCATCTGCCGGTCGTCGAACGCGTCGCGGAAGCCCGGCATGTAGCCGAGCGCGTCGGTGGCCGGATGGTCGATCCCGTCGTGCAGCACACGCAGCAGGTTGTCGGGCGCCGCCTGGCTGACGCTCGTGTTGAGCCCCATCAGCGGACGCACGCCGAAATGCCCGACCCCGCCCGATTCCGCGTGACACACCGCGCACGCGGCATCGAACGCACGCCGGCCGCTCTCGAGGCCGAGCGTCGCGACGGTTTCCGCACCGTGCGCACGGCGGGTCGCCGCGTCGGCCGCCATGGCCGCATCGACGGGCGGTGACAGCGACGTCAGGTAATGCGCGATCGCCCGAACGTCCGATTCGGGCAGCGCCGCGAGCCCCGCGACGACCGGCGCCATCGGCCCGGCCGCGACGCCGTGCTGGGCGGAGAAACCGGTGCGGAGGTAGTCGAACAACGCGCCTTCGGTCCACGGCACCGGCGACGCCGGCGACGCGATGAGCGGCGGCGCGACCCATCCCTCGGCCTCGCCGCCGGCCAGGTACGCGCGCCCGCCCTGTTCCGCGCCGAGCGCGTTGCGCGGCGTGTGGCACGCGCCGCAGTGCCCGGCGCCGTCGACCAGATACTTGCCGCGATTCCACGTCGCGGAGCGCGCCGGGTCCGGTGCGAACGGCCGCGCATCGTGAAACAACCAGTTCCATCCGGCGACGAGGCGCCGCTGGTCGAGCGGGAACGGCAGCTTCGTCTTCGGCGGTGCATGCGTCACCGGCGGCTGCGACATCAGATAGGCATAGAGCGCGAGCAGGTCCGGCTCGCTCAGCTTCGCGAATGCGGTGTACGGAAATGCCGGATACAGATGCGATCCGTCGCGGCCGATGCCTTCGCGCATCGCACGCGCGAACGCCGGATACGACCATGTGCCGATGCCGGTTTCCAGATCGGGCGTGATGTTGGTCGTGTAGATCGTGCCGAACGGCGTGTCGAGCGCGAGACCACCCGCGTTGGGCGCCCCGCCGGGCGCGGTATGACAGACCGCGCAATCGCCGGCGAGCGCAATCAGGCGGCCGCGTTCGAGCGTCGCCGCGCTCCACATCGCGCTGTCCGCGCCGCCCGTCGCGACCGGCGCAATCGGCGCCGGGCCCGGCAGGATCGCGCACGCGAGCCCGATCAGCCCGCCGACCACCCCGCCCGCGCCGCCACCGGCCAGCCAGCGGCGCCAGCGCGATGACGCACGACGCGGCGTGCCGGAATGGCTCTCACCTGAATCGACCGGCACCGGCCGGGCCAGCGCCTCGCGAATGCGCGCAGCATCGAACGGCGGCGCGCGAAAACGCACGCCCGTCGCGTCATGCAGCGCGTTCGCGATCGCAGCCGCGGCCGGCGCAGCGGCCTGCTCGATCCGTTGCGCATCGTATGCCGACAGCGACCGGATGCGATCCGCGCCCGGTGCGGCGGCGTCGAACGCGACGAGTTCATGCGCGATCGCATCCGGCGCGACATCGCCGCCGGTCTCGTCATGGGCCGGCCGTGCGGACAGCCGTGCGCCCATCACGCGCGAAATCGCCGCCTCGATCTGCCATGCGGGCAAGCCCGCCATCGACGCCTGCCCAGGTTCGCCCGCGCCCTGCCCGGCGACGACGCGGCGCACCGCGACGTCGCCCGTCGCGCGATCGACGTCGAGATCGACGACCCACGCGGACCAGTGGTGGGCGTTGTCACCGCCCGCATCGGTTTGCGGGTTTTCGTCCGCGGACAGCGCATCGGGCGCACCGGCACCGTCGAACGCAAAGCCGCGTCCGCTCAAGCGGTCAGGCATGCGCGCCGTCGCCGGTTCGCCCCACGCGGCGCGTTCGCTGACCATCCGGATAATCTCGCGCGGCCCTGCATCGCGCGACGCATCGAGATGCTGCAGACGCAATGCGACCGGATCGCGCTTCAGCGCACCGGCCAGCTCGTCGACGAACGATTCGCGCGCGAATGCGTGCGCGTGGCCCGGAATCGTGTGGTGGGTGTCGGCCATCTCGATCGACGTCTGCGCATGTCGATAGACGAACGGCGACGATGACGTCGACGCCCCGCCCTCCGCCGTCGTCCGCCGCGCGTCCGCCACCGTGCATGCCTGCGCGTGATAGCGCCACGTCGTCATCCTGCCGTCGGCGGCGGTCCGTGTTTCGACATCGAACGACGCCTGCGCGCGCGCATCGCCGATCGGCCACTCGTAACGCGCGCGATGCGTGCGCGCCGCGTCGTCCGCACGCCGCGCCGAACCCACCGCCACTTCATCGCATCGCACATCGCCTGCATCCGTTTCGGGCTGCGCGAGCACGCTCGGGTCATGCTTCATCGCCGTCGTCCCGCAGATAGCGCGCGGCCCGATGCACCGCGCGGATGATCTCCAGGTGCGTGCCGCAGCGGCAAAGATTGAAGCGCAGCGCGTCGCGGATCGCTGCATCGTCCGGCGACGGATTGCGGTCGAGCAACGCTTTCGTGCTCATGATCATCCCGTTGAGGCAATAGCCGCACTGTGCGGCCTGCTCGTCGATGAACGCGCGCTGGATCGGATGCGGCGCCTCGCGCGCGCCGAGCCCTTCGAGCGTGGTCACGTCGCGCCCGTGCGCGGCGGCGGCCGGCACGACGCACGCGCGTGTGGCCTGCCCGTCGACCAGCACCGTGCACGCGCCGCACTGCCCGAATCCGCAGCCGTACTTCGGGCCGTTGAGCGCGCAGTCGTTGCGCAGGATCAGCAGCAGCGGCGCGTCGGGCGCAGCTGCGTCGAACGTGTGCGGCATGCCGTTCACGCGAAAAGCGAGCGGCCGCGACGGGGAAGCGGGATGGGACATGAATGGGTCCGGAATGGGGGCGCGGGCCGGAAGACCGGCGTGCCAATGCCTGGGGCCGGCGGCGGGCACGGCCGCCGGCTCGCGATGGCCGGCGTCGCGCACCCGCTCACGTATAACACGCCGAAATGCGCGCGTATCGCCGCATCGATCGACGATACGGCGGCGTGGCATCCGGCTCGGACACGGCGCGTGTCAGGCGACGGCCGCCACGTTGCCGCGCGACGGCGACGGCGACACGAGCGGCACGTCGAACACGTCGTAGCCGAACACCCACGACGGATCCTCGTCGGTGCGCAGCCAGGTGTTGTTGTGCGACACGAGCTGCACCTTCGACGCGCGTGCCGCGCGATTCGCCTCGTACAGCGCGAACGCGCCTGCGTGATCGCCGATGCCGACTTCGTCGAGACAGCGCGCGAGCATCGCCGCATCCTCGATCGCCATCGCCGCGCCCTGCGCCATGTGCGGCTTCATCGGATGACACGCATCGCCGAGCAGCACGAGACGGCCTCGGCTCCACAACGGAAGCGGGTCGCGTTCGAGCAGCGGCCACTTGGTGATCGAGGGCGACACGTCGATCAGATGCTGGATGTCGGCATGGAAACCCGCGAACGCTTCGCGCATTTCATCGCGGCTGCTGTCGACCATCGACACGCCTTCCGGCCACTCGGCCTGCGGCACGCCCGTCACGTAGTAGTACTCGTCGCGCTTCTCGGTCACGTAGTAGACCATCATGTGACGATCCTCCGACCACCACTTCACGCACATGTCGTACGGCTTGTTGCCGAGCAGCGATGCCGGGAACACCGCGCGATGCGCAACGTAGCCCGTATAGCGCGGCGGTTCCGCGCCAAGCAGATGCTCGCGAATCCGCGAATTCACGCCGTCCGCGCCGACGACGATGTCGGCCGTCTCGACGCTGCCGTCGGTGAATGTCAGGCGCACCGCGTCTCCGGTGTCCTCCACCGACGCGAGCCGCTTGCCGAAGCGGATCGTGCCGGGCGTCACCGCCTGCGTCATCAACGCATGGAAATCGCCGCGGTGCACGGTCAGGTAGCTCGCGCCATAGGTCGTGCGCGCGTAGTCGCCGAGCGGAATTTTCGACATCACGTCGGCCGTCCGCCAGTCGCGGCTGTACCAGCAATCCGGATGGGAACCCATCTTCTCCAGCGCGTCCTCGCAGCCGATGCGCCGCATGATCTTCATCACGTTCGGGCCGAGATGAATGCCCGCGCCGAGGCGCGAGAACGCCGGCGCCTGCTCGTAAAGCGCGACATCGTAGCCGCGGCGCTGCAGCAGCGCCGCGGCGGCCGTGCCGCCGAGACCGGCGCCGATGATTGCGATACGGGGTTTGCTCATGCGGATCTCCTGATCGTGAGCCCGTCGCCGAACGCGGTACGAGAACGGGCGGATTGAATAGCGTGTATGTAGCGTATACACTCAATTTATTCAGGACAAGCGGATTGTTTTTGGCAATCCCGTTATTCGGGAAAACACCAATAAATTCACGAATTCATACACTCATCAACGATGACGGTCGGACGGAAATCTTTTTGATCCATTGTCATTTTCAAATGTACACACTAGACTTTGCTCGAAACCAGGCGATCTCGCGCCAGCGTGCCGCCCCACTCTTACCGACACGGAGCCTCCCGTCATGAACAAGACCTACCGCATCGGCCAGATCGTGCCGAGTTCCAACACGACGATGGAAACCGAGATTCCCGCGATGTTGCGGTTGCGCGAGGCGATCCGGCCCGAGCGCTTCACGTATCACTCGAGCCGGATGCGGATGAAGAAGGTCGTCAAGGAAGAACTCGCGGCGATGGATGCCGAATCCGACCGCTGCGCGGTGGAGCTGAGCGATGCGCGCGTCGACGTGCTCGGCTACGCGTGCCTCGTCGCGATCATGGCGATGGGCCACGGCTATCACCGCGTGTCTCAGGCGCGCCTCACGAAGCACACGGCGGACAACGGCGCGCAGGCGCCCGTGCTGACGAGCGCGGGCGCGCTCGTCGACGCATTGAAGGTGATCGGTGCGAAGCGCATCGTGGTGGTCGCGCCGTACATGCTGCCGCTGACCGAACTCGTGGTCGACTACATCCGCAACGAAGGCTATGACGTGATCGCGTACCGCGCGCTCGAGATTCCCGACAACCTCGAAGTCGGCCGTCACGACCCGGCACGCCTGCCGGACATCGTGAAGACGCTGCCGTACCAGGACGCCGATGCGATTGTCCTGTCCGCGTGCGTGCAGATGCCGTCGCTGCCGGCGGTCGCGAAGGTCGAGGCGATGACGGGCAAGCCCGTGATCACGGCCGCGATCGCGACGACCTACGCGATGCTGCGCGAACTCGATCTCGAACCGGTCGTACCCGGCGCCGGCGCGCTGCTGTCCGGCGCGTACTGAGCATCCCGCCACTTCGGAGCCTCTCCATGCCCTCGACTTTCCTGTACGGCGCGAACGTCCGCGCGAACGGCATCCGCCAGCACTATCTGCACTACGGCGGCGCGACGGGCGCACGCGCGTCGCGCCCCGCGATCGTGCTGATTCCCGGCATCACGAGCCCCGCGATCACGTGGGGCTTCGTCGGCGACGTGTTCGGCGCGGCGTTCGACACCTATGTGCTCGACGTGCGCGGCCGCGGGCTGTCCGACGCGTCGCCGTCGCTCGACTACGGCCTCGACGCGCAGGCCGACGACGTCGCGGCGCTCGTCGCCGCACTCGGCCTGCCGCGCACGAGCCTCGTCGGCCATTCGATGGGCGCGCGGATCGCCGCGCGCGCGGCGCTGCGCGGCATCGGCGGGCTCGAGTCGGTCGTACTCGTCGATCCCCCGGTGTCGGGCCCGAACCGCCGCGACTATCCGGGCAAGCTGCCGTGGTACATCGACTCGATGGCGCTCGCGCGCGCCGGCACCGACGCCGAAGGGATGCGCGCGTTCTGCCCGACCTGGACCGATGCCGAACTGCAACTGCGCGCCGAATGGCTGCATACCTGCGACGAGCGCGCGGTGCGCACGTCATACGAAGGCTTCCACACCGACGACTTCCACGCGGATGCCGCGCGACTGACCGTGCCGTCGCTGCTGATCACGGCCGAGCGCGGCGACGTGGTGCGCGACGACGACGTCGCCGAACTGCAGCGCGCGACGCCGTCGATGCGGCACGTGCGCGTGCCCGACGCGGGCCACATGATTCCGTGGGACAACGCGGCGGGCTTCTACGCGGCGTTCGGCGATTTCCTCGGCGCGCCGCTCGCGGCCTGATCGCGCGGCGCCCGCCCCTTTCTTTCACGCCTTTACCGGAGCCGACGATGCCAGTCAGCGATACCCAACTGATCGACGCGTGGAAGCAGGTCCTCACGCTGTCGCGCCTCGAACCGGGCCAGACCGTCACGATCCTGACGAGCGCGGCCACCCATCCGCAGACGCTGTCGTGCGCGCTGATCGCGACGCAATCGATGGGCGCGATCGTCAACCGGCTCGACCTGCCGCCCGTCAATGGCGACAAAGCGTTCAGCCGGGACCCGCTCGCGTATCTCGGCACGACGCCGCTGACCGGCAACAAGGCCGCGATCGCCGCGCTGCGCGAGAGCGACCTCGTGCTCGACCTGATGACGCTGCTGTTCTCGCCCGAACAGCACGACATCCTGAAAGCGGGCACGAAGATCCTGCTCGCGGTCGAGCCGCCCGAGGTGCTGGTGCGCATGGTGCCGACGCTGGCCGACCGTACGCGCGTGCTCGCCGCTGCGAAAAAAATCGCTGCCGCGCGCGAGATGCGCGTGACGTCGGCCGCCGGCACCGCGCTGGTATGCCCGCTCGGCGAGTTTCCGCCGACGGCCGAATACGGCTTCGTCGACGCGCCGGGCCGCTGGGACCACTGGCCGAGCGGCTTCGCGCTGACCTACCCGAACGACCGCACCGCGCGCGGCACGATCGTGATCGACCGCGGCGACATCCTGCTGCCTCAGAAGCACTACGTGAGCGAGCCGATCGCGCTGACCGTCGAAGGCGGTTACGCAACGCGCATCGAAGGCGGCGTCGACGCCGACCTGCTGCGCGACTACATGGAAACCTTCGCCGACCCCGAAGGCTATGCGATCTCGCACATCGGCTGGGGGTTGCAGCCGCGCGCCCGCTGGTCGACGCTCGGCCTGTACGACCGCGAGGCGACGATCGGGATGGATGCGCGCGCGTTCGAAGGCAACTTCCTGTTCTCGCTCGGCCCGAACAACGAAGGCGGCGGCAGCCGCACGACGACCTGCCATATCGACATCCCGCTGCGCCGCTGCACGGTCGAGCTCGACGGCGAGACCGTCGTGCGCGAAGGCCGCGTGACCGACCAACCCGCCTGACAGACGAGTGCCCGACACCATGACCGATCTTTCCCACCACGCCGAAGCGAACGTCTACCGCCAGCAGGGTTTCGGCACGCCGCTGCCGCCGCACGGCAACATAGGGCTGCTGATCGTCGACTTCGTGGTCGGCTTCGCCGATCCCGCGACGTTCGGTGGCGGCAACATCGCGCCGGCGATCGCGCGCACGACGCGGGCGCTCGCGCTCGCGCGCGAACGCGGCTGGCCGGTCGCGCACAGCCGCATCGTGTATGCGGACGACGGCAGCGACGACAACGTGTTCTCACTGAAGGTGCCGGGCATGGCGACGCTGACCGAGCACCATCCGAACAGCGCGATCGTGCCCGAACTCGCGCCCGCCGCCGGCGAACTCGTCGTGCGCAAGACCGTGCCGTCGGCGTTCTTCGGCACGCAGCTCGCACCCTGGCTCGCGCAGCGTGCGGTACAAACGCTGCTCGTTGCCGGCGCGGTGACGAGCGGTTGCGTGCGCGCGAGTGTGGTCGACGCGATGTCGCACGGGTTCCGTCCGCTCGTGCTCGCAGATTGCGTCGGCGATCGCGCGATCGCGCCGCATGACGCGAACCTGTTCGACATGCAGCAGAAATACGCGGCCGTGATGCCGCTCGACGATGCGATCGCGGCAATCGATGCCGTGCGTGCGCGCTGAGCCACCGCGCCGCGCGGGCGGCGGCCTGGCCGTCGCCCGCCCCCCCTCACCCGCCCGTGATTGACGCTGAGGTTTTGGCGACCTAGATTGACCGCGTGCGCCGTCGCGCAAGCCCAGGCCGTCACCCCGCGCGCGGCACGCCGCGTCCGCGCACCAAAGCCCGCGCGCCCGCCGACCGCCCCTCCCCGACAGGACACCTCGATCGTGAACCGCTCCGAACTGCTTGCGCGCGACGGCTGCCTGACCGTGATCCGGCCACCCGCGCCGCCCGTCAAGCCGGCGCCCGGCCAACCGGGCAGCCTGTCTTCGTACGTGCCGGCGCTGCCTGAGGTGTTCGTCGCGATTCTCGACGACGGACGCATCCTCGCGTTCAACGGCCACGTCGATCTCGGCACCGGCATTCGCACGTCGCTCGCGCAGATCGTTGCCGAGGAACTCGACGTGCCGCCCGCGCGCGTGACGATGGTGCTCGGAGATACGGCCGCGACACCGAACCAGGGTCCGACCATCGCGAGCGCGACAATCCAGATTTCCGCGACGCCGCTGCGTTGCGCGGCCGCGCAGGCACGGCACGCATTGCTGGCGCTGGCCGCCGAGCGTTTCGCCGTCGACCTCGCGCAGTTGAGCATCGACGACGGAACGATCTCCGCGCCGGCACACGGGCACGCCGCGACGTTCGCCGCGCTCGTCGCGGGGCACCGCGTCACGCTGACGCTCGACCCGGGCGCCCGCACGAAGGACCCCGCCCACTACCGGATCGTCGGCCGATCGTCGCCGCGCGTCGACCTGCCCGCGAAAGCAACGGGCCAGCTCACGTTCGTGCATGACATGCGCGTGCCGGGCATGCTGCATGGCCGCGTCGTGCGGCCGCCGTATGCGGGCCACGACAGCGGCGCGTTCGTCGGCACGTCGCTGGTCGACGTCGATCGCGCGTCGGTCGCCGACGTGCCGGGGCTCGTCGCGGTCGTCGCGATCGGTGATTTCGTCGGCGTCGTCGCCGAGCGCGAGGAACACGCGATCCGCGCGGCGCGCCAGCTGCGCGTCACGTGGCGGCCGCATCCCGCGCTGCCGCCGCTCGATACGCCCGCGGCCGCGATCGCCGCCGCGCCCGCGCAACGCCGCGTGCTGCTCGACGAAGGCGATGTCGACGCGGCACGCACGCAACCCGACACGATCACGGTGTCGCGCACCTATGCATGGCCGTTCCAGATGCACGGCTCGATCGGCCCGTCGTGCGCGCTCGCCGACTATCGCGCGCCGGGCGACGGCCGGATCACCGTATGGTCCGGCACGCAGAACCCCGTATCGCTGCGCTACGACCTCGCGACGCTCGTGGCGCGCGACGAGGCCGATTTCGACATCGTGCGAATGGAAGCAGCCGGCTGCTACGGCCGCAACGGCGCGGACGACGTATGCGGCGACGCGTTGCTGCTGTCGCGCGCGGTCGGCCGTCCGGTGCGCGTGCAACTGTCACGCGCGGACGAACATCTGTGGGAACCGAAGGGCGCCGGGCAATTGATGCGGGTGACGGGCACCGTGACGCGCGACGGCCGCCTGCTGGGCTACGACTTCACGACCCGCTATCCGTCGAACGACGCGCCGCTCCTCGCGACGCTCCTGACCGGCGCGATCGCACCCGAGCCGCGCGTATTCGAGATGGGCGACCGCACGGCCGTGTCGCCGTATGAAAGCCCGAACCGTCGCATAGTCTGCGAGGATCTCGCGCCGCTCGTGCGCGCATCGTGGCTGCGTGGCGTGTCGGCGTTGCCGAACTCGTTCGCGCACGACGCGTTCGTCGACGAATGCGCGGCGCTGGCCGACATCGATCCGCTCGCGTTCCGGCTTCGGCATCTCAAGGACACGCGCGCGAGCGAACTGCTGCAGGCCGTGGCCGATCGCGCGGGCTGGACGCCGCGCGCGGGCCGCAACCATGAACACGACGGATCGCGCGTCGTGCGCGGACGCGGCGTCGCGTATGCGCGCTACGTGCACAGTCGCTTCCCCGGTTTCGGCGCGGCATGGTCCGCATGGATCGTCGACCTGAGCGTCGATCGCGTGTCCGGCGAAATCCGCATCGAACGCGTGACGGTCGGCCAGGACACCGGCACGATGATCAACCCGGACGGCGTGCGCCACCAGATTCACGGCAACGTGATCCAGGTATTGAGCCGCACGCTGAAGGAGCGTGTGCGGTTTGCCGAAGGCAAGGTCGCGTCGCGGGAATGGGCAAGCTATCCGATCCTGACGTTCGACGAAGTGCCGGAGGTCGACGTGGTGCTGATGCCGCGGCAAGGCGAGCCGCCGCTCGGCGCGGGCGAATCGGCGTCGGTGCCGGGGCCCGCCGCCGTCGCGAACGCGCTGTTCGACGCGACCGGCGTGCGCTTCTACGCGCCGCCGTTCACGCCCGAGACGGTGCGCGCCGCGCTTCGCGAGGCCGGCCGGCTTCCCGGTATGAAAGCGCCTGTCGCAGCACGCGCCGTGTAAGGGTGGTATGCGTCGAGGGCTGGACCGCGCCGCGCGTCACGCGTCGCCGTCGGCCTCCATCATCTTGCGCAGCAGGTACTGCAATGCGACGCGCTCGCCCGGATTGAGCGGCCCGTACGTGCGCTCGGTCACCTGCCGCGCGAACGGCACCGTGCGGTCGATCAGCGCGAGGCCTGCCGCGGTCGCGCGCACGATCAGCTTGCGGCCGTCGTTCGGGTCGGGCAGCACCTCGATCAGCGCGCGCGTCTTCAACCGATCGACGACGCCGCGGATCGTCGCCTGGTCGATCGCGGTCGCCTTGACGATGTCGTTCAGCGAACACGCCTGCTTTTCCTTGACCGCGCACAGCGCGACGAACTGCGCTGCCGTCAGGTCCGAATCGGGGATCGCTTCCTGGAAGATCGCAACGTGCCGCTGGTAGGCGCGGCGCAGCAGGTGCCCGACCTGGTCGTGAAAGTCGTAGGAATCCTTGGAAGACGCCATGAAGATGAAGGCCCGCGCGGCATGAATGAGAAAGGCAAGCAGTGTACACCCTCAAATCGGCACGATCGTTCGCGCGCCGGCCGCTTCGTTGCGGTACGTCAGGTTCGTCGCGCCCTTTCCGTCTTTCACCTGACGATTGCCCGACCGTGCAGGCCCGCTCACGAACATCGCACCGCGGGGCCAGCCATTCGCGCCGTTCGGCGGGTCGCCGGATGCACGAAGCCGGGCGCACGTATGCGCAGCGTCAGAGCACTTGCGTGCATACACTTCACTTTTGAGTGCACACGCACGAATTTCGTGCATCCGGACCCGTTCATGACGCTCACGGAGATACGTGCATTTTTCCGAATAATTCCCCGAAAAACATGAGGTTTATCCGGCCCATCGAGCGATTTTCATCCATCCGTTTTCATGCCTGTGCGATTCCGTATTTTCTAGTGTGTACGCTATGTAATTGGCGTGCTATACAGACTCCAGCGCGCGGTGAATCTTCGCTCGCGTCGAACGGCCACCCACTTCATCCGTCACATTCGAACAGGGGCAATCCCATGTCTACCGCACACCCGAGCGCCGCCGTCTCCGCCGACGACACGCTGCACGGCGCGCTCTACCGCAAGGTCACGCTGCGCCTGATCACGCTGTTCTGCCTGTGCTATTTCGCGGCCTATCTCGACCGCATCAACATCGGGCTCGCGAAGCTGCAGATGCTCGACGCGCTGAAGTTCAGCGACACCGTGTACGGGCTCGGCGCCGGCCTGTTCTTCGGCGGCTACATCCTGTTCGAAGTCCCGAGCAACCTGGTGCTGCAGCGCGTCGGCGCGAAACTGTGGATCGCGCGGATCATGATCACGTGGGGCCTGCTGTCGGGCGCGACGATGTTCGTGCAGACGCCGATGCAGTTTTACGTCGTGCGCTTCCTGCTCGGTGCCGCCGAAGCCGGCTTCCTGCCCGGCGTGCTGTTGTACCTGACGCAGTGGTATCCCGATGCGCGCCGCGCGCGGATCGTCGCGCTGTTCATGGTCGGCCTGCCGTTGTCGAGCATGATCGGCAGCCCGATTTCCGGCTGGATCATGCGCGCGTTCGACGGCGCGCACGGGCTCGGCGGCTGGCAGTGGCTGTTCCTGCTCGAGGCATTGCCGTCGGTGCTGCTCGGCTTCGCGGTACTGCGCTGGCTGCCCAACGGCATCGAAACCGCGCACTGGCTGAACGCCGACGAAAAGCGCGCGCTGCGCGCGAACCTCGACGCCGACCCGTCCGGCAACAAGAGCCATGCGCTCGGCCGCGCGTTCACCGACCCGAAGGTGTGGGCGCTCGGCCTCATCGACCTGTGCGTGCTGCTCGGGCTGTATGCGGTGAGCTTCTGGCTGCCGACGATCCTGCGCGACACCGGTGTGAAGGACGCGTATCACATCGGCTGGCTGATGGTGATCCCCAATGCCGCGGCCGTGCTCGCGACGCTATATTGCGGCGCGAGCTCCGACCGTGCGCGTGAGCGCCGCTGGCATATCGTCGTGCCGTTCCTGGTGTCGGCCGTCGCGCTCGCACTTGCCGCCGCGTCGTCGCACGGCACGCTCGCGACCGTGCTGCTGTTCTCGTTGATCAACGCGGGCGCGGCCGCCGCGATGCCGGTCGTCTGGGCGTTGCCGTCCACGTTCCTGAAGGGCTCGGCCGCGGCCGGCGGGATCGCGTTCGCATGCTCGATCGCAAACCTCGGCGGCTTCGGCAGCACTTATTTCATCGGCTGGCTGCGCGACACGTTCCACTCGCAAAGCGCGGGACTGTATGGCTTCGCCGCATGCATGCTGGTCGGTTGCGCACTCGCGCTCGCGTATCCGGCGAAGCTCGTGAATCGCTGATGCACATCACGCGCGCGGCGCCGCCAGGTCGTCGCGCGACTGCACGATTCTCCCCATATCGATGCGCGCGCAACGATACGCGCGAAAATCGTCGCCCGCAGCGCACAACGGTCGACGTTTGAAACGCCCTTGCGGTGCGCGTCGCTCTCTCGCTGGTTGCATCGCCTTTTTACAAGCATGCAACCCGGACTCGCACGATCCGGCACGGCACGCCACTGCACTGCGTGCCACACCTTCGCCATACGGGCGCGCGCACCGATTCCGTCGCGCGGGCACGTCGCTTGCGACATCCGTGCGCCCGCCACCCCGGCGGACGGCAATTCCTTCCTTCAATCCGGCGCTGCGTACCGCGCGATGCCTCGCGCGGCAATACCGCATCGCAATCAGGCTCCCTGAACGAGAGGACGACAATGAAATCCATTCGAACGATAGTGGCCCTGTGCTCGGTCATTTCCGTGCTCGCGGCATGCGGCGGAGACGGCAACGACGTCGGCACCGAACTCGGCATCTCGAAACCGCAGGCGCGCTTCATCAACGCGGTGCCGGCCGGCCCGAATCTCGATTACTACCTGAATGCGAAGGTCGACGCGTCGGGTGTCGCGTACAAGGGCGTGACCCGCTATCACGACATCGACTCGGGAACGACGACCGCAAGCTACGACATCTCGGGCACGACCGCGACGGTCGCGTCGCAATCCTTCGGCGCGGCGAACGGCCATCACTACACCACGATCGCGTTGCCGAGCACGTCGTCGGCGATTTCGGTGATCGACGATCCGTTCGACAAGAAGCTCCTGTCCGACAAGGCGCGCGTGCGCAGCTTCAACGCGTCGCCGAACGCGCAGAACGTCGACGTGTACGTCGTGCCTCCCGGCACCGACATCAACGCGCAAAGCCCGACGCTGGCGGGCGCGGCGTATCAGAACGCCGTGCCGGCCTCCGGACAGGATTCGATCTACCTGAACGGCGGCAGCTACCAGGTGATCGTCACGACGGCCGGCAGCAAGACGCCGATCCTGAAGACCGCGCCCGTGAGCATCAACAACAACGCCGACTGGCTGCTGGTGACGATTCCGTCGGGCGGCATCGGCGACGTGACACCGAACGACGTCCACGTGCTCGTTGCGCAAGGCAACGATGCGGACACGTCCGCGCAGGAACTCGGCCCGCAGTAATGGCCATCGGCGGACCGCCGGCCGGCGGTCCGCCCGGCACCCGTCGATACGTCAGTCGGTCCGCTCGAGGCGGATCACGTGCTCGGCCCGTGTGCTGTCGCCATGCTCGACATCGACGTCGCCGACATACCGGACGCGCCAGCCCGGCCGCGTCGCGATCTGCGGCACGTTACCGCCCGGCCGGCTCTCGATCCCGCCGAGCCCTTCGTCGGGCGTGTCGACCGCGTCGTCGAGCGACGCGTTCGAATAGATCACGTTGTCGTGCCACTCGGTCGCGCCTGCGCGCGCCTCCAGGCCCTTGCCGTCGACGTCGACCGTGTTGTCCGTCATCGCCATGTTGGCGTTGTCCAGCGTGACGATCCGGCCGGCCGCGCGACGCACGGGGTCGCCGCTGTCGACCGCATGTGCGTCGACGTCGATCGGCGGCAGGCCGGTCGGCATTTTCGCCGCGACCGCCTCCGGCGTCAGCGGCCGCTTCGCGACCTCGGCAGCCTGGGTCGCCGCATCCGGCATGTCGCCGGCCGCCGGCGTCTTCACCGGGCTCTTCTCGATCTGTTCTCGCTGCTGTTCCGGGGTTGGATTCGATTCCGCGTTCTGCATCGCACCTCCTGCTCCCGACGGCGTGCGCCGGCATGACGCAGCCGGCGCCGCGCCGGGAATCGCTACAACGGTCCTTGCAAATCTTTCACGCGCGGCGCACTGTCCGCGCGTCCTGGGACGCACGTACCGAGCCGCAATGCCGCCACGGCGGCACACGGGCAACCTGCCCGCGCACGCCGCGCGCACCCGCCGATCAGCCGCCGCTTGCGCCCGTTGGCGCGGATGCCGCGCCCGGCATGCTCGCCTCGCCGCCGGCCGCGCCGCTGCCCGGCATGCCCGACGGTGCGGTGGACGGCGCCGGCGCCATGCCGCCGGTGGCGCTCGTGTCCGAACTCGCGCCGGTGCCCGTGTCGCTCTTTTTCTGACAACCCGCACCCGCTGCCAGACCGGCGATCAGGATGCCGGCGAAGACGGCCCGCGATACGTGACGAATGGAATATCGCTGCATGACACCTCCGCTGATGTCGATGTGGATGGAACCCGCCGATACGCAATTCGCATGCCTCGCCGCCGATCCAGCCCCATTCATTTTTCAAATGACGCCTACCCGAATATTTAATTTCCCATCGCCGTGCCCGCCGCCCATACTCGCGAACAAATCCGAGACATAACGTCCACGGCGGCCGGGCCCGCGCTGCGTGCACACGCTGCCGGTTCGCGCCCCGCACATGGAAGGAGACAAGGCGTGCAACTGGAAGCCACCCACCGCGCGGGCATCGTGCCCGGCGCGGACGACGCATTGCATCGAACCGATACGGCCACGCGCGATCTCGCGCTGAGCCCGCGACTACACAATGCCGACCTTGCGCCCACCAAGGCCGAGGGCCGCACCTGGGGCCGCTACAGCATCTTCGCGCTGTGGACCAACGACGTGCACAACATCGCGAACTACTCGTTCGCGATCGGACTGTTCGCGCTCGGCCTGTCGGGCTGGCAGATGCTCGCGTCGCTCGCGATCGGCGCCGTGCTCGTGTATTGCTTCATGAACCTCACCGGCTACATGGGCCAGAAGACCGGCGTGCCGTTCCCGGTTATCAGCCGGATGAGCTTCGGCATCTACGGCGCGCTCTTGCCCGCGATGATCCGCGCGGTGATCGCGATCGCATGGTTCGGAATCCAGACCTATCTCGCATCGGTCGTGCTGCGCGTGCTGCTCACCGCGATCTGGCCAGGCCTCGCCGCCTTCGACCAGGATGCGATCCTCGGGCTGTCCACGCTCGGCTGGATCACGTTCGTCGCGATCTGGCTGGTGCAGATCGGCATCCTCGCTTACGGGATGGAGATGGTCCGCAAGTACGAGGGGCTCGCCGGCCCGGTCATTCTCGTCACGACGCTGTCGCTTGCCGCATGGATGTTCAGCCGCACCGGCGGCCATCTTGCAATGTCGATCGGCAAGCCGATGACCGGCCTGAAGATGTGGATCGAGGTGTTCGCGGGCGGCTCGCTGTGGCTCGCGATCTACGGCACGCTGGTGCTCAACTTCTGCGATTTCGCGCGCTCGTCGCCGAGTGCGAAGACGGTGCGGGTCGGCAACTTCTGGGGCCTGCCGGTGAACATCCTGGTGTTCGCGGCGATCAGCTTCGTGCTCGCGGGCGCGCAGTTCAAGCTGAACGGCCAGATCATCCACAGCCCGACGGAAATCATCGCGACGGTGCCGAACAAGCTGTTCCTCGTGCTCGGCTGCCTCGCCTTCCTGATCGTGACAGTCGCGGTGAACATCATGGCGAACTTCGTCGCACCGGCCTTCGTGCTGACGAGCCTCGCGCCCCACCGCCTGACGTTCCGCCGCGCAGGCTTGATCAGCGCGACGGTCGCGGTGCTGATCCTGCCGTGGAACCTGTACAACAGCCCGGTCGTGATCGTCTATTTCCTGTCCGGCCTCGGCGCGCTGCTCGGCCCGCTGTACGGCATCATCACGGTCGACTACTGGCTCGTGCGCAAGCAGCGCGTGAACGTGCCGGATCTCTATACCGAAGCGCCGACCGGCGCCTATTTCCATACGCACGGCGTGAACCGCAAGGCGCTTGCGGCCCTCGTGCCGTCCGCGCTGATCTCGATCACGCTCGCCGTCGTGCCGGCCTTCAGCGCGATGACGCCGTTCTCCTGGCTGCTCGGCGCGGCCATCGCGGGCAGCGTGTACTGGCTGACGGCCGATCGCAAACGGCAATACGAGGAGCGCTCGGGCGAACACATCGCGGTCGCCTGCGCCCGACACTGAACGCAGCAGACGGAGTGCACCGATGAGAATCCTGGTAGTCAACGTCAACACGACCGAATCGATCACCGACGCCATCGCCGCGCAGGCGCGCGCCGCCGCATCGCCCGGCACGGAGATCGTCGGGCTGACGCCGCGCTTCGGCGCGGAGTCGGTCGAGGGCAACTTCGAGAGCTACCTCGCGGCGATCGCCGTGATGGACCGCGTGTTGAGCTACGACGAGCCATACGACGCGGTGATCCAGGCCGGCTACGGCGAACACGGCCGCGAAGGGCTGCAGGAACTGCTGACGGTGCCCGTCGTCGACATCACCGAAGCGGCCGCGAGCGTCGCGATGCTGCTCGGCCACCGCTATTCGGTCGTCACGACGCTCGACCGCACGGTGCCGCTGATCGAGGATCGCCTGAAGCTCGCCGGACTCGATGCGCGTTGCGCATCGGTGCGCGCGAGCGGTCTCGCGGTGCTCGAACTCGAGGAAAACCCGGCCCGCGCGATCGAGTCGATCGTCAACCAGGCCGCGCGCGCGGTGAAGGACGATCACGCGGAAGTGATCTGCCTCGGCTGCGGCGGGATGGCCGGCCTCGACCGACAGATCGAGGAATGCACGGGCGTGCCCGTCGTCGACGGCGTGTCGGCCGCGGTCGCCCTCGCCGAGTCGCTGGTGCGCCTGAAGCTGAAGACGTCGAAGGTGCGCACGTATGCGCCGCCGCGTCCGAAGCGGATCGTCGGCTGGCCGGGCACCTTCGCCAGATGACGGGCCGCGCAAACGCGTAGCGACATGCGGGACGCACCGGAGCCGAACGGCCTTGCCCTCGACGCGTCCGACGCAACGGGCGCGCTCGACGTGCTGGACGCGCGGCTGATGCGCATCCTGCTCGTGCTGCTCACCGAGCGCACCGTGTCGCGCGCAGCCGTGCGGCTGAACATGTCGCAGCCGGCGACGAGCGCCGCGCTCAAGCGCCTGCGCACGCTGCTCGGCGATCCGCTGCTGGTGCGCAGCCGCTACGGGATGGTGCCGACCGAGTTCGGCGCGCGGCTGATCGAGCCGCTGCGCAACGCGCTGCGCGTGATCGACTTCATCCGCATCCAGCAGCCGACCTTCGACGCGCGCACGTCGGTGCGCACCTACCGGATCGGCTGCCCCGACTATCTGAACGTGCTGTTCGTGCCGAAGCTCGTCGCGCTGTTGCGCGAACGCGCACCGAACGCGCAGCTCGTGTTCCATCCGCTCGGCGACGGCTTCGACGACGAACGGGCACTCGCCGATGGCGAGCTCGACGTCGTGATCGACAACCGCCCCGCCCGCTCGTCGCGGTTCCGGCAGGACGACCTGTTCGACGATCGCGTCGTGTGCCTGATGCGCGCGACGCATCCGCTCGCGCGGCGCGGCGCGATGACGGCCGCCGAATTCGCGCAGGCGCCGCAGCTGTGCCCGACGCCGTCGTGGCTCGAAGCATCCGGCGCGATCGACCGGCAGCTCGAACGCGTCGGCCTGCAGCGGCGGATCGTCGTCACGCTGCCGCACTTCGAACTCGCCGCGCATGCGCTGGTGCGCTCCGACCTGATCCTGACCACCACGTACCGGCTCGCGCGCCACTACGCGAAGCTGCTGCCGCTCGGCGCGGTTGCGCTGCCGGCCGAGCCGCCCGACATCGTGTACCGGATGACGTGGAACGAATCGGGATCGTGCGTCGACGGCGTGCGCTGGCTGCGCGCACTGATCGCCGAAGCGACGCGCAACTGGCTCGACGCGGAGGCCGCACAGCCGTCCGTTGCGGCGGTCGCCGCGAACGTGGACGCGGATGCGGACGCGCGAACGAACGCGCCGATCGCCGACGCCCCGCCCGAACCGACGCGGCGCACACGCCGCCGGCAGGCGACGCATTGCGGTACATCGCAGCGATCGCGCGTCGCGCGCGCGGCGCGCATCCATCGCCTCGCGACGAAGCCGCGCTGAATCGCACGCTCGATGGCTCGGCGCCGTCGCGTGCAACGGGGGGGCGCGTATCGCAGCATCCGTCACGCGTCGCGCATCGGTTGCGCAAGCAACTTGCATGCAATGGCAGCGGCAGCGAGCGCGAGCACGCCGCTCGCCGTCAGCGCGGCGGCGAATCCGCGCGCAAAGGCCACGGGCGCCGCATTCGCGAGCGTGCGCGCGGCCGACGGCGGCACGTGCGCAAGCGCCTGCGCGAGATCGCCGGCCAGCAGGCTCGACATGAACGGCGCATCGACGAACGCGCGCACGTCCGGTACGGCGGACAGCATCCGGTCGAGTTGCGCGTGCGTGCTGGCGGCCAGCACCGCGCCGAGCACGCCGACGGCCGTCACGATCGCCGAGAAGCGGGTGGTCGTGCTGATGCCCGACGCCATCCCGGTCCGGTTCGGCGGCACGCACGCCATGATCGCCTTCTGCGTGTCGCCGTTCATGATGCCGGCGCCGCAGCCCGTCACGAACATCCCGAGCGCGACGAGCCGGTAGTCGCCGCCGGCCGTCAGCGCCGCCGTCGCGAGATTGCCCGCGCCGATCAGTGCGAGCCCGCCCGTCAGCACGCCACCGGACGACACGCGCGCCGCGAGCATGCCGCCGAGCGACGGTCCCGCGATCATCGCGAACGCGAATGGCAGCATCCCGAGCCCCGCGTCGATCGCGGACATCCCGAACGCGTTCTGCAGGTACAGCGGCAGGAACGTCATCATTACCTGCGCGCACGCCGCATAGCCGAACATCGCGAGCACGGCGCCGACGAAGCGGGGCTGGCGGAACAGCGCGAGATCGATCATCGGCCGCGCCTGCCAGCGCTCCGCGCCGATGAATGCGGCCAGCAGCGCGGCGGCGAGCGCGAACCGGCCGAGCGTCGTGGCCGAAAGCCAGCCGTTCGACGGCGCGCCGATCAGGGCCGCGATCGCGCACGCGAGCGCCGTGCCGAACAGCAGGCTGCCGGCGGTGTCCACCCGTTTCGCATGCGGGTCGCGCGACTCGTCGATCGCGACGTGCGCGCCGACCGCGAGCAGCACGCACACCGGCAGGTTCAGCAGGAACACCCAGCGCCAGCCGATCCACTGCGTGATCGCGCCGCCGACCAGCGGCGCGACGGCCGTCGCGATCCCCATGCACATCCCCCAGATCGCCCACGCGCGGGCCCGTTCGCGCCCGTCCGGAAAGCGGTTCGCGATCACCGCGAGCGCGGCCGTCAGCAACAGCGCGGCCCCGCCGCCCTTCACCGCGCGCGCGGCGATCAGCCAGCCGGCCGACGATGCGATTCCGCACCCGAGCGACGCGAGCGCAAAGAGCGCGAGCCCCGCGCCGAGCATGCGTTTGCGCCCGAAGCGATCCGCGAGCCCGCCGGCCGGCAGCAGGCATGCGGCGAACGCGGTCATGTAGGCGCTCACGACCCACTCGATGTCGGCGAAACTCGCATGGAAGCTGCGCGCGATGCTCGGCAGCGACACGGCGACGACGTTCGTGTCGAGCACGATCAGCGAGCACGTCGCCGAGGCGACCGCGAGCGTCGCGGCGGCCGACCGGCGGGCACGCGCATGCGCGGCGGCGGGCGCGCCCGTGCGCGAGGCGGGAGAAGACTGGGACATCGACGGCTCCGGAGCAAGGGGGATGCGCCGTATGCTAGGCTGGCCCCGTATTGCCTGTCATTGACATACCCATGCAGTTTCATTGACTAAAATCGCAATCATGAATCCGCTCGAATTCCGTCACGTGCGCGCGTTCCTGGCGGTCGCGCAGCACCTGCATTTCGCCCGCGCGGCCGACGCGCTCGACATGGCGCCGCCCGCGCTCACGCGGCGGATCCAGGAAGCCGAGCGGCTGCTCGGCGTGCGGCTGTTCCAGCGGTCGCGCCGAGCGGTCACGCTGACGGCGGCCGGCGAGGCGTTTTTCGCCGAGGCGAGCGCCGCGTTCGCGCATCTGCAGCGCGGCCGCGAACTCGCGACGCTCGCCGAGCGCGGCGAGCTCGGCCGGCTCGAAATCGGCTACGTGTCATCGGCCGTCTATTCGGGCACGCTGCAGCGCACGGTCGGCGCGTTCCGCGCCGCGCATCCGCGCATCGAGCTGAACCTGCGCGAGGTGCCGATGGACGACGTCGCGAAGCAACTCGACGCGGGTGGGCTCGACCTCGCGTACGTGCGCCCGCCGTTACCGTTGCCGGGCGGCCTGCGGATCGTCACGCTACAGCGCGACGTGTTCGTCGCGGCAGTGCCGGCCGATTCGCGCTACGCGGCGATGACCGCCGTTCGAGCCGCCGATCTCGCCGACGCACGCTTCGCGGTGCCCGAACAGGAACGCGGCACGCTCGAAGTCGCACGCCGCGGCCGCTTCGCGCCGGTGATCGCCGCGCGGCCGGGCGGATTGCTTGCCGTGCTCGCGTGCGTATCGGTGAACGGCTGGGTCGCAGTGATCCCGGATGCGCTCGCCGGCTGCGTGTCGTTGCCGGGCGTCGTGTACCGGCCGATCGCCGGCAAGCCGATCACGTCCGAACTCGCGCTCGCGCACCGGCGCTTCGAAAAGGCACCCGCGGTGCGGGCCTTCCTGCGCACCGTTCCGGCCGCGGGTTAGGGCCGTTCGCGCTAACAACGGGCTGCCGCGGACCCTGGACATTCCGGCGCGCCGCCGTCGAGCCTGCACCGTAGCAGCCGCGGCCTTGGCCTCTCCCCGCCGCCATGCACCGCACTCACGCGAATAAACGAATAAGCATTTCGCGATTCGATGTTTGCCGGCGCGAAACCGATTCCGTAACCTGCCCGGCAGCCGCGCGGCGTGCGCGCGGATCACCGAGGACCCGCCGTCGATGACTTCTTCCCCCGCCCCGGCCCGCCGCCGCGCCCTGCTGCGCGTGGCCGCCCTGGCCGCCGCACCGCTGCTCGGCAGCGCCGCACTGCCCGTGCGCGCGGCCGACCCCAACCTGTCGAACGTCACCCTGGTGCTCGGCGATCAGGCCGGCGGCCTGCGCGCGCTGGCCGACGCGTCACGCGTGCTCGACGGCGTGCCGTACCGGTTTCGCTGGGCGAATTTCCAGGGCGCGGCACCGTTGTTCGAAGCGCAGCGCGCGGGCGCGATCGATCTCGCGCCGGCCGGCGACCTGCCCGTCCTGACGGCCGCGCTCGGCGATCCGGCGTTGCGGATCGTCGCGACGCGCGTCGGCTCACCGGCGTCGCTCGGCATCGTCGTGCAGCCCGATTCGCCGGTGCGCACCGTCGCCGACCTGAAGGGGCGCACCGTCGTCGTGTCGTCGGCGCGCGGCAGCATCTCGCAATACCAGCTGTACGGCGCGCTCCGCGAACATGGCCTGGCACCAGGCGACGTCGACGTGCGCTTCGTGCTGCCGGTCGATGCGTTCGCCGCGTTCGAGGCGAAGCAGATCGACATCTGGGCGACCTTCGATCCGTATTACGGGCACGTGGTGCGGCGCGGTGCGCGCATCGTGCGCGACGGCAGCGGGATCAATTCGGGGCTCGCGTTCCTCACGTCGCCGGTCGACACGCTCGACGATCGATCGAAGCGCGCGGCGCTGTCGGACGTGCTTGCGCGACTGGCGCGCGCCGGCCAGTGGGCCTTGTCGCACCCTGTCGATTACGCGGCCGTCTATGCTTCGCTCACGCGCCTGCCGCGCGATGCGGCCGCCGACATCGTGCGCCGGGCGGCGCTCGCGCAGCGCGGCGTCACCGGCGCGGATATCGACGTGCTGCAGCGTGTCGCCGACCGCGCAGCCGCGGACGCGATCCTGCCAAAGCGCGTCGACGTCGCGTCGATCGCGGTACGCAACCTGTCGGCCGCATGACCGGCTTCGCGCGCGCTCAACGCGGCTTCGACATGTCAAGATCCGGCACGTCGTCGCCGAACGTCGACGCGACCAGCGTGCGCATCGCGGCGACCAGCAGCGTCGGCCCCGACTGGTTGAACGTGCAGCGCTCGCCCGCCGCCGGCACGGCCCGATGCAGCACCGCGCGCCACGCGCCGTGCCCGCCGTCGCGCTCGAACGCGCCGAACGGCAAGCGCTCGACCAGCGGGCCGCCGTCCGCCCACGACGACGACGGCGCATACGGCACCGGCATGCCACCCGGTTTGTGAATGACCGTGCACCCCGCGGCGTCGACGCGCGGCGCGCCGAGGTCTTCCGCCATCGCCACCCAGAAATCGAGCGGCGCACCGGCCAGGTCCTGAACCTGCATCGCGCCCTCCAGCGGTCTCGAAAACGTCATCCTAGCGCCACCGCGCGCGATTCGCAGACAACCGCCGTCCGATGTCTTCCCCGGTGAACCAGTCCGGCGCGCAAATCAACCGATACGTGTTACGAATCGGCGATTCCTGCCTACAATGAACGCAACGCCTGTCGTCCGCTACGCAGTGGACGAGCAGGCCGGAACCGACTTCACGCCGAACCGGGCCGCGCGCGTTCGGCAAACGACAACCGGAATCATACGGTGCAGCTCCGGCCGGATCTCTCGGGGGACCGCAGCATGTCCACGCACGCCAGGAAGCCGCTGATATCGCTCGTCGTGCCGTTTCACGACGAAGAGGAAACGATCGACGCATTCTTTGCAGAAACGCTGCCCGTTCTCGAGTCGATCGCCGGGGTCCGCTTCGAGATCGTCTGCATCAACGACGGCAGCCGCGATCGCACGCTCGACCGGCTGGTCACGGTCGCCGGCCGCGACCCGCGCGTGCACGTCGTGGATCTCACGCGCCGCTTCGGCAAGGAAGCGGCGCTCACCGCGGGCCTCGACGAGGCCGCCGGCGCCGCGGTGATCCTGATCGACGCCGACCTGCAGGACCCTCCCGCGCTGATTCCCGCGATGATCGAACACTGGCGCGGCGGCGCCGAAGTCGTCGCCGCGAAACGCACCGACCGGATGTGCGATCCGTACCTGCAGCGCGCGGCGGCGACGCTCTACTATCGCGTGCACAATGCGCTGTCCGAAGTCGAAATGCCGGAAAACGTCGGCGATTTCCGCCTGATGGATCGCGAGGTCGTCGATGCGCTGCGCGCGCTGCCGGAGCGGCGGCGGTTCATGAAGGGGCTGTTCGCGTGGGTCGGCTTTCGCACCGCGATCGTCGAATACACGCGCGCGCCGCGCAGTGGCGGCCGCTCGAAGTTCTCCGGATGGCGCCGCTGGAACTTCGCGCTCGAGGGCATCACGAGCTTCAGCACCGTTCCGCTGCGCGTATGGACCTACGTCGGCCTCACGTTCGCGATGCTGTCACTCGTGTATGGCACCTTCATCGTGGTGCGAACGCTGCTGTTCGGCAATCCGGTGCATGGCTACCCGTCGCTGATTTCCGTCGTGCTGTTCGTCGGCGGCATCCAGCTGATCGGCATCGGCGTGATCGGCGAATACCTCGGCCGGATCTATCACGAGTCCAAGCAGCGCCCCGTCTATCTCGTGAGGCGGCGCTACCGTGCCGAGCGCGATGCCGCCGGGCAGCCGGCATCGAAGCTGCTGCAGTTCCCGATGAAGCGTGCGAACTCGGCACGTCGCCGGACGGCGCTGCCGGCGGCAACCGGCGCCGCCGCTCGCAAAGCGTCGTTCAAGTAGAACCGGGCGGCGGCAATTGGACATTCCCCGGCAATTATTGCGCTCGGCGGAGCGCCCGGTCGTCGCGTGGCTCACACCGCGACGCGTCGTCCTGTACAGCATGCTGATGCTGGCGTTGTCCGCGCTGTTCATCGCGATCTGGATATCCGTCGTGCGTCATGCACACGGCGGCGTCCTGTCACGCGCCGGCGCCGACTTCTCGGTGTTCTGGTCCGCGTCGTACGTCATGCTGCACGGCTCGCCCTCGCAGGCATACGATTTCTCGGTATTCTCGCGGCTGTCGGCCGAGCTGTTCCCCAACCTTCGTCGCGACGCCTTCGCCCCGTGGCTGTACCCGCCCACTTATCTGCTGCTCGTGACGCCGCTGGCGCTGCTGCGCTTCGCACTCGGTTATCCGCTGTTCGTCGCGTTCGGCGTCGCCGTGCTCGGCCTCGCCGCGTGGCGCGTATCCCGTCTCGGCATGATTCCCGGCGCATGGCGCGCCGGCATGGTTGCGCTGCCCGTCGCGCCGTGCGTGTTCGTCACCGCGGCGCTCGGGCAAAACACGTTCCTGACAGCATCGTGCGCGGCGCTGGCCGTCCACTGGGCCGAGCGGCGGCCGATGTTGGCGGGGCTTTGCATCGGACTGCTGTCCGTCAAGCCGCAGATGGCGCTGCTGTTCCCGTTCGTGCTGGTGGCGACACGCGCATGGCGCACGATCGCGTGGGCTGCGCTCGCCACCGGCACGTTCGTCGCGCTGAGCGTCCTGGTCTGCGGGATCGAGTCGTGGCGCCAGTTCGTCGCCAGCGCGGGCCTCGCACGCTCGATCGTTCTCGAACACGGCGTCGTGTTCTGGCTCGCGTCGCCGACGCCGTTCGCGGCGTTCCGGCTCTCGGGCGTGCCGCTCGGCGCCGCGTATGCGGCACATGCGTGCATCGCCGCGATTACGATCGCGGCCGCCTGCATCGCATGGACGCAGTCGCGCGACACCCGCGTGCGCGCGGCCGTGCTGACGGTCGCGACGCTCGTGGCCAACCCGTACCTGTGGCACTACGAACTCACATGGCTCGCCATCGCGATCGCCTGCATGCTGTCGATCGGCTGGCGCGACCGCTGGCTGCGCGGCGAACAGACCGCGATCGCGCTGATGTGGGCGCTGCCGATCGCCGAATACCTGAACCCGTGGCTGCAGCTGCCGCAGATCGGCCCGGCCGTGACGCTCTTCGCGCTGCTCGTGCTGCTGCGCCGCGCGCGCCACGACGCTCACAGCGCGAGCCGCGGCGGCACGTATACACCGTAGTACGGCCCGACGCCCGTCGCGACGCCGGTCATTTTCACGCCGGCGACGAAGTGCCCCTGGATGTACTTGTATGTGCCGCCGAGCGACACGTCGATGTGGAACGCCGCGAACGCGACGATCGGCACGTAGGTGCTGCTCGCCGTCTGCGTAACGACCGGCAGCACGACCGTCGTGCCGACCGGCACCGACGTGTAGAGCGTCGCCTTCACGCCGGTCGCGAGATAAATGCTGTCGCCAATATTGAGCGTCGTCGGATTGCCGGTCACCATCAGGCCGCCCATCGTCGTCGTGTCGCTCGCGGTCGACTGGAACGACGTCCACTGGCCCCCCATGCACAGCGAGCCATAAGTCTGGCCGTTCGTGATCGTAAACTCGTATGGCAAACCCGTCAGCGGATTGATCAGCGGCTGATTGGTCAGCGTGTTCCAGTACTGGTTGTACACGCACTGGTCGATCGCGACCGGAAAGAGCCCACCCGCCGCGACCCCGCCCGGCGCGGCGAGCACCGCGATCGCGGTCGCGCTGCCGGACGCGCCGGCAATGCCGAGCAGCCCGCCGAGCAGCAGCGGAATCGAGCCGCCGTTCACACCCGGCGCGCGCGATACCGTGACCTGCACCGCCGGCACGTCGTACGAGCCGGGCGTGATCGTGGTCGGCTGCATCGTTGCGGGACTGCGCGTCACGTTCCAGTACCCGGTCGTCACCGCGCCGGTCGCCAGCGGTGCGCCGGCCGCCGCGTTCTGCGCGATCACACCGTTCGCAGCCGGCGCGGCCTGCGACCAGTTCAGCGCGCCGCCGCTCGGCGACATCATCGCGTCGGCCGCCGCAAGTGCGGCCGCGTCGGCGGCGTTCTGCAGCTGGTTGCGTACCGTGGCTACCCACGCGATGTCGATCGCCAGCGCGCCGAACGAGAGCAGCGGAATCAGGAACATCAGGAAGAACAGCGCGACGGAACCGCGCTCACGCACTGCGCCGATCCCCGGCGTGTCGGCTGCGTCATTCATAGAGCATCACCGAGCTGGCCGAGATCGTCACCGGGCCGGTCAGCGCACTGAATGCCGAACCCAGCACCAGCCCCGAATATGTGTAGGTCACCGTCACCGTCAGCGCGGTGCCCGACGTCGTGCCGTTCGCCTGTGTCACGGTCACCGTCGGCGTCGTCGCGGTGCCGCCGGTAATCAAGCTGTTCTGCGTGTAGCTCGATGCGACGCTTGCGATCTGTGCCGTGGTCAGCATCGGCACGCGCAGCACGACGCCGGCACGCGCGGCTTCGCGGCTCGCGTTCGTGATGACGGCCTTGTCGCATAGCAGCAGGCTCGTGTCGATGATGCCGATCAGCACCATCAACAGGAACGGCAGCATCAGCACGAATTCAAGCGATACGACGCCGCGCGCGCGGCGCGCGCCCATCGCCCCGCGTGTCATTTTCCGGCCTCCGCGGCGTGCGGCACCGCGCGCGGCTCGAGCGCGGCGCCCGTCGACGGGCGTGCGGCGGCGGACGCAGGGCGCGACGCGAGTTGCGCGCGCACTGCCTGGTACACGCGCAGATTGTCAGCCACCGCCGACGCGGGCAGATCCGCGGACAGCAGCTTCTTCGCCGAATCGGTGTTGCCGAGCACGCCATACGCGAACGCGAGATTCTGGCGCGCCTGCCACGGCGCATCGGGCAGCCCGGCCACGTCGAGCAACACGTTCACACCCTCGCGCGGCCGGTTGCCCAGCACGAGCGAAAGCCCGAGGTCGACGCGCAGCCCCTGCGCGTCCGGATGCGCGCGCAGCGCATCCCGGTACACGGCCTGCGCGTCCTCGTGGCGGCCCTGAAGATCGAGCACCGTGCCGAGCCCTTCCGCCGCGAGCGGAAGGTTCGGCTGCGCGGCCAGCAGGTCACGGTAGCGCCGTGCGGCCTCGTCGAGCCGACGCTGCCGCAACGCGACCCGCGCAAGCCCGATCTGCGGCCCGAGTTCGGCGGGTGCCTGCTGCCGTGCCTGCTCGTAGAGAATTCGCGCGCGCTCCAGATCGCCGGCGCGGTAGTTGACGTCGCCGAGCCCCAGGCGCGCCGGGAGCGAATCGGGATGCCGGGCAAGCACCTTCTCGTACAGCGTCGACGCGAGATCGACGTTGCCGCCGGCAAGCGCGCTATCGGCAATGCGCAATTCGGCCTGCGGGTCGTCGCTCTTGTGCGACAGCGCCGGCCGCGTCTGGATGCCCGGCGCGCAGCCGCCGGCCAGCACCGGCAACGCGGCCGCGAACGCGAACGCACGGAAGACGGATCGTGTCATTTGAATACCTCGAGCAGGCGGATCGCCGCCGGGCCCGCCGCGATCAGGCCGACCGTCGGCAGGATGAACAGCATCATCGGCAGCGTGATCTTCGGCGCGAGCTTCGCGGCCTGTTCCTCGAGCGCGACGATCTGCTCGGTCCGCTCGCTGCGCGACAGCGTCCGCAACGCCTGCGTGATCGGCGTGCCGAATCGCTGCGATTGCGTGAGCGTCGTGGCAAGCGAGCGCGCCGACGCGAAGTCGACGCGCATCGCAAAGTGCGTGAGCGCTTCGGCTACGTTGCCGCTCAGCGTCAGCTCGTCCGCGCACACCTTCAGCTCGTCGGCGAGCGGCGGGCAAATGCGCTCGAGTTCGCGCGCGACACGTCGCACGCCCGATACGAGGCTGTTACCGGCCATCGTGCAGATCACCAGCAGGTCGAGCGCATCCGGAAAGCACGCGGAGATGATGCGCCGGCGCCGTCGGATCATCGCGCCGAGCACGTATTCGGGCACGATCACGCCGATCACGAACGCGGCGACCATCGCCAGCGCCCGGATCACGAAGTATTCGCCGAAGCGTGGAATGTACGGGCTGAACACGATCGCGACGCCCGCGAACAGCACGCCGCAACTCAGCTTGATGCCGATCATCGACGACACCGCACGCCGCTCGCGAAAACCCGCGCGCGTCAGTTGCAGCGCGAGTTTCACGCGCTGCATCGGGTCGAGCACGGGCAGCCGCTCACCGAGCTGCGCGAGCCGCCGCGTCAGGTCCTGACGCACCTCGCCCGGCTGCAGCCGCCCCGACGCCAGCGACAGCGAACGTTGCCCGGCCGCCTGCTGCACACGCTCCGCGATCCGCCGGCGTGTGCCGCCGCCGGGCGGCACGAGCGCCGCCGCGACGCACGCGAGCAACAACAAAAGTTCAAGGCCGCGGGCGGCCAGCATCGACATCGTCATCGCGCGGTATCCAGTTTCGAGATCTTGCGAATCGTCAGCAGTCCGATCGTCAGCAGCACCGCGGCGATCGTCAGCATCACGCGTCCGGCATGCGTGTCGAACAGGAGCATCACATACGCGCGATTCACGAGAAACAGCGCACCGATCATCACGAACGGCACCGCCGAAATGATCTTCGTCGTGATCCGCCCCTCGGCGGTCAACGCACGCGTCTTCAGGCGGATGTCGCGGCGCGTGCGGATGATGCTCGACAACTCGTCGAGCGTTTCGCCGAGACTGCCGCCCGTCTCGCGCTGCAGCAGCAGGTAGACAGTGAAGAACGAGAAGTCCGCGATCATCAGCCGGTCCGCCGCGAGCGTCAGCACGTCCTTCAGATCCGCGCCGACGCGCAGGCTGTCGCCCATCGTGCGGAAGGTCGAGCGCACCGGCTCCGCCGCGCTGTCGCCGACCGTGCTGATCGCCTGCGTGACCGGAATGCCCGCGCGCACCGCCCGCACGATCAGATCGATCGCGTCCGGGAACGCTTCGAGAAAGCGCAGCCGGAACCGCTCGACCAGCGCGCGGTAGCTGGCGCGCATCGTCACCAGCGGCAGCCCGACGTAGATCAGCGGATGAACTACGCGCGGCAGCGCGACGAGCTCCACCACCACGATCGCGGCGATCGCTCCGGCGAGCGTGCCGGCGACGACGATCCGCATCCCGCGTTCGCCGCCGACCGCACGCACGCGCGTCACATAACGCTGCAGCCACGCGCGCGCGCGGCTTTGCCGGCGCGGCAGGTTGAACAGCGCGACGCCGGGCGCCGCGGCCGCACCGGACTCCCGGCCGGCCAGCGATGGTGCAAGGTGCCGCATCCGCGCGCGTATGCGCTGCTCCGGCGTATGGCGCGCACGCTCCAGCAATGCGGACAGCGCGAGGCCCGCCGCGAGGATCACGACGAACGCGCCGATCGCGAACAGATCCGCGGCCCTCATTGCCGGAATACCTCGGAAAGCGCGTCCTCGACACCGTAGTACGCGGCGCGCGGCGCGAACGCCGGCCGCAGCGACGACGCTTCGAACACGCCCTTCACCACGTCCCGCGTCGTGTCGTCTCCCTGACGGAACGCGAACAGATCCTGCGTGATCA
Source organism: Burkholderia sp. AU33545 (assembly GCF_020419685.1). Taxonomy (NCBI): domain Bacteria; kingdom Pseudomonadati; phylum Pseudomonadota; class Betaproteobacteria; order Burkholderiales; family Burkholderiaceae; genus Burkholderia; species Burkholderia sp. AU33545. Next base: position 389,815 of record NZ_JAIZRQ010000003.1, on the reverse strand, counting down.
CCACCTCGCCCTCCATCCCGACGATCTCGGTGATCCGGGTCACGCGGCGCACGCCGTCGCGCATCCGCTCGACCTGCACGAACAGGTGAACGGCGCTCGCGATCTGGCGCCGGATCGACAGCAGTTGCAGGTTCGCGTTCGCCATCATGACCATGCTTTCGAGCCGGCTGATCGCGTCGCGCGGCGAGTTCGCATGGATCGTCGTCATCGAGCCGTCGTGCCCCGTATTCATCGCCTGCAGCACGTCGAACGCCTCCGCGCCGCGGATTTCGCCGAGGATGATGCGATCGGGCCGCATCCGCAGTGCGTTGCGCACGAGGTCGCGCTGCGAGATCCCGCCGAGCCCTTCCGTATTCTCCGGCCGCGTCTCGAGACTGACGACGTGCGGCTGCAGCAGTTGCAGCTCGGCCGCGTCCTCGATCGTCACGATCCGTTCGTGCTCCTCGATATGTTGCGAAAGCGCGTTGAGCAGCGTCGTCTTGCCCGAACCGGTACCGCCCGATATCACGATGTTCAGCCGGCACGCGCACGCGACCTTCAGCACCTGCAGCATTCCGTGCGAGATATTGCCCTGGTGCGCCATGCGCGCGAGCGTGATGTCGCGCTTCGCGAACTTGCGGATCGAGATCGACGCGCCGCGCATCGCGATCGGCGGCAGGACCACGTTCACGCGGCTGCCGTCGGCGAGACGTGCGTCGACCATCGGGCTGCTTTCGTCGACGCGACGCCCGACCGCCGCCGCGATCCGCTGCGCGACACTCGTCACGTGCGCGTTGTCGCGAAACTTCAGCGGCGTGAGTTCGAGCCGGCCTGCGCGCTCGACGTACACCTGGTCGGGTCCGTTCACGAGAATGTCCGAGACGGTGTCGTCGGCGAGCAGCGGTTCGATCGGCCCGACACCGAACATGTCGTTCAGGATCGCGTCGACGATCAGCACCTGCTCGCCCGTCGTGATCTTCAGACGTTCGCGCTCGACGGTGTGCGCGGCCACCTGTTCGATGCCCGCACGCACTTCGTCGCGCGTCTTCATCAGCGCCGCCGACATGTTCATCGACGAGAACACCGCGTTGCGAATCGCATCGAACTTGCCGGAGCGAATGAGCGCCTCCTGGGTTTCGGCCGCAGCGAGCGCGCGCGCGGATGCGGACGCCGGGCTCGCGGTCGGACCCGTGCCTGGGCTCGCGCTTGGGTCCGGTCCGGGCGCGCCGTCGCGCGGCGCGGCGGGCGCTCCTGCCGGCGCAGGGTCCGGCGTCGACTGCTTGCGGGTACCGAACGTCACGATCCCTTTCTCCATTTGACGAAGCGCGCGTACCACGGCTCGGCGACGGCCATCGATTCGCCGGTGATGCCGTTCGCGAGCAACCGGATCTCGTCCAGGAAGCCATGACGTTTCGCGCGCTCGATCGGTTCACCGAGGTTCTCGGCGACTGCGAGCGGCTGCGGCTCGTGCGGCAGCTCGCGCAGCCTCACGCCGCCGAATGCGTCCTCGAAGTCGGTCTGCGCGACGCGCCCCTTGACCGGTTCGAGCGGGTTGTTCAGCATCATCGACAGCAGCCGATCGCCGGGCAGCTCCTTCACGAAGCGCGCAAGCCGCGCGGCTTCGTACGCGGCGTGCACCGAGCGGTCGGCGACGATATAGACGAGATCGGATACCCCCAGCGCGTCCTCGAACAGCTTGCCGGCGCGGATACCCACGTCGAACAGCACGTAGTGAAAGCGGTCCTTCAGCATGTCGACGAGCAACGCGAGCGCGTCGTCGCGCAGCGGCGCGTCCTCGCCGTACGCCAGTTCGGCCGACAGCACGTGCAGGCGGTCGCCCTTCGTGACGAACATGCGGTCGAACAACGCGTCGTCGGGACGCTGCTCCATGTTCAGCAATTCGATCAGCCCGTTGTTGCTCGACAGCCCGAGCATCGAGTTCGCGCCGCCGCCATGCAGGTTGAGATCGACGTACGCGACGCGGCGGCGCTTCTCGCCCGCCAGGCAGCGCGCCAGACTCACCGCGATCGTGGTCGCGCCCACACCGCCGCGCGCGCCGACGAAGGCGACGATCTTGCCGGTGCGCGCCTGCACGACCGATTCCGTCGCGGTCAGCGCGCGCCGCATCAACTCGACGGTCAGCGGCTTCACGATGTAGTCCTGCACACCGATGCCGAGCAGGTTGCGGAACAGCCCGACATCGTTCTGCGTGCCGATCGCGATGACCCTCACCGACGGATCGCACACGTCGGCGAGCCGCATCAGGTCCGATACCGGCAGCACGGAATCCGACACGTCGACGATCAGCTGGCGCGGTGAGCGCTCGTGCTGCTGCAACAGCCGGATCGCGTCGTCGCAGTTGCCCGGCTGCACATGGGCGCGCGTGATCGACAGATCCTGTGCGACGCGCCGGATCACGTCTTCGCTGCCGGCATCGGACACGACCGCGACGAGATCCGCCGCTCCGGCTGCGGCGGCACGCTTGGCGTTCTGGCGGTCGAGGACGTTCATGGGCGGCATCGCGCTTCGCATCGGAAATGGGTCAATGGCCGGGCGAGCCGGTCGTCGTCAACGTCTTGTCGGGTGCGGGCTGCTTCACGCGATCCTCGACGTAGCGGCGCACGGCATCGGCCGCGACTTGCGCGTCCGCGCCGCCGTACGGAACGGGCGCGACGAGGTCCTCCGGGCGCGCGAGCATTGTCGCGAGATTCGTGTAGGTCGCGCAGCCGAACGGCACGCCGGGCCGCCCGAACCCCGCATCGACGAGATGCGACGGCTGCATCAGCTTCGCGCAGTCGGGCGGCACCGCGTGCACGCCGTCGAAGCCGATCGCGCGCGCATCGGGCAGGTTGATCGGCGGCGGCGCCGACAGGCAGCCCGCCAGCGCCGGCGGCAACAGGACGAAGACGATGGTTCGAATTCGCATGCGCGCTCCTCCGGTCAGTACACGAAGCCCGCGGCGCCGACGAGGCGCGGCGTGTCGCCCGACAGCAGGTCGATCCCGAGATTGCGCTGGATCGCGAACTCGAGATCGCTGCTCGGCCGCGCGACGGTGTCGAGCGCCTGCTCGAGCTGGCCGGGGCCCGTCGGCTGCACGATGTACGGCGTCACGATCACGACGACCTCGGTCTTGTTGTCCTGGAAGTTCTTCGACGAAAACAGCCGGCCGATGATCGGCAGCCGGCCGAGCCCCGGGATCTGCGACACGGTATCCGCCGTCTGGCTCTGCAGCAGCCCGCCGATCGCGAAGCTCTGCCCGCTCGACAGCTCGACCGTCGTGTCGACGCGTCGCACGGAGAGTCCCGGCACCGTGACGCCGCCCGTCGTCACGCTGTTGCTCGTATCGATTTCGCTCACCTCCGGCCGCACCTTCAGGCTGATCCGATTGTCGGCGAGCACGGTCGGCGTGAAATCGAGCGACACGCCGAACGGCTTGAACTCGACCGTGATCGCGCCGGTCGTGGTGCCGGCCTGCGCGACCGGAATCGGAATTTCGCCGCCGGCGAGGAAGCTCGCGGTCTGCCCGGACATCGCGGTGAGATTCGGCTCCGCCAGCATCGTGATCAGCCCTTCCTGGTCGAGCGCATCGAGCACGACGTCGATCGACCAGCGCCCCGCGTGGAAACCGCCGAGTATCGAATACGCGCCGGTCGGCGACAGGTTGAACAGCTTGGTCGTCGGATCGATCAGCGTGCGCCCGTTGAACAGTCCGCCGACGAAGTTGCCGGCCGCGCCGAGCGAGCTCCAGTTGATGCCGAGCTGCTGCGTGACGTTGCGGCTCACCTCGGTCACGCGCACGCGCAGGTTCACCTGGATCGGGCGCGACAGCGTGAGCCGGTTGACGATCTTTTCCTTGTCGTTGAGATAAGGCGTGAGCGACTGCATCACGGCGTCCGCGTCGGCTGCGCTCGGCACCTTGCCCGACACCATCAGCGAGCCCGGCGCGCCGGACACCGACAGCTTCAATTGCGGAAAGCGGCTGTCGAGCACCGCCTGCAGCGACGCGGTGTCGACCTGCACGATCACCGTGCGGCGCAGGATCGGTCGATGGTTCGCACCGAGCGCGATCAGCGTGGTGGTGCCGGCCTTCTTCCCGAACACGAACACGGTGCGCGGCGACGGCACCTGGATGTCCGCGATGCTCGGGTCCGCGACGAACATCGCGGTCGCGGGTTCGGGCAGCGACAGCATCTCGCCCTTGCCGGTCGCAATCGACAACGCCGCGCCGGCGTCCGCCGCCTGCGCGCGCTGCGCAAGCGCGACGCCCGGCGCGACGATGCAGGCCAGGCACCAGAAAGCGATCCAACGAACCATGCGCACCATGCGTCTTCCCGTCAAATGCCGGCCGCCGGGCGGCCAGCCCGAATCGTCATCCCGTCACTGCGGCACGGACGCCCGCGGCGCTTGCGCCGTTGCGTCCGCGGCGACATTGCCGCCCGCAGGCGCAGCCGGCGCAACCGGCATGCCTGGCGTGGCTGGCATGCCCGGCCAACCGGACGGCAGCGGCGGCAAGCCCGGCGTGCCGATGCCGCTGCCGCGCGACCCGTCGTCGACCGACGAGCCGCGATAGATCACGACCGTATTGCCCTGCGATGGCGGCCGCGCGCCGCCGTCCGTTCTCCCGGACGGTACCCGCGCCGCGTCGCGGGCCGCGCGCGACACGTCGCCGGCCCACACCGGCGGCGTATCGGGCTCCTGTTCGTCGCCGCCCGCCGCCTGGCGGCGATCGCTCGTCGCAAAGCTGCGCAACGCCAGCGACAGCGAGCCGAGGCGCGTCGCGACCAGCACGACCTGAGCGGTGCGCGGCGCGACCTCGAGCGTGACCGTGCGCGCGCGGACCGGCACGTCCGGCGCGCTCGCGGGCGTCTTCGCACGCTGGAATTCCGAGCCGACCGCGAGCACGCGCGCGCGCCGCACGACCGTCTCCGCTTCGAACGTGCCGGGCGTCGTCGCGGAACCGCCGATCTCCTGCGTGAGCACCACGTCGACGAAGTCGCCCGGCTGGATCAGCCCCGCATTGCCCGACACGTCGTCGACCGGCACCGAGATCGCCCGCATGCCGGGCTGCAGCGCGGCCGCGAGAAAATCCGGCGCGCCGGCCGCAATCACGTTGTCCGCGCGGATCGGCGCACCGGCGTCGACACGGTTGCGCAGCAGCGCGCCTTTCAGGTCCGCGCCCGGTTGCGACTCGACGAACGCACCGGCCGGCACCTGCGTGCGCGGCATGCGCTTCCACGCGAGATCGTTGTCGCGCAGCAGCAGCCCTTCGGGCAGGTCCGCCGCAGCGACGCGCACGCTCACCTCGGCCGCTTCGCCGGGCGCCGACGGCGTGGACGCGGCGACGTACAGCTGGCGCAGGATGAACGCGCCGATCGCGGCGGCGATGATCAGCACGGCCATTCTCAGGGGTTTGGGCATGGCGGCGCGCGTCCCCCGGCCTAGGTAAGCGAAACGGCGTGAGGAAACGGCACCCAGACGGCCAGCGCACCGCCGAGCGCGAGCGCGATGCCATACGGCACGCCGCGCGGCGCGATCGCACGTGCCGGCGCGGTGTGACGCCGCCATGCGACGGCCGCGAGCGCAGCGACGCCGTACAGGGCGCCGCTCGCGGCGACGATCGTCAACACCGGGAACGCGAGCGTCGGGCCGGCCCACAGGAACACCGCCGCCGCCAGCTTCACGTCGCCGCCACCGATCCAGCCCGCATGACGCAGGCCGGCGAACAGCAACAGCATCGCCGCGGCGGTCGCCACGTGACCGGCGAGTTGCGCGAGCCCGTCGCGCGCGAGTGCCGCCGCGATCAGATACAGCATCGCGAACGCCAGCACGGCGCCATTGGACAAGCGCCGCTCGCGCAGGTCCTGCGTCGCGAGCAACGCCAGCACGAGCGTCGCCGCCGACTGTACGAGAAAGAGCATCGGAGAGCCGTCCGTCGGCGCGCCCCGGCTGGATACGTCGTACCGCTGCGGATCCGTGTGTCCGCCGACGGCGCGCGGGTTCAGGAGATCAGATCAACGCCGTGACCTTGTTGATCAGCGCGGTGAACACGGCCGGCAAGCCGCCGGACGTGCTGCTGAGAATCACCCCGACCGCCGCCAGTGCGACAACGACGATGCCGGCCAGAACCGCGTATTCGAGCGAGCTGACACCACGTTCATCGCGCAGCAAGGTCTTGACGTATTGCAGCATGACAACCTCCGTGTGGCGGGGTCGGTGATCGACCGTTGAATGTAATGACGCGGTGTTACACGGGGTGGTGCGCACGGCGTTCCCCCATTCTTGACTCATGCGGCGGCCTCGGCATCGGCCGTGCGCATTCCCCGCAATCCATTCGATCGCTGCACGTGCGGTGTACGGCAACGGCATTGGCCGCTACATTCGCGCGTCTGTCGCAAGGCCGCATTGACACGATGCGGATCACGCCAATTCGTCTAGGGTATAGACAATTTTTTGGATGAATTCAAATAATTTGGCGTCGGAATGCATTTATTGGCGGAGCGCGTCAGCGATGAAATACGCGCACGTCATTTACCGCTTTTTCCTCGTGGAGCGGCAGACCGGTCACGGCTCGAAGTAAGAATGTTAATGCCCGGACGGGTCATTTCTGCCGCCGTGCAATTCGATGATTTTTATTCAGTTTTTCGAAATGCAGCGCGCTCCGCATTTGAGAATTCAGAACAAACTCTCGCGTGCGTTGCCCGGCATTCTTTTCGTGCACGCCAGCACGATCAGGAAAATATTGCACGCCGCGGTCGCACTGAACCGACCTCCGCGCCGACAGCCGGCGCACGCGCGCCGGCTTCCCTTCCTCAATCCAGCCAGACACCGTCGAACCGGTGCCCGCCGAGCGGCGAGAACGTCACCCCGTGCACGCGCTTCGAGATCGGCAGCGACACGATCGATGTCGCGATCGGCGTGAACGGCACCTGATTCTTGAACACGACCTGGGCCTGCTCGTAAAGCGACGTGCGTTTCGCGACGTCCGCGTTCGTGCGTGCCGCACCGACGAGCCGCTCGAAATCCGCATTGCACCACTTCGCGAGGTTGCTGCCGTGCACCGCGTCGCAGCCGAGCAGCGTGCCGAGCCAGTTGTCGGGGTCGCCGTTGTCGCCCGACCAGCCGTACAGGATCGCGTCGTGCTGCCCGTCGCGTTTCGCGCGGCGGTTGTACTCGCCCCACTCGTAGCTGACGATCTTCGCGCGCACGCCGATCCTCGCCCAATCCTGCTGGATCAGTTGCGCCATCAGCTGCGCGTTCGGGTTGTACGGGCGCTGCACCGGCATCGCCCACAGCGTCAGGTCGAAACCGTTCGGGAATCCTGCTTGCGCGAGCAGCGCCTTCGCCGCGGCCGGATCGCGCGGCGCGTCCTTCAGACGCGGGTTGTACGACCATTGCGCGGGCGGCATCGGGTTCGTCGCGATCGTCGCGTCGCCGTTGAATACGGTCTTGATGATCGCCGTCTTGTCGATCGCGATGTCGAGCGCGCGCCGCACGTCGACACGATCGAGCGGCGGATGCTGCGTGTTGTACGCGACGAAGCCGACGTTGAAGCCCGTCCCCGAAAACAGCGTCAGCTTCGGATCACGCCGCACCGTCTCGAGATCGGCCGGCCGCGGGAACACCGACACCTGGCACTCGCCCGCGGTGAGCTTCTGCAACCGCACGGCCGGATCGGGCGTGATCGCGAACACGAGATGCGCGAGCTTCACGTCGTCCGGCTTCCAGTAGTCGGGGTTCGCGTCGTAACGGATCGTCGCGTCCTTCTGGTACGCGCGCAGCTGGAACGGCCCCGTCCCGACCGGGAACTGGTTGATGTCGGCCTCGCGATGGCGCGCCGTCAACTGCGACGCGTATTCGGCCGACAGAATCGACGCGAACGCCATCGCGAGATTGCGCACGAACACGACGTCGGGCGACTTCAGCACGAAGCGCACCGTATCGTCGTCGACTTTCTCGATGCGCTCGATGTTGCGGTCGAATCCGAGATCGCTGAAGTACGGGAAGCTGACCGGATAGGCCTTGCGGAACGGATCATCGGGGTCGAGCATGCGGCGGAACGTGAACACGACGTCGTCCGCCTGGAACGGCCGCGTCGGCTTGAACCACGCGGTCGTCTGGAACTTCACGCCGCGCCGCAGGTGAAACGTGTAGACGCGCTGGTCGGACGACACGTCCCAGCTCGTCGCGAGCGACGGCGCGAGCTCGAGCGTGCCGCGCTTGAACTGCACGAGCCCGTTGTAGACGGTGTACGTGCTCGCGTCGAAATCGGTGCTGGTCGTGTGCTGGCCGGGGTCGAAGCCGGCCGGGCTGCCTTCGCTGCAGAATACGAGCGTCTTGCCGGCCGGCGCCGCGAACGCGTGCGCGACCGCGCCGGCGAGCAGCAGCGACGCGGCCATGCCGCGCAGCGCTCCAACCGCAACGGATGCGGGCCGCGCACGATGCGCGGCGAACGAGACGAATGGAATCTTCATGGTGGCGATCAAAGGACTGTCATGCGAATGACGACCGCCGATCTTCGCGCGCCGCCCGCCGATCGCTTACCAATTAATTCCGCGTTGCTTATCGCAGCGGATGCATCCCGCTGCCGCTGCATGAAGATGTCCGCGCGAGCGTCGAGGACATGCCGGCGGAGTCCGGCTGCCATGCGCCGCCGTTGTGCGTCATGCAGCGACGCCATTCGCGCACGGCCTTCCGGCCCCCTGCAGGTTCTCCGGAATTGGCGCATCGTATCGGCTGGTCAACGCCAGCACCGGCGCGCGGGGATTCGCCCGCGTGCACGTTGCGGCACGGCGTGCCCGTCGGCGCGCCACCCCTTCCTGGAGGACCCACGATGTCGATCAGCCCCGATACGCCCTCTCGTCCGGTGAAGTCTCCGGGCCCCGATCACCCGATCACGATCGAACCGCATCCATCGCGCGTCGTGGTCAAGGTGGCCGGCAAGATCGTCGCCGATACGCGCCACGCGCTGGCGCTGCGCGAAGCCAGCTATCCGGTCGTGCTGTACGTTCCGCGCGAGGACGCCGACATGGCGCTGCTGCAACGCACCGACCATGCGACGTACTGCCCGTACAAGGGCGATTGCGCGTATTACTCGATTCCCGTCGGCGGCGAACGCGCGACCAACGCGGTGTGGACGTACGAGCATCCGAACCCGGCCGTCGAATCGATTCGCGCGCACCTCGCGTTTTACCCTGATCGCGTCGACTCGATCGAGGAAAGCCCGCTCGGCACCGATTGAGTGCGGCGACGCCCTGCCGCCTCGTCGTTCACGTATCGTCCGGCCGCTGATTTGCATATGCGGATTCATTGGTTGGCTGCCGATTCGCGCGGCCGTATCGTCGTGCATCCGGCGCGGGCCGGCCGGCCGCGCGCAGCGCACGCATCCGGCTGCGTCATGTGCCGGTCGCGCCGCAAGTGCGCTTCCGTGAACCCGTCAGCAGGACGCCTCGATGAACGACACACCGTACGCAGATCTTGAAACGACCCCGGCAAATCCGCGACGCCGCCAGTGGCTGCACGGCGCGGCCGCCGGACTGGCCGGGCTCGCGCTCGGCCCGCTCGCGGGCACGCCTGCACTGGCGCAGGGCAGCGACAAGCGGCTGCGCATCGGTTTCCAGAAATACGGCAACTTCGTCGTGCTCAAGGCGCGCGGCACGCTCGAGAAGCGGCTCGCGAGCCAGGGCGTGACGGTCCAATGGCTCGAGTTCCCGGCCGGCCCGCAGTTGCTCGAGGGGCTGAACGCCGGCGCGATCGACGTCGGCACGGTCGGCGAGACGCCGCCGATCTTCGCGCAGGCCGCGGGCGTCGATTTCGTCTATCTCGGCAACGAACCGCCCGCGCCGCACGGCGAGGCGATCGTCGTGCTGCCCGATTCGCCGATCCGAACCGTCGCGCAGCTGCGCGGCAAGAAGGTCGCGTTCAACAAGGGTTCGAACGTCCACTATCTGCTCGTGAAGGCGCTGGAGCATGCGGGCCTCACGTATGCCGACATCCAGCCGATCTATCTGACGCCCGCCGACGCGCGCGCCGCGTTCGTGCAGCGCAGCGTCGACGCGTGGGTGATCTGGGATCCCTACCTGGCGGCCGCCGAACGGCAGCTCGGCGCACGCGTGGTCGCGAACGGCGACGGGCTCGTGCGCAACACACAGTACTACCTCGCCGCGCGCAAGTATGCCGTCGCGCAGCCGCAGGTGCTGCGCACGCTGCTCGACGAAGTCGACGCGGTCGATCGCTGGGGACGCGACCACGTTCAGGAAGTCGCCGCGCAACTGTCGCCGCTCGTCGGCCTCGACGCGCCGACGCTCGAAGTCGCGCTCAAGCGCACCGGCTATGGCGTGCAGCCCGTCACCGATGCGACGCTCGCGTATCAGCAGAACATCGCCGACGCGTTCAGCGCACTGAAGCTGATTCCCGGCAAGGTGACGGTTGCCAACGCACGCTGACGCTGCGTCGCGTCAGGGCGAACACGTCGCGCCGGTCCGCCACCACTCGTCGTAATCGGTAACGAGGCCCGCATCGTCGACGGCGATATCGGCCGCATACGTGCCGCTCTCGTAGCGGTAAACGGGCTCCGCCGTGCGCGTATAGCGCTGCTCGCCGCGCACGATCTCGAACGCCGGAAATCGCAGCCAGGCCGTATGGATGACGGCCGACGCGCCGACCGCCAGCCCGAGACGCCGGATCGGCAGCGTATTGGTCGACGGACTGAAGCCGAGATCGATGTCGGTCGCGCCCGCAAGGGCCGGCGCGTCGACACTGTCGATCGTCCAGCGCCCCGCGTCGCGCTCGATTGCGAATCGCCGGGCCGGCGCTGCGCCGAGCCAGACCGTCACGTGCACCGATCGCGTCAGCCAGTCGGCACCGCACGCGATCGAATAGTCGACGCGAAACGGCGTGCCGTCGATCGCGCCCGCCACCGCGCCCGACAGGTCGATGCCCGCGCGCGTCTCGACGAGCCGGCACCATTCCGCCGCGCGCCAGGTCTGCGTGACCTGCCACGCGACGCATCGCGTGCGCGCTGCTTCGTCCCGTTGCGTCATGTCGTCTCCCGTCGATTGCATGAACCGGATTTTCGCTCACGGTATCGGTGATCTCATGCGCCCTTGGCGCGTGCCGCCGAACCAATACCGAGTATCGGTTCGTCGCGCATCCGCCCGGCACGGTCGACCGCGTGCTGGTGGCCGCCCCCGCCAGTCCCGACCGCTTCGGCCCGATCGCAACGAAGGCCGATCTGGTGGAGCACCCGTTCATCCACGTCAAGTGCATCCTCGCGAACGAGCAGTTGCCGCTGCAGAGCGAAGACAACAAGCTCGAATACGCGCGGACCCGGACGGTGAGGACGACGAGTCATTGGCGTCCGATGTTCGACACGATCCTGGCCTGCGGCGGCATCGGCGTCGTGCAGGCACAGGCCTGCGTCAATGCGCTCGCGCGCGGCAAGTCACACGCGCCGCATCACCATGCCTGCCGATAGATCGCCAGCGCATCGGCTTCCGTGACTTCGCGCGGATTGTTCACGAGCAGGCGCGTCTGCAGCATCGCGTCCGACGCCATCCTCGGCAGGTCGCCCTCGCCGATGCCGACCTCGCGCAGCGTGCGCGGAATGCCCGTCGCGACGATCAGGCGATCGATCTCGTCGATCAGCGCCTGCGTCCTCGCTTCGTCGCTACCGCTCGCCGACGGCGCGACGATCGCCGCGAGCTCCGCATACAGCGGCGCGGCAGCCGGTGCGTTGAAGCGCAGCACATGCGGCAGCACGAGCGCGTTCGACAGCCCGTGCGGCACGTGGAAAATGCCGCCGACCGGATAGGCCAGCGCATGCACGGCCGCGACCGGCGCGTTCGCGAATGCCTGGCCGGCGAACATCGCGCCGACCAGCATCGCTTCGCGCGCGTGCCGATCGCGGCCGTCGTCACAGGCCTTCAGCAGGTTGCGCGACAGCAGCGTCAATCCCTGCACGGCCAGCATGTCGGACACCGGATTCTTGAGCCTCGACGACGTATAGGCCTCGATCGCATGCACCATCGCGTCGATGCCCGTCGCGGCCGTTGCCGCGCGCGGCAGCCCGAGTGTCAACTCGGCGTCGAGGATCGCGACGTCCGCGAACAAGTGCGGCGACACGACGCCCATCTTGCGCGCCTCGCCGACCGTGACGATCGACACGGCCGTCACTTCGGAGCCGGTGCCGGCCGTCGTCGGCATCTGCACGAGCGGCAGCCGCGACGTTGCAACCTTGTCGACGCCGTACATGTCGGCCAGCGCCTGCCGCCCCGGCGCGAGCACCGCGATCAGCTTCGCGACGTCCATCGACGAACCACCGCCGAGGCCGAGCACGATTTCCGCATCGGCCGCCACCGCCCGCGCGGTCGCCTCGAGCACGACGTGCTCGGGCGGATCGGCGATCACGTCGTCGATCACGGTCACCTGCCAGCCGTGCGCGGCGAGGCTCTCCAGCGCGGGCGCAAGCACGCCGCTGCGATGCAGGAACGCGTCCGTGACGACGCATAGCCGCGCGAGCGCCGGAAAGCGTTCGCGCAACAGCGGGCCGAGCCGGCGCGCGGCGCCGAATTCGACGATCTGAGTCGGAACGGTACGGAATTGAAACGGGTTCATCGGGCGTCTCCCGGTGGCGTCGCCGTGCCGGTGTCCGGCTGCACCATGTAGCGCGTCACGTCGCGGCGATCGAGCAGCGGAATGATCGCGCCGACACCGATCCGCTGGAAATGCGGCGTTTCCCGATGAACGTCGAGGCCGTCGGCATCGCTGTAGCGCTCGAGGATCACGATGTGGTCGGGATCGACCGGCGACCGGAAGTACGCATAGTCGAGGTTTTTCGGCTCGGTGCGCGTGGCCGGCGCGAGTTCGGCCAGCAGTTCGATCACGCGGTCGCCGTTGCCGGGTTTCGCGAAGAAATGCGCGATGACCTGCAGGTAAGGTTCGTTCATGCTGCGCTCCGTATTCGCCAGCGGCCCGTCATGACGGGTCGTCATTCCACAATGCGCGGTTGCTCGTCGAAGGTGGCGCTCGGCGGCCCGACACGATGCCGACGCCCAGACGTCGCATTGTATTGAATCGGCGCCGTGCGCGCAGCGCATCGTCACGCACGCGGCGGCAGCGCTTCGCGCGACCGGTTCGCGGTGGGTTCGTCGCATGCCGGCGCGATGCCCTGGCCGGCCGGCTTTGCCCGCGTCACGCGCGCCGCTGCTCCGGCCGCTACCACGGCACGGTGCGCCCCTGGTAATCGAGGTATTCGAGCCCCGCGCGCCGTTGCTTCTCGATCAACACGTTCACGAGGCTCGGCACGCTTTCGTCGATCGTCAATCGCGCATCGGGCCCGCCGAGTTCCGTGCGGACCCAGCCCGGCGCCATCAGCACCATCGCGCGCGGCGTGCCGGCCTGACGCGCCGCGAAACTGCGCATGAACTGGTTCAGCGCGGCCTTGCTGCCGCGGTAGACCTCGCGCATTCCGCTCACGTTGTTCGCGACACTTCCCTGCCCCGACGACATCGCGCCGATCAGGCCGTCCGCGGTCACGAGATCCTGCAGCGCCTCGATCACGCGCATCGGCGCCAGCGCATTCGTGATCATCACGCGCACGAATTCGTCGGTCGTGACTTCGCCGATCGTTTCGTTCGGATCGTTGGTCGTGCCGGCGTTCACGAACAGCATGTCGAAGCGCCGGCCCGACAAGCGCGCGCGCAGCGCGGTCAGCTGTTCCGGCTCGCAGATGTCGAGCGTCTCGACCTCGAGCCGTCCGTCGAAGCGTTCGGCGAGCGCGTGCAGCTGCGTGCGCCCCGATGCCGCGCGCACGGTTCCGGTGACGTGCCAGCCCTTGTTCAGGAACTGTTCCGCCATCGCAAGCCCGAGGCCACGCGAGGCCGCGACGAGCAGGATCGATGGTGTCCTGGGGTTCGATAAAGTCGATTGCATGGATTTCACCTTTGCCGGCGTTCGTCATCCAGCCACTATAGGCGTGCACCTTCACATGCACCAGACGCACCGAACTCAATCAATAGTTGCATTAAACGCCCTGTCACGGCGTGCGATGCCGTATGCTGTCCGGATGGAAGACATCGACCTGAACCTCGTCACCGCGCTCGACGTGCTGCTGACCGAAGGGAGCGTGACCGGCGCCGCGCGCCGGCTCGGACTGAGCACCTCCGCGATGAGCCGCACGCTCACGCGGCTGCGCACCGCCACGGGCGACCCACTGCTCGTGCGCGCCGGACGCCGGCTCGTGCCGACGCCGCACGCATCGGCGTTGCGCGATCGCGTGCATGCCATCGCGAGCGATGCCCGTGCCGTGCTTCGTCCAGCCACGGCCGATCTCGACATGGCCACGCTGTCGTCCACGTTCACCATCCGTGCGGCGGCGTCGTTCATGGACATGCTCGCCGGCCCGGTGGTCGCCGCGATCGGCGAAATCGCACCCGGTGTGCGCGTGCGATTCGTCGCCAGGCTCGACCGCGATCCGGGGCCGCTGCGCGACGGCATGGTCGACCTGGAAATCGGCAAGCGCGGCGACGACGCGCCCGAACTGCACACGCGCGAGCTCTTTCACGACGGACACGTCGCGGTGGCACGCGCCGGGCATCCGCTGTTCGCGGCGGCCCGGATCACGCCCGCGCGCTACGCGGCCTGCCGTCACGTGATCGCATCGCAACTCGGCGACTTCGGCGGGCCGGCGAACGGTCCGGCAGACACGCTCGCGCCCGCCCAAATCGTTCAGGTCGTGGTGCCCGGCTATCCCGATGCGATGCGCGTCGCGGCCGGCACCGACCTGATTGCGCTCGTGCCGCGCTCGAGCCTCGGCAACGCATTCACGCCGGGGCTCGTGGACGCGCTGGGGCTGCGCACCTTCGCGATACCGGTCCGGCTGCCCGAGATCCTGATCTCCGCGCTCTGGCATCCGCGGATGCAGCGCGACCCGGTGCATCGCCGTCTGCGCGATGTCGTCATCGACGTGTGCAAACGCGCGTATCCGGCGGCCCGCGCACCGCGCGCACGGGCGCGCGGCACGCAAACGGGCGCCGCCGACTGAAGCATCACGATCCGCACGCAACGCCCGCGCCTCACACCAGCCGGCCGCCCCCGTCGATGTGCAGGATCTCGGCATTCATGAAACGGTTGCCCAGCAGGAACGCGATCGCTTCCCCGACTTCATCGGCGCGACCGACGCGGCCGCCCGGCAACGACGACGCGGCCCCGCCGAGGATCGCGTCGCGCGCTTGCGGGCCGAATGCGTCGTACAGCGGCGTGTCGACGAAACCGGGCGCGACGACGTTCACGCGAATCGGCCTGAGCTCCAGCGCAAGCGACTGTGCCAGCGCCTCGACGCCGCGCACGGCGGCCGCGATGACCGACGTGCCCTGCCCGGACGGACGGTCCGCCAGTTGCCCGCCAGCTGTCCGCCGGAGCGCCCGCCGGGCCGCACGCGCTGACAAACCGGGGCGGCGCCACGCCCTCGACGACACGGATCCGGCACCGCTTTCCCGAATCCCGACCATTGCATCGCGCCGGGGGCGCCAGCCGGCCCTTCGGCTAAAATGCCGCACTTTCCATCCTGTCCGGCCCGCTCGCCATGCAACCCGCCTCCCCCGCCCGATCTGCCTCCCACGGCACCGACGACGCCGATTCGTCGCGCGACCTCGTTTATGGCCCCAATGACCGGCCCGCGCCGATGGTCGCCTTCGTCGCCGCGCTCCAGCACCTGCTGGCGATCATCGTGCCGATCGTCACGCCCGGCCTGCTGATCTGCCAGGCGCTCGGCGTATCGAGCCGCGATACGACCCTTATCGTGTCGATGTCGCTGGTGATTTCCGGTATCGCGACCTTCGTGCAGTGCAAGCGCTTTGGTCCGCTCGGCGCCGGCCTCCTGATCGTGCAGGGCACCAGCTTCAACTTCGTCGGCCCGCTGATCGCCGGCGGCAGCGTGATGGTCAAGCAGGGCACGCCGGTCGAGACCGTGATGGCCGCGATCTTCGGCGTCGTGATCGCCGGCTCGTTCGTCGAGATGGGCGTGTCGCGCATCCTGCCGTTCGTGAAGCGCCTGATCACGCCGCTCGTCACCGGCATCGTGGTGTTGCTGATCGGCCTCACGCTGATCAAGGTCGGCCTGATCAGCATGGGCGGCGGCTACGGCGCGATGGCCAACGGCACGTTCGCGAGCGCCCAGAACCTGACGCTGTCGTGCCTCGTGCTCGGCACGATCATCCTGCTGAACCGCGTGCCGATCGTGTGGGTGCGCAGCACCGCGCTCGTGATCGCGCTCGTGATCGGCTATGCCGCGGCTGCGGTGCTGGGCCGCCTCGACTTTACCGGCGTGCATCAGGCCGCGCTGTTCCAGGTCCCGACGCCGCTGCACTTCGGCATCGGTTTCTCGTGGTCGCTGTTCGTGCCGATGCTGATCATCTACCTCGTCACGTCGCTCGAGGCGATCGGCGACGTCACCGCCACCAGCAAGATCTCGAAGGAGCCGGTCGAGGGACCGGTGTGGATGCAACGGATCAAGGGCGGCGTGCTCGTAAACGGCGCGAACTCGCTGCTGGCCGGCGTGTTCAACACGTTCCCGAGCTCCGTGTTCGCGCAGAACAACGGCGTGATCCAGATTACCGGCGTCGCAAGCCGCTACGTCGGCATCTGGATCGCGGGCATGCTCGTGGTGCTCGGCCTGTTCCCGGTCGTCGCGGGCGCGCTGCAGGCCGTGCCCGAGCCCGTGCTCGGCGGTGCGGCGATGGTGATGTTCGGCGCGGTGGCCGCATCGGGCATCAACATCCTGTCCGGCATCCATCTCGATCGCCGTGCGCTGCTGATCATCGCGGTGTCGCTCGCGCTCGGCCTCGGCGTGTCGCAAGTGCCGGATATCCTGAACAGCCTGCCGCATGCACTGAAGAACGTGCTGGAATCGGGCGTCGCGACGGGCGGCATCTGCGCGCTCGTGATGAACTGGTTCTTGCCGGAACAGAAGTAACGCTACGGATTCCATCGCAACGCGGCCCGACCGACGGGCCGCGGCGCGCTCGGCGGCTCCCGCTTGGACGGGCGGCCGACTCTCGCTAGAATCGGATCATGCCTCAAGCTCCCGTCCCCACGAATACGCCGGAAGCCAGTGCGGTTCCCGTCAAGGAACGCGCAACCGTCGTCTGCTACCGCGAAGAACAGGTCTTGCTCGTTGCGCGCGTATCGTCGCGCTGGGCGTTGCCCGGCGGCACGATCAAGCGCAGCGAAACGCCGCTCGAGGCTGCACATCGGGAACTGCTGGAAGAAACCGGCATCGTCGGCCAGAATCTCGTCTATTCGATGCAGTTCACCGGGCTCGCGAAGGTGCACCATGTGTTCTTCGCGGAAGTCGGCCCGGAGCATACGGCCCAGGCCAGCAACGAGATCGAGACGTGCAAGTGGTTTCGTATCGACAACGTCGATGCGCTGCGCGCGAGCATCCCGACGAAGCGCATCGTCGAGCTCGTCTACCGGCACGAAATCCTCAAGTAGGTAGACACCCCATCCCCACCGGCTCGCGCGAGCCGATATCATGCGCCCACGGTCCGTCGTCGCGTTCCCTTCCGAGCGAGCTGCAGATGAACAGTGCGTACACCTACCGCGGATACACCATCGATGTCCGCTGCGAATTCCGGCTAGACGAACCGCGCGACCACGCGCCGCCACCCGCCACGCTTCGGTTCGGGTTCGTGGCGGTCGTGCAGGTTCGCGCGGCCGGCTGCGCGCCGCGCCTGCTGGCGCCGGTCCGGCTCGGTGACGATGGCGGCCGCCTGTTCGACGACACCCTCAACGCGTTGCGCGCGGGCCGGGCGGCCGGCGAAATCATCGTCGACGACCTGCTGGTCGATTCCGGCTCCACCGACGGGCGCGCGCATTCCTGAGCCGGCGGTCGGCCTGGAGCGTTCGGCGCGGAGACGGTGCCCCGACGCTCAGTTCAGGCGTTTTCGTCGTAGTTCGTGCGTGGAATAGACGACGAGGAAGATCCCCAGCATCGCGACGCCGGATGCCATGAAGTCGTTTACGGTTCCCATGCTGTTCAGCGATTTCGGGAAAATGCCGAGACTCAGTCCCGCGGCAGCCAGGATTACGCCTGCCGCCACACCCCACACCGGTCCGGTGGTCTTTTCGATTGTGTTTTTCATACAGCATCCGTCTACAGTCGTTACCTGAACGGTGGCGGCGCAGGGCGCACGCGACTACCGTTCGTGCTTCGACTATAGCGGCGAAATAATCGGGGTGGATTCAGTGCTTTCACCGATCAAGTTTTCGCCGATCGCGAAACGGGCCGTGTTCCCGGACGTAATTCATTCGCCGCGAACCGCATTACCGGCCCTTGCATCGCAAATACCGATCGAGAAGCGTCAGTCCTTACGCTCCGACGCAGAATTTACGGTTCGTTTCAAAACTGTCCATACTGTGGGCAATTCCCGACGCTATGCTTCGTTGCACCCACAATAACTTCGGAGGGGGACAAGACAATGAACAAGACGTTCTGGAAGGCCGCACTATGTGCGGCAGCGGTGCCGTTGGCGCTCGCAGGATGCGGCGGCGGCGATGACGGCAGCCCGCAAACCGGCACGCTGCACGTCGCGATGACCGATGCGCCTTCATGCGGCTTCGATCATGTCTTCATAACCGTCTCGCAGGTCCGCGTCAATGCGAATGGGAATGCCTCCGACAACGACGCCGGCTGGTCGACGATCACGCTGGCGACACCACAGAAGATCGACCTGCTGTCGCTGACCAACGGCGTGCTCGCCGATATCGGTCAGACCGCGCTGCCGGCGGGCCAGTATCAACAGGTCCGCCTGGTTCTCGCGCAGAACCAGGGCAATACCCTCGCGAACTCGGTCGTTCCGACCGGCGGCACGGAACAGGCGCTCGCGACGCCGAGCGCAACGCAAAGCGGCTACAAGATCATCCAGCCTTTCACGGTTCAGCCGAACACGCTCGTCGACCTCGTGCTCGACTTCAACGCGTGCAAGTCGATCGTCCAGCGCGGCAACGGCACGTACGCACTGAAGCCGGTCGTCACCGCGATCCCGACCGTCGTGAGCGGTGCGATCTCCGGTTACGTCGCATCGGCCGAAGCAGGCGCGACCGTGTATGCGGAACAAGGCGGCAAGGTGGTCCGCGGCACGGTTGCCGACGGTACCGGGAAGTTCGTGCTGTCGCCGCTGATCCAGAGCTCGACGCAAGGCAACTACGACGTCGTGATCGTGCAGAACAACTTCGCGTCAGGCATCGTGCGCTCGGTTCCTGTCGTCGTGAACACGACCACGGCGGTGTCGGCGTCGAACGCGCCGATCACGCTGCCGGCATCGACGATGAGCACGGTCAGCGGCACGGTGACGGCAAGCGCCGACGCGTTCGTGCGTGCATTGCAGACCGTCGATGCAAACGCGTACGAGATCACGTCGATCAACGCGAACATGGATACGGGCGCCTATGCGCTCAACGTACCCACGGCCGCGCCGATCGTCGGCACTTACTCGGGCTCGCTGCCGGTCGCGCTGGCTGCGTCGCCGGGTGCCGCGGCACAATATACGATCGAGGCGGACGCAGCGTCGGGCGCAACGCAATCGACGAACGTCAACGCAACGACCAGCCAGTCGAACGTCAATTTCAGCTTCTGACGCGTCGGCAGCATCATCGAAAGGGCCTCACGGCCCTTTCCTCAATAAACGGGAGAACGAAGTGAAGAAAGGGGTTATCGCATTGCTTGCAGCGGCGAGCGTGGTCGGCGCGCTCAGCGGGTGCGTCGCATACGTGCCGGGCCCACCGGTGGTCGTTGCGCCGCAAGGCGGACCGGGGAACGGGTTCTGCCCGCCCGGACAGGCAAAGAAAGGCAATTGCTGATTGCACGAGGCCCGCGTATCGCGGGCCTTCGATTTTCAACAGTGCCGCAACGGGTACGCGGCGAACCCGGTCAACGCTGCGCCTGCCACGATCACCATCTCGGCGGCCGTGATCAACCGGCCCCTGACGGTCGCAATCCGGGCGATGCGGAGATCCATCGCGTCGATCTCGCGCCTGAGCCCGGGAAGGACCGTTCCGCCTACGGCCGGCTGCGGCGAGACGATTTCCAAAGTGCTTGTCGTCTGGAGCAAGGACAATGCGCTTTGCTCGCTACGAGTCAGCGCGAATATCGACCGGATCGGCCAGACCGCCTGGACGCGCTCTTCGCCACGAACAACAACCCACCGTCGTGGCCCTTGCGTGTCGAGGACGTCGCGCCGAATCGTCACGACAGCGCTGATGGCAGTATGGTCGTGAAAGCGCTCCTGATCCTCTGGCTCAAAATCCTGGGCGTGCTCATCGTAGCGGAACTGGTCCTTGCCACGACGCTGCAATGGGACAGCGCACGATGCCCTATTCTGCAGCGATTGAATAATTCGCATCGCGGTGCGAGTTGAGTCCCGCCGTTGCTTCGCGTTGCAATACTTCCTATTCTTCAGCACATAGCATCGCTCGGGAGATCAGGAATGAAGCGCCCGAACTATCGGTTACTTACTGTGCCTCTCGTCGGGCAACGAAGAAATTCCGACGGTGAGTGGCTGACGCTCGATAACGGCGACGGCAAAGGCCCGCAACCACATGGAGACATGGCTTGCTGGTACGCAGCCGCGTGCATGGTTTCATATTACTTTCGTCCAGGGCCACGGCTTGGCTTACCGGATGTATGGCGCAAGGATCAGGGGATGGCCCAAGCGTCCATCTCGAAGCTTATCCGTGTCGAGGGCCTCATGCCCCTCGATCCCCCGAAGCCATTCAAAACAGAAGTCACAACGGAGTGGTTGGAAGACGCTCTATGGAGATACGGTCCAATCTGGGCCGGCGGCGCCTTCCACATGGGGCAGCAGCATGCCATCGTCGTGACTGGAGTCAAGGATACAGTTGTCTTTTACAACGACCCTTGGGAGCCGGCCGCAAAGACCATGGATATCAAAATGTTCCGCAGCGCACTGGGCCCCCACGACAATTGCTTATTGGTGAAGGGCTCACTCAAGACGCACTATTAAATACTCCATTCCGCGCAGTCGGGCAACGACGACCCCGTCCACGATACCGATATATTCAGTCGGCTGTTGTCGGCTTTGGGTCGCGTGCATTGGAGCATCATCGCGCGCCTTCTATGAATAATCACCAACGCGTGATATCTCAAGACGAGTTCTGTCGAGGTACCGTCGTCGCTACCGTCAAACTCGATCCAGCGCAATCCGGGCGGAGCCAGCAGACGCCGTTGACCTGAACGCCGGCTGTCTCCTCGTGCCAGTCAGCATGCAACAGGTCCTGCTAACGTTCTGGGAGGAACACAGTGGCCTGCTTCACGCTACTTCCAGGGCAAATAGAAGCCGGTGCACCTCTGCCGCGCGTGGCTGCGGACAGTTCGCTCCTATACCGCTGCATCGCATCGGCCATTGTCTACCCCTGCATGAATGTCCGCATCAGCCGGAGCTGGCGTGCCGACCTGCCTGGGTGATTCACCAAGCATGGCAAGTGCCGTTTCGAAACATTGGCGGCCTCCCCACAGACGGCAATCGCGAATGGCGTACAGGTAGTGACTACGCATGGCGTCGAAGCCCGCATTTGCCGATATGCATATCGCGTCCCCGATGGGTCAATTCAGCGTGGACATCAACAGCGTCGGTCGATTTAGGTGGCGCCGGACTGGATACCGAGTATGCTGGAAGCTCATCAGGAGCACTTCATGACTCCCCACGATGTGATCACTGTTTTCGAACAACTGAACGCCGAAGGAAGAGCGATGATCGACATGGACCACGCCTGCGCAGGCTTTGCTGGTTGGCTGGCAGAGGCATGGAACACATTGAGCGAGGAAGACATCGCCCTGCTGACGTCTATCGGTGCGACTCTGTATCGAGAAGGGTACGCGCGGCGATACTAGGCGAGCTCAAGGGCCAGACTTGAAAGTTCGCCCGGCAAGGATAAAGGGCGTATAAGGATCGTATGGCCACCCCTCCCGTCAATGCCGAATCGATTCTGGCTCTATTCCAGCTAGTTGCAGGGCATGAAGAGTACCGAACGTCCGGCGAGCCGGGAACGATGACGGCGCTACTTGCTCTCGCCGAGCAACTGGCCACCAATCACCAGACGATGTCTGAGGCGAGCTGGGATGCGGCCGTTCGTGTCGGCGGTTTGCTGCTGCGAGCGGAGATGATGAACAACGATGCTGACATGGTAGCGCTCGAGCTTCTAAGTCGGCTGCGGCGCCGGAAATGAAGCGCCCGGCTTGCAGGCACTCCGTCAATCGGATGTCGCTCGCAGTCGCCTCATCATTCGGGAAGTGACCACGCGTCTTGATGATCTTGCGCAGTTGCGTGATCAGACTTTCAATCGCATTCGTAACCGGCATGATATCGCCAGTGCCTCGCGTTCCCTCCGCCTTCGCGCGCTTCGATTAGATCCACCGCCTCGACGTACCCCCACCTGAACGCTGAACACCGACGCACCCGAGTCATCGACGCGTATCTTCCGCGGTCGACGCTGCGCACGCGTGGCGACCTGGATTTTCCGTCAACCGCGCAGTGAAATATCGGTGCCGTATCGAGAGCGCGCAACCTTGATGAGACATGTGCCGACACTATAATTCTTGAAGGTAGATTCGCATTCGAACGGTCATTCCGAACTCATCGAAAAAAAAGGACGCATTGCCCCACCATCCTGTCCGGTCGTCGGATCGGTAAAGTATGATGGTTGCCCCGTCCCGCCAATTCCCGCTGCGCCCATATCGGCCGGATTCTCCATCGTCAGCCGCGCGCGAGCGCAGGAGCCACGCATGCTGGACAACCCGCCCATTACCGAAAATCACCTGCTTGCCGCGCTGCCAGAAGATGAACGAGATCACCTCGCCCCTCACCTGACCCTTGTCGACATGCCGTTGGGAAACGTGCTGTACGAGTCGGGTGGCCAGCTTCATCACGTCTATTTTCCGACCACGTCGATCGTTTCCCTGCTGTATGTGATGGAGGACGGCTCTTCCGCTGAAATCGCGATCGTCGGCCATGAGGGCATGATCGGCGTGGCGCTGTTCATGGGCGGCGAAACGACGCCGAGCCGCGCCGTGGTACAAAGCGCGGGGCAAGCCTACCGGCTCGACGCGCGCATCCTGAAAGAAGAATTCCGGCGCGGCAATTCGATGCAACGCCTGTTGTTGCGCTATACCCAGGCGCTCATCACGCAGATGGCCCAGACCGCGGTGTGCAACCGGCATCACTCGATCGATCAGCAACTGTGCCGCTGGCTGCTGCTCAGCCTCGACCGCCTGCCTTCGAACGAGCTGCGCATGACGCAGGAGCTGATCGCCAACATGCTGGGCGTGCGCAGGTCGGGAGTAACGGAAGCGGCATTGAAGCTGCAAGACGCAGGCCTCATCCGCTACAACTACGGCCATATCGAAGTGCTGGACCGCCCCGGACTCGAAAAGCGCGTGTGCGAATGCTATGGGGTGGTCAAACGCGAATTCGATCGCCTGCTTCCCGACCTGAAGCGACTCTAGCCGCTATCGCACCGCAGATTTCCGTGACGCTCCCGAAGGCGCGAAACCGGAGGATCGACACCTTCGCGCTCTCGACGAAACGGATTACCTACCTTCAGGCTACCCAGTATTCCGGTCACGCAACGCGCCGATCAGCGCCGCGCAACCTGCGCTATCGGTGCTTGATGTGGTGCGACTTCCGGTGATGCTTTCGATGAGCCGGGCGGGAAATCATCCGGGTGACACCGCCGATCGATGGCGGATCACTGGCGGGGAACGTCCCCTCGACCGCCTCGTCGACATTGCGTTCGCTCTTGCCACCGTTCGTATGCTGCTCTCGATACCTGCTGCGCATATCCACCTCCGTGGAGCTGAGTGCCGGATGAGGCTGGCCCGGATTCGACGGGCTGCGTGCTGACAACACGCCAGCGTGGAATGCCGCCGGTCACAACGCCAGCATAGGCCCGATCTGAATATTCCGCCGGGCACGCGCGCGTTACGCCGCAACACACCGGACACCGCGGGACGAACACGCTCGCGGCTTCGCATCGCCGTCGCATCGACCGGGACCTCGACTCAACCGGACCGCGCTGACAAACACACAGCCGGTCCGCGCACGCTCCGGAGCCGCTCCGGTTCTGCTCGTCACGCGCACCGACAAACCGTCGGCATCGGACAGACTGAGCCCGCGCGTAGAGCTATGCCACCTGACCGAATTCACCGCTGCCCCAATGAGGCCCGGTAGCTCATCAACGTGTCAACCCTAACTTATTCGCCGTCCTCATGATAGCGTCAGGTTGGATGTCGCGACATGCCTGCAGGAGGGCCGACCTAGTGCCTCCGTTCGCGCTTTGTACGGTTTCGTACCGCATCGGCCATTCGTCGCGTGTAGCGTTTCAAATATGCCGGCCATCCGAGGGGACGCGCTCGGCAAGAAACGCTCCGCATCAGCGGACGAACGGCTGGATGCCACCGCACGGCAGGCATGTCGGCCGGATCAGCAAAGCGCCGGGCATTGCTCTGGCGAGGACATCATGTTGCGAAGCATCCGAAAGCTGCACGGCGACACGGTTCGAGCGAAGGACGGCGATATCGGGCACATCCGCCAGGCCTACTTCGACGATGACAACTGGTGCATCCGTTACCTCGTCGTCGAGATGGGCGACTGGCTGCACGACAGGCAGGTGCTGATCTCGCCGTATTCCGTCACGCATGCCGAGTTCCGCACGCTATATGTCAACCTGACGCAACAGCAAGTGAGAGATAGCCCGAATCTGGACACGCACAAGCCGGTATCCCGCCAGCACGAAATCGAGATCCTGCGTTACTACAACTACCCGACTTACTGGGGCGGGCCGAACCTTTGGGGAATGGGCGCATACCCGGCTTTCGATCCCGCGGGGCCGTCGCAGGACCCTGAAGCGGGCGATCCGCTTTTCTCGGGCACCGCCCCGTCCGGCGCACCGGCGGATACGCATTTGCATAGCACCGGCGAGGTCGACAGATATCGGCTCGAAGCCACGGACGGACATATCGGCCACGTGTCGGACTTCATTTACGACGACGAAGCGTGGGTGATCCGCTACCTGGCGATCGACACGTCGAGCTGGTGGTCGACCGGCAAGGAAGTGCTGATCGCGACCCACTGGCTCGACCACGTGGACTGGTCAACGAAAACGGTATCGACCACGCTCACGCGCGATGCAATCCGCCGGAGCCCTCTATACGACGATTCGCAGCTCGTTCATCGAAGCTACGAAATCGAGTTGCATGAGTTCTACGGCAAGCATGGTTACTGGAACGCAGACCGATAACACAGACCCGCGCGAGGGGCAGCGAACGCAACCCGACCCCGTGCAGGATATAGCGTAACCGGACGCCAGGGAGCACCCGTATGACCTCAACCCGTTTCCCGTCAACCGAAGATTCGCTACTCGATGCGCTCTGCATGAATACGCTACGCTTCCTGTCGATCGATACCGTGCAGAAAGCGGCGAGCGGCCATCCGGAGCGCAGCCTCACGCGCCGGTTGTCGAAAGGACGATCGGTCCACTCGCCAGCCTCGCAGTCAGCGAGGACGGCGCGACGCCGTGTTCCAGAATCGATTCCAGCGGTAATCGCTAGAAGCCCCAAGGCGAAGGCGCACCGAGCGTGACGCGCGGCGAGCGCGACGCTATCCACGCAGGACATTCAAAGTGACCGAAACGATTGGATGCCTCATCTTCGGGGCCCTGCTGATTTTCATGGGACTCATCGGATCATCGCTCAAGCGCCTGCCGCTGAGCGCGGCCATGGTGTATCTCGGGATCGGCTTTCTGATCGGACCGGCCGGCACCGGCTTCCTGTCGCTGACATTGCCGGACGACGTCACGCATTTGCGCATCGCTGCCGAAATCGGCTTGCTGATCTCGCTGTTCGCGATCGGCCTGAGGCTGCGCGTTCCGCCCGCCGATCGCCGCTGGATGCTGCCGCTGCGGCTTGGCGTCGTCGCGATGATCTTCACCGTCACGGCGATCGCCGCGCTCGGCGTGCTGGCGCTGCATTTGAGTCTCGGCGTCGCGGTACTGCTGGGCGCGATGATCGCGCCGACGGATCCCGTGCTCGCTCATGACGTCGGCGTGCGCGACGCGGGTGACGTCGAACTGGTGCGTTTTTCCTTATCCGGCGAAGGCGGAATCAACGACGGCACCGCCTACCCTTGCGCGGTGATCGGCCTGCTTGTGTGCGGGTCTGGCACGATGTCGGAGCTTCACTTGAGCATGGTCGGCGGCATTGCATGGGGTGTCACCTCCGGCGTGGGCGCCGGCTGGCTGCTGGGCTTTGCCACCGCCCGGCTCGTCGCATTCCTGCGCAGCCGGCACGGCCAGGCCCTCGGCCTCGAAGGGTTCTTCGCGCTGGGCCTGATCATGCTGTCATATGGCGTGGCGCTCGCCATTCATGGCTACGGGTTCCTGGCCGTGTTCGCCGCGGGCGTCGCGATGCGGCGCGTCGAGCATCGCACGAGCGGCCGGAAGACGTCGAAAGAGACGGTCGGCGTCGTGGACAGCGAGGATGTCGAAGCCACCTCCACCGACCCCGACAAAGCTCATGCCTTCGTCGCTGAATCGGTCATGGGATTCACGATCGAGCTGGAACACATCGCCGAAGCCGTGCTGATCCTGCTGATCGGCGCGCTCGTCTCCCGCTATTGGACCGATATGCTCACCTGGACGGGCGCGGCCGTGGTTGCGTCGCTGCTGTTCGTCATCCGGCCGGCCGCCACCTGGCTTGCGCTGATCGGTTCCCGGGCGTCGCGCCACCAGCGCCGGCTGATTGGCTGGTTCGGCATCCGTGGCGTGGGTTCCCTGTATTACCTGATGCTGTCCCTCGAGCAAGGGCCGCGCGCGGAAGTGTTGCCGCTGGTTCCGCTGGTACTGGCCCTGATCGCCGTGTCGATCGTGCTGCACGGCATTTCAGCGACACCGCTCATGCGCCGCTATGCGTGAGATCCGGGCGGACGCCGTGGGGCGCTGCATGCCGGCGTCGAGCGATCCAGTCGCGATGCCCCCGGCGCCGGTTCGTCACGTGCATCGACTCTTTCGATCTCAAGGTGGACGAGCGCGAGCGTGGAGTCTGTCCGGCAAAGTACCGGGCGCACGCGGGTCACGGCGGACATCGCCGAAAAAAGCATCTGCATGAAGATTTGAAGCGACGCTAACCGCCACTGCACGGCATCGTACCGACTCCCCCCTTTTTCTCGCCCATTCTGTGTCTGCACGCATTCGCGGCAGTGGTCGATATCGATACACGGCACGCTCCAGTCAGGAGGATCTATGAAACAACATTCAGGCACACCACTTGATCAACGCGATCAGGCGACCCGGCAAAAGCAGCGGGAAGATCTCGCCCGAGCCGACATCGAGCGGTCCGAAAGGCGCGTCCGTCAGGATGCCGGCATCAATTCGAATGCGAGCAAGTGGCGCTATTTGCGCCCGGACAATCGGGCGAAATGAGCGGCACGTGCACGCGCCATGGCACGCCGGTGTCCTGTATCGCAGGTCGCGGGCGGCCCGGGATAATCACGCATACCGGCGCAGGCGCATCGAGAAATCGGCGATCGCCTTGATGCCGCTCCGCTCCGCGCAACGGCACCAATCCTGCAACTGAACCAGCAATTGCTCGTGCGACGCGTGTGACCACGTCCATAGCTCGAGCAACGCCTCGTACATATCGACGTACACGCGCATTCGCCGGTTGGCATTGGGGCTCGTCAGCGCCCGCAGATCGGGCTTGCCCCGATGGCCCCAGGCCTGGCGCAGCCAGCGTTTCATGGCGAGCGCGAACGCGCGCTTGTCGTCGCGGCTCATGTCCTTGATGCGGCGAAGCTCCCGCCGGCAGGCGGGTTCGAGCATGCGCGCATAGGCGGCCATCACCGCATGCCGGTTGCGGATGACCGCTTGCAGCGTTGCGTCGTCGACCACTGCCTTGTTCGGGAGCAGGCGCGGCTGCGTTGCGACGCGCCGAACGGTCGCCAGTCTCAACGCCGCCAGCAGGCGGATGTACAGCCAGCCGATGTCGAACTCGAACCATCGGTTCGACAGCCTGGCGGACGTCACGTATGCGTGGTGATTGTTATGCAGTTCTTCTCCGCCGATCAGGATGCCTAGCGGGAAGAGGTTGGTGCTCGCATCGGGCGTCGCAAAATTCCGGTAACCGCTGAAGTGGCCGCAACCGTTGATCACGCCGCCGGCCCAGAACGGAATCCACATCATCTGGATCGCCCATGCCGCCACGCCGGGGAGCCCGAACAGCCCGACGTCGATCACGGCGAGCAGCCCGACGCCGAGATTCGGATAGCGGGCATAGACATGACGTTCGAGCCAGTCGTCCGGCGTGCCCGATCCATACCGGCGCAGCGTTCCCTCGTTCCGCACCTCCTCCCGGTACAGTTCCGCGCCGCGAAGCAGCACGGTCGCGAGGCCACGGGTTCGCGGGCTATGCGGATCCTCCGGGGACTCGCTCCTCGCGTGATGCTTGCGATGCACCGCGACCCACTGCATGGTCAGCATGCCGGTCGTCAACCACAGCCAGAACCGGAAGAAGTGGCTGACGCACGGATGCAGATCCAGCGCCCGATGCGCCTGACAACGGTGCAGGTACACGGTCACGCTGATGATGGTGACGTGCGTGAGCGCGAACACGACCCACGCAAGCTGCCACCAGGACAGCCTCAGCCCGCCGTTCAGGAGAAATGCCGACATACCGGTCGCACTCCGGGTCACGCCCGTATCCACGCGCTTCGCCGTGACGGCGAGTGCGCGTACCGATTCCCTACCCTTCGGCCGGCCTATTTCCCGACCTGGTTGCCGACAACGCCGCCGACGGCCGCGCCGCCCACCGTGCCCAACGCACTGCCGCCCGTCAGGACCGCGCCGGCGACGCCACCGACACCCGCCCCGATCACGGTATCCGTTCCGCGGCGGGACATACCGCCGCAACCCGCCAGCACGACAATCGTCAACGTGACTATCGCCATCTCGACTGCCACGGAATGTAGCTTTCTCATGATCATCCCCTCGGGTTGCCGCCGCGCCGTCCGATCCGGCACGACGCACGGAAGCCCATGCGCTGACATCCCGATGAAATTCGGGACGTCGGTTCATGATGGGCGGTACATCGCGCGCAGTCCGTCCGCTAACGTACCGGCCCGGATGCCGACCTGTCGCCTCACAGAAGCACCGCTTGCGCCGCCCCCAGCGTCACGACCACGCGGTGGCGCCGGCCGTCGTCCACGAGTCGTACCGCCACTTCGCCGGCGGCGAGCCGCACACCATCCGCGACGAGGCTGGAGACGCCGCTGCTGACGGCGTCGGGATTCTCGACCACGACGTCGTAGTGCGCCGCCCCGTGACGCAGCGTGGCCCTGAAGCCCGGCCAGGACCGCGGGATGCACGGTTGAACGGACAGCATGTCGCCATGCTTGCGCAGGCCGAGCAGGCCTTCGACGCCCGCGCGATACAGCCAGCCCGCCGAGCCGGTGTACCAGGTCCACCCGCCCCGGCCGACATGCGGCGCGACCGAATAGACGTCGGCCGCAACCACGTATGGTTCCACCCGATAGCGATTCGCGCCGCTGCGCGTGCGACTGCGATTGATCGGATTGAGCAGTGCGAACAGATTCGCGGCACGATCGCCGTCGCCCATTTGCGCGAACGCGAGCACCGACCACGTGGCCGCATGCGTGTACTGGCCGCCGTTTTCCCGGATGCCCGGCGGATAGCCCTTGAGATAGCCGGGATCGACCGGCGAGCGATCGAACGGCGGCGCGAACAGCAACGCCAGGCCATCGTCGCGGCGGATCAGTCGCGCGTCCAGCGCGCCCATCGCCTGCGCGGCGCGCGCCGGGTCCGCCGCGCCCGACAGCACGCTCCACGACTGTGCGATCGAGTCGATCGAACATTCGGCGTTGCCGGCCGCGCCGAGCGGCGTGCCGTCGTCGAAGTAGCCGCGCCGATACCACGCGCCATCCCACCCCGCATCGGCGAGTGCGTCGCGCAACGCGTCGGCGCGCGTCAGCCAGCGCACAGCCAGTTCGCCCGAGCCGCGCGCCGTGGCGAGCGGGGCGAACGCCGTGAGCGTCGCATGCAGGAACCACCCGAGCCAGACACTTTCACCGCGTCCGGCCTCGCCGACCCGATTCATGCCGTCGTTCCAGTCGCCCGTGCCGATCAGAGGCAGACCATGCTCGCCGAAATGCGCCAGACTGCACTCCAACCCGCGCGCGCAATGCTCGAACAGCGACGCGCTCGTCTCCGAGATGCGCGGGATGAAGAACGCGTCGTGCTCGTCGGCGGCCAGCGGTCGTCCGTCGATGAACGGAATCGACGCATCGAGAATCGCCCGGTCGCCGCTGACGTCGACGTAGTACGCAACCGCATGGGCGAGCCAGACCCGGTCGTCGGAGATCCGCGTGCGGACGCCGCTGCCGCTTTCGGGCAGCCACCAGTGCTGCATGTCGCCCTCGGGAAACTGGCGCGCCGCCGCCCGCAGCAGATGCTCGCGCGTCAGGGCCGGGCGGGCGACCGCGAGCGCCATGCCATCCTGCAGCTGGTCGCGAAAACCGTACGCGCCGCTCGCCTGATAGAAGCCCGCACGCGCCCAGATCCGGCACGACAGCGTCTGGTACAGCAGCCAGCGATTCAGCATCAGATCCATCGCACGATCAGGCGTTTCGACCTGAACGGCGCCGAGCGTCTCGTCCCAGAACGCCGTCACGGCGGCGAATATCGCGTCGAGATTCGCCTGACGGTAATGCGCGATCAACTGACGCGCCGTTGCCGCGTCGGCGCCTTCGCCGAGCAGCAAGACGATTTCGACGCTGCCGCCGGGGTCGAGATCGACCGTGGTCTGCAACGCGGCACACGGGTCGAGCCCGGCGCCGACGCGGCCCGACAACGGCGACGCGCCGGCCCTGCCCGGAAAACCGGCGGGATCGCTCAGGACGCCATTACGGCCGATGAACTCGCGCCGGTCGGCGCTCCACGAGGTTTGCAGGCCGCATAGATCGGCGAACGCCACTCTGCCGCGATACACCTGGCTCCAGTCGTTGCGGGCAAACAGCGCGCCGGTGGGCGGATCGATCTCGCTCGCGGTGTGCGGCGCCGAGGCGCTGCGCGACGCACCCATCGCCCACTCCGCATAGATTGCGACGGACAGCCGGCGGGGCCGGTCCGACAGGTTGCGCAGGCTCAGGCGGGAAATCTTGACGGGATCGTCCAGCGGCACGAACTGCAGCAACTCGACGGCGACATCGGCGGCGGAATGCGCAAACCGGCTGTAGCCCTGGCCATGACTCGCCACGAAAGCGCTCGCGCTCGGCGCGTCGTCGCCGATGGAACCCGCCTGCGGCCCCCAGCGCACGCCCGTCTCGTCGTCGCGGATGTAGAACACTTCGCTCGGCGGATCGGTGACCGGGTCGTTCGACCACGGCGTCAGCGGATGCTCTCGGCTGTTCGTCACCCAGGTATAGCCGCCCCCCTCCGCCGATGTCAGGAAGCCGCACGATGGATTCGCGACGACGTTGACCCACGGCATCGGCGTGCATTGACCGGGCTGCAGGATCACGACGTATTCGCGGCCGCCGCGCGCGAAACCGCCGATGCCGTTGAAGTATTCCAGACCGGCGCCGGCCTGTGCGCCCTTCGGTGGGGAAATCGCGGGCGGTGGCAACGGCGGGCTCGCGGCATCCGGGCGTGCGGGCAGCGGCGAAGCCGCGAGGCGCCGCAACTGGTCCACCAGCCGGCCGTTGCGCGCGGCGAGCACGGCCCGCGCAACGGCCGGAAACAGTGCGCGCGCCGCCACCGCCATCAGGTCCTCGCGCAGGACGAAAATATTGCCGCGTCCGGCTTCGCCCGGCGGCTGCCGGGGCCGCACCAGCCCTTCGAGCGCCGCCTGCAAATCCTGCACATACGACGCCGCGCGCTCGTTGATAATGACCAGATCGACCTCGAGCCGCTTCATTCGCCAGTACTCGTGCGCGCGAATCAACTGCCGCACCATGGCGATGTGCTCGATGTCGTCGATCCGGACAAGCAGTATCGGCAGATCCCCCGATACGCCATGCGTCCATAACGGCGACGCGCCCACGCCACCCGCCGCCGATATCGCCGCGGCATGGCGCAGCAGCGCGGCGGAGCCCGGCCGCATCGACGCATCGCTGTAGAGCATGTATCCGGCCAGCTGCTGGAACAACGCGGCCTCGTCGAGGCTCACCGCGCTGTGCCGCAGTTGCACCTGCGCCTGGGTCCACGCGAGCATCGCCGCACGCGCGAACGATTCACCGTCGCGATGCTTGTCGACCAGATCGAGCAACTGCGCGCGCGAATCCGCGACGATGGTCCAGTAGACGATGCTCGCCTTCGCGCCCGGCTCGATCCGCAACTGCCGCCGCAACGTGAACGCCGCGTCCAGCACCGCGCCTTCGGAAGCACTCAGCGCACGCCGTTCGGTCAGCGCAAGCGGCAAGCGAACGCTGCGTCCGCGTCCGATGACACGCAATCGATCGGTATCGAACTCTTCCGCGCCGACGGTTTCGCCGGAGGTCACCGCCAGATGAGCGGCCCACACCTCCGCCTCGTTCGGCGCGCGCTTGCGGCGCGTCGCCAGAATGGCGCCGGACGCCGGCATGTACTCGGTCTCGATGAACAGCTTCGAGAATGCGGGATGCGCGTGATCGGCGGCGGCTGGCGCGAGCACGATTTCCGCGTACGACGTGAATTCGATCACGCGCGGCCGGGTGCCCGTGTTGGCCACCGACACCCGGCGCACCTCTGCATCATCCTCGGCTGATACCACCACCTCGAGCGACGTCGTCAAGGTGCCGTCGCGACGCACGAACTCGGCGCGATCCTCGGTGAACGTCACGTCGTAGCTGTCCGGTACCACGCCAGTGGGCTGCCACGTGGCCGACCAGACGTCGCCGTTCTCGGCGTCTCGCAGATACAGATAGCTGCCCCAATCGTCGCGCGTCGCGTCCTCCCGCCAGCGCGTAACGGCCAGATCGTCGCGACGGCTGTAGCCGGACCCCGCGGCCGTGAGCATCACGGCGTAACGGCCGTTGGACAGCAGATGCGTGACGGGGGTGGGATCGTTCGCGGACAGCAGGCGCCGCGCGACGCCGGCATCGATCCCATGCATCCTGCCGGCGGGGCGCGTGTCGACCCGCGGCCTCCCTGCCGCGACCCGGCCCGGCACCCGCTCCTGCAACAGCAGCTCGGTGGCTCGAACGGCCGGTTCCGCATGGAAGAAGGTGCGAATGCGCCCGCCCAGCAACGCATTGGCGATCGACACGATCGACATGCCCTGGTGATGCGCCATGAACGCCTGCACGATGGCAACCGGCATGCCTTCCGGCACGCGCGCGGGCGTATAGTCGAGCGCTTCGTAGAAGCCGAAGCGCCCACACGCGCCGGCCGTACGCAGCCGTTCGAAGTTGCACGCGGCGGCATGCGGCGCGACCATCGCCGCGAGCGCGGTCGCATAGGGCGCGACCACCAGGTTCTGGTCGAGATCGCGCTTGAGCCCCAGCTCCGGCACGCCGAAGCTCGAATACTGATAGGTCAGCTCGATGTCGCGCGTGTTGTATGCCGACTCGGACATGCCCCACGGCAGGCGCAGCCCGTCACCATAGGCGATCTGCTGTCGCACCACCAGGTGATTGGTGCGTGCAAGCAGGCTGCTGTCCGGCGCGCGCATCACGAGCGACGGCATCAGGTATTCGAACATCGATCCCGACCATGAGATCAACGCCGCGCCGTGCCCGATCGGCGTCGCCAGACGGCCTAGCCGGAACCAGTGGCGCGCCGGAACATCGCCCTTCGCGATCGCGACGAAACTCGCCAGGCGAGCCTCCGACGCCAGCAGATCGTAGTTGCCCGGATCGAGTCGTCCATCGGCCACCGCGTAGCCGATCGACAGCAGGTTGCGCACCGGGTCGAGCAAAAAGCCGAACTCCATTGCATAGGCCATCTGCAACGCAGTATCGGCCAGCACCTGAAGACGCTTGTTCAGCACGTCCGCCTCGTCCGGCGTGCGCGTCGCATCACGGCAATGCCCTTGCACCACGTGCTCCAGCGCCTGCGCCCAGAACAACACGTCGTCGACGTCGCCGCCTCGCACCCGGCCGATCTCGTCCATCAGCGCGCGCGCGACATCGGCGACTGTCGCAGCGAGGATCGTGATCGCGTTCCATTCCGTCGCGGCGAGCATGTCCTCCAGTTCGGTCGCGGCCCGCTCGAATTCGCCGTGCAAGGTCGTGCGGGCGTCGCCATCCCGGCACACGGCCTTGCGCAACAGCGCCAGCGTATCGCCGATCCCTTCATGCGCGGCCTGCCGTCCCACGCCAGCGGGCTGATTCGCCCACGCCCGGCAACCGTTGCCGAGCGCGATCAGGTGCCCGGCGAGATTGCCGCTGTCGACCGTCGACACATACCGCGGCTCGAGAGGCCGCAGGTCGCGCGTGTCGTACCAGTTGTAGAAATGGCCACGATAGCGCGACATCAGCCGCATCGTCGCGAGCGTCGCCTCCAGACGCGACACCGCATCCAGCGTGCCAAGCCAGCCGAACTCGCGGGCGCTGACGACGGACAACAGGTACAGCCCGATATTGGTAGGCGAAGTCCGGTGCGCACAAACGGGCTTCGGGTTCTCCTGGAAATTGTCCAGCGGCAGCATCTGATCATCGGCCGTCACGAACGTCTCGAAATAACGCCAGGTCCGGCGCGCGTCGCGCCGCAGTTGACGCGCATCGTGCGACGTCACCGCCAACTCGCCCGCCGGCCGCGGTGCGCGGCTCAACCAGTAGGCGATCGCGGGCGCCGCGAGCCAGACTAGCGCGAACGGGGCGGTCAGCCACCCCGCATGACGATCGACGCGCCAGCCCACCATCAGACTGGCGGCCGCGCCAAGCAGCGCGAGCGTCAACCCGCCGCGCATCTGCAGATAGGTGGACGCCAGGGTCCGGCGGTCGCGTGCGCCAGCTTCGGCCGCCGTGGTCCACTCGAGCAGGTGGCGATGGCTGATCCCCAAGCGAAACAGCGTGCGCGCGATCGCGTCGCCCATCGACCACGCCTGCTGCGGCAGCATGACGATCGACAGGCCGAACCGCGTCAGCGCGAACTGCAGCTCCGTCGACCACGCATGGAGCACGCTGCGCGTGGTCATCTTCACGTGCGTGCGGCGCCAGCGCGGCACCAGTCCGCTCATTACGGGCAACAGGAACGGCAGCGCGATCGTCACCAGCACGAAGGCACTCCAGCCGAGCGATACGGGGAGCGGCTGCATCCATCCGGCCAGCAGCGCGATCAGCATGGCGGGCGCCGTGAGCGTGCGGCGCAGGTTGTCCAGCATCTTCCAGCGGCCGACCGCCGTCAGCGGTTCGTGGCCGAAGATCAACCACGGCAGGAGTTGCCAATCGCCGCGCGCCCATCGGTGCAGGCGTCCCGCCGCGACGTCGTAGCGCGACGGCGACGCTTCGACGACCTCGACATCCGACGCCAGCCCGGCCCGCGCGAAAATGCCTTCGAACAGATCGTGACTGAGCACCGTGTTCTCCGGCACACGGCCGGCGAGCACCGCCTCGAACGCATCGACGTCGTAAATGCCCTTACCCGCATAGGAGCCTTCGTCGAACAGGTCCTGATAAATGTCCGACACGGCCGACACGTAAGGATCGATGCCGTGCGCGCTCGACGACACGCGCTGAAAAAGCGACCCCTCGTCGCCGTTCGCGAGGGACGACGCAACGCGCGGCTGAAGCACACCGTAGCCTTCGACGATGCACCGGCTCGCCGGGTCGAATACCGGCCGGTTGAGCGGGTGCGCCATCTTGCCGACCAGGCGCCGCACGGTATCGCGCAGCAGCCGCGTATCGGCATCGAGCGTGATCACGTAGCGCACGTCAGGCGGCACGCGCGGCGGTTGGCCTCCCGGCGCGACGAACGTCGTGTCCGACGCCCCGCGCAGCAACCGGTTCAGCTCGTGCAGCTTGCCGCGCTTGCGCTCCCAGCCCATCCAGCAGCGTTCGCCGTCGTTCCACACGCGCTTGCGATGCAGCAGCAGAAAGCGTTCGCTCTCGCCCGGCGCCGGCGGATAAAGGCCATTCAACCGGTCGATACCCGCCATCGCGAATGCCAGCAGCCCGTCATCGCTGTCGGTGTGCGGGGTGGGTGCATCCACCCAGTCGGAGAGCAGTGCGAAGTAAAGCGTGCCATCGGGGCTCGCCAGGTGATGAATTTCCAGTTGCTCGATCTGCTCGGCGAGCGCCGCTTTCGTCGTCAACAGCACCGGCACCGCGACCAGGGTGCGCAGGTCCGGCGGAATGCCGTCAAGCAACGCGAGGCCGGGCAGGATCTTCGCGCCGACATCGCGCATCACGCTGCGATTGACGAGCGCGACCGCCGCATCCAGCGCGGGTAGCAGGCCAGCGACGCCGAGCCAGATCAGCCAGTGACCGGGCGGCTCGATGCGAGTCAGCCACGCCAGCATGGCCGTCAGCAGCAGTGCAGCAATTAGCCCGATACGACCGAGATAGCCGCCGAGACCGGCGCGGCGCGTCAGGCGTCGCAACCACAACGCAACGGGCGGCCGATAGCCGATCTCCGCCTCGAATGCGGCGCGGCCGTCCGCCAGCAGGTAGTAACCTGGATCCGTCTCGCGCCCCGGCACGGCACCGGCGGCCAGCGTGCCGCGCGTCCCCTGCGCCGCCGCATCGGCGACGACGCGGCGGGCAATCTCGAGTTCGCTGACGGGTGCGCCACGGGCAAGCACTTCAACCGCGTCGCGATACAGGTTACGCGTGGGGAAATCCATCTCCGCGAAGCCCGGGTGATTACGCAGCACTTGATCGACCAGGCTGATGCGCTCGAACAAAACGGTCCAGTCCACTTCCGAAATCAGCCGCATGCTGGTGATCACGTTGCGCACGGTCAGACTGGCTGCGCCCTGCTGATGGTTGACGGAGGCGACGATCTGATCCGGCGTCGCGCCGCGTGCCGCCAGGTGCCGATGCAGCCACGCCAGTGCCGGCGCGACGGCCGGATCGGGATCGTGCAGCCGCTGAATCAGCTGCACCGCGAACGCATCGTGCAATACGGCCTGTTCGTAACGGGTGACGAGCGGCTCGGCCTCCACCCGCGCATGCCCGCGTTCGCCCAGCAGGCGATCCGCAAGTGCGTCGGCGTCGAGCCGCGCGCGCCGGTCGTCGATGATCTGATCTGCGAGTCGCCGCAGGTTTTCGATCAGCACGATCCGCAACGTGATCGCCACCGCCCACAGTTCGCCGATCGTCAATGGTTCCACCGCCTGATAGGCAAGCATGAACCGGCATAGCATATCGGGATCGAAACGGCTGTCCGTATGGGCGACGAATGACCAGTTGATCTCGAACACGCGCGGATAACCGGCAAACGGCCCGTTGCCGAGCTTGGGGAGTTGCCGGTAATAGCGCGGGGAAAGATCGTCGCGGATCTGCCGCACCTGCTCCGCGACGAGATAGTAGTTGTCGAGCAGCCACTCCGCTGCCGGCGTGATTTCTTCGCCGCGCGCGTCTGCGGCCACGGTGTTCCGGTACGCCTTCAGCAGATGATCCGCGTTGTCCTTCAGCCGCGTCGCCAGAGACGGGCCAGAGGCCGCCCCGGGAACTACCTTCTGCGCACGCGCCAGAATTCCCGCATGCTGCGCCAGCCGTTCATCGCCGAGGAACTCCTCGCGAATCGGCCGTGCATTGCTCCATGGCGATGTCCGGCGTCGCGAAACACGCGCAACGGGAATCTTCAAGGCCCCTTCTCCCGAATGACCACTCCATCCGCCCAGGCTTCACGCCCGAAGCGTCGCACCGTCAAACCGCTTCCGACAGCGATTTCACGTCGGGTTCGAAACGCACCGCGACGTGCGGTGCAGATCGGTCGGTGGCATTCGCACACGCCATCGACACGAATGCATCGCGAGTCGTGTGCAGCGCGCTCGCCTTCAGGTCGATGTCGCGCACAATGCATTTCGGTAGGCACAGCTCGATCCTCACGGAACTCGAGGTCATGCCGGTCAGGTCGATATCGAAGAACCGCCAGATTCCATCACCCACGTCGATATCCGACGCCTGCAATATCGACATATCCGTGGTCGGCGGCGGTACAAGACGCTCGGAACGGTCATAGTAGGCCCTGACCTGTCGCGCCGCAGCCACCAGCAACTCGTCATACGAGTCACCCTCCACATCGATTTCCGGAAAATCCGGAAGCGCGCCGTGATAGCGAGGATTCCCGCGCCGCGTGATATAGACCGGATATTTCATGACGCGCTCCTGACGGAAAATGCAACGAAAGTCATCATGCATGGCGGGGCTCGACGAATCTGTACGCTGAAGAACAGTCTGCGCGGCGCGTTTGATCGCGCTTGAGGTGCGAGGGACGCGATCCCGCACGCCTGGCCTGTATACGCCGTCGTCCATGTACGGCAGCGTACCGACTGCCGAAGCGGGCAGACGCATGGTGGTAGTTCACGCGCAGATTGGCGATGGACCGTGGACTTCATGACGAGGGGGACGTCGTGATGGACGTAGGCCGTTGCGCCCCCGTTTCGCCTCATATCGTCTGCGCTGTTTGATTCGACTCAAGCAGTACAAGCCTGAACCATGACGCAACGCGATTCCCTGACGGAGCCGTTTGATGAAAGATCACCCGAAGCGAGAAAAAAATACCAAGGACAACCAACAAGAACAGGCTGAAGCGCGCGCAACCGACGACGGCATGCCGGTCGTGAGTCCGCAGCGAAAAAAGCGGTATCCCCTTTTGTGGAAAGCCGTCACGCCCAGACGATATATTTCCGACGCAAGGAAACGTCTCGGCATGGGTTTTCTATCGACCCTGTAACGTTTCCGTAGTCAACCTCCTCGCACTCAAACAGAACGGGGAGCCGCCCCAGCAAGGCGGAACGGGAAGCCGGCCGAAACGCCGGCTTTTTTCCTTTGCACGTCGCCCGTCACGATGAACGGCGCTCGGTCGATTCTGATTCCGAGTTCGATGGTGGACAGCCTGAACCCGGTTCTGGCATTGGCGATTGCCGTGCACGACGTGACCGATTCGACTTCGGTGCCGACGCTCAAGACAGCAGCATAGAAGTGCGACGGCATGTCGACGGCCCTGGCTATCGGAAAACCAGCGGCCGCAGTCGTGTTGCGCCGGATCAATGCGCCGCAAAAAATCGGTAAAACAATTGCTTAATCCATTCCACCGCGACCAAATAGCAGAGCAGCATTACCAGTAGAATCAGGAAGAACTGCGGCGGGGGTGCGACGAAGCCGAAAAGCGCTGCAATCGGCATGAAGGGCAATGCGCCGGCGATCAGCACGACCGCGAGCGAGGTAATTGTCAACACACGGCTTGGCCGACTCTTGAACGGACTGCCCTGCGTTCGAATGATAAATATCACCAGCACCTGAGTGGCAATCGATTCAATGAACCAGCCCGTGTGAAATAGCGCCTCGCCCGCATTGAACACCTTCAGCATGATGAAGAACGTCAAGAAATCGAAGACCGAGCTCACTGGGCCGACCACCCACATGAAATTTCGAATGAACTTCGTATCCCAATGCTTGGGATGAGCAAGAAAATCGTCGTCTACGTTATCCATCGGAATAGGCAATTCCGAAACATCGTAAAGCAGATTGTTGAGGAGAATCTGCGCCGGCAGCATCGGCAAAAAGGCGAGAAACATCGTTGCGCCCGCCATGCTGAACATGTTGCCGAAATTCGAGCTGGTTCCCATCATGATGTACTTCATGATGTTGGCGAAGGTCCGTCGGCCCTCCAGGACGCCAGCACGCAATACGTTCAAGTCTTGCCGCAGCAAGATCATCGCTGCCGCCGCCTTGGCCACGTC
Organism: Burkholderia sp. AU33545; assembly: GCF_020419685.1. Taxonomy (NCBI): domain Bacteria; kingdom Pseudomonadati; phylum Pseudomonadota; class Betaproteobacteria; order Burkholderiales; family Burkholderiaceae; genus Burkholderia; species Burkholderia sp. AU33545. Next base: position 349,926 of record NZ_JAIZRQ010000003.1, on the reverse strand, counting down.
TACCGCGCTATCGACCGAAATACCGATATCCGCGGAATGAAGCGAGGGTGCGTCATTGATCCCGTCGCCAAGATAACCGACGGTATGTCCTTGGGCTTTCAGGTTCAGGATGACGCGGTTTTTCTGCGCGGGCGTGACGCGGCAAAGCAGGTTGGCCTTCTTGATCTGCACCGCTAGCGCGGTATCGTCCATTTGCTGCATTTCGTTGCCGGTGAGTACCCCCGTGACTGGTACGCCAAGTTGTGTAAACACGTGTCGGGTGACCAGCTCACTGTCACCGGTGACGATCTTGACGTCCACGCCGATTTCCGCCAACTCCTTGAGCGCCTTGGACGCGCTGGGCTTGGGGGGATCGAGGAAGGCCGCAAAGCCGGCGAAGATCAGCTCGGTTTCGTCACTCAGACCCGCGTGCAAGCAGTCCGACGCGACCGAACGCCACGCGATGCCAAGCACTTTGAAGCCTTCTCGCTCAAGGCTGTCGTGCAATGCCTGGATGGTCGCCAGCGTGGCTTCATCCAGAGGTTGCGTCCCCAGTGCTTCTCCACGCGCGTATTGTGTGGACAGTCTGAGAATATCCTCCGGCGCGCCCTTTACCACCAGCAACCGCTGCTGGGCATCATCGAGCAACACCGACACACGCCTGCGCTCGAAATCGAACGGCACTTCGTCGATCTTGCGCCAATGACCGACCTCGATCTCGGTGTGCTCAAGGATGGCGGCGTCCAGGGGGCTTTTGAGGCCGGTTTCAAAATAGCTATTGAGGTAAGCCAACTGCAGCACCTGCGCGCTGTCTCGCCCTTGCACATCCAGATGCCGTTCCAAATGGATGCGTGCCTCGGTCAGCGTGCCGGTCTTGTCGGTGCACAGCACGTCCATGCTGCCGAGGTTATGAATCGCAGCGAGCTGCTTTACGATGACATGCTGCCGGGCCATGCGCAGTGCGCCACGCGAGAGCGTTACTGTAACCACCATCGGCAGGAGTTCCGGCGTCAGCCCGACCGCAAGCGCGATAGCGAACAGAAACGACTCCAGGAAGGGGCGATGGAAGAGCGCATTGACCAGAAACACAAAAAGCACCAGCAGCACGGTCAGGCGCATGATCAGCATGCCAAAACTATGCGTACCCAGCTCAAAAGCCGTGGGCGGAGCCTTTTCCACCAGCGAATCGGCGATGCTGCCAACGGCGGTATCCGAACCAATCTGGCACACCATCGCCCTTGCCATCCCGCTTATGGCGGACGTTCCCATGAAGACGGCGTTTTCGGCCTGACTGAGGTCGCCCGTCGGCTCAGCGAGGTCGGCTGCATGTTTCTCAACTGGGTAAGATTCGCCTGTCAGCAACGCCTGGTTGACAAAGAAATCCTTAGCCTCGATCAAGCGGCAATCGGCCGGCATGAGATCGCCAGCGGTAAGCAGAACCACATCGCCAGGAACCAGCGTGGCGATCGGCACGTCCTGTGGATGTCCATCGCGTATCACCGTTGCGCGAACGGCAACCGTTTGTTTGAGCTGTTCCGCAGCCTGCCCGGCCCGATACTCCTGAACGAAATCCAGGGTCACGCTGACAAGAACGATGACCCAAATGACCACGAATCCGGTGACCTCGCCAGTCAGCGCCGACACGGCACTGGCGGCGAGCAGGATCATCACGAGGGGATTCCTGAAGTGATTCAGATACTGTAGCAACAGGGACCGTTCACCGCGCGAGCGCAGTGTATTGGGGCCGAAGCGCACTGCCCTTTGGCGTGCTTCCGACTGGCTCAAGCCCTCACCCGATGATGCTAAATCGGCCTGGAGTGCAGCAGAAGGCTGGTTCCAAAAGTAAGATCCCGGCTGATCCATTGCGTACACCTTATGCGGAAACTGCGCGTTCGCGCCAGGCAACCGAAGACTGCTCGAGGTCCAAACGTCAGCACAAGAGGCTGTGACGGCCCCGAGGTTCGCCGTGAGCGGCAGCGTGCCTGTTGCGGTTCTTGTCGATGGATTCCCGGAGATCTATGACTGTTGATTTGTACCAAATCTTGACCCATGGAGGGTCAGGATTCGGTGCAAATCAACAGTCTGCGCCATTTGAGTGATGAGCGCCTGGATGTAGCGCAACAACAGTCGCTGCATCGACGCGCCTTGGCGGAACTCGTCTTTCAGGGCGCGTGCGAAATTTGCACAGGAACTACTTCCGGCAATGCTGCCAGAAAATGATTCTCGATGATGGATTGCTGACCAGACACACGTCACTCGTGATGCGGCCTCTACCACATGCTCCGGCGACGCGAGGCGTTGCGCTTAGGACTCGAGTTCGCGAAGCAGACGTTGCGCGAGGATCTTGGCGTCTTCCAGCGCGAGATCGTACTGCTCTCTGTCAGTATCAGTCTGGTATGGGGAATCATCGTTCGGCCCTTCAGCGGCGCGGCGCAGATACACATATCCCCGGAACGTACCGTGAGCAGATTCCATTACACGAATGCGTGCGCAATGTGTTGTTGTACTGAATATGAGATCGTCCATGATGGCCCTTCATTCATATTTTGTCATCCTATCACTCCGGGCGATCAGGAACATCACCTTGATTCCAGACAGATAGATGCCGAGTCGCTCTCGGCTTCTTTCAGGGCGGGGACCCGTGCGCAAATTTTGCGCCACAATTTATCCGGACGGCAGCCGGTCATTACCGCTGCGGTTTACTGCAGTCGAATTCTCGTCGACGTATTACTCCTGAAATCGGTACAACCAGATACGGCCCCATCAGTTCAACGACGGACTGCCGCCTGCTTTTGCGGAAGAAAAGCTTGACGCAGCATCCGGGATGAGTTGACCGCCACACTTCCTCCGTGGCCCTGTGAAACCGCATGACCTGCGGCCCCTCACCACACTCGCATTGCCATTATCGAACTCAAGAACGATCGTGCATCGCATGGCGGCTCCGCATCTCGACGTTAGCGAGCGATGCGCTTCCACGCGGACGATTCCCGGTCCTTTTAACGGCTTCCGTCAACACCAAGATCCAGCAGCTGGTGACGTAGCGCAAAGCGAACCATGTCTGATTCGTTATTCAGGTCCAGTTTTTCCAGAATGCGCGACTTGTATGTGCTGACTGTCTTGATGCTGAGGTCCAGGCTTCCGGCCATCTGCGAAATCGATTGTCCTGATGCCAGGCCGACCAGGATCTCGAACTCCCGCGCGGTCAGGCGATGATGTGCGAGCGCCTCACTGTCGCCGTTGGTGACTTGCGCCAGCAGATCGCCCACCATCGTGCTCACGTATACCCCACCGTCGGCAAGCTTTCGAACCGCGTCGATCAGGTCCGACCGCGAGCAAGTCTTCGAAAGATATCCCGAAGCCCCGGCCCTGAACGCCCGCACCGCATGGGTCTGTTCGGACTGCGCGGTCAGAACGAGCACCCGAACCTCCTGATGCTCCTTCTTGATTTTCCTGATGAGTTCGACCCCGTGAATGCCGGACATCGCCAATCCGAGCGACAACACGCGCGGCTTCACAGCGCTCACGAGTTCGAGCGTGCCGGCGCCATCTGTGGCTTCACCGGCGACCTCGACGTCGTCAACGTCCGCGAGGACGCTACGCACACCTGCCCGCATGACGGCATGTGCGTCGGAAATCACCATTTTGATCATGGCAAACACCCATTCATTCGGCAAGCGAACCAACCCGCGATGGCGGGCGATTTACTGGCACTGATTTGTTTTAAAGCATGGGATCGGGGATGCGTCTGGTCTGCACGCTGCCGTACAAAGTCCGGCGGCACGGACCGAGCGCCGCGACACGCGCACCTACGGCGACGCAAGGGTCCTTCGAATCCGGTGCGAATATCGAGCGATACCCCGAAGTGGCCCCCCCTTGATCCAGATCAGCACGCAAGGCGGGCAGGTGCCGATGCTGTTCATACGGCGTCAAGAGTGTTCCAGCCTGCCGTACAACGTCATCTATACACACGCCAAAGGAGGTCGCCATGCGCACCGAACGGATAAATGAGCTATGGGCCGAATTTGATGACCTTGCTTCGAAAAGCGAAAGCGAGGATGTTCAATTTCTGATCCGGGCGATCAAGCTGCATGCAGAGCTGGTGAATGCCCGACTCGCCGCGCTCGAGGCGTTGGGCGGCGTCAACGTTCAAACCAAACCGACGTAATGTGCGACCGGTGTCGGGTGGCCGGGCCAGATTCATCCCGGCGCCTGTTTGCTCCGGCGGTGATCCCGCCGGTGCTTGCCGTACGGCCCCCTGCCCCTGGCCGCCACCGCTCGCCTAGCTGCGGCGGTTACCAAAGAGCCGCATCAGCATCAGGAAGAGGTTGAGAAAGTCGAGATAGAGCGCAAGCGCCCCCAGGATCGCCTTCTTGCCGGCGATCTCGTATTCTTCGTCCGCTATGTAGATGCGCTTGATGCGTTGCGTGTCGTACGCGGTGAGTCCCGTGAACACGAGCACGCCGATCACGGAAACGACAAACTGCAGCGCCGACGAAACCAGGAAGAGATTCACGACCCCCGCGATGATGATGCCGATCAGTCCCATGAACAGAAAGGAGCCGAAGCGCGAGAGATCGGCCCGTGTCGTGTAGCCATAGAGGCTCGTTGCACCGAACGTGGCCGCGCTGATGAAGAAAACGCGCGCAATGCTCTCGCCCGTATACACGAGGAAGATGCCGGAAAGGGAGAGCCCGACCAGCGCGGCGTAGGCCCAGAAACTGATCTGCGCCGCGCCGAAGCTGATGTGCTCGATGCGGAAGCTCAGAAACATGACCAGCGCCAGCGGTGCGAGCAGCAGCACCCAGAAGAGGGGTGTTCCGGCGATCGACCGGTAAAACCCGGTTGACGCGCCGAGGTACGCAACGGCACCCGTCAGCGCCAGGCCCCCGGCCATATAGTTGTAGATGCGCCGCACATACTGCCGAAGGCCGACGTCGTCGCCGCTCAATACGCGCTGCGACTCTTCTGCTCGCGCCCCCTGTCGAAAGTCATTTCCCATCGTCGATTCTCCTCGGATCGCAGTCGTGCGGCCGTGCTTCGTCCTGGCCACGCCCATACTCAATCTCGCCCCTCGGGCAACCGAGCACCTTGACTCACATCAAGCCCATCCGGCGCCGTACCCGCATTACAGGGCCTCGCGCGCTTGCGAATTGCAGCAGCGCGATACGGCGTCCTCGAACGTCGACAGAGGTGTCAACCAATCTTCCCAAGGGCTTTTCCATGCAACGCAGCACACAGGATTCGGATCGAGCCGCTCGCCAACGCGTGGCCGGCATCGATCGGGACAGCAGCCGGTTCTATCTGGTCGGCGGCGGCATCGCATCGATGGCGGCGGCAGCCCTTCTGATCCGGGACGGCGCCATGCCGCGCGATGCGGCGCTCGAGCGTCATGCGATGCAGCACTCGAGGTTCGACGACCAGGACGGCATCTGACAGCCGACGGCAGGCGCTTACCCACGCTGGAGCACCCGGGCGACGCCAACGAGGGTTTTCAAGCGCCGTAGCCGTTGTCAGCATCCTCCTACAGCCGTTCTCCAAACCCTACGTGACTTTCCATCCCTGCCGATTTCGGTCTGGCCGCGCGCGAACCATACTGATTCATAGGGAGTTCCGGGCGCCGATCATGCCGTCGCCAGCGTCGCGCGACAATGGCGCAGCACTGTTGTTCCGCGTACCGGATCGCGGCCGTCGCACAGACTAAATCGCCAGATTCCGAACTGTGCACGGCCTGCAAATGACCAGGAACGAATTTTTCGGCCAGATCGACCGCGCCACTGCATGACGCACCATCCATGCAGTGGCGCCGCACCCGACCGAGTGACGAGGAGCAGATCATGCCGACCGCCCAAGCCCACGAAAATGCCCGTCCCGCCGTCGCGTACGGGATGACGCTCGCACTTCATCCCGTCGATCGGGACGAGCGATTGAAGCACCCCGGCGCGCATTGCTCGACCTGCTCGGTCCGTTCGGCGTGCATGCCGGCGGAACTCGACGATGCAGACCTGGCCATCCTCGACGAGGTCGTCTGCACGACCCGCTCGGTCAAGCGGGGCGAGTCGCTGTTCCGCGCGCACGATACGTTCCAGAGCCTCTATTCGGTCCGCACCGGCTCATTCAAGACGATCGTCATGCATCGCGACGGCCAGGAGCAAGTGACCGGATTCCAGATCGTCGGGGAAACGCTCGGTCTCGACGGCGTGTGCAGCGGGCGTCACAACGGCGATGCGATCGCGCTGGAGGACAGCACGGTCTGCATCATCCCGTTCGGCCAGCTGGAGAAGGTTTGCGCCAAGGTGCGGTCGATGCAGCACCATCTCCACAAGATGATGAGCGGCGAGATCGTGCGCGAGTCGGGCCTGATGATGCTGCTTGGCACGATGTCGGCGGAACAGCGAGTCGCGGAGTTCCTGCTGAACCTGTCCGAACGCTTCAAGGCGCGCGGCTATTCGTCGGCGGATTTCAACCTGCGCATGACGCGCGAGGAGATTGGCTGCTATCTCGGCATCAAGCTCGAAACGGTCAGCCGGATGCTGTCGAAATTCCAGCGCGACGGACTGATCGCGCCGCACGGCAAGCAGATCCATATCATCGATCTGGCCGGGCTCGCGCGCGTCTGAGCGCTGGCCGCCGCCTAGCCTCCCGGTTTCGGCCCCGGATACCGGCCCGCAGCGTCCGGCGACCGCATGCGCAGGCTCAGGCGACGGATCGCGAATATCCGCAGGTAATCATGCACGCGGGCATCTTTCGTCAGCGTCGCGATTTCGTCGTCGAGCATCCGTCGCAACGCGTCATCCGAAATCGACAGGTCGCGCGCCAAGGCCGCCAACGACGCGAACAACCGATCCTGGTTCATCACCGCCCTCCCGCAAGGCCAAGGCCTTCATCCACGGTCGTCCTGGCTGAATCCATTGATACGCGCGGCAGCGCCACCGCGCTTGACATGAGTCAACAAGCCCCTGATCGATGCGCGGCCCTGACCGCGGATCCAGCCGGCCGGCGAGGGTGTTCCGGAGTTTGACTTGCGTCAATCGCCGACCTGGGACCACGCATAGACTGGATAACTTGCCGGACACCGCGCGATGGCGAGCGCTCGTGTGACACGCATGCCGGGAGACCTGCCCGCACTCGCGTGGCTCGCGGTTGGGACGGCGTCCGCCAAGGTGCCGGCGCCCGCCGCGCTCGTCGACCCGCATCAATGCATGTTCTGCCACACCGCCGACATGTCGTTCCTCGCACCGTCGTTACACCAGATCGCGGACCGGTATCGGGACACACCGCGTGTCGAGGACTTGCTCGCGAACAAGCTGAGACTGGGCGGCCGCGCGCACTGGGGCGACACCGCGATGCGGCTGCCCGCCGAGCGTGGCGGCTCGCTGTCCTCCTGGCACGCGCATACGTTGACTCGCTGAGTCATGAGCCAGCAAAAACGTCGGCCGACGGTGACGGCGGCCGCCCTCCTTCATCGATTCGGAGCCCATCGTGCGAATCACCCTGCATCTCGATACTTTCGCCTGCGACAACCCTTCCGCCTATGCCATTCTCTGGATCGACACGGCCATGGGCCGCTGGTCGCGCGAAGGTCATGCGGGGATGGACCTGCCCGCGTGGGGGACGCTCGTCCGCGACGGCAGCGCCACCCTGATGACGGGCCCCGACAACGCCGGCGCCCTGTGCTGGCTCGACGATTTCGGCCTCGACACACCGTCCGCGCTGTTCGAAGGCCAGGCCGGCATCGCGCGCTGGCTGCGCGATGCCCGGCAGGCGCCCGTGCCTGGCGAATGGCGGGTGCAGTGTGTCGACGATACGGCGGAGATCCCGGAGCACGAGATATTCACGGGCGACGAAGAAGATTAGCCGGACAGGCGGCGCCGGCTGCGCCGCCCCCGTCGCCCTGGCGGATCGACTCACGCCAGGCGAACCGCGGCGGACCGAAGCGTCGTGCCACGGCGAATCGCGTCCGATGCGCGGAACGTGTCAGCGCGGGTTCTCGTGGGTTTCGGCGGCGGCGGTCCCGGCGAGCTGCCACTCCGCAAGATCGAACGCCCGCTGCAGCGCGTCCAAGGGATCCGCGCCCGTCATATGCGGAATGGGACGGAATTCCCCGTTGCGGGTGATCAGATCGAGTCGTACGTCATACGTCGGCTCGCGGGCCGACATGCCCATGGCCTCGATCGCGAGATGGCAGCCGGCCAGTTGCGTACAGAACGGCTCGAGGCGCATCAGCTGGATGCTCGCTTCCGCCTCCAGCCGAGCCGACCCGGCGAAGCCGAAGTAAGCGATCTGCATCCCGATTCCCATGTTCCGCTCCTGTTGATCGCACCGATTGACGGCGAGAGCCGGTTCTTCATCTTCAGTGTGGTGCGTTCGCAATGCCCGATTTCGTGCATCCATCTTCCGTGGCGCTGGGTTTGCATCGTTGATATGAGTCAAGCGACGGACATCGCCGCACGCTGTCCGCCAACCCGCGCCGGTCTCGAGAAATCGTTGCCGAGCATCCAGCCGGGCGGCGGCGCGTCGGGAACCCGCTGCCGGCGCGTTCAGCTGGAGACAGTGCCGGCATCGGCGATCTGCGCCGGCAACTGCCGCAGGCCCGATCGGTGCGCGGGTCGGACAACCGGACCTTCGGCAACACGCACGGCTGGACCCGCACGAAAGCCGGGGCGGTTTCATCCCGGGCGCCATCAGGCATCCGGCTACAGGCGATCGCGCCGGACCCGCACGACTCGCGGGATCGCCGGCCGCCGCATCGCGATCAATCCCCCGACGCCGGAACAACAGGACAGCATGCCGACATAGAGCGCCCAGCCGTCGTGGGCCAGCATGGCGTGCACCGTTGCGATGAGCCCGGCTTGCGACGCGAAGATCGCAACGTTGGCAAAACACTGGCGAAAATCGGTGGGAAACATGCCGCTCTCCTGGAAAGGGATGACGACTACGACGTTTAAGGCATCCTCATGGGTAGCCCGGGCCGCGGAAATCATCGGCACCGGACAGCCGGCCACGCGCGGGAACCGCACGGCCGCGCTGCCCGGCACTGCGCGCCGGATGCCGCGGCGGCGGCCTGCAAGACGGCAGACCGGGTTCTGCCCCCGCCCGCGCCGCCTGCCGCACGAAACCATCGAACGCGGCAGGCGTAGCCACACGTTCATCTTCGAAGCTTCGGAATCCGCAGCGTTGACTTTTATCAAGCGCTGACACCGTTCCGGCTGTCCGTAGAAAAAACGCGGTGCCGCCCGGATTGCCCGACTGCGCCGTCGACGACTCGCAGCGTCCCCCGTTCACGCCAGGCGATGCCGACCGCCTCGATCGCGCAGTCGACGCCGATCCCGTCGGTCAAGGTCAAGGTCATGATCTCGCCGGCCGTGTCGCCCGCGCGAGCGTCGATGCAGTCGGTTGCGCCGAACCGGCGCGCAACCTCGAGCCGGTTCCAGTCGGGATCGATCATGATGATCCACCCGCTTTGATAAGCATGCCGAATTGACATACCGTGGATGAGGACTCGGTGAAAATCAACACGCGATCTGCATATAGAGGCCACCGCCTCCCCGACCCGCAGCGCGCTGAGTCGATGCAACCGTCGTCCAGCCATGTCGCCCTCCCTACCCACCAACCCACATCGCTACCCGCACTTCGTGAGGAAATCGTGCGGGACGTCAACGGTAGCCGCGAGCACGCCGCCACCCGCAAAACGCTTTGAAATCAGCGATGCAGAGGACGTCACCGGAAGAGATCGGAACAGGCCGGAAGGCCAATGTGGCGGAAGGCAGCAGGAGTCGAACCTACCCGGGAGTGTCTGACACCCCCAACCGGATTTGAAGTCCGGCCGTACCACCGGATACGAATGCCTTCCGTGGGAAAAACAAAAGAACGACGAGCGCCTACGCCTGTATACCCACCCAACCGCTGTCAGGCCGCAGGAAGTGAAGATCGCGGTGGAAGCGAGTATACCCAACCCGATCGAAGAATTCGAGAATCTGGATCGCGCGCTTGCGACCGAGCCCGGTCGCGTCGCGAAACGTCGCCGCATCGAGCCCGCCACCGCGCGTCGGGGCGAGAAGCGCCACCAGCCCGGCCAGCTCGCGCACGATATCCGCGTGATAGAACAGGTCGCGCACGACCTGGTGCACGTCGCCGCGTCGCGCGAGCTTGCGCAGCAGCGTGCGCACGGCATCCTCGGCCGCGCCCGTGTCGCGCGCCAGATCGCGGACCCACGGCGGATCGAAGCGCCCCGCACGAATCAGCGGCAGCAGTTGCCGCGCCAGCGCTTCCTCGCGCGCATCGAAACTCACCGAATGCGACGGCAGATGCAGCCACGGCCCGCTTCGCGCAACCTCCCCGCCATCCACCAGCGCATCGACCAGCGCACGCCACAGCGCATCGCCGACGAGCGGCGCCGCCATTCGCCGCAGGCGCGCCGCATCGAGCCCCTGCTCGTCCGGCATGCGCTCGTGATACGCGCGCAGCGTGTCGATCGCCCGCGCCTGCAGCGTATGCCAGTGTGCGCGCGCGATCACCGCGCCGTCGTTCGACGCGCGCTCGCGCTGGCCGATCGCCAGGGCGTCGTCCGGCAACGCGAGCGCGCCGGGCGCGAAGCCCGTCAGGTGCGTGAGCATCGTGCGTGCGATACCGAGCGGCGCCTGCGCAAGCAGTGCATCGAGCCGCCCTTCGTCGAGCCATGCCGCCAATGCGTCGAGCCATGCGCGACGCGCGGGCGTGCGGCGTTTGCGCGCGGGACCGAACGGGTCGAGCACGCGGCCGCCGCCGACGGTGCGCGTCGCCTGCGGATTGCGGACGATGAAGCGATCGCCCGGCAGCGCGAACACGGGTTCGTCGAACACCAGTTGCACGCGCATCTGCTGGCCGGCCGCGAGCGTATCGCCGTCGAGCAGCGCGATGTGCGCGACGCGATGCAGCGTGCCGAGATGCACGTGCAGCGGCGCCCAGTGCGTCAGCGTGAGCCCCGCATCGGCCAGCAACTTCAGGTCGACGTCGAGACGCGGCGACGTCGCGACGAGCCGCGCGTCCGCGACGGTATCGCCACGCTCGACGTCCGCCTTGTCGATGCCGGCCAGGTTCAGCGCGCAGCGCTCGCCCGCGCGGCCCGTGTCGACCGGCCGGTTCTGCGCATGGATGCTGCGCACGCGCGCGGCGGCGCCGGTGCGCACGATCGCGAGCGTGTCGCCGGTCGCCACGCGGCCCGCGAACGCGGTACCCGTCACGACGGTGCCCAGCCCGGCGAGCGTGAACACGCGATCGACCGCGAGCCGGAACAGGCCGTCGTCGCGGCGTGCACGCCACGCGAGCGCCGCATCGGCGAGATGACGCTTCAATGCGGCGACACCCGGATCGTCCGCGCGCGTCGCGCAGGTTTCGAAGATCGGCGCGCCGTCGAGCGTCGTGCCGTGCAGCCACGCGGCAATCTCGTCGCGCACCGCCGACAGGCGTGCGGCGTCGACGCGATCGCACTTCGTCAGCGCGACCGCGCCATGCGTGATGCCGAGCAGTTGCAGGATCGCGAGATGCTCGCGGGTCTGCGGCATCACGCCGTCGTCGGCGGCGATCACGAGCAACGCGAAGTCGATGCCGCACGCGCCGGCCGCCATCGTATGAATCAGCTTCTCGTGGCCCGGCACGTCGATCAGGCCGAGCACGTCGCCATTCTCGAGCGGCGTATACGCATAACCGAGTTCGATCGAGATGCCGCGCGCCTTCTCTTCCTTCAAGCGATCGGTATCGACGCCCGTCAGCGCGCGCACCAGCGTCGTCTTGCCGTGGTCGATGTGCCCTGCGGTTCCGACGATCATGCAGCCGGCCCCGCGACCTGCACGCATTGCGCGACGAATGCCGCTTCATCTGCCGCTTCGAGGCAGCGCAGGTCGAGCCGCAGCGCATTGTCGGCGATGCGGCCGATCACCGGACGCGGCCATTCGCGCAGTTTCTTTTCGAGTTGCGCGAGCGCCCGGCCGCCGCGCTTGCCGTCCGACGTGCGCACGACGAGCCCGGCGCTCGGCAACTGATCGACCGGCAGCGCACCGCTGCCGATCTGGCTGAACATCGGCTCGACCGTCACGTCGAAACCGCTGTCGAGCGCGGCCTGCAACGCCGGGCGCACACGTTCGGCGGCCTCGGCGATATCGCGCTGCGGCCGCGTCAGCAGGCGCAACGTGGTGAGCCGCTCGCGCAGGAACTCCGGCGCCCGGTAGAGCCGCAGCACGGGTTCAAGCGCGGCGAGCGTCAGCTTGCCGACGCGCAGCGCGCGCTTGAGCGGATGTTTCTTGATCTTCGCGACGAGCGCACGATCGCCGACGATCAGGCCGGCCTGCGGCCCGCCGAGCAGCTTGTCGCCGCTGAACGTGACGAGGTTCGCGCCGGCCGCGACCGTCTCCTGCACTGTCGTCTCGTGCGGCAGGCCCCATTGCGACAGATCGGCGAGCGTGCCGCTGCCGAGATCGACGGCGACGGGCAGCCCGTGCTCGCGCGCGAGCGGCGCGAGTTCGGCCAGCGTCACTTCCTTCGTGAAGCCGCTGATCGCGTAGTTGCTGCAGTGCACCTTCATCAGAAGCGCGGTGCGCGGGCCGATCGCGTCCGCGTAGTCGCGCAGATGGGTGCGGTTGGTGGTGCCGACCTCGCGCAGCCTTGCGCCCGCGCGGCTCATGATGTCGGGGATGCGGAATGCGCCGCCGATCTCGACCAGCTCGCCGCGCGACACGACGACTTCCCGCTTCGTCGCGAGCGCGGACAGCGCCAGCAGCACGGCCGCCGCGTTGTTGTTGACGACGGTCGCGGCTTCCGCGCCCGTCAGTTCGCACAGCAGATCGTCGATCAGGTCGTCGCGATCGCCGCGACGACCCGTGGCCAGATCGAATTCGAGGTTGACCGGCCGAGTGAGCACGTCGACCACCGCGCGCACCGCGTCGTCGGGCAACAGCGCGCGCCCGAGGTTCGTGTGCAGCACGGTGCCGGTCAGGTTGAACACGGTACGCATCGCGCCCGTGCTCTGCGCGGCCAGCGTGCGCGCGACGGCTGCGGCGATGCGCGGCTCGTCGAGCGGTTCGGCGGCCGCCGGATCGTGCTGCGCGGCGGTACGCCAGCGTTCGAGCTCGGCGCGCACTGCGTTCAGCACGCGCGTGCGGCCATAGTCGGCGAGCAGCGGTTGCAGCGGCGCCGACGACAGCACACGCTCGACCGACGGCACGCGCGCCAGCACGGCATTCAGTTCATTCAAACCCGGTTCGGTCACGTCGTGGTGGCTCCAGTCTCATGCTTCGCAGTCGGCCGGCGCCGGCGCTCGCGCACCGCCCCGGCGACTGCCGTCAATCCGCTTCCCGCGAGACGTCCGGCCACAGCAGCGGGTTCGGCGAACTGCGCTGGTAGCCGGCCTCGTTCATCAACAGGTCGAGCGTGAGACTCGCGAGATCGTCCGCCAGCGGCTCGAACTCGTAGTCCTTGTCCTGATAGCCGATCTTGCGATAGGTCTTGCACTCGTCGCACGATTCGGCCTTGACGGCTTCGCTGCCACCCTCGATCCCGTGATACGCGATGCCCTTCGTCGAGTCGCAATGCGAGCACTTCGTGCGCACCATGTGCCATTCGGTCGTGCACAGCCCGCATTGCAGGAAGCGGTAGCCCTGGTACTGGCCGCCGACCCGCACGACGCTCGCGACCGGATGCGTGCCGCACACGGGGCACAGCCCCGGCTGGTCGAGGTACGGAACGTCGGCCGGCGAAACGCGGCTGGCGAGATCCGTCCAGACGACCTGTAGCGCCGCCATCAGGAACGGCGCGGTGGCCGGATCGACTTCGGCGAAGCGCAGCGCGAGGACCGCGTCGGCCTGCGCGTCGAGTTCGGCGGGCGCCATCAGGCGCAGCCGGTCGAGCAGCTTCGCGAGCTGCGGGTTGACCAGCCCGGCGCCTTCTACCCGGTCGAGCAGTTCGTACAGCACGGCGCGCCAGCGCGGGTCGCGCTCGCTGCCGAGCGCCGGCACGAGCGGCATCGAATGCTGCTGAGCACGTGCGATCGCTTCCTTCGACGGCAGCGGCAGCTCCAGCGTCTGCAGCGTCGCGTGCTGCGCATCGGCGACGGTGGCCATCAGCCGCAGGTAGCCGCTGATCGGGTTCAGGTCGGCCAGCTTGCGCAGCCGCGCGGCGCGGGCCGAGAACGCGGTGGCGCGCTCCGGCAGGCGAAAGCGCGGGATGGCCGAATGATCGAGTGCCGAGATCTCGGTCGGTTCGAGAATGCGTTGTGTCACAAAAATGTCTTCCAAATAAACAAGCGCCGACAGGTCGGCGCTTCGGGCGGTTCCGACGGCTGACGGGCCGGCCCGCCGCGATCGGCGAGCCGCCCCGCTCCGGTGCGTTATTTCACGCTTTCACGGAACCACTTCGGGTGATGCTTGCGAGCCCAGCCCAGCGTGACGGTGCCGCGCACCATCGCGCCGATCGAGCCCTTCACCCACAACGCCGCGTAAATGTGCACGATGATGCTCGCGATCAGCACGAAGGCCGCCACGGCATGCACGACAGCGGCCGCGCGGATCACCCCGATCGGGAAGTAGAACGAGAAGTAGCGCCGCCAGATCACCACTCCCGACAACAGCAGCAGCAGCAGGCACGCCACCAACGTAAAGAATAGCAGCTTCTGCCCGGCGTTATAGCGCCCGACAGGCGGCAGCTTGTCTTCCTGGTTGGTCAGCACGTCGCCGATCTGCTTCAGCCACTGCCGGTCGTCCGCGTCGAGCGCATTGTGGTGCCAGAAGCGCACCACCAGGATCGCGAACGACACGAACATCACGAGGCCGACGAACGGATGCAGGATCCGCGTCCACTGGCCGCCGCCGAACAGTGCGGTGAGCCAGAACATCGACGGATGGAACAGCGCGAGCCCGGACAGCGCGAGCAGCACGAACGTGATCGCGGTGATCCAGTGGTTCGTGCGCTCGTTCGCCGAGTAGCGGACGATCAGGTTGGGGTCGTCGTGCTTCATTTTCCGTCCTCCTTGATGCGTCGCGCCTCGTCGCGGGCGGCGGCTTCCTCGTCCTCGCTGACCTCGTTCGGACCGACCCGGGTGTAGTGGAAGAACCCGGCCAGCGCGGTGAGCGCGAGACCGGCGACCGCGAGCGGCTTCGCGATGCCCTTCCACAGCTTCACCATCGGGCTGATCGACGGATTGTCGGGCAGCCCGTGGTACAGCGACGGCTTGTCCGCGTGGTGCAGCACGTACATCACGTGCGTGCCGCCGACGCCCTGCGGGTCATACAGCCCCGCATGCTCGAAGCCGCGCTCCTTCAGGTCCTCGATCCGTTCGGCCGCGTGCTGCTTCATGTCCTCCTTGGTGCCGAACACGATCGCGCCCGTCGGGCAGGTCTTCACGCAGGCCGGTTCCTGGCCGACCGCGACACGGTCGGAACAGAGCGTGCACTTGTACGCGCGATGATCCTTCTTCGAGATCCGCGGGACGTTGAACGGGCAGCCGGTCACGCAATAGCCGCAACCGATGCAGTTCTCCTCGTGGAAATCGACGATCCCGTTGTTGTACTGCACGATCGCGCCCGGCGACGGACACGCCTTCAGGCAGCCCGGATCCTCGCAATGCATGCAGCCGTCCTTGCGGATCAGCCACTCGAGGTCGCCTGCCGGGTTCTCGTATTCGGAGAACCGCATCACCGTCCACGAGTGCTCGGACAGGTCGGCCGGGTTGTCGTACACGCCGACGTTGGTGCCGACCTCGTCGCGCAGGTCGTTCCACTCCATGCATGCCGTCTGGCATGCCTTGCAGCCGATGCACTTCGATACGTCGATCAGCTTCGCGACGCTCCCGGTCACCGGTTCGCGCACCGTGGGCGGTGGCGTCGTGGTGGCCGAGACGCGCTTGATATCCAGCGATTGCAATGCCATCTCGTCCCCCTTACGCCTTTTCGACCTTCACCAGGAACGACTTGAATTCCGGTGTGTACGAGTTGCCGTCGCCTACGGACGGAGTCAGGGTATTGGCGAGATAGCCAGGCTTCGTCAGCCCCTTGAAGCCCCAGTGCAACGGGATGCCGACCGTCTGGACCTTCTTGCCCTCGATCGTCAGCGGCTTGATCCGCTTCGTGACGAGCGCGACCGCGACGATGTAGCCGCGCTTGGACGACACCTTCACGCGATCGCCGTGCGCGACGCCGACTTCCTTCGCGAGATCTTCGCCGATCTCGACGAATTGCTCGGGCTGGATGATCGCATTCAGCCGCGCATGCTTGGTCCAGTAGTGGAAATGCTCGGTCAGCCGGTAAGTCGTCGCGACGTGCGGGAACTCCGACACCTTGCCGAACGACGCGCGGTCGTCCGGGAACACGCGGGCAGCCGGGTTGTTCAGCGCCTGCGGGTTGTCAGGGTGCAGCGGATTCGCCGCGAGCGGCGTCTCGAACGGCTCGTAGTGCTCGGGGAAAGGACCTTCGTTCATCCCCGCGCGGGCGAAGAAGCGCGCGACGCCTTCCGGATTCATGATGAACGGACCCATCCCGTTTTCGGGCGGCTCGTCCGCCTTGAAGTCCGGCACGTCGGCACCCTTCCACGCACTGCCGTTCCAGCCGATCAGCTTGCGGGTCGGGTCGAACGGCTTGCCGGCGACGTCGCACGACGCGCGGTTGTACAGGATCCGCCGGTTGGCCGGCCACGCCCACGCCCAGTTCAGCGTCTGGCCGATGCCGGTCGGGTCCGAGTTGTCGCGCCGCCCCATCTGGTTGCCGGCCTGCGTCCAGGCACCGCAGAAGATCCAGCAGCCGCTCGCGGTCGTGCCGTCGTCCTTCAGCTGCGCGAACGCGGCGAGCTGCTCGCCCTTCTTCACGAGCGTCTTGGTCGGATCCTTCGGGTCGGGCAGATCGGCGAGCGCCTTCCCGTTGAACTCCATCGCGAGCTCCTCGGGCGTCGGGCTTTCCGGGTTCGCATACGGCCAGGTCAGGTTGACGATCGGGTCCGGATACTTGCCGCCGTCCGTCTGGTACATCTTGCGCATGCGCAGGAACAGCCCCGCCATGATCTCGAGGTCGCTCCTCGCCTCGCCCGGCGGCTCCGCGCCCTTCCAGTGCCATTGCAGCACGCGGCTCGAACTGACGAGCGAGCCGTTTTCCTCCGCGAAGCACGTGGTCGGCAGACGGAACACCTCGGTCTGGATCTTCGACGCATCGACGTCGTTGTAGTCGCCGTGATGCTTCCAGAACTCGGAGGTCTCGGTCGCGAGCGGATCCATGATCACGAGCCATTTCAGCTTCGCGAGGCCTGCTGCCGTCTTCACCTTCGACGGCGCCGCCGCGAGCGGGTTGAAGCCCTGGCAGATGTAGCCGTTCATCTTGCCGGCATTCATCAGCTCGATCGCCTGCAGCAGGTCGTACTGCTTGTCCAGCTTCGGCAGGTAGTCGTAGGCCCAGTTGTTCTCGGCAGTCGCCGCATCGCCCCACCACGACTTCATGAAGCTGACGTGGAAAGCCTTGTAGTTCTTCCAGTAGCTGAGCTGGTTCGGCCGCAGCGGCATTTGCACGCGCTTCTTGATGTAGCCGTCGAAATCCTGCTCGGCCTGCATCGGCAGCGTCATGTAGCCCGGCAGCAGGTTCGACATCAGCCCGAGGTCGGTCAACCCCTGGATGTTCGAGTGGCCGCGCAGCGCGTTCATGCCGCCGCCGGCGATGCCGATGTTGCCGAGCAGCAGCTGCACCATCGCGCCGGTGCGGATGATCTGCGCGCCGATCGAATGGTGGGTCCAGCCGAGCGCGTACAGCACCGTGCCGGCGCGGCCGGGAACGGCCGTCGTCGCGAGCATTTCGCACACCTTCAGGAATTTCTCCTTCGGCGTGCCGCACGTCTGCTGGACCATGTCCGGCGTATAGCGCGCGTAGTGCTGCTTCAACAGGTTGTACACGCAGCGCGGATGCTGCAGCGTCGGGTCGACCTTCACGAAGCCGTCATCGCCGCGTTCGTAGTCCCAGGTCGATTTGTCCGGGTACGCGTGTTTCTCCGCGTCGTAGCCGGAATAGATGCCGTCGTTGAACGCGAAATCCTCGCGCACGATGAACGAGAAGTCCGTGTAGTTCTTCACGTACTCATGCTGGATCTTGTCGTTCGTCAGCAGATAGTTGATCACACCGCCCAGGAAGACGATGTCGGTGCCGGTGCGGATCGGCGCGTAGTAGTCGGCCACCGAGGCCGTACGCGTGAAGCGCGGGTCGACGACGATCAGCCGCGCCTTGCGGTGCGCCTTCGCCTCCGTTACCCACTTGAAACCGCACGGATGGGCCTCGGCTGCATTGCCGCCCATCACTAGAATCACGTCCGCGTTCTTGATGTCGACCCAATGGTTCGTCATCGCTCCACGGCCAAACGTCGGGGCAAGACCTGCCACCGTCGGGCCATGTCAGACACGCGCCTGATTGTCGAATGCGAGCATCCCCAGACTGCGGATGGTCTTGTGGGTCAGGTAGCCGACCTCGTTGCTGCCCGCCGACGCGGCCAGCATGCCGGTCGTCAGCCAGCGGTTGACCTTCGCGCCGTCTTCGGTCGTCTCGACGAAGTTCGCGTCGCGGTCCGCCTTCATCAGCTTCGCGATCCGGTCGAGCGCGTCGTTCCACGAGATCGGTTCCCACTTGTCCGAGCCGGGCGCCCGGTATTCGGGATGCGTCAGGCGGCTCGGGCTGTGGATGAAGTCGATCAGGCTCGCGCCCTTCGGGCACAGCGTGCCGCGATTGACGGGATGGTCGGGATCGCCTTCGATATGGATGATGCTCGGCTGTGCATTCTTCGCGCCGTCACCGAGGCTGTACATCAGGATGCCGCAACCCACCGAGCAATACGGGCAGGTGTTGCGCGTTTCGACTGTGCGCGCCAGCTTGTACTGTCGGACCTCGGCGAGCGCTTCCGTCGGAGAAAAGCCCATCAGGGCAAGACTCGATCCGGCAAGCGACGTGGCCGTCACCTTCAGGAACTGGCGCCTGGACATTTGTAGCATGATGGTCTCGGCGTTTTTGTGGGGTGAGGTGAAACTGAAAGGAATTATAGACAGTTCAGGCAACTATGATCGAATCCTCGGATCAATACCGATGTGTCTGATCCCGCCGATGTCCTTGCGTCAAACGCCCAACCGAACCGTCATGAAACGACAGATTACGTCCGAAGCCACCCGTCTCGCACAACAACAGGCCAACTGGGCACTCAACGCGTTCAAGCGCTTCTCGTCCGACCGCTGCTCGGCGATGGCCGCGAGCATCGCGTTCTTCTCCGCGTTTTCGCTCGCGCCGACGCTCGTGATGGTGATCGCCGTGGCCGGCTGGTTCTACGGCGACGACGCCGCACGCGGCCAGGTATTCGAGCAGGCGCATCAGCTGATCGGCGACGACGCGGCGGCCAGCATCCAGACGATCGTGCAGAACGCCCATCGCGCGGGCGAGCGCGGCGGAATCGCGACGCTGATCTCGTTCGCCGCGCTCGCGATCGGCGCGTCGGCGACGTTCGCGTCGCTGAACACCGCGCTGAGCGTGATCTGGCCGAGCACGGAAAGCCGCTGGTCGAGCATGCTCGGGCTCGTGCGCGTGCGGCTGGTTTCGTTCGGGCTCGTGCTCGGCGTCGCGTTCCTGCTGATCGTGTCGCTGGTGCTCGACACCGCGATCACGTTCATCGGCACGTGGCTGCTCGGCGATTCGCCGTACGTCGCGATCACCAACCTGCTGCAGTTCTTCGTCGGCATCGCGGTGCTCGCGGGCGCGTTCGCCGCGCTGATGAAGTTCCTGCCCGATGCGCGCGTCGCATGGCGCGACGCGATGACCGGCGGGATCGTGTCCGCGATCCTGTTCTCGGGCGGCAAGAAGCTGTTCGCGCTGTATCTCGCGCGTGCGGGCACGGCAAGCGCATTCGGCGCGGCCGGATCGTTCGCGGTCCTGCTGATGTGGCTGTACTTCTCCGCGGCCGTGCTGCTGCTCGGCGCGGAATTCGCGGCCGCGCGCGGCGATGCGCATCGGCGCGGCGGCAGCGATGCGGCCGTGTCCGCACAGACGGATCGCGCAAGCGGCGACTGATTCCCCACGTATTGCTTCGCGCGCACCGCGCGCATCGTGTCGCCGCCCTACGCGACCGCCGCCCTTTGCGCAACCACCCGGCCCCGCCGGGCATTCCTGCACGTTGATGCGCTCTTTACATAGGCAGGCGATGCGCGCTGCGAAGGCAAACGTTTGCATACCTCGATTTCCGTGCGCGAACCCGCGAAACTTGCCCTTCTCCTGCCGGGCGCATCACCCGCTGCAACAATCGCAGCGCAGCAATTGTCAACTATTTCAAAAAGAGGAACAGTCCTTGATGTGCTTGATATATATGGACTTTTTCCCGCTGTTACCTTTTCGAGACACTTTATTTTTTAAGCTTTCTTGCATGTATGGCACTGAGCTATTCTCCAATCCGCAACAAATAACGAATGACGATTCATTTGCGTGGAGATACTCAACGATGAAGAAACTCGCACTCTCGACCCTCTCGCTCGCCCTGCTGGGCGCCGCCGGCGCTGCTCACGCTCAGTCGAGCGTCACGCTGTACGGCGTGATCGATACGTCGATCGCATGGGTTCACGGCAACAACGGTCAAGCCAACAACTCGTGGCAAATGCTGTCGGGCAACCTGCAAGGCAGCCGTTGGGGCCTGAAAGGCGCTGAAGACCTCGGCGGTGGCCTGAAGGCGATCTTCCAGTTGGAAAACGGTTTTGATCCGGGCACCGGCCACCTGAACCAGGGCGGTCGCATGTTCGGTCGTCAGGCGTACGTCGGCCTCGAAAGCAACCAATACGGCACGCTGACGCTCGGCCGCCAGTACGACCCGCTGGTCGACCTGGTCCAGGCAGTCACGGCTGACAACTACTTCGGCAGCGTGATGGCAACGCCGGGCGACGTCGACAACAACGACAACTCGCTGCGCGTCAGCAACGCAATCAAGTACACGTCGCCGGTCTGGGCAGGCTTCCAGGTCGAAGGCATGTACGCCCTCGGCGGCGTTGCAGGCAAGACGGGTTCGGGCCAGACGTGGTCGGTCGCAGCTGCATACAACAACGGCCCGGTCGGCGTTGCAGCAGGCTACTTCTACGCAGCCAACCCGTCGCCGACGACGGCTGTCGGCCGCGCAGGCTGGGGTTCGACGACGTCCGACGCGATCTTCGACGGCCCGATCAACTCGGGTTACGCAACGGCGAAGTCGATCGCCATCGCGCAAGTGGCAGGCCAGTATGCTCTCGGCCCGGTGACGTTCGGCCTCGGCTACAGCAACGCACAGTACAAGCCGGACGCATTCTCGGGCTTCGGTTCGACCGAAAAGTACAACACGGGCCGCGCGTTCGTGACGTACCAGGTCACGCCGCCGCTGCTGCTGGGCCTCGGCTACTCGTACACGAAGGCGAGCGGCGACACGTCGGCGAAGTACCACCAAGTCGGCGTTGGCGCAGACTACTCGCTGTCGAAGCGCACGGACGTCTACCTGGTTGGCGCATACCAGCACGCGAGCGGTACGCAGCTCGTCGACGGCGTGCAGCAGAGCGCGCAAGCGTCGATCGCTTCGTACGGCTTCGCCGGCAAGAGCTCGGCCGAGCTGGTCGCGGTCGGCATTCGCCACAAGTTCTAAGAAGTACGTTTCCGGTGTGCATGGCGTCTCCGACGCCATGTCGCCGAACTGCAAAACCAGTCACCGGCTTCGGCCATGGCTGGTTTTTTTTCGTCCGTTGCCGGCGGCGCCGTGGCGGGCGATGGCCGCGGTCGGCACTCTGGTTACGGCAACCGGCCGGGAGCGGTTCCTGAGCCGCCTGTCGCGCGCTGGAAGCCTGTCCGGAGGCATCCGGACACCCCTCGCTGTCCGATGGCTGCATACGGCCGGTCAGGCGCGCGTCACCACGCGGACCATCAGATATCCCTCTTGACGCGTGACAACGGGATCCGGCATCGCAACGGATGCTTGTCCGTGCACCCTTGCCGATTTCGATGCCGTGACGCGAAGCACTATGCTTCGACGTGTCGATTTCGACGGCCTTCGCCCGTCGTATCGATGGCGGCACGCGGATTGCGCCGTCCCTCATCGACATCCGACAGGAGACGCTCCATGACGATTCAGAAGATCACGCCGTTCCTCTGGTACGCGACGGAAGCCGAAGAAGCCGCGGCCTTCTACGCCGGCATTTTCCCGAACTCGCGCGTCGTGCGCGTCACGGCGGTAGCCGGCACCAGCGGCACCCGGATGGTCGAATTCGAGCTGTTCGGCCAGCCGTTCATCGCGATGAGCCACCCGCGCACCGAGACGTTCAACCACGCGATCTCGCTGATGGTCAGTTGCGCCGACCAGACGGAGCTCGACCGCTACTGGAGCGCGTTGCTCGACAACGGCGGCACGGCCGACGGCTGCGGCTGGCTGCGTGACCGCTTCGGCGTCTCATGGCAGATCGTGCCCGACGCGCTGATCCCGATGATGGCCGACCGCGACGAGGCCAAGGCGGCGCGCGTGGCCGCGGCCATGATGCAGATGACGAAGTTCGACGTCGCCACGCTGAAGGCCGCCTACGCCGGCACGGCGGGCTGACGAAGCACGCGCGCTGCGGCCTCCTTCGCGCGGGCATCGGCACGCCTGTGGAGCGCGTGCGATACGCGCATGATCGCGGTCGTCGACGCGGTTGCCTCGCGCCGCGATGCAATCGCGGGCTGCGGCCGTTCGCGCGCTGCTACGCCGACAACATGGCTTCGACGATCCGTCGCACGGAACGCACGAATGCGGCGACCTGTTCGCCCGACAACAGCGTGTCGGCACCCTCACCGCCGCCGCGCAGATAGACGGTGCGCGCGGCCGACAGGACGGGCCGGTACGTGTCGGGCAGGCGCGCCGGCGCTCACGTCGCGGCGACATCCTTCGGCGCGATCCCGCCGGTTGCGGCGCTGTACCGGATGCGTGCGAGCGCGAGCACGATGTTACATTCGTCGCCGCACTAGTCCGGCTCGGCATCCCACTGCGCAACCGTGAAGTCGCTTGCGGGCACCGCGTCGAACCGTGCGGCCGCGCGCGGCCCGCGCAGCGCAACGTCGTGCTGCCGCACCTTGGTCAACAGAATCGCCAGATCGTGATCGACGCACGCCGGCTCGACGATACCCGCGCGACACACGCGCAACGCGTGGCGATGCGCAGCCGCGCGCCGGCACGAACACGACGATCCGGCCATCCGTGCAAGCGGCCCGCAACACCGGATGCGCATCACGTCATGCCGTATCCGCGCCATGCGATGTCAACGCGGCCGCGCGATTTGCGCGGCGCAATAAAAATCCCCGCACGCTTTCGCGTACGGGGACCGTCGGACATCGCAACGGCCGCCGCATTCGGCGACCGTTACGCGGCATTACGCAGCCGCGTCCTTCAGCTTCTTCAGCGCACGTGCCTTCACGCGCACGCTGGCCGGCTTTGCCGGGAACCAGCGCTCTTCGCCCGTGAACGGATCCTTGCCGAAGCGCTTCTTCTTCGCCGGCACGACTTGCGCCGTGATCTTCAGCAGACCCGGCAGCGTGAACTCGCCTGCGCCCTTCTTGTGAACCGAGCCCAGCACGACGTTCTCGAGTGCGACGAGCACTGCCTTGACCGCCTTCACTTCGACAGCTGCGCGCTCAGCGATGTGCGTTGCGAGCGATGCCTTCGTGAACTTGTCCTTCAGCGGCGTCGGAGCAGCCGGTGCTGCCTTCGCGACAGCCTTCTTGGCCACTACTTTCTTCGCGGGCGCAGCCTTTTTGGCAGCCACTTTCTTGGTGGCCGGTGCGGCAGCCTTCTTGGCCACCTTTTTTGCGGAAGTCGCCATGTTTCTCCTACCAGGTGTGGTCGTTGGATACACGAAGCGTGCAACGCGCGCGCTTCAACGCCGGATTCTACAAGCGCCTTGACGCTTCGTGGAGTACTTTTATGCGTTTTCGCGGGGTTTCCCGCAGGTTTTGTTGCGCGCGACCGACTTCGACGGCACGCCAGGGTCTGTTTACGCCTGGAACGCGCATGCGCAAACAGACCCTGGCATCGAAAAACGCCTTCACGTATACGTCCAAACGCGTCCGATCGCGAATTACGTTCGATATTTGCGCACCTATACTGACTTCGCTCAGTGCCCCGGATGCCTTCATGCGCGAAGTCAGATACGTCAAAGGACTCGACGGCCTGCGAGCCATCGCCGTCATCCTCGTTTTCCTGTCCCACAAGGGCCACGTCCTCGCTGTCGACGTGGGCAAGCTCGGTGTGTGGACGTTCTTCTTCATCAGCGGATTCCTGATCGTCGGCGAACTGCATCGCAATCGTCAGGCGATCGAGTGCGGCGCGATGACGCGCCGCCATGCGCTGGCGCTGTTTCTCGCGAAGCGCGCGCTGCGGATCTTTCCCGTCTACTACCTGCTGCTCGCCGCGCTCGCGATCGCGCACGCGCTGTTCTACCAGCGCGGCGTCGATCTCGGGCTCGCGTGGCACGCCACGTTCCTGTCGAATTACTGGATCGGTGCCGTCAAGGACGGCTGGCCGGGCTCCACGTCGCACTTCTGGAGCCTCGCGGTTGAGCAGCAGTTCTATCTGATTGCGCCGCTCACGCTGCTCGCGGTGCCGGCCGCACGCCACGTCGTGCTCGGCGTCGCGGCCGTCGCGCTCTGCGCGTTCGCGCATCTCGCGCTCTACGCCCTCGACGCGTCGCCGGTGCTGATCTACGCGTTTTCCCCGTGGAATTTCGCGCTGATCGCGCTGGGTGGCGTCGGTGCGATGGCGCTCGCCGATCGCGGCCAGGACGTCGTCCGCCGCATTCCGCCCGGCTGGCTAGGCGCCGCCGGCGTCGTGTTCTTCCTCGCACTGCCCGCGTTCACGATGCTGCCGGACGTCGTCACGGGGCTCGCGGATCTCGGCCTGTCCGCGTCACTCGGCGCGCTGATGCTGTGGATCGTCACCGAACCCGACCATCCGGCCGTGGCACTGCTCGACTGGGCACCGCTCGTCTATCTCGGCACGATCAGCTACGGCTTCTATCTGTTCCACAACCTGATTCCGGCACGTTTCGGGGAGATGCCCGCGCTGTTCGCGCACGTGCCGATGCCCGCAATCGTCCGGGACGTGCTGCCCGAACTGCTGCAGTTCGCGCTCGCCGTGCTGCTTGCCCATCTGTCGTGGCGCTATCTGGAAAAGCGCCTGCTCGACTTCAAGAAGCCGATCGCCGCGATGCTGGACCGGTACTTCGTCGCGCGGCCGAGCACGTCGCCGCGCTGAGCGCGATACCGGCTCGGACGCGACGCAGCCGGTAAGCAACCGTCGCTCATCAGGCCGCAAGCGACCGGCGTGTCGGCACCGGTTTCATCGCCGCGATGTCCCGCATCCGGCGCACCATGCAACGCGCTCGAGCCGACGTCACCGTCTGGCGGCATACCAGAATCGTCGCGCACGCACCCGCTGGAATCCGCCCGAAATCAGCATCGCCGCTCACCCGCCGCCGCACGCCCGCGCTTCGTCCACACGCAAAAAAGCCCCGACGCACGAGGCAGCCGGGGCCAACGGAACAACCACCACCTGAAACAACGGAGCAGCGCGGCTGCTTATGCGACAGCAGCCAGCGCGGGCAGACAGGTACGCAGGTACGCCTCGAATTCGCGGCTCACTTCCGGATGCTGGAGTGCGAGTTCGACGGTCGCCTTGAGGTAGCCGATCTTGCTGCCGCAATCGAAACGCGTGCCGTAGTAGCGATACGCGAGCACCTGTTCGTTCGCGAGCAGCGTCTGGACCGCGTCGGTCAGCTGCAACTCGCCGCCGGCGCCCGGCTTGAGCTTGCGCAGGTGATCGAAGATCGTCGGCATGAACACGTAGCGGCCGACCACGCCGAGGTTCGACGGCGCGTCTTCCGGCGCCGGCTTCTCGATGATGCCCGACAGCTTGATGATGTCCTCTTCCCACTCGCGGCCTTCGACGACACCGTACGAGCGGCTGTCCTCGCGCGGGATCGTCTCGACCCCGATCACCGAGCTGTGATAGTGGTCGAACACGTCGACAAGCTGCTTGAGCACCGGCTGTTCGCCGTGCAGCAGGTCGTCGGCGAGAATCACCGCGAACGGCTCGCCGTGCACGAGCTTTTCCGCGCACAGCACCGCGTGGCCGAGACCGAGCGCTTCCGGCTGGCGCACGTAGAAGCAGTTCACATTGCTCGGCTTGATGCCGCGCACGAGTTCGAGCAGCTTTTCCTTGCCGCGCGCCTCGAGTTCGGCCTCGATCTCGTACGACTTGTCGAAGTGATCCTCGATCGCGCGCTTGCTGCGCCCGGTCACGAAGATCATCTCGGTGATACCGGCGTTGATCGCTTCCTCGACCGCGTACTGGATCAGCGGCTTGTCGACGACGGGCAGCATCTCCTTCGGGCTCGCCTTCGTTGCCGGGAGGAACCGCGTGCCGAGACCGGCGACGGGGAACACGGCCTTGGTGACTTTCAACATGTTCGCATCCTGGTTGCGTTGACTGCGCCGCGTCACTGGACGACCCGGCGCGATTGTTTTTCGAACGGCATATCGAGAACCGCAGGCACGGCCAATTCCACTCCGCTCATTTTCGATATGGACCTATTGCCCATGTTTCCGGAAAATGGATAATCCGCGCACCCGGTCGATATTGCCGAACCCAGCGCCGAAACATAAACAAATTACCGATTTTCCGGATACAAATTCTTACGATTCGAATTCCTCGATATACGGGACGCCGCCCCGCTCGAGGCCCGGGCGAATCGGCTCGTTCTTCAGCGCCTCGCGGTACGCCGACAGCACGGCCATGACCAGCAGTACTGCCGCGCTCGCGATCCAATGCATGTCCATCTTGCCGCTCCTTGCATCAATCAACTGGAGCTTCAAACTATCAGAAAAAAATCGGCAAATAATTGTGGCGGCGACGGAACCGCTTTCAGACCGGAATAAAACCACCATCTGAAACATCATTATTTCCCGGCGAGATTTTTTTATTCATTCGATCGAATTCTTGCGCATTACGATTGGACCATCCCCTTCATCCGTCGCAAGGAATCGAATCGCATGCAAGCTTTCAGCGGATCGTCTTTGACCGCGCCACCCGTCGCCGACCACAAGGAACACGTGATCGACGCGATGCGCGGGTTCGCGGCGCTGCTCGTCGCCTATTTCCACTGCCGCCAGGTCGTCTGGGTCGGCATGCAGAGCTTCCATCACGCTTACGGTCATGCGCTGAGCCCGAGCGTGATCGCCGGCTACCTGACCTTTCCGTT
Organism: Burkholderia sp. AU33545; assembly: GCF_020419685.1. NCBI lineage: Bacteria > Pseudomonadati > Pseudomonadota > Betaproteobacteria > Burkholderiales > Burkholderiaceae > Burkholderia > Burkholderia sp. AU33545. Next base: position 322,691 of record NZ_JAIZRQ010000003.1, on the reverse strand, counting down.
CGCGTGGGGCTCCGCCGGCGTGCCGATCTTCTTCGTGATCAGCGGCTACTGCATCCACCGCAACGCGGCGCTCAAGCTCGCGGCCAACCCGGCGTACCGGCTCGACGCGCCGAACTTCTGGGCGCGCCGCTTCGCGCGCATCTACCCGGTGCTGCTCGCCGCGCTGCTGTTCACGCTCGCGATGGACGCGGTCAGCCTGCAGATCGCGCCGGTCAGCCACAAGATCCGCGACGTCGGCCTCACCGCGTTCCTCGTGAACCTGTTCTCGCTGCAGGGCGTCGCCGGCTACACGTACGGGTCGAACGGCGCGCTCTGGACGCTGTCGCTCGAAGTGCAGTTCTATGCGATCTACCCGCTGCTGTTCGCGCTGCGCCGCCGGATCGGCATGCCGGCCATCGTGGCGGCCGTCGCGCTCGTCAACGTCGCGTCGGCGTGGCTGCTCGAACGGCACGACCTGCAGTTCTTCACGTCCTACTGGCTGTCCTGGACGGTCGGCGCGTGGATCGCCGACGTGCGCGCGCAGCCGGCGCGCGGCACGGCCGCCGTGCCGTCGCGCGCCTGGTATCTCGCGGCCGCCGCGCTGCTGGCCGCGGGCTGCGGCGCGTTCCATTTCGGCCAGTACGGCGCGTTCCAGCTGTGGGCTGCCGGCTTCGCGTGCTTCCTGTACCGCGCGCTCGCCTGCCCGCCGCGCCCGACGCCGCTCTTGCGCGTGCTCGGCTGGTTCGGCGACTTCAGCTACTCGCTGTACCTGATCCATCTGCCGCTGTTCGTCTGCCTCGGCTCGGTGCTGTTCCACTCCGAACTGCAACTGTCGATCTGGCCGTCGATCGCGTTCATGGCCGCCGCGATTCCGGTCGCCTACGTGTTCTACCGGCTGTTCGAACGCCCCGCGATGATGTGGTCGGCCAGCCTGAAGCCGACGCGTGCGGCCCGCGTCGTGGCACCGGCACCCGAACGGGCTGTCTGAGCGCGCCATTACCGGCGCTCCCTGCCCCCGCGCGGCCTCAAGTCGTGCGGGGGCATTTTCATGGGCGTGACGCGCGCGGGGGATGCATTTGCGCGTCGGGTGCGGCTGGTATGACGCACCGAAGTGCACATGCGGCGTCACACGCCGCCCGGGCGGCTGCACTACCGTCGCATCGCCCGCCCCCTCGCCGGCCTCACCGCATGGCCTCACGGCGTTCCGTGAAGCAATGCCGATCCAGACGGCGAGGGTTCCCCCAAGGCCCCGTGCGCGAACGCATCACCAGCTCGCCTCCGGCAACCCGCGCCTGACGCGTATCAGGCTCCCGCCCGCCCAAAAAGCGGAACCCTCATGCAGCACACCGCCGCATGAGGGCCCGTTTCCCGGCGCATGGCGTCGATTCGCGCCGCCGCACCGCACCTACCGCTTCTTCGCCTTCGCGGCCTTCGCCGTATCCGCGAGGATCTTCTCGACCCGTTCCACATAGGTCTCGGTGCCGAACCGGCGCACCGCGGTCGCCCGCCCGCTCGCGACGAGCCGCTCACGCAGCGCGGCGTCGTGCCGCAGCCTGCCCAGCGCATCGGCCAGCGCGGCCGCATTGCCCGGCTCGCACAGCAGCCCGTTTTCGCCGTCCTCGATGATCTCGACGACTCCGCCCGCGCGGGCCGCAACCACCGGCCGCCGTGCGAGCATGCCCTCGACGATCACGCGCCCGAACGGCTCCGGCGTGATCGACGTATGCGCGACCACATCGACCGCCTTCATGCACGCGGCCACGTCGCGCTGGAAGCCGAGGAAGTGCACGCGATCGTCCATCCCGTGACGCGCGACGATCTCGTGCAGTTGCGCCGCATATTCGTCCTCGCCGAACAGCGGCGCGCCGACCAGCACCACGTGCATCTCGGGATGACGAGCCGCGGCCTCCAGCAGCAGGTGCTGCCCCTTCCAGTGCGCGAGGCGGCTGAACGAGCCGACCAGCCATGCGTGCTCCGGCAACCCGAAGCGCGCGCGCAGCGCGGCCTGGCTGGTCGTGTCCAGCGCGTCGAACGGTTCGGCCGAAATGCCGTTGAACACGACGTCGACGTGCTGCGGCGTGAAGCCCGTCAGCGCACGGAATGCCTGCGCGGACGCGTCGGAGTTCGCGATCACGCGCGTGACGCCGAACCGCGCGCAGTACTTGATCGCCATCAGCTGCTTGCTGCCGAAATGGTCGCCGCTGACGATGTCGCGCAGGTGCCAGACCACCGGCTTGCGCGCGAGCCGCCCGGCCAGCGCCGCGACCACCATCGCGCGCTGCGTGTTCGCGTAGATCACCTCGGCCCGGCGTGCGCGCCGTGCGACGTCCCGCACGAGCGTGAAAAGCTGCTTCAACGCGCCGGCCGACACGCCGCCCTCCTTGCGTACCCCGGCGAGCGCGCCCTGGTCGAGCACGTCGACGCGCGCGCCGATCTCGTCGAGCGCCGCGCGGAACGGGCCGTCGTCGAACAGCACCACGTCGGCGTTCGCGCGCATGTGCTTCATGATCTCCAGCAGCGACAGCTCCGCGCCGCCGAGCACACCGCTCTGGTCCAGCACGAGCGTCGCCGGGCCGCGCGCGGGCGGCATCGGCGCGACGGCCGTGCCGCGCTGCGCGGTCGAGCCGGGCAGCGCCGCCTCCACGTAATCGAGAAAGCGCCGCCGGAACGTGTCGGCGGAGAAGCGCTCCGCATTCGCGCGGCACGCGTGCGGCGTGAAGCGCTGCGGCGCACGTTCGAAATCGTCGACCGCCGCGACGATCGCGTGCGGCGTCTGTTCGTCGAAGAACAGCCCGGTCGGATTCGCGTGCGAGCACGGTTCGAGCACCGTCTCGAGCGCACCGCCCTTGCCGTATGCGATCACGGGGGTGCCGCATGCCTGCGCCTCGACCACCGAGATCCCGAAATCCTCCTCGGCGGCGAACACGAACGCCTTCGCGCGCCGCATCCGGTCGTGCAGCACCGCGAACGGCTGATAGCCCATGATCTCGACGTTCGGGCCGGCCTTCGCGCGGATCTTCTGCATCTCGGGGCCGTCGCCGATCACCACGAGCTTGCGCTCCGGCGTGCGCGAGAACGCTTCGACGATCAGGTCGATCTTCTTGTACGGCACCATCCGCGACGCGGTCAGGTAGAAATCGTCCTTCGCCTCGTTCAGCGAGAAGCCGTCGACGTCGACCGGCGGGAAGATCACCGCCGCGTCGCGGTGATACACCTTGCGGATGCGTCGCGCTATGAAGGCGGAGTTCGCGACGAAGCCGTCCACCGCGTTCGCGGTGCGCGTGTCCCAGTTACGGATGTAATGCAGGATCATCCGCGCGAGCAGCGACTTCGGCCCGTGCGTGAGGTTCGACTGTTCCAGATACTGGTGCTGCAGGTCCCACGCGTAGCGGATCGGCGAATGCACGTAGCTGATGTGCATCTGGTCCGGCCCGGTCAGCACGCCTTTCGCGACCGCATGGCTGCTGGAGATCACGAGATCGTAGTCCGACACGTCGAGCTGCTCGATCGCGAGCGGCATGAGCGGAAGGTAGCTGCGGTACTTGGTGCGCGCGAACGGCAGTTTCTGGATGAACGAGGTCGTCACCCGCTTGCCGCGCACGAACGCGCGATCATCGAGAAAATCGACGAGGCTGAACAGGTCCGCGTCGGGAAAGCACGCGACGATCTGTTCGAGCACGCGCTCGGCGCCGGCGTACGTGACGAGCCAGTCGTGGACGATCGCCACGCGCAGCGGGCGCGACGCATCGCGTGCGCCCGCCTGTGCGGCCGGTTCGGCCCGGCGCAGCGCGGCGGTGTCGCCGGCTTCGGCCACGGCGGCACCGGCCGTGGCGAGGTTCAGGATGGCGTGTTCCGCCAGATCGCGATTCATACGGTTTTCCTCGCATTGAGACGGACGAACAGGTCGCGCACCAGCGCGCGCAGGGCCGGCGTCATCGTGAACGACCACGCAAGGTTCAGCACCAGCACGACCGCGCAGAGGCCGATCGACTCGCCGAGCCCCGACCACGCTTGCGCGAGAAACAGGCTCGCGAGCAGGAAGGCGAGATGCGCGAGCATGTCGAGCACGATCGCGCGCATCCGGATCGCCGACAGGTAAAGCAGCACACCGTAATCGACCAGCGCGCGGGTCGCGACGACCACCGCCGCGCCGATCAGCCCGAAGTGATGAATGCCGAACCACAGGCCGCCGACGAAGAACGGCATCTCGACGAGCCCGGCGAACGCCGCCCGGGCCGGATTGACCTGCGACTGGATCAGGATCCGCGTGACGCTCGCCTGGCCGACGAGCCATACGCTGATCACCAGCACGCGCCCGACGGGCGCCGAATGCGCGGCGAGATCGGCGCCGACCCACAACGTGAGGAACGGCGCGAGCGCGAAGATCGCGATGATGCCGACCGGCGTGAACACGCCGTTCAGGAATTCGAGCGACTGGCGCGCGAGCGTGTCGGCATGCTCGCGGCCGACTGCCGACAGGCGCGGAAACAGCGTGCGCACCAGCGCGTTCGGCAGCATGTTCAGCCGCGTGACGAGGTTCTGCGGGACCGTGTAATAGGTGACGAACTTCGCGCCCATGCCGGCGCCGAGCATCACGCGATCGAGCGTGTCGGCAATCATGCTCGTCGTGCTCGCGATCAGCATCCAGCCGCCGAAGTTGAACAGCCCTTTCGCGGTGCCCCACTGCGGCGGATCGATGCGCCGGATCCCGAGCACCTTGATGCTTGCGTGACCGAGCATCACCGCCGCGATCAGCCGCGCGACGACGGCCGCGGCCAGCACCGTCTGCAGGTTCGGCGCGATCCACCATGCGGCGCCGAGCGGCAGCAACTGGAACAGGAACGTGCCGATCGTCTGGTTCGTGTTGAACACGCCGAACCGTTCGGCACCGTTGATCGCGCCGGCGAACACCCACGACACGTTCGCGAGCGGAATCGCGAGCGCGAGCCACGGCAACGCGAGATACACCTCGTGCTGCATCGCCGCCGACACCTTCGTGAAATACGCGGTGTAGACGAACGCGCCGAAATAGATCAGCAGGCCGCCAACGATGCCGGTGCCGAGGTTCAGCCAGAACGCGCTCCAGAAGACCCGCGCGCTTTCGTCCGCGTTGCCGCTCGCGAGCGCCTTCGAGATGTGGTTCTGCGCGGCCATGCTCATCCCGAGATCGAGGATCCCGAAATAACCGATCAGCGTCCACACGAGGCTGACGACGCCGTAGCGTTCGACGCCCAGTGCGTGGATATATGCGGGCACCGTCACCAGCGACACGAAGGTCGGCAGGATCAGCCCGATGAAGTTGATCGAAACGTTCTTGAGTATGCCTTTGTCCATGCTTCTGCCTTGTGTGACGCCAACGACGACGGCGCGCCGCCCGTCACGGTTTCCAGCGATACATCAGCACCTTGCCGCGCGCGTCTTCCTCGACGAACACCAGGTATTCGCCGTTCTCGCGCCGGAACGCGCTGATGCCGAACGGCACGTCGACCCAGCCCGACGCCTTGCCGACCTCCGCGCCCGGGCTCATCACGCCGACTTCCTTGCCGGTTTCCTTGTCGTACACGTGGATCTTGCCGACCGGCTCCACCGTGAAGATGTAGCGGCCCTCGACCGTGATGCCGATCAGGTCGAGGATCGGCTTCGCGTCGAGCTGCCACGGCAGCGCGACCGTGTAGCGCACCACCGGCGAGCCGGTCGACCACTTGTCGAAGCGCACCAGCACGCGGCCGACTTCCTTGTTGATGCCCGGCTGCGGCGGCGCGTCGGCCGTGTAGCCCGTCACGTACAGCGTGTCCGTCTGCGGCTCGTAGATCGCGCGGCGCAGCTGCGTGAACGGCTGCGGCATCGGATAGGTCGTGACCTCGTCGTACGAGTAGATCGGGTTGCCGGCCTTGTCGATGCCGCCGTAACTGAAGCGGTGTATGCCGCGCACGTCGCTCGTGCGCCAGATGTCGCCCTTCGTGTCGACCCACCAGCCCCAGCCGCCCGCCTTTGCCTTGCCCGTCGTGTTGGTCGTGAACTCGTCCTCGTCGAGCCGGCCGTTGCCGTTCGCGTCGCGCCAGATCCAGTCGCCGCCCGGCGGCTTGTTCGGCACCTTGTCGACCGGCCGCGCGCGGCCCGCGATCAGGCCCGACGGAATCGCCACCTCGCCGTCGCGCTTCGCATCGAAGCGGTAGATCTTCAGGTGATCGGCGTACATGTCGGTCAGGTACAGGAACGTGCGGCCGTCGACGCGCCGCGCCATCGGCATGCCCGGATACTGGTCCGTGTGGAACACGGGGTCGTCCGGATACTTGAAGCGGTTCGACAGGAATCCGACATATTTCCAGTCCTGGCCCGGCGGCTTCGACAGGTCGAGCTCGAAGCGCTTGTTGCCCGTATACACGCTGTTCGGCCGCGCGGGGTCGAGCCACGCGCCGTCGACGAACAGCAGCCCCTGCACCTGCCAGCGGAGCTTGCCGTCCGGCGTGTAGCTTTCCAGCACCGCGCCCAGCCCCGCGCCGATCGTGTCGTGGCGCGGCCCGATCCCGTTCATCGACACATAGATGTTGCCGGCGCGATCGACGCCCACGCCCGTCAGCCCGTTGAAGCGCTGCGGCCCCGGACGGCCAGGCACCGGGCCCGCGAAGATTCCGCCGCGCTCGCCGAGCGTGCCCGACGGCGCATAGCCCTTGCCGCCTTTCGAGAAAATCAGGATCTGCTGGCGCGGCCCGTTGTCCGCGACGAGCACGCGCCCTTTCGCGTCGACCGCCACGTCCACCGCATCGGTACCTTCCGGCAGCGGCGGCGCGTCATCGAGCTTGCGGCCGTCCGCGCGCACGTGCACGAGATGCGCGGGCCCGCCGATCGTATCGGTGAGCAGCCACAGCGTGCCGTCGCCGGCGAGCGCGATGCGGCCCGGCTCGTGCGCACTCCACGTGGCCTTCTTCTGCATCGTCTCGGCGTCGTACACGTCCACCGCGTCGTGCGACGGATTCGTCGCGAACAGCGTCTTGTCGTCGGCCGCGAGGCCGCCGACTTCCGCCTTCGCCTCGCCCACTTCCGACCGGGCCGGGGCCGGCACCTCGTTGACCATCATGAAGCTGGCGGCCATCCGCGCGCGACCGGCATCGGCACGTCCGCCAGGCGCGACCTGCGGCGCCGCGCGGAACGGCGCCGGCTGCTTCATGTCGCCGATCGTGCGGCGCGAAATGCCGAACCACTGCTTGCCCTTGTCCGGCCAGATGCCGGGCGACTGCAGATGGCCGCGCTCGTTGCCCACGCCGATCGCGACGTACGCATACTTGCCGTTCACCGCGACCGCGTTGCCGCCGAGGTTGCCCCAGCCGTGCGTGCCGCCTGCGAAGCCGAGCATCTTCCCGTCCTGGTAGACGCTCGCCTCGGCGCCGCTCTCGTCCCACGGCGCGTTCGTATACACCTTGCCGTCAGGTGTCACCGCGATCGCGCGAATGTCGATCTGCGTCCAGCTGCCGTCGCCATAGCCGAACGTGTTGCCGATCCACGACGTGGTCGCGGGCAACACGGTTTCAGCCGGTGCGGCGCTCGCGGACAGCGCCGCGCATACCGTCATGCCAACCAGAATCAGACGTCGCAATGCGCTCTCCAGACTCGATACGGAAGCGACCGGCGCCGCGGCATGCTGCCTGGCCTGATGCCCTGTCGCTAAATAGGTTTCAAACGTCGCGATGCAGGTTACAAGCAAAAATAATCACAAGAAATTTGGAAATATTTGGGGATGTTTCGAGCTGAAATATCGAGCCGGAACAACGAGAAATTGGCCCGGCAAAGCGGAAATATCGACCGCCTTTCGCGCGGCGATCCGTAGAAAATGCCGCTCCGGCCCGCGCGCCGGGGCGCGTAGCCTGCAAACCTTTCATGTCGCGATTGAAACAACCGGCATTCGAATGTTTTCAGCCGGATAAATGACATGCGTTTTTTTGCCGATTTCTTTTCCCTAGAATCGATTTCGATTCAATATTTCATTTAAACGCATGCATTACGTTCACGCATCGGATGCGCGGCGCGCCGCGGCATCGGCCGCGCGTCGCGAAGGAGCGGCGCGATGACGGGCATCTCGCGCACCACCGACCTCGCCCCGCCGCAACACGGCCGCATCGTGCAGCTCGACGGGCTGCGCGCGATCGCCGTCGGCGCCGTGTTCCTCCAACACGCGCTGAAGGCGCCGCTATGGATGGGCGTCGACCTGTTCTTCGTGCTGAGCGGCCTGCTGATCACCGGCATCCTGCTCGATCGCAAGGCGCGCGGACAGTCGTACTTCAGCCACTTCTACGCGCGCCGCGTGCGCCGGATCCTGCCGCCGTACGTGCTGCTGCTGATCGTGTCGACGCTGCTGTTCGGCGCGAGCTGGCTGCCGCACTGGCCGTGGTTCGCGTTCTTCTCGACCAACATCGGACTGTCGCTCGGCAGCATCGGCCACGACAGCCTGAACGTGCTGTGGTCGCTCGCCGTCGAGGAGCAGTTCTACATCTTCTGGCCGTTCGTCGTGCTGTGGTGTTCGGAGCGAGCGCTGCTGTGGATCGCCGCCGCGCTGATCGTCGCGGCGCCCGTGCTGCGCGCGATCGCGACGCCGTGGTTCGATTCGTTCTGGCCGATTTACTACCTGACGCCGTTCCGCATGGACCTGCTCGCCGCGGGTGCGCTGCTCGCGATCGTGCTGCGCCGCGACCGGCGCGCGCTGGAGCCGTTCTATCCGCTCGCGATCGTCGGCGCACTCGTGTCGCTCGCGATCCTCGGCTGGCTGCACCTGTCGTTCCCGCGTTTCCGCGCGGCGAACACGCCGCTGTCGAACGCCGCGCTCTACAGCATCTCGCTGCTGCTGTGCACGTCGATCGTCGTGATCGCGCTGCGCGGACGCGGCCTCGTGCAGCGCGTGCTGACGAACCCGCTGCTCGTGTACGTCGGCACCGTCAGCTACACCGTCTACCTGATTCACCTGAGCGTGCTGTACGCGCTGTGGCCGTTGCACCTGAACCGCTTCGTCACGGCCGCGCTCGCCCTCGCCATCACGCTCGCGTACGCCACCGTGAGCTGGTACGGCTTCGAGCGGCGCCTGACGCGCGGCCCCGCACGCACCACGGTGCCCGCCGCCGCGCGCACGACAGCCTGACTTTCTCAATCCATCGATTCGACCAGGACATTGCCATGAGCCAAACTCGCAAGAAGGCCATCATCACGGGGATCACCGGACAGGACGGCGCCTACCTGACCAAGCTGCTGCTCGACAAGGGCTACGAAGTCACGGGCACCTACCGCCGCACCAGCTCGGTGAACTTCTGGCGTATCGCCGAGCTCGGCGTCGATACGCACCCGAACCTGTCGCTCGTCGAGCACGACCTGACGGATGCCGGCTCGAGCCTGCGGCTGCTCGAACGCACGCAGCCCGACGAGCTATACAACCTGGCCGCGCAGAGCTTCGTCGGCGTGTCGTTCGATCAGCCGGCGACGACCGCCGAGGTCACCGGCATCGGCCCGCTGAACCTGCTCGAGGCGATCCGCGTGGTCAGCCCGAAGACGCGCTTCTACCAGGCATCGACGTCCGAGATGTTCGGCAAGGTGCAGGCCATTCCGCAAACGGAAACGACCGCGTTCTACCCGCGCAGCCCGTACGGCGTCGCGAAGCTGTACGCGCACTGGATGACCGTGAACTACCGCGAGTCCTACGACCTGTTCGGCTGCAGCGGCATCCTGTTCAACCACGAATCGCCGCTGCGCGGCCGCGAGTTCGTCACGCGCAAGATCACCGACACCGTCGCGAAGATCAAGCTCGGCAAGGCGACCAAACTCGAGCTCGGCAACCTCGACGCCAAGCGCGACTGGGGCTTCGCGCTCGAATACGTCGAAGGGATGTGGCGAATGCTGCAGGTCGACGAGCCCGACACCTACGTGCTCGCGACCAACCGCACCGAGACCGTCCGCGACTTCGTGCAGATGGCGTTCGCGGCGGCCGGCTACCAGATCGAATGGACCGGCAAGGGCGAACAGGAACGCGGCCTCGACGCGTCGAACGGCAACGTGCTCGTCGAAGTGAATCCGAAGTTCTACCGCCCTGCCGAAGTCGACCTGCTGATCGGCTGCGCGGACAAGGCCAAATCCAAGCTCGGCTGGGCGCCGGAAACGACGCTCGAGCAGCTTTGCCAGATGATGGTGGAAGCGGACCTGACGCGGAATCGTCACCATGACACGTACTGATGCCGGACGCTCGTCGCGCCGGGCATTCGTCACGGGCCTGACGGGCTTCACCGGCCGCTACATGGCGCAGCGCCTCGAGGCGGCCGGCTACGACGTGTGGGGCACCGTGGCGCCCGGCGCGGCGCGGCCGGACGATCCGGCGTTCGCGAACTGCACGCTGCTGCCGGTCGACCTGCTCGACGCGCAGGCGATGCGCGCGGCGGCCACCGATGCGCGACCCGATGCGGTCGTGCATCTGGCTGCGCGCGCACACGTCGCGCAGGACGAGCCGTCGCAGACTTACGCGGTCAACATCGTCGGCACGCGCAACCTGCTGGCCGCGCTCGCGGGTCTCGATCGCCGTCCGTCGGCGGTGCTGCTCGCCAGCAGCGCGAACATCTATGGCAATTCGACGGCCGGCGTGCTCGACGAAACCGTCTCACCCGCCCCCGCGAACGACTATGCGGTCAGCAAGCTCGCGATGGAATACGCGGCGAAGCTGTGGGCCGACCGCCTGCCAATCGTGATCGCGCGGCCGTTCAACTACACCGGCGTCGGCCAGGACGAGGCGTATCTGCTGCCGAAACTCGTGTCGCACTATGCGCACAATGCGCCGCGCATCTCGCTCGGCAATCTCGACGTGAGCCGCGATTTCTCCGACGTGCGCGACGTGACGACCGCCTATCTGAAGCTGCTCGAAACCGCGCCGGCCGGCGAGACGTTCAACGTCTGCTCGGAGCGCGCGTATTCGCTGAAGGAAGTGCTGGCGATGCTGTCGCGGATCGCCGGCTACGTGATCGACGTGACGATCGATCCACGTTTCGTCCGGCACAACGAAGTGAAGCGCCTGAGCGGGTCGCGCGACAAGCTGCGGCGCGCGGTGGGCGAGCTTCCGGTGACGCCGCTCGACGACACGCTGCGCTGGATGATGGAAGCGATGCGTGACGTGCATCGGCCCGCGCAGGCCGGGCACGCCGGCTGATTGCGTCAACGCGCGCGGCGCCGGCCAAAAAACGACGGGCCGCTCGATCAGATCGAGCGGCCCGTCGTCATGTCGGCCCTGTAACCTGCCGCCGCGCTCAGCCCGCGAGACCGCGCGCGAGATCGTTGCGCAAGTCGCCCGCGTTTTCCAGGCCGACCGCGAGGCGGATCAGCCCTTCGGTGATCCCCGCAGCCGCACGCGCTTCCGGCGTGATGCGGGCATGCGTCGTCGTCGCCGGATGCGTGATCGTCGTGCGCGTGTCACCGAGGTTGCCGGTGATCGAGATCAGCTTCGTGCTGTCGATCACGCGCCACGCATTCGCGCGCTGCTGCTCCGGCGTGTCGCCCTTCAGCTCGAACGACACGATCGCGCCGCCCGCCTTCTGCTGGCGCTTCGCGAGCTCGTGCTGCGGATGCGATTCGAGCCCGGGATAAAACACGCGCGCGACGGCCGGGTGCGAATCGAGCCAGCGCGCGATTTCCAGCGCGTTCGCCGACTGCTTCTCGACGCGCAGCGACAGCGTCTCCATCCCCTTCAGCAGCACCCACGCGTTGAACGCCGACAGCGTCGGCCCCGCGCTGCGCACGAACGGGAACACCTTGCCCATGATGAATTCCTTCGAGCCGACCAGCGCGCCGCCGAGCACGCGGCCCTGCCCGTCGAGGAACTTCGTCGCCGAGTGCATCACGACGTCCGCGCCGAGTTTCAGCGGCTGCTGCAGCACCGGGCTGCAGAAACAGTTGTCGACGACGAACAGCGCGTTCGCGGCCTTCGCGATCTTGCCGATCGCCTCGATATCGGCGAGTTCGGTCAACGGGTTCGACGGCGTTTCGAGGAAGAACATCTTCGTCTCGGGCCGTACCGCTTCCTGCCATGCGTTCAGGTCGGTCGGATCGACGAAGGTCGTCGTGATGCCGAACTTGCTGAAGATCTGCGAGAACATCCCGAGCGTCGAGCCGAACAGGCTGCGCGAGCTGACGAGGTGATCGCCCGCCTGCAGGGCGGACATCACGACCGACATGATCGCGGCCATGCCCGACGCCGTCGCGATGCAGGCCTCGCCGCCTTCGAGCGCGGCGAGACGATCCTGGAACATGGTGACGGTCGGGTTCGTGAAGCGCGAATAGGTGAAATAGTCTTCCGAATTCGCGAAGCGCTCGGCCGCCTCGGCCGCGCTCGCGAAGCAGAAGCTCGACGTGAGGAACAGCGCTTCCGAATGCTCGTTGAAGTTGCTGCGCAACGTGCCCGCGCGCACGGCGAGCGTGTCGAAGTTGAGGGAGTCGTCCATGTTCCGTTTTCCGTATTCGAGGGTCGCGTCGCAGGTCATGCGTCGGGCGCGAACCCAGCCACAAAATCAGGCCAAAACAAAAAGCCCGCTATGCGTCGGCATCAGCGGGCTTCGGTGCGGTACGACAGCGATCGACTCGGGCCGACTGCCGCCGGCCTTCGCTTTAGCTGTTTTGGGAAGTCGCCCCGCGTCCGCAAGCTGAATCAAATCGACGCACGGCGACATCCTATCACGCTTCGTCGGAAGCGTGCGGCTGCATCACTCGACCGACAGTTGCAGGTTCATCTGCGAACGCGCGGCATCGCCGGCCGTGTCGCGATCAGCCTGCGACGCCGGTGCGAGACGCGCGCGCTCGATCGCATCGAGGTACTCGGGCGTCACGGCGCCGGTGATGTAGTTGCCGTCGAAGCACGACGCCTCGAATTGCTCGAGCTTCGGGTTGATGTCGCGCACCGCGCGGCGCAGGTCGTCGACGTCCTGGTAGATCAGGTGGTCGGCGCCGATGATCTTCGCGACTTCCTCGTCGGTGCGGCCGTGGGCAACCAGCTCGCCGCGCGTCGGCATGTCGATGCCGTACACGTTCGGGAACTTCACGGGCGGTGCCGCCGACGCGAAGATCACCGACTTCGCGCCCGCATCGCGCGCCATCTGCACGATCTCGTGCGAGGTCGTGCCGCGCACGATCGAGTCGTCGACGATCAGCACGTTCTTGTCCTTGAACTCGATGCTCATCGCATTGAGCTTCTGGCGCACCGACTTCTTGCGCACGGCCTGGCCCGGCATGATGAAGGTGCGGCCGACGTAGCGGTTCTTGAAGAAGCCTTCGCGATACTCGACGCCGAGCTTCGCGGCGACCTGCATCGCGGCCGGACGCGACGAATCGGGAATCGGCATCACGACGTCGATCGGCACGTTCGGCAGCTCGCGCTTGATCTTCTCGGCGAGGTAGTCGCCCATGCGCAGGCGCACGTTGTAGACGGGCACGCCGTCGAGGCACGAATCCGGACGCGCGAGATACACGTATTCGAACATGCACGGATTCAGCGTCGGGTTCTCCGCGCACTGCTGGCTGTGGAAGTTGCCGGCCTTGTCGATGAAGATCGCTTCGCCCGGCTGCACGTCGCGCACGAATTCGAACCCGATGCCTTCGACCGCCACCGACTCAGACGCCACCATCCACTCGGTGCCGTGTTCGGTCTCGAGCTTGCCGATGCAGAGCGGGCGAATGCCGAACGGATCGCGGAACGCGAGCAGGCCGTAGCCGGCGATCAGCGACACGATCGCGTACGAGCCCTGCAGGCGGCGATGCACGCCCGCGACCGCCTTGAACACCGCGGCCGGATCGAGTTCGAGGCCCGTCGTCGACAGCTGCAGCTCGTGCGCGAACACGTTGAGCAGCACTTCACTGTCGGAATTGGTGTTGATGTGCCGGCGGTCGATCCGGAACATCTCGTCCTTCAGCTGTTCCCAGTTCGTCAGGTTGCCGTTGTGCGCGAGGATGATCCCGAACGGCGCGTTCACGTAGAACGGCTGCGCCTCGGCTTCGCTCGACGCCGAGCCCGCCGTCGGATAGCGGACCTGGCCGATGCCGAAGGTGCCGGGCAGGCTGCGCATGTTGCGCGTGCGGAACACGTCGCGCACCATGCCGTTCGCCTTGTACATGTGGAAATTGCTGCCGTCCGCCGTCGCGATGCCCGCTGCGTCCTGACCGCGATGCTGCAGCAGCAGCAGGCTGTCATAGATCAGCTGATTGACCGGGGATTGGGAGATAACGCCTACGATGCCGCACATGGCATGTCCTTCAGAATGACAAAATCGGTTCCGTCCTGCCCGGCCGCGTCGTCACACGCGTACGTACTGGGCCATGCCGTCGGGCAGGAGCTGCTTCAGCTCATGCACGCCCTGTTCGGCGAAAGGACGCAATAGCGCATTGCGCCAGAAATCCTGTTTGGGCAATTCGGTCAGCCCGGCCGCCGCGACCAGCAGCACCACCAGCACGCAGCCGCGGACGAGCCCGAACATCATGCCCAGCGAGCGATCGACTCCGCCGAGGCCCGTCGCCTGCGCGATCCGCGACAACAGCGCGTTCGCGACACCCGCGACGAACACCACGCCGATCACGATCAGCGCGAACGCCAGCACCCACTGTGTCAGCGCGCCGCCCGGCCAGTTCGCCGGGATATATGGCACCACCAGTCCGACATAGCGGGCCGCGATCGCAATCGCCGCGATCCAGCCGATCAGCCCGAAAATCTCCGAGACGAAACCGCGCCACGCGCCACGCAGCGCGGACAACGCGATCACCGCCAATACAGCGTAGTCGAAAGCCGTCAGCATCGCACGTTACTGCGTGAGTCCGGCTTCGCGCACCTTCGCAATCGCGGCGGACGCCGCCGCGCGATCCGCGAACGGGCCGGCACGCAGCAGTGTAGCCGTGCTGCCGTCCGCCTGCTTGCGATGCTCGACATATGCGGGCACCCCCGCCGATTTCAACTTGGTGGCCCACGAACGGGCCGTCGTGTCGTCCTTGAACGAACCGAGCTGCACCGCGAAGCGCGCGCCGGCCGACGGTGCGTCGCCGCTGTCGGCCGCGGCGTCGGCGTTCGCGACCGTCGCGGGCGCCGGCTTCGGCGCGGGTGCGGCCGCGGCCGGCTTCGCAGCGGGCTTCGGCGGCGTCACATTCGCCGTGGTCGCCGGGGCCGTGGTATCGGGCTTCGCGGCCGGCTTGGCCGCATCCTTGGCCGCCGGCGCGGGCACGGCCGCCACGGCGACATCGGATGCCGGAGGCTCGTCATGCGCGACGCCCGCCTGCACGTCGGACGCGTCGTCGTCGCGCGGCGCGACCGCCTGATGCGCGGGCCGGTTCGGGATGTCGATCGCGATGTCGTCCGTCACCGGCTTCGGGTGCGAATCGAGCACCATCGGCAGCACGATCACCGCGGCGACGACGAGCGCGATCGCGCCGACGAGACGCCGGCGGGCGCGTTGCTTTTCTGGAAGGGTCGGATCGAGGAGCAGTGCGTCCGATTCCGGACGCTCGGTGCGGCGCGTGCGTCGCTCGACGCGTTCAGTGCGCTCCGTGCGCACATTCCGGGAGGCCCCGGTACGACCGCCGCGCCGCGGGGGCGCGTCGTCGTCTTTCTTGCCGAACGAGAAAATTCCCATGAATGGCTGAGTCCGAAACTGCCCGTCAGTCAGTGTTGCTGCGATTTCCGGTAGGCCATCACACCTGCCACCGTATGGAAACTGCCGAAAACCACGATTCTATCATTCTCGGATGCTCTTTTTAGTGCATCGCGAAATGCTTCGGCGGGCGACGCGAACCGCGTCACGCTCGAATCGGCCCCCTCCTCCACGCCGACCTTGCGCAGCGCGGCTTCGAGCTGCTCCGCGCTCGCCGCGCGCGGCAGCGGCAGGTCGGTCACGCACCAGTGGTCGACCTCGCCCTTCAGGTGCCGCAACACGCCGTCGATGTCCTTGTCGTGCATTGCACCGAACACCGCGTACGTGTACGGGAAGAAGCCCATGTTGCCGAGATTTTGCTCGAGCACGGCCGCCGCATGGGGGTTGTGCGCGACGTCCAGCACGATCGCCGGCTTGCCGGGCAGCACCTGGAAGCGGCCCGGCAGTTCGACGTTGGCGAGCCCGAGCCGGATGTCCTGCGCGGACACCGGCAGCACCGGGCGCAGCGCCTCGAGCGCGGCCAGCGCGGCCGATGCATTGATCAGCTGATTCGCACCGCGCAGCGCCGGATACGCGAGCGCCGGGTAGCGCTTCTCGCGACCGAGGTAGCTCCACTGCTGGCGCTCGGCGCCCGCTTGCGCCTCGTAGCGGAAATCGCGGCCGACGAGCCACAGGTCGGCGCCGATCGCTTCGGCGTGATCGATCAGCGTTTGCGGCGCGGCCGGATCGCCGCAGATCGCCGGCTTGCCGGCACGGAAGATCCCCGCCTTCTCGAAGGCGATCTTCTCGCGCGTGTCGCCGAGGTATTCGGTGTGATCGATGTCGATGCTCGTGACGATCGCGCAATCGGTATCGATGATGTTGACCGCATCGAGCCGGCCGCCGAGGCCGACTTCGAGGATCACCGCGTCGAGCCCGCGCGACGCGAACAAATGCAGGATCGCGAGCGTCGTGAATTCGAAGTACGTGAGCGACACGGGCTCGGGCAGCGACGTACGCGCTGCCTCGACGGCTTCGAAGTGCGGCAGCAGCTCGGCGTCGCTGACCTGCTGGCCGTTCACGCGCGCGCGCTCGCCGAATTCGAGCAGGTGCGGCGACGTGTGGCAGCCGACCTTGTAGCCCGCGCGCACGAGGATCGTCTCGAGGAACGCGCAGGTCGAGCCCTTGCCGTTCGTGCCGCCGACGGTGATGACGGGGCACGCGAATTCGAGCTGCAGCGCCGCCTTGACCTGCCCGATGCGGGTCAGGCCCATGTCGATGCCGACCGGGTGCGCGCGTTCGAGATGCGAAAGCCACGCGTCGAGAGTGGGAAAAGTGCTCATCGGTTCAAATCTGGATCGGGACCGCCACTACGCCAAAAAACGAAGCGCGCCGCCTGACGCTGAAGCCAGGCGACGCGCAGTGTTCACAACCTCGCGCCAATCAGGCCAGCGCGTCGGCCGGTTGCCGCTGCAGAAGCGCGAGCAGTTGCGCGATCTCGTCGCGCATCTTGCGGCGGTCGACGATCATGTCGATCGCGCCCGTCTTCAGCAGGAATTCCGCGCGCTGGAAGCCTTCCGGCAGTTTCTCGCGAACCGTCTGCTCGATCACGCGCGGGCCGGCGAAGCCGATCAGCGCCTTCGGCTCGGCGATCACGACGTCGCCGAGGAATGCGAAGCTCGCCGACACGCCGCCCATCGTCGGGTCGGTCAGCACCGAGATGAACGGCAGCTTGGCTTCTGCCAGCTTGGTCAGCATCGCGGTGGTCTTGGCCATCTGCATCAGCGACAGCAGGCTTTCCTGCATCCGTGCGCCGCCGGACGCCGTGAAGCAGATGAACGGCACTTGCTGCTCCAGCGCATTCTGCGCGCCGCGCGCGAAACGCTCGCCGACGACCGAGCCCATCGAGCCGCCCATGAACGAAAACTCGAAGCAGGCCGCGACGACGGGCAGCGTATGGATCGCGCCGCCCATCACGACCATCGCGTCGGTCTCGCCCGTTTCGTCCATCGCTTCCTTCAGACGATCGGGGTACTTGCGGCTGTCCTTGAACTTCAGCGAGTCGACCGGAACGATTTCCTGGCCGATTTCATAGCGGCCTTCCGGATCGAGCAGCCCGTCGAGACGCTCGCGCGCACCGATGCGCATGTGGTGATCGCACTTCGGGCACACGTGCAGGTTCGCGTCCACGTCGTTGCGGTACAGCACGGCCTCGCAGGACGGGCACTTGACCCACAGGCCTTCCGGAATGCCCTTGCGGCTTTTCGGATCGGTCTGCTTGATCTTCGGCGGCAACAGTTTGTCGAGCCAGCTCATCGTATGGTTTCCTGTTCCGTGGCGGGGCGGGCCGACCGGCCCGTTCCCGCTTCCTGTGTTGTGTTTATCGCGCCGTCTTGCCGGCGCCGTCCAGGGCGGCGCGCAGCTCGGCGATGAAAGTCTTCAGCGCGGCGACGGCGCCTTCCGGCGCGGCGCTCTCGAGCAGTTGCACCAGCCGGCTGCCGATCACGACGGCGTCCGACACTTCGGCCACCGCGCGCGCCGTTTCGGCGTCGCGGATGCCGAAGCCGACGCCCACCGGAACCGGCACGCGCGACTTGATGGCCGGGATTTTACCCGCAATGCTCGAAACATCCAGATTTCCGGCGCCGGTCACGCCCTTGAGCGACACGTAGTACACGTAGCCGCTCGCGATCTTGCCCACGTCGGCGATGCGTTCGTCGGTCGACGTCGGCGCGAGCAGGAAGATCGGATCGATCTGCGCGGCGCGCATTTTCTCGGCGAACACGCCCGCTTCCTCGGGCGGATAGTCGACGACGAGCACGCCGTCGACGCCGGCCGCCTGCGCCTCGGTCGCGAACGTGTCGACGCCCATCCGCTCGATCGGGTTCGCATAACCCATCAGCACGACGGGGGTTTTCCGGTCGGTCTCGCGGAAGCGCTTCACGTCGGCGAGCACGCTCTTGAGCGTGACGCCGCGCGCGAGCGCTCGCTCCGACGAGCGCTGGATCACCGGGCCGTCGGCCATCGGGTCCGAGAACGGCACGCCGAGCTCGATGACGTCGGCGCCGCCTTCGGCGAGCGCGTGCATGAATTCGACGGTTTTCGCGGGATCGGGGTCGCCGGCCGTGATGAACGGGATCAGGCCCTTGCGGCCTTGTTCGGCGAGTGCGGCGAAGGTCTGCTGGATACGATTCATGGCAATTTTCCTTTGTCGACCGGAGTTAGCGCTTCAGCGCTTACTCCGGTCCCATGCAAAGCAGCGATCGGCACAGCGGCGGCGCGACTCACGCGCACGCCGGCGTGGCGAGCGCGTTCACGCGCTCGTGCGCGATCGCGCAATAACTTTCGTTGATCTCGTAGCCGACGAAGTGGCGCCCCTGCCGTGCGCAGGCCACCGCGGTCGTGCCGCTGCCCATGAACGGATCGAGCACGCGGCCGCCCGGCGGGCAGCTTGCGAGCACCATCCGCTCGATGATTTCCAGCGGCTTCTGGGTCGGATGATCGACGCGCTCCGCGTGCTGCCGGTGCAGGCGCGAGACCGACCAGACGTCCTTCGGGTTGTAGCCCATCTCCAGCCACTTGCTGCCTTCGAACAGCTTGCGCGAGCGGGCCTTCTTCGTGTCGGCGTCGTATGGGATGCGGACCGGATCGAGATCGAAGTAATACGCCTTGGAAACCGCGAAAAAGCCGATGTTGTCGTGCACCGACGTGAAACGGCGCGTCGTGCCGCCCATGCTCGGCACGCGCCGGTCCCAGATGATCTCGTTGACCATCGTGAGCTTCGTCTTCAGGAAGCTGAAGATTTCCGGCGCGTACTGCCACGTGCAGAAGATGTACATCGACCCGCTCGGCTTGAGCTTCGGGATCGCGAGTTCGAGCCACTCGCGCGTCCACGCGAGAAAATCGTCGCCCGAGCGCTTGTCCGAGTCGTTGCCATAGTCCTTGCCGAGCCCGTACGGCGGATCGGCGACGATCAGGTCGATCGACGCATCCGGCAGGCGCGCGGCTTCGGACATGAAATCGCGGTTGTGCAGCTCGATCCCGGACGGCAACGCGCACGGCACGGCGACGGCAGACTGCACCGCCTCCGCTTCGCTCGCGGCGCCGCCGCCCGGTTGTTCGATCAGGTCACGCATCGGTCGGGGTCAGAGCGCGATGCCCGATCGCTCGGCGACCGTGTGCATGTCCTTGTCGCCGCGGCCCGACAGGTTGACGAGGAGGATCTTGTCCTTGGACAACGTCGGCGCGAGCTTCACGGCGTACGCGATCGCGTGGCTCGACTCGAGCGCGGGGATGATCCCCTCGATCCTGCAGCAGTCGTGGAACGCCTTCAGTGCCTCTTCGTCGGTGATGCCGACATACTGCGCGCGGCCGCTGTCTTTCAGCCATGCGTGCTCGGGACCGACGCCCGGATAGTCGAGCCCGGCCGACACCGAATGCGTCTCGATGATCTGGCCGTTGTCGTCCTGCAGCAGGTACGTGCGGTTGCCGTGCAGCACGCCGGGGCTGCCGGCGATCAGCGACGCCGCGTGACGGCCCGTGTCGAGGCCGTCGCCGGCCGCTTCGACGCCGATCAGCTGCACCGACGTGTCGTCGATGTACGGATAGAAGATGCCCATCGCGTTCGAGCCGCCGCCGACGCACGCAATCACCGCGTCCGGCTGCCGGCCGGCGAGTTCCGGCATCTGCACCTTGCACTCGTCGCCGATCACGCGCTGGAAGTCGCGCACCATCGCCGGATACGGGTGCGGGCCCGCGACCGTGCCGATGATGTAGAACGTGCTTTCGATGTTCGTGACCCAGTCGCGCATCGCTTCGTTCAGCGCGTCCTTCAACGTGCGCGAACCCGATTCGACCGGCACGACCGTCGCGCCGAGCAGCTTCATCCGATAGACGTTCGCGGCCTGGCGGCGCACGTCCTCGGCGCCCATGTAGACGATGCACTCCATCCCGAAGCGCGCGCAGATCGTCGCCGTCGCGACGCCGTGCTGGCCGGCGCCCGTCTCGGCGATCACGCGCTTCTTGCCCATCCGCTTCGCGAGCAGCGCCTGGCCGATGACGTTGTTGATCTTGTGCGCGCCGGTGTGGTTCAGGTCCTCGCGCTTCAGGTAGATCTGCGCGCCGCCGAGCATCTCGCTCCAGCGCTGCGCGTGATAGATCGGCGACGGACGACCGACGAAATACTTCAGTTCCCGCTCGTACTCGGCGACGAAATCGGGGTCATGACGGAATTTTTCATACGCCGCGCGCAGTTCGTCCAGCGCGTGAATCAGCGTTTCGGCGACGAACACGCCGCCATACGGGCCGAAGTGGCCGTGATCATCAGGAAGGTTGTACATGGTGTCACTCTCGATCGGTCGGCGCGCCCCGCTGTCGGGGCCGCACCGGCTTGCATCACCCGGCGTCCGCTTCGCGCACCGCGCGTACGAACGCCGCCATCCGGGCGTGATCCTTCACGCCCTTCGCGCCGTCCACTTCGATGCCGCTCGAGACATCGACAGCAAACGGACGCAACTGGCGGATCGCATCACCGACGTTTTGCGCGTTCAAGCCACCACTCAAAACGGCCCGATGCGCGAGCTCTGCGGGAATAAGTGACCAATCGAAGACCTTGCCGCTACCGCCGTAGTCCGGCACCAGGGTGTCGAACAGGAGGCCGCGCGCTTTCGAATAATGAAGAGCCGATTCTACCAAATCGGCCGGCTGCGTCGAGGGGCCGACGCGCACCGCGCGCAACCACGGCAGGCGCGCCGCGCGGCCGAGGGCGTCGCACTGCGCGGGCGTCTCGTCGCCGTGGAATTGCAGCATCGTGAGCGGCACGTCGCGCACGACCGCGTCGATCTCGGCTTCGGTCGCGTTCACGAACAGTCCGACCACCGACACGAACGGCGGGGCGACGCGTGCAAGCTCGGCTGCCTGCGCGATCGACACCGCGCGCGGGCTCTTCGGATAGAACACGAGGCCGATCGCGTCGGCGCCGAGCGCGGCGGCGTGCAGCACGTCCTCGGGGCGCGACAGGCCGCACAGCTTGATGCGCGTACGCGGTGCGAGGCCACCCGCGGCGGGAGTCGAAGAAGACACGGCGTGATTCGTCATGGTTGTGGGTCCAGGTCGGCCCAGACGCTGCTCCACGGCACGCTGCCGAGCTGCGCGGGCGGGACGGCGAATTCCGCCGGGTAGCCGACATGGGCGAGGTACAGCCCGTCGGCCATGAACGTGGGCGCGGCGAGATTGCGGTCGCGCCCGGCCAGCACGTCGGCGAGCCAGTCCGCCGGGTAGCGGCCGCGGCCGACCGCGACGAGGCAGCCCATCAGGTTGCGCACCATGTGGTGAAGGAACGCGTTCGCGCGGAAGCGGAAATGAATGAAGTGGCCCGCACGCCGCACGTCGATCTGGTACAGGTGTTTGACCGGCGTTTTCGACTGGCATTCCGACGACCGGAACGACGAGAAGTCATGCTCGCCGATCAGGTGCGCGGCGGCGGCGCGCATGGCGTCGTCGTCGAGCGGCGTGTGGATCCAGCCCGCCCGGCCAGCCAGCATCGGCGAGCGCACGGGATGTACGTACAGCGCGTAGTAGTAGGTGCGTTCGAACGCCGAGAAACGCGCATGGAACGTGTCCGGCATCGGCTTCGCCCACTGCACGGAAACGGTCGGCGGCAGGAACGCGTTGGTACCGCGCACCCACGAGAAATCCGCGCGGTCGAGGTCCGTGTCGAAATGCGCGACCTGCCCGAGCCCGTGCACGCCCGTATCGGTCCGTCCCGCGACCGTCGTATGCAACGGCACGCACGCGAATTCGCCGAGCGCGCGCTCGAGCGCGTCCTGCACGGTCTTGCCGTGCGGCTGCGCCTGCCAGCCACAGAACGCGGCGCCATCGTACTGAATCCCCAGCGCGATCCGCATCACGCCTCGTCCGCCAGTTTCGCGAGCATCGCGCGCGCATCGTCGCGCGTCGCGGCGTCGTTCGCATCGACGACTTCCTGCAGCAGCGTGCGCGCGCCGGACAGGTCGCCCAGCTCGACGTACTCGGATGCGAGATCCAGCTTGTTGCGCGCGATGCGCGCAAGCTCTTCCGGTGTCAGCGCGGGCAGCACGGCGCCCGGCGCGGACGGCAAGTCGAGATCGAAATCCAGTTTCAACGCACCGAACTGCGCGCCGCCGAGCGGCGGCAGCGACGACGGCGCGGATGCGCCACCCGCGTGCGGCGCGGGCGTTGCCGCATCCGGATCCCAGTCGAACTCGTCGTCCTGGTCGGCCGGGTGTTCCGGTGCCGGATCGTTCGCACCAACGGGCGGGTGCGACGCGGGTTGACCGTTAGTTGCGATTCGATCGCTTTCGGCTTGATCTTCCGGGGCGGCCGGCTCTTCCGCCGTACGCGGCGGCAGCGGCATGTCGAGGCTGTTCAGCGCGCTGATCGCGTTCTGCATCAGCGCCGCGTGCTGCGCGTCGTGCGTCGCCGGCGCGGCAGGTGCTTCGATCGGCTCACCCGGGGGCGTCTCCGCGATGGGCTGCGCGTCGTGCGGTGCCGCCTCTGCAGCGCCCGCCAGCGCGGCAGGCGCTTGCTTTTGATCGTCTTGCGTCGTTGCCGCTTCCGGCGACGAAGGCACGTCGAGATCGCGCGTTTCGGCCACCTCTGCCGCTACCGCGGCGGCCGAAACGAGATTCACATCGGCGGCTGCGTCGCGTGCGACCGGCGTCTCGGGAAGAATCGGCGGCACGGGTTCGACGGACGACGAGGCGCTGGTATCCGAAGCAGCCGCCCCGCCGGATTCCGGAGTGAGCGCATCGGCGCGCCGCGCTTTCCGGCGCTTGCGCCAAGCAAACCCGGCCGCGAGAACGACCACGGCCGCGCCGGCAGCTGCGGCCGGGCGCCAGTCGATCTGTTCGGAACCACGCGCGGACGGCGTCGCCACCACGGGCACGGCCGGCCGCACGGGTGCCGATGCCGGCTGCGCCGCACTGGCGGCCACGCCGGACGCCGCCTCGCTCGCGACGGGCGACGACGCGGCAGCAGATGCGCCGTCATTCGCAGCGGGACGCGGGGCAGCAGGCGCCGGCGCGGGTGCAACGTTGTTCGTCGCGGCCGGCTTGCCAATGCCGTGTTTCTGCAGCTCCATCAGCACGCGGTTCTTCAGCGCGAGCAGTTGCTGCAGGCTCGACGGCCGCGGCTGCGATGCGCCCGCGACGGGTGCCGCCGCGGATGGTTCGTGCATGCCTTGAGCCGGGCCGCCCTGCGCGGGCGGGATGGCGGCATCGCTCGCGGACGACGGAGTCGCGGACTGAATCGCGCCGCTCCACACGTGCGGCCCGCTCGCACCGGCCGCAGGCGCGGCCGGCTGAACCGGTTCGACCGTCGACGCGCCATGCGCGGCGGATGCTGCGGACGCGCCGGTCGAAGCCGACGCCCCTGCCACGACCGCCGCCGCGACGCTTGCGCCGCTGACCGGTGCCGCGTGCGCAGCCGGTGCGGCCGGCGCCGTTTGCACGGCCGACCCCGGATGCGGCGCGGACGCACCATGCTGCGCAGCCGCGACCGTACCCGACGCGGCGGCCACCGCGGACGCTGCCGATGCACCGGAAGCACCGGCCGCCGCGAGCGCCGCGCCCGTCGCGTCGAGCGCCGGCACCGTCAGCGTCGCGCCGACTTTCAGGCGGCTCGGATCGCGCTTCATGAACGCCTGCGGGTTGGCGTCGAACAATGCGCGTCCGGCGCGCGCGAGCACGCCCGGATCGTGCGACTGCGTGGCCGCCTTCGCGAGATCGTTCAACGACTGGCCCGGCTGGACCGTCACGGTAAGCGGCGCGGGACCGCCTGCGGCGGAAGCCGGCAGTTCGACGGCGCCGGTCGCCCAGGCCGACGCGGCCGCGCCGAGTGCCAGGATCGCCAGCGCGCCACGCACGGCGCGCGACAGACGGGACTGACGCGGAAACAAGGAAATTCGGGACATCGTAGACTCAATCGCCGCGCGCGGGCGCGGCTCGGATTCGCGTAGGGAAGCGTCAATAAAATCGCCGCAGAAATGCAAAAGCGTCGCGCAGAACGCGACGCTTTTGGCGACTCCGCGCGTCGTAACCGCATAGTTTACTTCACGCGATCGGGTTCCGGCCGAATTCGTCGCCGGCGGATGCGGCCGTCCATGCCGGCGCATCGGCGCGACCGTTACCCGCACCGCGCCGCCGGCGCGCGAATCGCGCGACGGCCACGCCGATTCTCACCATCAATCGCGCACGGCAGTTTTATCAAAAACGGATCATCAATCAATGAAAATTGTGGCAACCGCATCGCCCCCGACATGAATTCATGTCCGTATGGATCGCGTCCCGTCCCGCTCACAAGCGTCTCGTTTCGCGCGTCTGCCGCGGCGCCAACCAATAAAAAAACGCCTGCCGCCCCGCGAAGGGCTGGCAGGCGTTTCGCGTCGCGCGCCGACGGGGCACGCGCGGCGCAGCCCGATTCTTACTTGTCGAGCAGGATGCGCAGCATGCGGCGCAGCGGCTCGGCCGCGCCCCACAGCAGCTGGTCGCCGACCGTGAACGCCGACAGGTATTCGCCGCCCATCGCGAGCTTGCGCAGGCGACCGACCGGCACCGTCAGCGTGCCGGTGATCTTCGCCGGCGACAGGTCGCGCATCGACGCTTCGCGCTCGTTCGGCACGACCTTCACCCAGTCGTTCGCCGACGCGAGGATGCCGTTGATTTCGTCCAGCGGGACGTCCTTCTTCAGCTTGATCGTCAGCGCCTGCGAATGGCAGCGCATCGCGCCGATCCGCACGCACAGCCCGTCGACCGGGATCGAACCCGGCTCGCCCATGGCCGGCTTGCCGAGGATCTTGTTGGTTTCCGCGCCGCCCTTCCACTCTTCCTTCGACATCCCGTTGCCGAGATCCTTGTCGATCCACGGAATCAGCGAACCCGCGAGCGGCACGCCGAACTGGCTCGTCGGCATTGCGTCGCTGTTCATCGTCGCGAGCACGCGGCGGTCGATGTCGAGAATCGCGGAAGCCGGATCGGCGAGCTGTTCCTGCACCGAACCGTGCAGCGCGCCCATCTGCGACAGCAGTTCACGCATGTTCTGCGCGCCCGCGCCCGATGCGGCCTGGTAGGTCATCGCCGTCATCCAGTCGACGAGGTTCTCGCGGAACAGGCCGCCGAGCGCCATCAGCATCAGGCTGACCGTGCAATTGCCGCCGACGAAGTTCTTCGTGCCCTTGACGAGCGCGTCCTTGATCACGTCGAGGTTGACCGGATCGAGGATGATGACCGCGTCGTCCTGCATCCGCAGCGACGACGCCGCGTCGATCCAGTAGCCGTTCCAGCCTGCCGCGCGCAGCTTCGGGAACACGTCGTTCGTATAGTCGCCGCCCTGGCACGTGATGATCACGTCGCACTTCTTCAGCTCGTCGACGTTGGTCGCGTCCTTGAGCGTAGTCTCGTTTTTCGCGAACGACGGCGCCTTGCCGCCCGTATTGCTGGTGCTGAAAAACACCGGCTCGATCAGGTCGAAATCACCTTCTTCCTGCATGCGCTGCATCAGCACGCTGCCGACCATGCCGCGCCAACCTACGAGACCTACGTTCATGACTAACCCTTTGAATGGAGCTTCCCCGCCATTTCCGCCCCCGGCGTGACCGCGCGGGGAAACAGGCGGGCACGACGGACGATCAGCGTTTAATGATCGTTTTCGTGGTAATGGTTTTCGTGATGACGATGGCGCGCGTACCCACACGGGCAGTGTTGCCGTGGAGTTTCAGGACCGGGGAGATCAGGGAAATCAGCGCCATCGTTCGAGTCTACACAAAGCCGGTTGGCCGCACAACGGCCAACCACGCGCGAACCGGCCGATTTCGCGGCCCGTTCGCGCCCTTTCCACAATTCACTGCATTACTGCATTGCCGTGCGCGTTACAGCGCGGCGACCACCGCGTCGCCCATCGCCGCCGTGCCGACCTGCTTGCAACCCGGCGTCGCGATGTCGCCCGTGCGATAGCCTTGTTCGAGCACCGTTTTCACCGCGTGCTCGATGCGATCAGCCTGCTCCGCGCGATTCAGCGAGTAGCGCAGCAGCATCGCGGCCGACAGGATCGTCGCCAGCGGGTTCGCGATGCCCTTGCCCGCGATGTCCGGCGCCGAACCGTGCGACGGCTCGTACAGGCCCTTGTTGTTCTTGTCGAGCGACGCCGACGGCAGCATGCCGATCGAGCCCGTCAGCATCGACGCTTCATCCGACAGGATGTCGCCGAACATGTTGCCGGTCACGATCACGTCGAACTGCTTCGGCGCCTTCGCGAGCTGCATCGCCGCGTTGTCGACGTACATGTGCGACAGCTCGACGTCAGCGTATTCCTTCGACACGTCGATCATGATGTCGCGCCAGAACTGCGACGTTTCGAGCACGTTCGACTTGTCGACCGACAGCAGCTTCTTCGCACGCTTTCGCGCGGCCTGGAACGCGACGTGCGCGATGCGGCGCACTTCCGGTTCCGAATAGCGCATCGTGTCGAAGCCTTCGCGCTCGCCGGCGAACGGGCCGTCGGGAGCAGCGCGCACGCCGCGCGGCTGGCCGAAGTAGATGTCGCCGTTGAGTTCGCGCACGATCAGGATGTCGAGGCCCGCGACCAGCTCGGGCTTCAGCGGCGACGCGTCGACGAGTTGCGGATAGCAGATCGCCGGACGGAAGTTCGCGAACAGCTCGAGATGCTTGCGCAGCCCGAGGATCGCCTGCTCGGGGCGCAACGCGCGCTCGAGCGAGTCGTACTTCCAGTCGCCGACCGCGCCGAACAGGATCGCGTCGGCTTCCCTCGCGAGTTTCAGCGTCGCGTCCGGCAGCGGATGGCCGCTCGCCTCGTAGCCCGCGCCGCCGACCGGCGCCTGTTCGAGTTCGAACTTCTCGTCGAGGGCGTTCAGCACCTTGACCGCTTCGTTGACGATTTCCGGACCGATGCCGTCGCCGGGCAGCACTGCAATCTTCATGCGTTATTCCTGACTGGGTAGGTATGAATGGCAGGTCGGCGAGCGCGTCATGCGCGCCCGCCCGGAGGCAATCTCAGCCGACCAGCTTGTTGTTGAGCCACGGCTGCTTCGCGAGCCGCTCGGCTTCGAACTGGCGGATCTTGTCCGCGTGACGCAGCGTCAGGCCGATGTCGTCGAAACCGTTCACCAGGCAGTACTTGCGGAACGCGGTGATGTCGAACGCATACTCGCGGCCGTCGCCCGTGCGCACGACCTGCGCGTCGAGGTCGATCGTCAGCTGATAGCCGTTGAACGCGTACGTCTCGTTGAACAGGTGATCAACCTGCTGCTCGGTCAGCACGATCGGCAGCAGCCCGTTCTTGTAGCAGTTGTTGAAGAAAATATCGGCGAAGCTCGGCGCGATGATCGCGCGGAAGCCGTACTGCTGCAGCGCCCACGGCGCGTGCTCGCGCGAGCTGCCGCAGCCGAAGTTCTTGCGTGCGAGCAGCACCGATGCGCCCTGGTAGCGCGGCTGGTTCAGCACGAAATCCGGGTTCAGCGGGCGCTTCGAGTTGTCCTGGCCCGGCTCGCCGTGATCGAGGTAACGCCATTCGTCGAACGCGTTCGGACCGAAGCCCGTGCGCTTGATCGACTTCAGGAACTGCTTCGGGATGATCGCGTCGGTGTCGACGTTCTCGCGATCGAGCGGCGCCACGACGCCGGTATGCACATTGAATTTTTCCATGATCCGTCTATCCGGTTGAGGGCCGGCATTCAGCCGGCGCACATCGACAAATTCTCGGCGGATGTCACTCCGCGGCGCGCTGCAGCGCGTTGCCGGCGGCATTGACGTCCTGGCCGAAGCCTCGGACGGTATTGCAGCCCGCAAGGCCGAAGCCCAGCCCCGCAAGCGCCAGCGCGGCAACCAGCCGCGCGATGAGCTTCGATGCCGTCACGCGTTACCCCAGCTTGCGAATGTCGACGAAATGGCCTTCGATCGCCGCCGCCGCCGCCATCGCGGGGCTCACCAGGTGCGTGCGGCCGCCCGCGCCCTGCCGGCCTTCGAAATTGCGGTTCGACGTCGATGCGCAGCGCTCGCCCGGATCGAGCCGGTCGGCGTTCATCGCGAGGCACATCGAGCAGCCCGGCTCGCGCCATTCGAAGCCCGCATCCGTGAACACCTTGTCGAGGCCTTCGCGCTCGGCCTGCGCCTTCACGAGGCCCGAGCCCGGCACGACCATCGCGAGGCGCACGTTCGATGCGATGCGGCGATTCAGCTTCTTCACGACGTACGCGGCCGCGCGGATGTCCTCGATGCGCGCGTTCGTGCACGAACCGATGAAGATCTTGTCGACCTTGATCGACTCGATGGGCGTGTTCGGCTCGAGCGCCATGTAAGCCAGCGCGCGTTCCATCGCGTCGCGCTTGACCGGATCCTTCTCGCGCTCGGGATCGGGCACGCGACCGTCGATCGACGTGACCATTTCCGGCGACGTGCCCCACGTGACCTGCGGGACGATCTCGGCCGCGTTCAGCTCGACGACGCGGTCGAACTGCGCGCCTTCATCGGACTTGAACTCGCGCCAGTACACGACGGCCTGATCCCATTCCGCGCCGGTCGGCACGAACGGACGGCCCTTCAGGTAGTCGATCGTCGTGTCGTCGACGGCGACCATGCCCGCGCGCGCACCGGCTTCGATCGCCATGTTGCAGACGGTCATCCGGCCTTCCATCGTCAGCGCACGGATCGTCGAGCCGCCGAATTCGATCGCGTAGCCCGTGCCGCCGGCCGTGCCGATCTTGCCGATGATCGCGAGCACGATGTCCTTCGCGGTACACCCGCGCGGCAGGGCACCCTCGACCTTCACGAGCATGTTCTTGCTCTTTTTCTGCAGCAAGGTTTGCGTCGCGAGCACGTGCTCGACTTCCGACGTGCCGATACCGTGCGCGAGCGCGCCGAATGCGCCGTGCGTCGACGTGTGCGAATCGCCGCAGACGATCGTCATGCCCGGCAGCGTCGCGCCCTGCTCCGGCCCGATGATGTGCACGATGCCCTGGCGTACGTCGTTCATCTTGAACTGCGTGATGCCGAAGGCGTCGCAGTTCGCGTCGAGCGTGTCGACCTGCAGCTTCGAGACCGGATCGGCAATGCCGTGGCTGCGATCCGTGGTCGGGACGTTGTGATCCGACACGGCCAGGTTCGCGCTGATGCGCCACACCGGGCGGTGCGCGACGTTCAGCCCTTCGAACGCCTGCGGGCTCGTGACTTCGTGCAGCAGCTGACGGTCGATGTAGAGCAATGCCGTGCCGTCGTCCTCGGTGTGGACGACGTGGGTATTCCACAGTTTGTCGTAGAGAGTCTGTGCCATGGGTATGCGGGGTCGTTGTGACTACAAGCCTTGCGGATGCGGTCGATTATGCCACGCAGAACGCGCCACGGCGCAGGCCAGACGCGAAAAAACCCATTAAAAACAGTGGTTTGGCTGGTAGTGCCAATACCTGTATCGGCATTACCAGCCAAACGGCGGCATCGGACGCCGCGACGCCCCGCGCTCGCGATGTTCGCCTCGAGGCCGGTTCCGGCATACGATGGGACGACGTGCATTCGCACGTCCCAACGGTCAGGACCCGGAGCCCACGACGATGAAGCTCGGCATCAACCCATCGCTTGCCCGCCTGGACGACGAAGGCACGCTGTTCACGACGCTGTTTCGCCACGGCACGCTCGACGTCGAGCTGTACCGTCCGCGCGGCGAGGACCTGCAGACGCCGCATACGCGCGACGAGGTCTACGTGATCGCCGCCGGCACGTCCCGCTTCGTCGTCGACGGGCGCGAATGCAGCGTCGCGACGGGCGACGTGTTGTTCGTCCCCGCATTCGCGTCGCACCGTTTCGTCGGTTTCTCCGACGATTTCTCGACCTGGGTGTTCTTCTACGGCCCCGAAGGCGGCGAACGCGACGAGCGCGGTGCGTGACGCGCGGCAAGCGCCGCGCTTCCCGCACGATCTCCTAGACTGTCTATTCGCAACGGGCGGCGCGGCCGCCCTCCCCGCCATCACGATGCGCGCATCGCCCGGCGCATCGACCGGACAGGAGCACGGCATGCAATACGAACTTTATTACTGGCCAGAGATCCAGGGCCGCGGCGAATACGTGCGGCTCGCGCTCGAGGCGGCCGAGGCCGACTATGTCGACGTGGCGCGCGAATCGGGGCGCGGCATGGGCGTATCGGCAATGATGCGGCTGATGGACAGCACGAAGACCGAATGCGTGCCGTTCGCGCCGCCGTTCCTGAAGGCCGGCGATGTGCTCGTCGGACAGACCGCGAACATCCTGCTGTTTCTCGGCGCGCGGCTCGGGCTCGCGCCCGACGACGAAGCCGGACGCCTGTGGGTGCATCAACTCCAGCTGACCGTCGCCGATTTCGTCACCGAGATCCACGACACGCATCACCCGATCGGCAGCGGCCTGTACTACGAGGACCAGAAAGCCGAGGCCGCCGAGCGCGCGGCCGATTTCCTCGCGCACCGCCTGCCGAAGTTCCTCGGCTACTTCGATCGCGTGCTCGAGCAGAATCCGCACAAAGGCGGCTATATCGCCGGCGGCGCGCTCAGTTATGCGGACCTGTCGATCTTCCAGCTGATCGAAGGGCTGCGCTACGCGTTCCCGAAGGCGATGAAGCGCGCGGAGCGCAAGGTCGAGGGGCTCGTCGGCCTGCACGACCGCGTTGCACGGCATCCGCCCGTCGCGCGCTATCTGGCGTCGGCGCGCCGCATCCCGTTCAACGACATGGGGATCTTCCGGCACTATCCGGAGCTGGACCGGTAGCGCCGGACGCCACGTCAGTCGCCGTAGCGATAGCGGCTACGCATCGCGTCGAGCGGATTGCTGTCGGCGAGCGTCCCGCCGAGACTGCGGATCACCGCGCTCGCCGCGTTGATCGCGGTCTGCACCGCGCCCTCGATCCAGCCGCCCGTGAACGAGCAGCAGCAGCCGGCCAGGTAGATGCCTCGGTCCGACGACGGATCGGCGGCCGTCTGGAACTGATAGAACAGCGCCTGCGAGTGAATGTCCTCGCCCGGATAGTTCAACTTGAATGCCCCGAGCGCATAGCGGTCCGACAACCAGTCGTGGCTCGTGACGTTGCGCGCGTAATCGTCGTCGAGCGGACGCAAGTGTGCGGCGAACGCCGGCGAAACGATGCCGATCTCGGCGACGAGACGCTTGAACCGCTCGACCTTGTCGGTGAGCGACAGGATCTTGTGCGAATCGTCCTCCCACGTGTAGCTGATCAGCACGACGCCGTGCGCGTCGGGATCGTCGGGCGCGTAGTCGAGACAGTAGATGCCGCGCGCCAGCGTGTCCGTCTGAATGTTGTGCGGCAGCCCGTGCTTGAGCCAGAACTTGTCGCGGGTCAGCACGAACAGCTTCGACGAGCTGACCATGTGCGTCTCGTTGATCGCGCGAACGACGTCCGGTGCGAACAGGTTCGCGATGCCGGTGATGCCCATGCCGACCTGCATCGCCCGCGTCGTGGTCGCGACGATCACGCGGTCGAATATGTGCGTCGCGCCGTCGTCGAGCGTGAGCGCAAAGGTGTCGTCCGGCTGCTTCGCCACGTGCCGCACGGCCGCATGGACGATGCAATCGCGCACCCGCACGCCGTGCCCGCCATCGTCGATCAGTCCCTGCGCCAGCGCGAAGATGCCGGCCGGGATAAGCCGCTGGTCGACTTCGAGCTCGTTGACCACGATCCGCAGGATTTCGAGGAACGATGCGCGATAGACCGGCTGGAAGCCGCCCGAGCCGATGCCGAGCGTGCCGAACAGGCGCAGGTCCTCGCCCTTGCGCCAGCGCGCGCCGCCCGGCGGCGTCGCGCCCGTGAAGATCTTGACGATCGCCGAGTAGAACGACTCGTCGCCGAATCGGTCGATGTACTGCTGCCAGCCATGCCGCGCGTCGTCGTAGCGATGCGCGCGCAGCTGCGCTGTCAGTTCGGCCGGGGCGGGCAGCCGCGTGCCGTCGTCGAGCCGCACGCCGTCGCGAATGAACGCGCGCCAGCCGCGGTCGACGCGATCGAACAGCGCGGGAGGCGCATCGCCCGCGGGCCAGCGGTACGCACGGCCCTGATAGTGGATCTCGGTGTCGACGATGCCCGGATCGGGAAACGCGGATGCACTGTCGACGCCGAATCGCTCGAGATAGTGGTAGAGCGCGGCCTGCGACGGCGGGAAACGCATCGCGCCCATTTCGGCGAGCAGGTGCGGATGATCCGGATTGATCGACTGCGACAGCAGGCGCCCGCCCACGCGCGCGCGGTTCGCCTCGAACACGACGACCTGCCGTGCACCTGCGCGCAGCAACTCGCAGGCGGCGACGAGGCCGCCGACGCCCGCGCCGACGATCGCGATCCGCGCGTCGCGTGCGCACTGCGCCGGCAGCGTGCCGAGGTGCCCGCCGGTGCGCGACAGGAAGGCGCCGTAGTCGTACAGCGTGTCGATGTACGGCAACGTTTGCGTCAGGAATTCAGGAGCATTCATGTGGTCGGGAACGAAAAAGGACGTGCTGGCCGCACGCGGTCAGACAGGCAGGTGGATGCTGCCGTGCGGCGCGTCGGCATTGACGAGATCGACACGCTTCACGCGGATGCGCAATGTGTCGTCGCATACCGCAAGTTCGTGCGTGTACCAGCCGGCGAACAGCGTCTGCTCGTCGCGTCGCGTTTCGACGTAGTGAAACGGCGTGCGCAGCACATAGGCGCCGCGCCCGTGGTCGGCCCGATCGACATGCGGCTGCTGGAGCAGATGATGACCGCGACTCGCCGGCTGCTGCGAGAACGTCCGGCGTCCGGCCAGCCGCTCGATGCGGATGCGCAGCAGCAGCAGGTCCTCGTCCATCAGCGCGCCGTGCAGCCCGGTGTCGGGCTGGTCCGGCGACAGCGGCATCCAGTAACGCGCGTCGTCCGCGTAGAGCGCGAGCCATTCCTCATAGCGCCGCTCGTCGAGCAGGCGTGCCTCGCGATAGACGAACGCGACGAGCTCATCGTTTGGAAATGCGCGCATCTGCGGCCTCCTGCGTCGATACGGGCGCGATGTACTGCAGCCATGCCCGGAACTGGTTGCGGATCTGCTGCTCGCTGGTGCCGTTCGTTTCCGACGTCGGCTGCGCGAATTCCTGGGGATCGAACAGCCGCCCGACATGCACCCAGTCGCGCGCCTGCGTGGCGAGGCCGCGCTGTGCCCGTTCGTACATTTCGAGATCGTCGTGCGCGACGATCGACGTCGGCGCGTTGATGAGGCGGTTGTAGGCGAGCGTGCGCTCGAACAGCGAATCGGGCGCGCCGACGAGACGAAACGACCACGACTCCACCAGCGTGCGGTCGACCGCCAGCGGCTTGAATACGCGCAGGATCTGGATCGGCCCTTTCACCATCGCATTCGGAAACAGCACCGTGTTGTGACGCACCTCGCCCAGAATCCGCGCGGCGCGCGCTTCGCCGTAGGCCGCGATCATCTTCTCGTGATAGCCGGGAATCGGCGTGTAGCGCGCGTGAATCGAATCGGCGGTGCCGGTGTGACCATGTCCGTTGGGCCACACGCGCAACCCCATCTGCTCGAAGAACGCGTGCGGCTGGATGAACGGCTCCAGCAGCTCGACCGCCATCGGCTTCGCCTGCTGCGTGCCGTCACGCTCCCACACGCGCACGGCCGTGCCGGCCGACGACTCGTGCGCGACCATCGGATGACAGGTGTCGGTCTGATTCTCGACCAGCATCTTCCAGTTGCATCCGTGCACGTAGCGGAACACGCCGCCCGCCACTTCCACGCGCCCTTCCGGCGAACGATCGACGAGGTTGTCGAGCGACGACAGCGCGTTGCCGAAGTACGCATCGAAATCGACACCGGACTGACTGAGGCGGCAGAACACGAAACCGCGATGCTCATGGCTCGCGCCGACCGCCTGCATGCCCTTGCTCGCCTCGCACGATTCGAAGCCCGTGTTTTCGTAGCCGCGCCGCAGCGGAATCGCGTAGAGGCTGCCGTCGGTCCGGTACGACCATGCGTGGTACGGGCAGCGGAAGAATGTGCCCGTGTTGCCGCAGGCATCCGTTACGAGCTGCGTGCCCTTGTGCGAGCAGCGGTTGTGCAGCACCCGCACCGAACCGTCGACGTGGCGCACCATCACGACCGGCTCGGCGCCGATCGTCGTCGTCACGTAGTCGCCCGTGGCCGGAATCTGGCTGACGTGGCCGACATAGACCCAGGTGTTCCAGAACAGATGGCGCATCTCCAGCTCGAAGATGCGCGGCGACAGATAAAGGTCCTTGTGCACCTCGGTATCGCGCACGAGCGAAGCCACCGCATCGGTGAACGATGGTGCCGTCATGCGCGCCCCCGACTGCGGACGCGATGCGGCCGCGCGTCCTCGCGACGCGCAATGTCGATTGCTTTTATTGTCATCTCTCAGGTTCTGGTTGGTATGCCGCTCGGAGGAGCGTGTGCCTGCCGCCGCGCGACGGGCGGCAGGCGTTACGGGTAACGGTCAGCCCGTCACCGGCGTCTCATGCAGGCGCAGCCAGCCGATGCGGCCATCCGTGTCGCGCTCGAACACGACGGTCGAACGGCGCACGGTTCGCCGCCCTGCTGCGTCGGTCTGCGTCTCGCGATAGGCGATCGTCGCGCCATCCTGCCACGCGCTCACTTCGTGCAGTTCGTCGATCGCGATCCGCAGGCCGGGCCGCGCGCCGAAGCCGCGCGAGAACAGGATGTCGATATCCGCGTAGTCGAGCGCATGCCCGTGCAGCGAGATCATCGAGAAGTCCCGCGAAAAGCGCGCGAGCAGCGGCGCGAGCCCGTCGCGCGCCGCTCTGCCGGACAACCATTGCTCGATGTCGACGTGTGCGTCGACCACTTCCTGGAAAAACGGGTTTGACGAATTCATCTCGAAACTCACGATCGTTGAGAAGCCGCACGCCCGGCGGGCGCACGGTGCGCGGCGAGGCGCGCGACGAACGGCAGCGGCAGCAGCGTCGCCAGGGTGGCCAGGCCGAAACATTGCCGGTACGGCAGCGGCCCGTCGTCTCCGTGCAGCGACAGCAGGAAGTTCAATGCGCTGCCCAGCACCGCGACGCCGAGGCAGAAGCTCAGTTGCCGGTTGATGTTCCAGAGCGCGCTCGCGTCGCCCATTCGCGCGGCGGGGACATCCAGAAACGCCGCGCTTTGCGACGTGCTCGTGCACATGCTGGCGCCGAGCCCCATCGCGACGAACGCGAGCACGCGCCCGGCCTCGAAACCGGCAAGCGGGGTCGCGAGCAACACGATCCCAAGCGCGTCGATCGCGATCCCGCACATGAACAGCGGCTTCGGCCCCCACTTCGGGAAACAGCGGCGCGTCGTCGCGATCGCGACGAACGACGCGATCGCCCATGGCACCATCAGCGCGCCCGTGTGCGTCGCGCTGAGCCCGAGCGCGTTCTGCAGATACAGGGCGGCGACGAGGTTCACGCCGGTGAACACGCCCGGCACGCACAGGTAGACGATCAGCCCGATCCGCAGCAGCGGCTGCGCAACCAGGCGCAGGTCGAGCAGCGGCGCAGCAGCCCGGCGCGCGTGCGCGGCATACGCACCGCCGGCGACGAGCGCGATCGCGAGCGCAACGAACGCGTCGCGACCCGCGCCCGGCTGTCCCGCGAACGTCAGGCCGAGCAGCAGCGCAACGAGCGCCGCGGCGCTCAGCCCGAGGCCGCGCACGTCGAGCGCCGGCGGGCTGCCATCCGGTTCGTCGGCCGGCAGCCACGCGAACGCGAGCATGCTCGTGACCGCGGCGAGCGGCAGCATGCCGAAGAAGATCGCCCGCCACGACACGCGATCCACGACCACGCCGCCCAGCGCCGGCGACAGCGCCGGCACGAGCAGCGCGACCATCATCACGATCGACGTCAGGTGCGCCCGCGCGTCGGGCGGATACGCGCGATAGGCCATCGTCTGCCCGAC
Organism: Burkholderia sp. AU33545; assembly: GCF_020419685.1. Classification (NCBI taxonomy): domain Bacteria; kingdom Pseudomonadati; phylum Pseudomonadota; class Betaproteobacteria; order Burkholderiales; family Burkholderiaceae; genus Burkholderia; species Burkholderia sp. AU33545. The sequence continues at coordinate 286,148 of NZ_JAIZRQ010000003.1, read as the reverse complement.
CGGGATCAGCAATCCGCCGCCGAGCCCCTGGATCAGCCGCCACGCCAGCAGTGCGCCGATCGACGCCGACAGGCCGACGCCGAGGCTGCCGAGCGCGAACAGCAGCAGCGACGCGATCAGCAGCCGGCGCTCGCCGAAGCGTCGCGCGAGCCACGTGCCGAGCGGGATCACGACCGTCAGCCCGAGCACGTACGTGTTGCCGATCCACGCCAGTTGCGCGATCGACGCGTGCAGCTCGCGCTGGATCGTCGGATAGGCGGCGTTGATGACGAACATGTTGGCGAGATCGATCGCGAACCCGAGCAGGTAGACGGCGGCGATTTTCGAGCGATCGGTCATGGCGGCGGAAAACGAACGAAACGCCGCAGTGTAAGGTTCGCCGCGCACGTCGATAAGCCCGGCCGGACGGCAAGACTGGTCGAAAAATTTTGACAATCAGGGCACCATGTCGGTTTTCCGTCTCGTATCCGACACGCCATGGTGAGTCTCGATCGTTTCGCCGTCTTCCGCGCCGTCGTGGAAGCAGGGTCGTTTACGGCCGCCGCTGCCCAGCTGAACCAGGCCCGGGCTGCGGTGAGCTTCAACATCAAGCAACTGGAGGCCGAACTCGGCGTCACCCTGCTCACGCGCACCACGCGGCGCGTCGAGCTGACCGACGCGGGCGAGCGCTTCCTTGCGCGCTGCCTGCGCGTGCTGGAGGAAGCCGAAAGCGCGATCGAGGATGCGCGCAGCGAGCATGGCGGGATGCACGGCGTGCTGCGGGTGACGTCGACCGTCGAGTACGGGACGATGGTCGTCGCCCCCGCGCTGCACACGTTCATGCAGCGGCATCCCGCGCTGCGCGTGCGGCTCGAAACGCATGCGTCGCAGGTCGACCTGGTGCGCGAGCGCGTCGACGTGGCGATCCGGCTCGGTCGCCTCGAACAGTTCCAGGATCTGCCGTACCGCGGCGCGTGCCTCGCGACGTACGAAGTGCGACCCGTTATCGCGCCGTCACTGCTCGCCGCGGCCGGCCTGTCGCACATCGACTCGCCGGACACGCTCGCCCGGCTGCCGCAGCTCGGCCATACGCGGCTCGAGCGCATCGCCACGTGGCCGCTCGCCGATCGCGACGGCAACCCGCACGCGTTCCGGCCCGGCGCCAAGCCGCGCGTCGTGGTCGACAACGCGTCGGTCCTGCGCGTGCTCGCGCGGCAGGGCAGCGGTGTCGCACTGCTGCCCGAATGGCTCGTGCGCGACGATCTCGCGAGCGGCGCGCTGGTCGATGCGCTCCCCGGCTACCGGTTTCCGCCGCAGGCGGTCTATGCGCTGTACCCGTCGACCCCGCACGTGCCGCAGAAAGTACGTGCATGGGTCGACTTCATGAAGGCATATCTCGCCTGAACGCGGCGTGAACGCGGCAGGAGCGCGGCGACTCACGCGCGCGCCGTATCGTCCCGCAGCAGCGCGTCGATCCGCCGGGCGATCGCGAGCAGACGGCGATCACCGCCCCATGGCCCTTCCAGCATCAGCCCGACCGGCAGCGCCGTTTGCGCGGAGCGTCCGGCCGGGATCGAGACGGACGGCACGCCGGCGAGCGTCGCCGGCGAAGTCTGGCGTACGACGCGCGCGAATAGCGCCGCATCCTGCGCAGCGGTCATCGCGGCCGTGTCGTCGAGCGACGGCGGCTCGCCCGGCACCGTGGGCATCGCGATGCAGTCGACCGGCGTACCGAACGCGTCGTCGTACCAGCGCACGAGACGCTGACGGCACGCGATCGCGTCCGCATACGTCTGCGCATCGACCGGCGCGGACACGAACGAACGGAAGATCGCGCGCACGTCGTCGCTCGCGATCCGCTCGACGAACGTGTCGAACGGGATGCCGAGCCGTTCCGCCGCGAAACGGCGCCAGTATCGGTTTGCCTCGTATCCCGCGAGCGGAAAGCCGCATGCTTCGCTGGCGTCGTGCAGCGGCATCGCCGGCAACGGCACGAGCGTCGCGCCGGCCGCCGCGAACGACGCGAGCGCACGCTCGATGCAAGTGGCGACGCCCGGATCGAGCTCGTCGAAGTACGGAGCACCCGGCACACCGATGCGCAACTGCGGCCATTCGGGTGCGGTCGCCGTGCTGTCGTCGCGCGTCAGCACCGCGTCGAGCAGCAGCAGATCGTCGATGCCATGACCGATCGGCCCCACCGTGTCGCGCGTGGGCGACAGCGACAGCACGCCGTGCGCCGAATAGCGCTGCGCGGACGGCCGCAATCCGTAGACACCGCAGAATGCGGCCGGAATCCGCACCGAGCCGCCCGTGTCCGTAACGAGACCGAACGGAATACCGGCCGCGACGGCCGCCGCCGTGCCGCCGCTCGACCCGCCGGCAATATGCCGCGGATCATGCGGATTGCCGACTGCGCCGAAGTGCCGGTTGCCGCTCGTGATGCCGAACGCGAGCTCATGCATGTTCGCCTTGCCGAGCGGCACCGCGCCGGCGTCAAGCAGGCGCCGCACGGTCAGCGCGTCCGCGGCCGCCCGGTAGCCTCGCACCGCCGGGCTCGCGCCGAGCGTCGGCATCCCGGCGGTATCGAGGTTGTCCTTGATCACGAACGGCACGCCGGCAAGCGGCAGCGCGGCGCCTTGAGCGACGCGCGCATCGACGTGCTCGGCCGTGCGGCGCGCGAGTTCGTCATTGACGTGCACCATCGCATTGAGCGGCGCGATCGCCTCAAGACGCGCGAGCGCGTCGTCGGCGAGGTCGACAGCGCGGCGCTCGGCCGTGCGCACGGCATCGGCAAGCTCGTGCACGCAGGCGGCGGAAACGAATGAAGGGGAAGAAACGCGGGTCGGCTGTGTTGTCATGTTGTGTGCTGGACGCGGAATCGATCGGGAAACGCGCAACGTGCCGGAGGCCCTCTCCGACACGCTGCGCGAACGCGATGGTATCCCGGCCCGCGGCCGCACGCACACGATGCGCCGCGCGCCTACCGCTCGCGCGTTTCCTCCGCGTCGCCGACCGGGCGCGTCAGCCACGGCCCGATCTCCATCTCCTCGTACCGCACGAGCCGGCTCTTGCGCGCGCGGCGATACGCCCACCAGATCGCGACGAACAGCGGGATCCATACATAGATCGACAACACTTCCATCCAGTCGATGCGGGCGGCGAAGAACGCCTGGTAATCCTGCCCGAGCGAGATCACGATGCAGATCGCGATCGCGAACAGCGGCCCGAACGGGAACCACTTCGCGCGATACGGCAGTTGATCGAGCCGGTAGCCCTGCTTCAGAAAGCCCTTGCGGAACCGGTAGTGGCAGACCGCGATGCCGAGCCACGCGATGAAGCCGGTGATGCCGACCGTATTGAGCAGCCACAGATAGATGCGCTGGTTGTTGGTCAGCGACGTGAGGAAGCACAGCCCGCCCACCGCCATCGTCGCGTAAAGCGCGTTGCGCGGCACGCCGCCCGGCGACAGCGTCGCGAACATCGCGGGCGCACGGCCTTCCGCCGCGAGGTTGTACAGCATCCGCGTGGCCGCATACGTGCCGGAGTTGCCTGCCGACAGCACGGCCGTCAGGATCACGAGGTTCATCGCGCCCGCGGCGAGCGGAAAGCCCGCATGGCTGAACACGAGCGTGAACGGGCTCACGCCGATGTCGGTCACGTCGCTCTTCAGCAGGTTCGGGTCGGTGTACGGCACCAGCAGGCCGATCACGAAGATCGCGAGCACGTAAAACAGCATGATCCGCCAGAAGATCTGCTTCACCGCGCGCGGGATCGTCTTGCGCGGGTTTTCCGATTCGCCGGCCGTGATCCCGACCAGCTCGGTGCCGAGAAACGAGAAGCCCGCGATCAGCGCGACGCTCATCATCGCGTGCACGCCGCCGACGAACGGCGCATCACCGGTCCTGAAGTTGCGCCAGCCGACCGGATGCCCGTTGCCGAGCAGGCCCGCCGCGATCAGCAACCCCGCCGCGATGAACGCGATCACGGTGACGACCTTGATCAGCGAGAACCAGTATTCGGATTCACCGAAGCCGCGCACGGACAGCGTGTTCAGCAGGAAAATCAGCACCAGGAACCCCGCGCCCCACCAGATGCCCGGCACGGCTGGAAACCAGTAGCGCATCACGATCTGCCCGGCGACGAGTTCGATCGCGATCGTCACTGCCCAGCTGTACCAGTAGGTCCAGCCGAGCGCGACGCCGAAGCCTTCGTCGACGTACTTCTCGCCGTAGATCGCGAACGAGCCCGACACCGGCATCAGCGCCGCCATCTCGCCGAGCCCGGTGACGACGAAGTAGACCATCAGCCCGATCGCGACATACGCGGCGATCGCGCCGCCCGGCCCCGCCTGCGCGACCGACGCGCCCGACGCGACGAACAGCCCCGTGCCGATCGAGCCGCCGATCGCAATCATCGCGATGTGACGGCTCTGCAGCCGGCGCTTCAGCGCCGTCCCGGACGGCGCGGCCGTCTCCACTGCCGCTTGCAAAGCATCCATAGTGTTCACCCTGATTGGATTCGGGCCGCTCCAATTGATTCGGAATACCAATCGATCAGCCCGGTTATTCGCGTCGAAAACCAGTCCTGCACACCGGGCCGCACGGCCGAGTCAGACGACGCTGCGCTTGATCGCCTGCAACTCGGCCGTCGTCACGATCTTCTCGATCCGGAACCGCTGACTCTCCAGCCACATGTTCGCGATCCGCCGGTATTCGTCGAGATCCTCGCATGCGAGCCGCACCAGAAAATCGAACGTGCCGCTGACGAGCCAGCAGTCGAGCACCGCCGGGTTGTTCCGCATCTCGTCCTCGAACGGCGCCTGCGAACGCCCGTGGTCGGCCAGCACGATCTGCGCGATCACGACGATCGGCTTGGTCGCACGCGGCGCCTTGATCACCGCGCGATAGCCTTCGATCACGCCGAGCGCCTCGAGCCGCTCCACGCGGGCCTGGCATGGGCGCGGCGTGAGGTTCACGAGCTCCGACAGCTTCCGGTACGAGATCCGTCCGTCGGTGCGCAGGATGTCGAGGATCCGGAGGTCGATCTTGTCGAGCTGCATCTTCTTGTCGGTCATCGGCGTTCGCTCCGGTCGGGTCGTGGCTGGTGCGCGGAGCATCTCCTCCAGTTCCGCGCGGGGGCCACATTATCCGGCTGAAGCGGCCGCGCGCCAATCGGCTAGAAGCGCAGCGACAGGCAGGTCAGGCCGCCGTCCATCTTGCGGAATTCGCTCGTGTCGATCACATGTAGCGGCAGTCCGAGCGAGCCGATCGCGTCGTGCACGCGCGGATAGCCGGCCGGTGTGATCAGCGTGCCGTTCACGCGCAACGTGTTGCCCGCGTATTCATCGGCGGCCGAGACGGCGATCCGGCGGTAGTCCGCGAACGCCGGATGCTCGGCCAGCGCCTCGGTCACGAGCAGCGTGTCGTCGCCGAGCGCGTTGACCACCGATTTCAGATGCAGGCCGGCGCCGACCGGCACCGCGACAACGGCATAGCCGTAGCGCGACACCAGCGACTCGAACGCGGCGATGCCCTCGGCATCGGTGCGGCCCGTCAGGCCGATGTAGAAGCGCTTGCCGACCTGCATCACGTCGCCGCCGTCGAGGCGGCCCGCCTGCATCGGCAGCAGATCGCGATGCGCGCCGAGCGCTGCTTCGATGTGTGCCGTCTCGCCGCGCCGCGCGGGTGCTCCGGGGCGCGTGATCACCGCGAATTCGGGGGTGACGACGGCGACGTCCTCGACGAAGTGCGAATCGGGGAACGCTTCCAGCGGCGGCAGTTCGGTCAGTTCGACGCCGAGGCCGCGCAGTGCATCGCAGTAAGCGTGGAACTGCGTGAGCGTCTTGTCGTAGTCGGGCGCGCCGAGCGCGGCGGTGGTGAGACCCGCGCCGCAGGACGGCGCGGGACGGCGAACGATCGCTTGCGTGAATTGCATCGACTCCTCCATGGTCACGCTGCCCCCGTGCGGCGCACGGGGCAGCTGCGTTGTGTCCGGACCATTATCGGAAGCCAAATTGCGCAATTCGCGTCGAATTCGGGCGTGCCCGCAGCCGATCGCGTCGAATTGCAGGAGGGACGCAGCGGATTCGGCAGACGGCTGGCGTGCGCGGCGCAAACGCGCCGTACGCGGGTACCGGAGCGGCTGACTCGTCCGCTGCGTCCGTTATGCAGCGACAGGCACGAACCCCATTTGCGCACGCCCCAGCGCCGTCAGATTGCCCTCGCCGCCTCGTCCGTCGAAATCGACCTCGAAATGATCAGCCGGGAAATCGGGCGGGCTGTCGCCGCGCAGGAACGCGAGCCGCTGGCGCTGCAGGTACGCGTCATTCTTCGCGCAACCGGGCGCCGCCGCAATGTACATCACGTTGCTGTCGCCGCTGCCGCGATGCGCATCCTCGACGGCATGCACGACGTCGCCGTGCCAGAACACCGCATCGCCCGGCTCCATGTGCGGGATCGGCACCAGCGCGTCGAGCAGCAGCGCATGCCATTCGGGCAAGATCGACAGCGCGCGCCCCGGACGCGCCCCGCACAGGTCGTCGTCGGCGACGTCGTCCTGCAGCGCACGCAGCACGACGTACGCCATTGCGTTCGAGACCGGGATCAGCTGCAGCGTGCCGTCGCCGGGCCCTTGCGGCGTCAGTGCGGTCCAACCCTGGAACGTGCGGAACATCGAGCACACGGCCGGCGACGGAATTTCCTCGACGTCGGGGCGGAACGCGGCGTCGAACGGATCGTAATCGCGCCAGCGGCCGGCCAGCACGTGGCGATAGACCTGCCGGAAATTCGCGCCGAGCCAGCGTTCGACCGAACCGCCGTCGACGTGCGGCGACAGTCCGAGCGACGTCGAGCCCGGCGGCCGGCGGCGGATCCGGTCCGCGTAGGCCGGCACCTGGTCGGGATCGAAATTCCCGCGCGGGCCGTCTGCATGACGCCACAGGCGGTTCAGGAACACGCGTGCCTGCGTGAGGGCCGGCGACTGGCGCGCGGCCACCTGCGGCTTCGACCAGTAGACGCCGTAGATCTGCGGCTTGCCCGACGCGAGATTGCCGAAATAACGGTCCTCGGCACGCGCATGCAGCCGCTCGGCGAAGCGGTTCGCATCAAGATAGGCGCCGATCTCGTCGTTCCAGTCGCGCGCCTGCTGCGCGTCGAACACACCGCGGATCACCGCCGCGCCATGCGTACGGATCGCGGCGACCGCCTGCGGATCGACGGTGCCGTTCGCGATATCCGCGAATCGCAGCACCGGAATCACGTCGCGGCCTTGCGCGTGCGCGCGGCGGATCGCGTCGACCTGCCGAGCGATGTCACCCTCCAGCTCGCGGAACGTGGCCGCGTAACCGGGCAAATCGGCGCGCAGCGCCCTTTTTGCCGTGCGGATCGCGGCCGGCAGATCGTCAATCGTCAGGTGCATCGTCGTCTCCTCGCTGAATCGTGTGTCGTGGTGAGCATTCAGCGTACGGCCGACGCGTCGCCGTCATCGACACTATCCGGTCAACTATCGATACAATCCTGACAATCACTCGCTACTCGGGACGATGGCAGACCACGCACAGCTTGTTGCCGTCCGGGTCGCGGAAATACGCGCCGTAGTAGTCGGGGTGATAGTGCGGCCGCAGGCCCGGCGGCCCGTCGCAGGTGCCGCCCTGCTGCAGCGCGAGCGCATGACAGCGGTCGACCTGCGCGCGCGTCGGAGCGGCGAACGCGATCGTATGGCCGTTTCCCGGTTCGGGCGCGAGGCCGTCGAGGGGCGGGCCGAAGAAGAACAGCGGCCGGTCGGTATCGGCCGGCATCCAGCCCGACCAGCCGTCCGGCTCGCTGAACTTCAGACGCAGCCCGAGTTCCGCGAACAGCGGCGCGTAGAAGTCGTACGCGCGCGCGGTATCGCTGACGCCTACGCAAACATGTGAAAACATGGCATCGCTCCCGTCGTGACGATCGATCACGATCATGCCACGGCGCGTTGCCTCGCTCGACCGGAGATCGCGATGAAGCCGCAATACGAGCATGTGACGTTCGCCACCGGCTGTTCGATCCGCGTGTATCACCGCCAGCTCGCGCGCATCCCGTTCGAATGGCATCGCCACCCGGAATACGAACTGACGCTGACGCTCAACAGCCGCGGCCAGCGCTTTATCGGCGATCACGTCGCGCGCTACGCGGACGACGATCTGGTGCTCGTGCCGCCGAACCTGCCGCACACCTGGTCGTCAAATGCGCGCATCGATCGCGATGCGCCCGAGGTCGCGCTCGTCGTCTGGTTCGACGGCGACTGGGTGCGACGGCTCGCCGACTGCTGCCCCGAATACGCGCCGCTGCGCTCGCTGCTGCGGCGCGCGGCGCCGGGCCTGCGCTTCGACACCAACACGGCCCGCGCGATGCGCGCACGGCTGCCGCAGCTGCTCGACCCCGCTCCGCGCGTACGACTCGCGGCCGCGCTCGACACGCTCGCCGATCTCGCGGAAGCAGGCGGCGAGCCGCTCGCCACCGCGCATGCGTACGGCCGGCCCGACGGCACGACACCGCGCGCCGACGCGGCCGCACCCGAAGCCGAGCGCCTTGATCGCGTGCTCGATGCGATCGACCGGCGCTTCCACGAACCGCTGCGCATCGATGCGCTCGCCGCCGCCGCGCACATGTCCGAGCGCACGTTGCAGCGCCTGTTTGTCCGGCATCTCGGCGAAAGCGTCGGCCGCTACGTTCAACGGCTCAGGCTTGCGCACGCGTGCCGTCATCTCGTCGGCACCGATTGGCCGATCACGACAGTGGCCGCGCGCTGCGGCATTCCGAATGCCGCGAACTTCAACCGCCAGTTCCTCGCCGCGCGCGGAATGACGCCGGGCGCGTACCGGCAGTTCTTCCTGCAGCACGGCCACGCGCCCGACGAAGACGCGCCGGCGCTCGACACGCGGCCGCCGTCGCTGGAGCGTCGCGCGAATCCGGCGCACAAATGAAAACACCCCGGGGGGATAAACCCACCGGGGTGTCGGGGCGTTGCGATTGCCCGGCGCTAGCGGCCTTGCAGCCGTTCGCGCCGCGCACGACTTAACGTGCGTTGAGCGGCTTCGCTTCGCGCGGCGTGTCGCCGATGAACAGCTGACGCGGACGGCCGATCTTCTGTTCCGGATCCGCGATCATTTCGTTCCACTGTGCGATCCAGCCGACCGTACGTGCCATCGCGAAGATACACGTGAACATCGACGTCGGGATGCCCAGCGCGCGCTGGACGATACCCGAGTAGAAGTCGACGTTCGGGTACAGCTTGCGCGACACGAAGTATTCGTCTTCCAGCGCGATCTTCTCGAGCTGCATCGCGAGCTTGAACAGCGGGTCGTCGTGCAGGCCGAGTTCGTTCAGCACTTCGTAGCACGTTTCGCGCATCAGCTTCGCACGCGGGTCGTAGTTCTTGTACACGCGGTGGCCGAAGCCCATCAGCTTCACGCCCGAATTCTTGTCCTTCACCTGCTTGATGAATTCGGGGATGTTGTCCGGCGAACCGATCTGCTCGAGCATGTTCAGCGCGGCTTCGTTCGCACCACCGTGCGCCGGGCCCCACAGACATGCGATACCGGCAGCGATACACGCGAACGGGTTCGCGCCCGACGAGCCGGCCAGTCGGACCGTCGACGTCGATGCGTTCTGCTCGTGATCGGCGTGCAGGATCAGGATACGGTCGAGTGCGCGGACGAGCACGTCGTTGACCTTGTACTCTTCGCACGGGTTCGAGAACATCATGTGCATGAAGTTCGCGCTGTACGACAGTTCGTTCTTCGGATAAACGAACGGCTGACCAATGCTGAACTTGTACGCCATAGCGACGAGCGTCGGCAGCTTCGCGATCATGCGGATCGCCGACACTTCGCGGTGACGCGGATCGTTGATGTCGAGCGAGTCGTGATAGAACGCCGACAGCGCGCCGACGGCCGCCACCAGCACCGCCATCGGGTGCGCGTCGCGGCGGAAGCCACGGAAGAAGAAGTGCATCTGCTCGTGCACCATCGTGTGCTTCGTGACGGTGTCGACGAATTCCTTCTTCTGCGCCGCGTTCGGCAGTTCGCCCTTCAGCAGCAGGTAGCAGGACTCGAGGAAGTCTGCGTTCTGCGCGAGGTTGTCGATCGGGTAGCCGCGGTACAGCAGTTCGCCCTTGTCGCCGTCGATGTACGTGATCGCCGAATTACAAGCTGCCGTCGACATGAAGCCCGGGTCGTACGTGAACTTACCGGTCTGGCCGTACAGCTTGCGGATGTCGATCACGTCCGGGCCCATCGTACCCTTGTAGATCGGCATTTCGACGCTCGGCGAGTTGTCGCTGAACGATAGCGTGGCTTTAACATCAGACGGAGTCATGGCACATCCTCAATCGAAATAAAGAAACGGGATTCGATAACGGGCGTAACGCGTTACACGTTGCGCAGCATCTCCAACAGCCGGTGAATGTCCGGGCTGTCTAGGTCGCCTTCTGGTTCCTTGCGCGCGAGGAGCAAGTCCATCAGGTCGTTGTCGCTCAGATCGAGCAGGCGCGACAACGCGCCTACGTCTGCATCGGTGAGGTCATGCTCGTATCTGCTGAAGAAACGCTCGAAGATGATGTCGTTTTCCAGCAGACCCCGCCGCGCGCGCCAGCGGAGGCGCGCGCGACGGTGCGGGTCGGATTGATGCGAATCGTCGCTCATCACAAACGTCAAACCGCGCGACGGACCATCAGTTCCTTGATCTTGCCGATCGCCTTCGTCGGGTTCAAGCCCTTCGGGCAAACGTCGACGCAGTTCATGATCGTGTGGCAACGGAACAGACGGTACGGGTCTTCCAGGTTGTCGAGGCGCTCGCCGGTGGCCGTGTCGCGGCTGTCCGCGATGAAGCGGTAAGCCTGCAGCAGGCCGGCCGGGCCGACGAACTTGTCCGGGTTCCACCAGAAGCTCGGGCACGACGTCGAGCAGCTCGCGCACAGAATGCACTCGTACACGCCGTCGAGCTCGTCGCGCTCTTCCGGCGACTGGAGGCGTTCCTTCTCCGGCGGCGGCGCGTCGTTGATCAGGTACGGCTTGATCGAGTGATACTGGTTGAAGAAGTGCGTCATGTCGACGATCAGGTCGCGCACGACGGGCAGGCCCGGCAGCGGACGCAGCACGATCTTCTGCGGCAGGTCGTTCAGGTTCGTCAGGCACGCCAGACCGTTCTTGCCGTTGATGTTCATCGCGTCGGAGCCGCACACGCCTTCGCGGCACGAGCGGCGGAACGACAGCGTCTCGTCCACGGCCTTCAGCTTCACCAGTGCGTCGAGCAGCATGCGCTCATGCTGGATCTCGAGCTCGTACGTCTGCATGCGCGGCGCCGCGTCCTTGTCCGGATCGTAGCGGTAGACTTCAAAAATGCGTTTTGCCATTTCGGATTCCTTTGACTCGGCTTAGAACGTGCGCGGCTTCGGCGGCACGGAGTCGACCGTCAGCGGCTTCATTTGAACCGGCTTGTAGTCGAGGCGATCGCCTTCGCTGTACCACAGCGTGTGGCGCAGCCAGTTGTCGTCGTCGCGGTGTTCGTAATCGCTGTGGGCGTGCGCGCCGCGGCTTTCCTTGCGCGCTTCCGCCGACACCATCGTCGCGCGCGCGACTTCGATCAGGTTCTCCAGCTCGAGCGCTTCGACGCGCGCGGTGTTGAACACCTTCGACTTGTCCTTCAGGTGGATGCTTTCCACGCGCGCCTTCAGGCCGGCCATCTGATCGACGCCTTCCTTCAGCAGTGCCGACGTGCGGAACACGCCTGCGTGCTTCTGCATCGTCGCGCGGATGTCGTTGGCGACGTCCTGCGTGTACTCGCCCGAGGCCGACTTGTCGAGCTTGTTCAGACGCGCCAGCGAGAATTCGCCTGCATCGGCCGGCAGCGGCTTGTGTTCCTTCTGGTTCTTCACGTGCTCGACGATGTGGTTGCCGGCCGCACGGCCGAACACCACGAGGTCCAGCAGCGAGTTCGTGCCGAGGCGGTTCGCGCCGTGCACGGACACGCACGAGCATTCGCCCACTGCGTAGAAGCCGTTGACCGGTTCCTTGTGATCGCGCGACGTGCCGACGACCTGACCATGGATGTTGGTCGGGATGCCGCCCATCTGGTAGTGGATCGTCGGAACGACCGGGATCGGTTCCTTGATCGCATCGACGTTCGCGAACTTCAGCGCGATTTCGCGGATCGACGGCAGACGCTTCATGATCGTCTCGGCGCCGATGTGCGACAGGTCGAGCAGCACGTGGTCCTTGTTCGGACCGACGCCGCGGCCTTCCTTGATTTCCTGGTCCATCGAACGCGACACGAAGTCACGCGGCGCCAGATCCTTCAGCGTCGGGGCGTAGCGTTCCATGAAGCGCTCGCCGTTCGCGTTGCGCAGGATGCCGCCTTCGCCGCGCACGCCTTCGGTGATCAGCACGCCCGCGCCGGCCACGCCGGTCGGGTGGAACTGCCAGAACTCCATGTCCTGCAGCGCGATGCCCGAGCGCGCGGCCATGCCGAGGCCGTCGCCGGTGTTGATGAACGCGTTGGTCGATGCCGCGAAGATCCGGCCTGCGCCGCCCGTCGCGAACAGCGTCGTCTTGCCTTCCATGATGTAGACGTCGCCCGTCTCCATCTCGAGGGCCGTCACGCCGAGCACGTCGCCTTCCGCGTCGCGGATCAGGTCGAGCGCCATCCATTCGACGAAGAACTGCGTCTTCGCCTCGACGTTCTGCTGGTACAGCGTGTGCAGCAGCGCGTGACCGGTACGGTCGGCGGCCGCGCACGCGCGCTGGACCGGCTTCTCGCCGTAGTTCGCGGTGTGGCCGCCGAACGGACGCTGGTAGATCGTGCCGTCCGCGTTACGGTCGAACGGCATGCCGAAGTGTTCCAGTTCATACACGACGTTCGGTGCTTCACGGCACATGAACTCGATCGCGTCCTGGTCGCCGAGCCAGTCGGAACCCTTGATCGTGTCGTAGAAGTGGAAGTGCCAGTTGTCTTCGCTCATGTTGCCGAGCGACGCGCCGATGCCGCCCTGTGCGGCCACCGTGTGCGAACGGGTCGGGAACACCTTCGACAGCACGCCGACCGACAGGCCCGCACGCGACAGTTGCAGCGCTGCGCGCAAGCCCGAGCCGCCCGCGCCGACGATCACCACGTCGAACTTGCGGCGCGGCAGGGAAGTTTTGATTGCAGCCATTCTTTACACTCTCCAGAGAATCTGCGCGGCGTAGCCCGCACATGCGAGCAGCCAGACGATGGTCAGCGATTGCAGCAGCAGGCGCACACCGACGGGCTTCACGTAGTCCATCCAGATGTCGCGCACGCCGACCCATGCGTGGTAGAAGAGGGAAAGCAGCGTCACGAAGGTCGCGAGCTTCATCCATTGCGCGGAGAAGATCGATGCCCAGCCTTCGTACGAGAAGTCGTGCGCGCCGAAGAACAGGACGAGCAGAATGACCGTGTAGACCGCCATGATCGTGGCGGTGACGCGCTGCGCGAGCCAGTCGCGCAGGCCGTAGTGAGCGCCGACGACGAGGCGCTTCGAGCCGATTCGGTTATTGGCTGCCATTTTCTTAGAATGCTCCGAACAGTTTGAGTGCCATGGCGATCGTCAGGGCGATCGAGACGACAAAGACGACGACGGCCGTCCGCTTGCCGCCTTCCTTCGAGACGGCGTCATGGTTGACGTCCATCAGCAGGTGGCGAATGCCGGCGCAGAAATGGTGGAGGAACGCCCAGGACAGCGCGAGGACGATCAGCTTGACGACGATGTTGGAGAGGAAAGCCTTGAAGACTTCGAAGCTGAGCTCGGAGGTGAGACTCTGATCGAAGAGGAACAGCAGGAACGGCAGGAACAGGAACAGCAGCGCGCCGCTGACTCGATGGAGGATCGACAATATCGCCGCCAAGGGCATGCGATATTTCATCGTGATATCGCCGAATCCGATGTTCCGGTATTCCGGCCTCGGCTTTCTTACTGCGTCAGTCATGCTAGACCCCTACTATGTTGTCACACTAATCCGCGATTTTAGCGCCTTTTTATATCGCGCTGCAGCGAAAGTCTGCTCTGGATCATTACGCGAACGGGAATAAAGGCGGCCCGAAACGTGCTACGCGAACATGGGGAGTACGCGCACACGCTGCTTGTGCCGATACGTCGTCAGCTCAAGTCATTCTGATAGTAATACCCGGTTGTGACATACCAGCCGCGTCGCACTTCCACCGGCCGGTCTCCGTATGTATAGGACACGCGCTCGACCGATAGCAAAGGAAAACCGGCCGGCACGTGCAGCAGGTCGGCCACCGCCGGCTCCGCCGCCACCGCGCGAATCTTCTCCGTCGCGCGGATCATCCGCGTGCCGAATTCCGTCTCGAACATCGCGTAGAGCGGCCCCTTGTACTCGCTCAGCCGCTCGAACGTGAGCCCGCGGAACATCGCGCCCGGCAGCCAGATCTCGTCCAGCACCGTCACTTCGTTCTCGAACTCCAGCAGGCGGCGCACCTGCACGACGGGGTCGGCCGGCTTCAGCTCGAGCTGCCGCGCGATCTCGGCCGGCGCGCGCAGGCGCCGGCATTCGAGCAGGCGGCTCACGTGCGGATGCTCGGCACCGTCGTCGGCCAGCAGACGCAGGAAGCGGAACTGCGCGCGATCTTCGTTGTGCGTCGCAACAAAAGTGCCCTTGCCCTGCCGCCGGACCACGAGGTTTTCCGCGGCCAGTTCGTCGATCGCCTTGCGAACGGTGCCCTGGCTGACCTTGTAACGGGCCGCGAGCTCCACTTCGCTCGGAATGATTTCGCCCGGCTTCCACTCGCCGGACTCCAGGCTTTGCGTGATCAATGACTTGATCTGCTGGTATAACGGGCTGAAGGTCGGCGACGGCGACGCGACAGGCGCCGGCACGGAATCGGCCGCGCCCGGCTGCCCTGGGCCGCCTGCGCCGGTCGGATTCGCGTTGTTCGCCTGGTTCGATGTCATGGCGCGCATTTCATCACAAACCGCGCTTTTCCGTCCACTCAAATTCCGCAAAACATCTGTCTTATATAAGACATATGATACCGTTTGACTTTGGGCCCGTCGGCTCCTACACTCCGGGGCGAGCAAGGGTTCGCGGGTGCAAAACGCGTCCCCGGCTACGTGCCACGGCCGTCTCCAGGTTCACCGCGTCTGCCTTTCGCGAGTCCTCCGCCCTGCTTCAATGCAACGCTACGCGTAACGCGCATAGAATGGCGTTTTGCCTAGCGTCCACCGCTTCACCCGTCCTGGAGATTTTCAATGGCTAAGCCCGCAAAGCGCGTTGCCGTCACCGGCGCCGCAGGTCAAATCGCTTACTCCCTGCTGTTCCGCATCGCGAACGGCGACCTGCTCGGCAAGGACCAGCCGGTCATCCTGCAACTGCTCGACCTCCCGCAAGCCCAAGCCGCCGTCAAAGGCGTCGTGATGGAACTCGACGATTGCGCGTTCCCGCTGCTCGCGGGCGTCGTGATCACCGACGATCCGAAGGTTGCATTCAAGGATGCAGACGTCGCGCTGCTGGTCGGTGCACGTCCGCGCTCGAAGGGCATGGAGCGCAAGGACCTGCTGTCGGCAAACGCCGAGATCTTCACGGTCCAGGGCGCCGCGCTGAACGAAGTCGCGAGCCGCGACGTGAAGGTGCTGGTCGTCGGCAACCCGGCGAACACCAACGCGTACATCGCGATGAAGTCGGCACCGGATCTGCCGAAGAAGAACTTCACGGCCATGCTGCGCCTCGACCACAACCGCGCGCTGTCGCAACTCGCAGCGAAGTCGGGCAAGCCGGTCGCATCGATCGAGAAGCTCGCCGTGTGGGGCAACCACTCGCCGACGATGTACCCCGACTTCCGCTTCGCGACCGTCGAAGGCGAGTCGCTGCTGAAGCTGATCAACGACGACGTGTGGAACCGCGACACGTTCATCCCGACCGTCGGCAAGCGCGGCGCGGCGATCATCGAAGCGCGCGGCCTGTCGTCGGCAGCGTCGGCAGCGAACGCGGCGATCGACCACGTGCGTGACTGGGTCCTCGGCACGAACGGCAAGTGGGTCACGATGGGCATCCCGTCGGACGGCTCGTACGGCATCCCCGAAGACATCATCTACGGCGTGCCCGTCACGTGCGAAAACGGCGAGTACAAGCGCGTCGAAGGCCTCGAAATCGACGCGTTCTCGCGCGAGAAGATGGACGGCACGCTGGCCGAGCTGCTCGAAGAGCGCGATGGCGTCGCCCACCTGCTGAAGAACTAAGCAGACTGCACGGCCTGGCCGCCTCCGGGCGGCCCGGTCACGGCACGGGCGGCGGGCCGGCAGCCGGCCCCGCCGCCCGATCCGATCCGGGCACGTTTTGCCGCTCCAGGCGCCCCGCGCGCCGGCCCAGAACGCGCCCGAATCCGATTTTCTCCACGTTGCCCGCCTCCTTGACGTAGAAGAGATGTCCGCGCTCACTCCTGCACAAGTGCTGTACGACGGGGCGTCCCCGCCCGCGATCCTGCCCTGCTGCGATCACTACGCGGGCAGCGAGAAGCTGATGCGCAAGTCGCTCGCGCTCCAGGCCGAACTCGGCCCCGTGTTCGACATCACGCTCGACTGCGAGGACGGCGCGGCCGTCGGTCAGGAAGCCGCGCACGCGGAGCTCGTCGCCGAATTCCTCGGCAGCGCCGAGAACCGCTTCGGGCGTGTCGGCGTCCGCATCCACGACTTTTCCCACCCCCACTGGCGCGACGACGTGCGCATCGTGCTGCGCGCCGCGCGCGCGCCGGCCTACGTCACGCTGCCGAAGATCGCGAGCGCCGCCGACGCGGCCGAGATGATCGCGTTCATCGAAGGCACGCGCCGCGAGCTCGGCCTCGCGCAGCCGATCCCGGTCGACGTGCTGGTCGAGACGCACGGCGCGCTTGCGCAGGCGGCCAGCCTCGCCGCGCTGCCGCTGGTCGGCACGCTCAGCTTCGGGCTGATGGACTTCGTGTCCGCGCATCACGGCGCGATTCCCGATGCGGCGATGCGCTCGCCCGGCCAGTTCGACCACCCGCTCGTGCGCCGCGCGAAGCTGGAAATCGCCGCGGCCTGCCACGCGCACGGCAAGACGCCATCGCACAACGTGACGACGGAAGTGCGCGACATGGCCGTCGTCGCCGGCGACGCGGGCCGCGCGCGTGACGAGTTCGCGTTCACGCGGATGTGGAGCATCCATCCCGCGCAGATCCGCCCGATCGTCGACGCATTCGCGCCGCGCACCGATGAAGTCGCGCTGGCCGCCGAGATCCTGCTGGCCGCGCAGGCCGCAAACTGGGGCCCGACGCGCCACGGCGATACACTGCACGACCGCGCGAGCTACCGCTATTACTGGTCGGTGCTGCGCCGCGCACGGGCGACCGGCCAGCCGGTGCCGGCCGAGGCTGCGCCGCTGTTCGGCCCGGCCGCCGGAGACGGGCGGTGAGCGCGCGCCGACACACGCATTTCATCGAATCACCGGAGCGTGAACCCGCGACAGGTTTGCGAAACGACAAAAAACGTAACGGAGCCCGAAAACCTGAAATATGCGCGGCCAAATAGGTGAAAATAGCGGCCGCTGCGCGCTTCCGGGGCGCGTGCAGTTTCAAACCGGCCGACGGTGTCTGCCGCCGGCCCTTGTCAACTGATTATCGAAAGGTTCTGACTCCATGAAGAAACTCCTGATCGCTACCGCCATCGGCGCGTTGTCCGCCACGATGCTGGTGTCGGCTCCGAGCGCGTTCGCCCAGGATACGGCGACGACCGCGAAGAAGACGGCCAAGCGCCCGGCGCCGGCCAAGCGCATCATCCCGCGCAGCAAGAAGGCGCAGGCGCGTGCCGCTGCCAAGGTCGATCCGGTACCGGACGGCGCGGTCAAGTGGGCCTGTAAGGAAGGCCTGTCGTTCGACCTCGCCGGCGACATGAAGCGCGACCAGGTCGTCACGGTTCACTGGGCGAAGAAGAACTACAAGCTGCCGCGTCAGGCCACGACGACGGGCGCCGACACGTTCTACGATCCGGCAGCTGGCTTCAAGCTGGTCGTGATTCCGAGCAAGGCGATGCTGTTCTCCGACGCGAACGGCGGCGAGCGCCTCGCGGACGAGTGCGTGACGTCGGAAATGGCGCAAGGCACGCCGGCACCGACGCAGTCGAACGAGCTGAAGCCGGCAACGAACTAAGCACGTTTCCCCCGGCCCCTCGATGTCCGCCCCGGTCTCCAACGTCCGCCCTGCTCCGGATACGGTACTCGTCGATATCGTCGACTACGTGCTGAACACCGGAATCGACAGCGCGCTCGCGCTGGAGACGGCGCGTCATTGCCTGATCGACACGCTCGGATGCGGACTCGAGGCGCTCTCCTACCCTGCCTGCACCAAGCTGCTCGGCCCCGTCGTGCCTGGCACGATCGTGCCGAACGGCGCGAAGGTGCCCGGCACGTCCTTCCAGCTCGATCCCGTCCAGGCCGCTTTCGACATCGGCGCGATGATCCGCTGGCTGGACTTCAACGACACCTGGCTCGCCGCCGAATGGGGGCATCCGTCCGACAACCTCGGCGGAATTCTGGCGACTGCCGACTGGCTGTCCCGCACGGCCGTCGCGGCCGGCAGGAAGCCGCTTGCCATGCGCGACGTGCTCGTCGCGATGATCCAGGCCCACGAGATCCAGGGCTGCCTCGCACTCGAAAATTCGTTCAACGCGGTCGGGCTCGACCACGTGCTGCTCGTCAAGGTCGCGTCGACGGCCGTCGTCGGCCGCCTGCTCGGACTCACGCGCGACGAGCTGATCAACGCGGTATCCAACGCATTCGTCGACGGCCAGGCGCTGCGCACGTACCGCCACGCGCCGAACACCGGTTCGCGCAAGTCGTGGGCGGCCGGCGACGCGACGTCCCGCGCGGTGCGCCTCGCGCTGATCGCGAAAACGGGTGAAATGGGCTACCCGTCGGCGCTGACCGCGAAAACCTGGGGCTTCTACGACGTGCTGTTCGACGGGCAGCCGTTCCGCTTCCAGCGCCCGTACGGCACGTACGTGATGGAGAACGTGCTGTTCAAGATCGCGTTCCCCGCCGAATTCCATGCGCAGACGGCCGCCGAGGCCGCGCTGAAGCTGCACGCGCAGCTCGCCGCGGCGGGCCGCACGACCGACGAGATCAGCCGGATCACGATCCGCACGCACGCGGCCGCGATCCGCATCATCGACAAGCAGGGTCCGCTCTCCAATCCGGCCGACCGCGACCACTGCATCCAGTACATGGTCGCCGTGCCGCTGCTGTTCGGCCGGCTGACCGCGGCCGATTACGAGGACACGGTCGCCGCCGATCCGCGCATCGACGCGCTGCGCGCAAAAACCGTGTGCGTCGAGGATCCGCAGTTCACGAAGGATTACCATGACCCGGCCAAACGATCGATCGCGAATGCGCTGACGATCGAATTCGCGGATGGGTCGAAGCTTGCCGAAGTGGCGGTCGAATACCCGATCGGTCATCAGCGACGCCGTGCGGACGGCATCCCGCTCCTGGTCGAGAAGTTCAGGACCAACCTCGCCCGGCGCTTCCCGGCAAAGCAGCAACAAGCGATTCTCGACGTGTCGCTGGACCAGGCAAAGCTCGAAGCGATGCCGGTCGATGAGTACGTCGACTTGTATGTGATATAGGGGGCTGTTTGCGGATGAAACGGACATGCGAATGCCCCAAATCGGCCGCAGGACAAGAAGTGAGGAGCGCCGTTTGGCCGTGCCAAACAAGTGGCGAACGACGCCGTCATGCGGCCGATTTGGGGCATTCCCGTGGAATAAAGTTTAAATTTGGGGTTGCCCCGAGAAAGGCCGCTCGCTGCGTCACGCTCCTTGCGAATACGTCCGGTGTTCGCTGCGTCGCAGTCCTCGCGAGCGGCCTTTCTCGGGGCAACGCATGTCCGTTTCATCCGCAAACAGCCCCCAGGTCATCTACAGGACTCTTTGTTTCCTAGCCTTAAACCCAGGAAAATCACCATGGCCCACAATCTCCACAAGACCCTCAAGGAATTCGACAGCGGTTCCGGCAAAGGCAAGTTCTACTCGCTGCCGCAGCTCGGCAAGGAACTGAAGACGAAGATCGAGCGCCTCCCGGTGTCGATCCGTATCGTGCTCGAGTCCGTGCTGCGCAACTACGACGGCAAGAAGATCACCGAAGAACACATCGAGCAGCTCGCGAACTGGAAGCCGACCGCGAAGCGCGTCGACGAGATTCCGTTCGTGGTGTCGCGCGTCGTGCTGCAGGACTTCACGGGCGTGCCGCTGCTCGCCGACATCGCGGCCATGCGTGGTGTGGCAGAGCGTTCGGGCAAGAACCCGAAGAAGATCGAGCCGCTGGTCCCGGTCGATCTCGTCGTCGATCACTCGGTCCAGATCGACTACTTCCGCCAGAAGGACGCGCTCGACCTGAACATGAAGCTGGAATTCCAGCGCAACAACGAGCGCTACCAGTTCATGAAGTGGGGCATGCAGGCGTTCGACACGTTCAAGGTCGTGCCGCCGGGCGTCGGCATCGTCCACCAGGTGAACCTCGAGTATCTCGCGCGCGGCGTCCACAAGAAGGCGGACGGCGGCGACACCGTGTACTACCCGGACACGCTCGTCGGCACGGACAGCCACACGACGATGATCAACGGCATCGGCGTGGTTGGCTGGGGCGTGGGCGGCATCGAGGCGGAAGCCGGCATGCTCGGCCAGCCGGTGTACTTCCTGACGCCGGACGTCGTCGGCGTCGAGCTGAAGGGCAAGCTGCGCGAAGGCGTGACGGCCACCGACCTGGTGCTGACGATCACCGAAATGCTGCGCAAGGAGAAGGTCGTCGGCAAGTTCGTCGAGTTCTTCGGCGAAGGCACGAAGTCGCTGTCGCTGCCGGACCGCGCGACGATCGGCAACATGGCGCCTGAATACGGCGCGACGATGGGCTTCTTCCCGGTCGACGAAAAGACGATCGATTACTTCGAAGGCACGGGCCGCACGAAGGCCGAAATCGCCGCGTTCGAAAACTACTTCAAGGCACAGAAGCTGTTCGGCATTCCGAAGGCCGGCGACATCGACTACACGAAGACGGTGACGCTCGACCTGGCAACGGTCGCCCCGTCGCTGGCCGGCCCGAAGCGCCCGCAGGACCGCATCGAGATCGGCAACGTCAAGTCGACGTTCACCGACCTGTTCTCGAAGCCGGTCGCGGAAAACGGCTTCGCGAAGAAAGCGGACGACCTGAACGCGCAGTACACGACGAGCAACGGCGTCGACGTGAAGAACGGCGACGTGCTGATCGCCGCGATCACGTCGTGCACGAACACGTCGAACCCGAGCGTGCTGCTGGCCGCCGGCCTGCTCGCGAAGAAGGCCGTCGAAGCCGGCCTGACCGTCGCGCCGCACATCAAGACGTCGCTCGCGCCGGGATCGCGCATCGTCACCGAGTACCTGACGAAGACGGGCCTGCTGCCCTACCTCGCGAAGCTCGGCTTCGAAGTCGCCGCCTACGGCTGCACGACCTGTATCGGCAACGCGGGCGACCTGACGCCGGAACTGAACGAAGCAATCACGAAGAACGACATCGTCGCGGCTGCGGTGCTGTCGGGCAACCGCAACTTCGAAGCACGTATCCACCCGAACATCCGCGCGAACTTCCTCGCGTCGCCGCCGCTCGTCGTCGCCTACGCGATCGCCGGCAACATCACGCGCGACCTGATGACCGAGCCGGTCGGCAAGGGCAAGGACGGCTACGACATCTACCTCGGCGACATCTGGCCGACGAGCGAGGAAATCCACGCGCTGCTCAAGTTCGCGCTCGACCCGAAGAAGTTCGAGGACAACTACTCGAAGCTGACCAAGAAGGGCGACCTCTGGAGCAAAATCGAGGGCGAAACGGGCCAGGTCTACGACTGGCCGAAGTCAACCTACATCGCCGAGCCGCCGTTCTTCGGCAACGACTTCTCGATGGAGCCGGCGGATTCGATCCCGACGGTCAAGGGCGCGCGCGCACTGGGCATCTTCGGTGACTCGGTCACGACCGACCACATCAGCCCGGCAGGCTCGATCAAGGAAGACTCGCCGGCAGGCAAGTGGCTGAAGGAAAACGGCGTGCAGAAGGCCGACTTCAACAGCTACGGCTCGCGCCGCGGCAACCACGACGTGATGATGCGCGGCACGTTCGCGAACGTCCGGATCAAGAACCTGATGATCCCGGTGAAGGCGGACGGCACGCGCGTCGAAGGCGGCCTGACGATTCATCAGCCGAGCGGCGAACAACTGTCGATCTACGATGCGGCGATGAAGTACGTCGCGGCCGACACGCCGACCGTCGTGTTCGCGGGCGAAGAGTACGGCACGGGCTCGTCGCGCGACTGGGCCGCGAAGGGCACGCAACTGCTCGGCGTGAAGGCCGTGATCGCACGCAGCTTCGAGCGGATCCACCGCTCGAACCTGGTCGGCATGGGCGTGCTGCCGCTGCAGTTCAAGGGCTCGGACAGCGTCCAGTCGCTCGGCATCACCGGCGAGGAGACCTATGACATCGAAGGCCTCGGCGACGACTTCAAGCCGCAGCAGGACGTCACGCTCGTGATCCACCGCAAGAACGGCGAAGCGACCCGCGTACCGGTGCTGCTGCGCATCGATACGCCGATCGAAGTCGACTACTACAAGCACGGCGGTATCCTGCCGTTCGTGCTGCGCTCGCTGCTCGCAGCTTAAGCGCCCTGCTGTTGCAGGTGCCGCAGCCGCCTCGCGGGCGGTTGCGGCCGATTTGGATGCCCGACCTCGTGTCGGGCTTTTTTTGCCTGCTCGCTACGCGATGCCGTCGCGTGTCCGGCGTGTCACGCCGCCTTTTCGCCGCGCGCCTTCGCGCCCGCTCCTCGCGTGTTCTTCCTCAGGTGGGTGCGGTTGTATTCGATCGCCGCGCGCACGAGGGCCTTCAGCGCCCGCTTGTCGATCCGGTCGCCTTCGAGGAAATCGATCGCGCGCCGCGCATTGCCTTCGAGGCCCGCATTGAACAGCCCGCCAGGATCGGGCAGCTGTGCGCCGTGCATGAACGTCAGCTTCACCTTGCCCTTGTGCGCATTCGCGACCGCGATCATCCCGTCGCACGACCACACCGGGCTGCCCATCCATTTCCATTCCTCGACGATGCCGTCTTCGGCAGCAAGGATCGTCTCGCGCAGCTCGGCGAACGTCTTGCCTCGCCAGTCGGTGATTCCCGCGATCAGCGCGTCGATGCGTGCCGACGGCTCCAGGTCCGATGCGCTCATGCCCCGGCCTCCGGTTCTCCATCGGGCCGCGCCAGCACCTGTTCGAGCGATTCGAAGAACCGCACCCAGCCGTGCTGCGCACCGCGATACGCCTGTTCCTGATCCGCGCGGAAGCCGGCCTGCTCCATGCGCAGCAGCGTGCCACCCGGCGTCGGCGTGAGCGTCCACGTGACGACACTTTCCAGGCCATACGCGGCCCATGTATAGGACAGTACGCGCTGCGGCTCGATCGTCAGCACCGTGCAGTCGACCGAACCCCAGTCCGCGCGGAAGCTGAACGCGCGGCCCGCGACGGGTTCGAAGTCGCTCTGCATCAGCCACGCCTCGATCAGGTGCGGTTGCGTGAGCGCACGCCAGATCTTCTCCGGCGGATGCGACAGTTCCCGTTCGACGACGACGGAGCGCGTTTCGGTAGTGGCGTGGTTCATTACTGATCCATCCTTTTGAGCAGATCTTCGAGGGCGTCGAACCGGGTCTGCCAGAAGCCGGCCATCTGGCTGGTCCAGTCGATCAACGGAGTCAGCGCCTGCGGCTGCGCGCTGTAGTGCGTCTGCCGGCCTTCGTGACGGTCGCTCACGAGCCCGGCCTGCTTCAGTACGCCCAGATGCTTCGATACCGCCGGCTGCGACACGCCTGCATGGGCCGTGAGCGCGGCGACCGTCAACTCGCCCTCCTCGCACAGCCGCTCGAAGAGCGCGCGGCGCGTCGGATCGGCAAGTGTCCTGAAAAGCAGGTCGTGAGCGCTTTGCATGTTCAAATCAATAACTCGATGGTTATGGATTGAAGAATAGCCGCCGAACGAAACGCGTCAAGGAGGCGTTTCGCGGCGACATCGTTCGATCCCGCAGCGCACTCGTTCGCCGGAGCGAGCCGAGCGGCAACGAACCGGCTCGCGATGGACATCCGGCGCGCGCCGAGTTGGCGCCATCGTCCGCATTCGAGCATTTCCTCTAATCCGCTCACCTGACCTGCGAACCGAAAGCACGCTGCAAGACTCGGCTACGGGCTGTTCCACAGTTCGGGAAACGCTCGCGATCGACCGGCCCCTTTTTTGTGCATCCGCGCGTCGCGGCGGCGTCGCGTTGCCATCATGGCGGCGTCTGACCACATAGTGCAACGCGCGGCGCACCCGCGCCCGATCGCACGCGAAGCGCTCTCGCGGCGATTCGCTCCGCAATCGCGCGCATTCCGATACCGCAACGTACGAGTCATGCGTGCAAACGTCGTCGACCGCAGCGCGATCGCGTCGCGAACCGGTTCCTTTTGCCGGCATCGATGCCGCGTGTACCGACGACGCCGGCGCATGCGCGCGAACACGCCGATGTCAGAACTGACAGCTATGGAAACTGGCAGCTACCGGAACCGCACCGACGCCCTACGCTCGTCACCGCTCGCGGCCCCACAAGGGCCGGGGGCTCCAGCAACGTCGCCTCTCCTAAAAAGGACTCCCGATGAAAAGGAACGCCCGGTTTGCCCTGCCCCTTCCGTCGCCCCGCCGCCTTGCATGCGTGTGGCCGCTCGTACTCGCCGCCGGCGCCGCACACGCGACGACGGACTGGGTCGACACCCACACGAAGACCTTTCTGACCGGCCCGCAACTGATGGCGCGCAGCGCGGCGCCGTCGCTCGAACTCGCGGCCGGCGAGACGACCGACGTCGTCGTCAGCCTGAAGCTGCGCAATGCCGCGCAGCTCAAGCAACTTGCCCGCGACGTGAACCGGCCCGGCAGCTCGCATTACCGCCAGTACCTGACGCACGAGCAGTTCCTCGCCAGCTACGCGCCGACCGACGCGCAGGTGAAGTCGGTCGTCGACTATCTGCGCAAGAGCGGCTTCGTGAACATCGAAGTGGCGCCGAACCGGCTGCTGGTGTCCGCGCGCGGCACGGCAGGAACGGTGAAGACCGCGTTCAACACGTCGCTCGTGCACTTCCAGTACGCGGGCCGCTCGGGCTTCGCGAACGCAGCGACCGCCCAGGTGCCACGCGCGCTCGGCGACGTCGTCGGTTCGGTGCTCGGGCTGCAGAACGTCGCGCGTGCGCATCCGATGCTGCGCGTCGGCAACGTGGCGAAGCCGCAGGCGCTCGCGGCCGGCACGGCCACCGGCCACTATCCGAAGGAATTCCCGGGCCTCTACAACGCGACCGGCGTGCCGACCGCGGCCGGCGTGACCGTCGGCATCATCACGATCGGCGGCGTGTCGCAGACACTGCAGGACCTGAAGCAGTTCACGTCGAGCAACGGTTACGGCACGGTCACGACCCAGACCGTCAAGACCAACGGCACCGGCACGAGCGGCAGCTACAGCGACGACCAGGACGGCCAGGGCGAATGGGATCTCGACAGCCAGTCGATCGTGGGCTCGGCCGGCGGCCAGGTCGGCAAGCTGGTGTTCTACATGGCGGACCTGAACGCCTCAGGCAACACGGGCCTCACGCAAGCGTTCAACCGCGCGGTGTCGGACAACACCGCGAAGGTGATCAACGTGTCGCTCGGCTGGTGCGAAACCGACGCGAACGCGGACGGCACGATCGACGCCGAAGAGCAGATCTTCACGACGGCTGCCGCGCAGGGCCAGACGTTCTCGGTATCGTCGGGCGACGAAGGCGTGTACGAGTGCAACAACCGCGGCTATCCGGACGGCGCGAACTACACGGTGTCGTGGCCGGCCGCGTCGCCGCACGTGCTCGCGATCGGCGGCACGACGCTGTACACCACGTCGGCGGGCGCATTCTCGAACGAAACGGTGTGGAACGAAGGCCTCGACGGGAACGGCAAGCTGTGGGCCACGGGCGGCGGCGTCAGCACGGTCCTGCCGGCACCGGCGTGGCAGTCGGGCAGCAATCGTCAGTTGCCCGACGTGTCGTTCGACGCCGCGCAAAGCACGGGCGCGTACATCTACAACTATGGCCAGCTGCAGCAGATCGGCGGCACGAGCCTCGCCGCACCGATCTTCACCGGTTTCTGGGCGCGTCTGCTCGCGGCGAACGGCACGGGTCTCGGCTTCCCGGCCGGCAAGTTCTACGCGGACATTCCGTCGAACCCGTCGCTCGTGCGCTATGACGTCGTGTCGGGGAACAACGGCTATCAGGGGTACGGCTACAACGCAGGCACCGGCTGGGATCTGACGACCGGCTTCGGCAGCCTGAACATCGCGAACCTCAACAAGCTGATCCAGACGGGCGGCTTCTGAGCGTGATGCGAAGGCCGGCGCGCGGCGGTCGTTTGCCGTGCGCCGGCCGGGAAACTCTCGGGCAGCGGGTACGCGCGGAGCGCTACTCCGTCGCCCGCTCCTTCGCCGGCATCGCCTCGACCGATGCAACCGGCGCGCCGGCCCGATGCGACGGCGCGAAGAGCCGCAGCCCACTCGCGACGCTCGCGGCGCCGGCAAAGCCCGCACCGAGCATCAGCGCGAGCGTCGGCCCGTGACGCCCGGCGATCCCGAACGACAGCGCGACGAGCGCCGCGCCGGTAGCCTGCCCGATCAGCCGCGAGGTCGCGATGATGCCGCTCGCGCCGCCGCTGCGCTCGGGCGGCGCGCTCGACATCAACGCCTTCAGGTTCGGCGACTGGAAGAAGCCGAAGCCCGCGCCGCACAGCATCATCCGCCAGCCGATGTCGATGACGTTCGGCGCCGCCGGCAGCGCAGCGAGCGACACCATTCCAGCGCTCAGCAGTGCGAGCCCGATCGCGCCGAGCAATCCGGGAGGATAACGATCGGACAGCCGGCCCGCGATCGGTGCGGCAAGCGCGACGATCGCCGACCATGGCGTCATCAGGAAGCCAGTCTCCACCGCGTCGCGATGCAGCACGGTTTCGAAGTAGAACGGCAGCGATACGAACGCGAGCCCCTGCGCGGCGAACGCGCACACGGCCGTCAGCGCGGACAGCGTGAACACCGGCCGACGGAACAGGTCCACCGGCAGCATCGGCGCCGGGTGCCCAGCCTGGCGGAGGATCAGCAGCGACCCGAACGCGAGCGCGACCGCGGCAGCCGCGAACACGACGGACAGCGGCCCGCGCTGCGCGAATTCGCCGAGCGCGAAGATCAGTGATGCAAACGTGATCACGTTGAACAGCGCGGCGAGCGGATCGAATGCATGCTTGCCGCGCGCCGTCTGCGGCAGCGACGGAATCGCCACTGCAAGCGCGAGCACGCCGAGCGGCACGTTCACCGCGAACAGCCACGGCCATGCGGCCACCGACAGGATCAGCGACGCGATCGTCGGCCCCACGGCGAACGACACGCCGACGACCAGTGCGTTGAAGCCGACGCCGCGCCCGAGCCGATGCGCGGGAAACAGGTTGCGGATCAGCGCGACGTTCACGCTCATGATCGCGCTCGCGCCAAAGCCCTGCACGATCCGCGCCGCTGTCAGCTGCGGCAGCGTCGCTGCGAGCGAGCAGCCGAGCGACGCGAGCGTGAACACCGCGAGGCCCGCGACATACACGCGCTTGTGACCGACGATGTCGCCGAGCGACGCGAACGGCAGCAGCGTCGCGACCATCGCGAGCTGGTAGGCGTTGATGATCCACACCGACGCGGCCGGCGACGCGTGCAGGTCGGTGGCGATCGCGGGCAGCGCGGTGTTCGCGATTGCCGTGTCGAGCGTCGCGAGCGCGACGGCCAGCAGCACGGCGGACATCGCGCGCCAGTTGACGGCCGGCTCCCGGGCGCCGGCAGGGGATGCGAATTCGGACAAGATGAGGCTCGGCTGACGAGCGACGCGCGGCGTCGCGGATTGAGCGGCGCGGCACCGGGCGCCCCCTGCTGCAAGAACGGAACGCGCGATGTCGCGAGCCGTATTGTTGCAGAGCCTCATCGAGCGTGCAGGCAACCGCGTCGCCAGTCAGCGAAACGAAAGCTTCCGTGCACCGCGTCGAGTGCGAGGCATCGTTGAGACCGCAACGATCGACGATACGGCGGCCGCTGCGGTTCCGGCCGTCAAGACACCGCGCGTCGCGCGTTGCGTCCGCGCAGCCATTCGAGCGCGAGCAGCAGGCTCGTCGAGAAAATGATCAGGATCGTTGCGAGCGCGGCGATCGTCGGGCTGATGTTCTCGCGAATGCCGGTGAACATCTGGCGCGGCAGCGTCGTCTGGTCCGCGCCCGCGAGGAACAGCGTGACGACGACTTCGTCGAACGACGTCGCGAACGCGAACAGCGCACCCGACATCACGCCCGGCGCGATCACCGGCAGCGTCACGCGGAAGAACGTCGTGACGGGATTCGCGCCGAGCGACAAGCTCGCACGCACCAGGTTCTGGTTGAAGCCCTGCAGCGTCGCGGCCACCGTCGTCACGACGAACGGCACGCCGAGCGCCGCGTGCGCGGCGATCAGCCCCGTGTAGGTATTCGCGAGGCCGAGCGGCGCGAAGAACAGGTACATGCCGACGCCGACCACGACCACAGGTACGATCATCGGCGACAGCAGCACGGCCATCAGGAGCCCCTTGCCCCGGAAGTCCGCCTTCGTGAGGCCGATCGCGGCGAGCGTGCCGAGCACGGTCGCGACGACGGTCGCCGACGGCGCGACGATGAAACTGTTCTTCGCGGCCATCCGCCACTCGTCCGACGCGATCAGATTCTCGTACCAGCGCATCGAGAAGCCCGGAATCGGATAGACGAGGAACGTGCTCGACGAAAACGACAGCGGCACGATGGCAAGCACCGGCAGGATCAGGTACAGCAGCGTCAGCACGACGAGCACGCGTAGCGCGACATACCACGCGCGCTCGACGAACGACATGTGCGGCGCGAACAGCGGCCTGGCGAGTTTCATGGTCGGCATCCCCTTCCCGTTTCGTTGCGTGTTGCTGCTCGACCGCTCAGCCGAGGCTCACGTTGGTGCGCGTGAAGCGCCCGTACACCGCATACAGCACCAGCGTCGCCGCGAGCAGCAGCCCGCCGAGCGCGCACGCCATGCCCCAGTTGATCGTCACGTTCGTGAAGTACGCGACGTAGTAGCTGACCATCTGGTCGTTCGGCCCGCCGAGCAGCGCGGGTGTGATGTAGTAGCCGATCGCCAGGATGAACACGAGCAGCGCGCCGGCGCCGACGCCCGGATAAGTCTGCGGCACGTACACGCGCCAGAAGGCGGCGAACGGATGGCTGCCGAGCGACACGGCCGCGCGCTGGTATGTCGGCGGGATCGACTTCATCACGCTATAGAGCGGCAGGATCATGAACGGCAGCAGGATGTGCGTCATCGAGATGTACACGCCGACGCGATTGAACAGCAGCGTCAGCGGATGCGAGATCAGCCCGCTGCCGATCAGCGCCGTGTTGATGAGCCCTTCGCTCTGCAGCAGCACGATCCACGCGGCGACGCGCACGAGCACCGAGGTCCAGAACGGAATCAGCACGAGGATCATCACGAGGTTCGCGCGGCGCTCCGACAGCGTCGAGATCCAGTACGCGAGCGGATAGCCGAGCAACAGCGCGAACAGCGTGACCGCGACGCCGATCACGAACGTGCGGCCGAAGATCGAGAGATAGATCGACTGATCGGGATCGGCCTGCACGATCTGGCCGAAGCCGTCCTGCTTGTGGTCGAGCGCGGCGAGCAGGTAGAACGGCGACAACTGGCTACCGTTCTTCGCGATCGACTGCCAGTACGCAACGTCGCCCCAGCGCGAATCGAGGTCGATCAGTTTCGCGCGCGTTTGCGCGGGCGTCAGTGCCGCGTCGTTGTCGCCTTTCAGCGGCATCGCGCGCGCCGTCTTCGCGACGAGCGAGCGGTAGCCGGGAATCTCGGTGTTCAGGCGCCGCGCGAGTGCGCCCATCGCCTCGCTGTCGGCGACCTTCGTCATGTCGGCCGCGAGCGCGACGTACGCGGCGTCGGCCGGCGGCGCCTTGCGGTCCCATCCCGACAGCGCGGCGATCGTGTTCGGCAGCGCGGTCGCGATCTCGGGGTTCTGCACCGCGCGCGTAAGCAGCGTGCCGATCGGCACGACGAAAATGAGCAGCAGGAAGATCGCGAGCGGCGCGATCAGCAGCAACGCCATCGTGCGCTTGCGGGCCTCGGCGGCCTTCAGCTCGCGCTTGAGCGCGGCTGATGACGGCGAGGAAGGAGCGATCGTCATCGTGTTCAACGGTTCTCTCCGGCCGGGCTCGATCCGGCGGAATGCCGCACGACGCAATTGATGCGTCGTGCGGCAGGTTGCATCAGGACACCTGAGTAGCGGTTACTTCGTCGCCCACGCGGCGAAGCGCTGCTCGAGCTCGTCGCTGTGGTCGGTCCAGAAGCCGATGTCTTCCAGCACCGCGTTCTTGCCGTTGGCCGGCGAGTTCGGCAGGTTCGCGAGCGTCTTCGCGTCGAGCGACTTGATCGCGGCGACGTTCGCGGGGCCGTACGCGATGTGCTGCGCATACCCTTGCTGCGGCTTCGGCGTCAGCGTGTACGCGATGTACTGCTCGGCCAGCGCCTTGTTCGGCGAGCCCTTCGGAATCGCCCAGTAGTCGAGGTCGTAGATGCTGCCGTTCCACACGACCTTCAGGTTCTTGCCTTCCTTCTGCGCGGCGTCGATACGGCCGTTGTACGCGGTCGACATCACGACGTCGCCTGCCACCAGGAACTGCGGCGGCTGCGCGCCCGCTTCCCACCACTGGATGTACGGCTTCAGCTCGTCGAGCTTCTTGAACGCGCGGTCCTGGCCGGCCTTCGTGCCGAGCACCTTGTACACGTCCTTCGGCGCAACGCCGTCGGCCATCAGCGCGAACTCGAGGTTGTAGCGCGCGCCCTTGCGCATGCCGCGCTTGCCGGGGAATTTCTTCACGTTCCAGAAATCGGCCCAGCCGGTCGGCGCGGTCTTCAGCTTGTCCGCGTTGTACGACAGCGCGGTCGACCACACGAAGAAGCCGACGCCGCACACCTGCGGCGATTCGGGAATCAGGTCGGACTTCTTCGCGATCTTCGACCAGTCGAGCTTCTCGTACAACCCTTCGTCGCAGCCGCGGTTCAGGTCGCCCGATTCGACTTCGACCACGTCCCAGTTGACGTGCTTCGCCTCGACCATCGCCTTCACTTTCGCCTGCTCGCCGTTGTACTCGACGGCCGTGACCTTGTTGCCGGTCGCCTTTTCGAACGGCTGGTTGAATGCGGCCTTCTGCGCGTCGCCGTTCGCGCCGCCGAAGTTGACGACCGTGAGTTCGGCCGCGGTGGCCGATGCGCCGACGACGGCGAGCGCCAGTGCGAGCGCGGTGCGACGCGCGGTAGAGCTTGCTCCGTTCATGATGGTTCCTCTCCTCTCGTGGTGGAAGTGGGCAGTTGTTGTTGACGACGTGCTGCGATAAAGCGGGAAAACCTGCGTCAGGCGAATATGCGCAGATGCTCGGGCGCGAATGCGAGCGATACCGGCGCGCCGGGCGAGAACGCATCGAGCGCGCCCGTGCCGAGCGGCACCTTCACGAAGCATTCGTCCTGGCCCGGCAGCGCGCAGCGCATGCGCACGTGATCGCCGAAATAGATGAGGCTGCGCGCTTCGCCGGTCACGCGGTTGGCGGTGCCGTTCGCGTGCCCGTTCGCGAGACTCATGCGTTCGGGGCGGATGCACGCGACGGCCGGCGCGCCTTCAGCTGCGTCGCCGATGCGGCGACCGACGAGCTGCGTGCCGTCGTCGAGCCGGAATTCGCAGAATTCGCCGTCGACGCGCGCGATGGTGCCGCGCAGCCGGTTGCTGTCACCGATGAAGTTCGCGACGAATTCATTGCACGGCGATTCGTACAGGCGATCGACGGTATCGAGCTGCTGCACGATGCCCTTGTCGAACACGGCGACGCGATCGGACATCGTCAGCGCCTCCCCCTGGTCGTGCGTCACGTAGACGAAGGTCACGCCGAGCTTCTCGTGCAGCGCCTTCAGTTCGTACTGCATGTGTTCGCGCAACTGCTTGTCGAGCGCGCCGAGCGGCTCGTCCATCAGCACGAGCTTCGGCTCGAACACGAGCGCCCGCGCGAGCGCGATGCGCTGCTGCTGGCCACCCGACAACTGCGCCGGATAGCGTTTCGCGAAACGCTCCATCTGCACCATCTTCAGCGCATGTGCGACGCGCTCCGCGCGCTCGGCCGCCGGCAGCTTGCGCACCGACAGCGGATACGCGACGTTCTGCTCGACCGTCAGATGCGGAAACAGCGCGTAGTTCTGGAACACCATGCCGATGTTGCGCTTGTGCGGCGGCACGGTGTTCAGCAGTTCGCCGTCGAGGCGGATCTCGCCGCCCGTCGGAAACTCGAAGCCCGCCAGCATCATGAGGCAGGTGGTCTTGCCCGAGCCGGACGGCCCGAGCAGCGTCAGGAATTCCCCTCGGTGGATATCGAGGTCGAGCGATTTGACGACCAGCGTCTCCCCGTCGTAGGTCTTCCGCACGCCGCGAAAGCTGACGATCACATCATCGGACTTCATCGTGGCTGTCCCCTTGCTGCGCGACAAACGTTTTTGAGATGGGCCCACTATACGGTGCGTACGGTTCTACAATAGGGAACCATTTCAATATTACTAGTAGGACCACTTTGGATACCGTGATCCTGGCCGACTGGCTCTCCGCCCGTCTCGACCGCAGCTCGTCCGAGCCGATGTACCGGCAGTTGTTGCAACTGATGCAGCAAGCGATTCTTACCGGAGAATTAGGGCCAGGGACAAAGCTGCCCAGTTCACGCACCCTTGCGGCAGATCTGTCGATCGCGCGCAATACCGTGCTGCACGTGTACGACCAGCTGACAGCCGAAGGCTATGTGCTGACGACGACCGGGAGCGGCACCTACGTGGCCGACACGCGCCCGGACGCGGCCGCGATCCGCGTGCCGGGCGCCGCGCCGCCGTCCGACGCCGGTGCGGCGGCGCAGCAGGACGCACAAGGCAGCCTGTCGATGCGGGGCCGGCAGTTGATCGAGCATGCGGGCGTGTCGCGGCGCCAGTGGGGCGCGTTCATGCCAGGCGTGCCGGATGTGTCGGAATTCCCGAGCCGGACATGGAGCCGCCTGCAGGCGCGCCTGTGGAAAGAAGCGAATCCCGAATTGCTGACCTATTCGCCGGGCGGCGGCTACCGGCCGCTGCGCCGTGCGCTCGCCGATTACCTGCGCGTCGCGCGCTCGGTCAAATGCTCGCCGGACCAGGTGATCATCACGACCGGCATCCACCAGTCGATCGACCTCGCGGTGCGGCTGCTATCCGACATCGGCGATCGTGCGTGGGTCGAGGAGCCGTGCTACTGGGGCGTGCGCAGCGTGCTGCAGGCGACCGGCCTCGCGCTCACGCCGGTGCCGGTCGACCAGGAAGGCATCGATCCGAGCGCGAGCGACATGCAGCATCCGCCGCGGCTCGTGCTTGTCACGCCGTCGCACCAGTATCCGCTCGGGATGGTGATGAGCCTCGCACGGCGCCGGATGCTGCTCGAGTACGCGCGCCAGCATCGCTGCTGGATCATCGAGGACGACTACGACAGCGAATTCCGCTACGGCAGCCGCCCGCTCGCGTCGCTGCAGGGGCTCGACGACGGCGGCCGCGTGATCTACGTCGGCAGCCTGGGCAAGATGCTGTTCCCGGGCCTGCGGATGGGCTACATGGTCGTGCCGGAGCATCTGGTCGACACGTTCCGCACCGGGTTGTCGGAACTGTATCGCGAGGGCCAGCTGATGCAGCAGGCCGTGCTCGCCGAATTCATCATGGACGGGCACCTGACTTCACACGTCAGGCGGATGCGCACGCTGTACGGCGAGCGCCGGCAATTGCTGATCGATGCGATCCATGCGCGCTTCGGCGACGCGCTGCCCGTGATGGGCGACGAGGCCGGCCTGCATCTGGTGCTCGGCCTGCCCGACACGTGCGACGATCGCGCGGTCACGCAAAGCGCATTCGACGCGGGTGTGATCGTGCGCCCGCTGACCAGCTACTACAGCAGCCTGGACACCGCGCGGCGCGGGCTGCTGCTCGGCTATGCGTGCGTCGCGCACGAAGGCATCGGGCCCGCGTTCGACACGCTCGCGGCTACCATCGAACAGCATCTGCCGCGGCACTTCACGCGCGCGGCATGACCGCGTGCGTCACTGCGCGGCAGCCGTGCCGCGGTCGAGCGACGCCGCGCGGATCGCTTCGCCGGGCTTCGTGAACATGCGCTGCCGCAGTGCGGCGATCTGCGCGTCGCGATCCTGTGGCGACAATCCGGCCGCGCCGATCTGCGCACGCTGCGCCGCATAGTCAGCGTAGCGGCTCTGCCACGATGCGTCGTCCTGCTGCATCTGCGCGACGCGCGCGGCGGCTTCGGGGCCGAGTGTCTGCGTCAGTTGCGCGCGCATCGCATCGGGCGTCGCCCCGCTCTTTTGCAACTGCGCGATCTGGTCGATCGCGGCCTGCTGCCGGTCGGCCTTGTTCCGTGCCGCGCGTTCGTCGGCGGGCATCTGCTGCGCGAGCGCCGCGAGCCGCTCCGCCTTCTGCGCATCCGTCAGCGTGCGGTCCTGCGCAATCTTCAGCCGCGCGAGATCGTAGCGCTGCCGCCACTGCTCCGCGCCGAAGAACGGCTGGCTCCAATCGCCGAGCGTGCGCGACGCGATCGACGCGCGCTGATCGAGCGCGAGCTGCAACGCACCGAGATCGGACTTGTCGACCGCGCCCGCCTCCGGCAGCTTCGCCAGCGCGTCGAGATACGCACGATATCGATGCCAGACGTCGAGCGCCTGGGGTTGCGCGGCCGTGCCGTCGAGCTGTGCGGCAATCTCGCGCACGACGAGTGCATCGAGCGCGGCCGCGTTCAGGTCGCTCCGCGCGGTCAGGCAGTAGTCGAAGAAATCGCGCACCGCGCGCGACTTCGCGAGATGGCCGCCGGCATCGAGCGGCAGCCTCGGCGCACTCGAACCGTCAAGCGGCGGCGGCAGTCCCGCGCTCGCGGGCAATGCGGCCTGCGGCGGTGCGGCGCTCGTGCCGCCGAGCACTGCCGCGCCGGCCGACACATGCACCGCGTCGGCGCCGCGCTGCGATGCCGTGCCGCTCCAGATCGCGACGCCGGCGATCGCCGCCAGCCCCACCGCGCCGTAGACCGCAACGCGTCGCGCGAGCGGCGCGCGTCCTTCACGTGCCGTCATCGATCACACGCCCGCGAGCTTCAGCCGGTTCGCATGCGTGCGGATCACCGCGACCGGATCTTCCGCATTCGCGCCGCGCACGCCGAGCAACTGGTTGATCTCATCGAGATGGTTCCATTTGTAGCTCGTGCTCAGCACCTTCCCGTACAGCGCACTGCACTTCGACACGAGCCCGTCGTTCTGGCCCGAGGCGCGATTGATCATCACCGTGCCCGTGCCGAACAACGCAAGCGTCGACAGGTCCAGCGCGTTTGCCGGGTCGATCAGCGGAATCGTGCTGGTATCCGTCGCGCCCGTCACGCCGAACGCGGAAATGGTCGGCTGGATCGCCGTGCCGGCCCACGAATACAGCAGGTGCGTATTGCCACCGACGGTTTCCGTCGGCGCACCCGTCTGGCAGCTGCCCGGCGCGCCGAGGCCCGCGCTCGGGTAATTCTGGTTGTACGTGGCGGCCTGGGAAGTCGTCAGCGTCTTCAGTGCGGCGAGCGCGTCCTGGTTGGTGTTGTTGCTGCTGCTCGTCAGGATCCCGAACACATTGACGAACGCTGCGATCACCGACGACGACAATCCGGTCGGATCGTAGGCGAGTACGCTCTGCACGAAGTCTGCGAACTCCGAGCCGCGATGCGGCGTGCCGATCGTCGTCACCGACGCGACGAGATCGGGTGCGACGGCCGCGACATAGCGCGACGTGAGGCCGCCCTGGCTGTGACCGACCAGGTTCACCTTGGACGCACCGGTCGCGGCGAGCACCGTCTTGACGTAAGCGAGCAGTTGTTCACCGCGCCCGTTCGGCCCGTCGTCGCTCTGGAATCCCGACAGGTTCGCGACGTAGACGGTCGCGCCATGCTGCTGCAGGTCCTCCTGGATGCCGTACCAGTACTCGAGCACGCCCGCGTACTTGTCGGTGCCGGTGAGCCCGTGCACGAGGATGATCGGATAACGCGTCGTCGCGTAGTCGTCCGCCGGCGCGGTTGCCGCCATCGCCGCGTGCGTCGTCGCGAGCGTCATCAGCGCGGTCGTCCCCGCGAGCGGCGCAACGCTCATCGCGCAAGCCACTGCCCCTGCCACCACCCTGGAACGCATCGATCTGGCCATGCTTGTTCTCCTGATTATTGTGTTGCCGGTGCGAATGAGATCGGTTCGACGCGCACGGCAGGTCGCGAACGGTCGCGGGCAACGTGTGCGTCGAATGCGGGAGTGAATCACGAGTCGCGAACGTTTGCGCCCTGACTAGATACGGTTCTCTAATCGGTTGACGCGCCCCGCCCATTCGGGCGGGGCTGCGTTCACGCGTGCGCATGCTGCATCGCACACGCGCGCCGCGCGTTACAGCTTCGCGCTCACACGCAACCATGCCGTGCGCCCCGGCTCCATCACCGGCGCGTTCGCCGGATAGCCGAAGCCCGCGTTGCCGGCGAGGTTCAGGTGCTCGGTGTAGGCCTTGTCCAGCACGTTGTCGACGCCGACCGAGATCTGCACCTTCTTGCTGACGTTGTACTGCGCATGCAGCGACAGCACGCCGAAGCCGGCGCTCGGACCGAAGTCCTTGCCCACCACATTGCCTTCGTTCAGGGCATAGCGATGCTGCGGCGCAACGACTCGCCACAGACCGCCGGCCGACCATGCGCCGCGGGTATATTCGAGCCCGAAGCGCGCCTCGAGCGGCGGCATCTGCGGCAGCGGAT
The DNA here is from genome assembly GCF_020419685.1 of Burkholderia sp. AU33545. Taxonomy (NCBI): domain Bacteria; kingdom Pseudomonadati; phylum Pseudomonadota; class Betaproteobacteria; order Burkholderiales; family Burkholderiaceae; genus Burkholderia; species Burkholderia sp. AU33545. The sequence goes on along the minus strand of NZ_JAIZRQ010000003.1, from coordinate 249,159 downwards.
CGCCGCTCGTCGCGTTACGCCCCCACGCATACGCGAGCGACGTCTCGACGCGCAGCGGTGCGACCGGCCGCCACGACACGCCGGCTTCGCCGCCCATGATCTGCGCGTTGACGTTGGTCGCCTGCGTGGTCGGCCCCATCATCCCTGCGGCGTAATTGAACAGGATGTAGTCCTGCACATATCCCGCGTAGGCCGACACCCACGCATCGAACCGGTCGCTCTTGTACTGTGCGCCGATGTCGAGCTGCGTGGTCTTCTCCGGCTGCACCGCCGAGAACGCGTTGATCGAACCGGCCGGCCCGCGTTTCGCGGAGAACAGCTCCCAGTAGTCCGGATAGCGTTCCGCGTGACCGATCCCCGCGTACCACGTGACCGGCAGCGCCGCGAGATCGCGCTCGTACCGCACGAAACCGCTCGGCAGCACGCGCGCGCGATCGTCGCCGAAGGTCGGGTTCGGCTTGCTCGCCATCATCCCGCTCGTCGTCGTACGCTTGTCGCGCGCGCTCGCGTAGTCCACCCGCGCGCCGCCGATCACGCGCGATGCATCGCTCGCATACCACGTCAGTTCGCCGAACGCGCCCGCGTCCCACATCGTCGCCTGCGCATCCCACGGCTGGTCGCCGTAGTTCTGTCGCCCCATCGCCGAGCGGGCATCGAGCCGGTTCGACTGCGCATCGACGCCGGTCACGAGCTTGAAGTCGTCGCCGAAACGGAACGTCGCGGCCGCCCGCGCACCGAGCGTGCGGCGCCGAACCTCGGATGCCATTCGCATCGGCATGCTGCTGGTCGGGTCGGGCTGCCGCAGCGTGTAGTTGTCCATCACGTGGTCGGCTTCGTTGTAGTACACGCGCGCTTCGATCCGGTCGAGCACGTCGCCGAGATGCCGCTTGTCGAACGAGAGGCCGAACGTCTCGCGGCGAAAATGCGCGCCATCCATGCCGCGCCCCGCGTAGCGCGCATAACCGTCACCGGTGCCCGCCGTCAGTTCGACGCGCGTGTGATCGTCGGGTGTCCAGCCCAGCGCCGCGTCCGCGTTCCACTTGTCCCATTGCGACGGCACGGTGTTGCCGTTGCCATCCTCGTAGTCCTGCGCATGTGCATGGTTCGCGGTCACGCGGCCGTAGACATCCGGCGTGCCGGCCGTCACGTCGACGTTCTGGTCGTTGCGGCCGAACGATCCGCCGACCAGGCTGCCGTCGAAGCGCACGCCGGGGCGGTCGAAACGCGGCGTCACGCGTTCGAACAACACGGTGCCGGCCGATGCGCCGGGACCGTACAGCACGGTTTGCGGGCCCTTCACGACGGTGACCTTGTCATAGCTTTCCGGCGCGATATACGAGGTTGGCGCATCCATCCGGTTCGGGCACGCGCCGAGCGTCGGCATCCCGTTCGCGAGAATGTTCAGCCGCGACCCGAACATCCCGCGCAGCACGGGGTCGCCGTTCGTCCCGCCGCTGCGGATCGACGTGAAGCCGGGAATCGTCTTCAGGTAGTCCGCGCCATCACTCGCCGGCAGCGGCTGGCGCGGCGTCTTCGGATCCGTGACGACGACGAGCGGTGTCGTCAGCGGCGATGCAACGACCTCGACGGGCGGCAGCAGCGCGGCCGCGTCGTCCGTCGGCGCACCGGCGGCCTGCGCGGATTCGGCCGCGGCCGCGGTCATCGCGCCGACGGCCAGCGCGGGAACAGTGAGTTTCAGCATGCGCGGCACGCGCCGCGCACGGGAATGGCGCGCCGCCCTCGGCGCGCGCAAGGAAAGAATGGTCATGATCGAAAGCCCGAGTGACGCCCTCCACGCGACCTCGACAGACCGCACGGATATCGGCGATGAATGGAACGTAAAACAGCGCGTCAGGCGCGCTCGGGCGGTGCGCGTGGGTACGCGCGCGGATAGCGGTCGGCGCGTGCCGCGACCGCATGCGGCGCGGTGGCGGAAACGGCATGAGGGGGGACGAAGGCGAACGATACGGCGGCCGCGCCGCCGATCGCGGGACTGTGCGCGAAGAAGCCGCAATAGCCGCACGCATCGAGATGCAGTGCATGGTCCTGCGCGCGGCCCGCATCGGGCGCGCGGTGTGCGCCATGTTCTGCACTGCAGACGATTGCGTCGGGGGTGGCTGCCTGCGCGATGCGCCACTGCGACACCAGCGGTGCCGCGATCGCGAGCCAGATCGCGAACACGCCGAGCCAGGCGGTCAGGTGACGATGTCGGTGCAGCATGCGCGGCGATGCGTAAGCGGAATGTAAAAGCAGCCGAGATGTTACAGAATGTTCGCCGCGATGGCCAGTCGCGCATTGCGGTAAACGGACCGGGGGCGCATGGTTGCTGATACAACCATGCGCCCCCGGCTGCTGCGCGGCTTCAGCGCGCGGCAATCACGGTGCCATGCGTCGCAGCACGTCGTCGCGACGGATGAAGTGGTGGTAAAGCGCGGCCAGCGCATGCAGGCCGATCACGAAGTAGAACGCGTTACCGATCAGTTCGTGCGCTTCCTTGATCGTCGGCCGCAGCGCCTTGTCCGGGCCGAACAGCGTGAACGACACGCCGATCCAGTCGAGCGACACGGGCTTGCCGCCCATGTTGACCAGCATGATGCCGAGCAGCGGCTGCGCGATGATGAATACGTACAGCGCGAAATGCGCGAGCTTCGACATCCACTTGAGCAGCGTCGTCTGCGGAATGGCGTCCGGCACGCGGCTGATCATCCGCCATAGCACGCGCAGCACCGACAGCACGAGCACGAAGGTACCGGCCAGCAGGTGCACGTTCATCCAGAACACGCGACTGTCACTGCCTTTCGGTCCGCGAATCTCGATGGCCAGATAGGCCAGCGCCACCAGCAGGAAGATGGCCCAGTGGAAGAAGATCGCGGGTGAGCTGTAGCGCGTCTGTTTCGCGAGGATGTTTTTCATGCTGTGTCTCGAAATTTCTCGTGTGGTATGCGGGGCAGACACACGCCGCGGCTGACGGCACCCCGGCGGTTGCCCCGATTGTAGCCTCACGCGCGACCATCGTTGTGCGACCGGATCAAATATCCGAGGAATCCGCGCGGCCCGTCCACTGGCCCGCATATGGAAAGTCCGAATCGCGCGGGCCTGCGGCTGTGGCACGATGAAGCTTTGGTGCGACGTTGCGCGGGCATCATGAGCAAAGCGTTCTTCGTTGCGGCCTACCGGCTGATCGCCGCGTTGCTCGCGGTGTCGACCACGCTGCACAGCGTCGCAGGCTACTGGGGCATGCCTGCCGTCCATCTCGGCAACTACCTCAGCTACTTCACGCAACTGAGCAGCCTCTATGCCTCGGCCATGCTGGTCGTGGGGCTGTCGCGTGTCACGCGTCCCGGCTCGGCGCGCTACGAATCGATGCGCGGCGCCGCCGTGCTCTACATGCTGATCACCGCGATCGTCTACGAGCTGCTGCTCGCCCGGCTCGATGCGTTGCGCCACGTCACGCCGGCCCTCAACAACTGGGTCCTGCACCGGATCGTGCCGCTCGTGGTGCTGTGCGACTGGCTGTACGTGGAACCGCGCTCGCCGATCGCGTGGCGCAGCGCGTTCGCGTGGCTCGGTTTTCCGGTCGTCTATCTCGGCTATACGCTCGTGCGCGGCGCGCTGGAGAACTGGTATCCCTACCCGTTCGTCGATCCGCGGCCGCACGGGTACCTGCCGGTCGCGATCCAGTGTTCGCTGATCGCGCTCGGCGCGGCGGGACTCGCGCTGGGCATTCGCTGGCTCGGCAATCGTGCGCGGCAGTCCGGCACCGCGGAGCTCAAGGAAGGGTGAAGACGGGAACGTGTGCGCCGCACGGCGCACACGTCGTGACGCGGCGCGTCAGCCGCCGTTGCGCGGCAGGAAGTTCATCGGATCGACGACCTTGCCGTTCTGCCGGACTTCGAAGTCGAACGTCGCGCGACCGCTCGCGTCGGTGCCCATCTCGGCGACCGGCTGGCCTGCACGCACTGCATCGCCTTCGTTGACGAGCAGCTTGCCGTTGTGCCCGTAGGCCGTGATGAGCCCGTTGTCGTGCTTCAGGATCACGAGCGGGCCGTATGCCTTGACGCCAGACCCGGCATAGACCACGCGCCCGTTTGCCGCGGCCCGCACCGAACGGTCGGGCCCGGTCGCGGCGATCACGATGCCGCGCGTCTTGCCGGCCAGGAATGGCGCGGCGACCATACCCGTGGCCGGCCAGGCCAGCGAGCCCGGTTGCGCGGCCGCGGCGGGCGCCTGCCCGAGCGAGGTCGAGGTAGGCGGCGGCGCGACGCGCAGCACCTGGCCGGGCGACAGGGCGTCATTCGGCGACATGTGGTTCCAGCTGGCCACGTCCTGAACGCGCTGCCCGTAGGCGGCGGCGACGCCGGCGAGCGTGTCGCCCGGATTCACGCGGTAATAGCCGGCAATCACGCCCGGCGTGGCGACCGACGCCGGCGTCGACGGTCGTACCGGCTGCCAGCTGTCGGTCCACGGCGTCATCGTACAGCCCGTCAGCACGGCGGCCGCGGCGACGAGCGCCGCCTGCGGCAACCAGCGCGCCAGCGCATCGTGGATCGGAATCGTTTTTCTCAAGGGTCCTCCCGGATTTGCGTCGTTGCGCCGCCCACCGCCCTCCGGCGTGCGACGCACGATGTCCGGCCAGGCGGCCGGACCAACCAGTATCCGACCGCTCTCGCGGCCGTCAGTTTCCACGGCGGGACGTCGGCGCGAACGGGCTCATCGGCCCCTTTTTCGCGCCATTTTCGTATCGCCCCGGCCGTCAAAGATACCATCTGTCGTGGACAGGACCGCGGCAGGCGCCCGATCCGGCAACAATCTTGCGGTATCGCCGACGCGTGTCGGCGGGCCGCGAGCCCCATCGCGCGCGGCGTCCGGAGGCTTCAGGCCACGGTTCCACGGCCGCCAGCCGTGTCGCACCGATGACTGCCGCCCCGCTGCCGGCCGCCTCCTATACTCGGAGGTGCACCGCACGATCCAGCGATAACGAGGAGAAAACCATGAACAATGCGACGTTTCTGTCCGTGCAGCTCAACGCCGAGGATTTCGCCGGTTCCAGCGGCCTCGTCGAATTGCTCAACCGGCACCTGTTGTTCGCGGCGGACGTCGCCGAAGCAGCGGACGCACTCGTCCAACTGGCGAGCGTCGCGCACCTGAGCGGCGCCACCCGGCACAGCGTCGAGCTGCCGGTGCTCGCGATCGAGCGGCTGCGCGACGCGCTCGACACGCTGAGCGGCTACGACGAGGCCTGGCTGCAGGCGCTGGAGCCGGCCGACGCGCTGTTCCGGGACATCGGCCGCGGACCACGGCCGCTGCATTGACACGACGGGTGCCGCCAATGAAAACAGCCCCTCGTTCCGTGATGCGGAACGACGGGCTGCGGGTACTGCGTGGGGTCGCATCGGGCCGCACATGCGGCCGGCGATCGATGACGATTAACGACCCTTGTAGACCGGTGCGCCATCCGACACGCGCTTGACCTGCCAGCCGGTCTTGGCGGCCGCCGGAGCGCCCGATTCCTGCTGGGCGGCCGGTTGCGCACCGTAGCCGCTCGTATCGGCAGCGGCCACGTTCTGTTGCGGGTTCACACGGGCTTCAGCTGCCTGGATGCTTGCCGGGTAGTCGGTACGGTCGCTGCCCAGCTTGTAGCCGGCCTGTTGCAGTTGGGCCAGTTCGGCCTTCACCTGCGCACGGGTGACGGGGGCGTTCTGTTGGGCGAACGAGACGGCAGGAACGGCGAGGACAGCAGCAGCAGCGAACGTTGCGATCAGCGATTTCATGATTACCTCCGGGATTTTTTTGCTCCGCCGCACACACCATGTCTGCAGCGATTGAACAAAGTTTAGTCCCGAGATCACCTAGGGAAAACCATGAAAGAACGAAAACACTGTTTCCTCGGAGCCAACAATTCCGGGATCCGGGAACGAAAAACCCTACTCAAAGAATAGAATTTCGCAACAATACCGTCCTCGCCAGCCGGTCACGACCAGTTCGCGTGGAAGCTGCCCGGCCGGTCGGTACGCTCGAACGTATGGGCGCCGAAGAAGTCGCGCTGCGCCTGCACAAGGTTCGCCGGCAGCCGCTCGGAACGGTAGCTGTCGAAGTACGCGACCGCCGACGCGAACGCCGGCACCGGCACGCCTGCCTTTACGGCAGCCACCACGACGTCGCGCAGCGACGCCTGGTAATTCGCGGCGATGTCCTTGAAATACGGGTCGAGCAGCAGGTTCGCGAGCGCCGGATCCTTCGCGTACGCGTCGGTGATCTTCTGCAGGAATCGCGCGCGGATGATGCAGCCCGCGCGGAAGATCTTCGCGATCGTCCCGAGATCGAGGTTCCAGCCATACTCTTCGGACGCCATGCGCAGTTGCGCGAAGCCCTGCGCGTACGAGATCACCTTGCTCAGGTACAGCGCGCGGCGCACCGCTTCGACGAACGCCGCGCGATCGCCGTCGAACGACGCGGCGGCCGGGCCCGACAGGATCTTGCTGGCCGCGACGCGCTCGGTCTTCAACGACGACAGCACGCGCGCGAACACCGACTCGGTGATCAGCGGCAGCGGCACGCCCAGATCCAGGGCGTTCTGGCTCGTCCACTTGCCGGTGCCCTTCTGCGCGGCGCGATCGAGGATCACGTCGACGAGGTGCTTGCCGGTTTCTTCGTCCTTCTTGCCGAAGATCTTCGACGTGATCTCGATCAGATAGCTGTCGAGCTCGCCCTGATTCCACTCGGTGTATACCGCGCCGAGTTCGTCGTTGGTCAGGCCCGCGACGTCCTTCAGCACGGCATAGCTTTCGGCGATCAGCTGCATGTCGCCGTATTCGATGCCGTTGTGGACCATCTTCACGTAGTGGCCCGCACCGTCCGGACCCATGTACGCGACGCACGGCTCGCCGTCCGACGGGGCCTTCGCGGCGATCTGCTTGAGGATCGGCTCGACCAGGTCGTACGCGTCGCGCTGGCCGCCCGGCATGATCGACGGGCCGCGCAGCGCGCCCTCTTCGCCGCCGGACACGCCGGTGCCAATGAAGTGCAGGCCCGATTGCGCGAGTTCCTGGTTGCGGCGGATCGTGTCCGTGAAGTGCGTATTCCCGCCGTCGATCAGCACGTCGCCCTTCTCGAGCAGCGGCTTGAGCGATGCGATCGTCGCATCGGTCGCTTCGCCGGCCTTCACCATCATCAGGATCCGGCGCGGCGTCTCGAGCGACGCGACGAACTCTTCGAGGGTATAGGTCGGTACCAGATTACGGCCGGGGAATTCGGCGATCAGTTCGTCGGTTTTCTCGCGGCTGCGGTTATACACCGACACCGCGTAACCGCGGCTCTCGATATTGAGTGCGAGATTGCGGCCCATCACCGCGAGCCCGATCACACCGATTGCTTGTTTGCCCATTAGTCAATTCTCCGGAAAAAACAGGGCGCGACCGAACCGGGTCGCGCGCACAGGCGAAAGGATAGTGGAAACCCGGCTGCGATGCGCGCTTGCGTGTCACTGCTCCGCGTGCGGCAGGCGCCTGAACACGACGCTCAGGTTGTTCGCCGGCATCTCGACGACCTCGATGCAGTCGAGCCCGCGGTCGAGGCCGAGCGCGACGACCACCTCGAGATCGCGAACGCCCCACGACGGGTCGCGGCTGCGCAACTGCTGGTCGAACGCTTCATTGGACGGCGCCGTGTGCCGGCCTTCGCGGCGATACGGTCCGTACAGGAACAGCACGCCGCCCGGACGCAGCACGCGCGACGCGCCGGCGAACAGTGCGTCGGTGCAGGCCCACGGCGAGATGTGGATCATGTTGATGCAGACGATCGCGTCGAACGCCGCGGCCGGCCACGACGCATCGCGCACGTCGAACGCCAGCGGCTCGGCCAGGTTCGCGAGGCCGGCATGCGCGACCCACGCGGCGATCGAGCGGCGCGCGTGTGCGTCAGGATCGCTCGGCTGCCAGCGCAGCGCCGGCAGCGCCTGCGCGAAATGGACCGCATGCTGCCCGGTGCCGCTCGCGATCTCAAGCACGTCGCCGCTGGCCGGCAGCACGCGACGCAGCACGTCGAGGATCGGCCCGCGATTGCGCTCGGCCGCCGGCGCCGACAGCCGCGCGGACGGATCGGGCGAGGACGTCGGCCCGGTCACGATGCGTGCTCCGGCGCGCCGCCGGCGACGCCCAGCCGCGCGTTCAGCGCGTCGAGCGCGGGCGCGCAACGCGCCTCGACCTTCAGCGTCAGCATCGGATCGGCGCGCGTATGGCCGAGGTTCAACGCGGCGACGGGCTTGTTCTGCGCCTGGGCCCACACGCAGAACCGGTAGCCGGAATACACCATCAGCGACGAGCCGACGACGAGCAGCGCATCGGCCGCATCGAGCGCCTGCGACGCCAGTGCAACGCGTTCGCGCGGCACGTTCTCGCCGAAGAACACCACCGCCGGCTTCAGCAGCCCGCCGCAGGCCGGGCAGGCCGGGATGCGGAACGTGTCGAGCGCGGCCAATTCGAGGTGCGCGTCACCGTCGGCGGCGGGTTCCGCCTGTGTGCCCAGCAGCTCGGGGTTGTCCGTTTCGAGCAAGGTCTGGATCGTCGCGCGCGCGTGATGCGCGCCGCAATCGAGGCACGTGACGCCGTTGATGCCGCCATGCAGTTCGATCACGTCGCCGCTGCCTGCACGCTGGTGCAGCCCGTCGACGTTCTGCGTGACGAGGCGCTCGATCCGGCCGGTGCCGCCGAGCCGCGCGAGCGCGACATGCGAGCGGTTCGGCCGCGCACGGCCCACCACGGGCCAGCCGATCATGCTGCGCGCCCAGTAGCGGCGGCGCGCGGTGTCGGAACCGAGGAATTCGTGGAGCTGGATCGGCGGCGAGCGCATCCATTGACCGTTGCGGTCGCGATAGCCGGGAATGCCGGAATCCGTGCTGATGCCTGCACCGGTCAGCACGAGCAGCCGCGGATGGCGCTCGACGAACGCGTGCAGCGCATCGAGCGCGGCCGGATCGAGGCTGGCGGATGAGGGGTCGGGCAAGGCGATGTCGTTCATGTTGGCGGCGCGTGATCGGGCGCGGTGGCAAGCCGTGCGGCCAGCGCGCCAGCACATGATACAGAACGCCGGGAGATCGGGCCGGCGGCGCGCGCGACACCGGCGCAGCAAAAAAAGACGCCCATCGACCACATGGCGATGGGCGCTCCAACAATTGATCCATCGGGGTAGTGGATCAACTGACAGCACAATGTCGTCGGATCCACCGCGGCGCCGCCGGCGGACCTTTCCCCTGGACTACACCTTCGATTTCCCGATGTCGGGCGGATCGCCGCGCGGCGGTGCGTGCGGCAGGCACACGCATGCGTCGCGCTCGGCACGCAGGCGTTTCGCGCGTCGGCATGACGATCCATATCTCATGATTGATTGCCCATCCACGTGCTCGGCGGTTCATCCCCGACGGCCGACTGGCACCGGTCGGCCTGGTGCGTCACGCCTGCACGTCGTCGTTCGGAACGAACCCGGATTGTTGGGATGGAACGAAAAGCCGCACGCTCATGTCACCGCAATCAACGGTGAAACGAATTCTCGGGCAGGTCGGCGATTCATTTTTGCAACACGACACGTTGCGATTCGGTCTGTTCTCATTCTCTTGTCCCCGTCTTCGATGCGTCCGACCCACTGAAGCGATGGCCGGCCCTCTACCGCGCCGGCGATCGCGCTCACGGCACACACAGATATGCAAGGAGCGCACCATGCTTCGCGGCGCAAGGCGGCGCGGCCGGTGAAGTGACCCCGATGCAGATCGGGCGGCGACAGAAATGCGTGAACGTTTCGAAAGTGAAACGACGGGAAACGGCGCGCGCGATCGGCGGACGGGGCGCGGCGCCGGTGTTGCAGGAATGTGACGTGTGCACCGGCGAGACGTCTGCACCTGCACGACACCCGACGATCCACTTACAATCGCCCGCCCGTGGCCGCGCATGCGTGGTCGAGCGCGCACGTGATCCGAGGCAACCCATCCCGGAGGCCCGCCGTGATGCCCGACTCCTCGGCGGTCCTGCATAGATCGGCGTGCGTCGCCTCAACCGTGCGAGCGCCGCCGAACACGAACAGCACCGTGCCCGCCACAAGACCGGCCACCACTTGCCGAGGACAGTTCATGCCGATTGATTGCCCGATGACCGAAGGCGCCGATCATGCCGGACCCGCCGATGCCGCCGTGTATCGCTCGCCGCGCGTCGTAAGCGTCGTGCAAACACGCTAGCATGCGAACACCGTACGGAGCGCGCCCGCTTCGCCCCGTCTTCAAGGAATGGACATGCCCCTGCCCGCCTCCGGCCGCGCCGACGTCGCGCAGCGCATCTTCTCGGCCGAGCGGCTGTCGATCGGCCTGACGCTGCCGCTGCTGCGCAGCGGCCGGACCGTCGCCGATTTCAACGAGCAGCTCGAACTCGCGGCGCGGGCCGATTCGCTCGGCTTTCGCGCACTGTGGATTCGCGACGTACCGCTGAACAGCGCCGACTATCCCGACCCGGTCGGGCACCTCGATCCGTGGGTGCTGCTCGGCGCGCTCGCGTCGCGCACGCGCCGGATCGTGCTCGCCAGCGGCGCGATCGTGCTGCCGCTGCGACATCCGCTGCATATCGCGAAAGGCGCGCTGTCTGTCGCGACGCTGTCCGGCGGGCGCTTCATCCTCGGCCTCGGCTCCGGTGACCGGCCGCCCGAATATGCGGCGTTTGGCGTCGATGCTCAAACGCGGCGCGACCGGTATCGCCGGCATTGGGACATCGTTGCGGCCGCGCTCGGCGTGCCGTCCCGCGTGCTGCCCGACGAAACACCGCCGGACGCGCCCGACTTCACGCTGCTGCCGCGCGGCGATGCCGCGGTGCCGATGCTCGCGGTCGGTTCGGGCGGACAGAGCGTCGACTGGATCGCTCGGAACGCGATCGGCTGGATGACGTACCACCGCGATCCGGACACGCAGCGTTCTCGTTATTCGATGTGGCGCGCGGCCGTCGACCGGCTGGCTCAACCGGGCTTTCGCGCATTCGGCGTGTCGATGCGGCTCGATCTCGATGCGAATCGCGATGCGCCGGCCCGCGCGCTGTCGCTCGGCTACGCGACCGGACGGAATGCGTTGGTCGGCATCTTGCGGGACATGCGCGCAGCCGGCACGCACCACGTCACGCTGAATCCCGGCTCGGACCGGCCCGTGCGCGAGGTCATCGAGGAAATCGCCGAGCACGTGCTGCCGATCTTTCACGACGAGCAGGGCTGATTCATCAGGAATCCGGAGTTCGCTGCATGTAGCCGCAGTCGTGGTTTGCACCGAATCGATGTGCCGGCGAGCACGTTTCGTTCCCGACCCGCCACGTCGCAAGCGAAAATTCGTCGGCGGAACTATTCGGGTCCGTTCGCGATCATGTTAACTTCCGTCCATCGTCCAGACCGGCGGGCCACTTTTCGATGTGCGCCCGCATGCCTCCCCATGCGACATTTCCTGCTCGGCTGGCTGCTCGCCGCCGTCGTATCGATCGCCCACGCGGCTACCCCTGCACCAGCCGCCCCATCGGCGGCCTCCGGCGCCGTGCCGGCATTGACGCCGCAACAGGCTCAGCAGGCCCTCTCCGTCCTGCAAAATCCACGCGAGCGCGAGCAGGTCGAAACGACGTTGCGCGCGATCGCGGCCGTCGGCGTGCTGAGCACGCCCGCGCTTCCGGCGAGCGCCGCGACACCGGCCAGCGCGGCATCCGCCGCCCCAGCCGCGCTCACGACGAACGGGCTCGCGTCGATGCTCGTCCGGCAGGGGGCACATTGGGCCGGCGAAATCGGCGCCGCGCTGAACGAATCGCTGCGCTCGCTGCTCGATGTCGGCTCCGTCGGCCGCTGGTGGCACGAGCGGCTGGTGCGAACCGACGAACGCGCGGACCTCACGCGCGCGATCCTGGTCATCCTCGCCGTGCTCGTGCCCGCGTTCGTCGTCGAATGGTTCGCGAAGCGGCTCCTGCGGCGCGCGCTGGCCGCCATGGGCACGCGTCGGGCCGAATCGTCGCGTCGGGCCGAGCCCGAGCCAGCCGGGCCGGACGACGCCAGCCCGTCAGCGCCGGCCGACGCCAGCGCCGGCGCCGACGGCACCGCCGCACCCGATACGTCGTCGCAAGGCCGTGGCCATGCGCGGCGCCACACCACGCTGCTGCGCCGGATGCCGCGCGCGCTGGTCAGCCTCGCGCTGCGCGTGGTGCCGCTGCTGGCGTTCGTCGGTGTCGCGAGCCTGACGATGTCGGTGCTCGACGGCGGCGGCACGCCGACCGAAACCGCACTCGAATCGCTGATCGACATCTACGTGATCTGCCGCCTCGTGACGATTGTCAGCCGGCTGTTCTTCCAGCCCGATGCACCGCAATTGCGGCTGCTGCACGTCAGCGACGCATGGGCCGCGATCGCGCAGCGCTCGATCGCGCGGATCGCGATCGTCGTCGGCGTCTGCACGGCCGCGGTCGAGATCGCCGCGAGCTTCGGCCTCAGCGACGCCGGTCACGTCGCGCTGCTGAAAGCCGTCGCGCTCGTCGGCCACTTGATGATCTCGGCGCTGATTCTCAGGTGCCGCCAGCCGGTCGCCGCCCGCATCCGCGCGGCCGGCGACGATCGGCCGGCCTTCGCGATGATCGGCAACGCGCTCGCCGACGCGTGGGCGCCCGTTTCGGTATTCGTCGTGATGGCGCTGTGGTTCGTGTGGGCGCTCGACGTCCACAACGGCTACCGCGTGCTGATCACGCTCGGCGGCCGCTCGATCGCCGCGATGATCGGCATGCGGATCGTGTCGATCGTCGTGTTCGGTGCGCTCGCTCGACTGTTCCAGCGCCGCGACGACGATCGCACGCTGGTCCACCTGCACGCGTACCGCTACTACCCGCTGGTGCGCCAGATCGTGTCGGCGGTGATCGCCGTCGCGACCGTCGTGGTGCTGCTGCAGATCTGGGGCGTGCCGATCTTCCACGCCTTCCAGACCGGCACGATCGGCCATCGGCTCGCGTCGGCGCTGATCACGATCGCGATCGCGGCCGTCGTCGCGCTGATCGTATGGGAAGCCGCGAACATCGCGATCGAGCGCCGCCTGCAGCAGTGGACACACGAAGGCAACCTCGTGCGCGCGGCGCGGTTGCGCACGCTGCTGCCGATGCTGCGTTCGCTGCTGTTCATCATGATCGCGCTCGTCGTCGTGCTGACGGGCCTCAGCGAAATCGGCGTGAACATCGGTCCGCTGCTCGCCGGCGCCAGCATCTTCGGCGTCGCGCTCGGCTTCGGCTCGCAAAAGCTCGTACAGGATTTCATCACCGGGATCTTCCTGCTGATGGAGAACGCGATGCAGGTGGGAGACTGGGTCACGCTCGCCGGCGTGTCCGGCACGGTCGAATACCTGTCGATCCGCACCGTGCGGCTGCGCGCGGGCGACGGGTCGCTGTACACGATCCCGTTCAGCTCCGTTACGACCGTCAACAACACGAATCGCGGGCTCGGCAACGCAGCCGTCAAGGTCAGCATCGCGTACGGCCAGGACATCGATCGCGCGATCGAGACGCTGAAGGAGATCGGCGCCGCGTTGCGCGACGATCCGAATTACAAGGACGGCATCCTGTCGGATTTCAGCTACTGGGGCATCGACCAGGTCGACGGCGCGACGATCGCGCTGGCCGGACAGATCCAGTGCAAGGACTCTGCGCGCTGGGGTGTGCAGCGCGAATTCAACCGGCGTATCGCGGTGCTGTTCCGCGAACGCGGAATCCGGATCGCGAATCCGCAGCGCAGCCTCGTCGCGTATGACGACGGTTCGCGGCCCGTGGCGCCCGAGAACGATGAGAATGGTGGCCCTACCGCCGGCACCCCGGTCGCCGAGCCGCCACCGCGTGCTGCACCGGAGCGCAAGCCGGACTGATCGTGCGGATGCCGTTGACCCGGCCACCGCGCGTCGCGCCGTGCCTGTGCTCGTGCCATCGAACGACCGATAGCCGCGCTCGACGCGCGGCGGTTTTCATCGCGCGCTGAACGCGCTTCGCCGCATTCGCCGGGGCGGCCCGCTCGCCACCCGATGCGCCGCGCGGCACATGCCAGTGTTCGCGCAGAACCCGCGTCTGATCCGCAATGGTCGCCATCAGCAGCGCGCGGCACCTTCACCGCTAAACGATCCCAATCGAGCAGTTGCAGCGTGGAACGCGGCACGAGGGTGGAATACCGTCAACTGGCCGAACGGACTCATCGCGCGCAACTGGTTGTCGCCGTGCTGATCGTCAGCATCGCCGCACTAATCGTCGACACGTTGTGTCATCCGGTCGCTTCGCCGCGCGATGCGATCCATCACGATGCGCCGACCCACCCCGTTCTCGCGACGAGCCGTCGATCTGATCAGGTTGAGTCGCCGGACGCGCCCGACGCGCGTCGAACCCTGCGTTCCGGGACGGAAAACGGGCACGAGAGATTCGAATGATTTCTCGAATACGGTTCGTGCATTACGAATCGAATCGCAAATTATCCGAAGGACGGAGCTGCAATTGCACCCGGTTTCTGGTTTGAAAATTACAAAATGCCTCATGACTTTTCAAAAGCATTTCATCCAATTTCATTTAACTTTGTTTCATATAATCAGAAAAAGTTTGACACCGAACTTTCGTTCTTGATACCGTCCGATGCAAGCAATCCGACGAACTGCAGACCACGCAATCGTTCCCGCTCAACGCATCTCGCTTCCGCCGCACCGAAGTTCTCGCCGCCGACCGTCGCTTCTTCCGTTGGCGCATGCAACATCCCGATGCATTCATTGGGCAGCTGCCGTCCGGCAGCAGGCCGAAGGACTGAACCAGATGAGCAGGATACCGAAACTTTTGCTCTAGCTCGCCTGCATCAGGCCTGCCGGCGCGGCCGGGTCGCATCGCGGCGCAGCGCCCCCGTTACCGAGCATTCCAGCATTTCGCCCCCGGAGGATCACCATCCATCCGGGTCGGGCGAAAGGCCCCGTCGCGTCCGCGCCATCCGCGCGAGCGCGGCGGATATCGGCGGCGCACGATCCGCGCCGCCGTCGACCGTTGTTGTTCGTGCAGTTCGATGTTCAACCGGAGGGGTAATTCAAAATGAATCAGGTTGCAGACAAGAAACTAAAGCACATCCGCATCGCCAAGCTCGCCTTCGCCGCAGCAGCAGCCGCTTCGTTCGGCATGACGGCCGCCCATGCCGCACCGGCCGCCGGCTGGACGGAAACGCGCACCAAGGGATTCCTGCCGCTCGTCCAGCAAGGTGAAAGCAGCAGTACCGCCGGCGCGCCGGCGGCCAGTACCGCCGCCGCTGCCGCGGCTGCCACCGAGATGGCGCCCGGCGAATCGATCGACATCGTGCTCGGGCTGAACCTGCGCAACGAAGCGCAACTCGACCAGTACCTGCACGATCTGCATACACCCGGCTCGCCGCACTACAAGCAGTTCCTCACGTCGGCGCAGTTCGCCGCGCAATACGCGCCGACCGACCAGCAGGTTGCCTCCGTCGTCGCGCACCTGCGCCAGGCCGGCTTCGTCAACATCGTGGTTGCGCCGAACCGCCTGCTCGTGTCCGCGTCGGGCACCGCGGCAACGGTCAAATCGGCGTTCCGCACGACGCTCAAGCGCTTCACGCGCAACGGCCGCAACGTTTACGCGAACACCGATGCCGCGCAGGTGCCGAACGCAATCTCAGGCATCGTCGGTGCCGTGCTGGGGCTGCAGAACGTCGAGCTCATGCATACCGGCGCGGGCAGCAAACCGCAAGGCAACACCAGCAACCTGACGATTCCGGCAGGTGCATCCGCGGTGCCGCACTACCCGACGGAATTCTCGTCGCTCTATGGCGGCGACGGCACGCCGACGGCCTCGCAAACCACCGTCGGCATCATCTCCGAAGGCGACCTGTCGCAGACGGTCAGCGACCTCAACACGTTCGCCGCCAACAACGGCCTCGGTACGATCAGCAGCAGCGTCGTGCAGACGGGTCCGTCAGGTAGTTCGTACACCGATACGTCCGGCACCGTCGAATGGAACCTCGACAGCCAGTCTATCGTCGGCGCTGCCGGCGGCAGCGTGAAGCAGGTCGTGTTCTACGTGGCGCCGTCGATGTCGCTCACCGCGATTACCGCCGCGTACAACAAGGCGGTGAGCGACAACGTCGCGAAGGTCATCAACGTGTCGCTCGGCGTGTGCGAATCGTCCGCGTACAGCACCGGCTCGCAGGCGACCGACGATACCATCTTCAAGCAGGCCATCGCGCAAGGTCAGACCTTCTCCGTATCGGCCGGCGACCACGGCGCGTACGAATGCGCGAGCGGCACGCCGTCGCGCTCGACCTACACGGTGAGCGAGCCCGCGACTTCGCCGTACGTGATCGCAGTGGGCGGCACGACGCTATTCACCAACACGTCGACCAACGCATACAACAGCGAAATCGTGTGGAACGATCCGAGCTGGCAGCCGGGCACCGTATGGTCGACGGGCGGCGGCTACAGCAAGTACGAAGCCGCGCCGTCGTGGCAATCGTCGAGCCTCACCGGGTCGACCAAGCGCGCACTGCCGGACGTCGGTTTCGACGCCGACCTGCGCACCGGCGCGATCCTCGTGGTGAACGGCCAGACGTCCGATACGCTTTGGGGCTCGGGCTACCTGAACAACGAAGGCGGCACGAGCCTCGCCGCACCGATCTTCACCGGCATCTGGGCGCGGCTGCAATCGGCCAACAACAACGCGCTCGGATTCCCGGCGTCGAGCATCTACAAGTACTTTCCGAGCAATGCGGCGCTGGTGCACGACGTGACGTCCGGCAACAACGGCAGCGGCACGTACGGCTACAAGGCGAAGGCCGGCTGGGACGCGACGACGGGCTTCGGCAGCGTGAACATCTCGAAGCTGAACACGTTCATCCAGAGCACGTCTGATTTCGCGCGCTGATCGCGCGATGAATGGTGCGGTTTCCGGGTGCGGGTCGTTTTGCGCGCCCGGAGCCGCATCAGCGCCAGTGCGCGCACGGCCTCCGGATCGACGCTGCGCGTCGGCACACGCCGCCCGCGGTCGTCGCGGGCAAGCGAAATCACAGCTGCGATTCGATCGGAAACAAGCCCAGAAACCATACTTCCATGCGCCGCGCCGCCGATACTTCCGGTTCGTGATCGAGTTCGGTCACTTTCCCGTCCGCGTCAGTCTGAATCCACTTGAGCCGCCCCTTCCCGGCCGGGTCGGTCCTCGATTCGACTCGCCACGCGATTTGATCGAGCCGCGGCTCCAGGTCCGCCGCGACTTCCGACGCAATCGCCGCGCTCTCGCAGTAAACGCCGATCTCGGTATTGAGATTCAGCGAACGCGGATCGAGATTCATCGAACCGATGAAGATGCTCTTGCGATCGAACACATAGGTCTTCGCATGCAGCGAAGCACGCGACGAGCCGATGATGACCTGCTTCGAAATGCTCTTGTCGCCGGACGGCCGCCGTTCGTAAAGCCTCACGCCGGCTTCCAGCAGCGCACGCCGATAGCGCCGGTAGCCGGCATGCACGGCCGCGACGTCGGTCGATGCGAGCGAGTTGGTCAGGATCGTCACGCGCACGCCGCGTGCCGTGAGCGCGTGCAGGCGTTCGACCATGTCCTTGCCCGGCACGAAGTACGGCGACACGATCAGCAGCTCCTGCTCGGGCCGCAACGCGAGTGCGCGCAGTTGCGGCATGAGGTGTCCGTCGCTGTCCTTCGGCGAGCGTGCGATCTTCGCCGGATCGTCGTACAGGACCGTCGCCTGGCCCCAGGACAGCTCGGTGCCCTGCCCGTGCACGATCTGGTCGAGCCTGTGTCGCGCCTCGAGCACGTACGGATTGTCCTCCATCGCGCGCAGGTAATCGCGCAACCGTTCGCGCTCCCGGTCGAGGCCGCCCGGCGCCGCGTCGTGCCCGACCAGCGCATCGATCGGATACGCATACGGTGAATTCCAGAACGTATCGAATTCGGTCGAGATGTCGTTCACGACGGGGCCGTGCACGACCACATCGAGATCGCCGAACTCCAGCATCGACGACGCGCCGAAATATTCGTCTCCGATATTGCGGCCGCCGACGATCGCCGCCTGGTTGTCCGCGATCATCGCCTTGTTGTGCATGCGCCGGTTGACGCGGGAGAATTCGAGCACCGTGCCGACCTTCTTGAAGTGGCGTGTGGCGACTGGATTGAAGAGCCGGATCTCGATGTTCGGATGCGAACTGATCTCGAGCAGCTTTTGGTCGTCCGCATTCGTCCCGAGATCGTCGAGCAGCGCGCGCACGCGAACCCCGCGATCGGCCGCACGGATGATCGCATCCGCGAGCTCGTGCCCGGTCAGGTCGTCGTGCCAGATGTAGTACTGAAGGTCCAGTGAGCGGTCCGCGCGATCGGCGAGCAGCACGCGCGCATCGAGTGCATCGACGGGATCGCGCAGCAGATGAAACGC
This sequence comes from Burkholderia sp. AU33545, assembly GCF_020419685.1. Classification (NCBI taxonomy): domain Bacteria; kingdom Pseudomonadati; phylum Pseudomonadota; class Betaproteobacteria; order Burkholderiales; family Burkholderiaceae; genus Burkholderia; species Burkholderia sp. AU33545. Next base: position 230,724 of record NZ_JAIZRQ010000003.1, on the reverse strand, counting down.
GTCCTGCCCCGGATGGGCGGCGGCCTGCTGACGGAATGCGACGCCGAGGCGCGTGGTTTCCGTATCGGTAAATGCGTGCGTTGGCGCGCGACCGGCCTGCGGCGGCAGGCTGGCGCATGCGGCAAGCATCAGCAACGACAGAATCGCACTCCACGAACGCAACGTGATCATGATGGCCGCCCCCACTGTCGGGCGAAGTCTGTTTGTGTTTGTTCTGGCTGCCGAACGGAACGCGGCGCTGCCCTGCGGTTCGCGCACTCGACGATTCTCGATCGTGCGCGCCGACCGCGCTACAGCATACTTCGATGATATCGGGACGGCACGCTCCGCGCGTTTTCCCGGTGGCGGCGATGCGACACGCGACGCCGGCGTGAACGCATTCAACACGCTCGACACATTCAGGCAGCGCGCAAAAGAAAAACCCGCGAAGCCTTGCGGCGTCGCGGGTTTCGAGACTTCCTTGGATAGCCTTGGAAGGGAATCTGGTGGGCCCCCCGGGAGTCGAACCCGGCACCAACGAATTATGAGTTCGCTGCTCTAACCAAGCATGAGCTAGGGGCCCAGACAAGAAGCAACGTGTGCTACATGCCACTCCGGCAACCAAGCCGGGCCGGCATTGTAACAACAAAGACGCTAAAGAGGACAAACGCCACCGGTATCACGCGGATACCGGCGGCGTTCGCAAGTAAGACGCTGGAAATCAGTTCCCTTCGAGGAACGACTTCAGCTTGTCGGAACGGCTCGGGTGACGCAGCTTGCGCAGCGCCTTTGCCTCGATCTGACGGATCCGCTCGCGGGTGACGTCGAACTGCTTGCCGACTTCCTCGAGCGTGTGATCGGTGCTCATCTCGATACCGAAGCGCATCCGCAGCACCTTCGCCTCGCGCGGCGTCAGCGAATCGAGCACGTCCTTCACGACGTCGCGCATGCTTGCATGCAGCGCGGCATCCGCCGGCGCGACCGTGTTGTTGTCCTCGATGAAGTCGCCGAGATGGGAATCGTCGTCGTCACCGATCGGCGTTTCCATCGAGATCGGCTCCTTCGCGATCTTCATGATCTTGCGAATCTTGTCTTCCGGCATCTCCATCTTCTCGGCGAGCGTTGCCGGATCCGGCTCGAGACCGGTTTCCTGCAGGATCTGCCGCGAGATGCGGTTCATCTTGTTGATCGTTTCGATCATGTGAACCGGAATACGGATCGTGCGCGCCTGGTCCGCGATCGAACGCGTGATGGCCTGGCGAATCCACCACGTCGCATAGGTCGAGAACTTGTAGCCGCGACGGTATTCGAACTTGTCCACCGCCTTCATCAGGCCGATGTTGCCTTCCTGGATCAGGTCGAGGAACTGCAGGCCGCGGTTCGTGTACTTCTTCGCGATCGAAATCACGAGACGCAGGTTCGCCTCGGTCATTTCACGCTTCGCCTGACGTGCCTTCAGTTCGCCGGCCGCCATCTGGCGGTTGGTTTCCTTCAGGTCCTTCAGCGGCAGCACGACGCGCGCCTGCAGGTCGAGCAGACGCTGCTGCTGTTCGCGGATCGCCGGGATATTGCGCGACAGGACCGCGCTGTACGAATGACCTTCGGCCGCGATCTTCTCGGCCCAGTCGAGATCCGTCTCGCTGCCAGGGAAGCGCGCGATGAATTCCGAACGCGGCATGCCGCACTTGTCGACGACGATGTGCAGAATCTGGCGCTCGACCTGACGCACTTCGTCCACTTGCGCACGCAGCGTGTCGCACAGACGCTCGACGGTACGCGCAGTGAAGCGGATCGTCATCAGTTCGGTCTGGATCGTTTCCTGCGCCTTCAGGTAGGACTTCGACTTGTAGCCTTCCTTTTCGAACGCGCGGCGCATCTTGTCGAACCACTCGCTGATCTGCGAGAACTTGTCGAGCGATGCGCGCTTGAGGGCTTCGAGCTGGGCGGCGTTGGCGGTTGCCTGGGCGGCACCGTCATCATCCTCCTCTTCCTCTTCTTCCTCTTCCTCTTCGGCTTCCTCGTCCTCGTTCTCGATCGCTTCGGCTTCCTTCGCCGAGAAACCGTCCGTATCGGCGGAGTCCGAAGCATTCGGATCGAGCAGGCCGTCGACGAGTTCGTCGACGCGGATCTCTTCGTTCGCGACGCGCTCGGCCATCGCGAGGATGTCGGCGATCGTCGTCGGGCACGCGGAAATCGCCATCACCATGTGGCGCAGGCCGTCCTCGATCCGCTTCGCGATCTCGATTTCGCCTTCGCGCGTGAGCAGCTCGACCGTGCCCATCTCGCGCATGTACATCCGGACCGGATCGGTCGTGCGACCGAATTCCGAATCGACGGTCGACAGCGCGACTTCCGCTTCTTCCTCGACTTCATCGTCCGACGACGCGGCCGGCGCGTTGTCGTTCAGGAGCAGCGTTTCCGCGTCCGGCGCCTGCTCGTAAACCGCCACGCCCATGTCGTTGAACGTGCCGATGATGCCTTCGAGGGCTTCGGTCTCGGTGAAGTTGTCCGGCAGGTGGTCGTTGATTTCGGCATACGTGAGGAAGCCACGCTCCTTGCCGAGCTTGATCAGCGCGCGCAGCTTCACGCGGCGCTCTTCGAGCTCCTCGGCCGTGCCGGGCGTGCTCGTCGCGAACGCTTCCTTCAGCAGCGCCTTTTCCTTGGCGCGACGATCGCGCACCTTGGATTTGCCCGGGGCAGCCGCGGCTGCGGGCTGCTCGTCGCTCTGATTTGCGTCGTCATCGACGGATACTTCGTTCAGCTTTTTGGTCATGGAGTTCGCCGTACCGGCTATATCGACTCGCGGCTGCTGGACGACAGCCGGTTGAACCGTGGGTGCATGAGTAGTACGTACTGCCGTTTCGTCCGCGGCGGCAGTCGTGTCCCTTGCGCTTTTCGCACTTGCCCGCTTCGCCGCCGGCTTGGCCGGCCCGGAGTCGGGTCTGGCGGCAGCCCGTGTTCTGGCTGCCGGCGCCGGCGCAGCCTGAGCAGTGCCGGCCGCGGTTTTCTTTCCTGCCGGGGCTGACGTGGCTGAAGACACTGTCCTGGTGGAAGAAGCAGACTTGGCCGCTGTGACCTTCGTGGTCGGCTCCGTCGAGCCCTTGCCTGTTGCTTTCTTTCCGCCTGTCGTCTTTGCCATCGCGAATCTCGCCTCTGCTTAGAAAACAAACCGCTGGAAACCTTATATTATAGCACGCTGGGGCGCCCTCTCTTGGCGCCCCGGCCGCCTACAGCCCGAGCCGACGCTTCATGTCGGTTCGCTGCTGGTTCAATTCCGTCAATTCCGCCAGTTCCTCGGGTGTGAAGGTGGACTGCCGCGCAAGCCGATCGAGCCGGTCGCAGCAGGCGTCGTAGCGCATCTTGAGCACCGCGGCCTGCAGCTCCTCCCCCGCGATCCGTTCCTGTTCACGCTGCCGCTCGGGCACCGTCTCGTCTTCCGGATTCTGTAACAGCAAATCGCGGACGTTTTCATCATAGTCCAGAATTTCGCGGAAGATTTCCTCGTAAGTCGCGCCGTTCGAGGACGTCCGCAGGACATCCGACAGCAGCCGGAACTCCGCGCCGTCGCCCAGCGCACGCGCATGCTCGACGACTTCGGCGAACAGCTCGCCGATCCGCGGCAGCGCGCGCAGGGTCGCAAGCTGTTCGTCGTCGAGCTGCGACGCGATCCGCGGATGCATCACGAGCGTACGCAACGCGCGCTTTTCGCTGTCCGTCACACGCCGCCGCTCGCTGCGCGCGGGCGCCTGGCGCGCCGGCGCCGCGATGCGCGCATCGACATCCGACAGCGCCGCGACTTCCTCGAACGGGATATCGAGCCGGTCGGCGAACATGTGCATGATCTGCGCGCGCAACGCGTTCGCCGGCAGCGCCTGCAGCAGCGGCTTCGCGTCGAACAGCGCCTTCGCTCGACCTTCCGGCTGGTCGAGCGCCTTGCCGGCAATTGCTTCGTTCAACAGAAATTGTGACAGCGGCATCGCGCGCTCGACCTGCTCGGAAAACGCGTCCGCGCCGAATTCGCGTACGTAGCTGTCCGGATCGTGCTCGGACGGCAGGAAAAGGAATCGGATCGTCCGGTTGTCCGCCGCATGCGGCAGACACGCCTCGAGCGCGCGGCGCGCCGCACGCCGGCCGGCCGAGTCGCCGTCGAAGCTGAAAATGACCGTGTCCGTCTGACGCAGCAACTTCTGCACATGGATCGGCGTGCACGCCGTGCCGAGCGTCGCAACCGCGTTCGGGAAGCCGAGCTGCGCGAGCGCGACGACGTCCATGTAGCCTTCGACGACCAGCACGTACTTGCGCTCGCGGATCGCAAGGCGCGCCTCGAACAGCCCGTACAGCTCGCTGCCCTTGTTGAACAGTGGCGTTTCGGGCGAATTCAGGTACTTCGGCTCACCGCTGCCGAGCACGCGGCCACCGAACCCGATCACCTGCCCCTTCACGTTGCGAATCGGGAACATGATCCGCTCGCGGAACCGGTCGTAGCGTCGCGCGACGCCCTGTGCATCGGTTTTCTCGCTGACGATCACGAGCCCGGATTCGACGAGCGAGTCGTCGCGGTAGTCCGGGAACGCGGTTTCGAGGTTCTGCCAGCCGTCCGGCGCATAGCCGAGCCCGAAGCGCGCGGCAATCTCACCGGTCAGGCCCCGGTTCTTCAGATACTGGATCGCGACGGTCGCGCCGCGCAATTGCTTGCGGTAGTAGTCGCACGCGGTGGACATCGCGTCGGACAGCGCGGTCGCGACCGATTTCGACACGGGCGCCGGATAGTCACCGCCACCCGCACCGCCTCCGCCGCGCATGGACGGCTCGTGCGGCACGGTCAGTCCGACCGATTGCGCGAGCTCCTGCACGGCTTCCGGGAACGTGAGCCCCGCATGCTCCATCAGGAAACCGATCGCCGTGCCGTGCGCGCCGCAGCCGAAGCAGTGATAGAACTGCTTGGTCGGGCTGACGGTAAACGACGGGCTCTTCTCGTTATGGAACGGGCACAACCCCATGAAGTTGGCGCCGCCCTTCTTGAGCTGCACATACCGGCCCACCACGTCGACGATATCGACGCGGTTCAGCAAATCCTGCAGGAACGAATGCGGAATCACCGTGGGATCGAGCGAAAAAAAGACAATACGACGCCCCGGCGCACGCGCATGCGGCGCGCCGGGAAGCGGGTTTTACTTCGACAGCGCGGCCTTGACCTGCGCGGAAACGGCCGTCATGTCGGCCCGACCGGCAAGCTTGCCCTTCAGCACGCCCATCACCTTGCCCATGTCCTGCGGGCCGGCCGCGCCCGTTGCCGCGACAGCGGCCTGGACTTCGGCAGCCACTTCGGCGTCCGAAAGCTGCGCGGGCATGTAGGCGCCCAGCACGGTCAGCTCGGCCTGTTCCTTCGCGACGAGATCGTCGCGGCCTGCGGCTTCGAACTGGCTGATCGAGTCCTTGCGCTGCTTGATCATCTTGTCGATCACGGCGGTGATGCCCGCGTCGTCGAGGGTCACCCGATCATCGACCTCGCGCTGCTTGATCGCGGCCATCAGCAGGCGAATCGTCGCCAGACGCTCGCTTTCCTTCGCGCGCATCGCGGCCTTCATGTCTTCGCTGATCTGCTCTTTCAAACTCATCTTGCACCCGGGATGGAAACGTGATTTCAACGCCCGCGAACGGGCGTCAACACAAAAACCCGCTTGGGACTAAGTCTCAAGCGGGTTGCTCGAATCCGGCATCGGCGACTCGCAGCCCCAGATCGAGGCCGATCGTGCGGAGGTCGCCGGTGCGCCGCTCAGTGAATCGCGCGGCGCTCAATCGTTCAGTACAGCTTCTTCGGCAGCGTCTGGCTGCGGATCCGCTTGTAATGACGCTTCACTGCGGCAGCCTTCTTGCGCTTGCGCTCGGCGGTCGGCTTCTCGTAAAACTCCCGCGCACGAAGCTCGGTCAGCAGACCGTTCTTCTCGATCGTGCGCTTGAAGCGGCGCATGGCGACTTCGAACGGCTCGTTTTCTTTAACGCGAATGATCGTCATGATCCGACACGAATAAAGGTTTGCAGGGAAGACTTGCAAGTATAGCAGAGCGCCGCGCAAAGACATAAGGGCCTGCCCCCGTCAATGGGGGGCCCACGCAGCCGTGTCAGGCGCCCCGCGCAAACTCCGCCGCCGCCTGCCCGGCCGCCGTGCCGGATGCCCACGCCCACTGGAAATTGTAGCCGCCGAGCCAGCCCGTCACGTCCACCGCCTCGCCGATGAAGAACAGCCCCGGCACCCGCGCGCTCATCATCGTCGCCGACGACAGTTCGCGCGTATCGACGCCGCCCTTCGTCACCTCGGCCTTCTTGTAGCCCTCGGTGCCGTTCGGCGTCAGCGTCCAGCCGGACAGCGCATCGCCGATCTGACGCAGCATCTTGTCGGGCAGGTCCGCGAGCCGCGCGTCCGCCGCGACGCGATGCGTGTCGAGCCACACGTGAGCGAGGCGCGACGGCACCCAGTCCGCGAGCAGCGAACCGATCTGGCGCTTCGACGTGCGCTTCGCGTCGAGCAGGTCGGCCACCACGTCGCGCTGCGGCAGCAGGTCGATGCGGATCGGGTCGCCGGATTGCCAGTAGCTGGAAATCTGCAGGATGCCGGGGCCCGACAAGCCCCGATGGGTCAGCAGCAGATCCTCGACGAATTCGCCGCCGTGCTTCTTGTCGCCGGTCGACACGCGCACTTCGACCGACACGCCGGACAGCGCCGCGAACGGCTCCCAGTCCCGCTGCGCAAAGGTCAGCGGCACGAGCGCGGGCCGCGTATCGACGAGCTTGTGGCCGAACTGCTTCGCGAGCCGGTAGCCGAAGTCGGTCGCGCCGATCTTCGGGATCGACAGTCCGCCGGTGGCGACGATCAGCGCGCGTGCGCGGATCGGCCCCGCCTGCTGCGTGTCGAGCGTGAAGCCGTCGGCCGGCGCGTGGCGCACCGCGTCGACGGCCACCGGCCGGCGCCAGGCAATCCCGCCCGCATCGCATTCGTGCTTCAGCATGTCGATGATCGCGTCGCTGCCGTGATCGCAAAAGAGCTGCCCCTTGTGCTTTTCGTGCCAGGTGACGTGATGGCGCTTGAGCAGCCCGAGGAAGTCGCGCGGCGTGTAGCGCGCAAGCGCCGAGCGCGCGAAATGCGGATTCGACGACAGATAATTGTCGGGGCCCGCATGGAGATTCGTGAAGTTGCAGCGGCCGCCGCCCGAGATGCGGATTTTCTCGGCGAGCCGCGGCGCGTGGTCGATCAGCACCACGCGGCGGCCGAGTTGCCCGGCGACTGCGGCGCTCATCATCCCGGCGGCGCCCGCGCCGATCACGGCGATATCGTAAGTTTCCATGGCGCGGATTGTACCTGCCTGGCCGCGCACCCGGGCCGCGCCCCAGCGGCGGCAGGCCCTCGCCTGCTATAATTTGCGGTTACGTTTACCTTTGTGCGGCGCGCTCGACGCAGCTCGCACCGCCTCTACCCATGCTCGTTCTCGGCATCGAAAGCTCCTGCGACGAAACCGGCCTCGCGCTCTACGACACGCAGCGCGGCCTGCTCGCGCATGCGCTTCATTCGCAGATCGCGATGCACCGCGAATACGGCGGCGTCGTGCCCGAGCTCGCATCGCGCGACCACATCCGCCGCGCGCTGCCGCTGCTCGAGGAAGTCATGGCGCAAAGCGGCACGCGCCGCGAGGACATCGACGCGATCGCATTCACTCAAGGCCCCGGCCTGGCCGGCGCGCTGCTGGTCGGCGCGAGCATCGCGAATGCGCTCGCGCTGGCATGGAACAAGCCGACCGTCGGCATCCATCACCTCGAAGGCCACCTGCTGTCCCCGCTGCTCGTCGACGAACCGCCGCCGTTCCCGTTCATCGCGCTGCTGGTGTCGGGCGGCCACACGCAGCTGATGCGCGTGACCGATGTCGGCGTGTACGAGACGCTCGGCGAGACGCTCGACGACGCGGCCGGCGAAGCATTCGACAAGACGGCGAAGCTGATCGGCCTCGGCTACCCGGGCGGCCCGGAAGTGTCGAAACTCGCGGAAACGGGCACGCCGGGCGCCGTCGTGCTGCCGCGCCCGATGCTCCATTCGGGCGATCTCGACTTCAGCTTCAGCGGCCTGAAGACGGCCGTGCTCACGCAGATGAAGAAGTTCGAGGCGGCAAAACTCGAAGGCGAAGCGCTCGAACGCGCGAAGGCCGATCTCGCGCGCGGCTTCGTCGATGCAGCCGTCGACGTGCTCGTCGCAAAGTCGCTCGCCGCACTCAAGAAGACGAAGCTCAAGCGCCTCGTAGTGGCGGGCGGCGTCGGCGCGAACCGCCAGTTGCGGGCCGCGCTGTCGGCCGCCGCGACCAAGCGCGGCTTCGACGTGCACTATCCGGATCTTGCGCTCTGCACCGACAACGGCGCGATGATCGCACTCGCCGGCGCATTGCGGCTCGGCCGCTGGCCCGAGCAGGCGAACGCCGACTACGCGTTCACGGTGAAACCGCGCTGGGATCTCGCGTCGCTCGCACGCTGATTCGCACGACGCACCGGCACGCACCGGACATCACCAGCCAAAACACAAAGGCCGCTCGATCGAGCGGCCTTTTCCGTTACAGCGGCACAACGTCACGCAGCGTGCCGCTTGTCGCGTTCGATCAGCGCATACGCGCTGTGATTGTGGATCGACTCGAAGTTCTCGGCTTCGAGCACGTAGGCGACGACGCGGTCGTCCGCATCGAGACGCTGCGCGACGTCGCGCACCAGATCCTCGACGAACTTCGGATTTTCGTACGCACGCTCCGTGACGAACTTCTCGTCCGGACGCTTCAGCAAGCCCCACAGCTCGCACGACGCTTCCTCTTCCGCGATGCGGATCAGCGCCTCGACCGGCAGGTCGGCCGCGAGCTCGGCGTCGATCGTCACGTGCGAGCGCTGGTTGTGCGCACCGTACTGCGAGATCTTCTTCGAGCACGGGCACAGGCTCGTCACCGGCACGAGCACCTTCAGGAACAGGCGCGCTTCGCCGTTGCGGCTTTCGCCCGCGAGCGTCACTTCATAGTCGAGCAGGCTCTGCACGCCCGACACCGGTGCCGTCTTGTTCACGAAGTACGGGAACGTGACCTCGATCCGGCCGGCCTCGGCTTCCAGCTTCTCGAGCATCGACGCGAGCATCGAACGGAAGCGCTCGACCGTCAGCGGCGCACGATTCTCCTCGAGCAGCGCGACGAAGCGCGACATGTGCGTGCCCTTCTGATCGGCAGGCAGGCGCACGTCGAGATTCCAGACGCCGACGGTCGGCTGCACGTCGCCGCTCTCGGTGCACACCGTCAACGGATGCCGGACCGCCTTCACGCCCACGCGCTGAATCGGAATCTGGCGGGTATCCACCGTGCTCTGCACGTCGGGCATCACGAAGGCGGGATTCATCTGGTTCATCTTTTTCAATCCTTGTAAGCCGCGCGTCCGACGACGCGCACGCCGCGTCATGCGGCAGCCGGAAAAGCAACATGGGCCCGCAGGCCCATGTTTTCCGCATCAATGTAGACCGGTTGCGCCAGTCGCACCGACGCCGCCCACAGGCGGCGCCAGCTTATGCGACGCGCTTCGCCTGACCGGCGACATCGGCCGCCGCGTTGAGGAAGCGTTCGCGAATCGATTTCGCGATGCCCGCGCCGTCAAGGCCGCATTGCGACAACAGCTTTGCGTGGTCGCCGTGATCGACGAACTGGTCAGGGAGGCCCAATTGTAGTACGGGTCGGATAACCCCACTCTCCATCAGGGCTTCCACGCAGGCCGAGCCCGCGCCGCCCATCACGCAACCTTCCTCGACCGTGACAAGGTAGTCGTGCGTCTCGGCGAGTTCGCGCACGAGCGCGGCATCGACCGGCTTCACGAAGCGCATGTTCGCGACCGTTGCATCGAGCTCCTCGCCTGCCACAAGCGACGGCGCAACCATCGTGCCGAACGCGAGGATCGCAACGCGCTTGCCTTCCGGCTGCGACGTGCGGCGACGCACTTCACCCTTGCCGAGCGGAATTTCGGTGAATTCCTTCACCGTCGCCACGCCCGTGCCCGCGCCGCGCGGATAACGCACCGCGGTCGGGTTCGGCTGCTGAAGCGCCGTGTGCAGCATCTGGCGGCACTCGTTCTCGTCGGACGCGGCCATGATCGTCATGTTCGGAATGCAGCGCATGAAGGCGAGATCGTACGCGCCCGCGTGCGTCGCACCGTCCGCGCCGACGAGGCCCGCGCGGTCGATCGCGAACACGACCGGCAGGTTCTGCAGCGCGACGTCATGGATCAGCTGGTCGTACGCACGCTGCAGGAACGTCGAGTAGATCGCGACAACGGGCTTCAGCCCTTCGGTCGCGAGGCCGCCCGCGAACGTCACCGCGTGCTGCTCGGCGATGCCGACGTCGTAGTAGCGATCCTTGAAGCGCTTCTCGAACTCGACCATGCCCGAGCCTTCGCGCATCGCGGGCGTGATGCCGACGACGCGCGAATCGCGCTCGGCTTCATCGCACAGCCATTCGCCGAACACTTGCGTATACGTCTTCTTCGCGGGCGTGGCCGACGGCTTGATGCCTTCTGCCGGGTTGAACTTGCCGGGGCCGTGGTAGAGCACGGGATCGGCTTCGGCGAGCTTGTAGCCCTGGCCTTTCTTCGTCACCACGTGCAGGAATTGCGGGCCGCGCAGTTCGCGGATGTTCTGCAGCGTCGGGATCAGCGAATCGAGATCGTGACCGTCGATCGGGCCGATGTAGTTGAAGCCGAACTCTTCGAACAGCGTGGCCGGCACGACCATGCCCTTCGCGTGCTCCTCGAGCTTGCGCGCGAGTTCGAGCACCGGCGGCGCGACGCTCAGCACGCGCTCGACGCCCGCACGCGCGGCCGCGTAGAAGCGGCCCGACATCAGGCGTGCGAGATGGCGGTTCAGCGCGCCGACCGGCGGCGAAATCGACATGTCGTTGTCGTTGAGGATCACGAGCAGCTTCGCATCCTCCGACACGCCCGCGTTGTTCATCGCCTCGAACGCCATGCCAGCCGTCATCGCGCCGTCGCCGATCACCGCGATCGAGAAGCGGTCGTCGCCGTTCAGCTGGCTGCCGATCGCCATCCCGAGCGCCGCCGAGATCGACGTGCTCGAATGCGCGGTGCCGAACGTGTCGTATTCGGACTCGCTGCGGCGCGGGAAACCCGAGATGCCCCCGTACTGGCGCAGCGAATGCATTTGGTCGCGGCGGCCCGTCAGGATCTTGTGCGGGTAGGTCTGGTGACCCACGTCCCAGACGATCCGGTCGTTCGGCGTGTTGAACACGTAGTGCAACGCGATCGTCAGCTCGACCGTCCCGAGGTTGGACGACAGATGGCCGCCCGTCTTCGACACGCTGTCGAGCACGAACGCGCGCAGTTCATCCGCGAGCGGTTGGAGTTGGCGACGATCGAGGCGGCGCAGATCCGCCGGGTCGTCGATGGTTTTCAGCAAGTCGTACATCGTCGTTCCATTGTAGGAAATCAAACGCGCCCGCATTCTATTGCACGCACCGTAGCGTGTGCGCAGCGGCGGGCTTCGCGTCAGCTGACCCGGTTCACCACCAGGTCGGCAAGTTCGGCGAGACGCTGTGCGCGTGCGCCGAACGGTTTCAGCGCATCGTGCGCTTCGGCGCGCAGCTGGGCCGCGAGCTCACGCGATGCGTCGAGGCCGAGGATCGATACGTAGGTCGGCTTGTCGTTCGCCGCATCCTTGCCTGCCGTCTTGCCGAGCGTCGCCGAATCGGTCGTGACGTCGAGAATGTCGTCGACGACCTGGAAGGCCAGACCCACGGCGCCCGCGTAAACGTCGAGCGCGGCCATCGCTTCCGCCGACGGCGTGTCGCCGGCCAGCGCACCCATCCGCACGGCGGCACGCAGCAGCGCGCCCGTCTTCATCCGGTGCATCGTCTCGAGCTGTTCACGCGTCAGCTTGAGGCCGACGCTCGCCAGGTCGATCGCTTGCCCGCCGGCCATGCCGATCGAGCCGCTCGCCAGCGCCAGCTCGCGCACGAGCGCAGCCTGCTGCACCGGAGTCAGTGCCACGGCGTCGGTCAGCGCGACGAATGCCTGCGACTGCAGCGCATCGCCGACCAGCAGCGCCGTCGGCTCGTCATACTGCACGTGCACGGTCGGCTTGCCGCGTCGCAGCGCGTCGTCGTCCATGCACGGCATGTCGTCGTGCACGAGCGAGTAAACGTGGATCATCTCCAGCGCCGCCGCCGCTGCGTTGCGCGCCGCTTCGGTCGCGCCGGTCAGTTCGCCTGCTGCATGGCACAGCAGCGGGCGAACGCGTTTGCCGCCGCCGAGGACCGCGTAACGCATCGCTTCGTGAAGCTGCGTGGGCACCACATTATCAGCCGGCAAATAGTGGCCGAGTGCGTCCTCGACACGGTCGAGCACGGACCGCATCCATTGTTCGAATGTCATAGATCGTCGTCTTCGCCGTCCGTGGCGGCCGTGCCGGACGAAAGCGGCTTCAGGGTCGCGCCGTCCAGCACGCGAACCTGCTGCTCCACTTTCTCGAGCTGCTGTTGGCAAAACGCAACGAGGGTCGCACCGCGGCGATACGCCGCCAGTGAATCCTCGAGGCTCAACGCGCCGCCTTCCATCCGTGCAACCAGCGTCTCGAGTTCCGCGAGCGCCATCTCATAATTGTCCGGCAACGGTTCGGTGCCATTGCCGGGCGGCGTGGCGCCTGGGGATGCGGTTTTCGCCATGGACGAGGGTGTCAAATTTCAAAACAAGTCGGACATTCTACGGCAAAAGAGAATTCTCCGATCTGCCGACGTGGGCACCCCGGCACATCTTCCGGCCCCATCTTCGACACACGGGGTGCGCACCCCGATTGTCTCCCGACAAAAAATTGACACAAATCAGGCACTTAATCCTAGCCTTGCGAGGCGAACCGGGTATAATTGCCCGTTTCCCTAAATCGATTTTTCGATGGTTGGGTTGTTCACTGCTTTCACGCTAACACCGGGAGTGGGAATGTCCAATCTGAGCGATGCGCTTCAGTTGAAGTCGGCCCACAGCCAGCTTCCAGTCACTGCATATTTCGATGAGGCGCTCCTTGAGCGCGAGATCGAAACCCTCTTCAAGAAAGGACCTCGTTACGTCGGGCACGAATTGATGGTGCCCGAGGCGGGGGATTATTTTGCGCTGCCGTCCGAGAAGGAAGGTCGCGTGCTGGTCCGCAACCCGGCGAACCAGATCGAACTGCTGTCGAACGTGTGCCGTCACCGGCAGGCGATCATGCTGAACGGGCGCGGCCACACGCAGAACATCGTGTGTCCGCTGCACCGCTGGACGTACGATCTGGAAGGCCAGCTGCTCGGCGCGCCGCACTTCCCCGACAAGCCGTGCCTGAACCTCGGCAAGAGCCCGCTGCAGAACTGGCAGGGGCTGCTGTTCGAGGCCGAAGGCCGCAACGTCGCGCGCGATCTCGCGAACCTCGGCACGAAGCATCACTTCGACTTCTCCGAGTATCACTTCGATCACTTCGAAGTGCACGAGTGCGATTACAACTGGAAGACGTTCATCGAGGTCTACCTCGAGGATTATCACGTCGTCCCGTTCCATCCGGGCCTCGGCAGCTTCGTGTCGTGCGACGATCTCAAATGGGAGTTCGGCGACTGGTACAGCGTGCAGACGGTCGGCGTGCACAACGCCCTCGCGAAACCGGGCAGCGCGACCTACCAGAAGTGGCACGAGCAGGTGCTCAAGTTCCGCAACGGCGTGCCGCCGGAGTTCGGCGCGATCTGGATGGTCTACTACCCGGGCCTGATGATCGAGTGGTATCCGCACGTGCTCGTCGTGTCGTGGCTGATTCCGCGCGGGCCGCAGAAGACGACCAACATCGTCGAGTTCTATTACCCCGAGGAAATCGCGCTGTTCGAACGCGAGTTCGTCGAGGCCGAGCGCGCCGCCTATATGGAAACGGCCATCGAGGACGACGAAATTGCGATGCGGATGGACGCGGGCCGCCGCGCACTGATGGCGCGCGGCGAATCGCAGGTCGGGCCATACCAGAGCCCGATGGAAGACGGCATGCAGCACTTCCACGAGTTTCTGCGCCGCCACCTCGGCGACATCTGACCGCGCGCGGCGCGCCAGCGCCGCATGGCATTCGGCATATCAAAAGACGGGTTTCGGCCCGTCTTTTTTTGTTTAGACTTGGAGTATCAGGCCGTTTGCACTCCAGGGAGCCGTCATGCCACACACCCACTACACCACGCTCATCTCCGCAGCCAATCTCGCCGAGCGGCTGGCCGCGGCGCCGGGCAGCGTCGCCGTGTTCGACTGCCGCTTCGACCTCGTCGATCCGGGCGCAGGCGAAGCCGCCTATGCGGCCGGCCATATCCCCGGCGCGCAGTATCTCCATCTCGACCGCGACCTGTCCGGCCGCAAGACCGGCACCAACGGGCGCCATCCGCTGCCGACCCGCGACGCATTCGCGACGCTGATCGCCAGCCGCGGCGTCAAGCAGGGCCAGCAGGTCATCGCCTATGACGCACAAGGCGGCGCCTATGCGGCGCGGCTTTGGTGGCTGCTGCGCTGGCTCGGGCACGATTCCGTCGCGCTGCTCGACGGCGGCCTGCAGGCATGGGAAGCGGCCGGCCAGCCGCTGACCACCGACGTGCCGCATCCGGCCGCCGGCGACTTCCGCGCGACGACCCCGCTCGAATCGACGGTCGACGCGGCAGCCGTGCTCGCGAACGTGACGTCGGCCACGCGCGTCGTGATCGATGCGCGCGCACCGGATCGCTATCGCGGCGAAAACGAAACGATCGATCGTGTCGGCGGCCACATTCCCGGCGCACGCAACCGGTTCTTCAAGGACAACCTGGCCGCCGACGGCCGCTTCAAGACCGGCCATGAGCTGCGCGAGACATTCACCACGCTGCTGGCCGGCACCGAACCGAACAGCGTGATCCTGCAATGCGGGTCCGGCGTGACCGCATGCCACAACGCGCTCGCGCTCGAAATCGCGGGGCTGCATGGCGCGTCGCTGTATCCGGGCTCGTGGAGCGAATGGAGCGCCGATCCGTCGCGTCCGATCGCGACCGGCCCGAACCCGTAAGCACCTGCGCGGCGCGACGACAAGGCGGCGGCATCTGCCGCCTTGTCGTTCACATCACGCCGTACTTGTGGAACCACTCGATCGCGCGCTTCCAGCCGTCCTCGGCGTCGCCCTTCACGTAACTCGGCCGATAATCGGCGAAGAACGCGTGGCCGGCATCCGGATACACGACGATCTCCGATTGACGCGCGAGCTTCGAATCGCTCGTCTGGATTGCCTTGCGCATGTCCGCGAGCGACGCCTGCGTGATGTTCGTGTCCTTCTCGCCGTACAGCCCGAGCACGGGTACCTTCAGCAACGACGCATGATCGACCGGATTGAACGGCGTCATCTCGTCGGTCGTGCCCTCGACGAACCCGTACCATGCGACGGCCGCGCGCACGTGCGGATTATGCTCCGCGTACAGCCACGCCTGGCGGCCGCCCCAGCAGAACCCCGTCACGCCGAGACGCGACAGGTCACCGCCGTTCTTGCCGGCCCACGCGACGGTCGCATCGAGATCCTCGGTGACCTGCCGGTCAGGCACCTTGCTGATGATGTTGTCGAAAAGCTCCTTCATCGTCGGATACTTCGACGCATTGCCCTGGCGCGCGAACAGGTCCGGCGCGATCGCCAGATAGCCGAGCTTCGCGAAGCGGCGGCAGACGTCGGCGATATGCGCATGCACGCCGAAGATCTCGTGGATCACGATGACGACCGGCAGGTTCGTCTTGTCGACCGGCTGCGCGCGATACGCGGGGATGCTCGCGTCGCCCGAGCGGATCTCGATGGTGTCGACGTCCAGCCCGGTGCTGTCGGTCGTGATCGTCTGCGCCGACACGGGCAGCACGGCCGCCGCGAAGGTGCCGCCCAGCGCGGCCTGCATGAACTTGCGGCGCGAGAACGGAACGTGGGGAACCAGGCTGTCGACTTCGGGTTTCAACATGAATGCACTCCTCGATTGGGCACCGCCGTCGCGGCCAGGGACTCGACCCGGCGTCATGCCGGCGGACGGCGCGGATGTCGCGGCGGTTGGCACCCCGCCGCAAGCGGAAACCCGGACAAGATGCCCAATAATCCGTTGTCGCGTCAACTGTCAGATGTGTAAGACTCGATTACGACGGTGTCATGCGGTGGCATCCAAAGGTATCGACAACCGCGGCACCCCGGCCCGGCAAATCCATGCGGGGCACGCATGCGGCGAGCGCCGTCGCGCGCTCGAATGTCCACGGATTGGAACCAAACGATGCGCAATAGCAGGGCCGGTGCGCGAATCCGGGTCAACCGCACTTGAAACGACAACGGGCAGGAAACGCGCTCGATACGCGTTCCCTGCCCGTCGGAGCACGAACCGCGCGGTCAGTGCAGTTTGACGCGCGGCAGCGTCGTGCGGCGCAGCCAGTGCGCGAACGTATCGAGCATCATGCGCGGATAGCCGTGCAGCGCCGCGATGTGCAGGCGGTACAGCGACATGTACATGAAGCGCGCGAACAGCCCTTCGATCAGCATGTTGCCGCCGATCAGGCCGCCCATCAGGTTGCCGACCGCGCTGAAGTGACCGAGCGACACGAGCGAACCAAAATCGCGATATGTGAACTCGGGCAGCTGACGTCCGTCGAGCCGGCAGCCGATCGCCTTCAGCAGAAAGCTCGCCTGCTGGTGCGCGGCCTGTGCACGCGGCGGCACGTTGCGCTCGTTGCCGGGCCATACGCATGCCGCGCAATCGCCGAGTGCGAAGACGTTGTCGTCGGTGAAGGTCTGCAGTGTGCGACGCACGTCGAGCTGGCCGAGCTTGTTGACCTGCAGGCCGTCAAGATTCGACAGCACGGACGGCGCCTTGATGCCGGCCGCCCAGACCGTGAGATCCGCGCGCACCGACTTGCCGCTCGCGGTATGCACGAAACCCGGCGCGACCTCGGTCACACGCTCCGCGAGCATCAATCGCACGCCGAGCTTTTCGAGCAGCTCGGCCGTTGCGGTCGATACGCGCTCCTGCAGCGCAGGCAGAATCCGCGGCCCCGATTCGATCAGCACGATGCCGACGTCGTGCTGCGGGTCGAGCTTGTGCAGCCCATAGACGGACAGCACCTGCGCGGTGTTGCGCAGTTCCGCGGACAACTCGACGCCCGTCGCGCCACCGCCGACGATCACCACCTGGATGCGCGGCTCGTCCGGCGCTCCCGGCGCGGGCTGCGCCGGCGCCTGGTGCTCGGCGCGCATGCACGCGGCGATCAGGCGCTTGCGGAAGCGCTCGGCCTCGCCGACCGTATCGAGCGCAATCGCGTTTTCGGCCGCGCCCTGCACGCCGAAGAAATGCGTCGTGCTGCCGATCGCGATCACGAGCGTGTCGTATTCCAGGTCGCGCGCCGGCAGCAGCTCCTCGCCGTCGCTGTCGTTGACGGGCGACAGGGTGATGCGCTTCGCCGCGCGATCGAGCGAGGTCAGTTCGCCCTGCTGAAACTCGAAGCCATGCCAGCGCGCCTGCGCCGCGTATTCGAGTTCCTGCGTGAACGGGTCCATGCTGCCGGCCGCGACCTCGTGCAGCAATGGCTTCCAGATGTGGGTCGGATTGCGGTCGACGAGCGTGACAAGCGCACGCGCGGGACGATTGCCGCGCGCGCTGTAACGATCGCCGAGCCGCGTCGCCAGTTCCAGGCCGCCCGCGCCTCCGCCTACGATGATGATCCGATGCATCCGATTCCCCCTTTGCGATTCGAAACTGCTGCCGCCGAACGATGCAGACGCGATGCGTCCGCGCCGCCCGCTGGATTAACCGGTTCGGACATCATCGATGTGCAGTTCGAAACACTTCGATGCGCCGATCCCGGAACGCGGGGCGCGCTGCCCCCGCGACAATGACCTGACTGACATGCATTGTCCGGGAGCTTGCGCGTTGACCACAAGCAAACCATCTCGATATTCAGCATCCCTGCAACAATATGCCGCGGGACGCGGGAATCACGCGGGGGTGCGTCAGTGTGCCTCTTCCCAGTTCGCGCCGGCACCCACTTCAGCGACCAGCGGCACCTTCAGCTTCGCCACGCCGCACATCATTTCCGGCAGTTTCTCGCGCACGAGCGACAGTTCGTCGTCGGGCACCTCGAGCACCAGTTCGTCGTGCACCTGCATGATCATCCGCGATGCGAGGTGGTCGCGCGTCAACCAGTCGTCCACCGCGATCATCGACAGCTTGATCAGGTCGGCAGCCGTGCCCTGCATCGGTGCATTGATGGCCGCACGTTCAGCGGCCTGACGGCGCGGGCCGTTGCCGCCGTTGATCTCCGGCAGCCACAGGCGGCGGCCAAAAACGGTTTCGACGTAGCCCTTTTCCTTCGCGGCCGCACGCGTGTCCTCCATGTACTGCGCGACGCCCGGGTAGCGCGCGAAATAGCGGTCGATATACAGCTTCGCCGCATCGCGCGTGATGCCGAGGTTCGACGCGAGGCCGAACGCGCTCATCCCGTAGATGAGCCCGAAGTTGATCACCTTCGCGATCCGGCGCTGGTCGGAGTTGACTTCCAGCGGCGTCACGCCGAACACTTCGGCGGCCGTTGCGCGGTGGATGTCCTCGCCCTGCGAGAACGCGCGCAGCAGCGACGCATCGCCCGAAATGTGCGCCATGATCCGCAGTTCGATCTGCGAATAGTCGGCCGACACGATGCGGTGACCCGGCGATGCGATGAACGCCTCGCGGATCCGCCGGCCCTCGGCCGTGCGCACCGGAATGTTCTGAAGATTGGGATCGTTCGACGCAAGGCGACCCGTTACCGCGACGGCCTGCGCGTAGTTCGTGTGCACGCGGCCCGTTGCGGGATTCACCATGCGCGGCAGCTTGTCGGTGTAGGTCGACTTCAGCTTCGACAGCCCGCGATGCTCGAGCAGCAGCTTCGGCAGCGGGTAATCCTCGGCCAGCTTCTGCAGCACTTCTTCGTCGGTCGACGGGGCGCCGCTCGGCGTCTTCTTCACGACCGGCAACTGCAGCTTCTCGAAGAAGATCTGCCCGATCTGCTTCGGCGAGCCGAGATTGAATTCGCCGCCGGCCAGTTCGTACGCCTGCCCTTCGAGCTCGATGAGACGCGTCGCGATCTCGCTGCTTTGCGCCTGCAGCAGTGCGTCGTCGATGAGCACGCCGGTGCGCTCCATCTTGCGCAGCACGAGCGACACCGGCATCTCGATCTCGCGATACACACGCTCGAGGCCCGGTTCGCGCGCAACCTGCGGATACAGCGCATGATGAAGCTGCAGCGTGATGTCCGCATCTTCGGCGGCGTACGCGGCGGCCTGCTCGAGCGCCACTTCGTCGAAGCCGATCTGCTTCGCGCCCTTGCCGGCCACGTCTTCATACTTGATCGTCTTGACGCCCAGATGACGCAACGCGAGGCTGTCCATGTCGTGCGTGCGGTGCGATTCGAGCACGTACGATTCGAGCATCGTGTCGTGCTCGATACCGTTCAGCGCGATGTCGTAGTTCGCGAGCACCTGCGCGTCGTACTTCAGGTGTTGGCCCACCTTCTTGCGGTCGGCCGATTCGAGCCACGGCTTCAGGCGCGCGAGCACGTCGTCGATCGGCAACTGCTCGGGAAGATCAGGGCCGCGGTGCGCGACCGGAAGATACGCGGCCTTGCCCGGCTCGATCGAAAACGACAGGCCGACGAGCCGCGCGGTCATCGGATCAAGCGAGGTCGTTTCGGTGTCGAACGCGGTCAGTGCGGCCGCATCGATCTTCGCGAACCATGCATCGAACTGTTCCCAGGTCTGGATCGTGTCGTATTCGCGGACGATGTCCGCCGCGACCACCGGTGCCGGCTCGCCTTCCGGCGCGTCGGCGCCGCCGCCTTCGGCGGGCGCGCTGTCGACTTCGCGCAGCCACGTCTTGAAGCCATAGCGCGCAAAGATGTCGCGCAGCAGGTCGCGTGCTTCGCCGTCGCTCTTCAGCGACGCTTCGATCGATTCGAGATGCGGTGCGAGATCGCAGGCCGTGTCGACGGTCACGAGCTTGCGGCCGAGCGGCAGGAAGTCGAGCGCGCGGCGCAGGTTGTCGCCGACCACGCCCTTGATCTCGCCCGCGTGTTCGATCACGCCGTCGAGGCTGTCGTATTGCGACAACCATTTCACGGCTGTCTTCGGCCCGCATTTCTCGACGCCGGGCACGTTGTCGACGGTGTCGCCGATCAACGCGAGATAGTCGATGATCCGCTCGGGCGGCACGCCGAACTTCTCGATCACGCCGCCGCGATCGAGCGTCTCGTTGGTCATCGTGTTGACGAGCGTGACGTGATCGGTGACGAGCTGCGCGAGGTCCTTGTCGCCGGTCGACACGATCACGTTCATCCCGTGCCGCTCGGCTTCGCGCGCGAGCGTGCCGATCACGTCGTCGGCCTCGACGCCCTCGACCATCAGCAGCGGCCAGCCGAGCGCACGTACCGCGCCGTGAATCGGCTCGACCTGCAGTGCAAGATCGGGCGGCATCGACGGACGGTTTGCCTTATAGTCGGCATAAAGGTCGTCACGGAACGTCTTGCCCTTTGCATCGAACACGCAAGCGCTATACTCTGCACTGACTTCCTTGCGCATACGGCGCAGCATGTTGATGATTCCGTAGAGCGCTCCGGTCGGCTCCCCGCCAGGGCCACGCAAATCAGGCATCGCATGGTAAGCCCGATACAGATAGCTCGAACCGTCAACCAATAGCAGGGTCTTACCTTCCAGATTTCGTTCTTCAGGCATTATGAACAAGAGAAAAGTGATTCCGAGTCTGCGTTCGCTCGCAGATCAAGAACGCGCGACGGCCAAGAAGGCGCGCGCATCGTGGCAGATGTTCACGATTATGGCAGAGTTTATCGAGGCGACCGAGTACCTGTCGGAGATCCGACCTGCCGTCAGCATCTACGGTTCTGCCCGTCTCAAGCCCGACACGCCGCACTACAAGCTGGCCGTGCAGATCGCGCGCAAGCTGTCCGACGCGGGCTTCGCCGTGATCTCCGGCGGCGGCCCCGGCATCATGGAAGCCGCGAACAAGGGGGCGCACGCCGGCAAGGCGCCGTCGGTCGGCCTGAACATCGAGTTGCCGCACGAGCAGGCGGGCAACCACTACCAGGACATCTCGCTGCGCTTCCGCCACTTCTTCACGCGCAAGGTAACGTTCGTGAAGAACTCCGACGCGGTGATCGTGATGCCGGGCGGCTTCGGCACGCTCGACGAACTGTCCGAGGTGCTCACGCTGATCCAGACGAAGAAGTCGCGCCTCGTGCCGATCATTCTTGTGGGTAGCACGTTCTGGCAGGGGCTGCTGCAATGGTTCCGCGACCAGCTGATTCCGATGGGCCTCATCAATCCGGAAGACATGGATCTGATGCAGGTAATCGACGATCCCGACCAGGTGCTCGACGCCGTGCTCGCGTTCTACGAGGACAGCGGCGAGGAAGAAGGTGCGGACGGCGAAGACCATCCGCCGCGGCCCGAAGAAGACCGCATGTTCTATCTGTAATTCGATCGATGCGATGGCCGGCCTCACGGCCGGCATCGCGTCTCCTGCGCGGCAGGCACGGTAATTCCGCCACCCGTCGCGCGTCATTTTGTAACGCCGTATTAATCCCGCCGCGCAGCCGCGCGCCGGCGAATGTCAAATCCGGGCAGCCTGCATCGCGCAATGCGGTCGACGCCTCCCATGCGTGGCCCGCCATTGTCAAATCATGCAGCCTGTCATCGATCCGGCCGGCGCATCTGACGTCAATCCGACGTAACAAACCCGTCTCGCCTTTTTCGCGCGGCGCCTGCACACTGCATCTCGTCGGCGTGGCGTCCCCCGGTGGAACGATCCCCCCTCGCGTCCATCGCGTCGCGCCGGCCTTTTGACAACGACATCACGGAAAACAACATGAAACACTCGCTGATCGCCCTCGCCTTCGCCGGCCTCGGTCTTTCGCTGTCCGGCCTCGCCCAAGCCGTCAACGTCGACGTCAACATCGGCACGCCCGCGCCGGTCGTCGTCGCGCCCGCGCCTGTCGTGGTCGCTCCGGGGCCTGCGGTCGTGATCGGCTGGCACGGCGATCGTTACTGGGACGGCCGCCGCTACTGGGAGCGTCGCGAGTGGGAAGATCATCAGCGCCATCGCGGTCACGGCGGCTACCATTGCCCGCCGGGACACGCGAAGAAGGGTGAGTGCTGAGCATCTGAGTGCGGGGTCGATCGGGGTCGCGCACCGCAGGACAAAGAACAAGGCCGCACGTGAACGAAAGTTCGCGTGCGGCCTTTGTCGTTACGCCTGCGGCTTGCGCGGCATTCGCCCGTCGGTGCTCGGCGGTCTCCAGCCATTGGCCAGTTCAGCCATCAACCGAAGCCGATGCTGATGCTGCGTGTACCAGCGTCACCGCCCGTTTGCGCGCAGCCTCTCTGCCCGCGTGATCGACTTCAGGTCCGAACAGCGTTTTCTCGACGATGATCGATTCGATGTCGGTGATACCGATGAAGCGCAGCCACGCTTCAAGAAACGGCCGCTGAAAATCGAACGACTCGGCAGGGGTGTTCGATTGCCTTGAATAGTCGAGGCCTCTCGCATAGATCACGACTGCTTTCTTGCCGTTCAGCAATCCCGCTAACCCACGCTCGTCGAATGAGAAGAGGACGCCGCGGTGGGACACGGCGTCGATGAAATGCTTGAGCTTGTATGGGATGGAAAAATTCCACAGCGGCACGGAGAACAGCAGCGTATCCGCGTCGTGCATCCGCTGCGCCAGCTGCCGGAAACCTGCCCACGCTTGCTGCTGGCCTTCGCTGAGCGGTGTACCGCTCAAGTCCGCGTATTTGGCATCGAGCGCATCGCCGTCGAGCTCCGGCAATGGCATCGCCCACAGGTCGAGCACGTCGACCCGATGCTCCGGATGCGCGTTGCGCCAGGCTTCCAGATACGCGCGCGCAACGTCGAGTGATGCGGACCGCGACTTGCGCGGGGAGGATTCGATATGCAGCAAGGTCGACATGAAATGACTCCTGACGGGTTGACGGCCCTCATCAGAACATAGTTCGATTCAAAATATAAACGAAGTATCATCGCGTTACTCAGTAGCATTCGCACTGTATTTCGGGGCATGTCATGTTCGATACCGTTTTGCTGCGCTCTTTCGTGACCGTCGTCCAGGAAGGCGGGTTCACGCATGCCGCGGCCCGTCTGAATCTGACGCAGTCCGCGGTCAGCGCGCATCTGCGGCGCCTGGAAAAACAGACCGGCCGTGACCTGCTCGTGCGCACCACGCGCTCGGTCACGCTCACGGTGGACGGCGAACTGCTGCTGGGTTACGCGCGCGCCATCCTCGCGCTTAATCAGGACGCGCGCGCGCAACTGCTGCGCGAACCGAGTGCAGGCGCGATCCGCGTGGGGCTGTCGGAAGACCTCGCCAATGTCAGGCTGATGCATGTGATACAGGCGTTTGCCGTGCGGTACCCGCGCATCGCATTCAGCATCAGAGTCGGTATCCCGGGCGAATTGCTCCAGGCGCTGGATCACGGTGAACTGGATGTGGTGATGGGTGGACGGTGCCATGACGGGCCCACCGGACGCGTACTCTGGCGCGAGCCGCTTGTGTGGGCCGGTGCGGATTGGATGTCGCTCACGCCTGGCGTACCGGTGCCGATTGCGCTGCTGCCGGAACCCTGCCCGTATCGTGAGGCCTCGCTGGCAGCACTGGCCCGCGCGGGCGTGGATTACCGGATCGTGCTCGTGTGCCCGAGCGGCGCCGGCCTGTGCGCCGCCGCGCACGCGGGCTTTGCGGTGACACCGATCGTGCACACACAACTTGCGCACGGCTTGCGTGCGATCCCGCCGGATGCCGGCCTGCCGGCCCTGCCCGATGTCGAGTTCACGATGTTCGCGGCGCCGGGCGCGTCGACCAGGGTTGTCGACGAACTGGGCAACGCGATCGTGCTGGCATTCGCACACAAAGGATGACCACGGTCATCGCGGCGACACGGTTGGGATTTTCGCGGCCAGAGGCATACGCATCGTCATCGGTTCACGAAATTCCACGAAGAACCCTAAAAAAGCCGCCAGCACCGTAGTGTCTGGCGGCTTTCTTTCGCGGCTGACCGCGCGTCAGAAATCGAGCTGCGCGGCCGTGATGCCAAGCGCGGCGGCGATCTTCTCGCGCGTCGACTTGCGCAGCTTCTCGCTTCGCTCCTGCTGCGCGTATGCGCCTGGCTGATGCCGAGTCGGGCCGCGATATCGGCCTGCGTCAGTTTCAGATGTTCGCGCCATGCGCGCAGCGGCGTCGCCCCGTCAATTGTGGCGCTGATCACTTCGTGCGGGATCAGGTCGCGCTCCTCTTCGTGCTGCGCCATGTAGTCCGCTTAGGGGATCACCACAAAGGCCGGCGCTCCGTCCGGCGCGTTGATGATTTGGATGTTGGTACGTGCGTTCAGATCCGCACGCACTTCCACGACCTGTGGGCGAAAGCACTGACCGATCTGAAACCGCAGCGGGGGGCCGCGGCAGCGCAATCACTGGCCGGCCACACGACCGAAAGAACGTGAAGTAGAACGCGTTCAACCCGTTCCATTGACGCGTTCAAGTTAGACACCGACTCCCATGTTGGACGCGAAGGCTCCCCGGATCATCCGGGGAGCCTTATACCGCAAGGGCTTATTACTGAAACGCCACTTCCGCGAAGCTCCGAAGTTTGCGGCTATGAAGCTTGTCGAGCCCGTTCGTGCGCAGAATCTCCATCGCCTTCACGCCGATCTGCAGATGCTGGTCGACCTGGCCGCGATAGAACGTGTCGGCCATGCCCGGCAGCTTCAGCTCGCCATGCAGCGGCTTGTCCGAGACGCACAGCAGCGTGCCGTACGGCACGCGGAAACGGAAACCGTTGGCGGCGATCGTCGCACTTTCCATGTCGAGCGCGATCGCGCGGCTCTGCGACAGCCGCTGCACGGGCTCGCGGTGATCGCGCAGTTCCCAGTTGCGGTTGTCGACGCTCGCGACCGTGCCCGTGCGCATCACGCGCTTCAGTTCGGCGCCTTCGAGACGCGTGACCTCGGCCACGCCGCGTTCGAGCGCGAGCTGTACTTCGGCGAGCGCCGGGATCGGCACCCACAGCGGCAGGTCCGCATCCAGCACGTGATCCTCGCGCACGTAACCGTGCGCGAGCACGTAGTCGCCGAGGCGCTGCGTGTTGCGCAGGCCCGCGCAGTGACCGAGCATCACCCAGGCATGCGGACGCAGCACCGCGATGTGATCGGTGATCGTCTTCGCGTTCGACGGACCGACACCGATGTTGACCATCGTGATCCCGCTGCCGTCCGCGCGCTTCAGGTGATACGCGGGCATCTGCGGCAGCCGCGGCGGCGCGGCGCCCTCGGCCGGCTCGCTGCCGAGGTTCGCGTTGTACGTGATGACGTCGCCCGGCTCGACGAACGAACTGTACTGGCTGCGGTACGCGCGCACGTCGGGATCGGTGCTTTCCGTCATCAGCGTGCGGCCGAGCTTCACGAATTCGTCGATATAGAACTGGTAGTTCGTGTAGAGCACGTAATTCTGGAAGTGCGTGGGCGATGTCGCCGTGTAGTGACGCAGCCGGTGCAGCGAGAAGTCGACGCGCGCCGCGGTAAACAGCGCGAGCGGATGCGGCTCGCCGGGTGCCGGCTCGAACGTGCCGTTGACGATGCGGTCGTCGAGGTACGACAGGTCGGGCGTGTCGAAGATGTCGCGCATCGCGAGCAGCCGGTCGCGGTCGAGCTCGCCTTCGAGGTGAATGCCTTCGGGAAACGCGAAGTGAACCGGAATCGGCTGCGACGACACGCCGATCTCGATCTTCACATGGTGGTTCTTCGACAGCAGGCGCAGCTGCTCGCGATAGTAGTTCGCGAACAGGTCGGGACGCGTGACGGTCGTCTCGAACACGCCGGGGCCCGCGACGAAGCCATACGAACGGCGCGAATCGACGTGCGTGTTGACGTCGGTACGAATCCGCACGAACGGGTAGCACGCGCGCACGTGCTCGGTGATCGATTCATGGCGGCGATAACGCGCGAACGCGTCGCGCAGGAAGCCGGTATTGGTGTCGTAGATGGCCGACAGCCGCGCGACGGCGGCAACGGAATCGTCGAATGCTTCGACGGGCGGGCTCTCAGGCGTCAGCACCCGATGCCGGCGGCTCAAATCGTTCTTCATTTTCATCACCTCGTCTGATCGGACGACATTACCACGGAACCCGGTCACGCTCATGGCCGCCCGCTCGCACGCCGCTTGCACGCGAGGGCCGGGCCGCGCGCAGTATTTGCTAAAATCCAAAGGTTCACTGGAGACTCATCATGAAGCCGCTCATTCTCGTCGCCGCTGCCGCCGTGCTCGCTGGCACGTTTGCCGCCGCCTACGCCGCCGGCGGCACGCCCGACGCCGACACGCAGGCCCGGGCCGAGGCCAACGAAGCCGCCGGCCTGCCCGATCTCCGCAAGATCAACCGGCCCGGCGCCGAAGTCACGTCGAAAGTCGACTTCGCCGACATTCGTCGCACGCCGAGCTTCCATGAAAAGAGCAAGAACGGCACCGAGGTCACCGAGTATCGCGATCGCGGCAAGCCGGTCGAGATCGACGTGAAGTCGAACTTCGGCACGCGCTACCAGATGAGCTCGACGCTCGACACCTCGCCGAAGCCGCATGACGCGGGCGTCCCGATCACGCGCCTGCCATCGGTCAACCTCCGCTACTGATTTCCTGCCGCGCCGCGTCGATCCCGACGCGGCGCACCGGCTTTCCCTTCACCTCCTGTCGCGCCGCACGCCGCGCGCGTGCCGACAACTGACCAGACGCATCTCGCATGGCCGTTTTCACCGCTGTTTCCGACTCCGATCTCGCGCAATGGATGCGCCACTACGAACTGGGCGACGTGCTGGCGTTCCGCGGCATTCCGTCCGGCATCGAAAACAGCAACTTCTTCCTGACGACGACGCGCGGCGAATACGTCCTGACGATCTTCGAAAAGCTGACGGCGGAACAGCTGCCGTTCTACCTGGACCTGATGCGCCATCTGGCCAGCCACGGCGTGCCGGTGCCGGATCCGGTCCCGCGCGACGACGGCGCGCTGTTCGGCGAACTGCACGGCAAGCCGGCGGCGATCGTCACGAAGCTCGACGGCGCCGCCGAACTCGCACCGGGGGTCGAACACTGCATCGAGGTCGGGCAGATGCTCGCGCGCCTGCATCTCGCGGGGCGCGACTATGCGCGCCACCAGCCGAACCTGCGCAGCCTGCCATGGTGGCAGGAGAACGTGCCGGCGATCGTGCCGTTCATTTCCAAGGCGCAGCGCACGCTGCTCGAGGACGAACTCGCGCACCAGACCGCGTTCTTCTCGTCGGACGACTACGCGGCGCTGCCGAGCGGCCCGTGCCACTGCGACCTGTTCCGCGACAACGTGCTGTTCGCGCACGCGGCGCCCGGCACCGGTCACGACATCCGGCTCGGCGGCTTCTTCGATTTCTATTTCGCGGGCTGCGACAAATGGCTGTTCGACGTCGCGGTGACCGTCAACGACTGGTGCGTCGACCTCGCGACGGGCGTGCTCGACGTCGCGCGCGCGGACGCGCTGCTGCGCGCGTACCAGACGGTCCGGCCGTTCACGGCCGAAGAGCGCCGCCACTGGAGCAACATGCTGCGCGCGGGCGCGTACCGCTTCTGGGTATCGCGCCTGTACGACTTCTACCTGCCGCGCGCGGCCGAAATGCTCAAACCGCACGACCCCGGTCATTTCGAACGCATCCTGCGTGAGCGTATCGCCCACACGCCCGCGCTTCCCGAGACCCATACCGCATGCAACTGATCGAAGTGCCCGCGAAAGCGGGCTATGTCTGGTTCCGTCAAGGTATCTGGCTGTTCCGCCGGAACCCGCTCGCGTTCATCACGCTGTTTTTCACGTACCTGCTGGCGATCACGCTGGTGTCGATGGTGCCCGTCATCGGCGCGGCGCTGCCGCTGCTGTTCATCCCCGGCATCGCCGTCGGCTTCATGGCCGCGTGCCGCGACACGGTGGCCGGCAAGCCGGTGATGCCGACGATCCTCATCGACGGCTTTCGCTCGTACGGCTCCGTGACGACGCAGCGGCTGCTCGTGCTCGGCGTGGTCTACGTCGCGCTGATGGTGCTGGTGTTCGCCGCGTCGTCCATCGTGGACGGCGGCGGGCTGCTCACCATGATGCTGGGCGCGACGAGCGAAACGAGTCCGACGCCGGAAGCGCTTGCCGCCCAAGGCACGCTCGGCGCGCTGCTGCTGGCGACGCTGCTCTACGCGCCGGTCGCGATGTTGTTCTGGTTCGCGCCGGTGCTCACCGCGTGGCACGACATCCCGCCCGCCAAGGCGCTGTTCTTCAGCATCGTCAGTTGCTGGCGCAATCGCGGCGCATTCGTGGTGTACGGGCTGCTGTGGTTCGGCGTTGCGCTCGGCACGTCGTTCGGCCTGTCGCTGCTGCTGCAGGCGCTCGGCGCCGGCGCCTACGTGCTGACGATCATGATGCCGGTGACGATCATCATCGTGACGATGATGTACTGCTCGTTCTATGCGACCTATCGCGGCTGCTTCGGCGTGCAGGAACCAGGGGCCGCGACGCCCGCCTCGGGCCGTTGAGCCGGGCCGTCGCGTCGGGCCGTTCACGCAGACTCGGCCGGCGCACGCCGCCGGCCGCCCCAACCTTCACGCTGCCCCCTGTTCAATCGAATCTGTTGCGCGCAAAATAATTTGCATGCAAATCATTAGCGCGTCCGCCGCGCCACCCGAATCATGGACCGCCTGCCCCCGCTGCCCCAGACGCTCGACGAGCAACTGTGCTTCGCGCTCTATTCGACTTCGCATGCGATGACGAAGGCGTACAAGCCGCTGCTCGACAAACTGTCGCTGACCTATCCCCAATATCTGGCGATGCTCGTGCTGTGGGAACGTGACGATATCGCGGTGAAGGATATCGCCGCCCGCCTCGACCTCGACCCGGCCACCGTCACGCCGCTGCTGAAGCGGCTCGAGGCGCTCGGCTACGTCGAACGCGTGCGCAGTGCGACCGACGAGCGCGTCGTGAACGTGCGCGTGACGACGGAAGGCCGAGCGCTGAAGCTCAAGGCGCGCTCGGTGCCAGCCGATCTCTTTTGCGCGATGCAGCAAACGCCCGAGTTCCTGGTCAGGCTGCGCGCGGATCTCCAGCAATTACGCAACGCGCTGTCGGCCGCCAACGAAGGCTGACGGCACGTCGATCTCAAACAGGCCCGGCACTGCCGGGCTTTTTCATCAAATTTCATTTGCACACTAATCATTTGTGTTCTATATTTCTTTCGTGGCCGGCGACACCCCGTCCGACCGGACCGCTTCCTACCATTCTTCCGACAGGAGCTGCACCATGAACATTCTGTACAAGACCAGCGCCACGAGCACGGGCGGCCGCGACGGCCGCGCGGTCTCCGCCGACAACAAGCTGGAAGTGAAGCTGGCCGCGCCGCGCGAGCTCGGCGGTACGGGCGCGGAAGGTACCAACCCGGAGCAGCTGTTTGCCGCAGGTTACTCGGCTTGTTTCCTGAGCGCGATGAAGTTCGTCGCCGGCCAGAACAAGCAGGCGCTGCCGGCCGACACGCAAGTGACCGCGGAAGTGGGCATCGGCCCGAACGACGCCGGCGGCTTCGGGCTCGACATCGAACTGCGCGTGTCGCTGCCGGGGCTCGACAAGGCCGACGCACAGGCGCTGGTCGACAAGGCGCACCACGTGTGCCCGTACTCGAACGCGACCCGCAACAACGTGCCGGTGCGCCTGACGGTCGTCTGACGCAACGCGCGGCACCGAATGCAAAAAGGGCGTGTGCGGCTGCTCGCCACACACGCCCTTTTGCGCGATTCGCCGGGCCGGCTGGTGAGCCGGCCCGCGCTGCGCTGCTTAACGCGAGCCGAACGAGAACGGACGGTTCATCGCCGCTTCGCGATCGATCTTGCGCATGCGGAATTCGAGATCGTAGATGTCGGTTGCTTCGGCCAGATAGGCATCGGCGCGCTCTTTCGCAGCCTTTTCAGCGTTCTTGGTCAACATCAGGAAGAGGTGGCTCAGCAGGTACATGTTTGATCTCGCAATCCAAAGGTTCTTTGACTAGGGTTTTCCCGAATTATAGGGAAAACCCTAGGCTTTGGCCAGCGTCGATCAGACGGTGCGTCGTTCGGTCGCCACAGTGCGCCGATTCTCTTCGAAAAATGACCAGATCATCGCGCTCGCATCGGGACCGACCGCCGCATGAAACGGCACTGCTTCGTCGCCGCCCGCCCAGGCATGATCGAGCCCTTTCACGTGACAGAGCCGCACGATCGACTCGCCATCGCGACGCACGTCGGTGATCTGCGCGCCAGCCTCGCGCGTTTCCACACGCTCGCCGCCGCGCAGTGCGCCGCGGCTGTCCGCGAGCCCGTTCAGGCGCATGAACTGCACCATCAACTGGTCCGCATTCTTCGGCGCGACGACATGGTCCCGGTCGCCCTGCACGATCAACACGGGCATGCCCGGATACGCCCCCGCATCGACCAGCGTGTCGACCACCGCGGCCGGGTTCTGCCGCAGGCCGCGCCGCATCACGTCCATCGCGCTGATCCCGGAATTCGCCTCGCCGAGCGCGGGGCCCGAGTGCAGCGCCACAGCCGCGAAGCGATCCGGGTGGTGCAGCGCGAGCAGTGCTGCCAGGCCCGCGCCGGCCGACAGCCCGGCGACGTAGACGCGCGATGCGTCGAAGCCGTGCTCGTCGACGAGGGCGTCGACGAGCGACGCGGCCGCGTCCGCCTCGCCGCGACCCGCGCGGTCGGTGTCTTCGTACCAGTGCCAGCAGCCGTGCGCGTGCGCGCGCAGCGACTGCTCCGGATACAGCACCGCGAAGCCATGCTTGTCGGCCAGCAGGTTCATCCGGGTGCCCTGCGAGAACTCGTCGACCGATTGCTGGCAGCCGTGCAGCATCACCACGAGCGGTATCGCACCGCGCCGACGGCCAGGTGGAACGTACAGCCCGTAGGCGAGCTGCTGGACCAGGCGACCGAGCGCGGGCGCCATCGGATGCTCGCCGCGCGTCCACTCGCCGGCCGCCCATGCAGCCGCGCGCGGCCGCACGCGCGACTCACGCGGCGGGGACAGATCGGTTGCGGCGGGCGACGCGGCGGCCTCGAGCGTATCGCGCGCGATACGCTGTGCATCACGTGCCGCTCGTTTGGCGGCCGGAGACAGCATACGTTTCATGCCGCCCAGCCATACCTTCGTCAGACTTTTGGTCATCGATCGGGCTCGCGTTCAGGAAAAATAGGGATACAACACTCGGTGGATCGTTCGACTTTGTGCAATGCACCATAGCATTGTTTATGGGATTTTTCCTGCACGCGGATAGTTCCCCCGCGGCGCAAAAAACGGGCCTCGAGCATACGCGGCGCTATACTGGGGTTTAGCCGCTTGTATCCGTTGTAGTCGTTCTCTCCGGCTCGCGCGTTGATTTAAGCATTCGTCCCGCCTCTGCTCGTTCCTCTCCCGATGTTCGACCTGTCCTCTCACCTGTGGATCACGATCACCGCGTTCGGTGGCGCCGGACTGACCTTGCCGCTCGCGATCACGATCGCCGTGTGGCTCGCGCTCGGCTACTCGTGGCAGCGTGCGGCCGCGTGGCTCGGCGTGCTCGCCGTCGCGATCGGGGTCGTCGCGCTCACCAAGATCGCATTCCTCGGCTGGGGCGTCGGCATCCGCGCATGGGACTTCACGGGATTCAGCGGCCACGCGATGCTGTCGACGTCGGTCTATCCCGTCGCGATCTTCCTCGCGCTGATCCGCACGCGCACGACGGTGCGGATCGCCGGCATCGCGCTCGGGCTCGCGGCCGGCATCGCGGTCGGCGTGTCGCGCGTCGCGCTCGACGCGCATTCGCCGTCCGAATCGATCACCGGCTGCATCGTCGGCGCGATCGCCGCGCTGGCATTCATCGCCGGCTCGTGGCACGCAGTGCCGCACCGCTGGTCGGTGCCGGCGGTCGTCGTGAGCCTCGCGCTCGTCACCGTCGCGCTGCACGGCGTCACGGTGCCGTCGCATCGCTGGGTCACCAGGGTCGCGCTGGAACTGTCGGGGCACGAGCGGCCGTTCGTCCGTGCCCGCTGGAAAGCCAATCCCCACTACCGGCCCGCATTGCAGCCGTCGTCGCTGCCCCGCACCGGATCGCCGCCGTTGCTGCACGCGTGACGGGCCGCGCGCACGTCATTCCCGTCGCCATTCAGGCCTGAAGATTTCATGCGCGCCGTCGCATGAACGGTATGTCGAGCGTTATAACCCGCCCTATATTACGATTACGGTTCCAACCATTCCATTCGAACGACCAGTCCATGCGCTCAACCGTCCGCCCGCTTCGCCGCACCCTGCTCCGCCTGCTGCCGCTCGCCGCGCTTGCCGCGGCCGTCTCGTTCAGCGGGCCGGCTTCCGCTGCCGACGCGCTGGTCGTGTCGGCGGCGGCAAGCCTGACGAATGCGTTCAAGGCCGTCGGCGATGCTTATCAGAAGCAGCATCCGGACACCAAGGTGCTGTTCAACTTTGGCGCGTCGGACGTGCTGATGCAGCAGATCGCCAAGGGCGCACCGGCCGACGTGTTCGCATCGGCCGACCAGAAGGCGATGGATCGTGCGGTCGGCGAAAAGGTCATCGTGCCGGGTACGCGCCGCGATTTCGCGGCGAACTCGCTCGTGATGATCGTGCCGGCCGACAGCCACGTGGCCGCGCCGACGTCGCTGAACGACCTGACGGCGCCCGGCGTGAAGCGCATCGCGTACGGCGACCCGGCGTCGGTGCCGGTCGGCCGTTACACGGAAGGCGCGCTGCGTGCGGCAGGCGTATGGGACGCCGTCAGCGCGAAGGGCGTGCTGGCCGCCAACGTGCGCCAGAGCCTCGATTACGTCGCACGCGGCGAAGTCGACGCCGGCTTCGTATTCGGCACCGACGCGGCGATCATGCCGGGCCGCGTGAAGGTGGTGCTGACCGTGCCGACGCAGACGGCCATCACCTATCCGATCGCGGTGGTCAAGGACAGCCGCCATGCCGCACAGGCGCAGTCGTTCATCGACTTCGTCGCGTCGCCGCAGGGCCAGGCCGTGCTGGCCACGTTCGGCTTCAAGCCCGCGGGCAAGTGAGCGCAGCATGATGCAGGACGCCTGGGTGCCGCTGCTGTTGTCACTGAAGGTCGCCGGCTGGGCGACCGCGCTCGACATAGTGCTCGGCGTCGCCGCCGCCTTCCTGCTCGCGCGCTGGCGCTCGCCGATGCGCGACGTGGTCGATTCGCTGTTGACGCTGCCGCTCGTGCTGCCGCCGACGGTGCTCGGCTATTACCTGCTCGTGCTGCTCGGCCGACGCGGCGTGTTCGGCGCATGGCTCGACAAGCTCGGCATCGAACTCGTCTTCACGTGGCAGGGCGCGGTGATCGCATCGATGGTCGTCGCGTTCCCGCTGATCCTCAAATCGGCGCGCACGGCGTTCGAAAGCGTCGATCCGCATCTCGAGCGCGCGGCACGCACGCTCGGGCTCGGCGAAGCCGCGGTGTTCTTCCGCGTGACGCTGCCGCTCGCCACGCGCGGCATCCTGGCCGGTGCGCTGCTCGCCTTCGCGCGCGCGCTCGGCGAATTCGGCGCGACGCTGATGATCGCCGGCAACCTGCCCGGCCGCACGCAGACGCTTTCGGTCGCGATCTATGCGGCGGTGCAGGCCGGCGACGACAGCACGGCCAACTTCCTCGTGCTGGTGACGTCGATCACCTGCGTGCTCGTGCTGCTCGCGACCGGCTGGCTCGTGCCGTCGCGCGCCGGGCGGAGCCAGCTGACATGACGCGCCTGCCGCATCCGTACCGCCGCGCCTCACGGGTCGCGGCAAAACGCCTTCCCGACGCGCGATCGGCTTCCCGCACGCGCGGCGCGGCACGACGGAGACCGGCATGAGCGTCGCCGTCGACATCCGCAAGACCTACGTGAATGCGGAGCGCCGCTTCACACTCGACGTGTCGTTCACGGCCGCCACGCAGCGCGTGGTGCTGTTCGGGCCGTCCGGCGCGGGCAAGAGCATGACGCTGCAGGCGATCGCCGGCCTGCTGTCGCCCGACGAAGGCACGATCGCGCTGAATGGCGAACCGCTGTTCGATTCCGCGCGCGGCATCGACGTGCCGACCCGTGCGCGCCGCGTCGCCTACCTGTTCCAGGACTATGCGCTGTTTCCGCACCTGAACGTGCGCCAGAACATCGCGTTCGGGCTCACGTCGGGCCTGCGCAATCCGCGTGCGAAGGCCGTGCCGCCCGAAGTCGCGTACTGGCTGCATGCGTTCGAACTCGACACGCTCGCCGGGCAATTCCCGTCGCAGCTGTCGGGCGGACAGAAGCAGCGTGTCGCGCTTGCCCGCGCACTGGTCGCGCAGCCGCGCATCCTGCTGCTCGACGAACCGTTCGCGGCACTCGACGGCGCGATGCGCCAGCGCATGCGCCACGAGCTCGCCGAACTGCAGGCGCGGCTCGATATCCCGATGGTGCTCATCACGCACGACCCCGACGACGTCGCCGCATTCGGCGACCAGGTCGTGCAATTGAGCGAAGGACGCGTGCAGGCCGCCACGCCGCACGCCGAGTGGCCGACGCGCGTCACCTGATCGCGCGAAGGCGGTGGCCCAAGCGGCCACGTTTGACCTGAGAGAAGCCGCACTGGCGGCACAAGCTGAAAACGGGATCGAAGCCGGCGCCTCGCGTACGTTGGGCGGCGCCGGTTTCGCCTCGCCCGCCCACGGTCATCGCCGGAAACGGCCCACACCGCCGCCGCGCGCAATCAGCCCGTCACCGCGAGAATCACGCTCGATGCCTTGAACAGCGCGATCGCACGCCGGCCGGCGTCGAGTTGCAACGCCCCGACGCTGTCGTTCGTGACCACGGCCGTGAGCGTCCCGCCGCCGTCGAGCGCCAGCGTCACCTCGCTGTTCACCGCGCCCGCCGCGACGGTTTCGACCGTCCCGTACAACTGGTTGCGTGCGGATACCTTCAGAGACGCTTCGGCTCCGCCTTCGTCGTCGACGGCCAGCACGACCCACGACGCCTTCACGAGCGCGCACGCATCCGCGCCCGGCCGCAGGCCGAGCGCATCGGCACTTTCGTGCGTCAGCACCGCGACGATCACCTGCCCGCCGGGCAGCACGAGCGTCACCTCGTCGTTCACCGTGCCGCGCACGATCGACTCGACCTTGCCGAACAACTGGTTGCGCGCGCTCGTCTTCATCCCGATCCGGCCGATCAGTGCCCAGTCGACGTCGAAACCGGACACCGCCGCGCTCGCGGCGTCGATGAAGCGGCGATGCTCGCGCTCGATCGTGCGGAACGCGGCGATCAGCGACGTTGCGCGCGGCGTCAGCGTCGTGCCGCCGCCGCCCTTGCCGCCCGTCGAGCGCGTCACGAGCGGCTCGCCGGCCAGGTTGTTCATCGTATCGATCGCATCCCACGCGGCCTTGTAGCTGAGGCCGACGGCCTTCGCCGCGCGCGTGATCGACCCGGTGTCGCCGATCGCGGCGAGCAGCGCGATGCGGGTGGCGCCGCCGAGCGTCTGCTCGCCCGCGCGCAGCCACAGTTCGCCGCCCAGCTCGAGCGGTCCGGCAGAAGAGGAAGGAGGCGACGCGTCGCTCATCGGTCTGTCTGAAGAAAACGGGGGGCCATTATAGTGAGCGCGCGCTGCTCAACGCGGCTTGCCATCCAGCTTCGGCGGGCGCAGGCTCGCGAGCAGCGTCTCGGCGTCCCTCGCCGCGCGTTGCTCGAGCGCGGCGCCGTAGCCGCGCACGAAACCCAGCTGGTAAGCGGGCGCCGCCAGTTGCTCGAGATGATGCAGCGCGACGATCGTGTCGTTCGCCTCGCCAAGCACGCTCTGCACGCGCGCGAGCGTCTTGACCGTTTCGTTGCGCGTGCGGCGCGATGCCAGCGACGCGAAGAATTCGAGCGCGTAGCGCAGCCGCTTCGTGTCGATCCGCACCTGGTGCCGCGCGGCCGTGTCGAGCGACGTGAGCGACGGCGATGCATACAAGTGACCGAACAGCCGCCGCACGCGCTTGGTTGCGTGACGCCGCAGCGACGGTGCATCGTCGTCGGCATCGGTCGGCGGTAGCGCAAGCCCGCTCAGCCACTCGAGCCACCCGAGCGTCAGTCGCGCATAGCGCGCCGAATGCAGCGCCTGGCGCAGTTCGACGCGCGCGGCCATCGCCTGTACGCGCGCGGCGTCGAGCGTGCCGTCCCAGTCCGCGCTGCCGCCGTCGGCCGCGATCAGCGCGGGCAGGCTCTCGGTCGAGAACACGTCCCAGTCGCGCACAGTGCCGAGCAGCGCCGCAAGCCAGCTCAAGTCGACGCCGAACGTGTCCTGCCATTGATCGTCCGCGAAGCGCGGGAAGAAGCGCATCAGCGTACGCAGCCGCCGCAGCGCGACGCGCATCTGGTGCACGAATTCGGGATCGTCGCGGTCGAGCACACCGCCCTCGTTGCCGAGCCATTGCGCGGCGATGTCACCCGACAGCGCGAACAGCGCTGCCCGCTGCGTGCGGATGCCGGTCAGGTCGACGAGTTGCGCCTTGACCGGCCCGGCGACGGCAGGCTCTCCCGCGCACGCGCGATCGATCACGCTGGTCAGCTGCACGAACGCGGGCCATGCGCCGCTGAGCTCGCGCGCGGCGGCAAACAGCGCGCGCAGCGCGGCCATGCGTGCGGCGGCGGTTTCCCAGTCGGGTGCCGCGAGGCGCAGCTCGACATGGCGGCGCGGCGGCTCGGTGCCGCCGTGCAGGGTGATGTCGTCGAGCGTCATCTCGACCACCACGCCGCTGTCGTCCGCCCAGCGCCCGCGCCGCCGCTCGCTGACGAGCCGCGGCGGTGCCGGCGCCGACGATGCGGCAACCGCCGCTTCGTCGACGGCGCCGGCCGTCACGCGGTCGCCGTCGCCCGTGGCCTCCGCGGATTCCGAATCGGCGATCGGCACCGACACCGGCGTGGCCACGACGATGCCCGCATGCTCGGCATCGAACAACTCACGCGCCACGACACCGGGCGCGAATGCCTTCGTGCGCGACGCGACGACCCGCCGCCCCTGCGCGTTCGACTCGATCCACGTCCACCAGCACTCGCCGGGGTTCGTCTCGGCTTCCTCGACCTGGCACGGCTCGATCGTCACGCGCTCCTGGCCGCGCCGCATCCGCACCTGCGGGCAGATCCGCCAAGCACGAACGAGTTCGGCA
The DNA here is from genome assembly GCF_020419685.1 of Burkholderia sp. AU33545. Classification (NCBI taxonomy): domain Bacteria; kingdom Pseudomonadati; phylum Pseudomonadota; class Betaproteobacteria; order Burkholderiales; family Burkholderiaceae; genus Burkholderia; species Burkholderia sp. AU33545. Next base: position 193,424 of record NZ_JAIZRQ010000003.1, on the reverse strand, counting down.
CCGAAGTCGCGCTGCTCGCCACGGGCCCGGCTTCCCGTCTTGACCGGCCAACCTTCCAGCGACAGGCACAACACGATTTCCAGCACACGCGACATGGAGGCTCCTGCACATGAAGAATCGCCGGCGCATCGTCCGCGCCGGCGTCGCCCGTGAAGCAGCTTCCATAGTACACGCCGCAAAATCGCGCGGGAGACGACCTGGCCCTGTCGCGCCTGTCGCGCATCAAACGACGTATCAGACGACGTATTGCGCGATGCCGTTGCCGAACGACCAGTCCTCCTTCAGCACTTCGACGAGACTGATGAATACGTCCTGCGGCCGCACGCCGGGCTGCCGCGCGAGGTTTTCGGCGATGGTCCGGTACAGCGCCTGCTTCTGCTCGAGCGTGCGCGTGTTGTTCGCCGTGATCTGGATCATCACGAGATCGTCGCTGCGTTCGATGTCGAGGTAGTGGCGGCCGAACACAAAGTTCTCGACCGAATGCTCGGTCACGACCATGAAGATGTCGTCCTCGGGCACGTTGAACGTGTGCATCAGCGCGCGATGCACGCCGTCGACGAGCGCCGCACGGTAGGCGGCCGGTTTGCCTTCGCGCACTGCGATACGGGTGAACGGCATGATCCTGCTCCTTTCGGTGACGTTGAAAAATGGAAACGCCACGTCAGGTTAGGCGCGCGTGACTATAATGAACAGTCATCAATCAATATTTCATTCATTTACGTTTGAAATGAAAGTCCTCGACCTCGATGCGGTGCGCGCGTTCGTGCTGGTCGCCGATCTCGCGAGCTTCACGCGCGCCGCCGACGCGCTCGGCATCACGCAATCGGCCGTCAGCCTGAAGCTGAAACGGCTCGAAGCGCACCTCGGCAAGCCGCTGCTCGCGCGCACGCCGCGCGTCGTCAAGCTGGCCGCTGACGGCGAGAACTTCCTGCCCGCCGCCCGCGTGCTGCTCGACGCCCACGATCAGGCGCTCGGCGCGATTTCGGCCGGCACGCACCGCCTGTCGCTCGGCGTCAGCGAACACGTTGCGGTGCCCGACCTGCCGGCCGTGCTGACGAGCCTGCACCGGCAGGATCCCGGGCTGTCGCTGGAAATGCACCTGGGCACGTCGGCGAGCCTGATCGTGCAATACGACGAAAGGCGGCTCGACGCGGCGATCGTGCGGCACGAACCAGGCGAGGATCCTCCGCGCGACGACGGCACGCTGCTGTTCACCGAACCGCTCGCGTGGCTCGCCGCGCCCGACTGGACGCCGCGCGCCGGCGAGCCGCTGCCGCTCGCGGTGCTGGCCGGGCCGTGCGGCGTGCGGGCCGCCGCGCTGCGCGCGCTCGAGCATGCCGGACGGCCGTGGCGCGAGCGCTTTACGGGCGGCGGCGTCGCAGCGGTCACGGCGGCCGCCGCAGCCGGGCTCGCGGTCTGTCCCCTGGCGCGGCGCGTCGCCCCGCGCACGCTGGTCGACGTCGGCGCGAAATTCGGCTTGCCACCGCTGCCGCACTCGCAGGTCGTGCTGTATTCGCGGGTGCGCGACGCCCGCGCGGCGGCCGCACTCCGAAGGTTTTCCGACAGCCTTGCAATCTCGGCGTAAACTGATCGGTTCCGCCGTTCGCAATCTTCCGAAGAATTCCGATGAAGCCCGAAGCCCGCAAGCACCTCCGTGCCAACCTGCTGATGCTCGCCGCCGCCGCGATCTGGGGCTCGGCGTTCGTCGCGCAACGGCTGAGCCTCGACGTGATCGGGCCGTTTCTGTTTACGGGGCTGCGCTTCCTGCTCGGCGCACTGGTGTTGATCCCGCTGCTGACGTTCAACGCGGGCTCGCGCGCGCAGCTCGCGGCGATTCGGCGCGAGCCGGCGCTGCTCGCGCCGGGCCTCGCGCTCGGCGGGCTGCTCGCCGTATCGATCTCGCTGCAGCAGTTCGGCCTGCAGTACACACGGGTCGCGAACGCTGGCTTCATCAGCTCGCTGTACGTCGTGATCGTGCCGCTGATGGGCGTGTTCGCGCGCCACCGGATCGGCGCCGGCACGTGGTTCGGCGCGCTGCTCGCGGCGATCGGCCTGTACTTCCTCAGCATCGACGAGCATTTCTCGGTGCTCTACGGCGACTGGTTCCAGCTCGCGGGCGCCGTGATCATCGCCGCGCACGTGATGGCCGTCGGCCATTTCGCGAAGCGGCACGATCCGCTCGTGCTCGCGTTCCTGCAGTTCGTCGCATGCGGCGCGCTGTGCCTCGCGGCCGGCCTCGTGATCGAGCCGGTCAGCGTCGCGATGCTGCGCAGCGCGCTGCCGACGCTGCTGTACGGCGGGCTGCTGTCGGTCGGCGTCGGCTATACGCTTCAGGTCGTCGCGCAGCGCAATGCGGCGCCCGCGCACGCGGCTGTGATCTTCAGCATGGAGGGCGTGTTCGCGGCCATCGCGGGTTGGGCCGCGCTCGGCGAGACGCTGACGCTGCGCGCGCTGGTCGGCTGCGCGCTCATGCTGGCCGGCCTGCTCGCCTGCCAGCTGCTTCCGAACGGCGACGCCCGGAAAAAGGACGAGGACGCGCTGCCGGCGTGACGCGCGCGATCCCTATAATGGCGGTTCGCGTGTTTTTCATGCCAACCGCTTCCGACAGGCCAGCTCCGTGACGTCCAATTCCGTCGATCCCGCCGCCGACCTCCTGCGCGAACGCGCAGCGCACTATGCCGCCGAGGCCGCGCTGTTCCTGCGCGACCAGGCGCTGTCCACCGCATCGCACGACCTGCGCAGCCCGCTGAACGCGATGCACAGCTGGGCGTACGTGCTCGAGCGCCAGCTCGCCGGTGCCGACCCGAACCTGCAACGCGCGCTCGCTGGCATCCGCGCAGGGATCGACCAGCAGGTCGCGCTGATCGACGACGTGCTCGACGCGCCGCGCGCCGCAACACGCACACTCGCGATCGCCGTGCAGCCGTTCGCGCTGCGCCCGCTGCTCGACGACACGCTTGCGCTGGTGCGCTTCGCGCTCGCCGACGCGCGGCGGGTGACCATCGACGCGACGCTGCCCGACGGCGAACCGTCGCTGACCGCCGATCGCGAACGCATCGCGCAGGCGTTCTGGACGATGCTGACGACGGCCGTCGAAGCCAGCGCCGCCGGTAGTCGCGTGACCCTCACATGCACGCGCGACGGCGCGCTGTGCGTCGCGCACGTCACCTGCGACGTGAACGCCGACGCCCTCGCCGATCCCGCGCTGCCGCACGCATTCGAACCGTTCGCCCGCCACGAGATGCTGCGCGCGCGCGACGCGAAGCGCGTCGCCGGGACGCTCGCGCTGTGCCAGCGTGTCGCCCTCGCGCACGGCGGCACCTTCACCCACACCCCGTTCGCCGACAACTCCGCCGTCACCCTCTCGCTCTGCGTCCCCTGCGAGGCGCAGGTGTAAGCGATCGGCAGCCCGAATCATTACACTTCACTTTCAGGCCCTATACTGATGGGCCTTTCATGACTGGAGCGATTCTTTGTTACAGATCTTCGCGCTCATCGGCGCGTTGTTCCTGGTGGCCCTGAACGGGTTTTTCGTCGCAGCCGAATTCGGCCTCGTCAAACTGCGCGCGACGCGCGTCAAGACACTTGCCCGCAAGCACGGCCTGCGCGGGCGCATCCTCGCCATCGTGCACGGCCGGCTCGACGCCTATCTGTCCGCCTGCCAGCTCGGCATCACGCTCGCGTCGCTCGGCCTCGGCTGGGTCGGCGAGCCGGCGTTCGCGGAACTGATCGGCCCGCTGCTCGACCTGATCGGCGTGCAGTCCGAACGCATCGTGCACCTGATCTCGCTCGTGTTCGCGTTTTCGCTGATCTCGTTCCTGCACATCGTGGTTGGCGAGCTCGCCCCGAAATCGATGGCGATCCGCCAGTCGGAAAAGGTCGGCCTGTGGGTCGCGCTGCCGCTCTACGCGTTCTACTGGGCGATGTATCCGGCGATCTGGGTGCTCAACAGCAGCGCGAATGCGGTGCTGAAGCTCGCGGGGCTGTCGGCCGACCACGGCGGCGATGCGCACTACTCGACCGACGAGCTGAAGCTGATCCTGCGCAGCCGCCGCAGCGCGGGCAACACGGCTCAGCCGGCCCGCGGCACGTACTCCAACGACGAGTGGAACACGCTCGCGCATTCGCTCGATTTCTCGTCGATGACGGTATCGGACCTGATGCGGCCGGCCCATGAAATGATCGGCCTGCGCCGCGACCTGCCGCTGCCCGACAACATGGAGATCGTCGCGCGGCATCGCTTCAGCCGCTATCCGCTGTTCGAGGATGCGTCGCGCGAAGAGGTGAGCGGGCTGATCCACCTGAAGGACCTGCTGCTCGCGCGTCATGCCGGGGCGGCGCTCGAGGACCTGTCCGACTACGTGCGCCCTGTGCAGTACGTGAAGCCCGACACGCCGGCACTCGACCTGTTCCGCCGCTTCCGCAAGGGCGCGCCGCACTTCGCGCTGGTCGGCAACAAGGGCGAGAAGCCGATCGGCTTCCTGACGCTCGACAACCTGCTCGGCGCGCTGGTCGGCCAGATCCACGACGAGTTCCGCCAGGGCGATGCAGACTGGAGCCGCCTCGACGACGGCACGCTGATGGGCAAGGGTAGCCTGCCCGTCGTGTCGCTCGAGCAGGCGCTCGGCATCGACATCGACGAAGGGCGCGCGGAATCGGTCGGCGGCCTCGTGATCCAGGCGCTCAGCGATTTGCCGACCGAAGGGCAGCGCGTGTCGTTCGATCGCTTCGACGTCGTCGTGAAGAAGATGAACGGGCCGCGCATCGTGCTGGTGCGCGTCTACCCGAAGATCGCGAAGGAGGCGGACGAATGACGGCCGCCGCTCGCCGCGCGCGATGAGTCCGACGTTGCCGCGCTGCTACGTGATCACGCCGGAGCCGGCGTCCGCGTCGGCCGCCGATTGCCACGCGTTCCTCGACAGGCTGTCGGCCGTGCTGGCGCGCGGCGAGACGCTCGTGCAGTTGCGCGTGAAGTCGTTCGATGCAGACGCGTTCGCGCGGCTGGCCGCCGATACGCTTGCGCGCTGCGACGCGGCCGGCGCGCAACTGATGCTCAACGGGCCGATCGATGTGGCGGGCGTGATGCAGCTCGACGGCGCGGGCTGGCACCTCGACGGCGCCGCGCTGCGCGCGGTCGCGCAACGGCCGCTGCCGGCCGCGCGCGTCATGTCGGCCGCATGCCACGCGGCCGACGATCTCGTGCTGGCCGCGCGCGCGGGCGTGGATTTCGTCACGCTGTCGCCCGTATTGCCGACACTCAGCCATCCTGGGGCGCCGACGCTCGGCTGGACGCGATTCGCCGCGTTGGCCGCGCAGGCCGCGATGCCGGTCTATGCGCTCGGCGGCATGACACGTGCGCATCTCGGCGAAGCGCGCCGCCACGGCGCGTACGGCGTCGCGGGCATTCGCAGCTTCTGGTAAGTGCGGCCGGGTGCGCCAGCATCCGGCCGGCCGCAGGCATCATGCGCCCGGAACGGGACGCATTGCGTGCCGTGCGCTGCCGTCGATCCGGCGCACGTCGTGCGTCAGCGCGTACCGGTTGACGTCGCCCGTCAGCCACGCGACGAGCGAATACGGCGGCAACTCCCCTTCATCGACCCGGTCGCGTGCGCGTGCCGGCGTCTCGAACACGACCTGCCCGCTCGGCGCATCGAACGGCACCGCGTCGGGCGACAGGTTCAATGCGATGGTCAGCGTCTCGTCATCGGCGAGCCGCCATGATGCAAGCAGCGCATCGGCGTCCCCGTCACCGCTCGCCTTCAGCGCATGCGCGTCCTGTGGCCGGCAATCGGACAGCCGCGGCGCAATCAGCTTCGCGCGCACCGCGAGCGCCGACTGCACGAAATGCGCACGATCGACATCGCGCGCGGTTTCGTCGAAGATCAGCGGGATCTGCGGCGTGAGCAGCGATAGCGCAAGCGCCGCGAGGTCGGGAGTTTGCTCGTGGTCGCCATGCTCGCTTTCGCGCCATGCGCCGTCGGAGAGCACCAGCGACGTGAGCGACAACCCTTCGGCGCCTGGACCGTCGCCCGCCGTGGCCGGCTGGAATGCCGCGCCTGCCGCGGTCAGCGCGCGAGCAAGCGTGTGGATCGACTGGTTCGGCGAAATCCCTTCGTGCACCGACACGTCGCGCCCCGTCAGCCGATGCAGCGCGCGTTCTCCGCAACCGTTCAACTGCGCATCGAAATGCGTATCGGCCAGATGCACCGGATGACGCTCGCTGCCGAGCACGAGGTGGATCATCCGGTCGGCCGGCACGGCCGCGCGCACGCGATCGGCGATCTCCCGCAGCCACGACGTGCCGATCCGGTCGGCCTCGCGCAGCCGCAAGCCGTCGCAACGGTATTCGTCGATCCAGTACAGCGCGTTGTCGCAGAAGAAGTCGCAAACCTCCGGATGGTCGAGCGCGAGCGGCGGCACCTGCAGCGGATCGTCGCGCGTATGAAAGAACGGTGCCGCGTAATGACGCAGCGCGTCGGTGCCGCTGCCGAAGCGCGCGTAATCGAGCTCCAGCAGCACCGCGAGACCGTAGCCGTGCGCATCGTCGATCAGCGCCTTCAGTGCGTCGGGGCCGCCCTCCGCCGCGAGCGGCGCGAATGGCAGGCTGTCGTGCGGCGACGCGAGCAACTCCAGCGCGGTTACGCCGAGACGGGCAAGCTGAGGCAACCGGCGGCGCACGCCGTCGAAGCCGCCGACCGCGTGCGGACGAATCGCGTACAGCGCAATGCCCTCCCACGGACGTCCGCGCCAGAACGTGTTGTGCCACGTGAATGCGCGCGGATCGACGACCTCGCTCGGGCCGTTGAGCCCGTCGGGTTGCGAACGCGATGCGGGATCCGGAATCGACGTGACGTCGTCGAGCCGATAACGGTAACGCGCGCCCGCACCGCATTCGACGAACGCCTCGAACCAGTGCGGACCGGCCGCCGTCATCGGGACGAGCGTCGGGCCCATACCGGTATCGAGTTCGAGCTGAACATGCGTGCTGCCCGGTGCCCATACGCGGAAATGCGTGCGCGGCGACGTCCCGAGCGCGCCGCAGGGCTGCGCGCCGGACGGCAGGCAGTGAATGTAGTGCTGCGCATACGGATCGTGCGGACAATCTGACATCATGCGCTCCTCGTGCGTGCCGAGCGGCATGGCCGCGCGGTCGGCGCGGCGCATCGGGGCCCGGCATGCGACGGCCAGGCAGGGGGGAAGAAAAGTATGCGCCGGTTTCACGGCCGCGATGCATCGACTCCTCACATTTTTTAATGCGAATCGACCCCGTCAATCGTTGCGCATGTGGCGCGCCGAGTCGGGTAGTCCGCATACCGGAATGGCCGCTCGCCTTGTTGCGCGGCCGACCCGCGCTTACGCTCCGTGCGATGCGCGTGGGCACCCCGTCCGCGCCCGAACCCGAGGAATCCGCCATGTCGCTCCCCGCCAGCGCCGCGAAGTTCGATCCGGCACGCGCGCACGAATACGCCGAACAATCCCGCATCGCGCTCGCCGGCTACGACGCGTGCCACGAGCTGGCCGCGTGCATGCTCGCATCGGCGATCGGTGTGCCGCAGGCGCGGCTCCTCGTCGTGGGAGCAGGCGGCACCGGGCAGGAAATCTGCGTACCCGCGGCCCTGGAACCCGGCTGGCAGTTCACGGCCGTCGATCCGTCCGCGCCGATGCTCGCGCTCGCGCGTGCCAACGTCGAAGCGGCGGGGTTCGCCGCACGCACGCAATTCGTCGAGGCCGGCGTCGATGCGCTGCCCGATGCGCCGGCCTTCGACGGCGCGACGCTGATCGGCGTGCTGCATCACGTCCCCGGCGACGCGGCGAAGGCCGCGCTGCTGGATGCGATCGCGCGCCGCCTGAAGCCCGGCGCACCGCTCGTGATCGCGGGCAACTATCGCCGCTATGCGGACCACCCTCGCCTGCTCGACGCGTGGCAACAGCGCTGGCGGATGAAGGGCGCGACGCCCGACGCCGTGCGTGCGCAGCTGGCGAAAATCCTGCAGGGCGCCGATCCGCCGGCTGCCGAGGAAGCCGTGTTCGCGTTGCTGCACGATGCGGGCTTCGATGCGCCGCTGCGCTTTTTCTCGAGCCTGTTCTGGGGGGCGTGGATCGCGATGCGGCGCGGCGCGTGACCACGAGAAACGGCACGAGGCGGCACGCACACGGCAATCGCGTGCTTTCTCGAAGCGATCCTCGCGCGGCCCGCCGACCGCCGCACGCTCGAGCGTGGCAGTGCGTACGAACGGCTCAAGTCACCCGCGTCAGCTCAACAACCCTGCCGCGACGTTGATCGACAGCCCGAGCACGGCCATGTTGAAGTAGAACGACAGGATGGACTGCGCGAGCACCGCGCGCCGAGCGGAACGGTTCGCGAGCGACACGTCGGCCGTCTGCGACGCGACCGCGAGCGTAAACGCGAAATACAGGAAATCCCAGTAATCGGGCTCGGGGTTACGGTCGGGGAACCGCAGCGCGCGATCGCCGCTCGGCGAGCCGTAATAGAGCCGAGCATAGTGCAGCGTGAAGATCGTCGGAATCAGGAACCATGCGCCGAACAGCGTCGCGCCCGTGACCGCGTAATGGCCGAGCCCGGCGCGAAAGCCCACGTTCTTCGCGGTCGCGAGTTCGATCGCGATCGCGGCGACGCTCGCGACCGTCGCGATGCAGATGACCGTCAGCACGGTCGTCGCGCTCTCGTCCTCGCGGATCGCGATCTCGCGCACCTGGTGATGATGCGCGGTGACCATGCGCACCCACATCAGCACGAGATACAGCCAGATCGTGCAATCCCAGCCGATCAGCGCGCGCGCGGTCGGCCTCAACTGCCACGGCAGCAGCACCGCGCACAGCACGCCGGCGGCGAAGGCGGCGACCATGCGCGGCCGATTGCGTAACACCTGCGGATAAAGCGTCATCGTACGATTCCGAAAGCGGATGGAAAGGGTTCAGCCGGCGTGCGAACGGCCCGCTGCGCCGTGCCGGGCGGTACCGCCCCGATTATCGCCATTCCTGCATGACGTTGCGATGGGCGTGAGCGCCTAAGATATCGGGATGACTCCCGTCCTCTGCCATCATCCCGCGAACGCGGCCGGCCGCGACTTCGTCGTCGGCGATCTGCACGGTTGCGTGGATGTGCTGCGCGCGCTGCTGCACGACATCGGCTTCGACCCGGCTCGCGACCGGCTGTTCTCGGTCGGCGATCTCGTCGATCGCGGCCCCGCGTCCGAAACCGCGCTCGAGCTGCTCGATCGCCCGTGGTGCCACGTGGTGCGCGGCAATCACGAAGAAGTGCTGAGCCTCGTATCGCGCGGCAAGCTGTCGCCCGATGCGTGGCGCGGAATCGGCGGCGACTGGGGCGCCGATCTTCCGCCGGAACGGCTGCACGCGCATGCGGCACGCGTCGACGCGCTGCCGCTCGTGCGCGTGATCGGCGACGGCCCCGTGCGCTTCAACGTGCTGCATGCGGAATTCTTCGGTTCGGACGCCGAACTCGACACGGGCAGCTATTCGCCCGACGTGCGCGAGCGGCTGATCTGGGGGCGCGACCTGGTGCAGGGGCTCGCCGACCCGGCCCGGCAGGCCGGCCTGTCGCTGACCTGCACCGGCCACACGCCCGTGCGCGCGCCGCAGCGCATCGGCGCGCAATGGTTCATCGACACCGGCGCGTTCGCACCGTCCGGACGCCTGACGATCGTCGAGCCGTGCACGGGCGAGACGTGGTCGCTCACCCAGGCCGACGCGCGCGCACGTCATGCGGGCGACCTGCCGCTGCCTTAAGGCCTGATCACGCCAATGACGGGGCTTGGGGCCGGCAGCGTTCATGGCATGCCCGACGCGCTGGCTAGCCGACCTGGTTCAGTTCGAACACCGCATCGATCGCGGAACCGTTCCAGTTGTATTCGAGATACGCCGCGTGATGGCAGTCGCGCAGCAACGTCGTGCGGAACGCCGCGAGACACTCGCCGCGCGGATCGCGCACCGACGGATAGACGATCCCCGCGCCGCCCGCATTGCGCACCGTGCGACCGAGCGCCTGCCCGGCGCTGTAGTCGAGCGGATCGAGCAGCCCCGGGCTGCGCTGCGGCCACGTGCGCACGTCGGCGACGTCGCCCTGCGCGTACACCGTGTACAGCCGCATCTGCTGGCGCATCGGCGCCTCCTTCGTCGCGGCCAGGAACAGCCCGCTGTGATAGCGCGTCTCGGCGATCGCCGTATCGCGCGACCGTCCGCAGTAGAACACGCCGTAGCTGCCGTCGGAAAAGCGGCTGCCCTGCGGATTCAGGTGCGTGAACGCGGCCATGATCGGCCCCCAACCCGGGCCGTAGCGACGCTCGGCCGGCGGCACGAGGTCGAGCGTGCCGACTTCGTTGCGGATGCGGTCGTTGGTCAGCGATTCCAGCGCATAGAGCGCGTCGAAATCCTCGGCGGCCGCCACGCGGTCGAACAGGTTGATGGCCGGAAAACGGGTGGGAATCACGCGATAGGCAGGTGCCCAGTCGACGACGGTCGTGGGCCAGTGTTGTACTTCTTCAATCGGCATCGTCACGCCCAGCCACCCCGCATCGCGTCGAGATATTGACGGACGGCAACCAGGTCGCCGACGTTGCCGGCGAGCATGCGGTCGAGCGCGCGCTTGCCGCCGAACGGTGCGGCGTCGTTGGGCCGCTTGACCCAGGTGTCCGCCGCGGCCGGCTGCGGCAGCAGGATCTGCAGCGCCTTGTAGATGCCGAGCAGCAGCGATAGCCGCTCGAGCGTATCGCGCGGCAGGCGGGCCGATTCAGGCGCGGCCTTCCACTTGAAGAACGTCGAGCGGCCGGGCGACCCGAGTAGCACGATCTGTTCGTCGATCGTCAGCTCCCAGTCGCGCGCGATGTTGAAGAACGCACGCAGGCCGGCCGCCGACATCCGCGCGACCGAGGCCTGCCGCGGGGCGGAATGCGAATCGAAAGCGGGCTGTGACATGATCGTTAGTCTCGAAACGAATTTACTAACAAGATTAGTCCATTTTCGCATTTTTGCAAGGGTCGCCCCCCCAAGGCGTCGGCATTCCGTCCGAAGGATCGATATTTTTTGTCCATTCTGGACTGTTATTTTATTTTCTGCGTTAATGAGCGTGCGGACAGCGCACCGGGACGCGGCGCGTCCCCCGCAGCAACCGTGTCGCCCAGAACCGGATAGACCACGCCAAGGAACCACCATGAAGAGACTGATTGCCGCCGTTTCGATCGCCCTGCTCGCGGTATCGGCAGGCCCCGCCGTCGCGAAGGACTGGACCACGCTGCGCTTCGGCACCGATGCCAGCTACGCGCCGTTCGAATCGAAGGCGCCCGACGGCAAGCTCGTCGGCTTCGACATCGACCTCGGCAACGAGATCTGCGCACGGCTGAAGGCGAAGTGCGTGTGGCTCGAGAACGATTTCGACGGGATGATCCCGGCGCTGAAGGCGAAGAAGTTCGACGCGGTGCTGTCGTCGATGTCGATCACGCCGCAGCGCGCGGAACAGATCGGCTTCACGACGAAGATCTACAACCAGCCGACGCGGCTCGTCGTGAAGAAGGGTTCGCCGCTGCTGCCGACGGCCGAATCGCTGAAGGGCAAGTCGATCGGCGTCGAACAGGGCACGACCCAGGAAGCGTATGCGAAGGCGTACTGGGCGAAGCAGGGTGCGAACGTCGTGTCGTACCAGAACCAGGACGGCGTGTATGCGGACCTGACGTCGGGCCGCCTCGACGCCGCACTGCAGGACGAGGTGCAGGCCGCGATCGGGTTCCTGAAGTCGCCGCGCGGCGCGGGCTACCAGTTCGTCGGGCCCGAACTCGTCGACGAGAAGGTGCTCGGCATCGGCGCCGGCATCGGGCTGCGCAAGGAAGACACCGACCTGAAGGCGAAGATCGATCGCGCGATCCTCGACATGGTCAAGGACGGCACGTACAAGCGGCTCGCGTCGAAGTACTTCGACTTCGACATCTACGGCGGCTGAAGCGGCGCCGCGCGCGGACGGGTGCGATACCCGTCGCGCGCGGTCTGACCGCCCCTCCCCTGCTCGCCGGACGGCGACGCCTCCCTGACGTTCGCCGTCGCGCCGGTTCATCGTCCGTATCGCGCATCCGGACGCCGCACGTCATTCGCATTGCAAACGGATCACCTGCTCTGGCGACAGCAGGCGCTCGACGCCGTCAATAAGCGAAGATCGGGCGCCGGGGAACCGGTGCCCGCGTGCACATCCCCATGCGGATCGGGTTGGCGAGCGAGAAAGCGCCGGCCCGGCGCGGATGACCGGGTATCAGCCGGATCCGCCTCGCACCGGGCGCGGAGAGGTGGCCTGTCGACGCATGCCGGCCGGCAGCAAGATGCGCGGTCGACCGGCGATGGGTCGAATCACTGCGATCGCGGCCTGCCGGCCGCTGCGTGTGGCGATCGTTCGTCATTTTTCTACCCCGTATTCGATCCGTAGCTTGTACCGGCAACCGGACACAGCCGGCGCCCCGACGATCCGTCGATAACGGCCCATGCCGTTCGGAGCAGGGCTATGCTGCCCGTCCGTCCGGTCATCCCCGTGGACTGCGTCCTTGCCGGTCCTCGCATGATTCGCTGCCGGACCGGCCGGACGCCACGTCATCGACTTTCGCACCTCAAACTCCGCAAGGAGCGGGCCAGCTTCGTTCCGGGCCGGCCGCACAAGGCTTTCATCGGACAAGCCCGCGACCGGAACGGGCGGGAAAGGCAGGACGTTGCGAAACTGAAACATGCGGGGCGCGGGCGGGCGCGCCCGTGTGGCGGCGATGCCTTGCCGGACAAGGCGCACGGACGATCCGGAATATTTTCCCGGCACGGGCGGCACGCCGCCGCGCACGTTTGCCGGGTCGATCCGGGTGGCCGCCGGCACGAAACGTTTCACGCTCTTTACATGGCGCCGGACGCCCGCGCACGGGACGGCCGTGGACGCTTCCCGCCGTCGTTCAGCCGACTCGCTGATGGTCGGCGTCGTCGGGCGGCACGCCGTCCTTTCCGCCGTTGTTGTCGTGGTCGTTGAGCCCGTGCTCGATCATCATCCGGTAAAGCGTGACGCGCGAGATGCCGAGTTCGGCGGCGGCCTTGTTGATCCGGTGATCGTTGCGCAGCAGCGCGTTTTCGATCGCGGTGCGCTCGGCGAGCGAACGCGCCTGCTCGAGCGTCACGGGCTCCGTTTCGCCCGGGACCTCGAGCCCGAGGTCGTGCGGCGTCAGCAGCCGGCTCTCGGCCATCACGATCGCGCGGCGCACCCGGTTGATCAACTCGCGCACGTTGCCGGGCCACTCGTAGCGGCGCATCGCGTCGAGCGCGGCCGAGGTGAAGCCGCTGATCTTGCGGCCGCTGTCGGCCTTGTATTTCTGCAGCACGTAATGCGCGAGGATGTCGATGTCCTTGCCGCGCGCACGCAGCGGCGGCTCGTGAATGCGCAGCACGCAGAGCCGGTGATAGAGGTCCGCGCGAAAGCGTCCGGCTTCGACCGCGCCGTCGAGATCCACGTGCGTCGCCGAGATGATCCGCACGTCGACCGGAATCGACTCCTGGCCGCCGAGCCGCTCGATCTTCCCTTCCTGCAGGAAGCGCAGCAGGCTCGCCTGGCTTTCGATCGGCATGTCGCCGATTTCGTCGAGAAACAGCGTGCCGCCGTTCGCGGATTCGATCCGGCCTGCGCGCCGCTGGTTCGCCCCGGTGAATGCGCCGCGCTCGTAGCCGAACAGTTCCGACTGCAGCAGGTGATGCGGAATCGCGCCGCAGTTGATCGCGACGAACGGCCCCTTGCCACGCACCGAGCGCTCGTGGATCGCGAGCGCCGTCAGCTCCTTGCCGGTACCCGACTCGCCGGAGATGAACACGCTCGCGTCGGTCTTCGCGACCTTGCGGATCGTGCTGAACAGCTGCTGCATCGCTTCGCAGTTGCCGATCATCCCGTGCTCGCCGATCGACGCCGCGTACGCCGCGCCGTCGACGCGATCGAGCGCGGCCATCCCGCGCGCATGGCCGAGCACGTGCGAAATCCATTCGTACGGCAACGGCAGCGTCACGTAATCGAAACAATAGCTGCGGATGAGTTCGCGCACGGCAACGCCGATCGTGACACCGGCCTGCGCGACGGAAATCCAGCCGATCGCCGGCTGGCTCAGGCACGCTTTCAGCGCGGGATAGTCGCGCGACGTGAAGCCCGAGAAATCGACGAGCCCGGCTGCGACATTCACGCCGGACGTCATGTTCTGCGCGGCGCCGGCCGTCTTCGCGACCGAGATGTCCCAGCCGAACTCCCGCAGTTGCGCCAGCAACGGCTCGTCCGGCGAACGCATGATGACGAACAGCTTGCGCCCAGCCTCAGGAGCGGTAACGGACACGGGCGGCATCTCGGACGCCGCCGTCCCGCTTGCGTCGGGTGACCTTGCAACCATCGTTGTTCCCCGCTTGGCGTTGGTATCGTGCGCCGGCTCGCCGCCGCATCCGAAGGACCTCGATCGAACCGACATATTGGCCGCATTTCCGTCCGAATAAAATCCCCCCGGGCAATAATCGCGCGCCGGGCGGATCCTTTCATGAACGGTATATCGGCGCCGCCGGTGCGCGGCTAGATGGGTGATATCCCGGTGGCGAGGCGGGTGCGGAAACATGGCCGTACGGATATCGGGCGCGCGAAGCCGCGCCGGTGCGGGCGCGCCGGTACGACACGCGACGCCGGGCATGTGGAATCGGCCCGGCGGCAAACGCCGGCGCGGCCCCGGCGGCGGTACCGGCACGCGCTCGCGCAACCGTTTTCCGCTTGACGCCGGTCAATCGTCAGAAGAAGTGGGGATGATGCACGAACGCAACACGTGCCGCGCGGCGTGGCGGCGTCAGCGCCCCGATGCGAGCGGCGCGAGTGCGTGAGCGCGGCCGCGTCCGGCCGACGCGCCGTCGTGTTCTCCGTAGGCGGCGGCGAGCGTGTCGACGCGCGCGAGGTGGTGGCGATTGTCGTGGTCCCACGGATGGAAGCCGGGCCGGAAAAAGCTCAGCCATTCACCCGCGATGCGCGGGAACAGCCCGCGGCGCGGCCCGTACAGGAATGCAATCATGCGCAGCATGCCGCGCACACGATGCCTGATGTCGCGATCGCGCGACAGCAGCGTCACGTGCATCAGGAACACCGTCGGCCAGAACGTCAGCGTCGTCACCAAGTACACGCCGACGCGGATCAGGTAGCGGCGCAGGCCCGGTTTCATCACGGCGTTCCACACGTCGTAGGACACGGCCTTGTGCTCGGTTTCCTCGAGCGCATGCCACAGCCACATCTGCCGGTAGCCTTCGACCGAGCCGTCCAGGCGCGTCGGGTCGCACAGGAGCCAGTCCGCGAGCATCGCCGTGTAGTGTTCGGCGGCGACCGTGTGCGCGAGCTGCACCGAATGCGGCAGCGTGCGCTTCATGAAGCCGAGCACCGTCCATACTCGCTTGTCGAGCTTGCGCGCGGGCAGGCGGTTGGCCTGCATCAGCTCGTTGTATTCGACATGCTCGCGCGTATGCATCGCCTCCTGGCCGATGAAGCCGAGCACCTGCCGCTTGAGCACCGGGTCGTCGATCCGGTCGCGATAATTGCGCACCGAATCCATGAAAAAGCGTTCGCCGGCCGGAAACAGCAGCGACAGCGCGTTGAAGAAGTGGGTCACGTGCGGGCCGAGCCCATGCCAGTCCTTCGCGCGCTCGACCGGCAGGTCGAAGCGCAGGTCGCGGCGCACTGGCATCACCTCGGCTGCAATGGCTGAAGCGGCTGACTTCATGTTCGTCGTTCTCCTGGTTTTCGGGTGGCCCGCCAGCCGTCGCGGCCTTGTCGGCGCGGGCCCGGGCAGCGCATCGCGCAACGCCGAAATCTTGACATCGATAACTGTAAAGATAGGCGCCGGCCGGCGCCGCGCGCAAGCCGCGCGGTAGACGCGCGCTTCCAAACAGCGCACGGTCGGCAGCGCGGAAAAAACGAGGTTCGAGCGGCATTCGGCCGCGCCGGGATTCGAACGCGCACGCCGGTACGCGACCGGCAGCCAGACGGCGCACGCACGCGCCGAAACCGGCACACACACCCCGCGCGACGGGCGTTTCGCGGGATCACGCGGCGCCGCCCGACGTGACGCCGAGCAGCCAGGTGGCACCGATTCATACGCGCGCCCCGTTCGCGCGGCGCAACCCCGTCGATCCGGTTCGCGAAAAATTCAAACGCGCGTTCCATTCGCGTTCCATTCGCGTTTCAGGCGGAATGCAAGACCACCACCGCGGCCGGCGCGCGATCGGCATGCCGCGGGGCGCTTGTCGCGTAAGGCGGCCCCCTGCCCGCTCGCCTACAATAGCGGTTTTACCCAACCCCTTTCAGGAGAAGTCATGTCTGTCACCACGACCGCATCGGGCCTCAAAATCGAAGACCTGACCGAAGGCAGCGGCGCGGAAGCGCAAGCCGGCCAGACCGTCAGCGTCCACTACACGGGCTGGCTGACCGACGGTCAGAAATTCGATTCGAGCAAGGATCGCAACGACCCGTTCGCGTTCGTGCTCGGCGGCGGCATGGTCATCAAGGGCTGGGACGAAGGCGTGCAGGGCATGAAGGTCGGCGGCGTGCGTCGCCTGACGATCCCGCCGCAACTCGGCTACGGCCCGCGCGGCGCAGGCGGCGTGATCCCCCCGAACGCGACGCTCGTGTTCGAAGTCGAACTGCTCGCCGTCTGACGACGCCGTCGGCCGACGTCCTTCCGATGGAACGCATCCCGTCTCCCGCCATCGCGCTGCGCCGTTACGACACGTGCGAAGCGTCCGACGTGCACGACTTTCATCAGGTCGTGATCGGCGTCGACGGCGCGATGGTGATGGCGGTGGACGGCGTCGGCCAGCGCATCGACCGGCACGCGGCGTGGCTGATTCCGGCCGGCGCGCGCCACGATTACTCGGGCCTCGGCGAGAATCGCCAGCTCGTGCTCGACTTGCCCGCCGCGTCGCTCGCGGTGCCCCAGCGGCTGTTCGACAGCGCGCGTGCCGTGTCGATCGACCCGGCGCTCACGTCGCTCGTCGCGCAGGTCGCGGCGGCGGCCGCGCAATTCGACGGGACAGCCGGCGACACGCAGCGCGCGCATCGCTTCCAGTGGCAGGCCGCCGCGCGTCTGTGCGACGCGCTGCTCGACAATGCCGGCCTCGCCGCGCCCGCGGCGGGCCTGGATTTCGCGCGCATCGACCGCTGGCTGCGCGCGCGGCTCGCGGAACCACTGCGCATCGCCGATCTCGCCGCGCACTGTGGTTACGGAATGCGCCGCTTTCATCAACTGTTCGTCGACGCGTTCGGCGAAACCCCGCATCGCTACCTGCAGCGGCTGCGGCTCGACGCCGCCGTCGTGCTGCTGGCGGACGGCCGCCATCCGCTCGTCGACATCGCCGGCATGGTCGGCTTCGCCGACCAGAGCACCTTCACGCACGCTTTCAAGAAGCGCTTCGGCGTCGCACCGGGGCGCTGGCGCGGCGAGCGGCACTGAGCGCTCGCGCGCGTCGCCCGGCGTGCCGGAAAGCCGTGTCACGGCTCGCTTAGCCTCACGGCCTCCGTTCCCCTGTCGCGCGGCGGTCGGCAAGCCGGCCACATCGCGACGGTATCGACGCTTCACGCCTCCCTGAAACGTCGCCCGCCCGTCGCGTCCTACGATGGGCGCATGGATACGACCACGCGCTCCCCCGCCTTTCCGCCCGGGCTCGCCCGCATCGTCGCGACCGTCAGCATCGGCTTCGTCGTCACGCAACTCGACGTAACGATCGTCAACATCGCGCTCGCGCATCTGGCCGGCGATCTGCATATGCCGGTCGCCGGCCTGCAGTGGGTCGTCGATGCGTATACGCTCGCGTTCGCGGTGCTGATGCTGTCGGGCGGCGCGCTTGGCGACCGCTTCGGCGCACGCCGCATGTACGTCGTCGGCCTCGTGCTGTTCGCACTCGCGTCGCTTGCGTGCGGCGCCGCCATCGCGCCCGCGATGCTGATCGCGGCCCGCGCGCTGCAAGGCGTCGGTGCCGCGGCGATGCTGCCGAATTCGCTCGCACTGCTCAACGATGCGTGCCGGCATGATCCGCCTCTGCGCGCCCGTGCCGTCGGCTGGTGGACTGCCGCGGGCTCGATCTCGATCGCGGCCGGCCCGGTCGTGGGCGGCCTGCTGATCTCAGCATGGGGCTGGCGCGGCATCTTTCTCGTAAACCTGCCGCTGTGTGCGGCGGGGCTGGCGGCCACGTTCGCATGGGTGCCCGCGCGTCACATCGGCGCTGCATCGAAGCAACCGGCGACGCCCGTGCGCACCGCGCGGGCACTCGACCTGCGCGGTCAGTTCATCGCGATCGCGATGCTGACCGCGCTGACCGCCGCCGTGATCGAATGGCAACCGCTCGGCTTCACGCATCCGGTCGTCGCCGGCGGCTTCGCGCTCGCGGCGCTGGCCGGGCTCGCGTTCGTCGCGGTCGAGTCGCACACCGCGATGCCGATGCTGCCGCTGTCGCTGTTCCGCCGCCGCACGTTCAGCGCGGCTGTCCTGTTCGGAATCTGCGTGAACCTCACGTACTACGGCACCGTGTTCGTGCTTGCGCTGTACCTGCAGCGCGTGCGCGGCGAATCGGCGTGGCAGGCGGGGCTCGCGTTCCTGCCGCTCACGGGCGGCTTCCTGCTGGCGAACCTCGCGAGCGGCCGCGCGGTCGCGCGTCACGGCCCGCGCGCGCCGATGCTCGCGGGCGCGCTGGTTGCCGCGCTCGGCTACGGCGCGCTGCATTTCATCGATGCGTCGACGCCGCTGCCGCTGCTGCTCGTGCCGTTCCTGCTGATTCCGGCCGGCATGGGCTTCGCGGTGCCGGCGATGACGACGGCCGTGCTCGCGTCGGTCGAGCATGAGTGCGCGGGTATCGCATCGGCGGTGCTGAACACCGCACGACAGACCGGCGGCGCGATGGGCGTCGCCGCGTTCGGCGCGGTCGCGGGCAACGGCGCCGCGTGGCAGACCGTCGAGGGCCTGCATGTCGAAACCGGTGTGTCGGCCGGGCTGCTGGTCGCGGCCGCGCTGCTCGCGACGCTGGTCAGGCCGGACGCGCATCGCGGTGCATCCGGTGCGCGTCGCGCGGCGTCGGCAGCCGATTGAACGGTGCGGTCGGCCGTCATCGGGCGCGTGACCGGTGCGTCGACGCCGCGAAGCGGACACGATCGGTTCTTGCGTCCCGTGGCGAACGAACACTCACGCCCGCGTCCCGCCCCCCTCGTCGCCCACCTTCCGCACGACCGTCTCCGCCGCCTTCAGCGGCCGGCCGTCGTCGTGCCGAAGCGCGAGCTTGCGGATCGCCCGGCCCGTCTTGCGCTCGACCAGCACCGAATGCAGCTCGCCGCGCTCGAACAGGTTTGCCTCGCCCCACTGCCGCAACATCACGATCACTGGAAACAGCCCCTCGCCCTTCTTCGTCAACGCGTACTCCTGATATGCGCTGCCGTCCGACGCGGGCACGACTTCGAATACGCCTGCGTCCACCAGCATCCTGAGCCGGTCCGACAGGATGTTGCTCGCGACGCCGAGGCTCGCGCGGAAATCGCCGAACCGGCGCACGCCGTCGAACGCATCGCGCACGATCAGCAATGCCCAGCGATCGCCGACGATATCGGTCGCCCGTGCCACCGGGCACGGCGAATCCGCGAGACTTTTCTGCCTGGCCATATTGCTCTCCGCTGTCGCGCCGGCACCTTCGCGGGCCGCCGGCTGTCCGTGCGCGGGCCCATCGCCCGCCGTCACACAGGTTGCATTTTAAAACCACTTTTCCTACACTCACACTAGTTTCAAATTGCAACCACTTGAGTGAGCGTGAGACACCCCATGGAATCACCCAGTTCAGGAACGGTCGCGTCGAACGCGACGTCGCGCACCGCTCGTCCGATCGCCGTCTCGCGGGTGTCGACGGCGCGCGTCGTGCTGCTCGCCGTCTGCTGCGCGGCGAGCGTCGCGAACGTGTACTACGCACAGCCGCTGCTCGACTCGATCGCACATGACTTCGGCGTATCGCAGGCAGCGGTCGGCGGCGTCATCACCGCGACGCAACTCGGCTGCGCGCTCGCGCTGCTGTTCGTCGTGCCGCTCGGCGACCTGCTGAACCGCAAACGCCTGATCACCGTTCAACTTCTGCTGCTGACGGCGGCATGCATCGGCGTGGCCGCCTCGCCGACGCGCATCGCATTGCTGGCCGGCATGGTCGCGGTCGGGCTGCTCGGCACCGCGATGACGCAAGGGCTGATCGCCTGCTCGGCCGCGCTTGCAGGCGCCGGCGAGCGCGGCCGCGTGGTCGGCGCGGCGCAGGGCGGCGTCGTGATCGGCCTGCTCGCCGCGCGCGCGCTCGCGGGCGTCGTCACGGATGTCGCCGGCTGGCGTGCGGTTTATCTGGTGTCGGGCGCGCTCGCGATCGCGATGCTGGTCGCGCTGGCGCGGCTGTTGCCCGATGCGGACGCGCCGCGCGCGCGCATCGGCTACGCGGCGCTGCTCGGTTCGATGGTCACGCTGCTGCGCGACGAGCGCGTGCTGCGTGTGCGCGGGGCGATCGCACTGCTGCTGTTCGCGGCGTTCAGCATCTTCTGGAGCGCGCTCGTGCTGCCGCTGAGCGCACCGCCGCATGCGATGTCGCATACGCAGATCGGCGCATTCGGTCTGGTCGGCGCGCTGGGTGCGGCAGCCGCCGCGCGCGCCGGCCGGCTTGCGGATCGCGGCCTTGGCGAAGCCGCGACCGGCACCGCGCTCGCACTGCTCGCGCTCTCGTGGCTGCCGCTCGCGTTCGCCGGTACGTCGATCGCGCTGCTGGTCGTCGGCATCGTGCTGCTCGACGTCGGTGGGCAGGCCGTCCACGTCGTGAACCAGAGCATGATCCTCGGCGCGCGGCCCGATGCGCACGCGCGCCTTGTCGGGTGCTACATGCTGTTCTATTCAGTCGGCAGCGGGCTCGGCGCGATTGCGTCGACGATGATGTATGCGCACGCCGGATGGATCGGCGTCTGCGGGCTCGGGGCGGCGGTCAGCGTGGGTGCATTCGCCGTATGGGCCGTGACGCTCCGGCGTGCATGACGCGTGTCGAAGTGTCGAACACCGAGCGCGAACCGCGGCCTGCCTCGCACGGAACGAAAAAAAACCGGCTCGCCCGGATCGAGCGGCCGGCATGCGGACCGGACGCATGCGCGTGCGCCGGCCCGACCGTCGCGGCGGCGTGCCGCGTTCGCTTACCCCGCCGCCTGGATCGCCTCTTCGTACACGCCGGCGACGCGGCGCGCGATCACCGCGTTGTCGAAATGGTCGCGCGCGTAGCGCTTGCACGCGGCCTCGTCCGGCAGCGTGATCGCGCCCGACAGCGCGCCGCCGAGCCCTTCCGCGATCGCATCCGCGCCCGTCGACGGCAGCACGAGATCGTCGGACAACCCGGCCACCGCCTCCGGCAGCCCGCCGACCGGCGTCACCAGCACCGGCGTGCCGGACGCCAGCGATTCGACCGTGATCAGCCCGAAGCCTTCGAGCGCGACCGTCGGCACGACGCTGACCGTCGCCGCGCGGTACAGCGCCGCGAGATGATGGTCGGGCACGAACCCGAGCAGCTTCACGTTGTCCTGCAACCCAGCGTCGTCGATGCGCTGCTGCAGTTCCTCGCCGATCTTGCCTTTGCCGGCGATCAGCAGCAGCACGTCCGGGTGACGGTGCTTGACGAGACCGATCGCGTCGATCAGGTCTTCCAGCCCCATGCGCCGCACGAGCCGGCGCACGGCCAGCACGATCGGCCGGTCCTGCGGCAGTTGCAGCTTGTGCCGCGCCTCGGCCGGCGTGAGCGGCGTATCGAACTGCGCGGTATCGACGCAGCCGGGAATCACGCGCACGCGCGACGGATCGATGCCGTAGCGGTTCGTCAGGATCTGGCCGAAGGCCTGCGACAGCACGATCAGGCGCGACGAGCGCGTATAGACGGCCTGTTCGAGATAGCGCTTCGCGCGCTGCCCGAGCGACGCGGCGCCCTCGACCTGGCTTTCGTCGGCCCACGGCCCCTGGAAATGCGACACCTGCGGAATCCCGCGCGTCACGTCGAGGCCCGGGAACGTGTACAGCGCGAAGTGCGACGAAATCACGTCCGGACGCTCGCTGCGGATCTCGTCGCGCAACGCGCGGCGCGCGGCGAGCATGCGGCGCGCAAGCGGCTGCGACGCGGGTCCGAAGCCCTGGATCGCACCGCCCGTGTCGTCGGCGACCTTCGGCGAGCCGGCAACGAGCCCGCGCACCTCGACGCCCGCACCGGGCAGCGCGCCGACGAGCGAGTAGTACATCCGGTCGAGGCCGCCCGCGCGTTCGGGGAACCAGTGCATGCCAATCTGCAACGATTTGATCGGCCGGGAAGATTGGGACATTACGACTGCTCCTGCGTAACCGCATGCTCGACCCGCTCGAAGGCGGACGGCTGCGAGGGTTGGCCGATGCGCCGGTATAGCGCGACATACTGGGCGCCCATGTGGGCCCAGCCGAAACGGGTCATCAGTTCGCGGGCCGCGTCGCCCATCGCGCGACAGGTGTCGCGCGACGCCGCGAGCGAGCCGATCGCCTGCGCGAGCGCGGCCGGATCGTCGGGGTCCTCCAGCACGATCCCGCAGTCGCGCGTAATGATTTCCGCGCCGCCGGCGGTGCGCGCGGTGACGACCGGCAGCCCGGCCGCCATTGCTTCCAGCAGCGACAGGCTCATCGCTTCGTAGCGCGACGGAAACACGTAGGCGTCGACCGAGCGCATCAGCGTCGGCATGTTCTTCACGAGACCGAGGAAATGCACGCGCGAATCGATGCCGAGCGCGCGCGCCTCGTCCGGATACGGGCTGCCGGGCAGATAGCCCGCCACCGCGAGATGGACGTTCGCCGGCAGCTTCGTCAGCGCCTTCAGCACGGTGCCGAGGTTCTTGCGCGGCGTGCGCAGGTCGCCGACGAACAGCAGCAGGAACGCATCGTCCGGCAGCTTGAACGCCGCGCGATCGGCCTGCGCGCCCGCGAACGCGCTGCCGTCGACGCCGTTGTAGATCACGCTGATCTTGCCGCTGTCGATGCCGAGCCCGGCGATCTCGTCGGCCACCTTCTGCGACACGGCCGTGATCGCGCGCGAACGCCGGTACGCCCAGCGCTCGAGCGCCGTATTCACGCGCGTGTAGACGTACTGGTAGGCCGACCACATCCCCTTCGTCAGCCCGAACGGGTAATACGGGCTCTTGAACCAGCCGCCGTGCACGAAGTGCGCGGTATTCACGTCGGCCTTGATCCACGAAATGAAGCCGTTTACGTGCAGCACGTCGTACTCGCTGCGATGCGCGCGCAGCCACCACGCGCTCTTCAGCGCGAACACCTGCTGCTTGACGAGATTCGACGGCCAGAAGCCGCCGACCTTCACTGGCACCCAGCGCACGCGCGGGTCGGCAAGCAGCTCGGGCGCGACATGCGACGCGACCAGCGTGACCTCGTAGTTCTCGGCCAGCGCCGCGCGCGCGATTTCGTAATTGACGCGGCCCTGCCCGTCGTTATGTCGCACGACGTGCGTGACGATCGCGATTCTCAATGGTCGCCTCCCCGTGAACGCGCGGCGGCCAGCAGGCGCTGTGCCTTCTGCCAGTGCGCCGCGGATAGTATTGAAAAAATGGCCGTGAACAGCAGCAGGCCGCCCGTGCCGATCAGCGAGTTCGTGAACACGAGCATCGCGAACACCGACAGGCACAGGCTCAGGCATGCGCCGACGAACTTGTCCTTGCGCAGCTTGAACGCCGCGCGCAGGGTGCGGGCGAGCAGCATCACGACGCCCGACAGGTACAGCAGCGTGCCGGGCCAGCCGAGCACGAACGGCACGTTCATCACGCCGCTGTCGAAGCTGCCGTACTTGCCGAGCTCGCCGCTGTCGCTCGACAGCTTGGTGGACGCGCCGGTCGCGCCCATCCCCTCGCCGGCGACGTCGGTGAACGCCGTTTGCGCGAAGGTCGCGTAGAACTTGTTGCGGTCGTCGTAGCTGCGGTCGTCCTTCAGGTTCGTGATCGATTGCAGGCGCGCGCCGAGGCGGTCGGCCACCGGCCCGACGGTCAGCAGCGGCACGCATAGCCCGACCAGCACGACACCGCTGATCAGGATCCGCATCCGCACGCGGTTGCTCGACTGCACGAGCTGGATCGCGAGCGCGATCACCCAGCCGCCCCAGGTCGAGCGCACGAGACACAGCGCGAACGACACGAAGCCGGCGGCGCCCGCGAACCAGCGGACCTTCTGCGGCGCGGCGAACACGAACACCAGCGCGCCCATGATCGCGAACGCGAACGGCCCCGACGAGTTCATCGTGCTGAAGACGCGGACACCGTACGGCACCGGCTCGCCCTGCGAACCCATGTCCGACCCGATCATCCACAGCACGTCCCACTGCGGCATCACGAAGTACTGCACGACGCCGTACACGCCCATCACGAGCATGCCCCACATGAACGTGGACAGCAGCACGTCGCGGTACTCGGGATAGTCGCGCGAGTTGACCATGATGTGAAAGCCGATCAGCACCGGGTACACCCAGTTCGCGAGGTCGTAGGTCGCGGCCATCACGCCGCTCGACACGATCCCGACCAGATATGCATACGTCAGCCCGAACAGCATCAGCAGCACGGGAATCCCGCGCCGCTGCGCAAGCACGCGGTAATGCCTGAGCAGCCCGAACCCGGCGATCATCGTCACCGCGAGCGGCGCGACCTGGATCAGGCTCGTCGGCGTGAACGCGCCCTTCGACCAGTCGGCGAGACGTCGAACTTCGGGGCTCAGGAACCACACCCACCACATGAAGCCGACGTAGCGCGCCGGGCTCTTGAAATACAGCCAGATGCCGACCGCGATGGCCAGCACCGGAAACGCGAGCGTCAGCACCTTGCCCTGGTGAATGGCGATCAGCGCGGCGGTAAACGTCCACAGCCCCGCCTGCCCGACCCAGTGCTTCGGTTCGGGCAACCGGCTGCGGCTGCGCGACGGTGCGCGTTCGGCGGCAATCGTACTCATCGATCCGTTCTCACCGCGACGACGGGCGCGAATCCGCGAGCGGCATCGCGAGACCGGCCGCCGCCGGCGTGCGACGCCGGCGCAGCATGTCGCGCGTGATCCGCACGTGCTGTTCGGCGAACGCCTGCGTGGTCAGGTCGCGCTCGCGCAGGCACGCGGCCGCGGCACGCGCGCATTCGAGCGCGGCGGCCGGATCGGCCACGAAGCGATCGGCGGCCTGGCGCATCGCCGCTGCGTCGAACGCCGGCACGTAGGCGGCCGTATCGTGCGGGAAGTAGTCGCTGAGCCCGCCGACGTCGGACACGATCATCGGCTTGCCGACCGCCGCCGCCTCGAGCATCACCGTGATGCCCGACGCGTGGAAGTTCGGCCGCAGCGGCACGACGATCACGTCGGCCCACGCGTACAGTTCGTGCTGCTTCGCGAGGCCCGACGCCGAGCCGATCTTCACGTTCGGTGCATGCCACTCGCGCGGCACGCGGCGCCGCGTCGCGAGCCGCACGTCGTAGCGCTCGTCGCCGCCGAACGCGGCGAGGAACGTGCGCCAGTCGCGGTCGCGGTCGTTGCCGATCGCGGCGATCCGCAGCGGCCGGTTCGGCTGCCACTGCTGCGGCTCGGTGAGCGGGAAGTCCTGCGTGTTCAGCCCGTAGTAGACGAACTCGGCCTCGCGCCCGAGAAAGCGGCGGCACAGCTCGGCGTTGTCGCGGGCGAGCGTCGTCAGCGCGTCGGCCCGCGCGAGCAGCTTGCGGTACAGCCAGCGGCGCGGGCCGCCGAACGTGTTCCACTTGTCGAACAGCCACACGCTCTGCGCGAGCAGCAGCGGGCGCTTGCCTTGTGCGCCGGCGAGCTTCAGGATCAGCGCGGCGGCGAGATGCTCCTGCTCGGTGTGCGTCCAGATCACGTCGGTGCCCAACAACGCCGCGCGATTGCGCCACGCATGCACGACGTCGAAGCCAAGCGCTGCCTTCAGCGCACGGCGCACGAGGCTCGCGACGCGGTTCTCGCGCCGGTCCTGCGAATAGGTCAGCCGGAATTCGTCGGATTCCGCGTGGTGATAGCCGTACAGGCAGCCGATGTTCTCGCCTTTCCGGTAAGTACGCGGATCGGCGCCGTAGAACAGGTGGACGTGAACCTTCGTGGAATTCATGCAAGCCCTCCGGGGATGGCCGCGCGTCGTGCGCGCAGCCCGTTCAAGACGTCACCGGCGGCATCGCCGCACGATGGGGGGCAAGGTCGGCGCGGCGCGCATCGCGTGCGCCGCGGCGCACCGCGCGCCAGTGCTCGCGCACACGGTCGCGCCGCGCGGTATGCAGCGACAGCAGCACGTGCGCGAAGCCCGGATAGACGCGCGTGCCGATCAGCGTCCACCACCACCAAGCGATTTCGCGCCGCACCGGCGGCAGATGCTCGCGCAGGATCAGGTGCAGGTTGTACGCGCCGTTGCTGATCGCATTCAGCGATGCCGCATCGCGCCGGTCGTCGTCGAAACGCTCGGCCGGAAAATGATCGACCGCGATCGCCGGGTCGTAGACGAGCTTCCAGCCGTCACGCTGCACCTGCATGCTGAAACCCATGTCGTTGTGCACCTGCGCGCCGGCGCCGCGCAGCCGCGTGTCGAAGCGCAGACGTTCGATCGCGGCGCGGCGGTAGCTCATGTTCGCGCCCTTGAGCATGTCGACTTCGCGCGCGCCGCCGACGCCCAGATGATGGTTGCCGACGATCTTGCCGGACAGCGTGAGCTGGCCGACGAGCTCGCGCGACTCGTCGAGCACGCGGCCCTTCTCGTGCACCCAGTCGCGGCCGCCGACCGCACCGACGCGCGGATCGGCCAGGAACACGGCTTCGACGCGCGCGAGCCAGTCGGCGCGCGGCGCCGCGTCGTCGTCGGTGATCGCGACGATGTCGCCGCTCGCCGAGTCGAGCCCCTTGTTCAGCGCGGCGACCTGCCCCGGCACGTCCACCGGCACGATCCGCAGCGGCAGCATGCCGCCGACCGCTGGATCGGCGAGGCGCTCGTGCGTGGCATCGTCCTCCGGGCGCGCGACGACGATCACCTCGTCGGGCAGCCGCTGCTGGCGCTGCAGCGCCAGCAGGCAGCGCGCGAGGTCGGCGGGACGCCTGTAGGTCGGAACGAGCACGGAAATTTTCATCGAGGGTTCTCCAGTCGGCCGGGCCGGCGCTGCGCACGCCGGCCCGGTTTCGTGCAATGCCGTCAGGCGCTCAGGTATTCGTGGACGGCCGCATAGCCGCGGCCGTAGCCGCGCGCCTTCGGCGGCACGCCGTTGAAGATCCCGCCTTCCAGATCGACGCCCGCGGTACGCAGGCGCTTGATCGCGTCGGCGATCTCGCCTTCGGTATGCATGCCCGAGCGCAGCACCAGGAAGGTCGCGCCGGCCATGCGGCCGATGATGGTCGCGTCGGTCACCGCCAGCACCGGCGGCGAGTCGATCAGCACGACGTCGTAGCGCTTGCCGAGCCCTTCGAGGTATTGCGGCAGGCGCGTCGACATCAGCAGCTCCGACGGGTTCGGCGGGCGCGTGCCGGCCGAGATGAACGACAGGCCCTGCACCGGCGTCTCGCGGATCGCCTCCTCGAGCGGCGACTGATCGCTCAGCAGTTCGGACAGACCCGGCTGCGCGGTGAGGCCGAAGTAGCGGTCGAGCATGCCGCGACGCATGTCGGCGTCGATCAACAGCACGCGCTTGCCCGAATGCGCGAGCAGCACCGCGAGGTTGACCGTCAGGAAGCTCTTGCCGATGCCCGGCGTCGGGCCGGTCAGCACGATCACGCGGTTCTTCGCATCCATCATCGCGAACTGCATCGCGGTGCGCAGGCTGCGCATGCTTTCGACGCTCAGGTCCTTCGGACGCAGGCTCGCGAGGATCGGCCGCGCGCGGCCGCCGCCCTTCTCGGCCATGGCGTCGAGCTTCACCTGCTCGGTGCTTTGCGGCACCAGTCCGTAAAGCGGCAGGTTGAACGTGCGCTCGACGCGATCCGGATCCTCGATGCCCTGGAACAGGTTGCGGCGCAGGAACACGACGCCGGTGCCGAGGATCAGCCCGAGGAATACCGCGGCCGACAAGATCAGCACCTTCTTCGGCTTGACCGGATCGCCCGGGCGCAGCGCGGAATCGACGAGGTGGATGTTGCCGCCCGTGCCGGCCTTCTGCACCGACAGCTCCTGCACGCGGTTCAGCAGCAGCACGTAGATGTCCTCGGCGACCTTCGCGTCGCGCTGGAGCTGGACGGCCTTCACTTCGGTCGCCGGCAGGCTGCGGAAGCGGTTGCTGAACTTGTCCTTCTCGCCCTGCAGTTCCGCGAGCTGCTGCTTCGCGGCGATCACCATCGGGTGCGAATCGGTGAAGCGCTGCGCGAGCGATGCGAGCTGCAGGCGCTGGGCCGCGATCTGCTGCTCGTACTGCACGCTGCCTTCGAGGTAGACCTTCGCCTCGTCGCTCGCGTTGATCGAGCCGGACGTGCGCTGATACTGCGTCAGCGCGGCTTCCGCCCGCTCGAGATCGGACTTCAGGCGCGGCTCCTCGCCCTTCAGGAAGTCGAGCATCTTGGTCGCTTCGGCCTGCTTCGCGATCACGTGCTGGTTCAGGTACGACTGCGCGAGCGCGTTCGCGATCGCGGCGGTCTGGTCCGGGTCCTTGCCTTCGAGCGAAATCTGCACGACGCCCGTCTGCTTGCCCTGCTCGGACACCTGGATGCCCGACTGGAAGCCGGTGATCGCGTCGAGATCGTTGTAGCGGACCACCGTGAATTGCGTGCCCGGACGCGCGACCAGCTTCTGCACAAGCAGCGTCACGCCGCCGCCCTGCTCCGATTCGCCGACACGGCCCGACAGCAGGCGGCTGCCGTTCGCGTCGACGAGCGTGTAGGTGCCGTTCGGACCGGCCGTCAGCGTCAGCTTCTTGCCTTCGAGCGCGGGCACGACGTTGATCGTGTCGATGTCGGCGACTTCGCCGCCCCATGCGTACGACCGCAGGCCGAACCAGGCGCGCGAAGGCTCGCCGGGCGTCGCGACGCGCGCGGACAGGCTGCCGAGCAGCGGAATCGTCTTCGGCACGACCGAGAAGTTCAGCTTGAACTGCTCGACGACCGGCGTGACGACGCCGCGGCTCTTGATGATCTCGATTTCCGCGTCGGTCTGCGCTTGCTGCGGGCCGCTGTTGATCGTCGCACCCGTCTGCGTCTGCGTGAGCGCCTGCGACGTGTTGTCGTTGCTCTCGACCCGCACGTGCACATCCGCCTGATACACCGGTTTCGCGATGTAGCAGTAGAGGCCGGCGAGCGCGATGACGGTCACCGCGATGCCGAGCAGCAGCCAGATGTCGTCCATCAGCACCTGGAGCAGCTGGCCGAGGACGACGTCCTCTTCCTCGGTTTTCGCGGTCAGATCCGCGTAGGCGTGTTTTGCTTGCGTGTTCACCATTCGTTCCCGCTTGAGTGGTGCCGGGGGGCAGACGCCACCCCGGCGGGCTATCAGCGCGTGATTTGCCGCATGTAGAAGATCGTCTGGATCGTCGGCAGCACCTGCTGCAGCACACGGTTGAACTGCACCGAGCTGGCCGTGCTGACGTAAACGACGTCAAGCGGCTGGAGCGGGAAGCGGCTCGACAGCATCAGCGCATCCGGCTGCGTCATGTCGAGACGGAACACTTCCGGCTTCGTCGGGTTGTCACGCATCCCGCGCATCACGTAGATCTTGCGCGGGTTCGCATCGGTGTCGAGGATGCCGCCGCCGGCCGTCAGCGCGTCGGCGATGGTCAGCCTGCCCTTGAGCATCGGCACCGTGACCGGCGTCTTGACCTCGCCCATGATGAACACGCGGCTGTCGCTGCGGTCCGGCACGTTGACGATGTCGCCCTGCTGCAGCATCACGTTCTGCTTCACTTCGCCGCGGTCGAGCACGCCGTTCGCGTCGAGCGTGTAGAGCTTGCCGTCGCGCGTCAGGCGCACGCGCTGCAGGTCGGCCTCGGCGGTCGAGCCGCCCGAGCGCGAGATCGCGTCGACGAGCGTCAGCGGCACGTCGCTCATCGCGAGCGGGCCGGGCGTCTTCACCTCGCC
Source organism: Burkholderia sp. AU33545 (assembly GCF_020419685.1). Taxonomy (NCBI): domain Bacteria; kingdom Pseudomonadati; phylum Pseudomonadota; class Betaproteobacteria; order Burkholderiales; family Burkholderiaceae; genus Burkholderia; species Burkholderia sp. AU33545. The sequence continues at coordinate 163,305 of NZ_JAIZRQ010000003.1, read as the reverse complement.
CGTCACCTGTACCTTCTGGCTGCGGAACGACAGCACGCGCACATCGAGCTGCGGATTCTTCACGTAGCGCGCAAGGCGCGTGGCCAGCTCGTCGCGCGTCTGCGCGATCGTCTTGCCCGCCACGTGGATGCGGCCGACGAACGGGAAGAAGATCGTGCCGTCGGCGGCCACGGTCTGGCCGTACGGATCGGCCTGGCCCGGCAGCGACGACGAATACGGCTGCTGCAGCGCGCCCGCGATCGTCTGCGTCGTGTTGCCGCCGCTCGAGAACGACTGGCCCTGCGGCGTCGTCAGCTCGGGGTGGTCCCACACGGTGACGCCGAGAATGTCCTGCGGGCCGATGCGGTAAACGTACTGCGACGGATCGGTGTAACGGCCCGGCGGCAGCGGGTGTTCGACCTGCTGCTTCTGCAGCTGATCCATCACCAGCTTCGCGTCGATGTAATGAACCGGATAGGTTTCGGCCTGACCTTGCCGGCCTTCGTCCTTCAGGTTCGACGAGTCGAGATAGTTGCCGGGCGCAGTCGCGCAGGCCGACAGGAAGGTCGTCATCGCGACGGCGAGCGCCAGCGGGCGCATGGGACGTTTCAGCATAGTTTTTGCAGCCATCCTTGAACCAGACGTTCGATCAATGAGTAGCTCTCGCGATAGTCGGCCTCGGGGCCGCCATGCGGATCCGCGATCTCGGCGTCCTCCCACTTGCCCAGCAGGTGAACCTTGCCACGCGCGAACGGATCGACCGATTCGACGGCCTTGATCTGTTCGCGCTCGCTGACGAGAATCAGGTCGGCGTCGCGCACGATCCGTCGCGACAGCCGTCGCGACCGGTGCGTCGTCGCATCGACGCCGCGCTCGGCGAGCAGTTGCCGCATCACCGGATCGATGCCGTCGCCGTCGTTCGCACGCACGCCGGCGGAGTGGAACGTCACGCGCGGGCCGCCGCGCGACGCCGCGTGCGACTTGAACAGCAGTTCCGCCGCCGGGCTGCGGCAGACGTTCGCATGACAGACGATCAGGATGTTCCGGAACATGGCGTCTCGATTCGGGTTACGGGTAACGGCGACGCGCGGGTCACGCGTTCGCGCGCGCGGCGCCCGGCACGCGGGCGGCGACGGCCTGACGCGAGCCGGGGCGGCCGATCGGGTGGTATTCGATGCCCTGCTCGCTCATCGTCTCCGGCTCGTACAGATTGCGGCCGTCGAAGATCACCGGCGATTTCCATTGACGGCCGAGCGCGACGAAATCCGGGCTCTTGAACGCCTTCCATTCGGTGACGATCACGAGCGCGTCGGCATCGCGCGCGGCCTGCGCCTCGTCGTCGACGAACGTGAGACGCTCGAGCCAGCTCGGGTGATCCGCGAGATCGAGCGCGAGCACGCGACGCGCTTCCTGCTGCGCGACCGGGTCGTACGCCGCGATGCGCGCGCCGCGCGACAGCAGCTCGGCGATCAGCTCGCGGCTCGGTGCCTCGCGCATGTCGTCGGTGTTCGGCTTGAACGCGAGCCCCCAGATGGCGAACGTGCGGCCCGTCAGGTCCTCGCCGAAGCGCGCGACGATCTTGTCGGCAAGCACGCGCTTTTGCGTCGCGTTGACCGACGACACGGCCTTCAGGATCTGCAGCGACTGGCCGTGCTCGTCGGCCGTGCGGATCAGCGCCTCGACGTCCTTCGGGAAGCACGAGCCGCCGTAGCCGCAGCCCGCATACAGGAAGTGATAGCCGATGCGCGGATCGGAACCGATCCCGCGGCGCACCGCCTCGATGTCCGCGCCGAAGCGGTCGGCCAGGTTCGCCAGTTCGTTCATGAACGAGATGCGCGTCGCGAGCATCGCGTTCGCCGCGTATTTCGTGAATTCGGCCGAGCGCACGTCCATGTACAGCGTGCGTTCGTGGTTGCGGTTGAACGGCGCGTAGAGCTTCTTCATCAGCTCGCGCGCGCGCTCGCCCGGCACGTCGTCATCGCAGCCGATCACGATGCGGTCCGGCCGCGTGAAATCGTCGACCGCCGCGCCTTCCTTCAGGAATTCCGGATTCGACACGACGGAGAACATCGGGGCGTCGCCGCCGCGCTTCGAGAGTTCCTCGGCCACCGCCGCGCGCACGCGCTCGGCCGTGCCGACCGGCACCGTCGACTTGTCGACGATCACCTTGAAGCCCTTCATGTAGCGGCCGATGTTGCGCGCCGCCGCGAGCACGTACTGCAGGTCGGCCGAGCCGTCCTCGTCGGGCGGCGTGCCGACCGCGATGAACTGCACGTCGCCGTGCGCGACCGCGGCCTCGATGTCGGTCGAGAAGCGCAGGCGGCCCGCCGCGCGGTTGCGCGCGATGACTTCCTTGAGGCCCGGCTCGTGGATCGGCACGCCGCCGTTGTTCAGGACGTCGATCTTTGCCTGATCGACGTCGAGACAGAACACGTCGTGCCCGATGTCGGCGAGACAGGCGCCGGTGACAAGACCTACGTAACCGCTGCCGATGATAGTCAGATTCATGATGTGTCGGACCTCGTGACCAATGATTCGAAATTCGTGAAACCGGAGTGTCTGCGCGGGACGAAACCGCGTCAGTAAGCGTTGCTGCCGGTGAAGCCTTTCCAGAGCGTCAGCACGACGATCTTGATGTCGAGCCAGAACGACCAGTTCTGCATGTAGTACAGATCGAGCTTCACGCGTCCCATCATCTTCTCGATCTGGTCGGTCTCGCCGCGAAAGCCGTTGATCTGCGCCCAGCCGGTGATGCCCGGTTTGATCCGGTAGCGGAACATGTAGCCCTTCACCAGATCCTTGTAGATGTCGTCGTGCGCGAGCGCATGCGGACGCGGACCGACGACCGACATCTCGCCCTTCAGCACATTGATGAACTGCGGCAGTTCGTCGAGGCTCGTGCGGCGCAGGAAGCGGCCGACCGGCGTCACACGCGTGTCGTTCTTGGTGGCCTGCGTGACCTGCCCCGCGACTTCCTGATGCACCTTCATCGAGCGGAATTTGTAGATCTCGAACTCGTGGCCATCGATGCCCTTGCGCTTCTGGCGGAAGAACACCGGCCCGCGCGACGTGAGCTTGATCAGACATGCGATCAGCAGCATCACCGGCGCGAGCGCGGTAAGCGCCGCCAGTGCGAACAGCCGGTCGAACACGAACTTCGGCAGGATCCGCACGTCGGTGATCGGCGACGCCGCGAGGTTGATCGCCGGCACGCCGAGCACCTCGACCACTTCCTGGTTGAAGAACGACAGCGTGCGCACGTCCGGAATGAAACGGATGTTCACGAAGTCGTGGCGGAACACCGTCACGATCTGGTGAATCCGGCGCTCCTCCGTGATCGGCAGCGTGAGCCACAGCTCGCTGATCGCGCGGCTGCGCACCAGCCACACCAGCGATTCGAACTGCCGCTCGATACGCACGTCGTCGAGCGCGACTTCGCCCGGTACTTCGCTTTCGTCGTACACGCACACCGGGTTGAAGCCCGCTTCCGGACGCGCCCGCATCTGTGCGATCAGCCGCCGCGCCGCCGGCGTGCCGCCGACGATCGCCACTGCCTTCAGGTTGTAGCCGCCGCGGCGCAGTTGCCGGAGCACGACGTGCACGCAAGCCTTGGAGCCGGCGAGCAGCGCCATCGTCACCACCGCCCAGTAACCGAGCCACAGTCGCGACAGGTCGCCCGACTGGTGGAAGCTGAAACTCATCAGGATGCCCGCGAGCTCGACCACCAGCCACGCGAACGCGACGCGCCCCACCAGACCGACGAGACGCTTGCCGCGCCACGACTGGTAAATGCCGATGGCCGGAAAGAACACGACGACCAGCAGGCAGTCGAACAGCACCGTCGTGCGCTGCAGGTCGTTGAGCCAGATGCTGCCGCCGTGCAGCGCGGCGGCGATCAACGCCCCCAACACGACCATCGCAATATCGATGACTCTCGCCAGCACGCTCAACATGTCTGCTTCCTCTTTGAACAGGCGTTTGCCGAACAGCTCCTCGTGCAGCCCGTGCCGCACCTTCGATTCAAACGTTGCATGACGCTATTGAAGCGACAAGAAAATCGCTCCTCAAGCGCTCAAGTATTTCGAAAAATAATCGGAAATTCTTGCCGCGACATTTCCGAATTAAATCGGCACGTTTTCCCGAATCGATCGTGAATCGGGATTTTTTCGAGAACTTTACGGTTCCCATGAACCCTTTTCAGGACGGGGCTCCAGCCCGATTCGTCGAATTATTTTTTATTTTTTTATTTGCATCTCATGCCATCGAAGAAAAATTTTCCTGATACGTGCGCGTCGAATATCGCGCAAATCGCGCCGGTTTTATTGTCGATTTACTTCATGCTACAAACAGACACTGACTTCAATCGAGGAGAGTGTCATCATGAATGCTCCGGCCGTGGCAGCCGATACGCGCCCTTCTTCTTCCGCCGCTACCGACGCCGCGACGCGGGTCGCGGTGCAGCCGGTGATCCTTGCAGGCGGTTCGGGCACGCGTCTGTGGCCGATGTCGCGCGAACACTATCCGAAACAGCTGATCGGCCTGCTCGGCGATCATTCGCTGCTGCAATCCACCGCGCTGAGGCTCGACGGCCTCGCGACCGGTCATCCGCTGAACGACGACGTGCTGATCGTGTGCGGTGAGGATCACCGCTTCACGACTGCCGAGCAACTGCGCCTGACCGGCAAGCGTGCATCGATCATGCTCGAGCCGCTCGGCCGCGACACCGCGCCCGCGCTGACGCTCGCCGCGCTGCGAATCGTCGCCGGCGGCGGCGATGCCGTGATGACCGTGATGCCGGCCGACCACGCGGTGGCCGACCAGCCGCGCTTTCATGCGGCCGTCGCGGCCGGCGTGCACTGCGCGGCCCAGGGCAAGATCGCGACGATGGGCATCGTGCCGGGCCGTGCCGAAACGGGCTACGGCTACATCCGCGTCGGCGCGCCGCTCGGCGACGCCGCTACCGGCAACCTCGACGTGCGCCGTCTCGACCGCTTCGTCGAGAAGCCGCATCTCGAACTCGCGCAGCAGTACGTCGCGTCCGGCGAATACTGGTGGAACAGCGGGATCTTCATCGTGCGCGCGTCGGTGTGGCTGAACGCGATCCGCCAGCTCGAACCCGAGATCCTCGCAGCCTGCGAGCAGGCCGTCGCAGGCGGCAAGGACGACGGCGACTTCTTCCGCGTCGACCGCGACGCGTTCGCCGCGTCGCCGTCGAACTCGATCGACTACGCGGTGATGGAGCGGCTCGTGAACCTGCCGCAGCTGTGCGAAGGCGTCGTCGTGCCGCTCGACGCGGGTTGGTCGGACGTCGGTTCGTGGGACGCGATCTGGCAGATCCTGCCGAAGGACGAAGCCGAGAACGTCGGCCGCGGCCACGTGCTGTTCGAAAACGCCGAATCGACTTTCGCGCATTCGGAACACCGGCTCATCGCGTGTGTCGGCACGCGCAATCTCGTCGTCGTCGAAACGCCGGACGCCGTGCTCGTCGCCGACAAATCCTGCGTGCAGGACGTGAAGAAGATCGTCGGGCGCATCAAGGCCGAACGCGGCGCGGAAGCGACCGATCATCGCAAGGTCCATCGCCCGTGGGGTCATTACGACTCGGTCGACATGGGCGAGCGCTTCCAGGTGAAACGCATCGTCGTGAAGCCGGGCGCACGACTGTCGCTGCAGATGCACCATCACCGCGCCGAACACTGGATAGTCGTGCGCGGCACCGCGCGCATCACGCGCGGCGACGAAACCTTCCTGCTGTCGGAAAACGAATCGACGTACATCCCGCTCGGCGTGTCGCACCGTCTCGAGAACCCGGGCAAGATGCCGCTCGAGCTGATCGAAGTGCAGTCGGGCGCGTATCTCGGCGAGGACGACATCGTCCGCTTCGACGATACCTACGGTCGCCAGTGATGCCACGCCTGCCGGGCGCGCCGCCTCGACGGTGCGCCCGGCATCACGGGCATGCCGAAGACAAAAAAACGCGCGGGCGTCGTGACGGACGACGACCCGCGCGTTTTCGTTCGGACGACGATCAACCTACGCGATACGCGTATTCGCGGCGGTCCGCCTGCACGGGATCGTTGCGGCTCTCGGACAACGCGCCCGCACGACGCTCGGCGATGAAGCGCTTGATGTCCGACTCGGCACGTGCCAGCTCGGACAGGCCGGCCAGCACCTCGCTTTGCGGCGCACGCACCGGTTCGTCGCTCGCCCCGTGGCGATCGATCCACTGACGCGCCCAGTCGAGCGCGTACTGCTCCGCTTCCTCCGGATCGGTGAAACGCGGGCCGATCAGGCCCGAGCGCTCGACGCGCCGGTCGTCCTGCGTGATCTCGGCCCACGCGCGGTACATCAGGTTCTGCACCGGTTGCGCGCTGCCGCAGATCGTATAGCCACGGTATTCGTCGACTTGCGGCTCGGCCGCGGCGAAGCTCGCGGCGGACGGACGCCCGTGACGCAGCCCCGCGGGCTGCGCGCCCGGCACCGCGAACGATGCACCGCGCGACGCGTCGTCGGCGGCGTTCGGCATCGCGGTCAGCGTCGCGCCCTCGCCATCCCAAACGTTTGCCTGAGCGACCGGCAGCTGCCACGACTCGGGGTTCTGCCAGAACACGCCGCGCAGACGGTCGTTGTCGGGCACGGGCTCCGCGCGGCATGCCGGCGCGACCGGCACCGGCGGCGGCGGCACGTACGCGAACGTGCGCCCGCTGAACTGGGTGAGCACGTCGATCATCTGCAGCAGCGTGCCGTTCGCGAGCCACTCCTCGTAGCGGCGACGGCACGTCGGCCCGGACGGATAGCGCCCGGGCAGTTTGGACCACGCTTCACCGGTCGTCAGGATCCAGAGAACCGCGTTGGCGACAACGCGCGGTTCGGCTCGCGGACGGCCTCGACGGTTCAGCCGAATGGGTTCATCGGCGATCAGCGTTGAAAGTCGAAACCACTCTTCATCGTTAAGCTCATCGAAGAACATAGTCGATTTCTCCACGCAGCCAGGCCGGGGCTGCGATTGTCGGCGCCGTCGTCACGCATCGCGTCACGGGGCGGCCCGGTTGCACATTATGGTTATCCGGTCGTTGTGCATGCCGGTGCGACACCGCACTTTCACGGTGCCGCCATTCACGGCAATGGCGCACAAACTACGGTCTCACTCCAATGTGGGAATTTTTGTGCACGAAGCATACCATCCTCAGGGTTTATCTCAATATGACAATGACTTAATGTTACGCACTGAAACAACCTGCCATGGATGCGCAATCCATTTACGCTTGAATTTTTTTACGCGATCGTTATGCGGGGCGCTGGAAAGCCCCGTCTGGCGGGGCTCTGCGGGGTGCGGATGCGGCCGGTCCGGCAGGCCGCCCGACTTGTTCCGACCCTTGCCTGAAACAATTCCGGGAATTGCCGCCGAAAATCGGTAAATCAGGGAAAAATTCGTAACAAGATATTCACGGATCGGTAAATCGTTCAAACTCGATTGAACTGAATTTTCCCCGTGCACAATCTTTTTATTGTTTCTCTGCGAGTAGTGAAAGCGGTCGCGGGTCGATGCACATCGTCTCCCGGCATGCAAGCGTCGACGGGTCTGTTACATCCTCGGCGTAGCAGACAGCCGACAGTGGCGGGCGCAACGATCGGGCGCCGCGTTCCGGGTCGGAACGATGGGGAATCCGCGCGATACGGAAAGCGGCACCCGGCCGCACGCATCAGCGCAGATCGCCGGCCAGCGACGCGGCGACGTCCGCGTCCACCCGTTGCGGCGGCATCGTGTAGGCCGGGTGATCGCAGCCGATCGACAGCGTCGCGCCGCCCTTGAGCGCCGCGCGCATCGGCTCGCCCAGTTCGAAGCGCACGAAATGCACGGCCGAGGTCTTCTCCGCGTTGTCGCGGTCCAGATCCTCGTCGGCGATCGCATAGACGTCAGGGTGCCCGTCGACCCGCAGGTACACGCGATCCTCGACGCCGATCAGCCGCGCGAGCGCCGCCCGCCGTTCGGCCTCGTGCTCGTATTCGATCTGCAGCGTTGCCTTCAGGTTGGTGCCGTCGGGCACGAGCGGCAGATAGGCTTCCAGTTCACCTTCGATGCCGGCCTCGTCGAAGATCTTCTCGATGTGCAGCATTTCCTGGATCTGGTAGCGGATCGTGGTCTCGTCCTCGAACAGCAGGCGCAGATGGTTGCCCAGCGCCACCGCGCGGCGGCGCTTGTACGCGACGAGCCGCGCGTGTTCGGTCTTGCGGATCTTCGCGTACGCTTCGAGCGTCAGCAGCGAGTCGCGGGTCAGCGTCATGGCGTGTCCTTGGATAGCGTCGATGTCTTCGTGGCGCGGCCGGTTCAGATACCGTACGCGCGGCGCAGCAGCGTCAGCGGATGCGCGAGCGGCGCGGCGGGCAAGCCTTTCTCGTCGATGCCCTGCACGATGTGATGCCCGGCGAGCGCGCAGTCCGACGACACGACATCCGGCTTCGGCTCGGCCATCGCCTTGAACACCGGCGCACCGATCCGCATCGCGTCCGCATGGAAGGCCTTTTTCACGCCGAACGTGCCCGCATGCCCCGAGCAGCGCTCGACGACGTTCACGCGCGTATCGGGCACGAGCGACAGCGTGTCGGCCGTCTTGCGGCCGATGTTCTGCACACGCGCGTGGCACGGCACGTGATACGACACGGTGCCGAGGCCCTGCTTGAAGTCGGTCTTCAGCAAACCGTCGCGATGCCGCGCGATCACGTATTCGAACGGATCCCAGAATGCATCGGCCACCGCGCGCACGGCGTCGTCGCCGGGAAACATCAGCGGCAGTTCGCTCTTGTACATCAGCACGCAGCTCGGGATGGCGCCGATCAGCGCATAGCCTTCGCGCGCATAACGCTCCAGCACCGGAATGTTCACGGCCTTCTTCGCGGCGACGCCCGCAAGGTTGCCCTGCTCGAGGAGCGGCATCCCGCAGCACGCTTCGCGCGTGACGAGCTCGTACGGGATCTCGTTGTGCGCGAGGATCGCCAGCAGGTCGTGGCCGATCCCCGGCTCGTTGAAGTTCACGTAGCACGTCGCGTAAATCGCGACCTTGCCGGGCGTGCGTTCGCCGTCACGTACCGGCAGCCCGTCCGAGCGCTTCGCGGCACGCCGAAACTTGCGCGGCGCGAACTCCGGCAACCATGCGTTGCGATCGACGCCGAGCGCCGCCTCGAGCGCGTGGCGCGCCGGCGGCGTACGATTCACCGCGTTCACCGTCTGCGTGACGATCGGAATGCCCGCGAAATGCCCGAGCGCGTCGGTGTTCGACAGCACCTTGTCGCGCAGCGGCGCCTCTCCGCGGTTGTAGCGCGCTGCCTTGCCGCGCAGCATCAGGTGCGGGAAGTCGACGTTCCATGCGTGCGGCGGCACGTACGGGCATTTCGTCATGTAGCAGAGGTCGCACAGGTAGCACTGGTCGACGACCTTGCCGAACGCCTCCTTCGGCACTTCCTCGATGTCGCCCATCGGCGTTTCGTCGACGAGATCGAACAGCGTGGGAAACGCGCCGCACAACGACACGCAGCGCCGGCACCCGGCGCAGATGTCGAACACGCGCGTCATTTCCGCATCGATCGCGGCCTGGTCGTAGAACGCTTCGGACTGCCAGTCGAGCGGATGCCGCGTCGGGGCTTCGAGACTGCCTTCCTTGTGTGGCATGGGGCGCTCCAGCGTAGCGCGCATGCGCGCGGACTCGCCGCCCGCGTGATGCGGGCAGCGATCGACGCACGGCCGGCCGCAGGATGTCCGGCCGGGCCGTGCTGCCTTGCTGCCGGACCCGCGTCAGTCGACGAGTGCGTCGAGCGCCTTCGTATATCGGTTGGCGTGGCTGCGTTCTGCCTTCGCGAGCGTCTCGAACCAGTTCGCGATTTCGTCGAAGCCTTCGTCGCGCGCCGTCTTCGCCATGCCCGGATACATGTCGGTGTATTCGTGCGTCTCGCCGGCGATCGCCGATTCGAGGTTCAGCCGCGACGAGCCGAACGGCAGCCCCGTCGCCGGATCGCCGACTGCCTCCAGGTATTCGAGGTGGCCGTGCGCGTGGCCCGTTTCGCCTTCGGCAGTCGAGCGGAACAGCGCGGCGACGTCGTTCTGGCCTTCGACGTCGGCCTTCGAAGCGAAATACAAATAGCGCCGGTTCGCTTGCGATTCGCCCGCGAATGCGGCCTTCAGATTCTCTTCGGTCTTGCTGCCCTTGAGTTGAGCCATGTGTGCCTCCGTTCGAGCCGGCGCGGCCGCGTGCGAAGCCTGGCCGATGATGTATGTGGGGCACGAAGCGTATGCCGGACGCGCACGCTTCGTGCCTTTTAATCTAGGCGCTGGCGTTCGCATCCCCCAATAGGCTTTTTCAATCCGCGCGATAGCGGAGGGCGGGAATAAGGGACAAGTTGGCGGGCGCGTCGCCGGGTGGGTCGGCGTTTCGCTCGAGATTCGGCTTCCGGGCTTCCGGCGCCACGGCCGGTGCACTCGCACCGGCGTCGCTCGTCATGCGTCACGCATCCGTCGCACGCTTCAGCAGCAATTCCCTTTCGCGTTCGTTCCGGGTCAATTCCGCCGCACGACGGAACTCGACCTTCGCTTCGTCGGCGCGGCCGAGCTTCGCGAGCAGGTCGCCGCGCACGCTCGGCAGCCAGTGATAGCGGGCGAGCGCCGGATCGTCGCGCAGCACGTCGACGATTTCCAGTGCCGCGGCGGGCCCGAACGCCATCCCCACCGCCACCGCGCGGTTCAGCTCGACGACCGGCGACGGCGCGACTTCCGCAAGCGCGTCGTAGAGCGCGACGATTTGCGCCCAGTCCGTTTCCGATGCGTGCCGCGCGCGCGCATGGCACGCCGCCAGCGCGGCCTGCAGCGCGTACGGGCCACGCATGCCCCCGAGCTTCGTCGCCCGCTCGAGCGCGGCGAGGCCGCGCCGGATCAGCAGCGGATCCCAGCGGCTGCGGTCCTGGTCGAGCAGCAGCACGGGCCGCCCCTGCGCATCGGTCCGCGCGTGCATGCGCGACGCCTGCAGTTCCATCAGCGCGACGAGCCCGAGCACTTCGCTTTCATCCGGCACGAGCCCCGCCAGCACGCGGCCGAGACGCAGCGCCTCGTCGCACAGCGCCGGGCGCGTCCAGTCGTCGCCCGTGGTCGCCGCATGGCCTTCGTTGAACACCAGGTAAATCACTTCGAGCACCGACGCGAGCCGCGCGGGCCGCGCATCGGCGGCCGGTACCTCGAACGGCACGCGCGCCGCCGCGAGCGTGCGCTTCGCGCGCACGATGCGCTGCGCGATCGTCGGCTCGGGCGACAGGAACGCGCGCGCGATCTCGCTCGTGGTCAACCCGCCGAGCAGCCGCAACGTCAGCGCAACGCGCGCGTCGGTCGACAGCACCGGATGACACGACGTGAAGATCAGCCGCAGCAGGTCGTCGCCGATATCGTCGGCGCTCGCATCGGCGAGTGCGTCCGCGATGTCGGGGACGACATGCGCTTCGAGCGCGTCCATTTCATGCCCGAGCTGGTCGCGCTTCGCCGCATGCAGCGACTCCTGCCGGACACGGTCGAGCGCGCGCCGCTTCACGGCCGTCATCAGCCACGCGGCCGGGTTGTCGGGCACACCGTCGACGGGCCAGTGCTCGAGCGCCGCGACGAGCGTGTCCTGCGCGAGCTCCTCGGCCACGCCGACGTCGCGCACCACGCGCGCGGCGCGGGCAATGATCTTCGGCGCCTCGATCCGCCAGACCGCTTCGATCGCACGGTGAGTCGCCTCACGCGTCACGACGCCTGCCCCTGGGCGGACGCATCCAGCGGCATGGCCATCAGCTCCCATGCGTGACCGTCCGGATCGTCGAATCCGTGGCCGTACATGTTCGGATACTCGCGCGGCGCTTGCGGCGCGGACCCGCCGGCCGCGAGCGCCTTCGCGACGATCGCGTCGACCTCGGCGCGGCTGTCGCACGACAGGCACGACAGCACCTGCACCTGCGTCGCCGGATCGACGATGGTCTTGCCGGTGAAGGTCTGGAAAAACGGCCGCACGAGCAGCATCGCGAAAATCGTGTCGCTGATCTTGATGCAGGCGGCCTGTTCGTTGGTATAGGCCGGCACGACCTCGAAGCCGAGTGCCTGGTAGAACGTCTTCGAGCGCGGCAGGTCGGCCACGGGCAAGTTGATGAAAACCATCTTGTGCATGACGGATGCTCCGGTGAGATTGGATTCGCGCAGAATCAGGCGTGGGTGCGGCCGACGTGGAGATCGCGAAACCGCTCGACCGCGTCGCTCGGTGTGAGGTCGTCGAGCTCGAACAACGGCCGCACCTCGATCTCGCAGTCCATTTCGGCACCGAACGGCGCCGGAAACCGGCGCGTCCACTCGAGCGCCTCGTCGCGCGAGCGCACCTGGATCAACGTGTAGCCGGCAATCAATTCCTTCGTCTCCGCGAACGGGCCGTCGACTACGGTGCCCTTGCCGCCGGTGTACCGCACGCGCCAGCCGCGCGCGCTCGGCCGCAAGCCGTTCGCATCGAGCAGCACGCCGGCCCTGGCCAGTTCCTCGTGGTAGACCGTCATCGCCTCGACCAGCCGGTTGTCCGGCAACGCATCGGATTCGCTGACGGCGTTCGCCCGGATCATGATCATGAATCGCATCGCTCACTCCTTGTCATCGGTGAAAAGGGCGTCCGCTCATCGGCGCCTTATCCGGACGACGGGCGGCAGACCGCCGGATCGACGTGCCGCGCGACGAATCAGGGTAAATACCGAGACGCAGCTGTCACAGGAAGCACGGGCCGACCGCGCGCACTTCGACCGTGCACCACTGCGCGGCCGGACACTGGCGCGCAATCTCGATCGCTTCGTCGCGCGTGTCGACGTCGACGATGAAGAAGCCGCCGACCATTTCCTTCGCCTCGGCAAACGGGCCGTCGACGAGGCGCGTCTCGCCTTCGCGCACCTGCACGCGCGTCGCGCGTTCGGAGCGCTCCAGCGACTCGACGCCGCGCAGCACGCCGCGCGCTTTCAGCGTCTCCGCGAAATCGACCATTCGCGCGTACAGCGCCTGCCCGTCTTCGAGCGTGCGTTCGGCGCGCTGGCCGGTCGGTTCGACAATCAACAGCATGTAGGACATGGAATTCTCCTGTGGGGGCCGTGCGCGCAAGCGTTCGGATCGCAGGCCGGAACGACGTGTCAGATGCGAAGCGTAGCAGCCTTGGCCGGCCCTGCCGTCATCGTTGGCCGTTCGGCACTGGCCTGATGGCCAATTCGATCACAACACGCGATGTTGCCGTCAGGATGCTTGCACGAACCTTCGAATTTTCTTCTCGTGGAGCGCGCCTTGTCACGCCTGCCGCCGCTCATGCTTGCCGCCTCGCTCGTCGTCTCCGCTGCGCGCGCTCGAATCCAGTCGTCAGCGACCTGGCGCTGGACGACAGTGCCGCCTGAGCCGTCGCGGGCACAAACCCTGCTCCACGAAGAAATGGACGACTAGTGCAATTGCATGGGTCTGGCAGATGCAACGGCACTATTTACCTGACGCATCGCGCGACGCCATATTTACCGGACTTTCATGTCGCGCAACGGCTCGCTACGCCGTTTTGCCCGATGCGCGAAATTTTTTCAACCACTGCCCCGCCCCGTCGCGCGGGGCTTCCCGGGAAACTTGCCGACGAATTGAAAATTTGTCTCGAAACTCAATTGGCTGATGTGAATCACATTGGTTGCTGGGATTGGTCTTATCTTCAAATTGGCCTGCAAATCCGGCCAGCAAATCAAATCCAAGGAGGATAAACATCATGGCGCTCACTGACTCGATCGAACACAAGCTGGACCGCGGCCTGTCCGATATCCGTCGTACCGGCCGGCGCGTGGGACGCTCGGCGCGCTCGGCCGCCCGCGACCTGCATGCGGACGTATCGGACGATCTGCGCGGGCTGGTCGATGAACTGGAAGACCTGCTGAAGAACGACGGCGACGGCGATATCGCCGCGCTGCGCAAGCGCGTGCAGTCACGGCTCGACGAAGCGCGCAGCACACTCGACTACGCGTCGGGCTCAGCGGCCGCCCGGCTGCGCGATTCGGCCGAGCGCGTGTCGCAAGCCGTGCACGACAACCCATGGCAGACGGCGGGCGTCGTCGCGGGCCTCGCGTTCGTCGCAGGCCTGCTGCTTGCCCGCCGTTGAACGGGGCTGGCCGCCCATCCGTTCTCAACCCGACAACGAAGGAGAAACGCCATGCAGAAGTCTCTCGCCCTGAAAGCCGCCGCCGCCGTCATGCTCGGCAGTCTCGCCCTTGCCGGTTGCACCACCACGCCGGACAAACCCGACAACGCATCGGCCAGCGCGTCGAAACGCGAGTCGATCGATGCGAGCGTGAACGCGACGCTGTCGCGCCTCTATTCGACGGTGCCGGGCTCGCGTGAGCTCGTTGCGAAATCGCGCGGCGTGCTCGTGTTCCCGAACGTGCTGCAGGCCGGCTTCATCGTCGGCGGCCAGTCCGGCAACGGTGCGCTGCGTGTCGGCGGCAGCACCGTCGGCTACTACAACACATCGTCGCTGTCGGTGGGCCTGCAGGCCGGCGCGCAATCGAAGGCCATCGTGTTCCTGTTCATGACGCAGGATGCGCTCGACTCGTTCCGCAAGTCCGAAGGCTGGTCGGCCGGCGCCGACGCCTCCGTCGCGGTGGTGAAGGTCGGCGCGAACGGTGCGGTCGACTCCAATACGGCCACCGCTCCAGTCGAGGTGCTTATCCTGACCAACGCGGGCCTGATGGGCGACCTGTCGGTCAACGGCACCAAGATCACCCGGCTCCACATCTGACGCGTCGACACGGCCCCACGGCCGATTCGCTTCCCGGCAACGCCGCGACTCCGGTCGCGGCGTTTTCGCGTGCGCCGCGCGCGGCGGCTATGATGGCGGCACCTTTGCGGGCATACTGCCCATCGGGCCGCCCTGCGCGCGCTTCACCGCGAACCCGTGACGTTCGCGAGCCGATCGCGCCCGAGGCAACGAGATTCAATCAAACCAGGCATCAATCTGCGCGAACCATCCATGGAAAGCGGACACGACCACCAAAAATTCTTCTATTTCCTGCTGTTCGCGGTCACCGTCGGACTGTGCTGGATACTCGCGCCGTTCTCCGGCGCCGTCTTCTGGGGCACCATTCTCGCGATCCTGTTCCAGCCGGTGCAGCGCTGGCTTGCCGCGCGCTTCGGCAAGCGGCGCAACCTCGCCGCGCTCGTGACGATGTCGCTGATCATTCTGATCGTGATCCTGCCTCTCGTATTCGTCGCGGCGACGCTCGTGCAGGAAATCGCGTACGTGTACCAGGAGCTGAAGAGCGCGCAACCGAATTATTCGCAGTACTTCCATGACATCATTCACGCGCTGCCGACGTCGATTCAGAACCTGCTGCAGAAATACGGGCTGACCAACATCCCCGGCATCCAGAAGAAGCTGACCGACGGTGCCGCGCAGATCAGCCAGTTCGCGGCAACCCAGGCGCTCAGCATCGGCCAGAACACGTTCCAGTTCGTCGTCAGCTTCGGCGTGATGCTGTACATGGTGTTCTTCCTGCTGCGCGACGGCGGCGAGATCGGCCGCCGCGTGCGCCGCGCGATGCCGCTCGACGAAGAGCACAAGAACCTGCTGCTCGCGAAGTTCACGACGGTGGTACGCGCAACCGTGAAGGGCAACATCGCGGTCGCGCTCGTGCAGGGCGCGCTCGGCGGCCTGATTTTCTGGATCCTCGGGATCGAGGGCGTCGTGCTGTGGGGCGCGCTGATGGCGTTCCTGTCGCTGCTGCCGGCGATCGGCGCAAGCCTCGTGTGGGTGCCCGCCGCGCTCTACTTCCTCGCGATCGGCGCGATCTGGAAATGCGTGATCCTCGTCGCGTTCTGCGTCGGCGTGATCGGCCTCGTCGACAACCTGCTGCGCCCGATCCTCGTCGGCAAGGACACGAAGATGCCCGACTGGGTCGTGCTGATCTCGACGCTCGGCGGGATGGCGCTGTTCGGCATCAACGGCTTCGTGATCGGGCCGCTCGTCGCCGCGCTGTTCATGGCGAGCTGGGATATTTACGCGCGAGCCGAACAGGGCGAATGACGCAACGCGTCACGGATGTCGAATCCTGATCACGACGGGCGCCACGGCGCCCGTTTCCATGTCCGGCTCCGCGACCGTCAGCACGCCGCCATACGGGCCGACACGATACGCGCGCCCCGAATCCAGCGGCACGATTCGATCGTCGCGCGCATCGCGCCATGTCGCGCGAACCTCCGCTCCCGCGGGCCGCGAAAGCGGCTGGCCATCGAGTTCCACGAGCGCCACATGCGCGCCGGGCAGGCGCCGGCCATGCGCATCGAACCGGAGTGTCGCCGCGGTCGCACGGCTTGACGCCCCGATCGACGGCGCGTCGAATCTCACGTCGTACAGATCGACGAGCGCACCGCTGAATCGCACGATGCCATTCGCGTACACCGGCTCAGCCGCACCCGCGCCCGACATCGCGAATGCGATGCCGAACCCGGCTGCGACGCTCCGCAGTCTGGCGTCGATGCACCGCTTCGTTCGATCGCGCACCGCCGCCGGTGCTACCGGCCCCGTCTTCGTTTGCATGTTTCGCCTCCCGTTTTTGCCGTGCAAATGAAAAACGGCGGCGTGACGCGCATGTCACGCCGCCGTTTGCTGGCAATTACTTTAAGGAGAGCGGCCGGAACGATATATGGGATACGTCCTAAATTGATCCCGGACTATGCAGACTCAACCCGCGCGAGCGCGGCAGCTCATGCGTCCGGATCGACGCGCAGCACGAGCTTGCCGCGATGGTCGCCGTCGAACAGGCGATTCAGCACGTCGGGCGCATTCTCGAGCCCGTCTGCGACGGTTTCCTCGGCCTTGAGCCGGCCGTCGCGCAGCCATCCGGCGAGCGTCTGCACGGCTTCGCGGCTCTTGCGGTAGTCGAGGATCAGGAAGCCGCGCATCGTGATCCGCTTCGAGATCAGCACGCCGACGTCGTCCGCTGCGCGGCCGCTGTTGTAGTTCGAGATCACGCCGCACAGCGCCACGCGCCCGCCGATCACCATCCGCGACAGCACCGCGCGCATCACCTCGCCGCCGACGTTCTCGAAGTTTACGTGCACGCCGTCCGGCGTCGCTGCCTTGAGCTGCTGACGAAAATCGTCGGCCTTGTAGTCGACGGCCGCGTCGAAGCCGAGCGTCTCGGTCAGGTAGCGGCACTTGTCCGCGCCGCCCGCGATCCCCACCACGCGCGCGCCGTGGATCTTGCCGATCTGGCCGGCGATCGAACCGACCGAGCCGGCCGCCGCCGACACGACGAGCGTCTCGCCGGGCTGCACCGGCGCGATGTCGGTCAGCCCGTAATACGCGGTCAGGCCGCTCATCCCGCACGCGCCGAGCAGCGTCGGCAGCGGCAGGCCCGACTGCGCGGGCAGCTTCACGAGCTGCGCGGCCTGGTCGGCTGGCACGACCGCATAGTCCTGCCAGCCGACCAGCCCCTGTACGAGATCGCCTGGCGCGAAACCCGCATGGCGCGACGCGACCACGCGCCCGATGCCGAGCGCGCGCATCACCTCGCCGATCGCGACGGGCGGCAGGTATTGCGGCACGTCGCTCATCCATACGCGGTTGGTCGGATCCATCGACAGATACAGCACGCGCACGAGCACTTCGCCGTCGGCGAGCGCCGGCACCGGTGTTTCGACGAGCGAAAAGTGTTCGCGGCCGACCCGCCCTTCCGGGCGCGTCTTCAGAAGCAGCTGGCGGTTCACGGGTGTCGACATGATGTTCTCCTCCGGTTGTTGTCGTCGATGCGCGTCAGACCGCGCACATGCCGCCGTCGATCACGAGTTCGGCGGCCGTCACGAAGCGGCTTTCGTCGGATGCCAGATAGACGGCCGCATGCGCGACGTCGTCCGGATCGCCGAGCCGGCGCAGTGGAATGCCGCGTGCGAGCTTGCGCGTCGCATCGCGTTCGCCGAGCGACTGGAACAGCGGCTCGACGATGCCCGTGCGAATGAATGCCGGGTGAATCGAGTTGCAGCGCACGTCGAGCTCGCGGCGCGCGCAGTCGATCGCGACCGACTTCGTCAGCGACGCGACCGCGGCCTTCGACGCGTTGTACGCCGTGAAATCCGGCTCGACCTTGAACGCGGCCACCGACGAGATGTTGATGATCGACGCCGGGTGGCTTGCGCCCAGGTACGGCAGCGCGTGCTTGCAGCCGAGCACGATGCTCTCTACGTTGATCGCCATCACGCGCCGCCATTCGTCGAGCTGGATCTGCGCGGGCGCGCCGATCGACCCGACGCCGGCATTGTTGACGAGCACCGACACCCCGCCCATCGCCTCGTTCGCCTGCGCGAGCAGCGCCTGCCAGCGCGCCTCGTCGCGCACGTCCTGTGTGGCCGCGAACGCCACCGGCGCCGCGTGCCCCGCGTTGAGTTCATGCGCGAACGCGTCGAGCACCGCCGCGTCGGCGATGTCGGTCAGGAACACGCGCGCGCCCTGCTCGACCATCCGGCGCGCAATCGCGCGGCCCAGGCCACCGGCGGCGCCAGTGATGTACGCGCACTTGCCTGCGAGGCGCGGGGAAACGACTGTCATGGAACCTGCTCCTATCGTGAATCGTCGAGGCGGACCGGTGCCGCGACGGCGGTTGCCGTGCGCCGGCCGACCGCCGCATGGTTTGCGCGAGTATAGCGAGCCGGCCGCACCGCGCCGGACAAATCGGGCAAGCCGCCGCTGCGGCCACGATCGAACGAACGCCAGCGTACGCGATTGCCGGCGATCGATGAAATGAATATTCGTAATGCCCAGTCATAGACACGGTTCATGACCTTCGTATCTCCGGGCGACGGGACGAGCCTGTTCCGCGCGCCGGAATCACCGCGAATATCGATTCAATGAAGGCAGAACGCCGGATTTTGACAATGACGAGGAAAGAACGGGATGAGAGTCGGAGGTGCCGCCACCGCGGGTGACCACCTCACCTGACACCGTGACACCGGGGGCGCTGGCGCCCCGGAAAGAACGGCCATCAGGACCCGTTGCCGGACGTGCGCATGAATGCGCAGAACTGCGGGGAATGCGTATCGATCATCTGCTGGAACGGTGCGCGATTCCCGTACGCGATGCCGGACACGAGGAGCAGGCAGACGGCTGCGATGCGCGGCGAGACCGAGCGCTTGTGCGACCGATCGTAGATCCGCAGGAACACCAGCGCGACCAGCGCGCCGAGCAGCCAGCCGACGACGACTTCGGGAATCGTGTGCGAATGGTCGAAGACGCGCGCGACGGCCGTCACCGCGCCGACAGCGAGGCCCGCCGCCACACCCGGCACCTTGTCGGCACGGAAGGCCTGCCACAGCATCGACAGCGCGACGGTCCACACGGACGTCGACAGCATCGTATGGCCGCTGATCACGCGGAAGTCGAACTGCGGGATTTCGACACCGCAGCCCGCATAGAGAATCTTGGTCGCCCCGACCAGGCTCATGCCGGCCGCGAGCAGCACGATCCAGCGCACCGCGAGCCGCCAGTCGGACAACGCGAGCCAGACCGCGCAGGTCAGCGCGACCGGCAGGGTCAGCGCGGCGTCGCCGATGTTGCTGATTTCACTCCACATAACGGACGTCGAACGGCTGGCAAAACGCGCAGTTTAACGCACGCGCGCCACGTGCCTGTTTCAGCCTGTGACAGGCTGTATCAAGCCGCGACACCCGTAATCAGCAGCAGGTTCGTGCCGGTGATGACGGCGAACAGCGTCCACGCGGCGACCTGCATCCTGCGGCCGATCGCATGCTCGCCCATCGTGTCGCGATCGCTCACCGAGCGGATCAGCGGCCACATCGCGAACGGCAACTGCAGGCTCAACAGCACCTGGCTCCAGACGAGCAGTTGCCCGACCGAGTTCTCGCCGAGCCACAGCACGCCGATCAGCGCGGGCATCAGCGCGAGCCCGCGCGTGATCAGCCGGCGCTGGTAGCACGGGATTTTCGTGTGCAGGAAGCCGTCCATGATCACCTGGCCGGCGATCGTGCCGGTCAGCGTCGAGCTTTGCCCCGACGCGAGCAGCGCGATGCCGAACAGCAGCGCGGCCGCGCCGCCCGCGATCGGCGTGATCAGCCGGTACGCCTGTTCGATGTCGGTCACGTCGTGCTGGCCGGTCGCATGAAACGCCGCACCCGCGACGACCAGGATCGCCGCATTGACGAGCATCGCGACGAACAGCGACACGCAGGTGTCGATCCGCACCAGCGCGAGCGTGTCGCGGATCAGGCCGCGCGCGCCGCCGACGACATGACGCGTCTGCACGACCGACGAATGCAGATACAGGTTGTGCGGCATGATCGTCGCGCCGACGATACCGAGCGCGAGCACGATCGCGTCCTTGCGGTCATGGCCCGGATCGCCCGGCACGAGTCCCGCCGCGACCGCATGCCAGTCGGGAGGCGTGATCGCGACCTGCGCGACGAAGCAGAACGCCATCGTCGCGATCAGCCCGAGCACGATCGCCTCGATCTGCCGGACGCCCTTGCCCTGCAGCCCGAGGACGATCACCGTGTCGAGCGCGGTGAGCACGATTCCCCACGCGAGCGGCACGCCGAGCAGCAGCTTGAACGCGAGCGCGCAGCCGAGCACTTCGGCGATGTCGCACGCGATGATCGACACCTCGGCGGTCACCCACTGCACGATGCGGCCGAAGCGGCCATAGCGGTCGTAGCTGGCCTGCGCGAGATCCTTGCCCGCGACGAGGCCGAGCCGCGCGGCGAGCATCTGCAGAAAGATCGCGGCGAGGCTCGAGAACGCCACGACCCACAGCAGCGAATAGCCGAATTGCGAGCCGGCCTGAATGTCGGTGGCCCAGTTGCCGGGATCCATGTAGCCGATCGCGACCAGCAGGCCCGGGCCGAAGAAGCGCTTGAGCTTCATCCAGCGCGACGCGCCGGCGTCGATCGTGATGCTGCCCTTTACTTCCGACGGGCAGAAGGGGGCGGTGGCGGTAGTGGGGAGCAAGGGCATGGAAACCGGGGATCGTGATCGCGACACGGTGATTTTACGGTCATCCGCCCCGTTTTCTCCCGCGCATCGACACGCGCGCCCCGGCTCGCCCGCTCGCCGCCGGATTTCGCGGGCCGCGGCACGAGTTGCGGATCGGCCGCGCCGGCGCCGTTCGTCAGGATCCGCTCGCGCTCGGCGACGCGAAATTCGGTCGGTGATACCTGCAGGCGCTGGCGAAACAGCTTCGCCAGACGCTCGCCGCTGCCGAAGCCCGTGCGCCGCGCGACCTTGTCGGCCGGCAGCGTCGTGTGGATCAGCATGTGGCATGCGCGCTCGAGCCGCACGTGCTGCACGAACTCGGTCGGCGTCACGCCAATTTCCTTCTTGAAGCGCCGCAGGAAATTGCGCTCGCTCATCGCGGCCGTCTGGGCGACTTCCGCGATCGAAATGCGGTTCGCGCTCTGCGCGCGCAGCCGTTGCGCCGACATCCTGATCGACGGGCTCGCGCTCAGCTCGCGAAACGCCCACATCGACTGCGCGTAGCGCTGCTCGACCGGCCGCATCAGGTTGCTGGCGATTTCCTGCGCGGCGCTGTCGCCGAGATCGGCGCGGAACATGTCGAGCACGGCCGCGAACACGTCGGCCTCGCCTGCCTGCAGTTCGATCGTGGCCGCCGCGCCGCGCGCGCGACCGGTGCGCGCGTGACCGGCATCCGTCTGCCGCTGCGACGCCGCGAGCGTCGACAGATCCATCGCATCGACGATCCATCGCGCATGCCGGCGGATGTCGCTCAGGCGACGCCGCAATGCATCGTTCCAGTTGATCGACGCGCGGTCGCCATGAAGATGAATGAACGCGAGTGCACGAGGGCCGTGCTCGTCGCCGAGCGGATCGGCGGCGATCTGCACGCCCGACGACGACTGCAGCAACCCCCCGCTTTCCGATACGTACTTCAACTCGTAATCCGCACTGAACGCGTGCAGGCGATTCGCCAGGTTGAAGGCCTCGCCAAGGCGCGCGGCCTGCGCCAAGGAAAACCCCGTACTCAAATAGATTACGACCCACCTCTGATCTGCTGCTTCCACTGCCAAGCCCCCGGACTTTTTCGACTTCTTGTAATACCGTCGAACTGTCAGGCTTATATTTGGTTTGAACTCGTGCGACAGCGACGGCTATTTCGAAATATGAAGCGACGGCATCTTAGCCGAACGGGTCGTGTCTTTGGCATGAAATGGCAGACCGGGACAGTATGATGGCGGATTTCAACAGGCTGTCGCCGACCGCTGGTGCGGCCGCGCGGAAATGCGCATGCCGATGGGCAGGCTCGCATCGTGCGCATGATTCGCGTCGCGCATCGGATGCGCGCACGCACGTATCGTGCTCGATCGTCATCGACACGCATCGATCGTCGCTCTGATGCACGCACCCGCGTTCCGTTGTTCGCGCATCCCGTAGAATCGCTCCACCGTCCACCACGCCGACTTCGTCCGTGCCCGCCGATCATCGTCTCGACCTGAACCTGTTCCGCGTGCTCGATGCCGTCTACGTGCACGGCGGCATCGGCGCGGCCGCCCGTGCGCTGCACCTGACGCAGCCGGCAGTCACGCATGCGCTCAACCGTCTGCGCGCGCATTTCGACGACCCGCTGTTCGTCCGCCAGGGCAACCGCGTCGTGCCGACCGAGCGCACGCGCACGATCATCGCGGACGTGCAGCTTCACCTCGCCGGCCTGCAACGCGCCGTGCGCGCCCCGTCGGCATTCGACCCGGCGACGCTCGACCTGAGCATCGCCGTCGGCATTCGCGACGTGCTCGAATCGATCGCGCTGCCGCAGATCGTCGCCGCGTTCGCCGACGAAGCGCCGGGCCTGCGATTCGTGAGCCGCCGCATCGCGGTGCACGACATCGAACGCGAACTCGCGTCAGGCAATCTCGATCTGGTCGTCGATCGACGCGTGCAGACCGGTCCGCGCATCGCGACCGAACACCTGCTCGACGATTCGCTCGTCGTCGCGATGCGGCACGATCATCCGTTGACCGGCGGTCCGCTGCGGCGCGGCGACTATTTCGCCGCAGGGCATGTCGCGGTGTCGTCGCTCGGCGAACCGCAATCGCTCGACGTGCTGCTCGGCAACGACGGGCGCCTCCGTCACATCCAGCTCGTTTGCCAGCATTACTTCGCCGCCTGCCAGATCGCCGCGACGGGCGACCTGCTGCTGACGCTGCCGCGCACGTATGCGCTGCGCATGGCGGCGATGCTGCCGATCGCCGTGCAGCCGCTGCCGCTACGGCTCAAGCCGTTTCCGCTGCTCGCGTACTGGCACGAGTCGCGCGAAACCGACCGCGCGCACCAGTGGGTGCGCGAACGCGTCGCCATGCTCGTGCGCCGCAGTGCCGGCGTCGCCGGCTGATCCTGGCGAGCCCCGCCGACGCGCGCAGCGCCCACGATTTTCCGCGAGACGGTATGCTGGCGGCTCGTACGCCGCATCGTCGCGGCCGCCTCTTTCCCCGCTTGCCGGAGTTCTTGCCATGCCGCTCATCCATGCTGCCGCCACCCTCGCCGCCGACGCACCCGACTACGTCGTCCAGCTGCAGGCCGGCACGCACGCGCTGACCGGCGACGAAGCGCCGCGCGAAGGCGGACAGGGCCTCGGGCCGGCGCCGTTCGAGTTCGTGCTGGCCGGCCTCGCGCAATGCACGGCCGCGACGCTGCGCATGTACATGCAGCGCAAGACGTGGCCGGCCGTGCGCATCGACGTGCGCACCGAACTGCACGCCGATCGCGAAGGGCAGCAATACGTGCGCCGCGTCGTGACGCTCGACGGCCCGCTCGACGATGCGCAGCGCCAGCGGCTCGCGGAAATCTGCGAGAAGACGCCAGTGACGCTGTTCATCAAGCGCGGCACGCGCATTGAAACGACGCTGAACTGACGGGACGACGCACCGCGCCGCACACGATCGATACGCAACAAGTGAAACGGGCGGGCCGCGCACGATGCGCGGCCCGCCCGTTTGCGGATGTCGTCCGGCGTTTACAGTCCGAGCGCGGACAGGTCCAGCTTGCCGTCCTTCACCGGCGGGCACCAGAAATACGCGCCCGTCAGCGGTCGCGTGAAACGGAACAGGCCGTCGACGATGCCGTCGTCCGCGCCGCTCATCCGGCGCATCTGCACGTCGAACGCGCGGAACGAACGGCCGAACGCGACGAAGTAGAGCCCCGCGCGGCGCGCGTCGGACCACGGCGACGAACGGCGCAGCATGAACGCCTCCGGCTCGAAGCTCTCCTGCGCGGTGCGCTTCACGTGCGCGAACTCGGGCGCATCGTCGAGTTCCTCGTTGTCCGAGCGGCGGCGACCGATGATGTGATCCATGTCGCCGGACGCAATGCGCTCCATCTGGTCGAAGTCGTGCAGCCATTGCTGAACCGCGACGAAGCTCGAACCGTCGAGACCCGCGCCCTGCCCCGTGACGATCGCCGCGGCCAGCGCGTCGTCGCCGCTCGGGTTCTCGGTACCGTCCTCATAACCCGACAGGTCGCGATCGTTCGAATAGCGGAACCCGTCGACCGCGTCCTGCAGCGCGAACGCCGGCGCAAGCGCCCGTTCGATCGTCCGCGCACGCAGCACGAGCTCGCCGCGATCGTCGCCGCGCAGCCAGACCCAGACGTCGGCCGGCGTGATCGGCAGCGTGCGGTCGTTCACCGCGAACGCCGGATATTCGGTGAGGCCCGGGACCGGACGCCCGAGGTGTGCGGCCAGCGCCTGTCCGAAGCCCAAGACCGTGTCGCGCCCGTCGACGAGCTCGCGCAAAGCCCTCAGCGCCGCTGCCACGTTGCCGTCGTTCGAAATCGTGAAAGTGAGGTATCGGGCCGCCGTGTCGATCGGAGCCAGGATGCCTTGCTGAACGTCGCTCATCGTTTCCTCAGGAATGTATCGGGGTGAATCCGCGGGGCCGCAGCGGCCGGCGCGCAACGGCAAAGTGTAATCGATGCGGCCCGCCGACCCGTGCGGCACCGCACCGCGGAATCCGCACGAAAAAGGGCCGAAACCCCGAATACTAACCGTATCGACGCTGCAACGCGGCATTCGTCAGACGTTGCAGCGACTCCGGCACTGCTGATAAAATCCCTTCACGTCTTTTCGGCGTCCTTTCAACCGTTCACTTCAGGGAGGTGCAGATGTTCCGAATGCCAGCAGCCTTCCCGAACGTGGTCCCACGGCGCGGCTGATCCAGCCCGTCGTCCGCGCCGGCTCCCGAGTGCTCCGCTAACTCGACGGCCCGCGCATTTTCCGACAGTCCGTTTCGTTTCGCCCGCGTCGTCCGCGCGGCCGGACTGTTGCGTTTTCGACGTTCTCCGAACCGGAAAGTCCCGTCGCGCGATGCGCCGGGCAACGATACATGACCAGAAAAACCACCCATCAGGGCGGCCAGGCATTCCAGGCCGTCTTCGGCTTCACGTTCCGCTACTGGCGCAAGCAGCCGGTACGCATCGCGACGATCACGACCTTGGCGCTGCTCGGCGCGCTTGCCGACGTGCTCACGCCGCTGTTCGCCGGGCGCCTCGTCGATGCGCTGTCGATCGGCCTGACCGACCGCGCCGCCGCGTGGCATTCGGCCGTCGTCGCGTTCGGCACGCTCGCCGCGCTCGGCATCGGCGCGACGCTGCTGCGGCAGGGCGTCTATCTGAACATCATTACGCTTACGCTGAAGATGATGAGCGAGATCGCCGCCGCGTCATTCCATCGCGTGCAGCGTTTCTCGACCGACTGGCACGCGAACAGCTTCGCGGGGTCGACCGTGCGCAAGATCACGCGCGGGATCTGGGCGCTCGACCTGTTGAACGACACCGTGCTGATCGCACTGCTGCCGTCGGTCACGATGCTCGTCGGGGCGACGGTGCTGCTCGGCACGCACTGGCCGGTGATGGGGTTCGTCGTCGGCGCGGGTTCGCTGCTGTACATCTCGGTGACGGTCACCGTGTCGCTCGGCATCGTCGCGCCGGCCGCGCGGCTCGGCAACATGTGGGACACGCGCATGGGCGGCGCACTCGCGGACGCGGTGAGCTGCAACGCGGTCGTCAAGGCGTTCGGCGCGGAAACGCGCGAGGAAGCGCGGCTCGCGCGCGTGATCGGCAAGTGGCGCCAGCGCACGCGCCGCACGTGGGTACGCGGCACGCTCAACGGCGGGTTGCAGGGTGCGATGCTCGTCGCGATGCAGGCGGCGATGATCGGCGTGGCGCTGCGGCTGTGGGCGAACGACGAAGCGAGCGTCGGCGACATCGCGTTCTCGCTGACGATGTTCTTCATGCTTCAGGGCTACCTGCGCGACGTCGGAATGCACATCCGCAACCTGCAGCGCTCGGTCAACGACATGGAAGAGCTCGTCGCGCTCGAGCGCCAGCCGCTCGGCATCGACGATCTTCCCGGCGCGCCGGCGATCCGGATCGGGCAAGGCGAGATCCGCTTCGAGCACGTGACGTTCCGTTACGGCAACCATCCCGTGCCGCTGTACGACGACTTCTCGATGCGCATCGCGCCCGGCGAGCGTGTCGGCCTCGTCGGCCATTCCGGGTCGGGCAAGACGACGTTCATCAAGCTGATCCAGCGTCTGTACGACGTGTCGGGCGGCCGCATCACGATCGACGGCCAGGATATCGCGCAGGTGCGGCAGGATTCGCTACGCAGCCAGATCGCGATCGTCCAGCAGGAGCCCGTGCTGTTCCACCGCACGCTGGCGGAGAACATCGCGTATGCGCGCCCCGACGCGAGCCGTGCGGAGATCGAGCGCGCCGCGCGTCTCGCCAGCGCGCACGACTTCATCGTCGCGCTGCCGGACGGCTATGACACGCTCGTCGGCGAGCGCGGGATCAAGCTGTCCGGCGGCGAACGCCAGCGCGTCGCGATCGCGCGCGCGTTCCTCGCGGATGCACCGATCCTGATCCTCGACGAAGCGACGTCGAGCCTCGACAGCGAAAGCGAGGTGCTGATCCAGCAGGCGATGGAGCGGCTGATGGTCGGCCGCACGACGCTCGTCGTCGCGCACCGGCTGTCGACGGTGCGCTCGCTCGACCGCCTGCTCGTGCTCGATCGCGGCAAGGTGATCGAGGAAGGCAACCACGACGCGCTGATCCGCATCGACGGCGGGATTTATCGCCGGTTGTTCGAGCGGCAGGCGCTGGAGCTGGCGAAGGGCCTGATCGATTCGCCGCAGCGCACGGTCAACGGCGATGCCGGCCCGCGGGGGCAGCCGGCGGAGGCTTGATGGCAACCCGATTGCGGCCGGACGTGCGGTGCACTGCCACCGCGCTTCCGGCCCCGACGCCGCCCGCCGCGATCACTTATCATACCGGCCAGGCAATTTGCGACCAAAGGCGGATCATGTTTACAGGCATTGTTCAGGGTGTTGGCGTCATCAAGGCCATCAAGGATCACGGCGAACTGAGAACGTTCAGCATCGAATTCCCCGAGCGGTTCACCACCGACATCGAGATCGGCGCGAGCGTCTCGGTCGACGGCGTCTGCCTGACGGTGACGACCATCCACTCGCCGCTGCTGATCGACTTCGACGTGATGTTGCCGAGCCTGAGAATCACCACGCTCGCCGACCTGACGACCGGCGCCCGGGTCAACGTGGAACGGGCCGCGAAGGACGGCGCGGAAATCGGCGGGCATCCGCTGTCCGGTCACGTCGACTTCATGGGGACCATCCTGCATATCGCGTCGTCCGAACACAACCGGATGATCCGCATCGGCGTGCCGGCCGATTTCAAACGCTATGTGTTCGCGAAGGGCTATATCGCGATCAACGGCTGCAGCCTCACCGTATCGGACGTCAATCGCGACGAAGGGTGGTTCGAAGTCTGGCTGATTCCCGAAACGCGACGCGCGACCACCTTCGACGCCAAAGGCGTCAACGACAAGGTCAATATCGAAATCGAGCGCAGCACCCAGGTCGTCGTGGATACGATCCGGGAGTCGGTCAAGGAAACGCTCGGGGAACTGACCGGTGTCGTGACGACCTTGCTCGCGGAGAAAGGCATCGACATCGAGGAACTGCTCGCGCGCAACGTCGCGAAACTGCCGAAGGCGTGACGGACGCGCCCCGTTCCCGGTGATCGGCGCGATCACCGGGTGTCTGTTTCCGTCGACACACGGCGGTCGGCCGCCCCGCCCGCGCCGTCAGTCCGCCTCCACCCGCGCCCCCTTCCCCACCGCCACCCGCTGCGATCGATAAATCCCCGCGTGTCCGGAAAACAGATAGGCGACCACGCAGGCGACGATCGCATAGACGCCGATATCCGCGCCGAACAGTTCGATCGCCATGATCGTCGACGCGACCGGCGTGTTGGCCGCGCCCGCGAACACCGCGACGAAGCCGAGCCCCGCGAGCACCGGCACCGGCAGCGCGAGAACCTGGCCGAGCGCGTTGCCGAGCGTCGCGCCGATATAGAACAGCGGCGTCACTTCGCCGCCCTTGAATCCCGACGCGAGCGTGACGACGGTAAACGCGAACTTGCCCGCGAAATCGTAAGCCGGCAGCGGCCCGTGAAACGCGGCCTCGATCGTCGGGATCCCGAGCCCGAGATACTGCGGCACCTTCAGCACGGTGGCGGCCACCGCCACCAGCGCGCCGCCGAGCACCGGCTGCAGCGGCGCGTAGCGCACGACGCGGCGAAACCATGCGCTCAGCGCATGCGTCGCGAACGCGAACAGCCGGCCGACGACGCCGAACGCGACACCCGCGACGACCGTCGCGATCAACCCCGAGGCCGACACGGCCGGCACGAACGGAATCGCATAAACGGTGTGATGCACGCCCCACGCGCGGCACACGATGTCCGCGACGATCGCCGACGCGACGCAGGTCAGCAGCGCGTCGTACCGCACGCGGCCGATCGCGAGCACCTCGAGCCCGAACACGGCGCCCGCGAGCGGCGTGCCGAATACCGACGAGAACCCGGCCGCGATGCCGCCCATCAGCAGCACGCGCCGGTGCTCGCGATCGAGCCGGAACAGGTGCGTGACGCGATCGGCGAGCGCGCCGCCCATCTGCACGGCCGTGCCCTCGCGGCCCGCCGACCCGCCGAACAGGTGCGTGACGACGGTCGCGACGAGCACGAGCGGCGCCATCCGCTTCGGCACGAGCGCTTTCGGGTCGTGAATTTCGTCGATCAGCAGGTTGTTGCCGCGCGCGACCGACTGGCCGAACCGGTGGTAGACCCAGCCGGTCGCGAAACCGGCTGCCGGCAGTCCCCACAACAGCCACGGATGCGCGACACGCGTGCCGGTCGCCCACTCGAGCGCGATCAGGAACCACGCGGAAGCCGTGCCGGCCAGCGCACCAAGCAGGGCGGAGAGCGCGAGCCAGCGGCACACGTAGCGCACGGTCGCGAAAAAATCGGCAGAAGTCGAGAAAAACATGATTTCCAGATTCGACGGGACATCAAAACCTGGGCGGCAGAATACCGCATGGACGGCCTGCGACCTCCTGACAACCCAGGAACACGCAGGCATCATCAGCCGGGTCACCGGCGGTTGAGGGCCGAGCCGCGCGCGACGCGCCGGGATCGACCGCAGGGAGGCATGCCATCTCCGCAGGCGGTAATTGTACGCGACGCCGCGCGGCGCGCGCAATGCAGCCCCGCCGGGGCCGCCGCGCGCCGTCAGTCGCGCGGCATGCGCGTCACGCGCGAGATCAGCTGCGGCGCGATTCGCTCGAGCGGCAGGATCGCCGATGCGGCACCGATCGCCGCGGCCGCCTTCGGCATCCCGTAGACGGCACTCGTCGCCTCGTCCTGCGCGATCGTGTAGCAACCCTTCGCACGCATCGCCTTCAGCCCCAGCGCCCCGTCGCGGCCCATTCCGGTCAGCAGCACGCCGAGCGCGTCGCCCTGCCAGCCGTCGGCGACGCTGTTGAAGAACACGTCGATCGACGGCCGGTACGGCGTCTCGGCCGGATGCCGCGTATAGCCGAGCACGCCGCGCGGCGACATGTACAGGTGATCGTTGGTCGCCGCGAGCAGCACCTCGCCCGCCCGCGGCACACTGCCCTCCCTCGCGACCCGCACGGGCAGCTGCGTATAGCCGTCGAGCCACTCCGCCATGCCGACCGCGAACGCCTGGTCGACGTGCTGCACGATCACGAGTGCAGCCGGAAAATCGGCCGGCAGCGCACGCAGCAGCGCGGTGAGCGCGGTCGGCCCGCCCGCCGACGCGCCGATCGCGACGAGCGTCGGCAGGCCGCGCGCGGGGGCCGGGCCGGGCGGCACGAGCGTCATGGTCCGGCTTTCGAGCAGCCGGCCGATCTGGTCGATCTTCGCGAGCAGCGCCTGCGGCGACGCGTCGGTCGACAGCCCGAGCGCGAGCGTCGGCGTGTCGACCGCATCGAGCGCGCCGGCACCCATCGCCTCGTAGACCGACGACGTGTTCGCGCTGACGCTGACCGTCACGATCAGGATCGCGCACGGCGCGCGCGCCATGATCTGCCGTGTCGCCTCCACGCCGTCGACCTTCGGCATCACGAGATCCATCAGCACGAGATCGGGCGGATGGGCAATGCAGAAATCCACGGCCTCGTCGCCGTCGGTCGCGACCCACAGCACGCGGTGGTCCGTGCGCAGCGCGAGCACGCGGCGCAGCGCCTCGACGGCCAGAGGCAGATCGTTGACGATGCCGATGTTCATCCGCGTGCGTCCCCGATCAGGTCGTGCACCGCATCGAGCAGCGCCTCGTCGTGGAAACTGCTCTTCGCGAGGTAGTAATCGGCGCCGGCATCGAGCCCGCGCCGGCGATCCTCGTCTCGATCCTTGTACGACACGATCATCACCGGCACGCGCTTGAGCATCGGGTCGTTCTTGATCAGCGTGACGAGTTCGATACCGTCCATGCGCGGCATGTCGACGTCGGTGACGACGAGATCGAACGCGTCGCTGCGCACCGCGTTCCAGCCCTCCATCCCGTCGACCGCGACCGTCACGTCGTAGCCGCGCTTTTCCAGCAGCTTGCGCTCGAGCTCGCGCACCGTCAGCGAATCGTCGACGACGAGCACGCGGCGGCGGCGATCGACGAGCGCGAGTTGCGGATCACGCGTGAGCCGCGCGAGCTGCCCGCCACGCACGAGCTTGTCGACCGAGCGGATCAGGTCCTCGACGTCGACGATCAGCACCGGGTCGCCGTTCTCGAGCAGCGCGCCGGCCGCGATGTTCTGGATCTTGTGCAGGCGGCTGTCGAGCGGCTGCACGACGAGCATCCGCTCCCCGAGGAAGCGGTCGACCGCGACGCCATACAGCTCGGGTTCACCGCCGACGACCACGACCGCCGTGCTCGTGCGCGCGACGTCGGGCTCGCCCGCGTCGAGCAACTGGTGTGCGGCGACGAGGCCTGCGCGCCGGCCGTCGAACGGGAAATGCGGCTGCCCTTCGAGCACGTCGATATCGTCGTGCGCGAGTTCGAGCGTGCGGCGCACGTGCGCAAGCGGAAACGCGTACGGCTCGCCGCCGACCTCGACCAGCAGGCTGCGGATCACCGACAGCGTGAGCGGCAGCTGCAGCACGAAGCGCATGCCCGCGCCAGGCTCGTTGAAGATGCGCACCGCGCCGCGCACGCCGCGCACCATTTCCTGCACGGCGTCGAGGCCGACGCCGCGCCCCGACACGTCGGTCACCGCATCGCGCATCGAGAAGCCCGGCAGCAGCAGGAATTCGAGCAGTTCGGGATCGGACAGCCGCGCGGCCGTCTCGTCGTCGGTCAGGCGCTGGCGCACGACCGCCGCGCGCAACGCGTCCATGTCCACGCCCGGCCCGTCGTCGATCACGCTGACGAGCAGCGAGCCGGCGCTGTGGCGCGCCTCCAGGGTGACGCTCGCCTCGGCCGCCTTGCCGCGCGCCCGGCGCGCGTCGGGCGATTC
Organism: Burkholderia sp. AU33545; assembly: GCF_020419685.1. NCBI lineage: Bacteria > Pseudomonadati > Pseudomonadota > Betaproteobacteria > Burkholderiales > Burkholderiaceae > Burkholderia > Burkholderia sp. AU33545. The sequence goes on along the minus strand of NZ_JAIZRQ010000003.1, from coordinate 131,423 downwards.
GACGCCGTGATCGATCGCGTTGCGCAGCAGGTGGCCGAGCGGCGCGTCGAGCAGGTCGAGGATGTCGCGATCGACCTGCGTGCCTTCGCCGACGATCGAGAAGCGCACCTGCTTGCCGAGCGAGCGCGCGAGATCGCGCACGATGCGCGGATACGCGCGCGTCGCGTCGCCGAACGGCCGCATCCGGCACTGCAGCGCCTCGTCGTACAGCTGCTCGGCGATGTGCGTGCTGCGCCGCTCGAAGCGATCGAATTCGTCCATGCGCTCGGCGAGCGAGCGCTGCAGGTCGTTGAGCATGTGCCGCACTTCGTTCACCGACGCGAGCACGCCCGCGTCGAGATCGTCGGCAAACTGTTCGTACAACAGATCGAGCGACCGGGCCGCATCGCGCTGCGCGCGCTTCACGCGCAGCATCGACTCCGCGAACGGCTTGAGCCAGCGCGATTCGACGAGCGACTCGCCGGACAGGCTCAGCAGCCGGTTCAGCGTATCGGCCCGCACGCGGCGCATTGCACCCGCGCCGGCCGCGCGGCCCGCCTGGACCGGATCGGGCACGGCCGCCGACACCGCGAGCGGCGGCACCGCGGCGCCGGCCCCCACGGATTCGTTCGCGGCGCCGTCGTGCTCGCGAAGCGGCACGACGAACGGCGGTGCCGGCGGCGGCGCGAACGCCGGGGCCGAGGCCGGCATCGCGTGCGCGCCGTCGGCACCTGTCAGCGCCAGCGCGAACGCCTCGATCTCGGTCGACGACACGGGCTGCGCCTCCGGATCGGCGACGCGCACCAGCAGGTCGACGCCGGCGAGCAGCACATCGATGTGCGTGGCCGTCAGCGCGATCGTGCCGGCCTGCGCGGCGACGAAGCATTCTTCCATGCGCCCCGCGATGTCGACACCGAGCGGCACGCCGACGATACGTGCGGCACCCTTCAGCGAATGCGCGGCGCGCATGCACGCCTCGAGCGCGACGGAGTCGGGCTCGCCCGATTCGAGCGCGAGCAGGCGTTCCGACAGCGCCTGGGTCTGCGTGCGCGTCTCCTCGCGATACAGCTCGAGCAGCGACAGGTGGCTCAGATCGTCATCGCCGCTCATCGCATGCTCCGTGTCACGGCGTCGAACAGCCGATCGTCGTCGAGCAGGCCTACCGACTTGCCACGCCACGACAGCACGCCGCGCGACAGGCCGGCGCTCGCGCGCCCAACCGTCGCCGGCACCGGCACCCATTCGGATGCGCCGAAGCGCAGCACGCCCTCGACTTCGTCGACCGGAAACACGACCGGCTCGCCCTGATGCGCGGCGACCAGCAGCCGCGTGAAACGGCCGTCGCCACCGCCGTTGCCCCCCTTGCCCGCGTCGAGGCCGAGCAGCGCGCCGATCGAGATCGCGATGCGCAGCGTACCGCGAATGTTGACCACGCCGCGCACGGCCGAATGCCGGCGATACGGCAGCGAATGGATCGGGCGCGTGCCGGCGATCTCGCGCAGCACACCGATCGGCAGCGCGAGCCATTCGTCGGCGACGCGAAACACCAGCGCCGCCTGGCATGTATCGTCTTTGCCGTGCGCGCGGGTCGCGTCGAACGCGCTGATCCGCTGCGTGGCGTCGGCCATCTCGGCGATGGCGAGCGGGCGTTCGAGCAGCTTCGCCGCGTGATACGCGTAGACCGGACAGTTCAGGCAGCGCAGGCAGTCGGCCAGCCGCTCGCACGAGCGATCGCCGCGTGTGCCAATCCGGTTCCAGCAATCGTCGACGCCGATCGTCGTGTCGTCAGTGGCAACGGCGTCGCGGTTCATTCTTTCCTCGGTCATCCCGATGTCGGCTCCCAACCCGTATTCTCGTTATCCGGCCGAGCGCCGCGCACGCTCGAGCAGCCATCGCGCACCGGCGCCGTCGCCGCCGACGTCGAGCAAGGTCGCGAGATGCGTCAGCGCTTCGTGGTGCGTCGGCCGCAGATACAGCGCCTTCCGGTAGAAGTCGCCCGCTTCCGCGACGCGCCCGCGCGCATCCGCGATCAGCCCGTTCAGGTAAAACGCGTCGGCGTGCGGCCCGGCGTGCGCGGAGAACTGCGCGAGCACGCGCTCGGCCTCGTCGAATGCGCCCGCATTGGCCAGCGCCTGCGCTTCCTCGAGCGTCGGTGCGGCGCTGTCGGCGACCGGCGCCCCCTTCGCGGGCATGTCGGCCACGTTGGCCACATGCGCCGGCGAGTCGACGCGCCAGTCGGCCCGCGGCTCGGGCGCCGTCGGGCGCTCGGCCGGCGCGAACGCGGCGCGCGACGGCGCGGCATCGCTCCACGTCGGCGGCACGACGGCCAGCAGCGGGCGCGTCGCGGCCGGCGGCACCACAGCGAAGCGCTCGCCGCGCCAGTACGGCGCGATCGCGGGCATCGGTGCCGCATAGCCGTCCGCCGCGGCACCACCGCGCGCGCGATGAAACGCGAACGCCAGCGGCACGCGCGCCGAGCGCATCCCGTGCCGCATCGCGACGCCCGTTTCGGCGGGGCCGACGAACAGCATGCCGTCGTCGGCGAGCGAGCTTTCGAGCGAATCGATCACGCGATCCTGCGCGTCGCGGTCGAAATAGATCAGCACGTTGCGGCAGAACACGAAGTCGTAGCGGATGCCCGTGTCGGTGCCCGGCTCGACCAGGTTCGCCTGGCGAAACTGCACGCACGCGCGCACGCGCTCGTCGAGCAGCCAGCCGTCGGCGACCGGCGTGAAGTAGCGGCTGCGGAACTCGGTCGTCGTGCCGCGAAACGCATTGCGCCCGTAGCAGCCGAGCCGCGCCTGTTCGATCGCGCGCGCGCTCAGGTCGATCGCGTCGATCGTGAAGCTGGCCGGATCGAGCCCGGCGTCGAGCAGCGCCATCGCCGCCGAATACGGCTCCTCGCCGGTCGAGCACGGCGCGCTCAGCACGCGGATCACGCGCCCGGGCATCGCGGCAAGCCGCTCGGCCGCGAGCCGCGCGAGCGTCGCGAACGCCTCGCGATCGCGGAAGAACCACGTCTCCGGCACGATGAACAGTTCGATCAGCGCGCGCCGCTCGTCGGCCGACGCGTTGAGCTGCTGCCAGTAGGCGTCGAGCGCTTCCGGCGTAACGGGCGGCCGCGCCGCCGACGGCAGCCGCTCGCCGTCGCCCTGCAGCGCCTGCACGCGCTCCGTCAGCGCGCGGCTCAGGAAATCGTTGCCGAGCGAATCGGGGTCGATGCCGGTCTCGCGCAGCAGCCAGCCGCGAAATCGCGAATCGGACTCTTTCATGCGGATGCCCCTCCGTGGCCCGGCAGGTCGTCGAACAGATACAGGCGCGCCACGTCGTCGATCAGGTCGGACACCGAGACCTGCTGCACGATCCCGTCGGGCGTGTTCGCGACGCGCCCGAGCCAGCGCGTGCGCGCGGTCGATACGCCGCTGGCGCGGAACGCGGTGCGGTCGATCCGCAGCGTCTGCGTCGCGCGTTCGACGATCAGGCCGATCACGCGATCGCGGTCGAGCTGCCCGACACGATAGCGAGCCATCACCAGCCGCGTCGAGCGCAGCGCATGCGCGCGCCGTCCGAGCGCCAGCATCGGCACGTCGATCACGGGCACGGGCTGACCGCCGCGCATCAGCAACCCGGCAATCCATTCGGGCGCGCCGGGTACGGCCTTGGTGGTTGCAAGCGGCAGCACCTCGTCGATGTCGGCCGCATCGAGCGCATAGCGCTCGCCGTCGAGCTCGAACATCAGGAACAGCGCGTGCGCGCCGCCGTGCGCCTCGGCGCGCATCACGCGTCGACCTTGAAGCGTGACACGCTGGTGCGCAACTGGTTCGCGACGAGCGTCAGGTCGTCGATCGCCTGCGACGACTGGCGCAGCGATTCGGCCGTCTGCTGCGCGGCTTCCGACAGTTGCGACAGCGCCTGCGTGATCTGCTCGGCACCGTTCGCCTGGGTCTGCATCCCTTCGTTGACCATCTGGAAGCGCGGTGCGAGCGTCTGCACCTCGGCGATGATCTGCGACAGCTGCCCGCCGACCTGCTGCACGTCGAGCATCCCGCGGCGCACTTCCTCCGAGAACTTGTCCATCCCCATCACGCCCGCCGACACGGCCGACTGGATCTCCTTCACCGTCTGCTCGATGTCGTACGTCGCCACCGCCGTCTGGTCGGCGAGGCGGCGGATCTCGGTTGCGACGACCGCGAAGCCGCGGCCGTACTCGCCGGCCTTCTCGGCCTCGATCGCCGCGTTCAGCGACAGCAGGTTGGTCTGGTCGGCCACCTTGGTGATCGTCGCGACGACCTGGTTGATGTTCAGCGCCTTCTCGTTGAGGATCGCGAGCTTCGCGTTCACCGAACCGGCCGCGTCCATCACGCTGCGCATCGTCTCGCCCATCCGCGTGAGGCCGCTCTGGCTCACGCCCGCGAGCGTCGCCGACTGCTCGGCCACGCCGGCCACCTCGTTCATCGTGCGCAGCAGGTCGCGCGACGTCGCGAAGATCTCGCGCGAGGTCGCACCGATCTCGGTCGTCGTCGCCGCGGTTTCGTTCGCGGTCGCCTGCTGCTCGCGCGACGTCGCCGCGATTTCGGCGACCGACGTCGTCACCTGAAGCGACGACTGCTGCGCGCGCGCGACCAGCTCGGTCAGCTCGTCGGCCATCCGGTTGAAGCCCGACTCGAGCGTGCCGAACTCATCGCGGCGGCGCAGGTCGAGGCGGCGCGTCAGGTTGCCGGTGCGCATCACGTCGTGCACCTCGACGAGCCGCGCCATCGGCACGGTGACGGAACGGTACAGCCCGTAGCCCAGCCCCAGCGCGGACAGCAGCACGATCGCCAGCGCGGTCGCGAGGACGATCTCGGTGTCCTGCCCGGATTGGCGGATCAATTTCGCGGACTGGTCGGCGAACTTGCGGTTTTCCTGCACCAGGATATTCGCGTTGCGCACGACCTCGGCCCACGCAGGCTGCACCTTCGCATAAGCGGCGACGGCCCCCTCGCGCGACACGCGGCTCTTCTGCACCGCGTCGTTCAGCAGCGGCAGATAGCGGTCGAAGGCACCGCGAAACGCCGCGAAGCGCTGGCGGTCGTCATCGCGGAACGTCGTGTTCTGGTAATCGACCGACAGCGACTCGACCTCCTTGAGCGTCTCGCCGATCCTCGCGAAATCACGCTGCACGAGTTCGGGATCGGTATCGACGAACGTCGCCTGCTGCAGCATCGCGAACGATTCATTGACCGTCCCGCGCAGCGACGCCGCCAGATACACGCCCGGCAGCGAGTCGCGTTCGATGCTGACGGCCTCGGCGTTGATCGCGCGCAGGCGCTCGTAGGACACGCCGGCCGTCACCAGCATCAGCACGAACAGCACGCCGAAGCTGAACAGGATACGGTTGCCGAGCGTCAGCCGGGCGGCGCCGATCGTCGGGTGCAGGCTTTCATTGGTCGCGCGGGGCGTCACGGTGGCCATGTTCGTTATGGGCTTTCTAAAATCAGCGTTGAAAAAAACCGCGCCCGCCCGCGCGCCGGACGGCGCGCCACGAGCGCATCGGGGTCTCTCGGGCAGCGCGGCACCGGGCCGCGCCGCGAAATCATCGGTCCGCTTGCGCCGGCAGCCGAAGCGCGACCATGAAGCCGCGCACCGTATTGCGCATCAGGATCTGACCGCGATGCCGCGCGGCCGTCGCGCGGACGAACGCAAGCCCGAGGCCGAAGCCGCTGCGCGCCGCGCCATGCACGGATTCGAGCCGCACGAACGACTCGGTCGCGGCCGTGCGTTGCTCGGGCGCGATGCCGGAGCCGGCGTCCTCGACGCCGATCAGCCACGCACCGTCGTCGTCGCTCAGCGTGCAGTGCACGTCCGTGCCGGCCGGGCCGTACTTCAGCGCGTTGTCGATCAGGTTTGCGACCGCGCGCGTGAGCATCATGCGGTCGCCCATCGTCACGCACTCGGTGTCGGGCACGTGGGCAACGACCCGGCTGCCGAATCCGGCCGCCTTCTCCCACAGCTGGTCGACAGCGTCGAGCACGATCTCGTTCAGACTCAGGACCTCGTGCGCGCGGCGTTCCGACTGCGCGCGGGTCAGGTGGATGAAGCCGTCCGCGAGCGCGAGCGCGCGCCGTGCGTGGCCGGCAATGCGCTCCATGATCGGCGGCATGTCGCCGTGCTCGGTCCGGTAGACCTCGAGCAGCGCGAGGATCGACGTCTGCGGCGAACGCATGTCGTGCGACAGGAAATCCAGCGCTTCGTCGCGCTGGCGCGACATCAGGTACGAATTCGAGTGATAGCGGATGCGCGCGGTCAGCTCCATCGCGTCCGGGAGCTTCACGAGGTAGTCGTTCGCCCCGGCGATGAACGCCTCGCGCTTGACGATCGGCTCCTCCTTCGCCGACAGCACGATGATCGGCACGCGTGCGGTCTCGGTGTTCGCGCGCCACGCGCGAACGAGATCGAGGCCGTCGATTTCCGGCATCACGAGATCCTGCAGGATGACCGTCGGCTTCACGTCGCGCGCGACCGCCATCGCCCGATGTGCGTCGGTGCACACATGCAGGTCGATATCGTGCTCGCTGCGCAGCGCGCGGCGGATCACCTCGCCGACGAACGGCTGATCGTCGACGAGCAGAACCGATAGCCCGGACTCGAGACAATCCAGCGCATTTTCACCGCCGGATTCTTTCATAAATACCGTTTCAAACGCCAAATCTCCAATTGATTCTTTCATAGGAGTTGTTTATCCGACTTGGACGCCATCTTAAATATGGCGGCGAAGAAATCCGCCTATTGCTGCCGATCTGGCCTGTCGGCATTGCCTCGCGGGGATCCGAACGCCGATTTCACCCCGACGACGGTCGCATTACCTCCGCGCGCTTTCTCTCAATAAAGATAACCGGCTGATTCTAAATGAAATTAGAACACAGCATCTATCTCCTTCCGGTTTAGTTTTGCCAAATATGGTGAAAGAGCGGGATTCAGTTAAATCAGATCATTTCCGGACGCGAAAGACGATAACGTTTGCGCAGCCGGCGCCGCGAGGTTTGCATGCGCTGCAAGCCGTCGTATCGAACGTTTTGGGGCCGGATTCCGATGCGATGAAATCGGCAGAGATGGAGGGGGAAAATCGCGCGCCGCGACCGGATCGGCGCGACGCGAAGGCTCGCGGCACCGCGCGCCGAACCCGATTTGCGCGGCCGGTTACCCGCGCGCGTGCTGCGCGGACACTTCCTGCAGGTCGAGATCGCGCTCGAGCATGTGCAGCATCTCGTCGTGAATGCGGCCAGAACGATGCAGGCGCAACAATTCCACACGCCCGGCCTTGATCGCGGCCAGCACGACATCGTAGTGCGCGATGCGTACCTCCGCCGGATAAGCAGGCTCGTTCTTCGCCCGCTCGGTCAGTTCCGCGCGATACGTGTATTGCTCCAGCAGGCGCGGGTGAATCACCTTGCCGCTCTCGTCGCGCACCAGCGGCTGGATCGCCGCGAGCTGCGCAGCCTCGATATGCGCCCACGCCTGCGGCTCGGTCAGGTGATGCGCGGCGCGCTCTTCGCGCTGAGGCAGGCGCAGCAGCCGGATCAGCGGCCCGATGGTCGTGCCCTGCATGAGCACGGTGACGAGGATCACCGCGAACGACGCGACCAGGATCACGTCGCGGCCCGGCATCGCCTCCGGCAATGACAGCGCGATCGCCAGCGTCACGACCCCGCGCATCCCGGCCCAGCTCATGATCGTCGCGGCCTTCCAGTCGGGTGCGACACCACGCCGAATGATCCCGCGCACCGGCATCTTCAGCGCCTCGACCGCATAGATCCACACGAAGCGCGACACGACCACCGCCACCAGCACCGCGAGCACCGGCGGGACCATCGTCGCGAGCACCTGCTCGAAGCCGCCGAGCCGGTGGATCGCACCGCGCAGCGACAACCCGATCAGCACGAACACCAGCGCTTCGAGCAGGAACACGATGACCTGCCAGAACGCGGTGCCGCGCGTGCGCACGGCCGCCGAGAACACCTCGTGCTGATGCCAGCCGACGATCATGCCGGCCGTGACCGTCGCGATCACGCCCGACACCTCGACCATCTCGCCCGCGATGTACGCGATCCAGCCGGCGATCACCGCGACGGTGATCACCAGATAGTCGTCATCGAGCAGCTTCAGGAACCACACGACGAGCTTTCCGACCAGGAAGCCGACCACGACGCCGCCGAGCCCGAGTTCCGCGAAGCGCACGACCGCGTGCTCGAGGCTGAACGCACCCGTCAGCGCGGCGGCGACCGCGAAGCGGAACAGCACCAGGCCCGCCGCGTCGTTCAACAGGCTTTCCCCTTCGAGCAGCACCATCAGCCGGCGCGGCAGCGCGACGCGTTCGAGCACCGCCTTCGCGGCCACCGCGTCGGGCGGCGACACGATCGCGCCGAGCGCGAAGCACGCGGCCCACGGCAGCGACGGCACGACCCAGTGCACGGCGAAACCGACCGCGAACGTCGTGAACACCACCGCGCCGATCGCGAGCATCAGGATGCCGCCGACGTTGTGCTTGAACTCCTCCCACACCGAGAAATACGCGCCGTCCATCAGCAGCGGCGGCAGGAACACGAGCAGCACGAGTTCCGGATCGAGGTTGATCGGCGGCAGGCCGGGAATGAACGCAATGCCGATGCCGCCGATCAGCAGCGCGGCCGCAGGCGGCAATCGCAACCGCTTGGCGATGCATTCGAGCGCGACGATCGCGAGGAATGACAACAGAACCAGTTTGAATGCCGAGACGGGGGACATGAATCGATCTCGTGAAGAATGAATGCGCACGCCAGCCGATGTCGTACCCCGGTTGGCCAATTCGCGCGATTACATCACGATGCGATGCGTGCAGTCGAGCGCGTTCGGCGAGCACGGCACGCGGTGCCGTCACGATGGCGCACCGCCCGGGCGGCGCCGCGCCCGTCGGTGCACGCCGAAACGAAAACGGCACGCGGGCCTGCGTGATCGCCTGCCCGCGTGCCGTCATGCCGCATCCCTTCGCGCTAGCGGCGCCTCACGACCATCAGGCGCGGCTCGGTCATGTCCTCGATCGCGTAACGGATCCCTTCCCGGCCGAGCCCCGAATCCTTCACGCCGCCATACGGCATGTTGTCGACACGGAACGACGGGACGTCGTTGATCACGACGCCGCCCACCTCCAGCTCGTCCCACGCGCGCTGTGCATGCGCGAGCGAATCGGTGAACACGCCGGCCTGCAGCCCGAAGTCGCTGTCGTTGACGCGCGCGAGCGCATCGTCGAAGCGCTCGAACTTCTCGAGGATCGCGACGGGACCGAATGCCTCCTTCCGGTACAGGTCCTGTTCGCGACCGACGTTTTCCAGCAGCGTCGCCTCGAACATCGCGCCGTCGACCTTGCCGCCCGCGACGATCTTCGCGCCCGCCGCGACGGCCGCCTCCATCCAGCCGGACAGCCGGCGCGATTCGGATTCGGAGATCATCGGGCCGACGAACGTCGACGGATCCTTCGGATCGCCCATCTTCAGCGAACACGTCTTCGCGATCAGCTTGTCGCGCAGCGCGTCGTACAGATCCGCATGCACGAGGATCCGCTGCACGCCGATACAGCTCTGGCCCGACTGGTAATACGCGCCGAACGCGAGACGCTCGACCACGTAATCGAGCTGCTCGCGCTGGTCCGCGTCGACGATCGCCGCCGCGTTGCCGCCGAGCTCCAGCACGACCTTCTTCTTCCCGGCCTTCTCCTTCAGCGCCCAGCCCACGGCCGGCGAACCCGTGAACGACAGCAGCTTGAAGCGCTCGTCGGTCGTGAACAGGTCCGCGCCGTCGCGATGTGCGGGCAGCACCGAGAATGCCCCCTTCGGCAGGTCGGTTTCGGCGAGCACCTCGCCGATGATCAGCGCGCCGATCGGCGTGCGGCTCGCGGGTTTCAGCACGAACGGACAGCCTGCGGCCAGCGCGGGTGCGACCTTGTGCGCGGCGAGGTTCAGCGGGAAGTTGAACGGCGAGATGAACGAGCACGGGCCGATCGGCACGCGCCGCGTATAGCCGGTGTAGCCTTGCGCACGTGCCGAGATCTCGAGGTTGATCACCTCGCCGTCGATGCGCACCGACTCCTCGGACGCGACACGGAATGTATCGATCAGCCGCGTCACCTCGCCCTTCGAATCGTTGATCGGCTTGCCGGCCTCGATGCACAGCGCCTCCGCCAGCTCGTCGAAGCGCTCGCGAAAGCGCGCGACGCAGTGGTCGAGCACCGCCTGTCGCTTGTAGGCCGGCAACTCGCGCATCGGCTTCGCGGCGCCGACCGCCGCGCCGATGGCCGCATCGATCGCCTTCGCGTCGGCGAGCGCGACGCGCGTCGCGACCTTGCCGCTGAACTTGTCGGTCACTTCCAGATCGGTGTTCGCGTAGACGGCTTCGTTGGCCAGATAGTACGGATAGGTATCCTTCAGCATGGAACGACTCCTTCCTGTGAACGGGGAATTCAGAGTTGCGCGGACAACCGCTTGATCTCGCGGTTCAGCACGCGCTCGTTGTCCGAATAGTCGATCGGCACGTCGATCACGTGCACGCCAGGCGACGAGAAGCACTCGCGCAGCAGCGGCTCGAGATCGTCGGCCGCTTCGACGCGATGCCCGTGCGCGCCGTAGCTTTGCGCATACGACACGAAATCGGGGTTCTGCAGCGTCATCGCGAAATCGGGGAAGTTCATGTTCTCCTGCTTCCAGCGGATCATCCCGAAGGCATCGTCGCGCAGAATCATCACGACGATGTCGAGCTTCAGTCGCACGGCGGTTTCGAGTTCCTGCGAATTCATCATGAAGCCGCCGTCGCCGCACACGGCGATCACCTTGCGCTGCGGATGCACGATCTTCGTCGCGATCGCCGACGGCAGGCCCGCGCCCATCGACGCGAGCGCGTTGTCGAGCAGCAGCGAGTTCGGCTCGTGCGCACGCCAGTAGCGCGCGAACCAGATCTTGTACATCCCGTTGTCGAGGCAGACGATCCCGTCGGTCGGCAGCGCGTTGTACAGGTCGTTCACGATCCGCACCGGGTACATCGGGAAGCGCGGGTCGTGCTGGCCCTTCGCCAGATGCGCGTCGAAATGCTCCTTGATCATCGCGAAGCGGGCGAAATCCCAATGCGGCTGCGGCGCGATCGCCCCCTTCATCTGCCACACCGCGTTCGCGATGTCGCCGACCACCTCGATCTGCGGGAAGTAGACGGGATCGACCTGCGCACCGAGGAAGTTCACGTGGATCACGGTCTTGTCGTCCGTGCGCATGAAGAACGGCGGCTTCTCGATCACGTCGTGGCCGACGTTGATGATGCAGTCCGCATGCTCGATCGCGCGGTGCACGAAGTCGCCGTCGGACAGCGTCGCGTTGCCGAGCCACAGCGGATGCGTTTCGTCGATCACGCCCTTGCCCATCTGGGTCGTGAAGAACGGGATGCCCGTCTTGTCGACGAATTCGAGCAGCATCTTGCAGGTCGTCTTGCGATTGCCGCCCGCGCCGATCATCAACAGCGGGTGGCGCGCGGCCTGGATCGCGTCGACCGCGTGCGCGACCGCCTTCTCCTCGGCCACCGGCCGCCGGCTGTAGCTGCGCGGAATCGGCTTGCCGTCGCCCTCCTCGTGCGCGATGTCCTCCGGGAGTTCGAGGTGCGCGGCGCCCGGGCGCTCCTCCTCCGCGCGACGGAACGCCTCGCGCACCGCCGACGGAATGTTGCCGATCGACACGATCTGCCGCGTGAACTTCGTGAGCGGCTGCATCATGCCGACGACGTCGACGATCTGGAAGTGACCCTGCTTGCTGGACTTGATCGGCTTCTGCCCGGTGATCATCAGCATCGGCATGCCGCCGAGCTGCGCATAGGCGGCAGCCGTCACGAAGTTGGTCGCGCCTGGCCCGAGCGTCGCGAGACACACGCCGGTGCGGCCCGTCAGGCGGCCGTAGGTGGCGGCCATGAACCCGGCCGCCTGCTCGTGCCGGGTCAGCACGAGCTTGATCTTCGATCGCCGCAGCGATTCGAGCAGATCGAGGTTTTCCTCGCCGGGGATGCCGAACACGTACTCGACACCTTCGGCTTCCAGCGCCTTCACGAACAGATCCGATGCTTTCATGGGGGACTCTCGGTTGATGCCGCCTGCCCGGCTTACGGGCGCGCGACGTTCAGAACGCGCGCCGGCCTACGGCACGCGGACGCTTTACCTACTGGACACTGACCACGGCACTGCCCGCCGCGCAACGCACGGCGGCGCCTCCCTGTGCAGGAGGACAAACGGATTCGCCCGCGCGCGGCAAGCACGCACGGGCGGCAAGGACGTTTTTGATTGTAGACGGATTCGCGGAATTCCGACTTCGGCCGAATGGCCGGGTCCGGCCGCGCGAAAGGATCGGCCTGACGGCCAATTCGACGTCAAACGGCGCGCGCGGCCGTATTGCGGAGGCATCCGATTTCATTCATCAACATGTAAACCATGGTTTACATACTGCGATCCATGTCCTGCCGTGCGCCACGTTCAATTTCCGGACAACCGACCGGCCGCGCCCGCATCAATGCAGCCACTCCGCCGCCCAGCGCGGCACCAGCGAGACCAGATACAGCCCGAGCCCGATCAGCCCGCCGACCAGCGTGCCGTTGATGCGGATGTACTGCAGGTCCTTGCCGATGTTCAACTCGATCTGCCGCGACATCTCGCGCGCATCCCAGTTGCGCACCGTATCGCGAATATGACGCATCAGGAAATCCGCGAAATCCGGCGCCATCTCGTGCACGGCCTTCTCGATGTGCTCGTTCAGCGACGCACGCAGCGCCGGGCTCTGCGCGAGCCGCGCGCCGAGCCAGCCGCCGAGCGTCGCGGCCTGCCGGTGCAGCGTCGAATCGGGCCGCGCGAGATCGGCCTTCAGCCATGCGCGCAACTGGTCCCACAGATCGCGCACATAGTCATTGAACGCGTCGCCGTCGCGAATGTAGCGCTTGATCTCGTCACCCTTCGCGATGAACGCAGGGTCATGCTTCAGCCGCTCGGTGAGCCGCACGACCGTGCGGTCGAAGCGCTGCCGCAACTCGTGCTCCGGATCGGCCGCCACGCCCTCGAGCACGCGGCTCACCGCGCTCGCCAGCATGCGCGCGCCGTTCTCGCCGAACCACTGCGTCGGCATGATCTTCTCGACCTTCGGGTATTGCGTCTTCAGCCATTCGACGATGAAGCCCGCGATCACTTCACGGTTCTCCTCCTTGTCGAGCACGTCGACTACCTGCTCGATCGCATCGTCGAGCAACGCCTGGTGGCGGCCGTCCTTCGTCAGCGTGTCGAGGATCGCGCCCAGCGATTGCGACAGGTCGATGCGGTCGATCACCGCGCGGAACGCGTCGTGGACGAACGACTGGATCCGCGCATCGTCGGTCATGTCGAGCGCGAAGCTCATCAGCTTCGTCACGTAGCCGCCGAGCGCGTCGGTGTTCGCGGGCTCGCCGAGCCATGCGCCGAGTTTCCGTGCGGGATCGTGCTGGCGGATCTGCGCGACGAGTGCGTCGGGACCGAGGAATTTCTCGCGCACGAACACCGCGAGGTTGTCGGCGATCTTGTCCTTGTTCTTCGGGATGATTTCGGTGTGGCGCGACACGAACGGAATCGGCACGCGGCGAAACAGCGCGACGACCGCGAACCAGTCGGCGAGCGCGCCAACCATCGCGGCCTCGGCCACCGCCTTGAAACCGTCGACCCACGGGCCGCGCGGCAGCAGGATCGTCGTGACGAATACCGCGACCGCGGCCAGCAGCAGCCATAGCGCGCGGCGCTTGCTGCGTTTCAGTTCGAGGGCTTTATCTGGCGTCATGGGCGACCGGTGAAACGGCAATGCCGCTAATATGCACCGATCGCCGGCCCTCGACAAACCCGCGCGCGTTGCCCGGGCCGGAAAGGTCGTCCGGAACAGGTCACGCTCGACGTTTCAGCTACCCGGCGCGAACACGGCCTCGCCGGCCGCGTTCGCGCACTGCCTCAGAGAAAGGTCTTCAGGTTCACCGCCGGATCGGCGAGCTTCGCCGGATCCGGCACGGCGCCTGCCGCGATCAGGCGCCGCGATGCACCGATGTCGCGCCCCAGATTCGCCGCCGCCACCGCAGCGATCTTCCCGGTGTCGTCCAGCCCGAACACCGTGAACGGCCCGCTCGCGGGATCGCCACGCACGACGATCGTTCGCTCGCCGCCGAACAGCCCGAGCATCTGCAGGTTGCAATCGTACTGATCGGACCACAGCCAGGGCAGCTCGGCATACGTTTCGTCCGCCCCCAGCAGGTTCGCGGCCGCGACCGCCGGCTGATTCTCGGCGACCTGCCACGACTCGATCCGCACGTGACGCCCGAGCAGCGGATTGAAGTGCATCGTCACCTCGCCCGCCGCGAAGATCGCGGGATCGGCCGTCCGGCATCCCGCATCGACACGGATACCGTTGTCGACCTCGAGGCCGGCCGCCTGCGCGAGTTCGACGTTGGGCACGACGCCGATGCCGACCACGACGATATCGGCCTGCACGTCGCCGCGATCGGTCTCGACGATCGCGCCGCCGCCCGGTGCGCGGCGAATCGCGCGCGGCAGCGTCGCCATCTGGAAGACCACGCCGCGCGCGTCATGCAGTTGCCGCGCATACGCGCCGACGACTTCCGGCAACGCACGCTGCAGCAAGCGCGCAGCCGGGTCGATCACCGTCACGTCGCAACCGAGCTGGCGTGCCGCGGCCGCCACCTCGAGGCCGATGAAGCCGCCGCCGAGCACCGCCACGCGGCGCCCCGGCGCGAGCTGCGCGCGCAACGCACGCGCGTCGGCAACGGTGCGCACGTAATGCGGGACGATGCCTTCGTCGACCGGCCCGCCGAACGCACGCACGCGCGAACCCGTCGCGAGCACGAGGCGGGCGAACGGCAACGTCGCGCCGTCGTCGAGCCGCACACGCTGCGCATCGCGCTCGATCGCATCGACGCGCGTGCCGAGCCGCAGCTCGATGCGCTGCGCGTCGTACCATGCCGCATCGCGGATGAACGCACGCTGCTCGCCGCCGTCGCCCAGCAGCGCGTCCTTCGACAGCGCGGGCCGGTCGTACGGCAGTTCGCGCTCCGCGCCGATCATCACGATGCGTGCGTCGGCGTCGCGCGCGCGCAGCGCCTCGGCCGTGCGCCGCGCCGCATGGCCGGCACCGACGATCACGAACGGGTCAGCCGACATTGACTTCCACCTGACCTTCGACGATCCGGATCGGATAAGTGCGCACCGGCTCGGTGATCGGCGCGCACTTCGGCGCACCCGTGCGAATGTCGATCAGCCCCTGGTGCAGCGGGCATTCGACGCAACCGTCTTCCACATAGCCTTCGGACAGCCGCGCGTGACCATGCGAACAGAGGTCGTGCATCGCGAACAGTTCGTCGCCGATCCGGAACACCGCGATCGGCTTCTGGCCGGCGACGCGCGCCGCCGGTTCGTCTTCGGAGAATTCGTCGAATGCGCCCAGCGGATGCCATTCGGCGAGCGTTGCTTCGGTCATGTCGTTTCCTTGGCTGTCAGATCGGGGTGGCGAGCAGCGTCTGCACGCGCGACGTGTCGTAGATCACGCGCTTGGTCTTGTAGCGCAGCCCGTCGGGCGTGCGCACGACCGTGTCGTAATACTTGCCGGCCTGGTACACGTTCGATTCGCCGTTGCTGCGCGTCTGCACGACCACGTAATTGCTCTCCGTGTCGATCTCGCCGTCGCGCTCCGCAACGATCGTGAGCCCCGACGTCATGTGCCGGTACGTGTGCTCTTCAAAGATGTTCGCGTGCCGCAGCGACACCACGCGGTCGCGCAGCATCCGCTGGTTCGTGCAGTGGACGATCCCGACCGGCAGCCCGAGATCCGCGTTCTCCTTCGGCACGATCTCGTATGTGCAGTCCTCGGTGAACATTTCCGGCCAGTGTTCGAGCCGGTCGTTGTCGAGGTGGCCGATGTAGCGGTTCTGGAGCATGTAAATCTCGAACCACGTCTTCATGTCTTCCGTCAGGTTTTCCATCATTGCGCGCTCCCGCTTCGATAGCCCATCAGCTTCTGGTACCCGACCCAGAACTTGCGGATCAGGCTTTCGGTGATCACCGTGTCCTGCTGATCCGGGTTGCCGCGCGACATCTCGATCACCGACGTCGCGTCGGCGTCGCGCACCGTGCCGCGCTGCACCAGCTCGGTCGCTTCCGTGTCTTCCATCGAGATGTAGCCGGCCGGCCCGACCAGGTTCGCCTGCTTGATGCGCAGCGCGCGCAGTTCGGGCGTGTCGTCCGCGTAGCCGAAGAAGTGGAAGATCAGCTCGAAGTTGTCCGGCCCCTTCGGCAGGATCTGGCGCGCGACCAGCGTGTTGTGGATCTGCTGGATCACGAGCTGCGGAAAGATCGGCTGGATATGGTTCGTGCAGTCCTCGTCGTATTCCGACACGAGATCGAGGATCGATTCGTCTTCCAGATGGAATCCCTCGTCGAACGAGCGGATGTTCTGCTGCTTGTACGCGGCCGACGTGTCGTCGTTCGTCTTCGTCACCGTGATGATGCTGTGCAGCCCGTGGTTCGCATCCGGAATCGAGCGCGCCTTCATCCCGACGCGGAAGATGTTGAAGGTCGTATGGAACAGGTGCAGCATGCTCGCGTGATACGGATCCTTCACGTTCTCCATGTACAGCTTCCAGTTCGACTTCGAATACTGGCGCGTGCAGCCGAGATACTCGATCGGCTTGTGGAAGATCCGGTCGATCCACGGACGCATCTGCTCGCCGAGATAGTCGGGCAGCGGCGCCACTTCATCGCTGAAAGTCGCGAACACGAGCCCGCGATAGCTGTCGACGCGCAGCTTGCGCAGCCCGTGCTGCTTCGGGTCGAAGTCGGCCGGCATCCCGGTCATCCCCTTCTGGCCGCGCCGGAACGGCACGCCGAGCAGGTTGCCCTGGTTGTCGAAGCTCCACTGGTGATAGACGCACGTGTGCGAGCTCGCGTTGCCGCGCGACTTGCGGCACACCTGCGCGCCGCGGTGCGCGCAGCGGTTCACCCATGCGGACAGCGTGCCGTCCTCGGTGCGCGTGACGACGACCGGCGTGTCGCCGACGAACGTGCTCTTGAAGTCGCCGGCGTTCGGGATTTCCGCTTCCAGCGCGACGAAGTTCCATGTCGGCCCGCGGAAGATGCGTTCCTGCTCGCGTTCGTAGACGGCCTGCGAGCTGAACACCTTGTACGGCACGCGCGAGCCGTCGTCGTGCGGAAAGCGCACATCGGACGCGTCGTCGCGCGCGGCGAATACGACGGGCGATTCTGTCTGCTCCATGTCGGACTCCTTCTGGTTCCGTTTCGTTGATTGCATGGAGCCGATTTTTGAAAAGCTAAAATTCGGCGTCTATCCGGAAAGTGCGATTGCGGCGGCGCAATATCCACTTTCGGCGGATTTCTGCGCTAGCATGGCGACACACGCGACCCGAGCGCGATCCCGACCCATTCGTCGGATCGAAGCGCCCGTCGTTCATACCAAGGCTGATGCCCATGTCCCCAACGTCGTTCGAGCCGCTTGCGCTGCGTGCGCACCGGCTGTTCGAATCCCGCGATCTCGACGAGACGCGCGAGCGGATCTCGCGCGTGATGCAGCCGCACGCGCTGCTGCCGAGCGGCCGCGTGCAAGGCGCATCGCATATGGATTTCGTGCGGCTCGGCGGGCTCGGCATCGGCACCATCGCGTTCGGCGACGCGATGCGCGTGCAGGTCGACGCCGTCGACGGTTATTACCTGCTGATGTTCTGCCTGTCCGGGCAGGCGGAAGTCCACGCGATGGGGCGCCGGCTCGGCGTCGACGGGCAGACCGGCGTGCTGTGCGCGCCCGGCGAGCGCTTCGACGCGGTGCTGTCCGCCGATTGCGAGCAGTTCGTGCTGCGCATCGATGCCGCGACCGTCGGTTCGCTGACCGGCGACCCGCGCGCGATGCTCGACCCCGTGCTGCACATCAGCGATGCCGCGCTCACCGCGTGGCGCCAGCAGCTGATGCTCGTCGCCCGCTCGCCGGCGCTGCTCGAACGGGCGAACGCGAACCCGCGCGTCGCGTCGCAGCTCGAGCATCTGCTGATCGATTTGCTGATCGAAGGCCACCCGCCGTCGGTACCGAGCGCGCGCCAGGATCCCGCGCCGGGCTTCGTGCGGCGCGCGCAGGAGTTCGTGAACGCACACTACGCGCAGCCGTTGCAGCTCATCGATATCGTCCAGGCCGCCAACGTACCGGAGCGGACACTGCGTGACGCCTTCCTGCAGTTCCGCGGAATGAGCCCGATGCAATACCTGCGCGCGACGCGACTCGAGCATGCGCGGGAGTTGCTGCGCGGGTCGGTGTCCGAGCGACGGATCGCCGATATCGCGCTCGATTGCGGGTTCACGCACCTCGGGCGATTCGCGATCGCGTACCGGGAGAAGTTCGGGGAGTCGCCCTCGGAGACGCTCGACGGGAAGCGGTAAGTGGTGAGTGGTCGCGGGGACGCTGGCTTGCCGGTTACCGGCCGGCCCGGCTTGCCGGCTCGCTGTCCGCCTGCATCAGCGGCAGATGACATCGCATCGCGACACCCGCTCCGCATTCGCCTTGGCGCGCCGAATTTGACCGTTAGTTGCAGTCAATACGGAAACGACCGTCCCTACGCTGCCGGCGCAATCATCTCCCGCGCGATCGCGCAGAACGCGGTCGTCGCGGCGCTTTCGCCGTGCAGCCGGCGGCTCATGATGATCGGCGACGTCGCCGTGGGTTCCGGCAGCCGCCGGTAGACGACGCCCTTCACGCGCACGCCTTCGACGCTTTCCGGCACCAGCGACACGCCCACCTGCGCGGCGACGAGCCCGAGCGCCGTCTGCAGTTCGCGCACCTCGTGCACGGCCGCCGGCACGAGCGCGCCGTCGCGCAACGCGGACAACTGCTGGTCCGCGAAGCTCGGCCGCGGCGTGCTCGGATAGACGATCAGCGTCTCGTTCGCGATGTCCGCGAGCGTCAGCGGCCGGCCCGGATCGGCGAGCGGATGCCCGACCGGCAGCGCCGCGATCAGCTTTTCCTCGATCAGCGCCTCGCGCACGAGCTGGTCGTCGTCGAAGCGCAGGCGGCCGAACCCGACGTCGATCCGCCCGCCCTTCAGTGCCCCCAGTTGCTCGAGCGTGAACATTTCGATCAGCGACAGCTCGACGCCCGGGTGCGCCTCGCGAAACGCGCGGATCACGTCCGGCAGCGCGCCGTAGAGCGTCGACGGCACGAAGCCGATCACGATCCGCTCCGACAACTGCGCGAGCCGCCGCGTCAGCGGGCCGAGCTCGTCGGCCTGTTCGACGACGCGCGTCGCCTGCGCATAGAACACGCGGCCCGCGTCGGTCAGCTTCAGCGGCCGCGCGCCGCGCTCGAACAGCGGCAGCCCGACCTCGTCCTCGATCGCCTGGAGCTGGCGGCTCAGCGGCGGCTGCGTCATGTGCAGGCGCTCCGCCGCCCGCGTGATGTTCATTTCCTCCGCGACGGCGATGAAATACCGGAGCTGGCGCAATTCCATTTCATGCCTCAAAGGTATGGAAGTAGTCGGAAAGAGTGTTGGACGCCGCTCGGCGGAAATTCCTACCATGTGCACCAACAGGAGGAATCGCATGATAGCAACTACCGCCACCATCGAACGCGTCGAGACGCTGCTCGTCGACGTGCCGACGATCAGGCCCCACAAACTGTCGGTCGCCACGATGAATTGCCAGACCCTCGTGCTGGTTCGCGTTCGATGCACGGACGGTATCGAGGGCGTCGGCGAGGCGACCACGATCGGCGGTCTCGCGTATGGCGAGGAAAGCCCCGAGAGCATCAAGGTCAACATCGACACCTACTTCGCACCGCTGCTGCAAGGCATGGACGCGACGCGACCGGGCGCCGCGATGGCGCGTGCGCGCAAGCTGTTCCAGGGCAACCGGTTCGCGAAATGCGCGCTCGAAACCGCACTGTTCGACGCGCAGGCGCGCCGCCTCGGCGTGCCGCTGTCCGAGCTGTTCGGCGGCCGCACGACCGATGCGGTCGACGTGGCGTGGACGCTCGCGAGCGGCGACACGCAACGCGACATCGCGGAAGCCGAGGCGATGCTCGACGCGCGCCGCCATCGCGCGTTCAAGCTGAAGATCGGCTCGAATGCGGTCGACGACGACGTCGCGCACGTGATCGCGATCAAGCGCGCGCTCGGCGAGCGCGGCGACGTCCGCGTCGACGTGAATCAGGCATGGACCGAAACCGACGCGATCCGCGCGGGCGCCCGACTCGCGGAGGCCGGCGTGAGCCTCGTCGAACAACCGATCGCGGCGACCAACCGTGCGGGGCTGAAGCGCCTCACGCAACTCGCGCAGATTCCGATCATGGCCGACGAGGCGCTGCACGGTCCCGTCGATGCATTCGCGCTCGCGCAGGACCGTGCGGCCGACGTGTTCGCGGTGAAGATCGCGCAATCGGGCGGCCTGCTCGGTGCGGCGAGCGTCGCATCGATCGCGTCGGCCGCCGGCATCGACCTGTACGGCGGCACGATGCTCGAAGGCGCGGCCGGCACGATGGCGTCCGCGCAACTGTTCAGCACGTTCGGCTCGCTGAAATGGGGCACCGAGCTGTTCGGCCCGCTGCTGCTCACCGAGGAAATCCTCGTCGAGCCGCTGCGTTACCAGGATTTCAAGCTGCACCTGCCGGCGACGCCCGGCCTCGGCATCACCTTCGACTGGGCCCGCATCGAACGGATGCGACGCGACGCCCGCTGATCCCGCATGACACGACAACCGAAACCGGAGACACTGATGAACAAGCAAGCCATCGACGCCCTGCTGAAAACCTTCGACGACGCCGCGGAAAAGCCCGGCAACCCGCGCGTGCGCGCGATCGTCAACCGGATCGTGAAGGACATCTGCTACACGATCGAGGACTTCGACGTGCAGCCGAGCGAGTTCTGGACCGCGCTCAACTACCTGAACGAAGCCGGCCGTGAATTCGGGCTGATCGCCGCGGGCCTCGGCCTCGAGCGCTTCCTCGACGTGCGGATGGACGAGGCCGAGGAGAAGGCCGGCTTCCAGGGCGGCACGCCGCGCACGATCGAAGGGCCGCTGTACGTCGCGGGCGCGCCGGAATCGGTCGGCCATGCGCGTCTCGACGACGGCACCGATCCGGGCCAGACGCTGATCATGCGCGGTCAGGTACTCGGTCAGGACGGCGCGCCGATCGCGAATGCGCTCGTCGAGGTGTGGCACGCGAACCATCTGGGCAACTATTCGTACTTCGATCAGTCGCAGCCGGCGTTCAATCTGCGCCGCTCGATCCGCACCGATGCCGAGGGCCGCTACAGCTTCCGCAGCGTGCTGCCGGTCGGCTACAGCGTGCCGCCGGGCAGCAAGACCGAACAGCTGCTCGATCAGCTCGGCCGCCACGGCCATCGTCCGGCGCACATCCACTTCTTCGTTTCCGCGGACGGATATCGTAAGCTGACGACGCAGATCAACATCGAAGGCGACCCGCACATCTGGGACGACTTCGCATTCGCGACCCGCGAAGGGCTGATCCCGAAGGTCAAGCAGGCCGAGGGCGCGCAAGGCAAGCCGTATGGCATCGACGGGCCGTTCGCGCTGATCGACTTCGATTTCTCGCTGCTCAAGGACAAGCAGGACGTGCCGGCGAGCGAAGTCGCGCGGGCGCGGGCGCAGGCCTGAGCGGCCGTCCCGTTCGACGAATCGACAACGCAAGGAGCACAGGATGCTGTTTCATGTGGAAATGACCGTCCGTCTGCCGACGGACATGGATCCGGTCAAGGCGGCCACGCTGAAGGCCGAAGAGAAGGCGATGTGCCAGCGGCTCATGAACGAAGGGACCTGGCGGCATCTGTGGCGTATCGCGGGGCAGTATGCGAACGTGAGTATTTTCGATGTGGAAAGCGTGCAGCAGCTGCATGACCTGTTGAGCCAGCTGCCGTTGTTTCCGTATATGGAGATGGAGGTGCGGGCGCTGTGCCGGCATCCTTCTTCGGTGCGGGAGGATGATCGGTAACCAGGCGGTCGAGCACGGACAAAACGGGCGGCCTGCGATCGCATTGCGGGCCGCCCGTTTCATTTCGACATCCGCAGCGTCGGATCAGGTTGCCGCGCGGCTACTTCTGCGCCCCCATCTTGTCGGCGACGTTGTCGCCATACACCCTCCGTCGCGACGGATTCGCTGCGCGGTCCGTGCGGGCCTATTGCGCAGACGCGTCGCGTCGATCTCCGGAAACGACTCGATTTGATTGCAGGCGCCGATAGGCCCACACCGCACTTTCCCGCGACGGCCTCTCACGCGCAATCAATACGCGTGCGCAAGATGAGCGGCAAATCCCTCTTTGCCCGGCGCGATCTCCGCCTTCAGCGTCAGCGCCGGAATCTCGTAGTCGCCCGCATTCTGCCGCCGGAACGGAATCGGCTGCGCGGTCCACAGTTCGTCCAGACGCTTGCCGAGCGCAGCACGCGTTTCGTCGAAGCGCACGTCGTTCATCCGCCCCGTCCGGTAAATCACGAACGGCGGCAGCACGTCGAACCCCGGGTAATACAGGATCCCGTGCTGGATCGGAAACAGCACGTCGTCGATCGGCCCGTTGATGCCGCGTGCGCTGTAGTGCGACTCCCAGCCGCCCGTCGTGACGATCACCATCGCCCGCTTACCCGCCAGCGAGCCCTCGCCGTAACGGTCGCCCCAATGCTGGTCGGAGTGTTCGCCGACGCCGTACGCGAAGCCATACGCATACACGCGCTCGACCCAGCCCTTCATGATCGCCGGCATCGAGAACCACCACAGCGGAAACTGCAGGATCACCGCGTCGGCCCACTTCAGCTTGGCCTGTTCGCGCGCGATGTCGTCGCGCTGCGTGCCCGTTTCGAACGCGCGCTTCGAATCGAGCGCGGGATCGAAGCGCGCGTCGGGCGCACGGTCGGTCACGTCATGCACATCGAACGCGGCCTTCCAGTTCATCGCGTACAGATCGGTCACCTGCACGGCATGGCCCGCGGCTTGGAGATGCTCGACCGCGAAGTCGCGCAGCGCGCCGTTCAGCGAACGCGGTTCCGGATGGGCATAAACGATCAGCACATTCATGTTCGTCACTCCGTTGATTGAATGACTGCAGGATGCCGTCGCCGACGGTATATTGGAAATGAATTCCCGACATCCCAGGTATAGCCATGAACAATCTCAGACGACTGGATCTGAACCTGCTGGTCACGCTCGACGTGCTGCTCGCCGAGCACAACGTCACGCGGGCGGCCGAGAAACTGAACATGTCGCAGCCGTCGGTCAGCGTGCAGTTGCAGAAACTGCGCGATCTGTTCGGCGATCCGCTGCTGCTGCCGGGGCCGCGCGGGATGCGGCCGACCGCGCGCGCGGAAACGCTGCGCGCGCCGCTACGGGATGCACTCGAAGCAGTCGAACGCGCGGTGCTGACGGCCACGCCGTTCGATCCCGCGACCGCGACGAACACGTGGCGCGTGGCCGCGACCGACTATGGCGAATCGACGATCGTCCTGCCCGCGCTGAACACGCTGCGATCGGCCGCCCCCACGACGCGACTCGCCGTCGTCGAGCTCGTGCCGCCGCGCATCGAGCAGGACGCGGAGCGAAACGGCATCGACCTGGCCTTTCACACGACAGAAGGCTCGCCGGAGGGGATGCGGCGCCTGCCCCTGTTCGTCGAGCGCTACGTGCTCGTCGGCCGCGCCGGTCATCCGAAGCTGAAGCGGCGCCCGACGCTCGCGCAGTTCGGCGCGCTGGAACACGTGATCGTGTCGCCCGACGGGGGCGGCTTCTTCGGCGTGACCGACGAAACGCTCGCGAAGGCGGGCGCCGCACGGCGTGTCGTGCTGTCCGTTCCGCATTTCCTGTTCGTGATGTCGGCCGTCGCCAGCACCGATCTCGTCGCGATGCTGCCCGAGCGGCTGGTGCGCGACGTGCGCGCGCTGCGCGTGGTGGAGGCGCCGGTCGAGGTGCCCGGCTACGAAATGTCGATGCTCTGGCACGAGCGCGTGCATCGCGATCCCGCGCATCGGTGGTTGCGGGAGACGATCGCGGCGTCGGTGTAAATCGTTCGCGAAAGCCGCGCGGTACGCGCGTCGGCCAGCGTCGCCGCCGCGCTCGCCCCCGTGCCGGCAAGCAGACATGCATTCAGGACTTGAAACCGCCTCGAACACTGTATATATTTACAGTGCTTTTGCACCATTTGACCCGAATTCCGTCATCCATGACGGACGGACTTTTGTGAGGCGACCATGTTCCAGTCATCCGCATTCGATCCCGAGCAACCCGGCTTCAACCCCGCGCACTTCGAGCGTGCCGCGCAGCGGGCAGTCGTCGACCTGCAGCGTGTCGTCGGCGGCCCCGCGCAACGCGCGCTCGGCCTGCGACGCCGCACGCATCCGGCCGCCGTCCGCACAATGAGCTGGCAGGCGCTGCTGAACGTCGAGGAACTCGCGTTCTCGAATACCGGTTTCCTGAGCCGCAACGATCCGACCGTCGTCGATGCGTTCATCCGCCTGCGCGATAGCCGGCTGGTCGCAGCGGATGTCGAGGAGCCGGTCGACTGGCGTCGCGACGACGACGACCTGCCGGCCGTCTACCTGATCGTCAAGGCGATGCTGGAAGCGGAAGAGGAAGAGCGGGCCGAAGCGGCCTGACGTCCGCCGGCCGGTGGCGAATGGCGTTCTGCCAGAATCGCGTCGCCACGTTGCATGGCGACGCGGTGCATCCTTTCCAGGTCGTCCGCATGCCCCGGCACGTCGAATGAATCACCGCGCGGGAAGTCGCGAGGCGTCGCGCAGGCGGGCCATCGCCGCGTGACGCACTCCGCCGCTTCGCAACCCGGAACGGCGCCCGTTACAGCCGCGCCGCGAGCCGCGAGCCCTGATCGATCGCCCGCTTCGCATCGAGCTCGGCGGCCAGTTCCGCACCACCGATCAGATGCACCGAGCGTCCGGCCGCCTGCAACGGCGCAAGCAGCGCGCGCTGCGGTTCCTGCCCCGTGCACAGCACGATCGTGTCGGCTTCGATCAGTTCATGATCGGTGCGCTGCTCGCCGTACGATACGTGCAACCCGCGCGCATCGATCAGTTCGTAGTTCACGCCGCCGATCATCTTCACCTGCTTCATCTTCAGCGTCGCGCGGTGAATCCAGCCGGTCGTCTTGCCGAGCCCCTTGCCGAGCGGCGCGGCCTTGCGCTGCAGCAGCGTCACTTCGCGAGCCGGCGCCGCGACCTGCGCGCGCGTCACGCCGCCGCGCGTCGCGGCCGGATCGGTCACGCCCCACTCCGCTTTCCACTCTTCCAGATCGAGCGTCGGCGACTCGCCGCCTTGCACCAGATATTCGGCGACGTCGAAGCCGATGCCGCCGGCGCCGACCACCGCGACACGCCGGCCAACAGGCTGCCCGCCGGCCAGCACGTCGATGTAGCTGAGCACGTTCGGCCCATCCTGGCCGGGAATCTTCGGGTCGCGCGGCGCCACGCCGGTCGCGAGCACGATCTCGTCGTAGCCGCCGGCGATCAGGTCGCTCGCGTCGACGCGACGATTCAGGTGCAGGTTCACGCCGGTCAGCTCGACCTGACGGCCGAAGTAACGCAGCGCTTCGTCGAACTCCTCCTTGCCCGGAATCCGCTTCGCCATGTTGAACTGGCCGCCGATCTCCGGCGCCGCGTCGAACAGGTCGACGTGGTGGCCGCGCTGCGCGAGCACGGTCGAGCACGCGAGCCCGGCCGGCCCGGCGCCGACCACCGCGATGCGCTTGGGCTGCTGCACGCGCGTATAAACCAGCTCGGTCTCGTGGCATGCGCGCGGGTTCAGCAGGCATGACGCGATCTTGTTCTTGAACGCGTGATCGAGACACGCCTGGTTGCAGCCGATGCAGGTGTTGATCTCGTCTGCCCGGCCTTGCGCGGCCTTGACGACGAACTCGGCATCCGCGAGCAGCGGGCGCGCCATCGACACCATGTCCGCGCAGCCGTCCGCGAGAATCTGCTCGGCCACCTCGGGCCGGTTGATCCGGTTGGTCGTCACGAGCGGAATGCCGACCTCGCCCTTCATCTTCTTCGTCACCCACGCGAACGCGCCGCGCGGCACGGAGGTCGCGATCGTCGGCACGCGCGCCTCGTGCCAGCCGATCCCGGTATTGATGATGGTCGCGCCCGCGCGCTCGACGGCCTTCGCGAGCTGCACGGTCTCGCTCCAGTCGCTGCCGTCCGGAATCAGGTCGAGCATCGACAGCCGGTAGATCAGGATGAAGTCGCGGCCGACCGCCTCGCGCGTGCGCTCGACGATCTCGATCGGCAGCCGGATCCGGTTCTCGTACGAACCGCCCCACTGGTCGCTGCGCTTGTTCGTATGCATCGAGATGAACTGGTTGATCAGGTAGCCCTCGGAGCCCATGATCTCGACGCCGTCGTAGCCGCCCTCGCGCGCAAGCTGCGCGCAGCGGACGAACGCGCGGATCTGCCGCTCGACGCCGCGCGCGCTGAGTTCGTGCGGCGCGAACGGCGAAATCGGCGACTTGATCTTCGACGGCGCGACCGCGAACGGGTGGTAGCCGTAGCGGCCGGTATGCAGGATCTGCAGCGCGATCTTGCCGTCGTCCGCATGCACGGCATCGGTGATCACGCGATGGCGCCGCGCGCCGGCCGACGTCATCAGCGTGCCGCCGAACGGCTTGGTCCAGCCGGCCACGTTCGGCGCGAAGCCGCCGGTCACGATCAGGCCCACGCCGCCGCGCGCGCGTTCGGCGAAATAGTCGGCGAGCCGCGGCAGCGTCTTGCGGCTGTCCTCGAGGCCCGTGTGCATCGAGCCCATCAGCACCCGATTCTTCAGCGTGGTGAAGCCGAGGTCGAGCGGCGCGAGCAGGTGGGGAAAGGAAGTCGTCATGGTGAGTCTGCCGATAATCGATACGTGCCATCGTAGGCCGCGCGCCGCCTTGAACGTGAGGGGGCAAACAGCCATAATGCTTGTCATTTCCGGCCAAATCGACATGACCTCCCCGTCACGCAAGGACCACCTCGGGCTACGCCGGCCGACGATTCCGGTCGCCTATACGCGCCTGCTGCTGCAGGCGCTCGCCGAGCGCGGCGTCGATCCGGCCGCCGTGCGCGCGGGAACCGGGCTGCGCGACGCCGTGCTGGCCGAACCGGACGCGCGCGTCGCGCCGTCGCAATGGGGCCGGCTCGTGCTCAACGCGATCGAGATCGGCGGCGATCCGGGCATCGGGCTCGCGTTCGGGCTGCTGCTGAAGCCGACCGTGCACGGCTTCCTCGGTTATGCGACGCTGACCGCGCGGGACATCCGCGAAGCACTGGTCGTCACGCAGCGCTACTTCCGGATGCGCAACCGCCAGTATCGGCTGACCTATGCGGAGGACGAACACGGCGCGACGCTCGAACTGCACGGCGTGCAGGCAAGCCCGGTGCTGCAACATCACGTGATGTTCGAGTTCGTGCTGACGGGGCTCGCGCAGAACATCTCGCAGTGGTCCGGGCGCGCATCGCCGCCGATCGCGCTGCGCTTCGCATGGCCGCAGCCCGATTACTTCGCACGCTATCGCGACCAGCTGCCGCCGGTCGAATTCGGCTGTGCGGCGAACGCGCTGTGGATCGCCCGCGACGTACTCGACTGGCCGCTGCCGCTCGCCGACGAAGTCGCGCACCGGCAAGCGCTCGTGCAGGTCGAGCGCGAGTATGCGCAGGTGCGTCAGGAGGAAGGCGATCTCGTCGAGCGCGTGCGCGCGGAACTGGCGCGAACGGCCGGCAACTATTCAAGTCCGGAGGCGCTCGCCGACGCGCTGCTCGTGTCGACGCGCACGTTGCGGCGCCGGCTCGAGGAAGCCGGGTCGAGCTACCGGCAACTGCTCGACGAAGCGCGGTTTCGCGACGCGAAGCAGTTGCTGTCCGCGTCGGATCTCGACCTGAAGACGATCGCCGAGCGGCTGCAGTTCACCGATCCGGCGAATTTCACGCGGGCATTCCGGCGCTGGGCCGGGCAGACGCCGAGCGCCTATCGGGAAGCGGCCGCCGCGACCACGCGCGAATGACCGGCGAACGCAGGCGGCACTAGCCGCCCCGCCGGGATTTCATCGTCGGGTCGAACGGCAATCGGCCGCTTCGTGCCGAGCACGATCCTGCGTTCGGCGTTCGGCGTTCGGCGTTCGGCGTTCGGCGTTCGGCGTTCGGCGTTCGGCGTTCGGCGTTCGGCGTTCGGCGTTCGGCGTTCGGCGTTCGGCGTTCAGCCTAATTGTATGGGCCGAAATCCGGCGGCCCGCACGACCGGGCGGCAAGAAATGCGCTGTCGCTCGTGCGGGAAGATCCGCTGCACACCCGCTTCCTCCAAGCCGGCGAGCGCGTGACGCGTCAGCTGCCGACGTCGATCCGCGCGCAGCCGTCACCCTCGCCTGCCTCGATCCGCACGTCGCCCGTCGCGGCGACGATCGCGTCGTACACCGCATCGGTCACGCACACCACCGGCACCGCGATCGCATACAGTTCGGCGGCGACGATCGCGCCGATCGAGATGATCAGGTCGCGCTCCTTCAGCACGATCCCGACCGGCCCCGTGCCATTGCGCACCGCTTCCGCGAGCACGCTGCTGCTCGAACTCGATCCCTTCGCGTGCGGCATCACCATGATCCGGCCGGCCAGGCTGGCGCCCGCCTGCGGATGCCCGCGATCGACGATCCGCCCCGCGCCCGAGTCGTAGCCGCCCCAGAAGCTGAGCGGCTTGTCGAGCACGATCGTCTTCGCGCATGCGCTGCCCGGCACGAGCGTATCGCCCGTCAGTTTCCGAACCATTGCTTCAGTCATCGAATCGCACCTTTCCTTCGAACGCGGAGCGCACGCACTCGCGCATGCTGCCGTACGCCACCGTGACGCCAATGTTCGCGGGCGCGTACGACGCCCACTTCCCCGAGTTCGTCATCACCAGGCCCGACAGCTGTTTCATCACCGGCGTGATGTACGTGCAGGTGTCGACGACGATCTGGATGCCGCGCGCGTCGAACTTGCCGGCAAGCCCGAGCTCGTCCAGTTCCCACAGGATGAAGCGGCTCGTGTTCACGTAGAAATCGCACTTCGGCTTGCCGTCGAACTGGTCGAGCAGCGCGTCGAGCGTGCGGAATTCGGCCAGCGAGAAG
Organism: Burkholderia sp. AU33545; assembly: GCF_020419685.1. Taxonomy (NCBI): domain Bacteria; kingdom Pseudomonadati; phylum Pseudomonadota; class Betaproteobacteria; order Burkholderiales; family Burkholderiaceae; genus Burkholderia; species Burkholderia sp. AU33545. The sequence continues at coordinate 102,257 of NZ_JAIZRQ010000003.1, read as the reverse complement.
TGCGGCGTGCCGAGCGCGACCGCGACGAGCGCATCGCCGGCCGCACCGTGGTTCAGCGTGCGGCGGATCTCGTCGAGATCGGCCATCGCGACATCGACGGTTCGCTGCGCCGCCTGCCCGTGCAGCGCGGCATCGAGCGTCGGCGCCTCGGGCGTGACGCCCACCGCATGGAACAGCGCGACCGCGCCGCTCGATGCGGCGGCCGCGCCGAGCGCCTTGAGTTCGTCTTCGGTGGTGTCTGCCGGCAGCCCGACGATCGCCGGCACGGTTGCACCGGCGATCCGGCCGATCAGCAATCCGAGCGCCGCGAAGTAGATGTCGCGCGACGGCCGGTTGCCGAAATCCGGCGCGTTGAACACGATCCGTGCCGCGCGATTCGATTCGACGTGCAGCCCCGCATACGGCGCGCGCCCGGTGATCGCGGCGGCCAGATCGAGAAAGTCGCCGTAGCGGCTGGTGCGCGCGCCGAGCACCGAGTTGGCGAACACGATCGCATTGGATTCGGCCCACGCGATCTGCTCGCCCAGCCGCGGACGATTCTTCAGTTGATATGGTGCGCACGTGAAGCTCGACGCGCAGCCGAGCTGGAGATGCGCGTCCATCAGGCGTTGCGCGTCGCGCTGGATCGTGCGGTCGCCGTGATACAGCTCGGGATGGATCAGGTCCAGCGACCCGACGTTCAGCGTGGTCGGCACCGCGACCCGCGCGCCTGTGTCGACGAAATATTCGACGAAGTCGAGGCTGGTCTGGCCGTGGTAAAGACAGCCGTCGATATGCGCGGACGTGATGTCGATCAGGTGCGGCGCCGACATGACTTCGGCCGTGCGCGCGACGATCCGCATCGCGCGCGCGACGCCGTCGCCGAAGGCGCCGCGCAACATCGCGTCGTCGCGCTCGCTCAACTGCAGCATGGGGAGGCTCCTCGTGTCTCGTCCGGTGGATCCGGATCGCTTTTGTCATACTACCGCGCGCGTTGCGCCTATCGCTGCGCCGTCAGGCTGAACAGCTCGTCGCGCAGCGCCTTGGCGCGGCCGCGGCCGAATTGCGTCTCGAACTCGTCCTGCGCGGCCTGCCACGCGACTTTCGCCTGCGCGTAGGTGCGCTCGCCGAGCTTCGTCAGGCTGAGCGCGTGCGCGCGCGCGTCATGCTCGGATGCGGCCGCGGCAACGAAGCCGTCGCGCTGCAGCGGCTTCAGCGCGCGCAACAGCGTCGTGCGATCCATCACCAGCGTGTCGGCGAGTTCGCTCATCACCAGGCCGGGCCGGTGCGACAGATTCGCCATGATCGAGAACTGCGCGGGCGTGACGCCGACCGGGGCCAGATGTCGTTCGTAAAGTTGCGTGACGAAGCGCGCCGCCTGACGCAGCGCGAGGCAATTGCAGGCCTGGGCGATCTGGATATCGTTCATGATCGGCAATTTATATGTGCATATGCATAAAGTCAATGTACACTCCGCCGTAACATGGCCGGGCCGGCCGCGTGCATCGGGCGCCCCGCCATCGCCTCGAGGAGACGGACATGGACTACATCGACAAGCTGCGGATCTTCCGGTCGGTGGTGGAAATGCGCAGCTTCACGCGCGCCGCCGACATGCACGGCCTCGCGCGGCCGGTCGTGTCGCGGGCGGTCGCGGATCTGGAGGCGCGCTTCGGCAGCCGCCTGCTGCACCGGACCACGCGCCAGGTCTCGCTGACCGAGACCGCCGAGCGCATCTACGAACGCTGCGCGGCCGTGCTCGACGAACTCGATTCGCTGGAAGCGCAGGCGCAGTCGCACACGCGCGAGCCCGAGGGGCTGCTGCGCCTCGTCGCGCACACGACGGCCGCGCTCAACCGGCTCGTGCCGCTGATCGCCGGCTTCAAGGCCGCGCATCCGAAGGTGCGCCTCGACGTCACGCTGACCGAGCGCCCGGTCGACCTCGTCGGCGAAGGCTACGACATAGGCATCGTCGTGCCGTACATGCTGACGAGCGAGACGACCGTCGTGCGGCTGGTCGAACGCATACCCGTCGTGATCGTCGCGACGCCCGCGTATCTGCGCACGCATGCGCGTCCCGAAACGCCGACCGACCTCGCCGGTCATGCGTTCATCCCGATGTCGCCGTCGCTGCGCCGGCCCGCGCTGTCGTTCCGCGTCGACGGTGACACGCTGGTCGTGCCGTTGAGCTTCGACATCTCGTCGAACAGCCCCGTCTTCAACCGCGAAATGGTGATGCATGACTTCGGTATCGGCGTCGTGCCGAGAACGCTCGTCGAAGCAGAGCTCGCGTCGGGCGCGCTCGTGCAGTTGCTCGACGGTGCCGACCTCGTCGACGCGTTCGTCGAAATCAAGCTCGCTTACGCGAACCGCGCGCTGCTGCCGGCGAAGGTCAAGGCGTTCATCGACTACACGGCCGCGTACTGCGACCGCCAAGGCGGGATTGTTCCGGCCGCTGCCTGATCCGGCGCAAAAACGCGCCGTTCCATCGTCGATTGGTACAGCCACGGCACCAATCTGATCCCGCACCGCCACTCGCTTCAGGCCGCTCTGCCACCTAACATGTGCACATGCACAAGACCACGCTTACCGATGACGATTGCTTCGCGGTCCGGCAAGCCGCCCGGCGGATCTCGCAGTTCTACGAGCGCTACCTGTCGCGGGCGGGCGTCACGCCGTCGCAGTACAGCATTCTCGCGCTGCTGAGGGAGCGCCCGGGCGTAACGATGGCGATGCTGTCGGCGGTGCTGGTGATCGAGCGCACCGCGCTGTTGCGCGCGCTCAAGCCGCTGGTCGGCGCGGCGCTGGTCACGGGCAGGATCGAGCCGCGTTGCCGCCGCCAGACGTTCGCGCTGACCGCGCAAGGCGAAACGAAGATCGCCGAAGCACAGGTGCACTGGCTCGCCGCGCAGGAGGCGTTCGAGCAGCGGTTCGGGTCGGCGCAGGCCGCCCGCCTCAGAGACGAATTGTTCCGGATCACGCACAACCTCCCGGAACGCTAACCCCCTCCCCGATCGGCGACGCATCGTCGGTCGCTTCAGTAAGTGCATATACATAGGTGATTCGATGGAAACGACCCAAGCCGCCGCCTCCCGCGAGGCAGCCACAACCGACCGGCCGGCAAGGCAGCAGCGCCGCGTGCCGTGGATGCGCATCGCGGTGGCCGCCGTCGTCGTCGCGGTCGCGGCCGCGGCGCTCGACTGGCTGTTCGTGCTGCGCTTCCAGGAAAGCACCGACGATGCGTACGTCGGCGGCGATGTCACGGTCCTCGCGCCGAAGGTAAACGGCTTCGTCGACAGGATTCTCGTGACCGACAACCAGCGCGTGAAGGCCGGCGACGTGCTCGTGCAGCTCGATGCGCGCGACTACGATGCGAAGCTCGCGCAGGCGACCGCCGAAGTCGACAGCGCGCGCGCCGCGGTGGCCGAACTCGAAGCGAAGCAACAACTTCAATACGCGGTGATCGGCCAGCATGCCGCGGACAGGAATGCGTCGTCGGCAGAGCTCACGCGTGCGTCGTCCGACCGTGTGCGCTACCGCGAGCTCGTGAAATCCGATGCGGTGTCGAACCAGATCGTCGAACGCGCGGATGCCGACTATTCGAAGGCGGATGCGGCCGTCGCGCGCAGCGACGCCGCGCTGCTCGCATCGAAGCGGCAGCTGGACGTGCTCGGCGCGCAGCTCACCGATGCGCGGGCCCGCGTGAACACGGCACTCGCTGCGCAACGCGTCGCGGCGCTCAACGTCGAGTACACGACGATCCGCTCGCCCGTCGACGGTTACGTTGGCAACCGCACGGGCCGCGTCGGGATGCTCGCCAACGTCGGCGTGCCGCTGCTGACGGTCGTGCCCGTGTCCGGGCTGTGGATCGACGCGAACTTCAAGGAAGACCAGCTGCGCAAGATGCGCGCCGGCGATCGCGTCGACGTCGCGCTCGACGCGTCGAGCACGCGCCTGCACGGCCGCGTCGACAGCCTGGCGCCCGCGACCGGTGCGACCTTCAGCGTGCTGCCGCCCGAGAACGCGACCGGCAACTTCACGAAGATCGTCCAGCGCGTGCCGGTACGCGTGCATCTCGATCCGCAGCCGGGCATCGAGCATGTGCTGCGTCCAGGCCTCTCCGCGGTCGTGACCGTGCATACCGACCACGCGAACTGAACGGGAGCCTGAGATGACCACCGCCTTTTCCGGCGACCCCGCGTCGCAGCCGACGAAGCAGCGCGTCTTCGCGTTCGCGCTGATGTGCGTCGGCTTCTTCATGGCGACGCTCGACATCCAGATCGTCGCGTCGTCGCTGCGCGACATCGGCGGCGGCCTGTCCGCGAGCCAGGACGAGTTGTCCTGGGTGCAGACGGCCTACCTGATCGCCGAGATCATCGTGATCCCGATGTCGGGCTGGCTGTCGAAGGTGATGTCGACGCGCTGGCTGTTCGTCGCGTCGGCCGTCGGCTTCACGATCACGAGCATGCTGTGCGGGCTCGCGTGGGACATCAACTCGATGATCCTGTTCCGCGGGCTGCAGGGTGCGCTCGGCGCCGCGATGATCCCGACCGTGTTCACGACCGCGTTCGTGCTGTTTCCGGGCAAGCAGCGGCTGATCGCGTCGACGACGATCGGCGCGCTCGCGTCGCTCGCGCCGGCGATCGGGCCGGTGATCGGCGGCTGGATCACCGATCAATGGTCGTGGCACTGGCTGTTCTACCTGAATCTCGTGCCGGGCATCGCAGTGGCCGCGCTGGTGCCGCGCTACGTGCACATCGACGAACCCGATCTCAGCCTCATCAAGCGCGGCGACTATCTCGGCATCGCGCTGATGTCGGGCTTCCTCGGCTGCCTCGAATACGTGCTGGAAGAAGGCCCGCGCAAGAACTGGTTCAGCGACGATGCGATCGTCATCTGCGCGTGGATCTCCGGCATCTGCGGCTTCCTGTTCATCGTGCACGCACTGACCGCGGAAGACCCGATCGTCGACCTGCGCGCGCTCGCCGTGCGCAACTTCGGGATCGGCAGCCTGCTGTCGTTCGTGACGGGCATCGGGATCTTCGTCACCGTGTTCCTGACACCGCTGTTTCTCGCGCAGGTGCGCGCGTTCAGCTCGCTGCAGATCGGCATCGCGCTGCTGTCGGTCGGTGCGTTCCAGCTGCTCGCGCTCTGCGCGTATGCATTCGCCGCACGCTACCTCAGCATGCGCGTGCTGCTCGTGTTCGGGCTGATCTGCTTCGGCCTCGGCTGCTACCTGTATACGCCGATCACGCATGACTGGGGCTGGCGGGAGCTGCTGCTGCCGCAGGCGCTGCGCGGCATCGGCCAGCAATTCAGCGTGCCGCCGATCGTCACGATGGCACTGGGCTCGCTGCCGCAGTCGCGGCTGAAGTCGGCGAGCGGCCTGTTCAACCTGATGCGCAACCTCGGCGGTGCGATCGGCATCGCGGTGAGCGCGACGATGCTCAACGACCGGCTCAACTTCCACTACCTGCGCCTGAACGAACACGTGAGCGCGGGCGAGCCGCAGGTCGCGTCGCTGCTCGACCGCCAGGCCGCGTACTGGACCTCGGTGGCCGGCAACACGCTCGATACCGCGCAGGCCGGCCTCGCGAACCTGCATCGCCTGATCTATCGCGAAGCGCTGACGCTCACCTACGCGGATGCGTACTACGCGCTGTCGCTGTGCTTCGTGGTCGCTCTGGTTGCCGTCGCGTTTTCCCGTCCCATCACCCTGAACGCGCCGCCGCCGGACGCGCACTGAAGCCAAGGTCGTCATCATGAAAAAGCTACTCGTCGCGCTGGCCGTCAGCGCATTCGCCGCAGGGTGTGCGGTGCAGCCCGCGCAGCACCCGGCGCTGCACGATTCCGTGCAATCGCTCGCGCCCGCCGCGTGGGACACCGACGTGCCGCGTGCGGACATCGCCGCCGCCGCATGGTGGGCGCAGTTCAACGATCCCGTGCTCGACCGGCTGATCGCGACCGTGCTCGACGGCAACCTCGATCTGCAGGCCGCGGCCGAACGCGTGAAGCAGGCGCAGGCGCTGACCGTGCAGAAGCGCGCGGTGCTGCTGCCCGAACTCGACGCGACCGCGCGTGCGTCCGACGCGCGCCAGAACACGCCGCCGCCGCTCGGCTATGTGCGGCAGGCCGGCGCGGGACTCGCGCTGAGCTGGTCGCCGGACGTGTTCGGCGGCGAACGGCTCGACCTGCTGGCCGCGCAGGCCGAGCTGGTCGGGCAAAAGCACGCGGAAGACGCGATGCGGCTCGCGCTCGCGGCCGATGCGGCCTCGGCCTATGTCGACCTGCGCTGGGCGCAGCAGGAGCTGAAGATCCTCCAGGACAACGCGGCGATCCGCCGGCATGCGCTCGAACTCACGCGCAAGCGGCAGGCGTTTGGGCTGTCGACGGAGCTCGACGTCACGCGCGCGCAGAACCAGCTCGATGCGCTCGAAGCGCGGATTCCGCCGACGCGCGCGCAGATCGCGCATCAGCTCAACCTGATCGCCGTGTATTCGGGCCGCACGCCCGAGTCGAACGACCGGATCATGCTCGCGCAGGCCGGCGCGATTCCGGCGCCGCCTGCCGGGTCGCCCGCCACGCTGCCATCGCAGGCGCTGCTGCGCCGGCCGGACGTGCTCACCGCCTACGCACAGGTCGAGCGGCGCGCGGCGCAGGTCGGTGTCGCGAAGGCCGAGCGGTATCCGAAGTTCTCGCTGAACCTGACGGACGGGATTCTGGCCGCGTCGTATCTCGGGTTGCCGACGCTGACCGACAACCTGTTCAGCGCGGCGTTGAGCGCGACGAGCCCGATCTTCAACGCGGGGCGAATCACCGCCGACATCACGCAAAGCGAAAGCCGAATGCGCGAGTCGGAACTCGGGTTGCGGCAGACGATGCTGCAGGCGCTGCGGGAAGTCGAGGATGCGCGTGCGAACCTCGTCAGCAGCGATGAAGCGACGCGGCGCCTCGACAGCGCGCTCTCGGCGTCGGACAAGGCGCTCGGGCTGGCGAACCAGCTCTATAAGGGCGGCGCGACGGATTTTCTGGACGTGCTGTCGGCGCAGGAAGTGTATCTGCGGGATTCGGATGCGCTCAATCAGGTCCGGCGAGAGCATGCGCTGGCGGCGGTCGCGTTGTATCGATCGCTCGGCGGCGGGTGGAGCAGGAACGAGGCGGCGGGTGAAGCGCAGGCCGTGGCCGCCGCTGCCGCGCAGGATTGACCACGGCCGCCGTGCGACGCCGGCGCCGTCGTCCGTGCGCGGGAGGCCGGGCGTGCGGCGCGATCAGCCCGCGTCCGGCCACCGGTAACCGATCACCTCGCTCACCGGATACGCAAGTTCGCGCACCTCTTCGAGCTGATTGCCGCCGAACAGGTGGACACGCTCGTCGTCGTGACGCAGATAGAACCCGACGTGCCCCTTCCAGCTCGCGGGGTCGTCGCGCGTCAGAATCGCGATGCAACCGTACACCGGGCGCTCCAGCGGCCGCCCCCATTCGAGCCACGAACGCGCGAGCGCCGACCCCGTGCCGCGGATGCCGGCATGCGTCATGCACCAGTTGACGAACGACGAGCACCACGAAATCTTGTCGTCGTAGCCGACGAGGTTCGTGTGGTTGTTGTACTCGACGATGCGCGGATTGATGCTGCCGGGCGGGAAGCGGCGAATGCCCAGCTCGGCCAGTGCGACGGCCATCCACGGCGGATGGCCGGCTTGCGGGTTGCCCTCGGGGTTCGATCGGATCACGACGGTCTCGATGGAATGCGGGTGGAATATCGCTCAATCTTCGCACGAAGGCGTGGGTATGGCGGTGTCGGTTCGGGCCGCCCCGAGCGTACCGGTCGAGCATTGGGGTTCCGCCGTCACTACGAACGCCGTCGACTTTCCGGATTTCCGACACAGAAGAAAACAATCGGCCGGATTCTTTTGCATTCGTGCAGGGAACCCTGATTCCGGTGCGAGCCGTTCCGCCAGATCGATTACCATCCGAACGATTCGCCGATTTCCAAAACACATCCTACGAACAAGGGGCCACGCGCCATGACTACCCGCTCGGACGACGCGTTGCCGCCCCGCACTGACGACGCGTCGAAGCAATCCGCCCCGGACACAAGCGCAAAACCGCGAGTCATCGCGCTGCCTGCACACCTTCGACAGATACCGACATGCAAAGGAATTCCAGATCGGTTCAATACCTATCTGCTGAATATCGGTTTCATGCTGTTTTTCGGTACGATGTTCGCCGGATTGCTCGTTGCGCCATTCGACGATGCATCCTCCTCGCGAGCCGGGTTCATCGGTTTCGTTCTATGGCTTTGCATTCTGGCCTGCCTCGCCTGGGCGGTGGTGATCGTGATTCGCGCGACGATGAATATCGGCGGCTGGTTTCAAGTCGACGCAACCGGCTTCCGATATGGCGTCGGCAAGCACTCGGACCAGGCGGCCCTGCAGCAGGAACGGTGCATCGAATGGCGTGAAGTCGTGCGGAACGAGGACATGTGCTGCGACGTTGACTTCAACCCGCCTTCCCGAGTGACCATGAGCGCGGCGAACTTCCAGTTCTGGCGACAAAGTGGGAAGCGCGAACCGGCGAAGCGATACACACTGCGCACGAGCCTCGTGGATTACGACGCCGACGACGCCATTCGCTGCGTTCGCTTCAAAAATCGTCACGAATTGCTTGTCGCACTGCTGTGCGGCCTCGCACATCAGGGGTTGCGTTTCAATCCGAGCGCATTCATTGCCGCAGGAATTCATCCCGAAACGTGGCAGCCGCTCGCAAAGGCGCGACGCCCGGCCATGATCTATTTTGCGATCGTCGCCGCACTCGGGCTGCTTGCCTTCTGGACATGGGGGCGCCTGTCGCTGCCATTTTCGCTGGCGATTCTGCTCGTCTCCTTCGCGTACTACTGGACCGAGGGCAAGTACGATTTCTCTCCGGACATCAAGCACTATCCACGCGATCCGATTGTGTTCCGGATCGACGGCGACACGTCTGCCTTCAACCCGGAATCGTAACGGCGCGGGCGATCGCGCATGAATCGCCTTCGTTCGCCTCTGCCGTCACGGGACCGCTCAGCCTCGCGCCGAGTGATCTCCCGAGGTACATTCATTCTGGTTACGCGTCACCGCTGGTTCTGATTGCGCCCGAGCGCTCTAGGCAAATCAATGACCTGCGTGACCGGGCCCGAAGACGTCCAATCCAACGCATGTTTGCGTGTGCACCGCGAACATCCGAACACTCGCTTTTCCAATAGTTCGGGTTACATACGATACTAGTGGGAACTGCGCGGGCGGCCCACTGCGACGAAAGGTGTGCTGTCGTTATGCGACCGCCGCAAGCTGCGTGACAAGCTAAATCTTCGCGTTGCGCAGTCGCAGTGCGTTCGAAATGACCGAAGCGGAGCTTAGACTCATTGCAAGTGCGGCAATCATCGGCGAAAGCAGCAAACCGGTGAATGGATAAAGTACCCCTGCCGCCAGCGGAACCCCAAGTGCGTTGTATACGAACGCGAAGCCAAGATTTTGCTTCATGTTCGCGACGGTTGCCTCGGACAGCTCTCGAGCACGCGCGATACCGCGCAAGTCGCCCTTGACGAGGGTCACCTGAGCGCTGCTCATCGCCACATCCGTGCCTGTTCCCATGGCCACGCCGACATCGGCCTTGGCAAGCGCGGGGGCGTCGTTTATGCCGTCTCCGGCCATTGCGACAACGTGCCGGGCTTGCTGAAGCTGTGTCACCAAGTTGAGCTTGTCTGCAGGCTTCACCTCGCCATGGAATTCGTCGATGCCAAGCTTCCCGGCCACGGCCTTGGCAGTGACTACACCATCACCGGTCGCCATCACGACTCGAATGCCGTTTTCCTTCAACGTCAAAAGCGCTTCCGGCGTTGTCGTCTTTATCGGGTCCGCGACTGCCAGCAGTCCGGCCAAACTGCCATCGACCGCCAAGTACATGACACTGGCGCCTTGCGCGCGCATGCCGTCCGCCTCCCTGGCCAGCGATTCGACGGATACCGCGTCAGTCTGCATCAGCGCGGTGTTGCCAAGCGCAAGTTTCCTGCCGGCGACAAGTCCTCTCACGCCGATACCCGTAGCGGATTCAAAATTTTCCGTGCGGTCCAAAGTCAGCTTCTTCTCACGGGCAGCCGCAACGATGGCCGCAGCAAGCGGATGCTCACTACCTTGGTCGAGACTCGCCGCCAGACGAAGTACTTCGTCGGTTGTGTATCCGTTTGTGCCCACGGCTCGCTCGAACGCTGGACGCCCCTCTGTCAACGTCCCCGTCTTGTCGACGATGAGCACATCGACCTTGCGCAGATTTTCGATCGCGGCCGCATCTCGAAAGAGAATCCCGGTTGTGGCTCCTTTGCCGCTTGCAACCATGATGGACATTGGCGTCGCAAGCCCCAGCGCGCAGGGGCAAGCAATGATGAGCACCGCCACCGCATTGATGAGACCGAACACCCAGCTGGGCTCCGGCCCAAAGATGCCCCACACGAAGAATGCCAGAAGAGCGGCACTGACGACGCCGACGACAAACACGCCGGCCACCTTGTCGGCCATACGCTGCAGGGGGGCACGGGACCGCTGCGCCTGCGCGACCATCTGCACGATTTGCGACAGGACAGTCTGGGAGCCGACCTTTTCCGAGCGAATGACGAGACTGCCTGTCGCGTTCATCGTTGCGCCGATGACGTGGTCGCCAACGCGCTTCGTGACGGGAATGGGTTCGCCGGTAATCATGGACTCGTCGAGCGAACTCGAGCCATCCGTCACCACGCCGTCCACGGGGACTTTCTCGCCTGGCCGCACGCGAAGCAGGTCTCCCACATGCACATGGGACAACGGAATGTCTTCCTCGGAACCATCCGGGCTGATGCGTCGGGCCGTCCTGGGTGCGAGCCCGAGCAGCGCCTTGATGGCCGCGGATGTTTGCGAGCGGGCCTTCAGTTCGAGCAACTGCCCGAGAAGCGTCAACGAAATGATGACTGCCGCTGCTTCGAAATACACGCTGACCCGGCCGTGCGCACGGTACGTTTCAGGAAACACGCCGGGGAAGATGGTGGCGATGACACTGTAGATATAGGCCGCCCCTGTCCCGAGCCCGATGAGCGTCCACATGTTGGGGCTGCGGTTCACGAATGAGCGCATGCACCGCTCGAAAAACGGAAGGCCCGCCCACAGGACGACTGGCGTGGAGATGAGGAACTCAACCCAGCTTTCGGTGCCGGCTCCCATCAATCGCAGGCGATGGCCAAACATCGCCAGCACGAAAACGATGACTGTCAGTGGCAACGTCCACCAGAATCGGCGTCGAAAATCGACCAGTTCCGGATTCTCGCCTTCGTCGATGCCGGGCAGAACCGGCTCCAACGTCATGCCGCACTTCGGACATTGCCCAGGATGGTCCCGGCGAATTTCCGGGTGCATCGGGCACGTGTAGATGGTGCCCTCAGGCACTGCTCGTGGCTGCTCAATGGTCGAGGGCTCGACGTACCTGGACGGCGCAGCCTGGAATTTCGTCAAGCAAGCCTGGCTGCAGAACGCGTACCACTTGCCATCGTGTTCGCAGCGCAAGCTTGACTCATCGGCCACCGTCATTCCACAGACGGGGTCGCGAAGCGAATCTGCGGGTCGAACGTGCTCATCCTGGCCATGTTGGTGAGGCGCATGCGCGTCGTGGCCGTGGCCGGCGGATTGGTCGTGCTTGTCCGTCTCGCGTGCGTGATGCTCGCCCGATGACAAGTGCTCAGAAATCCGTGGGTGATCAAGCTTGTCTTCGCCGGGTTGGCCGCTCATTTGACGCTCCTTTGCTCACCCGTTCCGCTTCCATTGAGGCTCTTCGCCCTGCGCGTTCGATATTGACGTGACGGCCGTGCTACGACGTGAGTTACCTTTACCGAGACTAGCCGGCACCTCGGTTGCGTACAGTGCGTACTATATTGTCAAATCATCAGAGGGCGCCACCGACGACGGAGCAATGTGTCGGGCATCATCATCTGCATCATATCCATGCGCATTTCCATGCTCCCCTGCCGCGATGACATCGGCATACTGGACGAGTGAGCACTCGTCATTTCCATCATGCACATGCCGTTTTGCATGACTTTCATTTGCTCGTCCATCAGGGCAACGCGTTCTTGAGGCGTCTTGGCGTTCGTCATCTTTTCGTGCATGACGCGCATGGCCTGCATTTGGTCGTCCGCTTCGCGGTTTGACTTGATCGGCGCTTTTTCGGCTGCTTTGTTCGGATGATGGGCATCGTCGGCGGCCGCCGCCGTACCACCGATTGCAACGGCACTGACCATGCCGACAGTCGCAATTGCAATTGCGAGTTTTTGCGGGAATGCCGCCTTGTTCTCCGTGAGCATGGTTCTTGAGCGCTGGTCGAACCCTAGAATCACTCTATGCCGACGCCCCTTCGATGGCTTGACGTGGCTCAACGGATCACGCATCGAATTCTTCATATGTAGCGCGGCCGTAGAGCCGACATGCGACCGAGACGGTGCATCACTCCGGGCACGCTCGACAATGCAGCATTGACGTGCATCAACCCTGCGACCGCCGAGCTACATACGATAGGCAGTGCACCGGTGAGCGGCGGAATGCCGGGGAATACAGGACAGAGGCGCGTCCATGTCGACAAATTTCGCAGCAATCTCCACACGGCGCCGTCTGGCCCGCGCACTTCTGACAGGCGCATTGGCGCTGAGCCTGCTGTCTCTCTCAGGGTGTGGCTATAACGCCATCCAGAGCGAAGACGAACAGGTGAAAGCCAGTTGGTCAGAAGTTCTAAATCAGTATCAACGGCGTGCCGACCTTGTTCCCAACCTCGTCAACACAGTGAAGGGGTACGCGGACCAGGAAAAGGAAGTGCTGGTCCGTGTGACTGAGGCCCGGGCGCAAGTGGGTTCGATTCGCGCCACACCCGAACTCATTGCCGACCCGCAGGCTTTCGCAAAGTTTGAAGCGGCACAGGGGCAGCTCACGTCGTCTCTGTCACGTCTGCTCGCGGTATCGGAGAACTATCCGCAATTGAAGTCGGATGCGAACTTCCGCGACCTGCAGGCGCAGCTCGAGGGTACGGAAAATCGCATTGCCGTGGCCCGCAATCGATACATTCGCGCCGTCCAGACGTACAACACGACGGTACGCTCCTTCCCGAACAATTTGACTGCAAAGGCATTCGGCTATCTGGAACGTCCCAACTTCTCGGTGAGCAACGAAGCCGAGATTTCCAAACCGCCGCGGGTCGACTTCGGTTCGACGCCGGCATCTGCAGGCAGGGGTTCCAATTGAACGTGTTCCGGCTGGCGACGGCCGTCGTCTTGGCTTTCTTTTTCTTGGGGGCTGCCTGCGCCCATGCCGACGTCGTTGTCCCGCCGCTGACATCGAGAGTAACCGATGAGACTGGAACCCTGACCAGCGACCAGATGGCCAGCCTTGAGAAGACGTTGAGAGAGTTCGAGGCGAAAAGAGGAGCGCAGATTTCAGTTCTCGTCGTTCCGACCACGGAGCCCGAAACCATCGAACAGTATTCGATGCGAGTCGTCGAGCAATGGAAGCTTGGGCGCAAGAATGTCGACGACGGCGCGCTCCTGATTGTCGCCAAGAACGACCGAACGCTTCGAATCGAGGTCGGATACGGCCTCGAAGGCGTGCTCACCGACGCGACGAGCAATCGCATCATCAACGAGGCGATAGTTCCGCGGTTCCGAAACGGAGATTTCTACGGCGGCATCACTGCCGGCGTCGACGGCATGATGCGCGTCACCAGCGGCGAGCAGTTACCTCCGCCGCAGCGGCGATATCAGACGAGCGACGGCGCCGGACGGTTGCTTCCGGTCCTCTTCCTCCTGACGGTCATGGCGGGCGGCCTTCTGCGCGCCATGCTCGGGAGACTGCCGGGTGCGGCCGTTACGGGCGGAGTCGTCGGAGTGCTCGCATGGGTTTTATCGGGGGCGCTCTTTATCGCCATCGCGGCAGGGCTGATGGCGCTGCTCTTCACGTTGCTGGGCGGCGGGATGGGAGCGGCGGGTGGGCGCTTCATTGGCGGTAGCGGTGGCCGTTTCGGTCGTGATTCGAATCGCGACATCTTTCGCGGAGGCGGCGGAGGCTTCGGCGGCGGTGGCGCATCGGGACGGTGGTGAGCATGGACCTGAAACGCCTGTTCCGGCATCTCTTCACGACCCACTGGCGGGTCAACAGCGCATTCTCACGGCGGGAGCTTATCGCTATTGAAGAGGCTGTACGTATGAGTCATCGCGCGCACGTAGGTCAAGTCAGGTTTGCTGTAGAGGGTGCGCTGCACATCCGCGCATTACTGAAGGGCACATCTGCGAGGGACCGTGCCATCGAGGTTTTCTCGGACCTCCGGGTTTGGGACACGGAGCACAACAACGGCATTCTTATCTACCTGCTTCTTGCGGACCGCGACGTCGAAATCGTCGCGGACCGCGGCATCCACGCCAAGGTGGATGGCCGCGAATGGGAAGCGATTTGCCAGGCCATGGAGGCGCACTTCCGGCAAGGCCGTTATCGGTCCGGTGTTCTGCGAGGTATCGAGCAGGTGACCGAGCTGCTGCAAAAACACTTTCCACGTCACGGCCCGCGGCTCGATGATCTTTCGAGTGCGCCCGTCGTGATGTGAGTTCCGCCGCTTGACATCGGTTCTCTTCTCGGGCGGAAATTGGCAGCATCAGCGCCCAAGAGATGTCTTGTTGCCTTCCCGATCGCGCGTTGTCCTGTCCGTCAATTCGGGCCAAACTCCTTTGCCAGTAAGGTGTAAAGGAGAGTGCAACGGGTTGCCGTCTGCCGAAGTGGCTGACTATCGCTTCTTTTGTGCCAAGCGTTTTCGACGCTTTCTGCTGTATTCGCTTCCTGCAGCTTGCGTAACGCATTGTCCGAGTACCTCGGATGTCGCTGACTACCACACTCGAACACCAGCATGTTTGCCGGGTTCGGATCCACATCGACGTAGTCCCGTAGAGCCTTACACTTTTGGGGCGGCAAGCTTTAGCTTCTCTGCCACGTGTTGATGACTTAGGTAGTACTTCTTCTGAAAGGCGCCTTCGCGAATGGCTGCCGCCGCATCGGGATGCATCGCCTGAAACAACGCGTACGGGAGCGCCTTGTTTCTTTGTGAACCGCACCTTGACGGTTGGGCCTTCGCCAGCGACGTCGCTGGCTAACCCGTTGACATTAATTCTGGTTACGCCATGTCGGGCAACGCTCATCGCCAGGCAGGAGCCTCCGAAACCGAAACCGAATCGAGGCCCCGTAACCGAAATTGATGCAACTCGGCAGTCTCGTCGACATCGCACCACCCGCTACTCTACCGTCACCGATTTCGCCAGGTTCCTCGGCTTGTCGATATCCGCGCCGCGCAGGCACGCGGCGTGATACGCGAGCAGTTGAAGCGGCACGACGTGCAGGATCGGCGACAGCAGCCCGTAGTAATCCGGCATTCGCAGCACCGACACGCCTTCGCTGTTATCGATCCGCGTATCGGCATCGGCGAATACGTAAAGCTGCCCGCCCCGCGCCCGCACTTCCTGCATGTTCGACTTGAGCTTCTCGAGCAGCGCGTCGTTCGGCGCAATCGTCGCGACCGGCATTGCGTGCGTCACGAGCGCAAGCGGCCCGTGCTTCAGTTCGCCGGCCGGATACGCTTCCGCGTGGATGTACGAAATCTCCTTCAGCTTCAGCGCCCCTTCGAGCGCGATCGGGTAATGCAGCCCGCGCCCGAGGAACAGCGCGTTCTCGTGCCGCGAGAATTCCGCGGCCCAGCGCTCGATCTGCTGTTCGAGCGTGAGCACATCCTCGAGCGCGCTCGGCAGCCGTCGCAACTGCGTCGTATAACGCGCGAGCTGCGCATCGTCGACGTAGCCGCGCAGCCGGCCGAGCGTCACCGCGAGTATGAACAGCGCGACGAGCTGCGTCGTGAACGCCTTGGTCGACGCGACGCCGATTTCCGGGCCCGCGCGCGTCAGGAACCGCAGGCCGGTCTGACGCATCATCGCGCTGGTCGGCACGTTGCAGATCGCCAGCGTATCGATGTGGCCGAGCGCCTGCGCATACTTGAGCGCGGCGAGCGTGTCGGCAGTCTCGCCGGATTGCGACACGCTGACCACCAGCGTATTCGGCAGCGCGAGCGCGTCGCTGTAACGGTATTCGCTCGCGATCTCGACCTGCGCGGGCAGCCGCGCGATCGTCTCGAGCCAGCGGCGCGCGGTCAGGCCGGAATAGTGACTCGTGCCGCACGCGAGAATCAGCACGTTGTCGATCTGTTCGAACGCGCGCGCTGCATCCGGGCCGAATATCGCCGGATCGAACAGCCCCGCATCGGGAATCGTCGCGGCCACGGCCTGAGGTTGCTCGAAAATCTCCTTCTGCATGAAATGCCGGTACGGCCCGAGCTCGACCGCGGCCTGCGCCGACGAGACGGTCTGGATCGGGCGATCGACCGGCGTGCCGCCGCGCTCGAGGATTCGCACACCGCCCGGCGTCAGTTCGACGATGTCGCCTTCCTCGAGAAAGATGAAGCGATCGGTGATGCCGGCGAGCGCGAGCGCGTCGGACGCGAGAAAGCATTCGTCATCCTTCAGACCGACGACGAGCGGCGATCCCACCCGCGCGCCGATCAGCCGCTGCGGCTCATGCTTGCTGAACACCGCGATCGCGTAGGCGCCGTGCAGCTGCGACGTCGCATCGCGCACGGCGGCGAGCAGATCGCCGCGATACTTGCTGTGGATCAGATGGGCAACGACCTCCGTATCGGTCTGACCATCGAACTGGTAGTTCTCGTCAGACAGTTGCCTGCGCAACGTTTCATGATTCTCGATGATGCCGTTGTGCACGAGCGCGATTTCGTCGCGCGAGAAGATCGGATGCGCATTGCAGGTCGCGGGCGCGCCATGCGTCGCCCAGCGGGTGTGCGCGATGCCGGTGCTGCCGGACAGCCCGGCGCTGCGCACGTGCGCGTCGAGATCGGCGACGCGCGACACGCTGCGCTCTCGGCGCGCCTGCCCGTCGACGACGGTCGCCACGCCGCATGAATCGTAGCCGCGATATTCGAGGCGGCGCAAACCTTCAATCAGAATCGGAACGATGTTCCGTTGCGCGACCGCGCCGACGATGCCACACATGACACGTCTCCTTCCCTGTTTCCGTTCATCGACCGTGCGCCGTCGTGTCAGCGCGATCCGGTCACCGTTACCTCCGCCGTCGTGAACCCGCATTTGGCGGGTGCGAGCGGATCGGTCATCCGGCTTTCGAATGCCAGGTACAGCGCTTCCTCCAGTACGTTCCAGTGCGCGCCATGACGGTACGGGCCCGAGCGCGCATACCAGCAGGCGACGGTGCTCCAGTCGTTCATCTTGTAGGCGACCAGCGCGATCAGCCCCCACGGAAAATCGGAGCCGGCGAGTTGCATCCAGGTCTTGCCGTACTTCTGCATCCACTGCGCATAGATCGTCTCGTTCGACTGGTCAGGCACCTGGATGCCGGACAGGATCGGAAAGATCTGCGCGACTTTCGCCGGATAGAAGCTCGTGTCGCTGATCTTCTGCGTGCTCGCGCGAAAGCCGGATTGCGTGCCGCGCCAGAACACCTTGACGATCGCGGACGACAGCCGGTCGGCGCGCTGGCTCCACGGCCCCGCATGCACGTAGTCGGCGCGGCGCACGTAATACGCGGCGAGCGCCTGGAACGCGCTGTGCACCTCGACGTTATCCATCAGCAGCGCGACATGCAGCGACGACGAAATCTGATAGACGCCGCTCGCCTTGTCGAGCAGCGTGTCCAGGTGCGCGCCCGCGCGGTTCAGGCTGAGTTCCCAGGCCGCCGGCATCCCGTCGGGCGGCGCAAAGCGCGCGAGCAGCTCGATCCAGGTCGCCATCATCGCGTCGTCCGCGTCGGCTTCCGCGCACGGGCTGGTCAGTCCGCTCTTCACGCAGAAGCGGTCGAATCCGCCGTCCAGACGCTGGCGTGGCAACACCCATGCGATCCATGCGAGTGCCGCCTGACGGGCATCCATGCGAGTGTCGGCGGCGGCAAGCAGCGCCTTCGCCGCGAAATATGGATCGATGCCGGCGCCGTTCAGGCGCACGGTGATCGCACCGTCCGGGCGTTGATACAACCCGTTCAGCTGAAGTTCGGCGGCGCCCGCGTGCAGCACGGAGCAGCACGCGGCGACGCAACAGGCAACGCGCCACGCATGGCACTGCCTGACGAAGGCCGCCACGCACGCGCGTGCGGCCGGGAAAAGCGCGGGCCGGTTCATGATGGGGGGGCTCCTGCGCGGTAGTCCTGCGCAATTCGCCGGGCGCGGCGTTGGCCGCGTCGCGCGCCGGCGAGTGTATCGATGTTGCGGCTCAGTGCACCTTGGCGCTGGTGAACTTGAGGCTGGTGCCGCTATTCGCGGTTACGAGCCAGTACGTCGAGTCGGTGATATTCACGCTGCCGCTGCCTTGCGTGATGATCGGCAACGCATACGCAGCCTTCGGCAGCAGCCACGTCATGTTCGTCAGGCTCGTCGGGTGGCTGGCCGAGAATGCCCAGCCGCTGCCCGTGTCGGTGGCCGACCACGTGACGTTCAGGCGCGCCCGGTCGAAGATCGTAATGTCGCTCATCGTGTACCAGCGGAACTGTCCCGCGAGCTTCAGCATATTGGCTTGCGTGAAGATCGCGGACAACGTCGACGGGTAGAACGACGCGCCATACGGGTGCGCATAGATCAGCCGGCTCGTGTGGTTCGCGACGACGAAGTTCATCAGCGCGGCGTACCAGTTGTTCACGTCGGTCGTCGGCACCGCGTACTGCTGGAATTCCTCGAACGTCGCGTACTTGCCGAACGGCATCACGGGGTAAGCCCACAGGCCCGGGTTCAGCAGCGCACCGTTGCGATATGCGCGGGTCGGTGCCGAGCCGGTGTGACCGGTGAAGTAGTACCCGTTGAAGCCATTGCTTTCGAGCCAGTTCACCGACCAGGTCGGCGTGTTGCCTTCCGGCGCCGCGTACTCGACATCGGGCAGGGCCGTCGCGGCCTGAACGGCCTGGTGGTTCATCACGAGGTACTGCGTGAACGTGCTCGCGTTCGTTTCGCTCGCATTCGCCCCCCAGTAGTCGTGAATCCAGCCGCCGTGGCTGCCGACGCGATGCCCCCTGCTGGTGAAGTACTTGAGGAGATTCTGCGCCGTCGGGTTGTTGGCGAGATTGATGCCGTCGCCGTCGCCGAAAGTCGCTTCGTCGGGCCCGGCAGTGACCACGATCGAGAACGGTCCGTTGTTCCACACGCCGAGGCTCTTCAGATAGAGCGCCGGCTGGATCTGGTCGCCCGCGCAGAAGTGCCAGTTGAACACGAGCCCGGCCTGCGCCTTCGGCAGCGGCGACAGCGACGGCAGGTTCAGCATCTGCGTGCCGAAATAATGCAGGTAACCGTGGATCAGCATCCCGTCGGTCTGGCCGTCGAGGTAGGCGAGCGGCAGGTTGACGAACAGCACGCCGCCGTTGCCGTACGGGTTGTAGCCGGACACCAGCCCGAAGGTCGGCGACGTCAGGATCGTCGTGCCCGAATACGTGCCCTGCGTCACGAAGCTCGGATAGGTCAGAAAGCCGTACACGTAGCCGGAGATGCCTTCGAGCGTGTCGGTGGTGGCCAGCGTGGACGCAAGCGCGGTCGTGGTCTTGCTGGTCGAGGTGCTCAGCAGCGAACCGGCGCTATACGTGGTGGTCTTCTTCAGCTTGCCGGTCACGGTGCCGGTCAGCTTCGGCAGCGTCTGGGTCAGCACGCCGCTGCCGGTGGGCGGCGTCGTGTACTGGAACCATGCCTGGTGGTTGTAATTGGCGAGGCCGCCCGGGTTCGACGGGCTGGCGGGCAGGAACAGCGCGTTGGTGCCCGACGTCGACGCAGACGTCTTCGACGAGCCGGAGCTGCTCGTCGACGCGAACGAAGTCGTAGGGCTGGCGGCCGTGGTCGCCGAAGTCGTCGTCGTCCATGCCATCGACTTGCCGGGGGGCACCTGCAGCGTGCGCAGCCAGCTGCTCATGCCGGTCACGTTGCCGAGGCCGATCATGTTGCCGCCGTATTGGTCATACAACACGTAGTCGACGCCGACCATGTTGCTGAAACGAGACTTCGGGCTCACGTAGAATCCGGCCGAATTCAGTACGCCGAAATCGTAGACGAGCATCACCTTGCCGCCGTTCAGCGCGTAGTTCTGGATCGCCGTCACGAGCGTGTCGTCGGCCGTCGTATGAACCTGGTCCGGCAGGATCAGGCCGGGATACTGCGACAGCGACGACCCGGCGGCCATGAACTGGCTGTCGGTCATCACCTTGATCTGCAACCCTTCCTCCTGCGCGGTATCGAGCCACGCGGACACGCGAGGATCAGGCAGCGTCAGCGTGTCGGGCACCAACAGGAGAAGCTGGTTGGTGGCCGCCCGAACGCCGCCCGGACTGAACGCGAACGCCAGCGCGAACAGCGCGAATAGTATCCGCAAGAACTTGCCTGACTTTGCCAACATGGTGTGCTCCTCGCTCAAGGAATGGGTGGCGCCACAGCAGCGATGAGCGTGCCGCCAGCTCGGCCCACCTTGCCCGGTAGATGTGTGCGGTTGCCCAGTTCGTCGAACATCGAGAGACGTCGGCCATCGGCGGCCGAGCCGTCTTTTCCGTTGGAAACGAATCGATGCGACGCAGGAAGAGAAGCGAACAACGTGCCATTGGCTCCGGAAGCCCTGTCGTGCTCGCTCCGTGCGTCGCGTGCCGTGCGGTGCGGCAAAAAACGCGGCCGATTCGTTTCACCACTGATACGGCGGCGTTTTCACGCGCCATCAGCGCGAATCGTCGGACGGATTCGTCAGCGAGCCGGGCCAGCTCGCGCAGTAGGTGTAGAGCGTGACGAGCAGGCCGATCAGCAGCGGGCCGCCGAGGAGGAAATAGCAGAACGGCAGGAACAGCAACGAGCCATGGTGGATGACAACCGCGTGCAGCAGCATCACGAACGGCAGCGCAAACACGAAGTAGCCGACCACGAGAAGCGATGCGGCGATCTTCTGCAGCAGCGTGAAATCGAGCGGATAGTACAGCGCCGCCATCACCAGCGGAATCAGCGTGATCGCCGCGCCGTGCAGCACGAACATGTCACGCAGATGCAGCATCGGCAAATACGGGAACGCGCCCGGTGCGAACCAGAAATACGCGCAGATCAGCAGCTGCGTGAAGCTCGCGATACGTAACAGATATGCAACGGGCAACCAGTTCGCACGCCGGAAGAACGACGCGCCGAAGCCGATCGCGCATAGCACGGCGGTCACGGCAAGCTGCGTGCCGCTCGGCATTCGCGCGGCGAGATCGATCGACAGCAGCAGTACGCGCGGCGCATCGGGCGGGTAGCCGATCACGATCACGTGCAATGCCGGATCGATCTCGTGCGCCCCCCACGTCATGACCGCGCGCCAGTAGCGCCACGCGAGCGGCAGACCGAGCCACAGCAACGCATAGAGCGTCGGGGTCAGCAGCACGATCGACATCAGCCAGCGCTGCGGATGCGGGTGGATCCGCAGCGAACGGTCGACGGAAGGACGGACGGGATGCGTCTGCATGGCGTCCGCTCCCGCTACCAGCGATAGAACACGCTCAGCTCGCCGCCGATCCGTGAATAGTAGGGGTTATGGTAGTAGTCGAACTCGACTTGCGTACCCCACTTGCGCGTGAACCAGTAGCGCCATTTCGCGCTCATTTCATGACTGCGGAAATCGGCGATCTGCGAACCGGATCCGGTGACCTGGTACGCCTCGCGCCCGAACCCGCCACGCAGCGTGATCACGCTCTTGCCGACCTCGCCGTAGGTGACCGCGCCGTAGTATTGCGGCGCCTTCACCGACCCCGGCGAATCGACCGTGTAGTTGGTACCCGCCTCGAAGATCCACTTCGGCAGCGCATACCAGATCAGGCCCGCGTGATACAGCTGATCCCTGTGGCCGCTGCGGTTCCATGCATAGCCCGCGCCCAGCGACACGATCAGCGACCGGTTGGACAGTAGCTTGCGGTTGATCGAGAGGTCGACGCGCGCGCTCGGCAGGATCGTCCCGGACGTGGTGCCGGAAAAACCGATGCCGCCGAACCAGTCCGGTCCCAGGTCCTGCACATACGTCAATGCGCCCAGCTGCGTGCTCTCGCCGAAGCGATGCAGCTGCGCCAGCTCGCCGAGTATCGTGCGACCACCGTCCTGATAGACGCCGCGCACGTGCACGCCGTACCAGTCGCCATACCCGTGCGTCAGGTGTGCGCTGGACACGCCGAGCGACATCTCGGCATGCCGTTCGCTCGGCGCCTGCACGTGCGCGATCACGGCGTCTGGCAACGGCGGCCGGTTCGTATCGTCAGGCGAGAATTCCGCGAGCGACGTGCCGTCCGGCAGGCCATCGGCGGACACGCGCACGAACGCGGGCGTGTCGAGCATGCGCGGCACGATGACGGGCACGGCGGCGTCGGGCGGCTGCGCGGGTGCCGGCGCGCCGGCATCATCCGGCTGCGCCGCGAGCACCGGCAGCGGGCCGACGGCAACGCCGCACAGCACCGCCAGTGCGGC
Organism: Burkholderia sp. AU33545; assembly: GCF_020419685.1. Taxonomy (NCBI): domain Bacteria; kingdom Pseudomonadati; phylum Pseudomonadota; class Betaproteobacteria; order Burkholderiales; family Burkholderiaceae; genus Burkholderia; species Burkholderia sp. AU33545. The sequence goes on along the minus strand of NZ_JAIZRQ010000003.1, from coordinate 79,697 downwards.
GACCGGTGCGCGCGAGCGGCGACGGCGGGATCGATCGGACATGGAGGTGCTCCTTAACGGGATGCATGGAACCAGCCGCTGCGGCATGCGACGAGGTCGCCGTGCACGCATGCATGGCCGACGACCGAGACGTCGCGCGCACAGGCGCTGACAGGATGACCGGTGACGCCGATGCGCGCGCCGGTCAGACGCAGCAGCCCACCAGCCGACACGACGCCGTCGATGCAGCTGCCGCTGGCGAGCAGCACGTCGTCCCGCGCGAACACCGAGCCGTGCAGGAATGCATGGCGCTCGAGCTCGACGCGATGCGCCTTGACGCTGCCGCGCAGCACGCAGCCGTCACCGAGCACCAGCGTGCCGTCCACGACGAGGTTGCCCTGCACGACCGTATGTGCGGGCAGACGCACGTCGCAGGAGAGCAGGTAGCGGCCGTGCACGTAGCGATGCGGCAGCCTGGAAAAGTGGCGCGTCAGCGAGACCGCACGGCGCGGCGCGACGGCCGTATCGTCGGCCGGTAGCACCGGCACCTTGCCGAAGACGATCGGCTCGCCGTACAGGCACGCGAAGCCGCCGGCACCATGCAGGTATACCGTCCCGCCCACCACGACGCCGCGCAGCACCGCGCTATCGACGTCGATATGCGGCGCGTGTGCGAGCATGCCGATCGTCGCGCCGGCATGAACGTCGATGCGCTGCTCGGCGAACGCATACGTGGCCCGCGCGCCGCGGTCGAGCGTGATCGCGCGATCGGCGTACAGCACGTCCTCGCAATGCTCGTCGTGCACGACGCGGATCTCGTCGTCATGCCGGACCAGGAGCCCGAGCGCGTGCCACGGCGCCGTCGCGGACGAATCGGCCGGCCGCGCACCGCCCACGTGCACGCGCAGCGCATCGCGCCAGCGCGCGGCGAGCAGCGCCTGATCGACGAACGGCCCGTCGCCGATCGGCAGTGCCGCCACGTCGCTGCGCCGGATCAGCTCGTGCAGCAGCGGCAGGAACGGCAGGCTCAGCACGCCAGCCACCGGCACCATCACATTGAAGGTCGTCATCGTTCACCGCCCCGGTTTCAGTTGCCGGCGAAAGCGCTCGGTCTTGTCCCATTTCAGTTCGCGCCGCAACGCGGCATCGAGCACGAGCCCCCATAGCGCGGAGACCACGGCCGCGATCGTCACGCAAAAACCGACCACGTTGACCGGCACGAGCCGCAGGCGCGTCGCGCGACCGTCGAGCCGCGCGGCGACGACGATCTCGAAGAACACGCCGAAGTTGCCGAAGGTGCTGAACGCGAACAGCGCGAACAACGACACGAGCAGGCCGAGCGCGGTCGAGTTGACGCCATTGAGCAGATAAAGCGTGATCGCGGTGCCCCACGCGATCGCGAGCAGCGCGGGCATCAGGAACACGCCGAGCAGCAGCGCGCCGTCCAGCCGGCAGCGCCGCGAGATCAGCGGATTGCGCAACACCGGACCGAAATAGCGCAGCAGCGTCTGGTTGTGCCCCTTCGCCCAGCGCGTCAGTTGCCGCGCGCGCACTGCCCAGCGCTCGGGCACTTCCTCATAGCATTCGGCGTGATTCAGGTAGACCGTGCGCCAGTCGCTCAGCAGCAGGCGATAGGTCATGTCGGTATCCTCGGCGAGCATGTCGTCGCACCATCCGCCGACCGCATCGAGCGCACCCTTGCGGATGCCGCCGACCGTGCCGCCGTACTGCGGCACCAGGTTCAGGTTGTTGCGCGCCTGCTGGTTGACCTGATAGCCGCCCGCGCGCTCGAGATCGAGCAGCCGCGCGAGCAGGTTGCTGTCGGCGTTCTGCGGCACGACGCGGCCCATTACCGCGCCGACTTCCGGATCGAAGAACGGCGCGACGAGTTCCTTCAACAACCCGGGACGCGGCAGGTAGTCGGCATCGAACACCACCATGATGTCGCCGCGGATGAAGCGCAGCGCGTCCTTCAGCGCGGCCGCCTTGCCCGGCTTGCCGCTCTCGCGGTGAAACGGCTTGATGAGCTCGGGCGCCAGCGCTTGCACCTCGTCGATCAGCGCGCGCGTGTTGTCGGTCGAGCGGTCGTTGACCGGGATGATCGTCAGCCGGTCGTGCGGATAGGTCGTCGCGAGCAGCGCCATCAGGCAATCGACGACGACGGCTTCTTCGTTGTGCGCGGCGACGAACACCGTGAGCCGCGGCCATTCGCCGTGGGTCACCGCCTGATAAGGTGCGTGCTGCGGCTTGAACAGACGGTCGAGACTGAACACGTAATGCCGCGCCGCGTAGACGCAGGTCAGAAGCGTGAACAGCCACAGGTAGGCGACACCGGGGATCAATAGCCAGTCGGGATCGAACGTGACCGGCTCGGTATGGGCTGGCGCCGGTTCGAGCAACGCGTCCGCGTCGGTCGACGCGCGCACCGCGAACGGCGCGGCACCGACATACGCGGTGCTGCGCTCTGCCGCGCCTGCGGCTGGCATGCCGATGCGCACCGCGTCGACGAACGGCCGCGATGCGGTGTCGTGCACGACCTGCGAGCAGGCCAGCACGATCAGCAGCAGGATGCCTTCGACGCAGAGCGACACCGTCCGACGGTTCTTCATGTCCTGGCCCCCGTGCCGGCGACGGCGGCAGCCGAGCGCTTGCGCCCGGGCCGTGAATCGCGCGGATGTCAATGGGAAGTGGCCGCACGTTCGTCGTGCAAGCGCGGGCGTCTTCCGCGCCGGACGAAAGTGTCGTGCCGCTTTCCGGATTCGTTGCTTTGGCGTCCCTGTCCGTCTGCTGTCGTTGGTACACGTCGGAACGCACCTGTCCGCCCAGAACAAGCAAGCGGCGAGCCATCGTCCGCCGGGCCCCGTGCGGCAAGGACCGACGATCAGGCAGCGGGCGCGGCCGGGGCGGCAGCCGAGTGTTTTTGATTCACCGGCGAATCAGCTTTTGGCACGGCATGTGCGGTCGGCATCGCGATCCGTTCGCGTTGCGCGGCGAATTGTCTGTTCATCGCACGTGCGTCGCCTCGAACGATGCCGCTTCGCGACGCGGTCAGTCGCGAAGCGCCGGCGCACGGACCCCGGCCGGGAAACGTGCGCGCTACCACCGGCGCGCGCGCCGGAAGGCCGTCATGCGGGCACGCCAGCCGCATTCCGGCCACGCGTTACAGATACGCAACATTTCGCGCCTGTCGACTCGGGCAGCGCGAGCGATGCGGCACGACGGGCAAGTCATTAGTCCATGAACCGATCAGGATGATCCGCGTCGCGCCTTTCATTGCCCAGACAAAATTCGCATATCGAATCGATTCAATGCGCTTCGAAAGACGGGTACCGTTCGAGCGGCAGTCGACGCTCGAGCCACGCCGCCATTCTTCGAATGACGCGACCGGACCGCTCGCGCGCACGGTCGCCCGTTTATCTGCACCGTGGCCGTCCACCGATGTGACCTCCGTAGCAGTTGTGAAACGTTCCGTAGCGAACCGCGCGTGCCGCGCGAATCGGACCCGGACGCAGGGGCCGCTGGTTTGAATATTGCTGTATGGAAAGCGGGATCACCTTCACGGTGCGCCGGCGCGCGGCAACGCGAATCGTGTGACGGAAGGACGTGGCGATCGACACAGTGAGGAACGCTCATGACGTGATTGACGAGGTTCAAGGGGACCTCCGTAGTCCGACGATTGCGTGGCGGAGACCGCGCGGACAAGAACGGTGCGCTCGCCCCGCCACATCGCTGAATGTCGCGCGGCCGATGCCGGCCGGCGTGGCCGCACGCGGGGACGGGATGGGTCGCCTGCAACCAAGCTTGGCGCCAAATGCCGGGGCTTCCGGCGCGAAGATGCTCAACGAGGAAAACGATGAAGAAGATCTTGCTTGTATTCGGGACCCGGCCGGAAGCCATCAAGATGGCGCCGCTCGTCCGCGCGCTGAAGTCGCGCAAGGATGTCGACGCCCGTGTGTGCGTTACCGCCCAGCATCGGGAAATGCTGGATCAGGTCCTCACCTTGTTCGACATCAAGCCAGACTACGATCTCAATCTGATGCGCCAGAGCCAGACGCTGACCGACGTGACGACCGGCATTCTTCAGGCGATCGGGATCGTCTTCGACGACTTTCACCCCGACGTCGTCCTGGTGCACGGCGACACGACGACGACGCTGGCCGTCAGTCTCGCGGCGTTCTACCGCTATCTGCCGGTCGGACACGTGGAAGCGGGCCTGCGCAGCGGCGACATCTGGTCGCCGTGGCCGGAGGAATTGAATCGCCGCGTAACCGATGCGGTGTCGTCATGGCATTTCGCGCCGACCGGCCAGGCACGCGACAACCTGTTCAGCGAAGGCGTGCCGGTCGGCGCGGTCGTGATGACGGGCAACACCGTGATCGATGCGCTGCACGACGTCAAACGCATGCTCGACCACGATTCCGTGCTCAACGACAAGGTCGCCGCGCACTTTCCTTTTCTCGATCCGTCCCGCCGCGTCGTGCTGATCACCGGCCATCGCCGCGAGAGCTTCGGGGAGCCATTCCGGCATTTCTGCGAGGCACTCTTCACGCTCGCCAACCGCTATCGCGATGCGCAGTTCGTCTATCCGCTGCACCTGAATCCGCACGTGCGCGAGCCGGCGCGTGCGCTGCTCGGCAGCGTGCCGAATATTTACCTGATCGAGCCGCAGGAATACCTTTCGTTCGTATTCCTGATGTCTCGCGCGTATTTCATCATCACCGATTCAGGCGGCATCCAGGAGGAAGGGCCTGCGCTCGGCAAGCCGGTGCTCGTCACGCGCGAGACGACCGAGCGGCCCGAAGCGATCCAGGCCGGTACCGCGCGGCTCGTCGGCACGGACCAGGAGCGAATCGTCTGGGAGGCGTCGCGGCTGTTCGACAGCGAAAGCGCGTACGAGGAAATGGCGCGCGCGAGCAATCCGTATGGCGACGGCCATGCGAGCGAGCGGATCGTTCACGCGCTGATGCATTCGCCAGGCGCGACTGCGAAGGCGACGAGCTTTTCGCTGGGGGCCGCCGAGATGCCGTTCAACGCGCTCACGCTGGGGTTGCAGGCGTTGCGGTCGCCTTGAATCCGGTCATCGGACGATATGCCGACGGGCGACGACGCGCGATGTCGCCGTCCGTCGTTGGTCGGATACGCCGTCCCTCGCCGTCGAATCGCGCCGTGCGAACGCCGACCGCTGCCGTCCGCTACCGGACCACGGCATCGGCCATCGATTGCGCCAGTGCGACGAGCCGCGGGTAGATCCGCTGTGACACCACCTGCCTGGCGAAACACGCCTGCCGCGCGTCCTCGGGCACGCGCCCCACGCTGCACGCCACGATCGGGCGCAGCGTCACGCTCTTCCACTGGATATAAACCCGTTCGCCCTGCCGGACCGACACGGCCAGCGTGTTCGGCCCGTCCGGCACGCCGTCCTGGCTTTCACCCAGCAACCATGCCTTCACCACGCCGTCGGCCGGCTGCCGCTTGACGGGCAACTCGGCGAAGCGAAACGCAGCGGCGTCGTCGCTGAATACGTCCGTGTAAAGCGTTTCATTGTCGAGAATCGCGGCCACGTCGTCCGTCGGCTTGATGCCCGCGTCCGCCGTGCTCGCCCACGCCTTCAGCAGCGGAACCGTCGTCACGACGAGATTCGTCTTGCCGTCGGCCGACTTGAAGGCCAGCCCGTCCGGCCCCGGCGGCACCCCGTCGACAGGGCCGACGCTCTGCACCGTGCCCGCCGCCTTCGCGGCAAACCCTTTCGCCCGCACCGTGCCGATGAGCCGGGCGAGCCGTGCATTCACGTCGGCCGTGTACTGCCGGTCGACACTCGGCCGATCTTCCGTTCGCGCCGCCGCCACGGCCGCCGCGGCCTTCTTCCGATAAGCAAGATACGAATCCGCCGGTGATGCGATCACCTTCGCCCCGACTGCGGCGAGCACCGCCGCGACCACCACCGCCCCTACCCCGACCTTCAGTCTTGAAATGCGCTTCATTTTTATGACGTACCGAATCCCGCGCCGACAGCGAAAACGTCTGCCGTGATCCCGCGGCCGACGTCCCTGAGAAGCGCATCATTCTAACGTCGTGCGCGCTTCATTCATCAACCTTGAATGCCGATACCAGCCGCGTCAGTTCCGCCGCCTGCTGCTTCAGGCTTTCCGCTGCCGCCGCGCTTTCCTCCACCAGCGCCGCATTCTGCTGCGTCATCTGATCGAGCGACTGCACCGCGTCGCCGATCTGGTCGATGCCGGCGCTCTGTTCAAGGCTCGCCTCGGCGATCTCGCTCATCATCGCGCTGACGCCCTGCACCTGCGATACGACGTCGCTCATCACCTTCCCGGCCTCGCTGACGAGCCGCGACCCGGCGTTCACCGTCCCCGCGCTGTGCTCGATCAGCGCCTTGATCTCCTTCGCCGCCTGCGCGCTGCGCTGCGCGAGGTTGCGCACTTCCGACGCAACGACCGCGAACCCGCGTCCCTGCTCGCCGGCGCGTGCGGCCTCGACCGCCGCATTCAGCGCGAGGATGTTGGTCTGGAACGAGATGCTGTCGATCATCACGATGATCTCGGAGATTCGCTGCGACGCATCGCTGATCTGCTCCATCGTCGTCACGACTTCACTCACGACGTGCCCGCCGCGCGTCGCCGTATCGGACGCGCCGGTGATCAGCTTCGCGGCCGTCGTCGCGGTTTCGGTGTTGTTGCGCACGACCGCCGTGATTTCCTCCATCGACGAAGCCGTCCGCTCGAGGTTGCTCGACTGCCCTTCGGTCCGCTCGCTGAGGTCCGCATTGCCCGATGCGATCTGCGCGGATCCGGTCGCGATCGACGCGGACGCAGCGCGAATGCGGTGGACGAGCGTCGACAACGACGACACGAAGCGGTTGAACGCGTCCGACAGCTGGCCGATCTCGTCCTCGCTCTCGACCGTCATCCGGCGCGTCAGGTCGCCCTGGCCGCTCGCGATCTCCGACAGCAGCGTCGCCGCACGGCGGATCGGCGCGGCGATCGCGCGTCCGACCAGCCAGATCACGACCAGCGCGACGCCGAGGCCCGCGACCGCGGCGACCAGCGCCGCGCTGCGAATCGCACGCGTCACCGGGCCGAGCAGTTCGGCCTGCGGCACTTCGACGACCACATACGCATTCAGCTCCGGAATGAACGACGTCGCGATGAAGCGCGCACCGCCGTCGCCGTCGTAGCTCAGGTACGCATACGGCTTGCCGGCCAGCAGCGTCGACGACGCATCACCGGGCAGCCCCGGTTCGTCCTTCAGGAAGTGCTTGCCGTCGATCAGCGACGTATCGCGATGCATCATGATCGCGCCGTCGGGCCGCACGAGGAACGCGAACCCGGTATCGCCGATCCGGTACGCGGCGATCCCCTTCGCGAGCGCATCGACGGACAGGCTCATGCCGGTCGCGCCGACCGGCGTGCCGTCGAGTTCCACGCGGCTGTTGATGAACATCATGTAGCCGCCGGCCGTGACCTCGCGATCCATGTTCACTTCGTAGGTCTTGCCCGACGCGAGGAAGGTCGCGAGCCACCGATCGTTGTCGGTGACCTTCCGCTGCAGGCCGGCCTCGTTGTAGTAGTTGCCGCTCTTCACCGACACCCACTGCACGGACGCCGCCTTCTGCTCGTCCTTCACGTTCCTCGCCAGCTCGGTCCAGCTACGCGTGCCGGCGTCGGGCTCGCCGTCGGCTTCCCATTGCAGCAGGAACGCATCGCGCGCGAGGACGCGCGACGCGGCGATCGGCCCGGCCATCTGCCGCTGCACGTCGGCGCGGATGCCGCTCACGGCCGTCGGCAGCTCTTCGCGGACGACGCGATCGCGCACGGCGTTGCCGATCAGGCGGACACTCAACCCGCTCGAGATCGCGACGAACACGAGCAGGCAGCTCGTCATGCTGAGAACCAGCTTGTTCTGAATGGACAGCGTGCGCCAGAAATGCATGGGGAACCCTCGATAACCGCTCGGTCTGAGCCAGCTTGGGTTATCGGCAGGCGCGCGCGGAATCGCATCGCCGGGTTCACATGTTCGTCATGCGGGATCCGATATGTCGTTGACGGATGACCGTCGCGCGCCTGTCGAGGCTCGCACGCTCAATACGCGACGAAGATCGTCACGCGCCGGTTGCGCGCCCGCGCGGCCGCATCGTCGCCCGCGACGAGCGGCTGCGTATCGGCCCGCCCGATCGCGGCGAGCCGGTGAGGTGCGACGCCGCGATCGGCCAGATAGCGCACCACGCTGCCCGCCCGCGCGGACGACAGCTCCCAGTTCGACTCGTATTTCGCGTTCGCGATCGGCACGCTGTCGGTGTGCCCTTCGACGAGAATGTCGCCGGTCGCATGCTCGCTCAGCGCCTGCGCGATCTGGCTCAGCACCGGCGTCGCATCGGACAGCAAACGTGCATCGCCGACGTTGAACAGGACCTTCGCGTCGATGCCGATCTCGATGCCGTGCGGCGCGCGCACAAGCGAGATGCGCCCGTTCGACTTCAGCGCGTCGAGCGATGCCAGCCATGCGGGGGCACGCTCGGGCATCGCTGCGCCCGGCGCGCTCGCGGTCCCGCTGTCGTGCCGCGCGAGCGTCTGATAGCGCGCGTCGAGCGCGTTGTATTTCGCGAGCTGCAGCACGTACAGCGCGAGAAACAGAACCATCAGCGTCGTGATGAGATCCGCGTAGGAAATCAGCCAGCGTCCGGACTGCGTGCCTTCGGCTTCGTCGTCGCGATCGGCGGCGGCCGAGCCCGCCCGCGCGCCGTCAGTTCGAGCGGTCATGTCGAAGCTCCCGGTGCGTCATGCGAGAGACTCAGCCGCGCGGCCGCGCACGTCGCCGGTCAGCCGCGTCTCGATCGTATGCGGCGATTCCTTGCGCGAGATCGCGAGCAGGCCGTCGAGATAGAGCTTGCGGAAACGCAATTCGCTGTCGATCTGCGCGCGCAGCTTGCCGTAGAGCGGCAGAAACACGAGGTTCGCAAACGCGAGGCCGTAGAGCGTCGCGATGAACGCGACCGCGATGCCCGGCCCGAGCTGCGCCGGTTCGAGAATGTGGCTCGTCACCTGGACCAGCCCGAGCACCGAGCCGAGAATGCCGAATGTCGGCGCATAGCCGCCGGCCTGCTGCCACACGCGCGCGGCCGCGAGCCGGCTGCGCTCGTATGCGTCGAGCTCGCGGTGCAGCGCGTCCTCGAGCACGGCGGTCGACACGCCGTTCGCGAGCAGTTCGAGCCCGCGCCGCGCGAACGGATGGATGCCGCTCACGTCCATCGATTCGAAGGCGAGCAACCCGTCGAGCTTCGCGCGATCGCCCCACTCCAGCAGGTCGGTCAGGTGCTTGCGGTCGACTTCCTGCGCACGCACGAACGCGAGTCGCAACTGTTTCACCGCATCGAAGAACCGCGCCCACGTGTTCTGGATCATCACCGCGCCGAGCGTACCGCCGAGCACGATCACGAGCGCCTCGAACTGGAACAGCGTCGAAAAATGTCCGCCTTCCAGTGCGAAGCCGAATACGATGGCCGCGCCGCCGAGCAGCACGCCGGCCAGGGTCAACAAGTCCATAGGTGTCTCCGTCGGTCGCGCGTCACACGTCGGATGAAGCCAGCGGCACCGGTGCCGCACCTGCCGCCGGCGCCTTGGCCGCGCGCACGGCATCGAGCACGCGCCGTTCGATCTCCTCGATCTCGATCGGGTCGAGCTTCAGCTCACGGCGCATCACCCACGACACCTCGTTGCGCCGCGCTTCCGTCATCACGGAGAACAACTTGTCGGCCACCGCGCGATCGTCGAGGCTCGCGATCAGCTTTGCGAGATCGTACGTATCGAATGCGCTGATCACATCGAACAGCGTTCGCTGATCGACCCACACGATATCCTCGAGCGCACGCACGTCGCCGCCGGCGCGCGGGCTGCGCCGCGAGAAATACGCAACGCCTTTCTGCTCGACGTAACCGAGCACTTTCGACTTGCGGAACGCGAACACCTCGTCGGCGATCTCGCCGTGCGACAGCTTGTTGAGCAGCAACTTCCGGTCGACGCCGATCAGCGCCTCGAGATCGGCCAGTTCGATCAGTTCGAGCTCGCTGTTGATCGACAGGTCGAGATCGTGATCGGCGACCTGCTGCGCGCGATCGACCACGCGCGCGGCATCGAACGTGACGACCTGGCGCGCATCCGATGACGCCGAGTAATCGACCGCGCCGCCGGCATGGTCGGCCTGCGCGGCTTCGATCGTGACGAGATTGAGCTTCTCCATGCGGCGCAGCATCGCAAGCACGTGCGGGCGCGAATGGCCGGCGATCGCGCGACAGCGGCGAATCACGTCCGCGAGCGGCACCGATGCCTCGGCCGCTTGCGCCTGCATCGGCCGCCGCGACCACGCGTCGTCCGATCCGCGCGTGTCGGCACCCGCCATCAGCGACAGCACATGCGCATACGACAGCACGCCCGGCATGAAGTCCGCGTGCGTATAGGTCGCGAGCTGGTCGTCCTTGCGCTTCACGCGCCGGATCATCGTGCGCACGACGTGACGGAGCAGCGCCGACACGTGCTCGATTTCCTCGTCGAGCAGCGCGGCCGGCACGACCGTGAGCTGACAGAACGACAGCGCCTTCGCCGTATGCGCGCGCGGCTCGGATGAGAGCAGCGCGGATTCGCCGAAGAACTCGCCGCGCCCGAGCGTCGCGACGACGACACGCTTGTCTTCGCAGCGCGTCGACAGCTCGACCTTGCCGTCGGCGATCAGAAAGATGACGGGCTCGCCGGCGAAGCCCTCCGAGTAGATGATCTCGCCGGGCGCGGCCGTACGCGTCCAAGATTGCTGACGATTCAAGTTGGTTCCCCTGCTGCGCTGGTTGTTGCGGACTGCGCGTCGCATGTCACATGCATGCGATCGACAGTCGTCCCCGTGCCCGCTTAACGTCATCCGGACCGGCATCCTTTAGGGAATTCGTGCTCGTTTCCAGCGAAAATCAACGTGAAACGTTTGCGAGCTGCACGGCCGCAGCGGTGATTCGTTTCGATGGACGTGCCTGCGTCCGATTCAGGGCACGAAGGTGCGTCGCGCGTCAGAACTCCATGTCCAGTTCGTCGATGTCTTCCTGCTCTGCTTTTGCGGCATCGATCCACTCCGCGACGAACGGATGCGCGAGGATGCGCATGCAGTACTCGGCGATATCGGGTTCGAGTTTCACGTCGTAGGTCAGGAATCGCGTGACGACCGGCGCGTACATCGCATCGGCGACACCGATCCGCTCGCCGAACAGCCAGGGGCCGCCGTATGCGGCCAGACAATCGCGCCAGATCGTCACGATGCGTTCGATGTCGTGCTGCGCACGCGACCAGATCCGGAAACCGGGAAAATGCGCGCGCAGGTTCATCGGCAGCGCGGAGCGCAGCGCGCTGAAACCGGAATGCATCTCGCCGCAGATCGACCGGCAATGCGCGCGTGCATGCCGGTCGTCGGGCAACAGTTGCGCCTGCGGCCGGATCTCGTTCAGATATTCGGCGATCGCGAGCGTGTCCCACACCCTGCTGCCGTCGTGCGTCAGGCACGGCACGAGGATCGACGGCGACAGCAGCAGCAGTTCCGCGCGCGATGCCGCGTCGATCGGCGCGCTGACGGTCTCGAACGCGAGCCCGCTCAACCTTGCGAGCAGCCAGCCGCGCATCGACCACGACGAGTAGTTGCGGCTGCTGATGGTCAACGTCGTCTGTCCGGTAGCTTCCATGTCGCTCTCCTGCTGATTGCCGTTCGTGCCCCTGCACCGAAAGCGCGCCGCGTCACGCGAACCGCACCACGCCAGTGCGGCGCGTTCGCCGAACTGGCGCATTGCCGCACAGTGGCGCGACACGGCCGTTACCCCGAACCGCTGCCGTTGCGCGTGGCGTTCGGCCGTCCGGCTGCACCGAGCCACATGTGTCGCCGTGTCCGTCGCCGTATTCGCAAACCGCGTGCAACGCGCGTGCCAGCCGCATGCTGGCATACGGCTTGCCTCGCTCCATGCAACGTGACGCAACGAGCGAAGACCATGAACCTGCTTGCCTATCCGTTCTACCAATGGTCTGCCGAATGCCTGCGTCCGGCGCGCGCATGGGCGGCCGCCACACGCGCGACGATGTCGATGTGGCCGCCCGCCACGTCGACGCCGACGGGCCGCATGGTCGACGCGCTGTGCGAACTGCTCGAATGCTGCGCGTTCTCGCACCGGCGCCCGCCGTTCGGCATCGCGTCGGTCGTCGTCGACGGCGAATCGGTGCCGATCGTCGAGGAAGCCGCGGCGGCCACGCCGTTCGGCACGCTGCTGCATTTCCGCAAGGCGCGGCCGGTTGCGCGCCAGCCGCGCGTGCTGATCGTCGCGCCGATGTCCGGGCATTTCGCGACGCTGCTGCGCGGCACCGTCGACACGATGCTGGCCGATCACGACGTGTACATCACCGACTGGCACAACCCGCGAGACATCCCGCTTTCGGCCGGGCGTTTCGGCTTCGACGAATACGTCGGGCACGTGATCGATTTCATTCACCAGATCGGCCCGGACGCGCACGTGCTCGCGATCTGCCAGCCGACCGTCGCAGCGCTGTCGGCCGTCGCGCTGATGGCCGCCGGCGGAGATCCGACCCAACCCGCGAGCCTGACGCTGATGGCGGGGCCGATCGACTGCCGCGTGAATCCGACGAAAGTCAATGCGCTCGCCACGAGCCGGCCGATCGAATGGTTCGCGCGCAACCTGATCAGTGTCGTGCCGCCGGGCTTCGTTGGCGCGCAGCGTTGCGTGTACCCGGGCTTCGTGCAGGTCGGCGCGTTCATGTCGATGAATCCCGATCGCCATGCCGCTTCGTTTGCCGACCTCTACTACGAGCGTGCGAAAGGCGACTTGGCGAAAGCCGACACGCTGCGCCACTTCTACGACGAATACTTCGCGACGGCCGATCTCACCGCGGAGTTCTATCTGGAAACGGTCGAGAAAGTATTCCAGCAATACGCGCTCGCGCGCGGCGAGCTGATGGTCGGCGACCGGTTGGTGGAACCGGCGGCGATCCACCGCACCGCGCTGCTGACGATCGAGGGCGAGAAGGACGACATCTGCGCCGTGGGCCAGACGGTGGCCGCGCAGGAGCTGTGTTCCGGATTGCCGCCTTACCTGAAAACGCACCACGTGCAGACGGGCGTGGGTCACTATGGCGTGTTCAACGGCAGCCGTTGGGAAACGCAGATCTATCCGATCGTACGTGCGACGATCCATGACAACGAACCGTACGATCGCAGCGCCGATACGGACGGCGGAGCGAGCGGCGCGCACTACGTGACGCTGCGGTCATTGCTCGACGCGCGCGCGGCCGGTCACGATGCGGCGGCGACCGCGATGCAATCCGATCGCGTGCACTGAACGCGCGCGGTACGGCAGCGATGTACGCGGCACATCGGCGCTGCAAACGAATCGCCCCGCACGGATGGCGGGGCGCGATGTCGGTCAGTGCGCGAGCGGCCAGGGCTCGCGCATGCCGTCGATATTACGAACAGGCCTTGCCGTGCGATGCGTGGTAACCCTTCGCCTTCGCATCGGCTTCCGACATGTAGCTGCCGTGCTTCGTCTTGCCGTAGTACTTGTCGGTCGAGCAGTGGTAGACCTTCGTGCTGTCGTTGGCCCACACCTTGCCCGCGCCGCCGCCGGGCGCCGCTGCCGCGGTCGTCGCGGGCGCGCTCTTCGCCGGTGCCGCGCCCGATGCGGCGGAAGCGGAAGCCGCGGTCGCGGGGGCTGCGGCCGGTGCGCTGGCCGCGGCTGCCGACGATGCGCCGTACCACGTCTTCACGCCCTTGTGACCGGCGCATGCGCCCTTCTTCGACGCGCCCGAGTAGAACGAACCGTCCTTGCACAGCCCGGTCGTGCCGGCCGGCGCGCTGGCCGGAACCTGTGCGAACGCACCGATCGACATGCCCATGCCCGCGACGAGCGCGGCGATCAACATCGTCTTTTTCATAGTCCTCTCCTGATTTGCCTGAATGGGAACAACGTCCCGACGCGATGCGGGGAATACCGCGCCGCGGGTCAACGGACCCAGCGGCACACGCGGTGATGGTGGTGATCGAAATGGCACACGCGGTGCGAATGGGCTTCGGCCAGCGCCGGCACGAGCACGGCGCAGGCGACGGCCGTCACGGTCAGGATCTTCGCGATGCGGGTCATGACATTCTCCTGGGTAAGCCAGCCGGCGCTCCGGCTGTTATACCCTTAACGCCGGCCGCCGATGCGCCGTGCACCGCACCCGTGTCGAATTGACGATCTTTGACAGCGTGTAACGAAACGTCACGCGTGACTGACAAACAACCGTCAGTTCTTTCCATTTCATTACATGGCGAATGCTTTGGATATCGAATGACCGAAGCAGGACGAGGTGTCCGGACAAGATCAATAAAAAAACCGCCCGAAGGCGGTCTTTCACAGGCACGTGGATGCCTCGCGTGCGAAACAACGGAGGCTACGCGCCCGCGTCGCCCCATGGCGTCGGCGCAGGCACTTCGCATGGCCCGTCGACGTCGATCGACTTGAAATCGGCCGGCCCGACGATCTCCAGATACTCCATGTCGGGCGAATAGTCGAACAGGTAATGCACGATTCCCGGTGCCTGGTGCACGCAGTCGCCGGCGTTCACCAGCGTCTCGCGGTCGCCGTACATGAAGCGCGCCCAGCCCTTCAGCATGATCACGATGTGGAACTCGGCCTCGTGACGGTGCCAGCCGGTGCCCGCCGCCGGTGCATGATTCGCCCTGACGAGTTGCGCGACGACCTTGCCGTTCGTCGCGGCCGCGATGCCGAGATCGCGATACAGGAAGAAGTCGCGCAGGCCTTCGCCTTGATACGCGGTGTCCTGCGGCCTCACGTGGGAAAACGCGGTAGGGGTCGGCGTGCTCATCGCGGTGCTCCTCGATCGAAAGAGTCATCCGGGACAAGCATTTAGCGTTCCAGGCCGCAGCAGCGCCCGCTTACTTGAGCCGCCCCGACAGGAACTGCCCGAGCCGCTCGCTCTTCGGATTGACGAGAATCTCCCGCGGATCGCCCTCTTCCTCGATCTTCCCCTGGTGCAGGAAGATCACGTGGTTCGACACGTTGCGCGCGAAGCCCATCTCGTGCGTGACGACGACCATCGTGCGGCCCTCCTCGGCCAGCTTCTGCATCACCTTCAGCACTTCGCCGACGAGTTCCGGGTCGAGCGCCGACGTGGGCTCGTCGAACAGCATCACCTCCGGTTCCATCGCGAGCGCACGCGCGATCGCGACACGCTGCTGCTGTCCGCCCGACAGGTGCGACGGATACATGCCTTCGACGCGCGGCGCGAGGCCGACCTTCTCCAGATACTTGCGCGCCCGCGCGACGGCCTCTTCCTTGCCGATCCCGAGCACGGCCATCGGCGCCTCGATCACGTTCTCGAGCACCGTCATGTGCGCCCACAGGTTGAAGTGCTGGAACACCATCGACAGCTTCGTGCGCATGCGCTGCAGCTGCTTCTGGTCGGCCACGCGCAGCGAGCCGTTGCGGTCGCGCGTGGTCTCGATCGGCTCGCTGCCGATCGTGATCTGCCCCGAGCACGGCTGCTCGAGGAAGTTGATGCAGCGCAGGAACGTGCTCTTGCCGGAGCCGCTCGAGCCGATGATGCTGATCACGTCGCCGGCCTTCGCCTTCATCGACACGCCCTTCAACACCTCGTTGTCGCCGAATTTCTTGTGCAGGTTGTCAACGGTGAGCTTGTACATGCTTGGTCCTTCCTTGCGAATCTTGCGAATGCGTTAATGGCCGCGCGGCGACAGGTACGCGAGCCAGCGCGTCTCGAGCTTGCGGAACGCCCAGATGAGCGCGAACACGACGATGGCGTACAGCACGGCCGCGATGCCATAGGCCTGGAACGACATGTACGTGGCGGAGTTGACATCGCGCGTGACCTTCAGGATGTCGGGCACGGTCGCGGTGAACGCGAGCGTCGTCGCGTGCAGCATCAGGATCACTTCGTTGCTGTAGCTCGGCAGCGAACGGCGCAGCGCGGACGGCAGGATGATGCGCGTATAGAGCTTGAAGCGCGACATCCCGTAAGCCATCCCGGCCTCGATCTCGCCGGCCGACGTCGCCTTGATCGCGCCCGCGAAGATCTCGGTCGCATACGCGCATTCGTTCAACACGAACGCGAGCAGCGTGCAGTTCATCGCGTTGCGGAAGAACGTGTCGAGCAGCACGTGGTTGTGCACGACCTGCAGGCTGTAGATGCCGGTGTAGCACATCAGCAGCTGCACGTAGAGCGGCGTGCCGCGGAACACGTACGTATAGAGCCACACCGGGCCGGAAATCCAGCGGTTCGACGACGCGCGCGCGATCGCGAGCGGCACGGCCAGCGCGAAGCCGAGCGCGATCGACACGACCAGCAGCCACAGCGTGATCGCCAGGCCGCTGAAGCGGTAGCCGTCGGTGTAGAGATAGCTTTGCCAGTACTGGCTGATGAGTTCGATCACAGTGCAAGCCTCCGGACGCCCACGGAATAACGCTTCTCGAGGTGGTGCAGCACGACGTTCGACACCGTCGTGATCGCGAGGTAGATCGCACCTGCCGCGAGCGTGAAGAAGAAGAAGTCGAGCGTGCTCTTGCCGGCGTCCTGCGACGCCTTCACGACATCGGCGAGGCCGATGATCGACACGAGCGCGGTGGCCTTCACGAGCACCTGCCAGTTGTTGCCGATGCCCGGCAGCGCGAAGCGCATCATTTGCGGGAACATGATCCGGTGGAACACGCGCCAGCCGCTCATCCCGTATGCGAAGCCGGCTTCGAGCTGGCCGCGCGGCACCGCGAGGAACGCTCCGCGGAACGTTTCGGTGAAATACGCGCCGTAGATGAAGCCGAGCGTCACGACGCCGGCCACGAACGGATCGATGTCGATCTGGTCCCAGCCGAGCAGGTCGGTCGCGTCGTTCAGCAGGATCTGGATCCCGTAGAACAGCAGCAGCATCAGCACGAGATCGGGCACCGCACGGATCAGCGTCGTATAGAACGTGCCGACCGACCTGAGCACGCGGTTGGTCGACAGTTTCGCGCCCGCGCCCGCGAGGCCCAGTATGAGCGACGCGGCGAGCGACAGCACCGCGAGCTTCACGGTCTCGACCGTGCCGGCCCACAACAGCGGGCCAAATCCTTGGAAGATCATGTTTGGGATCCAGAACGATGTGGCTGGATTGTCAATAGCCATTACCCGCGCATCAAACGATATCTGCGCATTACCTGATGTCGTCCGCTCATCAAGCCGGACGCGTCATGCGAAGCAGGCGGCACCCGGGAATCGACACGACACGGCGCGCCGCAGCGGATGCGCGCCGCATCGACGGTCAGCCGCCGTAGACGTCGAATGCGAAGTACTTCTTCTCGAGCTTCTTGTACGTGCCGTCCTTGATCATGTCGGCGATCGCGTGGTCGATTTTCGCCTTCAGGTCGGCGTCGTCCTTGCGCAGCCCGATGCCGGCGCCGTTGCCGAGCGTCTTCGGATCGTCGATGTCCTTGCCGGCGAATTCGAAGTTCGCGCCGCGCGGCGTCTTCAGGAAGCCGAGGTCGGCCTGCACCGCGTCCTGCAGCGCGGCGTCGAGGCGGCCGGACATCAGGTCCTGGTACACGCCGTCCTGGTTCTGGTAAGGCACGACCTGCACGCCCTTCGGCGCCCAGTAGGCCTTCGCGTAGGTTTCCTGGATCGTGCCCTGCTCGACGCCGACAGACTTGCCCTTCAGCGATTCGGCCGTCGGCTGCAGGTTCGCGCCTTTCTTCGCGACCAGGCGCGTCGGTGTGTTGAACAGCTTGTCGGAGAACGCGATCTGCTCGGCGCGCGCCGGCGTCATCGACATCGACGACAGCACGCCGTCGAACTTCTTCGCCTTCAGCGCCGGGATCATCCCGTCGAAGTCGTTCTCGATCCACACGCATTTCGCCTTCAGCCGTGCGCAGATCTCGTTGCCGAGATCGACGTCGAAGCCGACGACCTTGCCGCTTGCGTCCTTCGATTCGAACGGCGGGTAGCTGGCGTCGACGCCAAACCGGATCGTCGACCAATCCTTGGCGTGGGCACCGACCGCGAGGCAGGCAAGGGCAATACTGAGCGCGAGTTTCTTCATGGCGTTCCTGTCATAGGCGAACTGGGCACGGGTCCGGTCGGGCGTCGCCGCCGCGAACCGTTCCAACCCGGAAGCCACCCGTCCGGTGACTCCCGAAGTTGTACATACAACTTTGCCTTTTTCAGGTCACCGCCAGCAATCCGTGTTTATCTCTAATTGTCGGCGGATTGTTTCCATGAGCGAATTTCCCTTATATTTCAATTCGCTACAGATTACATGCAGATGAAATCCAGCTTTCTGTGTGGCTTCGGCACGTCGTCGTCGCGTCTGCATTTGTCTATACTTTTCCGCCTGTCGCGCTCGCCGACGCGGTGGCCGCGGTCCGTGCGGCCCCGGCGGGCCCCCGATGGGCGCTCCGGATGCAGGCCGGAATAACCCGAATCCCGGGCCCACAGTCGGGCCCGCACCGCGTCGAACCCGGTACACTCCGCCCGAACACCGCACGAAGGCCGGCCCGCGACGGCACGCGGCCGCCGTCTCTTGAACAGCAATGCAATGACCACACCGATCTATCAGGAAATCAAGGACTTCATCCTCGCGCGCATTCATGCGGGCGAGTGGGCGGAAGGCGACCAGGTGCCGTCGGAGAACGAGCTCGCGCGCGAATTCAACGTCGCGCGGATGACGGTCAACCGCGCGCTGCGCGAGCTGACGGCCGAACAGGTGCTCACGCGCACGCGCGGCTCGGGCACGTATGTCGCGTCGCCGAAATACGAATCGACACTGGTCGCGATCCGCAGCATCTCGGATGAAGTCGCCGCGCGCGGCCATGCGTATCGTGCGCAGGTGCTGGAGGTCGGCGCGGCCGTCGCCGACGCGAAGCTCGCCGACGAGCTGCAACTCGACACCGGCAGCCCGATCTTCCATTCGCGCGTGCTGCACTTCGAGAACGACACGCCCGTGCAGCTCGAGGAGCGCTGGGTCAACCCGGCCTGCGCACCCGAATACGCGCTGCAGGACTTCACGACGACGACGCCGAACCAGTACCTGACGCGCGTCGCGCCGCTGCAGCGGGTCGAATACCGGATCGAGGCTGCGATGCCCGATGCGGCAACGCGCCGGCACCTGACGACGGACGAACGCGAGCCGTGCCTGCTGCTGCATCGGCGCACGTGGTCGCAAGGGATGGTCGCGTCGGTGGCCAATCTGTGGCATCCGGGCAGTCGCTACCGGTTCACCGGGCATTTCTGACGCGGGGCGGACGCGTTCAGCGCACGCCGGGGCGCCCCCAGCGCTCGATCGCGCCGACCGCCAGCCCCACCCCGTCCTCCCGCGCGATCCGCGCACCGAGTTCGGCGGCACGCGCTTGCGTGTCGGCTCGTGCCGCGAACGCGATCGCGCGTGCAAGCGCCGCGGCGTCCACACGCCGCCCCGCCACCGGCGCATCGGCCACACCGGCGCGTTGCAGCCGGCTCGCCCAGAAGAACTGATCGCCCGCGAACGGCACGACGACAGACGGAATGCCCGCCCGCGCGGCCGAATGCGTGGTACCCGATCCGCCGTGATGGATCGCCATCGATACATGCGGAAACAACCGGTCGTGCGGCGTCTCGCCGATCACGCACACATGCGCCGGCAGCATCGACACATCGATGCCGCTCCAGCCCGGATAAAACAACGCGCGCCGGCCGTCGAGCGCCTGCAACAGCGCGTCGACCATCGCGGCCCGGTCGAACCCGGCCATGCTGCCGAAGCCGATATACACGGGCGGATCGCCCGCGTCGAGAAAGCTCGACAGCGCGGGCGGCGGCGTCCACGCCGGCGCGTCGACGCGCCACTGACCGCATGCCAGCACATGCGCCGGCCAGTCGGCCGGATCGGCCAGCAGCGCGGGCGACACGCCGTACAGCATCGGATGATCGGTCCATACGCCCCGGCGCGGCGGCAGTCCGCAAATGCTGGCGCGCGCCGCATTGGTCGCCCGCCTGAACGCGTGCCACAGCAGCGCGTTCACGAACCGGTGGCTCGCGCGATTCAGCCAGCGCGGCACCTTGCCGGGTGGCAGAAACGGCGACGCGAACGTCGCGGTCGGCGTGATCGGGATCATCCCCGTACCGATCGCCGGCACGCCGCGATACTCGGCAACCGATAGCCCGACGAACGACGCCAGCCCCGACACCAGGATCGCATCGCAACCGGCCGATGCGGCCGCGACTTCGCGCATCCATGCCGCCGTGTTCGCATTCGCGATCGCCGCGAGCGCCTTCGACGTGTCGTTGAAACCGCCGCGCCCGCGCACCGCTTCGGACAACGCACCATCCGGCGCGATCGCCGAGCGGATGTCGCCGGACAGCGGCTCGCAAGGCACGCCGAGCGCGGCGGCCGAACCGAGCGTCGCGACGTCGGCCAGCAACCGGACCTCATGGCCGGCATCCAGCAGCGCGCGGCCGAGCGCCGCGAGCGGGCGCGTGTCGCCTTCGGTGCCGTAAGTGGCGATGACGAGCTTCATGCGTGGCTCCTCCTGCATGATTCAGGCGAGTGGATTCATAAAAGTGCACGTCGTATACTAATGCAATTCGTGCACTTTCAGTCGATACCGAACCATGCCAACGACGACCGACGATCCGGGCCGCCGCGCACGCAAGCGCATCCAGATGCTCGCGCATCTCGCCGACACCGGCGCACGCCTGTTCGATGCGCACGGCTACGACGCAGTGACGATGGAACAGATCGCCGCGCAGGCCGATGTCGCGAAACGTACGCTGTACAACCACTTTCCGACGAAGGAGGCCGTGCTCGCGCACTGGCTCGAAGGCGAACTCGCGCGCGACCTCGCGCACCTGCAGCGCGACGTCGCGCGACGGAAGACCTTCGCGTCGCGGATCGCCTGCGTGCTCGACGCGTCGGCCGCATGGTGCGAACAGCATCCCGTGTATCTGCTCGCATACCTGCGGCATCGGTTCCTGAGCATCGGAGTGGCGCAAGCGGAAAGCGGCGAGGATGGCGGCGGCGATATCGCGCTCGTGTGGCAGCAACTGATCGCGGCCGGACAGCAGGCGGGCGAACTGAACCCGGCGCTGGCGGCCGACCAGCTCGCCACGTGGTTCCATCACCTGTATCTCGCGGCGATGCTGCGCTGGCTGACCGTGCCGGGGTTGTCGCTGAAGCGGGAATTCCAGTCGGTCGCGAGGCTGTTCGTCGAAGGCGCGCACGCGAAAGCGTGAGCGCCCGCGCAGGCGACGCACGGTCGGGAAGGTGCGTCCGCATCGAACGTGCACCGCGCTCACGCCATTCGCGCGCACGTCGAGCGCACTGCGCGCCGGCCGGCGATCCGGAACGCCATCGGGAACGGCAGGTGCCCGGCGCTGCCGGCGACACGCAGCCGGCGGACACACCGCGCACCGCGAGCGGCGGCCGTTGAAGGCATCGCGTGATGCGGAGGGATTTTTACAACGATCGCACGGACGGGATGCCAAATTTCCCGCGCAGCAGTATGCTGGTGCCGTACGACCGCGCACGATGCCTCGGGCAATCCCTTAGTCCGCACGTCGTCGCGCCGCCGTCGCGACCGCAATCATGCGTTGCAAGGAGGGCTTCTTGATGGCTACCACGCATCCGCACTTCCACCTCGAACTACGGCACGCCACCGCGCCGACGTATTTCATCAGCTACCTGTTTCCTGCCTTGCTGTTCGTCTACGAACTGCTGCGCGTCGGCCAATGGATCCGCGATCACGGGATGCAATTCGCCGTGTTCAAGCAGATGGGTTACGAGTATCTGCTGATGCTGCTGTTCGTCGGGCTGCAGATCGTCGTCGAGGCGGTCTTCCTGCTCGGTGCCGCGATGCGCCGTGACAATCGCGACTTCGAACACCGGCTGCCGAACGTGGTTCTCGGCATCGGCTGCTCGATCGCGATTCTCGCCGTCGACCTCGCAATCCAGCTGTCGTTCTGAGCACCGGCGGGCCGGGCCCGCCGGTTGCATCGCACGCCCGCGCCCGGGCGTTCAGGCGAGCGCGTCGCGCAGGAACGTCGCCACGGCCGCGAGTACGTCGTCGGTCCGCTCGCGATGCGGCATGTGTCCGCATCCGTCGAGCAGCAGGAACGACGACGGCCCCGCGACGCGCGCGGCGATCCGTTTCGGATGCACGTCCGACCCGTATTCGTCCTGCTCGCCGTGAATCGCGAGCGTCGCGCAATGCACGCGCGGCAGTTCGTCGTCGAGACTCCAGTCGCGAAACGCCGGCGACAACCACGTGTCGACCCACGCACGCAGCACCCATTCGGCCTTGTCGCCGTGATAACGCGCGAGCCGGTCGAGCTGGCCGGGCGCGTCGAACTGCTGCCCCGCCTCGCGAATGCCGTCGCGCGTGCGATCCTCGACGAACGCCTGCGCGGAGACCGTCACCAGTGCGCGGCAACGCGCCGGATACGCGGCCGCGCATCCGACCGCCATGCCGCCGCCGACGCTGTGCCCGAACGCCACGAACGCATCGATACCGAACCGCTCGAGCAGCGCATGGAATCCGTGATCGGCCTCGTCGCGCACGAACGTCATGCCGAGTTGCCCCCGATGACGATCGGACCGCCCGAAGCCCAGCCGGTCGTATGCGATCACGTCGCGCCGGGCGGCGCGTGCGAGTTGCGCGGGGAAGTCGCGCCATAGTTCGACGCAGCCGAGCGAATCGTGCAGCAGCACGATCGGTGCGACCGGCGCAGGTGCGGCCTGCTCAGGTGCGACCGGCGTAGGTGCGGCCGGTGCCCGCGCGGGCACGCCGCGCCAGCGCTTCGCGAAGAGACGCCCTTGCGGCGTCTCGACCCAGGTCTCCTCGGTCACGATTTCAGTCATGTGTGTCGTCGTCTGCATGAAGGCGGCCGCACGCGGGCGGGCCGCATCGAATGCCGACGATGGTGGCCCGGCGACCCACGCGGCGTCAAGCAAGGCCCCACCGCCCGCACGCTCATTCGGGCTGCGGCGGCAGATACTCCATCTGCGCTTCGTCGTACAGCCGGTAGATCAGCGCCTGCATCGCGCGGATGTCCTCCGATTCGTCGAGCATCCGCATGCTCATGATGATCGGCGACACGAGGTTCGGATCGTCGAGCGGCTTGTAGCTGATATCGTCGCGCTTCAGGCCGTACACGCTGTGCGGCACGACCGACACGCCCTCGCCCATCGCGACGAGTCCGAGCGCGATCTGCAGTTCGCGCGTCTCGTAGATCTTGCGCGGCTGCAACGCGCGATCGTGAAAGGCGGCGAGCACCTGGTCCGCATAGCTCGGCCGCGGCGCCTTCGGGAAGATGATCAGCGTGTCGTTCACGAGATCGTGCAGCGACAGCACGGGCTTCGCGCCGTCGAGCACGTGACCGACCGGCAGCGCGACGATCATCCGCTCCTCGCGCAGCACGACGCGCCGCACGCTCGGATCCTCGTGACGGATGCGCCCGAACCCGACGTCGATGCGCCCTTCCTTCAGCGCCTTGATCTGGTCCATCGTCGACATCTCGTGCAGGCTCAGCTCGACGGCCGGATACTCGCTGCGAAAGCGCCGGATGATCTTGGGCAGCATCCCGTACAGCGTCGAACCGACGAACCCGACCGACATGCTGCGCTCGATCTTGCCGACCCGCTTCGTCATCGATTCGAGCTCGGTCGTCTGCGCGAGCAGCTGCACCGCGTGCGAATAGAAGAACCGCCCCGCGTCGGTCAGCTTCAGCGGCCGCGCGTTGCGCTCGAACAGCGGCACGCCGAGCGCCTCCTCGAGCTGCTGGATCTGCCGGCTGAGCGGCGGCTGCGCGATGTGCAGGCGCTCGGCCGCACGCGTGAAATTCCGCTCCTCGGCAACCGCGACGAAGTAGCGGAGATGTCTCAACTCCATTTTTCGATCCCTCCCGGACCGGCAACGGACGTTCATTCGGCCCCGCGCAGACGCGTGCCGAGCCGGTCGTCCCGTGATCGCCCGATCCCGATGCCATGACGATACCTCAGCCCGCGCCGAAACCGGCGCGAGCAGCGTCGTGCCGCCCTCGCGTCCGGCACCGCGCAAAGCAAAACGGGAAGCCGCCAGGCTTCCCGTTTCTTCATCGACGCCGCGTCGCGGCAGCGTCTCGACCGCGCATCACGCCTCGGTCGCGTACAGCGCATCGCGCTGCGCGTCGCTCAACGAGTCGAGCGGCACGTCCGGCAGCCGATAGCAGATCATCGCGCCGTACAGCTCGGCCAGGCAGTTGCTGCCGGCGTCGAGCGCGTAGCCGTCCTCGCCGTCCGGCGCCGGCGGATACACTTCGCGCCACGCGTTGATCGCGGCTTCGATTCGCACGATGGAAACGGGTCCGGCCTTCCGCTCGGCGGGTGATGCACTCATGGATTCCTCTGGGTTGCGCGCTCCGCGGGCCGTGCCGGCGCGGCGGAACGATGGAAACGCCGGGCGCCGCCGGCCGCCGCGAGAGGCACGCGCCGGATGCCCGATCCGCGCCGCGCTCGTCGCGCCGGCCGGGCCGTGTGGCCCGGTAGGGTCGGGCAATATAACCGGCTTTGACCCCGTGCAGGGGAAAGCGGACAAAAAAAACGGGAAGCGTGCGGCTTCCCGTTTCGTTGCGCCATCGCGCGGCCACGTGCCGCGCCGGCATCAGCCCGCGGTTTCGCGGTTCTCCACGCGCTGCAGCTGCGCGCCGCGGCTCGCGGCGACCCACGGTGCGATCTCCATGTCCTCGTAACGCACGAAGCGGCTCTTGTTCAGGAACCGGTAGCCGAGCCACACGACGAGGAACAGCGGAATGCCGACATAGGTCGCGGCCACACCCGCCCAGTCGATCCGATTCGCGAGAAACGCCTGATAGTCCTGGCCGAGCGCGATCACGAGACACAGCACGAACGCGAACAGCGGGCCGAACGGGAACCACTTCGACTGGTACGGCAGCTGGTCGACCGCGTAGCCTTGCGTCACGTAGCCCTTGCGGAACCGGTAGTGGCTGATCGCGATGCCGAGCCACGCGATGAAACCCGTCATCCCCGACGTGTTCAGCAGCCACAGGTACACCGTCTTGTCGCCGTACAGCGACGTGAAGAAGCACAGCGCGCCGACGGCGGTCGTCGCGTACAGCGCGTTGCGCGGCACGCCGCCCGGCGACAGCTTCGCGAACAGCTTCGGCGCGCGGCCTTCCGTCGCGAGGTTGTAGAGCATCCGCGTCGACGCGTACATGCCCGAGTTGCCGGCCGACAGCACGGCCGTCAGGATCACCGCGTTCATCACGCCGGCCGCGAACGCGAGGCCCGCGTGGCGGAACACCAGCGTAAACGGACTCACGCCGATGTCGGTCACGTCGCTCTTCAGCAGGTTCGGATCGGTATAGGGAATCAGCACGCCGATCACGAAGATCGCCAGCACGTAGAACAGCAGGATGCGCCAGAACACCTGACGCACGGCGCGCGGGATCGTCGTGCGCGGGTTCTCCGATTCGCCGGCCGCGACGCCGATCAGCTCGGTGCCCTGGAACGAGAAGCCCGCGATCATCGCGACGCCCATCAGCGCCGGCAGGCCGCCCGCGAACGGCGCGTCGCCGATCGTCAGGTTGCCCCAGCCGTTGCCCGGCGCGCCTTTCAGAATGCCGAAGATCATCAGCAGGCCGACGCCGATGAACGCAACCACGGTGACGACCTTGATCAGCGCGAACCAGTATTCGGCTTCTCCGAAGCCGCGCACGGTCAGCGCATTGAGCAGGAACATCACGCCGAGGAACGCGGCACTCCACCAGACGCCCGGCACGTCCGGGAACCAGTAGTGCATCACGAGCTGCGCGGCGACGAGTTCGACCGCAATCGTCACGGCCCAGTTGTACCAGTAGTTCCAGCCGAGCGCGAAGCCGAAGCCTTCGTCGACGTATTTCGCGCCGTAGGTCGCGAACGAGCCCGACACCGGCATGAACGCAGCCATTTCGCCGAGGCTCGTCATCAGGAAGTAGACCATCAGGCCGATCAGCATGTAAGCGACCATCGCGCCGCCAGGGCCGGCCTGCGAGATCGACGCGCCGGACGCGACGAACAGGCCCGTGCCGATCGAGCCGCCGATGGCGATCATCGTCAGATGGCGCGCCTTCAGCGCGCGATGAAGCTTGGGTGGGTTCGCGGACGAACCGGGTTGGTCGGAATTCGGAATTGCGGACATAAACGAGACGAACGTTGAGCGGGCCGGCATCCGGAGCCGGCGCATGCGGGATCGGGGCGCGGCGCGCCGCCTGCTGCGATGCATTCGATGCAGCCCCGATACGCGTTGCGCGCCGGGCGCCTGCGGCGAAGCGCGGATTCTACCTGATTCGCCGCGGGGGCAGCTGAGCGCCGAACGCCCCGCCGCCGCATGCAGACGCAGCAGAATCAACAAGTTGGACACGGCGGGGCGACGAGACGGCGGCATGGCTGCGGGTTGCGCGGTACAGGTCATGCCATTCGAGTGGTCATCCGCGATGGCGAACCGTGCAAGGCGAAATCGTTCCGGCGCAATCGCCCGATCCTGTATTAAAACGACAAATCGATCCGCAAGCGCCGCCAATAATCAGACAAAATACCGGCCACTCACAATTGATTCAAATCAAACTGACACCCGGCTCACAGTAATGGTGTGTAATCGTTCCGAATCGCGATCGGCGCATGCATGTTTTGCATCGCGCGGCGAAATTCCGGGATTCGCGAGATAATGCCGATTAATGCGAATTAATCACTGCGCGGAATCGTCTACGACGCAAATTCCCGCCGCCCACCCCCGAGGATGAAGCCACACACGCCGCTCGCCACGGCGCGCCGTCATACCGCGTCGGCCGTGGCACGCATTCTGTCGCCCCGCGGCGTACTCGTCGCGGGCATCATGCTGCTCCTGTTCAGCTGGGGACTCTCGACGTCGCTTTTAATCGAGGCACGCCACGACGCATACGATCATGCGGTCGAAAATGCGCGCAACCTGATGCTGCTGATCGAGCGCGATATTTCCCGCAATATCGAACTGTATGATCTGTCGCTGCAAAACGTCGTCGACGGCCTCGCCGATCCGGAACTGATGGCTTTGCCGCCGCACCAGCGTCACCGGCTGCTGTTCGACCGCGCCGCGAGCGGCGCGTATCTCGGCGCCATTTTCGTCATGGATCCGCACGGCAATATCGTGATCGATTCGGCCGAATCGCCGCCGCGACAGGGCAATTTCGCCGACCGCGAATATTTCGCCGTGCATCGCGACCGGCTCGCGCAGGGCCTCTTCATCAGCCGGCCCTATGCGTCCCGGCTGCGCGGCGGCGCATTGACGATCGCGCTCAGCCGACGGATCACGCTGGCCGATGGCCGCTTCGGAGGGATCGTCGTCGGCACGCTCAGCATCGACTACTTCCGCGCGCTGCTCGACGGTCTCGCGGTCGGCAAGCACGGCAGCGCGGCGATCGTCGAGGACAACGGCGCGCTCGTGTCCCGCCTGCCGTTCGATGCGCGCGTGGTCGGCCTCGACCTTCACAACGCCCCGCTCTTCATCGAGGCGCAGCGCAGCAGCGAAGGCGCGTTGACGGGCGTCGGCGCGATCGACGGCGTGCGGCGCATCTATGTTTACAAGCATCTCGCGAATCTGCCGCTGGTCGTCGACGTCGCGCCCGCCGAGATCGACATCTACGCGTCGTGGCGCCATCGCACGATCTGGACCGCCGTGCTGATGGCCCTGTTTACCGTGTTCATCGCGTGGGGCTCGCTCGCGCTGTCGCGCGAACTCAAGCGCCGGCAGATCGCCGAGTCGAAGCTGTACCGGCTCGCGCACACCGATTCACTGACCGGGCTCGACAACCGCGGCACGTTCGACACGGTGCTCGCGAAGGAAGCGCTGCGCGCGTCGCGCAGCGGCCGCCCGCTGTCGGTGCTGTTCGTCGACGTCGATCATTTCAAGGCGTTCAACGACTACTACGGCCACCTCGCCGGCGACGATGTGCTGCGCCGCGTCGCGCAATCGGCGTCGCGCTGCCTGCGCCGCGACAGCGACCACGTCGCGCGCTACGGCGGCGAGGAATTCGTCGTCACGCTGCCGGACACCGATGCGCGAGGCGCGGCGACCGTCGCCGAAGGGATCCGCCGCGCGATCGCCGGGCTCGACATCGCGCACGGCCGCAGCCCGTACGGGCACGTGACGGCGAGCATCGGCGCCGCGACCGCCGCCGGCGGGCGTATCGACGCCGCGACGCTGCTGCGGCAGGCCGACGAGGCGCTGTACCGCGCGAAGTCCGGCGGACGCAATCGCGTATCGAACGCCGAGGCAAACACCGCCGACGCGTAACGCGGCGGCCGGCGGCCGGCGGCGCCCGCACCGCGTCGCCGTGGACAGCCCGCGCGCGTTCGGCTAGCGTTACGTCAGCTGCGCGTGCGGCGCGGCGCCGGCCCGCGCGAGCCGCCCGCGCGTATTCCGGCCACCCCGCCGGCCATCTCCGCTCCGTCATGAACGCCCAGCTTCCTGCCCGACTGCCGCCGCTCCTGCGCCACGCCCTCCGTCCCCTGCTGGACCCTTACCGCCGCTACCGGCACGCGAAGCTGATCCATGCGGCGCGCGTCGCGCTTGCGATCCTCGTGTCGATCGCCTTGTCCACCGGGCTGCGCGTGCCGCACGGCGAATGGTCGACGATCACCGTGCTGATCGTCGTCGGCGGGCTGCAGCACCACGGGAACATCCGCAAGAAGGCGGCCGAGCGCGCGCTCGGCACGTCGATCGGCGCGCTCGCGGGGCTCGGCCTGATCCTGCTCTACTCCGTGCTGCACGCGCCGTTCGCGATCTACTTGCTGATGGCGATCGCGTGCGGATTGTGCGCGTATCACGCGATCGGCAAGGCCGGTTACATCGCGCTGCTGTCGGCGATCACGATGGTGATCGTCGCCGGGCATGGCGACAACGAAATCGTCGACGGCCTGTGGCGCGCGGTAAACGTCCTGACCGGCATCGCGATCGCGCTGGCGTTCTCGTTCGCGCTGCCGCTCTACGCGACCTACTCGTGGCGCTACAAGCTCGCCGATGCGCTGCGCGCGTGCGCGGCCGTGCATACGCGGCTCGCGGGCGACCGCCGCGTGAGCGACGACGCGCACCTGAAGGAAATGGCCGCGCTGAGCGCGCTGCTGGTGCAGCTGCGTTCGCTGATGCCGTCGGTGTCGAAGGAATGCGAGATCTCGGTCACGCACCTCGAAGCGATCCAGCGCAGCCTGCGCCTGTGCATCGGCTACCTGGAGATCCTGTCGAGCACGGTGCCGGCCCGCGACGACGTGGCTGCCCGCGAATACATGCGCTACGAAATGAAGGCCGTGAACCGGCGCATCCGCGACACGCTCGTCGGCGCGAGCCGCGCGCTCAAGGTCGGTACGCCGAGCCGGCTCGCGGCGCGCCGCCGGCCGGCCGAGCCGCCGCACGACATGCCTCCGCCGCAGTTGTCGGGCTACGTGTCGATCACGGCCAAGCTGGCCGGCGAAGTGGATCAGTTGCGGGAGAAACTGCTCGATACCGCGCAGGCGTGGAATATCTGAAGGTCGCGGGACGCCGGGCTCCACGCCAAAATCTTTCATAATCCTTTCGGTGCGGCGGGCTCGCATCCCGACGGCGGCTGCCCCGCCCTTCAGCCGATCCGGCCCCGGAAGCGCGGCCCGCGACGGCGCTCGGCCGCGACCGTTTCGGCCGCCGCTCGGCGCCGGTTTGCGCGGCGTTCTCCGCCTGATTCGCCGCCCGCCGGGCCCGCCGCGACAGGCCCGACAACGTATTGGCGCGAAAATCAGGTCTTGCCCCAACTTCCCGGACAGCCGATACTCGCATATTCCGCGAAATACGATCCCACCGGCTTCAATCCACGGTAATTCCTATGAGCACGATTCTCGAAAGCCTCCCGACCGGCCAGAAGGTCGGTATCGCCTTCTCCGGCGGCCTGGACACCAGCGCCGCGCTGCACTGGATGAAACTGAAGGGCGCCGTCCCGTACGCATATACGGCGAACCTCGGCCAGCCCGACGAAGACGATTACGACGCGATCCCGAAACGCGCGATCGAATACGGCGCAGCCGGCGCCCGCCTGATCGACTGCCGTGCGCAGCTCGTCGCCGAAGGCATCGCCGCGCTGCAAAGCGGCGCGTTCCACATCACGACGGCCGGCGTCACGTACTTCAACACGACGCCGATCGGCCGCGCCGTGACGGGCACGATGCTCGTCGCCGCGATGAAGGAAGACGGCGTCAACATCTGGGGTGACGGCAGCACGTACAAGGGCAACGACATCGAGCGTTTCTACCGCTACGGCCTGCTCGTGAACCCGGATCTGAAGATCTACAAGCCGTGGCTCGACCAGACGTTCATCGACGAACTCGGCGGCCGCGCCGAAATGTCCGAATTCATGAACCAGGCCGGCTTCGCGTACAAGATGTCGGCCGAGAAGGCGTATTCGACCGACTCGAACCTGCTCGGCGCGACGCACGAGGCGAAGGATCTGGAAAGCCTCGAGAGCGGCATCAAGATCGTGAACCCGATCATGGGTGTCGCGTTCTGGCGCGACGACGTGAAGATCGCCGCCGAGGAAGTGACGGTGCGCTTCGAAGCAGGCCAGCCGGTCGCGCTGAACGGCGTCGAGTTCAAGGACCCGGTCGAGCTGCTGCTGGAAGCGAACCGCATCGGCGGCCGCCACGGCCTCGGCATGAGCGACCAGATCGAGAACCGCATCATCGAGGCGAAGAGCCGCGGCATCTATGAAGCCCCGGGCCTCGCGCTGCTGTACATCGCGTACGAGCGTCTCGTCACTGGCATCCACAACGAAGACACGATCGAGCAGTATCGCGAGAACGGCCGCCGTCTCGGCCGCCTGCTGTACCAGGGCCGCTGGTTCGACCCGCAGGCGATCATGCTGCGCGAAACGGCGCAGCGCTGGGTCGCGCGCGCGATCACCGGCGAAGTGAAGATCGAACTGCGCCGCGGCAACGACTACTCGATCCTGAGCACGAAGTCGCCGAACCTCACGTATCAGCCGGAACGCCTGTCGATGGAGAAGGTGGCGTCGACGTTCTCGCCGCGTGACCGGATCGGCCAGCTGACGATGCGCAACCTCGACATCACCGATACGCGCGACAAGCTGCGCGTTTATACGCAGGTCGGTTTGCTCACGCCGGGTGAATCGTCGGCGTTGCCGCAGATCAAGGGCGATAGCGGCGAGTAAGCAAGCCGTTTTCGCGAGCGGCCGGGCGGCGTAAGAACCGCCCGGCCGCATGCAGCACTCCCCTCCCGCCTTTCTTCAGGCACTGCCGGATTCGGAACGCGCATCACGACGATCCTGCAGTCGCATCAGGATCATTTCGATGCCGTGGCCGTCCCGGTCACAGTCGCAGTCGCAGTCGTCGCAACCGCAGTCGTCGTCGCAGCCGCAGCCGCCGGCGTGCGTGCCAGATCCTGACCGATCGTGTCCGCGACCGACTTCTCGCACGACTTGATCCCTTCCACCGACTTGTCGAAATTCTTCTCGAGATCGCTGAAGCTGCCGTACGTATAGGCGAAATCGCTGTCGATGTGGACGCTGTTCGACTTGATGTCGTAGCCGCACGCGAACGTCTTGAAATAGATGTCCTGCTTCGTCTTCGCGTCGAGAATGCGCGCGCGGACGACCACCCACGGAATGTAATCGGGCTGGTTGGGCGGCGAGATATAGCCGAACGACGTGAACCATACGTTCATGATGGCATCCGCGTCGGTCTGGATCGCGGAGTAGTCGTCCGACTTGCCGTCGTCGGCGAGCTTCGCTTTCTGACCGTCCAGCTTCACGACCTGATAGCCGTTGCTGGTAAGGCGGCCCGTGACGCCGTCCACGATGTCCGGCGCGAACACGATCTTGCCGGCCGCCACGTGATCCGTATAGGTGCTCGTATGGCTCGCGTTGACGGCGCTTTGCGCGAGCGCGCCGATCAGGCCGAACCCGCCCGCCGCGCCGCCGATATTGACGACCGCGACACGCTTCGGCTCGTTGACTTCGAGGATCGCGATCGAATGCAGCTTCTGACGTGCTTCGGGCTTCATGTCGGTGTTCGGCAACGTGACGCAGCCGGACAGCAGCGTCACGAGCAGGCCGCAACCGAACAGGGTGGCTTTGGATGAGTTCTTCATGCAGTGAGTGGCTTTTTGTTGTTGACGGAACGTTTTCGCCGAGCCGTCGCACGTGGCGTGACGATGCTGCGCGCGAGTCGGCCGTATGCTTATTGTTTGATGACCTGACCGTAGGCGTCGAAGCTGTAATTGGACGCGCGCAGCGCCGCCCGGCAATTGTCGTGCGGCTCGAGTAATACTTTGGTGAGCTACCGAGAAAGGGTAACGGCGGGGGTCAAGGTTTCTTTAGGGCGCTTCGTCGAATAATTTTTCTAATCGCTTCGGCATTACAAACAGATTGCATGTCGAGGCACAATGCAGGCGTTCCGATCCAGCACGCCTTCATGATTCCTCCAGCAAACCCGCCTCGCACCGTCATTCACCTGAACGGCCCGATCAACAGCGGCAAGACGACGATCGGTCGCGCGCTCGCCCGCGTGCTGCCGGATGCGCGCTTCATCGACGGCGACGATCACGCTGCCCCCGAAGACGCACCGTTCGACGTGCAGTGGGCGATCGCGCTGGAGCGCCTCGTCACGCAGATCGCGCAGGCCGGAGAACGTCATCTGGTGATCGCCTATCCGATCGGCGAAGCCGAATTCGCACGGCTGCGCGCGGCCTGCGATGCGCGTGATGCACGGTTGATCGTCGTCACGCTCGCGCCGCCCGAGGCGATCGCGGCGTCGGATCGCGGCACGCGGGTGCTGACGGAATGGGAGCGGCAACGTATCGCCGAGATGTATCGGGAAGGGTATGCGGCGCGCGCATTCAGCGATTGCGTGATCGATACGTCGAAGGCATCGGTAGATGCATGCGCGCGAGAAATTGCGCAACGCGTCCGCGCGTCGCACGCATAGCGGCAACGCCCCGGCGAACGATTCGCGACCACCGCCTCACGCCGCGTAGTGGGCGAATGCCTCGTTCACGCGATTGCCGGCTCCGAAGCGGAACACCTCGACCGCGCCGCGTCCGTTTGCGCCGCGATAGTGAATGGCGACGCTGTCTACGCCCGCCAGCACCGCAATGAACTCGAAACGCAGGTCCGGAATGAGTTGCAGCGCCTTCGCCCAGTACGCGCGCACCGCCGCCTTGCCATGCAGGCATCCGCTCGGCTCGCCCGCGATCCGCACGATCATCGGTGAATGCATGACGAAGGCGTCATCGTAGTGCGACAGGATGCGGTCGAGATCGTGCGCGTTCCATGCGTCGATCCATTCCTGCGCGAAGTGCCGCGCGAATGCGTCGGTGATGGGTTCCATGCGGCTCGTCGTCTCCATATCGGGCGCGGCGTGAATGCCGGCCCGTGCGCCCCAGTGTATCAGCGGCCG
This sequence comes from Burkholderia sp. AU33545, assembly GCF_020419685.1. NCBI lineage: Bacteria > Pseudomonadati > Pseudomonadota > Betaproteobacteria > Burkholderiales > Burkholderiaceae > Burkholderia > Burkholderia sp. AU33545. The sequence continues at coordinate 46,214 of NZ_JAIZRQ010000003.1, read as the reverse complement.
CACGGCTTCCGCGCACTCGCCGCCGCTGGCATGCGCCGCTCTCAATGTTGTTGCCGCACCCCCGACACGCCCTGCTCGCGCGCCCCCTTGCGACTCAGCAGCAGCGTGACGACCGCCGACACCGCGAGCGTGCCCGCCACCAGGTACAGCCCGGCCGCATACCCGCCCGTCAACTGCTTGAGCCAGCCGATCGCGAATGGCCCGACGAACCCGCCGAGGTTGCCGATCGAGTTGATCATCGCGATCCCCGCGGCCGCGCCGGCGCCTGACAGGAACGCGCTCGGCATCGCCCACAGCGGCGCCTTCGCGGCGCTGATCCCGATGTTGACGACGACCAGCGCGAGCACGGTCAGGAGCGCGGTGTTCGCCTGACCCGCGAACACGAAGCCGATACAGGCGAGCACGCACGGAATCACGACGTGCCAGGTGCGCTCGCCGGTGCGATCCGAATGTCGTGCCCATCCGATCATCGCGACCACCGCGGCAATGCTCGGGATGCCGGTCAGCAAGCCCGTCTGCAACGCGGTGAAGCCGAACTGCTTGACCATCAGCGGCGCCCACAGGCCGAGCGTATAGAGGCCCGCCGACGTGCCGAAGTAGATCAGCGCGAGCGCCAGCACGCGCGGGTCGCGCAGCGCCTGCCACGCGCCGGCCGTGTGTCCGGCATGCGTGTGCCGCGCGTCGGCCTCGTACTTCAGCTTCGCGATCAGCCAGTCGCGCTCGTCCGGCTCCAGCCACGCGGCCTTCGACGGCGCATCGGTCAGGCACTTCAGCACGACGAAGCCGAGCGCGACCGCGGGCAGCGCCTCGACGATGTAGAGCATCTGCCAGTCGGCGAGGCCGAACATCGGTGGCATCTGCATGATCGCGCCCGACAGCGGCGAGCCGATCGCGGTCGAGATCGGCGCGGCCGCCATGAACCACGCGGCGGCCACTGCGCGCTGCTTCGCGGGAAACCACAGGCTCAGGTACAGGATGATGCCGGGAAAGAAACCGGCTTCCGCAACGCCGAGCAGGAAGCGCAGCATGTAGAAGCTCGTCGGCCCGGCCGCGAACGCGGACACCGCCGACACGATGCCCCACGTGATCATCACGCGCGCGATCCAGATGCGGGCGCCGACACGATGGAGAATCAGGTTGCTCGGCACTTCGAAGAGAAAGTAGCCGATGAAGAACAGGCCGCCGCCGAGTCCGAACGCAGTCGGCGACAGGCCGATCGCCTTGTTCATCGTCATCGCCGCGAAGCCGACGTTGACGCGATCGAGAAAGCTGACGAAGTAAAGCAGCATCACGAACGGAATGATGCGCCACATCAGTTTCCGCGCGACGCGGGTTTCCAGATCCGCTTGCATGTGTCTCCTCCTTCGAGGTCGGGCCGCGCGCTGTCCGCACGAGCCCCGTGGGTGCTTGCCGGCGTCACGACGAATCGTGTGCGCCGGCGCCCGGCTCACGTCGAATGCGCGAGTCGCGGGCAGGAAAATCCGGTGAGCGGTGAACGGAAGGCGGCCGGCTGCGCACGCGCGCTGCCGGCGCAGTCCGTGCTGCCGTCAGGCTGCGACCGCCGCGTGCGCGACGCGCTCGCAGACGGCCGCCGTCACCTGCGCGGTCGTCGCGCTGCCGCCGAGATCGCGCGTATGCAGCGACGGATCGGCCGTCACCGCCTCGATCGCCTGCATCACGCGCGCCGCGGCTTCCGTCTCACCAAGATGCTCGAGCAGCATCACGACCGACCAGAACGTGCCGACCGGATTCGCGAGGCCCTTGCCCATGATGTCGAACGCGGAGCCGTGGATCGGCTCGAACATCGACGGATAGCGGCGCTCGGGATCGATGTTGCCGGTCGGCGCGATGCCGAGGCTCCCGGCCAGCGCGGCGGCGAGATCGCTGAGGATGTCCGCGTGCAGGTTGGTCGCGACGATCGTGTCGAGCGACGCCGGGCGGTTCACCATGCGCGCGGTCGCGGCATCGACGAGTTCCTTGTCCCACGCGACGTCGGGGAATTCCTGCGCGACCTGCTTCGCGATCTCGTCCCACATCACCATCGCGTGACGCTGCGCGTTGCTCTTCGTGATGACGGTCAGCAGCTTGCGCGGACGTGACTGCGCAAGCCGGAATGCGAAGCGCATGATGCGCTCGACGCCGGCACGCGTGAGGATCGACACGTCGGTCGCGGCCTCGATCGGATGCCCCTGATGCACGCGGCCGCCAACGCCCGCGTATTCGCCCTCCGAGTTCTCGCGCACGATCACCCAGTTCAGGTCGTCCGGCCCGCAGCGCTTCAGCGGCGCATCGATGCCGGGCAGGATGCGCGTCGGGCGCACGTTCGCGTACTGGTCGAAGCCCTGGCAGATCTTCAGGCGCAGGCCCCACAGCGTCACGTGATCGGGCACGTCGGGGTCGCCCGCCGAGCCGAACAGGATCGCGTCCTTGCCGCGCAGCGCATCGAGGCCGTCGGCCGGCATCATCGCGCCGTGCCGGCGGTAGTAATCGGCGCCCCAGTCGAAATCCTCGAACTCGAACGCAAAGCGGTCGCTGCCGCGAGCCAGCGCTTCCAGCACCTGCTTGCCGGCCGGCACCACTTCCTTGCCGATGCCGTCGCCGGGAATGGTCGCGATACGGTAGGTCTTCATGCCAACATCCTCGATTGATCGTGAGCGTGAACGCACTTTACCCAACTGGAAGTGCGTGAACCGGTGCTAGACTCAAAGCATCTTTAACTTCAATTCACGAATCCCGTCATGACGGATACCGTCCAGCCGGCCGATCTCGCCTTTTTCTCGACGCTGGCCGCGTCCGGTAGCCTGAGCGCGGCCGCGCGCGAACTCGGATTGACGGCGGCGGCCGTCAGCAAGCGGCTCACGCAGATGGAACGGCGCGCGGGCGTGACGCTCGTCAACCGCACGACGCGGCGCATGATGCTGACCCCCGAGGGCGACGTGTATCTCGACTACGCGCGCCGGATCCTCGATCAGATGGACGAGCTGGGCGAACTGCTCGGCAGCGCGAAGCAGCGGCCGAAGGGGCTGCTGCGCGTGAACGCGACGCTCGGCTTCGGACGCAGCCACGTCGGCCCGGCGATCTCGCGCTTCGTCGCGCGCTATCCGGAGGTGTCGGTGCAGCTGCAGTTGTCGGTGATGCCGCCGCCGCTCACCGACGACGCGTTCGACGTGTGCATCCGCTTCGGCGAGCCGCCCGATACGCGCGTCGTCGCGCGGCGGCTCGCGCCGAACCGGCGGCTGCTGTGCGCGGCGCCCGCGTATATCGCGCGACACGGGACACCGGGCACGCCGCACGAGCTGACGCGGCACAACTGCATCGGCATCCGGCAGGGCGACGAAGGCTACGGGGTCTGGCGGCTGACGAGCGGACGCGGCGCGGCGCGCAACACGGAAGCCGTGCGGATCAACGGCAACCTGACGACGAACGACGGCGAGATCGCGGTGAAGTGGGCGCTCGACGGACACGGGATCCTGATGCGCGCCGAGTGGGATATTCGCGACTATCTGGCCGACGGGCGTCTCGTCGTCGTCCTGCCGGACTACGAGACCCCGAGCGCGGATATCTATGCGGTGTATGCGCAGCGGCATCAGATGTCCGCGCGGATACGGGCCTTTGTGGACTTTCTGGCGGAGGAGCTTGGCGGGTGACGGGCGGTGGGCGGCGGGCGGAGCGGGCATGGGTGCCGGAAACGCTGATATTCTGGCGAATCGACCGCTGAATGATCGGAAAATCTGCGCCGCCGCATCATCGCTCGCCGCTGCGCCAACCTTGCCGGAGCCGCCATGTTCGACCTGACCACGCTGACCACCTTCACAGCCGTCGTACTGGGTCTGTTCCTGATTCCCGGCCCCGCCGTGCTGCTCGTGTTGAGCCGCACCGTGCAGGGCGGCCGCAAGACCGGCATCCTGACCGGGCTCGGCGTCGCGAGCGGCGACTTCGTGCATACGCTGTTCGCGGCGGTCGGGCTGTCGGCGCTGCTGATGACGTCGGCGCTCGCGTTCAACGTCGTGAAGCTGGTCGGCGCCGCGTACCTGATCTACCTCGGCGTGCGCGCGCTGCTCGACAGGCCGTCCGATCCGTCGCTGCCGAAGGTGTCGCCCGTCACGCCGCTGAAGGCGTACCTGCAGGCGATTCCCGCCGAAGTCCTGAACCCGAAGACCGCGCTGTTCTTCCTCGCGTTCATGCCGCAGTTCGTGCATCCGGAACGCGGCTCGACGTTCGTGCAGTTCGCGGTGCTCGGGCTGATCTTCGTCGTGCTCAGCTCGCTCTACACGACGCTGATCGCGTGCTCGATCCGCCCGCTCGGCCGCCTCGTGAAGCGGCTTGCGTGGCTCACGCGCTGGCAGGGGAAGATCATCGGCTCGATCTTCATCGCGCTCGGGCTGCGCGTCGCGGTCCAGCAGCGCTGACGCGCGCGCCGGCGCGGCCGGCTGGCTCGCGTGCGATCTCGACGGCCTGCCGCCGGTGAGCGGTCGAATGCGGCGCCCGCCTGACTACCTCGCGCCCAGCGCGTCCCGCACGCCGTCCCAATCGAGCCCGAACCGCGCCAGATACTTGCGCAACCGGTCCGCGTCGTTCGGCTGCTTCTTGTTCTGCCGCGACACCGCGAACAGCGCGCGGCCGGCCTCCGACAAGCTCGCCGATGCACGGCACACGTCGAGCACGCGTTCGAGCTGCGCGCGGTCGAACAGGTCGAGTTCCGCCGCACGCGCGCCGAATACCGCGTCGACGCATCCGTCCGACGCACTTGCGCCGCCCGGCTGCGACCACGTGCGCATCAGTCGCTCGACCTCCTGCTCGGCAATCGTCTCGGTAATCCGCCCCGCATCGGCGAGCGTCGCCATCCGCGTGACCGATGCGGACAACTCGCGGAAGTTGCCGGCCCATGCCGCGCGCGGCGATGCCGCGAACGCGAGATAGCGCCGCTTCGCTTCCACGTTGAACCGCACCTGCTCGCCCTGCTCGCGGCCGAAGCGATCGAGCTCGAATTCGAGGTTCGGCTCGATGTCCTCGCGCCGTTGCGCCAACCCCGGCAAGTCGTACGTCCACAGATTGATCCGCGCATACAGATCCTCGCGGAACGTGCCGGCCGCCACCATCTGCCGCAAATCGCGGTGCGTGCCGGCGATCAGCTCGAAATCGCTGGCCACCTCGACGTCCGCGCCGACCGGCAGGAAGCGCTTCTCCTCGATCGCCTTCAGTAGCATCGCCTGCTCGTCGAGCCCGAGTTCGCCGATTTCGTCGAGAAACAGCAGGCCGCCGTCCGCCGCGCGCAGCAAGCCCGCACGTGCGGACTGCGCGCCGGTGAACGCGCCCTTCACGTGACCGAACAGCGTCGACATCGCCGCGTCGCCGCGCAGCGTCGCGCAGTTGATCTCGATGAACGGCCCCGCGAGCCGATGGCGGCCGCGCTTCAGTTCGTACACCCGTTTCGCGAGAAACGACTTGCCGGCGCCCGTCGGACCGACGAGCAGCATCGGCGCGCGTGAGCGCACGGCCACGCGCTCCAGTTGCTCGATCAGCGCGTTGAAGCGCGCGTTGCGCGTCGCGATGCCCGCCTTCAGGAACGACACCGTCTCGTCGCGCTCGCGCGTGAAGCGCTGTGCGATGCGGTTGTAGCGCGACAGGTCGAGATCGATCACCGACACCGTGCCCGGCCCGCTCGGCCCCTCGTCGGTCTGCTTCGGCGGCCCCGTCTGCACGAGGCGCGCGGGCAGGTAGCGCGCTTCCGCCAGCAGGAACCAGCAGATCTGCGCGACGTGCGTGCCAGTCGTGATATGGACCAGGTAGTCCTCGCGGTCGAGGTCGAACGGATAGGCGCGCGCAAAGTCGTGCAGCGTCGCGTAGACCTCCTCGAAATCCCACGGGTCGTGGATGGTGACCGGCGTGAGCCGCACCTCGGTATGCGGCGACAGGTTCGCAAGATCGTCGCGCACCTGATTGGCGAGGCGCGCGTAGCCAGGCGGATGCAGCAACTCGAGCCGGTCGATCGCGAAGTCCGGCTGCATGCAGAGCGACACCGTCGGCCGCCACTTGCGGTAGCGGCGCGGCGCACGGCCGCCCTGGTCGAGCACGGTGCCGAGAAAGCCGATGGCGACGGTCTTGCGCATGTTTATCTCATGGGATAAAAAACGATCCGATTGTATCGGAACTCAGCGACGACGCGATACGGCGGCCTTCCCTCCGCAATCATCGGAAATCATGAATTGTCCTTTCTCTTCAAAGGCTTGATCGCATTCCCCGCAGCCTGCCCCGCCCGCTGGCACGCTCCTCGCTAAATAGAAGACGCCGGATGTCCCGCTGGCCCGCGAGCCAGGGTTCATAAAGCCCTGCTGGTGCGCCGCCGCCGAACCTGGTTCGTCGCGGCAGCGCATGCCGCCATGGACAGATGAAGGCAAAGGGGCGCGCGAGGCAGCCTTGTCCGGGTTCGAATCCCGGAGCGCCCACTGTTCGGAAGCTCATTCAGGTGGAGCAGCCGGCGCGAGCCGGTGTGTGGCGGGTTCGAATCCCGTCCGAACCCCGTCCGCAAGGACGGTCTGTCGATAGAAGCAGTACCCGCCGGTGCGGGCCGACAGGCCCGCCGCGCGTCGGACCGGTTGCGGTTCCGCGCGATCGGCCGGGCGGCCGGACGGCCCGCGCGAATGCGCTCGACGACGCGATGCAGGATGCGTCGCCGCGTGCAGCCGCGCCGGACCCACGCGCCGCCCGCCCGATCGCGTCGCACCCCGATCCGTGCGATGCGTGTCGCCCGGCGGCCATTGAAGAAAAGGACAAGAATATGTGGAAGCGTCATGTGGTGAAAAAGAACGAACGCGCGCTGCTGATGAATGAGGGCGATTTCGTGAAGGTGCTGGAACCGGGCGTGTTCAAGGCCTTCGATCCGTTCAAGCGTCTGTCGGTGCAGACCACGCGTCTCGACGCGCCGCTCGCCGACGCGGCATTGGCCGACTACCTGCGTCACGACGCACAGGACGTGCTCGCGCAACACTTCGTCGCGATGGATCTGGCCGACGACGAAGCGGGCCTGCGTTACGAAGACGACGTGCTCGTCGAGATCCTGCCGCCCGGCACGCGCCGGCTGTACTGGCGCGGCCTCATCGCCCATCGGCTGGAGCGCGTCGACCTCGCGCAGGACAGCATGCTGCCGGCCGCGCTCGCGAAGCGCATCGCGCAACCGGCGCTGCGTGCGCGCGGCGTGGCGGGCCTGACGGGCGTGCTGCTGGCGCAGGTGCCGGCGTATCACGTCGGTGTGCTGAAGATCGACGGCAAGATCGAGCGGCTGCTGGATGCGGGTGTCGCAGCGTTCTGGCGCTTCAACCGCGATGTCGCGGTCGAGCTCGTCGACCTGCGCCTGCAGGCGCTCGAAGTCGCCGGCCAGGAAATCCTGACGCGCGACAAGGTCGCGCTGCGGCTGAACCTGTCGGCAACGTGGCGCTATGCGGACGTGCTGCATGCGTTCGGCCAGTTGCAGAAGCCGGTCGAACATCTGTATCGCGAACTGCAGTTCGCGCTGCGCGCGGCGGTCGGCACGCGCTCGCTCGACGAGCTGCTGGAGGACAAGCAGGCGATCGACGACATCGTGATTGCCCAGGTGCGCCCGCGGCTCGAGCAATCGGGCGTGGACGTGCGCAGCGTCGGCGTGAAGGATATCGTGCTGCCGGGCGACATGAAGACGATCCTCGCGCAGGTGGTCGAGGCCGAAAAGGCCGCGCAGGCGAACGTGATCCGACGCCGTGAGGAAACGGCGGCGACGCGGTCGCTGCTGAACACCGCGAAGGTGATGGAAGAGAACCCGACCGCGCTGCGGCTCAAGGAGCTGGAAACGCTCGAGCGCGTCGCGGAACGGATCGACCGCATCTCGGTGTTCGGCGGCCTCGACCAGGTGCTGAACGGACTCGTCAGCATCAAGGGCGCGTGATGCTCGAAGCAAACGGCGCGGCGCATGGGTGCCGCGCCGCAAGAATGAATCAGGTGAACCAAATGACTGACATGGATTATCAGGTGATGGAACTGGCGAACGGCAAGCCGGTGAAGATGTGGACGCAAGGCGTCGCGGTCGAGGACGACGCGCGCGCGCAATTGCGCAACACCGCGCAGATGCCGTTCATCTTCAGGCACGTCGCGGTGATGCCGGACGTCCACCTCGGCAAGGGCTCGACGATCGGCAGCGTGATCCCGACGAAAGGCGCGATCATTCCGGCCGCGGTCGGCGTCGACATCGGCTGCGGGATGATGGCCGCGCGCACGACGCTCACGGCGTCCGACCTGCCGGACTCGCTCGGCGGGCTGCGCAGCGCGATCGAACGCGCGGTGCCGCACGGCCGCGTGCCGGGGCGCCGCGATCCGGGTGCATGGGGCGATCGCACGCCGGCCGCCGTGACCGAGTCGTGGAAGTCGCTGCTGCCGGGCTTTCAGCGGATCGTCGACAAGTATCCGAAGCTGGAGAAGACGAACCACTATGCGCATCTGGGCACGCTCGGCACGGGCAATCACTTCATCGAGGTGTGCATCGACGAAGCCGATCGCGTGTGGTTCATGCTGCACAGCGGCTCGCGCGGCGTCGGCAACGCGATCGGCAGCCTGTTCATCGAGCTCGCGCAGGCCGACATGCGGCAGCACATCGCGAACCTGCCGGATCGCAACCTCGCGTATTTCACCGAGGGCAGCCGCCACTTCGACGATTACGTCGAAGCGGTCGGCTGGGCGCAGGACTACGCGCGCCGCAACCGGCAGGCGATGATGGAAGCGGTGATCGGTGCGGCGCGCGGCGTGATCGCGAAACCGTTCGCGGTCGACGAGCACGCGGTGAACTGCCACCACAACTACGTGCAGCGCGAACGCCACTTCGGCGAGGACGTGCTCGTGACCCGCAAGGGCGCGGTGTCCGCGCAGAAGGGGCAGCTCGGGATCATTCCGGGCTCGATGGGCGCGAAGAGCTTCATCGTGCGCGGGCTCGGCAATCCGGAGAGCTTCTGTTCGTGCAGCCACGGCGCCGGCCGCTCGATGAGCCGGACCGAGGCGAAGCGCCGCTTCACGGTCGACGACCAGGTGAGAGCGACGCGCGGCGTCGAATGCCGGAAGGACGCGGGTGTCGTCGACGAGATTCCGATGGCCTACAAGGACATCGATGCGGTGATGGCGGCACAGCGCAGCCTCGTCGAAGTGGTGCACACGCTGCGCCAGGTGGTGTGCGTGAAAGGATAGCGCGGCGCGCGGCCGAAGGCCGGGCGGCCGCGCGCAATGAAAGGGAAACGACAAGAATGAAAACGGAAAAGGCAATGACAACCGTGCGCAGCGCACATCCGGTCGACCCGGCCGTGCGTGCGCGCGTGATGGCGGAACTCGCGGAAGTCGAGCGCCGCCACGACGTGAGCGTGCTGTTCGCATGCGAATCGGGCAGCCGCGGCTGGGGCTTCGCATCGCCGGACAGCGATTACGACGTGCGCTTCGTGTACGTGCACCGGCGCGACTGGTACCTGAGTGTCGAACCGCAACGCGACGTGATCGAGCGGCCACTCGACGACGAACTCGACGTAAGCGGCTGGGAGTTGCGCAAGGCGCTACAACTGCTGCGCCGGTCGAACCCGACGCTGCTCGAATGGCTCGACTCGCCTGTCGTGTATCGCGAAGACGCGCGCTGGGCGCCGCGGCTCAGGTCGCTGGCGTCGGCGTTCTTCTCGCCGGTGCGCGGGCGCCATCACTACCTCGCGATGGCGAAGAAGAACTTTCGCGGCTACCTGCAAGGCGACACGGTGCGTTACAAGAAGTACCTGTACGTGCTTCGGCCGCTGCTCGCAGTGCGCTGGATCGACATGGGGCTCGGCATGCCGCCGATGCGCTTCGCGGCGCTCGTCGAAGGCACCGTGCACGAACCGGCGGTGCGCGCGGAACTCGATGCGTTGCTCGCGTTGAAGATGAGCGCGAACGAAAACGAATACGGGCCATGCCGACCCGCGATCCACGCGCTCGTCGAGACGATGCTCGCGGATGCCGAACACGATCGCGAATACAAGCGACCGTGGGGTGACGTCGCGATGCTCGACAGGTTCCTGCGCGACGTGGTCGACGGTCGGTGAAAAACGAACGGCGCGATGCCCGCAGGCATCGCGCCGTTTCCGCATCGGGACGCGCCCGGCCGCGGCCGGTGAGCAATGTGCGCGCCGCACACGCGCGCCGCCGTCACCTCACTCGCCGACGATCGAAATCGAGAACCCGTCCCAGCCCTTCTGCCCGACCGTCTGCACGGCCGTCGTCGTGAGCTTCGGCTCGGCCACGAGACGCGCGAACCCTTCCCTCACGCCGACCGCATCAGGCTCGCGATTGTCCGGATCGGCCACGCGCCCGCCGCGCACCACATTGTCGACGACGATCACCGTACCGGGCCTCGACAGCTTCAACGCGGCGTCGAGATACACGGCGTTGTTGTCCTTGTCCGCATCGATGAAGATGAAGTCGAACGGCGCCTCCCCCGCGTCGACGAGCCGCGCGAGGCTGTCTTTCGCGCTGCCGACGATCACCGACACCACGTCCGCGAACCCGGCGCGCGCGATGTTCCGCGTCGCGACCTTCGCGTGCTCGGGGTTCAGTTCGAGCGTCACGAGCGTGCCGCCCGGCGGCAACGCGCGCGCGAGCCAGATCGTGCTGTAGCCGCCGAGCGTGCCGACTTCGAGGATGCGCCGCGCGCCCCGAATCGTCGCGAGCAGTTGCAGCAGCTTGCCCTGGTTCGGCGCGACGTTGATCGCGGGCAGCCCGGCCGCGTCGCTGGCCGCAAGCGCGGCGTCGAGCACGTCGTCGGACGGCACGAGCGTCGCGGAGAAATACGCATCCACCCTGTTCCACTGATCCTGATCCATCGCGCACCCTTCGTCTGCGGAAAAACGCATTCTATGCGCGACGGCCCCATAAGCAACCAACCATTCGTTCTAAGGGCAACCGCGCACCTGCTCCTATAATCGCTCGACCACGACAACAACAGACGGAGCACCCATGACCGATCAGGCCTCTTCGAACTGGCGCCTCGAAACCATCGCCGTGCACGGCGGCTATCGCCCCGACCCGACCACGCGCGCGGTCGCGGTGCCGATCTACCAGACCGTTGCGTACGCATTCGACGACACGCAGCACGGCGCGGACCTGTTCGACCTGAAGGTCCAGGGCAACATCTACACGCGAATCATGAACCCGACGACGGACGTACTCGAGAAGCGGATCGCCGCGCTCGAGGGCGGCATCGGCGCGCTCGCGCTGGCGTCGGGTCAGGCAGCGGTCACGTACGCGATCCAGACGATCGCCGAAGCTGGCGACAACATCGTGTCCGCCAGTTCGCTGTACGGCGGCACCTACAACCTGTTCGCGCATACGCTGCCGCAATACGGCATCACGACGCGCTTCGCCGATCCGCGCGACCCGGCGTCGTTCGAGCCGCTGATCGACGCGCGCACGAAGGCGATCTTCGCGGAATCGGTCGGCAACCCGCTCGGCAACGTGACCGATATCGCCGCGCTCGCGGAAGTCGCGCATCGCCACGGGATCCCGCTGATCGTCGACAACACGGTGCCGTCGCCGTACCTGCTGCGCCCGTTCGAACACGGTGCGGACATCGTCGTGCACTCGCTGACGAAGTATCTCGGCGGCCACGGCACGAGCCTCGGCGGCGCGATCGTCGATTCGGGCAAGTTCCCGTGGGCGCAGCACGCGGACCGCTTCAAGCGGCTCAACGAGCCCGACGTCAGCTATCACGGCGTCGTGTACACGGAAGCGTTCGGGCCGGCCGCCTATATCGGGCGCGCGCGGGTCGTGCCGCTGCGCAACATGGGCGCGGCGATCTCGCCGTTCAACGCGTTCCAGATCCTGCAGGGCATCGAGACGCTCGCGCTGCGCGTCGAGCGCATCAGCGACAACGCGCTGAAGATCGCGCAGCATCTCGCGCGCCACGAACACGTCGAGTGGGTGAACTACGCGGGGCTGCCCGATCACCCGGATCATCCGCTCGTCGCGCGCTACCTGTCGGGCCGTGCGCCCGGCATCCTGACGTTCGGCGTGAAGGGCGGCCGCGACGGCGGCGCGAAGTTCCAGGACGCGCTGAAGCTGTTCACGCGGCTCGTCAACATCGGCGACACAAAATCGCTCGCCACGCATCCGGCCTCGACGACGCACCGCCAGCTGTCGCCGGCCGAACTCGCGAAGGCCGGCGTGAAGGAGGAAACGGTGCGGCTGTCGATCGGCATCGAGCACATCGACGACCTGCTCGCCGATCTCGACCAGGCGCTCGCGCAGCTGTGACCCGACGCGGGCGTGCCGACACGCCCGCTTCAAATGTCTTGACCTTGAAGCGGCTTCAAGGTGTCCAATCCCCGGTTGATGCCGGGGCGACGCCCGGCACGAAACCGCCGTGCGCTGCAGCGCCCGCTGCGGCGCGCTCCACTGCCGAGGCCCCATGACACCGACCGCGAAGCTCGCGCTGCTCACGTTACCGCCGCTGCTGGCGGCCTGCTTCGGCGCCCTCGCCGCCGCATGGCGCGCACCGGGCCCGAAAACGTCGAGCGTCATCCAGCATTTCACCGGCGGCATCGTGTTCGCGGCGGCGGCGCTCGAGTTGCTGCCGCAGGATCGCGCGCACGCGCTGTTTCCGGTCGTCGTCGGCTTCGTGTTCGGCCTCGCGCTGATGCTCGCGATCCGTGCGCTGTCCGGCGCGGTCGAAACGCGCTTCGAGGACGCGCGGCTACCGGTCAGCCTGATCATCGTCACCGCGATCGATCTCGTCGTCGACGGCCTCGTGCTCGGCATCGCGTTCTCCGCGAGCGACGAAAGCGGCATCATCCTGACCATCGCGCTGACGCTCGAAGTGCTGTTCCTCGCGCTGTCGGTCAGTGCGGCGCTGGCGTCGGCAGGCGTCGGCCGCTTGCTCGCGATCGTCGTGCCCGTTGCGCTGGCCGCGCTGCTGAGTATCGCTGCCGTCGCCGGCAATGCGGCGTTCGCGGGGCTGCCGGCGAATCTCTACGCGGCGCTGCTCGGGCTCGGCACGGTCGCGCTGCTCTACCTCGTCACCGAGGAACTGCTGGTCGAAGCGCACGAAGTGCCGGAGACGCCATTTGCAACCGCCGCATTCTTCATCGGCTTCATCGTGTTCTTCCTGATCGAAGGTTCGGTGAAGACCGGCTGAAGCGCGAGCGTCACCACGTCGTCGCGGCCGTCGGATACGTATCGACGATGCGCGTGCCGTTGACGGGCGTCACGCCCTCATTGCGCAATGCGGCCCACAGGTCGATCGCATGTTCGCGCGACTTGCGGCTGCCGTCGTCGGTCAGCACGTTCAGCGCGATCACTTCGTCGCGCGTGGTGAGTTGCAGTTGTTCCTTCAGTTTGCGCGACTGATGCGACGCGGTACGGACCTCGCGGAGCACGATCCGCTGCTCGGCGAGCGGTGCCGGCGCAGCGCCCGCAGCGGCGGGCAGCAACGTCAGCTGCCCGTTCCCGACTTCGCATTGCCCGCGCGTGAACGTCGCGCTCCACTCGCCCGCCGGCACCGCCGCGAACTCGCAGCGCATCCGTTCGCTGGCGCGGCGGCCGACGTCGTGCTCCGGCGCATGCGACAGCGCGCGTTCCGGCCAGCCGGCCGCCATCGCGCCCGTCGTCGTCAGGCACGCGGCCAGTAGGATCGCTTTCATCATGTTGCGCATCGTCCATTCCTCCTCGCAAAAACATCAACGCACCGCGAAGCTGTCGTCATGCGCATCGACGACCGGCGCCGATTCGCCGCGATGCACCGTCGAGCGATGGATTTCCTGATTGCGGGCGATGGTGGCCGGGCTCGGCGGATAGTCGTGCTTCGGACTCGGGATCACGCCGTCGTGGCGGGCGCGCAGCAGCTCCTGGCGCACTTCCTGCCGGGTCCTGGACTGCGCGGTGGCCGACTGCGAGAAAGCGGCGATCGACAGCGTGGCAATGGCGATCGAAATCAGGGGTCGTCGCATGTTCATGAAATTGGCTCCTTGTCCGGAATGGGTAACGTGAGTTCCAAGATTGATCCGGCGTCGGTGCGCGATCATGAACACGGGATGACGATTTCGTCATCGCGCGCTTCTCCGTTTATCGTAGTACGAAGCAAATCAACGGGATGCTTCGGCACACATGACGCGCGGACGACAGCGGCTTCTTCAACTATCCGGCGAGCGCGAGCCTGCTCATCGGCGTCGGCTACCGCTACACGAAAGCCCGTGGCGATACGAGCGCTACCTATCACCAGGTGTCGGCCGGCGCGGACTACGTGCTGTCGACACGCGCCACTCTCTATGCGGTCGGCGCGTGGCAACGCGCGAACGTCGAGCAACGCACGTTCGACGGCGGCACGCAGACGGCGCAGGCGTCGATCGGCTCCTACGGCTACGACGGCACGTGCACGCAATGGATCGTCAATCTCGCGCTGCGCCATCGCTTCTGATCGGGGCAGCGGCAACGCGCGGGCTCGCGCGTGACGAAAATTTCATCTTCCGATCAGGTTCGCGATGGATCGTGTCGCTACGATCGAATGCGCGACGGGCGATGCCCGTCGCAATCCACGCAAGCGGATCGCTGTCACACGGCACGATTACGCGTTCGGCCCGGACACAGCGTGTGCCGGGCCTTTTTTCGTACGTGTGACGGATCAACGCGTGACGTTGCGCTTCGGGAACAGGCACGGATGCGTCTTCACGTAGAAGTTCGGATTGCCGCAGCGATGCCCCGCATAGTCGATCTGCTCGCCGGGCATCAGGCCGGTCGGCACTGAATTGCGCGCGGCCTTCGGTGCGGACGATCCGGCCATTCCGGTATCGGAACGGGACGAAGCGCAACCGGCGACCAACGGGGCAATCAGCAGGGCAAACAACGACAGGCGAATGGCGAGGCGATCCACGGTTGGGTCCGGAACGAAAGTCGAAACGAGACCGCCCGCCTTCCATGCCGGCGCGGCGAACGGTGCGCATGCCGTCGACACCGTCGGCCGTCGGCAAGCGCCATGCTCCGCTCTCCGCTCATCGCACGCATGACCCGAACATGACGATTGCGTCATGTCGGCGCGGCCCGCACGTTGCACACGCCGCCACGCAATCTGACGGATTTTTCATCTGCCGATCACGGTCACGCTCGGCTGTTTTCGCATACTGGGTCCATGGATCGCCACCCGGCGGCCTCACCAAGGAGAACTCCATGAAAACGGTCAAACTCGCTGCCCTGTTCGTCACCGCGACGCTGTCGCTCGGCATCGCCTCGCAAGCCGCGTTCGCGCAAACTCAAACGCAGGGCAAGACCCGCGCGGAAGTCATCAACGAACTGAAGCAGGCGCAGCACGACGGCGTGGTGCCGACGAGCAAGACGCAGTACCCGCCGGCCAGCGAGATCGTCGCGCGCAACAAGGAGCTTCACGGGCTTTCGGTACATGCCGGCGAGAAGGCCCCGCAGGCCGACAATCACGACAGCCTCGCGACCCGCTGATGGCGGTCAGGCGCGGGCGCTGCCGCGCAATCGCAGGCAGCGTGCCGCGCACCGCCGTATCGCAGCGAACGCGCGGCCGTGCCGGCGTGCGATCTCAAGCATGGGCCGCCGGCACCGTGTTCGGCGCGACCGGCGGCCGCTGCGGAAAACGCAGCCAGAATGTCGTGCGCCGGCCCGGATCGCTGTCGACGCCGCATTCGCCGCCATGATTGTTCATGATCGACCGGACGATCGCGAGGCCGAGGCCCGTCCCCGACGCCGAATTGTGCCGCGACGGATCGACGCGATAGAAGCGCTCGAAAATCCGCGCGACATGCTGCGCTTCGATGCCCGGCCCCGTATCCGATACGGCGATCGTCGTCGCGCCGGCCTGTTCCGAACAATCGATCGTCACGACGCTGCCGCGCGGCGCGTACGCCAGCGCATTGGACAGCAGGTTGCTCAACGCGCGCTGGTACAGCGTGAGATCCGCATCGACCCATGCGTAACCGTCGACCTTCACCGACACACCCGCATCCTCCGCAAGCGGCTCGTAATAGCCGGCGACACGCGAGGCTTCTTCGGCCGCATCGAGCCGCCGCACGTCGATCGACGTGCCGGCCTGCTCCGAGCGCGCGAGGAACAGCATGTCTTCGATCATCCTCGACAGCCGCTGATACTCGTCAATGCTCGACTCGATCACGCTCCGGTATTCGTCCGCGCTGCGCGGCTGCGACAGCACGACCTGCGCGGCCGCCTGCAGGTTCGTGAGCGGCGTGCGCATGTCGTGCGCGAGATTCGACGAGAACTGGCTCAACCGCGTAAACGATTCGTCCAGGCGAGCAAGCATCCCGTTGAACGCATGTTCCAGCTCCTTCAGTTCGCCTGACGTATCGAGTTCCGGCAGCGGATGAGCCAGGCGGCTCGTCGACATCTGCTCGGCCCGCGCCGCGAAGCGCCGGAGCGGGCTCAGCCCGAGCGCCGCGATGCCGTATGCGATCGCGGCCGCCAGCACGACGCCGAACACCTCGATCACGACGATCGTATAGGCATGCGTGCGCAGCAGCAGCACGTCGGCGCTGCGGTCGTACTGCACCGCGACGCGCACGACGGGCGCGCCCGCGCCGGCGAGCGGCACGGTCATCACCAGATACTGGTGCCGCACGCCGGGCGGCGCGACGAATACCGGGAGGCGGCCCGCGTCCGTCGACAGCAGCGGCGCGTAGGTCCGGAATCCCGGCGTGCCGACGATGCGCGTGCCGGCCGCATCGTAGATCGCCAGGTCCATGTTCGGATGCCCATGCAACTGGTCGACCCACATATCGGGGTTGCGCGCAACGTCGGCCGTCGAACGCGCTTCCGCCAGGTGCGTGCCCAGCGCGGCCGAAATACCGGCCATCTGCTCGGCCGCCGTCGTCTCGATGCGATTGCTCAACGCCTCGTACAGCGCGACGCCGCTCGATGCGAGGATCACCGACGTCGACAGGATGATCAGCGCGGTCAGGCGTCCGCGCAGCGTGCGCGGCAGCAGGCGCGCGATCATTTCGCCGCGCCGTCGCGCACTTCGAGCACGTAGCCCATCCCGCGCACGGTGTGGATCAGCTTCGGTTCATAGGCGTCGTCGATCTTCGAGCGCAGTCGCCGGATCGCCGAATCGACGACGTTCGTATCGCTGTTGAAGTTCATGTCCCACACCTGCGACGCGATCGTCGCGCGCGGCAGGATCTCGCCTTCGCGACGCATCAGCAGCCACAGCAGCGCGAATTCCTTCGCGGTCAGCAGGATCGTGTCGCGCTGCCGCATGGCCTTGCGGCGCGTCAGGTCGAGTTCGAGATCGGCCACGCGCAGCGTGTTCGAATCGCGCGGCTGGCCGCGCCGCAAGATCGACTTGATGCGCGCGGTGAGTTCGACGAAGTCGAAAGGCTTGGCCAGGTAATCATCGGCGCCGAGTTCGAGCCCCTTCACGCGATCACCGACATCGTCGCGCGCGGTGAGGAACAGCACGGGCGTCGACTTGCTGCGGCGCAGGTTCTGCAGCAGCGTCCAGCCGTCCTGCCCCGGCAGCATCACGTCGAGCACGAGCAGGTCGTACTCCTCGGTCTCGGCCTGGTGCTGGCCCGTGATGCCGTCCTCCACCCAGTCGACGACATAGCCGGCTTCGGTCAGGCCCTTGCGCAGATAGGCGCCCGTTTTCGGTTCATCCTCGACAATCAGAATTCGCATCACGCATTACCCTTGAAGAAACCCAGCCGCCGCAGCACGCCCGCGCCGAACCCGCCGCGCAATACCGCGCGCCACGACACCGCGTGGCTCACGCGGTACAGCACCGGCAGCACCAGCAGCGTCAGCGCCGTGGACGACAGGATACCGCCGATCACGACCGTCGCAAGCGGGCGCTGCACCTCGGCGCCGGTGCCGGTCGCGAACGCCATCGGCAGGAAGCCGAGCGACGCGACGAGCGCGGTCATCAGCACGGGCCGCAGCCGCGTGAGCGCGCCTTCGCGCACGGCCGCGTCGAGCGGCATCCCTTCGTCGCGCAGGTTGCGGATGAACGAGATCATCACGAGGCCGTTGAGCACGGCAACGCCCGACAGCGCGATGAAGCCGACCGCGGCTGTGATCGACAGCGGAATCCCGCGCAGCCACAGCGACACCACGCCGCCGCTCAGCGCGAACGGAATGCCGGTGAACACCAGCAGCCCGTCCTTCACGTTGTTGAACATCACGAACAGCAGCACGAACACCATGAACAGCGCGAGCGGCACGACGAGCTTCAGCCGCTCGCTCGCACTCTGCAACTGCTCGAACTGGCCGCCCCACGACACCCAGTAGCCGGCCGGCACGCGCACGTCCTGCTGCAGCTGCTCGCGCGCGTCGGCGACGAACGAGCCGACGTCGCGGCCACGCACGTTCGCGCTGACGACGACGCGCCGCTTGCCGTCCTCGCGGCTGATCTGGTTCGGGCCCGGCGCGACCTCGATCGTCGCGAGTTCGGCCAGCGGCACGTACGGCGCCTGCGCGAGCGGCGCGCTGGCGCCCGCGGCCGGCGCGGGCAGCGCGATCGGCAGCCGCTTGATCGCCTCGATGTCGGAGCGCAGCTCGTCCGGCAGCCGCACGACGATGTCGAAGCGCCGGTCGCCCTGGAACAGCGTCCCCGCCTTCTGCCCGCCGACGGCCGCGGCCACCGTATCCTGCAGGTCGGCGACCGTCACGCCGTAGCGCGCGAGCTTGTCGCGGTCGAGGTTGACGGTCAGCACGGGCAGGCCGGTGGTCTGCTCGACTTTCACTTCGGAAGCGCCCGGCACCTTCTGCAGCGCGGCCGCGATCTGCTCGCCGGTCTGGTTCAGCACCGCCATGTCGTCGCCGAAGATCTTCACCGCGACGTCGCTGCGCACGCCCGAGATCAGCTCGTTGAAGCGCAGCTGGATCGGCTGCGAGAACTCGTACGCGTTGCCCGGCAGTTCCGCGAGCGCCGCCTCGATCTCGCGCACGAGCCGATCGCGCGGCTTCTTCGGGTCGGGCCACTGGTCGGCCGGTTTCAGCATGATGTAGCCGTCAGACAGGTTCGGCGGCATCGGATCTGCCGCGATCTCGGCCGTGCCGGTGCGCGCGAACACGCGCTCGATTTCCGGGAAGCGCGCCTTCAACGTCTTCTCGATCGCCTTCTGCATCTCGACCGACTGCGACAGGCTCGTGCCGGGAATCCGCAGCGCGGCGACCGCGAGATCGCCCTCGTTCAGGCTCGGGATGAACTCGCTGCCGAGCCGCGTCGCGAGCCCGAGCGTTGCCAGCACGATCGCACCGGCGCCGAGCATCACGCGCGCGGGGCGCGTCATGAACGCGGCGAGCACCGGCTCGTACGCGCGCCGCGCCCAGCCCATCAGCCGGTTCTCCTTCTCCTCGACCCGCTCGCCGATGAACAACGCGACGGCCGCCGGAATGAACGTGACGGTCAGCACCATCGCGGCCGCGAGCGCCATCACGACGGTCACGGCCATCGGATGGAACATCTTGCCTTCGACGCCGGTCAGCGCAAAGATCGGCAGGTACACCACCATGATGATCAGTTGCCCGAAGATCAACGCGCGCCGCGCTTCCTGCGACGCGCCGAACACTTCCGCAAAGCGCTCGTCGCGCGTGAGCGGCCGCCCGGCCGCCGACTGAGCATGCGCGAGCCGCCGCACGCAGTTCTCGACGATCACCACCGCGCCGTCGACGATGATCCCGAAGTCGAGCGCACCGAGGCTCATCAGGTTCGCGCTCACCTTCGCGTTGACCATGCCGGTGAAAGTCATCAGCATCGACAGCGGAATCACGAGCGCGGTGATCAGCGCCGCGCGGATGTTGCCGAGGAACAGGAACAGCACGGCAATCACCAGCACCGCGCCTTCGAGCAGGTTCTTCTTCACCGTCGCGACGGCTTTCTCGACGAGCACCGTGCGGTCGTACACGGGAATCGCCTTCACGCCGGCCGGCAGCGTTCGGTTCACGTCCTCCATCTTCGCGGCGACGGCCTTCGCAACGGAGCGGCTGTTCTCGCCCATCAGCATGAACACCGTGCCGAGCACGACCTCCTCGCCGTTCGACGTCGCGGCGCCGGTACGCAGCTCGCGGCCGATGTCGACCTGCCCGACCTCCTTCATCCGCACCGGCACGCCGCCGACGTTGGTCAGCACGATGTTCGCGATGTCGTCGACGGTGCGCGCCTGGCCCGGCACGCGCACGAGATACTGTTCGCCGCGCTTTTCGATGTAGCCGGCGCCGACGTTGTCGTTGTTGCGCTCCAGCGCGCGCACGACGTCGGCGAGCGTCAGCCCGTACGACATCAGCTTCGCCGGATTGGGCGCGACGCGGTATTCCTTCACGTAGCCGCCGATCGAGTTCACCTCGGTCACGCCGCGCACGTTGCGCAGCTGCGGCCGGATGACCCAGTCCTGCAGCTCGCGCAGGTCGGCCGCCGTATAGCGCGTGCCGTCGGGCTTGCGCGCGTTGGCGTCGGCCTCGACCGTCCACAGGTAGATCTCGCCGAGGCCGGTCGACGTCGGCCCCATCGCGGGTGCGATGCCGGCCGGCAGCTTGTCCTTCGCTTCCTGGATGCGCTCGTTGACGAGCTGCCGCGCGAAATAGATGTCGGTGCCGTCCTTGAAGATCACCGTGACCTGCGACAGCCCGTAGCGCGAAATCGAGCGCGTCTGTTCGAGGCCCGGCAGCCCGGCCATCATCGTCTCGATCGGGTAGGTGATGCGCTGCTCGGCCTCGAGCGGCGAGTAGCCGGGCGCGGCCGTGTTGATCTGCACCTGCACGTTGGTGATGTCGGGCACCGCATCGATCGGCAGCTTCTGGTAGCTGAACACGCCCAGCGCGGCCACGGCCGCGATCGCCAGCATCACGAGCCAGCGGTGCGCAATCGCAAAGCGGATCAGGCGTTCAAACATGGCAGGATTCCTTGAGGCGGGGACCGGCCACTGCGTGGGCCGTCGGTGCGTGACGTTCATTCATGTTCCGCACTCCCCTTGCCGAGCTCGGCCTTCAGCACGAAGCTGTTCGAGGCCACATATTCCTGGCCCGGCTTGAGCCCCTTCAGCACTTCGGTCGCGCGTTCGTCGCGCCGCCCCGTCTCGACGGCCTGTGCGACGAAGCCCTTCGGCGAGCGCACGAATACCGACGGCACGCTGTCGACGTCTTGCAGCGCGTCGCTCGCGACCGCGAGCGCAACGGCCTGCTTGCCCGCGTCGACCGACACGTTCACGAACATTCCCGGCCGCCACACGCCGTCCGGGTTCGGCAGCACGACGCGCGCGGGCGCGGTGCGCGTCTGTTCGCCGAGCAGCGAGCCCACGTAAGCGATCGGGCCGCTCGAGCGCGATTCGAATGCGGTCGCGCTGACGGTCGCATCGCGGCCGACACGCACGTCGTTCAGCCGCTGCGCGGGCACGGCCATCTCGGCCCACACCGTCGACAGGTCGGAGATCACGAACATGCTCGCGTCGGCCGCGATCGCTTCGCCGGGCGTCGCATGCTTCTCGACGATCGTGCCCGCAAACGGCGCGCGCAACTCGTAGCGATTCAGCGCGCCCGCGCCCGCCGGCGCGTTCAGTGCGGCCAGTTTCTGCCGCGCGTTCTGCACGGCGATCTCGGCCTCGCGCAACTGAACCTGCGCCTGCTGATAGTCCTGTTCCGCCGAGATGCGCTCCTGCCACAGCGTGCGTTCGCGTTCATAGGTCGCGCGCGCACCCGACAACCGGCGTTCGGCGGTCAGCAGTTCGCTGCGACGGTCCGCGAGATCGGTGCTCGCGATCACGGCCAGCACCTGCCCCTTCGCGATGTTCTGCCCGAGCGACACCGACACCTGTTCGACGATGCCGGCCACGCGCGGCACGACGTGCGCGGTGCGGTCCTCGTTGAATTTGATCTCGCCCGGCAGCTGGAACGGCGTGGCGATCTGCGCGGGGCCGGCCTTCGCCAGCGCGATCTTCGACGTCCGCAATTGCGCGTCGGTCAGCGCGATCGCGCCGTCCGTGCGGGCGAACGGGAACGACGCGGCCTGGTTGCCCGCCTTGATGTCGATCGTCGCGTCGAACACGTGCGGCTTCGCGATCGACTGCGCCGAAACGAACTTCTGGCCCGCCGCGTCGAAACGCATCGGTTCGTGCGAGCGGTCGTACCGCACCAGCGTGCCGGACACGGCAACGCCCGTGTCGACCGGCTTGCCGTCGACGAACGGATAGACGACGAGCCGCGCGTCGCCAGGCTTTTCCGTCATCACGATCTCGACGGACAGTTTGCCGCGCGTGAGCACGACGCCACCGTGCGAGCCGGTGCCAACGCCGTCGGCCGCCTGTGCAGCTTCGGTGCCCGCGGGGGCGGACACACTGCCTCGCGTGACGGCGAGCGCGCCGAGCACGATCCCGACGCCGCCGAGCAAGGCCGCTGCAATGATGAAGATTCTGCTGCGTGACATGATGATCCTTCAGGTAAGAAGCGCGGCTATTGCGCGCCGGCCGCGAGCGGCGTGCCGACGAGCCGACCGATGTCGGCGCGGGCCGCATGCGCGTCGGCGAGCGCGCGCACGTATTGCGATTGCCCCTGGAACAGCGTGCGCTGCGCGTCGAGCACGTCGAGGAAGCTGAACTTGCCGAGCTCGTAGCCACGCGACATCGCATCGAGCGCGCGCCGCGCGCCGGGCAGGATGTCGGTCTTCAGCCGCCGCGCTTCCTGCGCCGCCGCGTCGAAATTCGCATACGCCTGCGTAAGTTCGAGCCGCAGCCGCGTACGTTCGCGGTCGAGATCGGCATTCGCGCGCTCGGCCTTGTGCGTCGCTTCGAGCAGCGCGCCGCGGTTCGTGTCGAACAGCGGAATCGGAATCGACACGCCGACGACCGCCTGGTTGTCGGGCACGCCGCCGGTCGTCACCCGCTTCACGCCGGCGCTGACCGTCACGTCGGGAATACGCCGCGCGCGTTCGAGCGACACGGCCGCGTTCGAGCGCAGCATCTCCGCACGCGCGACGCGCGCGAGCGGCGCGTCTTCGAGCTGCGCGGTCAGCGCCGACAGCGGCTCGACCGCAGGCACCGTTTCCAGATCCCCGAGCGCGACGCGCCGGTCGCCGCGCGCTTCACCCATCGCCGCATTCAGCTTCTCGCGCGCGACGTCGACACGGCCGCGCGCGGTCGTCACCTCGATCTGCACGCCGGCCGCCGCCACCTGCGCCTTGGTCGCCTCGACCGGCGACACCTTGCCGGCCTGCGCGCGGCGCCCCGCGAGGTCCGCCGAGCGCGCGGCGATCGCGGCCGACTCTTCGGTAACCTGAAGTTGCCGCTGCGCGGCAAGCAATCCGTAGAACGCCGCGATCACATCGGCGCGCACAGCAGCAACCTGCTCGTCGAGCGACGCATTCGCGGCCTCCCGGCCGTACGATGCGACGTCGAGCCGCGCGCGACGTTTGCCCCCGAGTTCGAGGGTCTGGTTGATCAACGCGGTCGACGTGCGTTCCGCGCGGCTGAAGCCTTCCTGCAGGAACGACACTTCCGGATTGGGACGTGCGCCGGCCTGCATCAGCGCGCCGGCCGATGCATCGACGTCCGCACGCGCGCCGCGCAGTGCCGGGTTGTTGCTGGCTGCCGCCGCGAGCGCGTCGGACAGCGTCAGCGACGGGGAAGAAGATGTGTCGGACGGCGGGGCGGCACCGGAAGCCGTCGGGGCCAAGGCCTGGGCCGGTGCCGCGACCTGCAGCGACTGCGCATGGGCCGTCGCGGCCGTCGCGAAGACGACGGCCGCGGCGAGGGTGAGCTTGAGCATGTTCGGTTCTGCGATAACGGTTCGCACCGATGCTACGGATCGGGTGCAGTGCGAACATGAGCCGAAGATGACAATTCCGTCATGTTGAATGCGACGGAGTGCGGACGTGCGGCGTCCTGCGGCAGCAGGATCCGCTTCGTAGATCGGACGGTTTCAGTGAATGTGCGGTGCGATCGCCGCGCGGAAGAAAAATGAGGCCCGGCCAGCCGACACTGCCGGCTCGTCAATGTCCGGCACGCAGCGTTACACGCTGCCCCGCTTCGCGCGCCGGCGTTGCACCAGCCAGTCGAGCAGGTCTCGTCCGTCGCGTTCGCCGAACCAGCGCGCGTGCCCGAGCAGGTAGCCGTCGTACGCGATGTCGACGATCGCCGGGGCGTCGATGATGCACCCGAAATACGCGACCTCCGACAGCGCGAACTCCACATGCACGATCGGCAGCATCGCGACCAGCGCCGCGTACGCATCGTCGCTCAGCGGTTCGAGCGATTCGTAGCCGTCGAGCAGCGCATCGATGTGCGCGTATTCGATGCGGCGCGCATCGGCCGGCGCCATCCAGTCGATCGTATTGCGCTCGATCGCCAGCGCGACGTCCATCACCGCGCACGTGCGATCGGACAGGCCGAAGTCGAGCACCGTGCGCACCCGCGCGCCGGGGCCGGCATCGGTCCACAGCAGGTTCGACGCATGCCAGTCGCCGTGCGTCCACAGCGGCGGCAGCGCGGGCAGCAGCGGCACGAGGCGCGCATGATACGGGCCGATCGCATCCGCCACATCGCCACGCCAGTCGCGCGTGCCGAGCGCGCGCACCAGCAGCGGCTGCGCATCGACCCAGCGTTCGAGCGCGCCCGCCAGATCGGTGGACGACAGCACCCGGAAACTCGACAACAGCGTGCGCACGGGCCGCGCCGGCGCATCGTAGCCGGCCGACGCGCGATGCAGTTCGGCCAGTGCGCGGCCGGCTGCGTACGCATGCGAAGCATGGGTGAACGGCTGCCACGACATCACGCCGCGATACGAGTCGACACCGGGCGCGACCGCGTGCACTTCGTAGGTCCAGTCGCCGGATGCAAACGCGGTCGCACCGTCGCGACCGGCGAGCACGTGGGCGACCGGAATGCCGCGTTCACCCAGATGCGCGATGAAGCGATGCTCTTCCTCGAGCCCGGCGACATCACGCAGGCTCACGTGATGACGCTTGACGAACAGTGTGCGCTCGTCTGTCGTGCGCACCAGCACGGCCGCCGAGAACGGCCGCGGGCTGTGCCACGCAAGCCGCGCCGGCGCGCCGACGCCATCGATCCGCGCGAGCACGCCCGCGACTTCGTCGTGCGTCATCAGCGGCCAGTCGCGTTCGGCCTGCTCGCCGTCGACGCCGAATTGCGGCGGGGCGACGTCCCGCGCGGCGGCAGCGTCACGCGACGCAGGCGCGTTCGGCTCGAGAGGAAATGTCATGGACGACGCAGCTCCGTAGTTGAATCGGCCCGTGAATCAGCCCGCCGGGCTTGCCGTTGCGCGCAGCGCGTCGGCCGTCCGGCTCCAGTCGCGCCAGCCGATGACGGCGAGCGCGATGAACAGCGCATAGAGTCCGGCCGTCAGATACAGTTCCTTGAACACGAACATCCCGACGTACACGACGTTCACGACGATCCACAACCCCCACGACGCGATGTAGCGCCGCGCGGTCCAGTATTGCGCGACGAGGCTGAACGCGGTCAGCGACGCGTCCACGAACGGCAGCGCCGCATCGGTCCAGCGCGCCATCATTCCGCCGAGCAGCGCGCTGCCGACAACGGCCGCGATCAGGTCGGGCAACATCTGCCGGGGCCGCACGCCGGTGACGGGCGCGACGTCGCCTGCCGGCGCCGCGCCGCCGCTCGCCTCGAGCGTACGCTGCGCGATCCAGCGGCGCCAGCCGTACACCTGCAGCACCGCGAACGCACCCTGCAGCAGCATGTCGGAATACAGCTTCGCGTCGAAGAAGATCCAGCCGTACAACGCGACCGACGCGAGCCCGACCGGCCAGCACAGCATGCGCCGCTTCGCGGTCAGCCAGATCGCGAGCGCGCTGACGATCACGCCGGCGATTTCGAGTGGGGACATCGTCTGTACTCTCCTGGTTGGCTGCCGGGGCCGCGCATCACGCGGCCGGGTCCGGACGATCAGAAATCATAGGTCAACGATACGCGGGCGGTGCGCGGCGCGCCCGGGAACAGGTACGCGTCGCCCTGCTGCTCGCCCGCGTCGCGCCAGTAGAACTTGTTGAACAGGTTGTCCACCGACACGCGCAGCACCGTGCGATGGCCCGCGATCTTCGTCGTGTAGCGCGCGCCGAGATTGAACACGAACCACGACGGCACGCGCGCGGTGCCCTCTTCGTTCGCGTTGCGGCCCGCGCTGTATTCGACGCCGCCGAGCATGTTCAGTCCCGCGACGCCCGGTACCGCGTAGTCCGCATACAGCGACGCGCGCAGCGCCGGCACGTTGATGATCTGGTGCCCTTCGTACGCCGGCGACCCCGAATCGTACGCGCGCGCGCGAATCGCCGCGACGCTCGCCGTCAGCGACAGCCGCTCCGTGAGCCGTCCGGCCGCGCCGAGCTCGATCCCCTGGTGGCGCTGCGTGCCGCGCTGCACGAAGGTATAGCTCGTGCCGGACGCATCGGGATCGGCGAACTGGAACGGCTTGCTGATCGAGAACACGGCGGCCGTCAGACTCAGCCGGTCGAGCCAGTCGTATTTCGCGCCGAGCTCGAACTGGTGCGATTCGACCGGCGGCAGGAACGCATACGCGTTGGTCGCGCGCACCGGCGCCTGGTCGCCGAGCGACAGCGCCTTGCTGTACGACGCGTACAGCGACAGCACGTTCACCGGCTTGTAGACGAGCGCGACCTGCGGCAGGAACACCGAGCGATCGGTGTGCGTCGCATCGCCGTCGAGGCTGCTCCAGCTGCGCTGGCGCAGCAGCACTTCCTTGCCGCCGGCGAGCACCTGCCAGTGTTCGCCGATGCTGATGCGGTCGAGCCCGAACACACCGTACTGCCATGAATCGAGCTGCGGATACGACGGCCCGGCCGTATTCGGCGACGGCGCGAACGCGACGTCGGGCCCGTAGACGTTCTCGCTGCCCACATAGTCGTACACGGCGTTCGCCATGTGCACGACGCGGCGCTGCACGCTCACGCCGAGCGTCAGTTCATGGCGCAGCGGGCCCGTTGCGAACTTGCCCGTCGTCACCGCGCGCAAGTCGTCGTTGCGACGGTATTCGCCGGGGCTGCGGAAGTCGTAGACGTCGTAGTCGCCGTTCGCGCCGAAGAAGAACGGCGACGTCGTGCCGGCCGCACAGCTCGCCGCGTAATAGCAGCCGTACGCGAACGCGCTGTTGTCGTCGATCATCGTGCGGCTGCGGCCCGCCGCGACATACGCCTTCCAGTCGTCGTTGAACTGGTAGTCGAAGCGCGCGTTCAGGTTCAGCGCATCGGTCGTCACAGGTTTCGCCCACGGCTGCGTGCCGAGCGCCTTCGACGTCGTCTTGACCGACGGCACGACGGTGCCGCCGAGCAACTGGTAGCCGGGCGCGGAACGCTGGATCCACTGCTGGAATTCGGCGTTGAGCTGCAGGCTCGCGCGCGGGCTGATGTCCCAGTCGGCGGCGATCGAGCCGAACGTGCGCCGTCCGTTCGTGCCGTCGATGTACGAGTGCATGTTCTCCTTCGCGGCATTGATCCGGAACCCGAACTGATGGTCGGGGCCGAAGCGGCGGCCGAGATCGACGGCCGCCGACGTCGAGCCGCGGCTGTCGACGCCGCCCGTCACGCTCGCGACGTTCGCCGAGCGCTTCGAGACGAAGTTGATCACGCCGCCCGGTGCGACCACGCCGCTGTCGATGCCGGCCAGCCCTTTCAGGATCTCGACGCGCTCCTTGTTCTCGAGCGGCACGTTCTGCTCGCCGGACACCGTCAGACCGTCGATCCGGATCGCACTCGCGAGATCGACCGGGAAGCCGCGGATCGCGAAGCCTTCGAAATAGCCGACCGGCGCGTAGTCGTTGACGACCGATGCGTCGTTGCGCACCACGTCGCTCAGGCGCTTCGCCTGCTGGTCGTCGATCTGCGCGCGCGTGACGACGTTGACGGACGCCGGCGTGTCGCGCAGCGGCGCATCGTCGAGCCCCGTGACCGATGCTTCGCGCGCACGAAACGTGTTCTCGCGCGCGCCGGTAACCGTGATCGTCGGTAGCGCTGCACTGCCGGCCGCATCGGCGTCCGGCGCCAGTGCGTCGCCCTGTGCCGCAGCGGCCTGCGCCGCGAAAAGCGTGATGCCGAGACCGACGCCAAGCCCGGCCTTCGTGCGCCGCCGCCGTGCGGGCGCCGCTGTTGTTCTATTCACCGTCATTGTTCTGGATGGAAAACTCGCCACTCGACCCTGTCGAAACACTCGAAACTCGTTATGCAGCCGCGAAGCGCGACCTCGCGCAAGAATCCGCAACGGTCCCTGCGGCCGCCGGGCACGAACGTCGACACGACATTCGCCAGACGAGTCGGACGATCGGGCCGCATGCGTGCCGATCGATCGGGAAAGCGCAGGATGGGACATCGGATGACGATGACGCGCCGGGCAACGACGCAGCCGTCGACCGCTTCGTCGGGGGCGTGTCGGGCGGACGGCGGCATCGCGCGGTCTTGTCATGCGGGGGGACGCTTCGAACGCCCCGTTACGGGCGCGACGTACTTGCGCGCGCCATTCGCTGGAACGGCGGCGTGCCCGTCGCGCACGACATCGCGGCGCGGCGCGCATTTTACCCCGGGCGGGGCCGACCGCCCTCGAATCGGGCAAATCGGAGGCGTGGAAGGCGGGAACGGAAACCGCGCGACTCACGCGGCACGGCGACGGTGTTGATGTGCGCGTGACTGGCGTTGTGCGCGGCCATGTCGATGACCGGCACAGTCACGTGCCGGTCACGCGGCCGGAAACCGGAGCGGGAACGTTCGCCCGCCCGCGATTCGGCGGTCGGTCAGAACCCCTGCATCGTCGCGGTCGGATCGACGACCAGATGCACGACACCGTAGATGACCGCGCCGACGAGCAGCGCGAGCACGATCGCCACGAACGGCAACAACGTGTAGTTGACGTTCGCGAGATCGGCGGCGTGCGCCTTGCTGTTGCGTACGCCGAAGAAACTCCACAGGACCAGCTTGATCATGCCGAGCAGTTTCATGGTTGTGCTCCTTTCATCGAATCGGTTGACGCTATCGTCGATCCGACCGGCATCCGAAAAAAGAAGCAGTTGCGCGCGCTTTTCACGCAGCAGGCCGTCTGCGGCGGCATGTCGCATGGGTTGTTCAGCGGTCGAGCACAAGCGGCTCCGTGGCACCTTCCGCCGGCCGCGCGACGCACAGCAGCGCGCAGCCGGGTTCGACCGCCGCATCGGGCGGCTGCACGTAATCGACCGCACCGGACAGCACGCGCGTCGCGCACGTACCGCACGCCCCCGACCGGCATTCGGACGGCACCGCCACCCCCTGGTCTTCGGCGAATTCGAGCAGCGTACCGTCCTCGGGCGTCCAGGCGGCGGCGTCGCGCGCCGAGCGGCGGAACACGACGGGCATGCTTGCCACCGCCGCCGCTGCCGTGCGGGCCACGCTGCGCACGACGCTCGACGGCCCGAACGCCTCGAAGCGGATCCGCTCGTCCGGCACGTTCAGCGCGCGCAATCCGTCGTACAAATCGCGCATGAACGCGGACGGCCCGCACAAGTAGAAGTCGTAGTCGTCGAACGGCAGGATGCGCTTCAGTTGCACGACGTCGATGCGGCCCGGTCGCGCCGCGCCGTCGCGCTGCGGCCGGCTGTCGAACCAGTGCAGCGATACGCGGGCGTCGGCGTCCGCGATGCGCGTCAGTTCCGTCGCGAACGGCCGGTCGGCCGTATCACGCGCGCCGTGCACGAACACCACGCGGCGCGACGGCGCGTCGTCGGCCAGCGCGCGGCGCAATATCGCGATCATCGGCGTGATGCCGATGCCGGCCGACACCAGCACGGCCGGACGCGGGCTCGCGACGTCGAACGTGAAACGGCCGCGCGGCATCTGCGCGTCGATCGTCATCCCGGCGCGCGCATGGTCGTGCAACCAGGCCGATACACGTCCTTCGCGCTTCACGGTGATCCGGTAATGCGACGCGCCGGGCGCATCGGACAGCGTGTAGCTGCGGATCGTCGGTACATCGCCGTCCGGCAGCGCGACGCGCAGCGTCAGATGCTGACCGGCTTCGTAGGCCGGCAACGCGCCGCCATCCGCCGGTTCGAAATGAAACGAGCGGATCGCGCGCGCTTCGTCGACGATCTTCGCGACGCGCAGCGGGCGCCAGGTGGAGGGCGATGCCGATGCCGATGCAGAAGCCGATGCCGATGCCGACGATGAGACAGACGCCGCCACCGCCCCGCCCGCGCTCGCCGCCCCCGCCATCCCCGCAAACTGCGGCGCCCGCTCGACCGCCGACCACCGGAACGGCAGCACGCCGCGCGTGCGCCGCACTTCCCGCACATGAAACCGCACGACCCGCTGCGCGCCGTCGAACGACGCAACGAGCGGCCCGTCCCACACGATCTCCGCCCGCGCGGCGACATACAGCAGGTCGCCGCTGTCGAAGTCGACGAACAGCAGCCCCGCGCGCGGATCGTGCTGCAGGTTGCCAAGCGTGTTGAAGAAGCGATTGCCGCTGAAATCGGGCGTCGTCAGCGTCTGCGCGTCGTCGACGCGCACGAAGCCCGGCATGCCGCCGCGATGCGACACGTCCGCGCCGCGCGCGGCGCCCGCACCGGCCGACGTGTTCGCACTCGCGACGAAGAACGTATCGGCCTGCGCGAGCAGCGCGCGGTCGGCATCGGTCAACCGATCCGACACGTCGGCCTCGCCGAGCGCATCGCCTTCGCGCGCCACGAACGTCGGCTTGCGCCCCTGGATGTACTTCGCACAGTTGCCGAAGCTCTGCTCGACCGCGATCGTCAGCGCACCGCCGTCTACCGCGCGCACGATGCCGTTCACGCGATTGCGCCGGCGCGTGTCGAACTCGATCCCGAGCCCGCCGAGCGGCGCGCCCGGCTGCCACGCGCCCGCCAGCGGATCGCCGGGCAGCGCATCGCCGTCGATGCGCAGCGTGCGCGCGTCCGGCGCCGTCACGAAGCCGGGCATCCCGACCCGCAGCGTCGCCCACGGCTGCCCGCCCGCATCGACGCCGCCGAGCACGAAGAACGGCAACTGCGCAAAGAACGTCCGGTGCTGGTCCGGCATGAAGCGGCGAATCCCGCGCCGGCCGGCCGTGCCTGCGGCCTCCGTCACGCCCGCGCGCTGCTGCACGGCAAGTTCGCCCGCATGAAACGGCGCAACGTCGAGTTCCCAGCCCGGTACGGCGGCGGTCGGCGTGGTCATCGCGTTCTCCCGGTAAAGGCGCGGCTTCGCGTCAGGCGGCAAGCAGGCCGGCGCGGGTCGGCGGCATCGCGACGAAACCCGGCAGGGCCTCGACGCGGGCGAGCCACGCGCGCACGTGCGGATACGGTTCCAGCGACACGCCGCCTTCCGGCGCGTGCGCGATGTACGTGTAGGCGGCAATGTCGGCGATCGTCGGCTGCGCGCCAGCGGCGAACGGCTTGCCGGCGAGTTCGCCGTCGATCACCGCGAGTACCTTCGCGGCCGTGCGCTTGGCGGCGTCGTGATCGAGCGGCGCGCTGAACACGGTGACGAGCCGCGCGGCGGCCGGCCCGGACGCGATCGGCCCGGCCGCGTACGACAGCCAGCGCTGCACGGTCGCCGCGCCGGCGGCATCGTCGGGCAGCCAGTGCGCGTCGCCGTAGCGCTTCGCGAGATAGACGAGGATCGCGTTCGAATCGGCGAGCACGGTGCCGTCGTCGTCGATCACCGGCACCTGGCCGAGCGGATTGAGCGCGAGGAACGCGGGTTCGCGCTGCGCGCCGGCCGCGAGGTCGACGTCGATCGTCTCGAACGGCAACCCGAGCAGCGACAGGAACAGCCGGACGCGATGCGCGTGCCCCGACAACGGAAACGAATAGACACGAACCGGACGGGCGGGCTTGCTGGCGGCGGGCATGGAAAGGCTCCTGGATCTCGCGCCGCCGGGAATCGGCGACGAACGGCCCCAGCGTAGCGCTCGCCGTTCACGTCCAGAAGACGGATAATCGCTGAAACATTATCCTCTCCCATAGGACAATCGACGATGGCCGATCTGCGCGACGTGAACCTGAACCGGCTGGCGATCTTCGTCGCGGTGGTCGATGCCGGCTCGCTGACGGCCGCGGCCGAACGGCTCGGCCTCGCGAAAACGGTCGTCAGCACGCACATGCAGCGGCTCGAATCCGAGGTCGGCGCGAACCTGCTGGTGCGCACCACGCGGCGGCTGAGCGTGACCGATGCGGGGCGCGCGTTCTACGATGCGTGCCGCGACATCGTGCGCGCGACCGAAAGCGCGCTCGACGCGGTGTCGTCCGACACGGGGCCGCTGCGCGGCACGCTGCGGGTGAGCGTGCCGATCGACTATGGCTCGCTGGTCGTCGCGCCGGCCATCGTCGCGCTGCGCGACGCGCATCCGGGCCTCGACGTCGAGCTGATCGCGAACGACCGCATCGTCGATCTGGTCGCGGACAATCTCGACGTCGCGATCCGCATCGGCCGCCTCGCGGATTCGAACTATCGCGCGGTGCAGCTCGGCGAGTACGAGAAATGGCTGGTCGCGAGCCCCGCGTTCGTCGCGCGGCACGGGCTGCCGCGCGATCCGGATGCGCTCGCCGCGCTGCCGTTCGTGATGCTGTCGACGCTGTCGCGCCCGCATACGCTCGAACTTCACGACCCGAGCGGCGGCCACGCGTCGGTGCGCTGCATCGCGCCGGTCGTGTCGAACACGGCGACGGCCTGCCGTGCAATCGCGCTCGCGGGCGGCGGCTTCGGCCTCCTGACGGATTTCTCGATCGCGGAGGACGTCGCGGCCGGCCGGCTCGTCCGGCTGCTGCCCGCATGGCGCTCGGCGCCGGCCGGGATTCACGCGGTGTATCCGTCGACGCGGTTGCCTTCGCCGAAGGTGCGTGCGTTCATCGATGCGATGAAGGCGAGGATCGGGGACGCGCGGTCGGTGATGGCGGCACGATCGAAACGCTCGAGGGGGTGAAGCGTCGGATGGCTTCGCGACGCAACCGGATGCGAATCGCGCAAGTCCGCTCGTCGCCGCATCCTAGCCCGCTTCCCGCAACGTCCCCAGCAGCACCTTCCTGCAACTCGCGACCATCTGCGCCTCCGGGTCGCGATAGCCGGTGAGCAGCCACGCCGCGCCGACGTTCGTCATCGCGCCGACCAGCGCGAGCCCGACCAGCCGCTGCTCGGTGCGCTCGGCGGGCGTCACGGCCTCGCCCGTCGCGCCGATCGCCATGATCAGCTTGCCGAAGTCGATCAGCATCCGCTGATACGTCATGTCGGTGTCGGCGCTCACGCCCATCACCTCGAGCAGCAGCACGCGCGCCGCGCACGGGTCGCGCAGGAATCCGAAGAATGCGGCGAGCCCCGCATCGATGCGCTCGCGCAAATCGCCGCCGCGCTCGGCCACTGCCCGCTCGACCGCGTCGTGCAACTGCTGCGCGTGATGCAGGTAGGTGCAGCGCAGCAGATCCTCGGTGCTGTCGAACGCCGCATAGAAATAGCGGTCGTTGAGCTTCGCTTCCTGGCAGATCGACCGCACGGTCGCCTTGCGGAAACCGACCGTGCCGAACACGCGCGTCGCCGCACGGATCAGCGCATCGCGCCGCTCGGCGGCCCGCACCTCGGGCGCCACGCCGCCGTATGCCCGGCCCCGTTTTTCCGTTTCGAGTGCTTTCTCCATTTCGCTATTTGACATCAGGACACCCGAAAACTAAAGTGGTGACGAACAACACCACAATAAGCGCGCCGCCGACGCAGCGCAAGCGGAACGGGAGGAACGACGGATGAAGGGTTTTTCCGGCAAGGTCGCCGCGATCACGGGCGCCGGTTCGGGCATGGGCCGCAGCCTCGCGGTCGAGCTCGCGCGGCGCGGCTGCGACGTCGCGCTCGCCGACGTCAACGAGGTCGGGCTCGCCGGCACGGCGGCCGCGTGCGCGACGCACGGCGTGCGCACGAGCACGCGTCGGCTCGACGTCGCCGATCGCGATGCGGTGTTCGCGTGGGCCGATTTCGTGCGCGCCGAACACGGCAAGGTCAACCTGATCTTCAACAACGCGGGCGTGTCGCTGGCCGCGAGCGCGGAGACCGCGCGCATCGCCGATCTCGAATGGATCGTCGGCATCAACTTCTGGGGTGTCGTGCACGGCACGCAGGCGTTCCTGCCGCATCTGCGCGCGTCGGGCGACGGGCACGTGATCAACACGTCGAGCCTGTTCGGGCTCGTCGCGATGCCGACGCAAAGCGCGTACAACGCGACCAAGTTCGCCGTGCGCGGCTTCACCGAGGCGCTGCGGATGGAGCTCGAACTCGACGGCGCGCCGGTCAGCGCGACCTGCGTGCATCCGGGCGGCGTCGCGACCAACATCGTCGACGCGAGCCGTGTCGACACCAGCATCCGCGCGCTCACGGGCCAGGACGAAGCAACCCACCGCCGTCAGGCGAATCGCCTGATCAACGCGACGACGGCCGACGATGCCGCTCGGCAGATCCTCGCCGGCGTCGAGCGCAACGCGCGCCGCGTGCTGGTCGGCGCCGATGCCCGCCGCCTCGACAAGCTCGCGCGCCTGCTCGGCGCCGGCTACCAGCGGCTGGTGCTGCGCCACG
Organism: Burkholderia sp. AU33545; assembly: GCF_020419685.1. NCBI lineage: Bacteria > Pseudomonadati > Pseudomonadota > Betaproteobacteria > Burkholderiales > Burkholderiaceae > Burkholderia > Burkholderia sp. AU33545. The sequence goes on along the minus strand of NZ_JAIZRQ010000003.1, from coordinate 11,668 downwards.
TGCGCCGTGCCCGCGCACGCAATCTCGGCCGCACGAATGCACCGACCGCGCTCCCGACCACACCGACCAAGGACGCCGCATGACCTCGACGACGACCGACCGGCGCGATGCGCCGTCCGCCTGCGGCGACAACCGCGACCTCGACGTGCTGATCGTCGGCGCCGGCCTGTCCGGCATCGGTGCCGCCTATCACCTGAAGCAGCGCTGCCCGTATGCGAGCGTGGCGATCGTCGAGGCGCGCGACGCGATCGGCGGCACCTGGGATCTGTTCCGCTATCCCGGCGTCCGTTCGGATTCCGACATGTTCACGCTCGGCTACAGCTTCCGCCCGTGGCACAGCGACAAGGCGATCTCGGACGGCCAGACGATCCTCGACTACATCCGCGACACCGCGCGCGCACACGGCATCGACAAGATGATCCGCTACGGCCAGAAGGTGGTCGCGGCCGACTGGGATTCGAATCGCGCACGCTGGACGGTACGCATCGAGCGCACGCGCGACGGCACGGTCGACACGCTCGCCTACACGTGCCGCTTCCTCTACATGTGCAGCGGCTATTACGACTACGACGGCGGCTACCTGCCCGACTGGGCCGGCATGGACTCGTTCGAAGGCCGAATCGTGCATCCGCAGCAATGGCCGAAGGACCTGTCGTATGCAAACCGGCGCGTCGTCGTGATCGGCAGCGGCGCGACGGCCGTCACGCTCGTGCCGTCGATGGCGGCCGATGCGAAGCACGTGACGATGCTGCAGCGCTCGCCGACCTACATCGTGTCGCTGCCTGCGCGCGACAAGATCGCGAACGCGTTGCGCCGCGTGCTGCCGTCGAGGCTCGCGCACCGGCTCGTGCGCATGAAGAACGTACTGCTGACGATGTACCTGTACAACGTGTCGCGCCGCAAGCCCGAGCAGACCAAACGGTTCATCATCCGCGCGGCCGGCAAGCAGCTCGGCCCCGACTTCGACGTTGCGAAGCATCTGACGCCGCGCTACATGCCGTGGGACCAGCGCGTGTGCCTCGTGCCGAACGGCGACCTGTTCAAGTCGATCCGTGCGGGCCGCGCCTCGATCGTCACCGACGAGATCGAGCGCTTCACGCCGACCGGCCTGAAGCTGAAGAGCGGCCAGCAGCTCGACGCGGACGTGATCGTCACCGCGACCGGGCTGAAGGTGAAGATGCTCGGCGGCGCGCGCGTCACGGTCGACGGCCGCGCGGTCGATCTGCCGCAGACCGTGTCTTATAAGGGAATGATGTACAGCGACGTGCCGAACCTCGCGTCGTCGTTCGGCTACACGAACGCGTCGTGGACGCTGAAGGCCGAGCTGATCGCGCGCTACGTGTGCCGGCTGCTGAACCACATGCGCGCGAACGGCTACGACACCTGCGTGCCGCGGCTCGGCGCCGGCGACCTCGGCGACGTGCCGGCCGTCAACCTGAGCTCGGGCTACATCCAGCGCGCGGCCGGCATCCTGCCGAAGCAGGGGCATCGCAAGCCCTGGAAATTCCACCAGAACTACGTGCTCGATCTCGCGTCGCTGAAGTTCAGCGGGCTCGCCGATTCGGCGATGCAGTTCGAACGCCGCGCGAAAGCCGGCCCGGCCGCCGCGCCGGTTGCCGAACCCGTACTCGAATCCCGTTGAGGCCGACATGACCCATACGCTCCACCTGATCCAGAACGTGCTGCTCGGCGTCGTCGCGGTGCTCGCCGCGCTTGCGCTGTTTTCCGGCTACGTCGCGCGCCGCGTGACGCGCGCGTTTCCGCCCGAAGGCCGCTTCGTCGACATCGGCGGCGACCACATCCATTACGTCGAATACGGCAGCGGCCCGCCGCTCGTGTTCGTGCACGGGCTCGCCGGGCAGTGGCGCAACTTCGCGTATTTGCCGCTCACGCGGCTCGCGCAGCACCATCGCGTGATCCTCGTCGACCGGCCCGGCGCCGGCCGCTCGCTGCGCGGCGCCAGTTCGCAGGCGAACGTGTTCGCGCAGGCCCGCACGGTCGCCGCGTTCATCGACGCGCTGAAGCTCGACCGGCCCGTGCTCGTCGGTCACTCGCTCGGCGGCGCGATCGCGCTCGCGGTCGGGCTCAACCATCCGGAGCACGTCAGCCGGCTCGCGCTGATCGCACCGCTGTCTCACGAGCAGACCGAGCCGCCGGCGCCGTTCAAGCCGCTGATGCTGCCGTCGCCGCTGGTGCGCCGCTTCGTGTCGTGGACCTTCGCGATCCCGTTGACGATCCTGACCGGCCGCAAGGCCGTGAGCCAGGTGTTCGCGCCGGAAGCCGTGCCGCGCGACTTCCCGGTGAAGGGCGGCGGATTGCTCGGGCTGCGGCCGCACGTGTTCTACGCGACGGCGACGGACCTGCTGTCGGCGCCCGTCGACCTCCCTGCGATGGAGCGCCGCTACGCGGACCTCTCGTTGCCGGTCGACGTGCTGTATGGCCGCGCCGATCCGATCCTGAACTGGCGTACGCACGGCGAAGCGCTGGCGCGGAAGTCGGCGCGCGTGCGGCTGAAGGTCGTCGAAGGCGGGCACATGCTGCCGGTCACGATTCCGGACGCGACGGCCGACTGGCTGCTCGAAGTCGCCGCCGCGCCGGTCGAGGCGCCGACGCAAGGCGCGCACGTCGAGCATTGATCGTCAGCGGGCCTGACGGCTGGCATGCGCCGTCTGCCGGTCAGGCTTCGTCGTCGGGCAGCGACAGCCCGAGCTCCGTCATGACCTCGCGCGCGCTGCGGAACGCCTCGACCGCGGCCGGCGCGCCCGCGTACAGCGCGCTATGCAGCAGCACCTCGCGAATCTCGACGAGGCTCGCGCCGTTGTTGAGGGCGCCACGCACGTGGCCCTTCAGCTCCGTGCTGCGGCCGAGCGCGGCCAGCATCGCGCAGGTACAGAGGCTGCGCGTCTTCAGGTCGATCCCGCCGCGCTGCCACGTACTGCCCCACGCGTGCTCGTTCAGCCAGTTCTGCAACGGACGCGAAAAACCGTCGAGGTCGCGCATCGCGCGCTCGACGAACGCCTCGCCCATCACCTCGGTGCGGCGCGCCTTGCCCTGCTCCCTGTCCTGTTCGCTCATGTCGTGTCCCTGTCTTGAGTCGTGGCCGCTTCGGCGTCGCCCGCGGCCGGGTTGGTTCACGTCATGTTCCCGGCGCACGGGCGTTTCGTCAAAGACGCCGGCCTCGGGTCGCGGCCGGCCACGTCACACACGGAACGTCGGGTCGAACGCTACGTAACATCCGGCCCGGCGTTACGGTTCCTTACGGGAACATCACAGCGAGCGCGTCAGCGCGTCTGGCGTCTCCGTCGCGCGAAACCGCCATTCCTCCGTTTAAATCGCGCCGATATTCCCGATTCCCACAACAATGCGCTGACGCATTTCGCGAAAGGTGTCATGGCGCGGAATTTGCAGTGATGGCCCGGACACAACTTCCAATGTCGAGGCCACCATGCACCATTACTTGAAAAAGACGGCGGTATCGCTGGCCGTCCTGTCGCTGCTCACACTGTACGGCTGCGGCTCGGTCGACGGACCGGTCACACCGTCGATCAAGCCGAGCTCGTCGGGTACGTCCGGCGGTGGTACCTCGGGTACCTCCGGTACGTCGGGTAGCTCCGGTACGTCGGGCACTTCCGGCACGTCGGGCACTTCCGGTACGTCGGGCACCTCCGGTACGTCAGGCACTTCCGGCACGTCGGGTACCTCCGGTACGTCCGGCACTTCCGGTACATCGGGCACTTCCGGTACGTCGGGCACTTCCGGCACGTCGGGCACTTCCGGTACGTCGGGCACTTCCGGCACGTCGGGCACTTCCGGCACGTCGGGCACCTCCGGTACGTCAGGCACTTCCGGCACGTCGGGCACTTCCGGTACGTCGGGCACTTCCGGCACGTCGGGCACTTCCGGTACGTCGGGTACCTCCGGTACGTCGGGTACCTCCGGTACGTCGGGCACTTCCGGCACGTCGGGCACCTCCGGTACGTCAGGCACTTCCGGTACGTCGGGCACGTCGGGCACGTCGGGCACCTCTGGTACGTCGGGCACCTCCGGCACGTCGGGCACTTCCGGTACGTCGGGCACCTCCGGTACGTCGGGCACCTCCGGTACGTCGGGCACCTCCGGCACATCAGGCACCTCCGGCACGTCGGGCACTTCCGGCACGTCGGGCACCTCCGGTACCTCCGGCACCTCCGGCACCAACGTCACCCCGCTCGGCAACGTCCTCCAGCAAACCGGCACGCTCGTCACGGCACTCGGCACGACGGTCGCGAACGGCGGTTCGCAGATCGGCGGCGTGCAAGTTCCGGGCACGAACCCGACGACGGCCACCAGCATCGGCAACGCGGTCACCAGCCTTGGCAACGGCGTGCAGTCGCTCGGCAACGGCGTCGCGGCCGGCCTCGGCTCGATCGGCGTGTCGCCGAACCCGCTCGGCCCGACGCTCACGTCGACCACCGGCCTGCTGACCGGCGCCGGCAGCGCGGTCAACAACCTCGGCAACGCGGTGACGAGCCTCGGCACCGGCCCGCTGTCGCCGCTCGCGCCGGCCACGACTCTGGTCGGCAGCCTCGTCAACACGGTCGGCACGGCCGTCAACTCGACCGCATCGGCGCTGAACACGGCGCTGAACAGCGCGCCGGTCCAGCAACTCGAGACGCAGCTCGGCAGCGTGATCAACCCGATCACGAATACGCTGACCGGCGGCGTCACGACGCCTGGCGCGACGCAGACGCTCGGCGGCGTCACCCTGCTCGGCGCCCCGCTCAACGGCCTGCTGAGCACGCTCGGCAGCGGCCTCGGCCTCGCCGGTTCGCAGATCGGCAGCGCGACCGGCAACCCGGTCGGCACGGGCGCCGGCAACAGCGTGTCACAACTCGGCAACACCGTGGCATCGGCCGGCGGCCTGTTGTCCGGCGGCAGCTCCAGCAGCGGCAGCTCCAGCAGCGGCACCAATCCGCTCGCGCCGATCACGGGCCTGCTCGGTTCGCTGACGGGTGCGCTCGGCGGCGGCAGCAGCTCGAGCGGCTCGGGTGGCACCAGCGGCACCAGCGGCGGCCCGCTCGCGCCGATCACCGGCCTGCTCGGCTCGGTGACGGGCGCGCTCGGCGGCCTCGGTTCGAGCGGCACGGGCGGTACCAGCGGCACCAGCGGCTCGGGCGTCGGCGGCCTGCTCGCGCCGATCACCGGCCTCGTCAACTCGCTGACGCCGCTCGGCGCAAGCCTCACCGGCACGGTCACGACGCCGGGCGGCGGCCTGACCGGCAACCTCGGCGGTGCGTTGACGAGCGGCCCGGTCGGCACGCTGACGGGTTCGCTGACCTCTGCAGCCGGCACGCTCGGCGCAGTCGGCACGGCCAGCCCGAGCGGCGCGGCGGGCACGGTGACGACGCCGTCCGGCAGCGGCACCGTCACGGCCGGCCTGACCGGCAGTTCGAACGGCGGCAGCACGGCTGGCGCGACCAACCTGCTGGCGCCGGTGACGAACCTGCTCGGCGGTCTGCTCGGCGGCACCACCCCCAAGAAGTAACGCTTCACGTATCAGAACCACAGGCCAATGGCCGGGCAGATACCAAACCAAAGCCCGGCCGATGGCCGGCGTCACCCGCCAAGCGGGGGCGCCGGCCGTCATCCCGACGAGGATCCGATCATGAACTCCACCATCGACGGCATCGCCGCGGTCCAGGACCGCCCGCCCCGTTCCGCCACGCCATTCCGCGCGGGCCTGCTCGGCATCGCGGCCGGCCTGTTCGCGCTGTGGACAACGCGCGACCAGCCGGGCCTCGACGCGGCCACCCGTGCGGTCATCGCGAGCCTCGCGATCATCGGCACGATCGCGCTGCACGAAATCTTCATCTCGCGCGTCTACCTGCGCCCGAGCGCGGGACTGTCGCGGCAGGCCGTGCGCCCGCTCGGGCTCGCCCGTGTCGCGACGCGGCTCGGCGCGCTGACGTCGATCTACGCAGGCATCGGCGTCATCTACTGGCTCCTGCCCGAATATCACGGCGCGTTCTACCTGCCGTTCTGGTCGCTGCTGCGCTCGCTCGCGCCGTACGTGATCGTCGCCGCGCCGTTCTACTTCGCGTGGATGGATCGCCACCAGCGCGAAACCGACGACGCGTACCTGCTGTGGGGCCGCTTCCTGTTCCGCCACGAGCAGCCCGCGAGCTGGCAGCCCGTGCGCGAGATGCTTGCCGGCTGGGGCGTGAAGGCGTTCTTCCTGCCGCTGATGACCGTCTACCTGTCGAAGGACGCCGATCACCTGAGCGCGTCGCTCGCGCACGCCGTGAACGCGCCGATGACGATCGCGACCTTCGTGTTCCTGTACGACCTGTCGTTCACGATGGACCTGATGTTCGGCACGGTCGGCTACCTGTGCACGTTCCGCATCCTCGACAGCCACGTGCGCACCGTCGAGCCGACCACGCTCGGCTGGGTCGCCGCGCTGATGTGCTACCAGCCGTTCTGGTCGCTGATCTCGAACAACTACATCCGCTACGAAGGTTCGCTGTTCTGGGACAACTGGCTGCTGTCCGCGCCGACGCTGCGCGTGATCTGGGGTGCGGTGATCATCCTGCTGCTGATGACCTATGCGCTATCGACGATCTCGTTCGGATTGCGGTTCTCGAACCTCACGAACCGCGGGATCATCACATCGGGCCCGTACCGCTTCACGAAGCATCCGGCATACATCACGAAGAACCTGTCGTACTGGATGGTGTCGGTGCCGTTCGTCGAGCCGCTCGGCTGGCAGGTCGGGCTGATGCACTGCGCGGGGCTCGTCGCGGTGAACCTGATCTACTACACGCGGGCGAAGACGGAGGAGCGGCATTTGATGCGCGATCCTGACTATCGCGCGTATGCCGAGTGGATCGCGCAGCATGGGCTGTTCGCGCGGATCAGGCAGGCGTTCGGGGGGCGGCGGGCGGTGTGAGGCGGTCTCGCGATCATCGGTTCGATGAGCGCCTCGATCATGGAAGCCCGGCGGAACGCGTGCGAAAAAATGAGGCGATTTCGCACGTGTTCCTGAGCGGATACACCTGAAGCCGAACGGCGACGCGCAAAGTCAGGACCGCACCGAGGCCCCCCTTGCGACCAATTGTCGCGAAACACCCCGATTCCCCGCGTTTCGTCGCTTTTCTCCCGCAGTCCGGTTGCCCGCCCTGTGCCCGTCGCGTATGGTGCTGACCGTCTGCGCGCGGGCCATGCCCGCTGTCACCGTCTCCGCGGCACCGCCCTTCGGCGCCGCGCGTTCATGAGGAGAGAGGCGTGATCCACAAAGTCCTGATCCTGTTCGCACTCTGCATCGCGGGCCTCGCCGCGATCGCCGCCGGTTTCCAGCACATCCCCAGCTGATTCGCGGCCCCGGCTCGCTCGCCGAGCCCGGGGGCCGCTGCCATTTCCTTTCCCATTGCAATGAACCTCTTTCCCGATGCGCCCGGGACGGGCGCCTTTTGCCATGCGTATCGACGTACAGCATTCCCAGCACGACATCGACGATGAACTCGACACGCTCTACGCGCGTCTGCACCAGCCGGGCCATCGCCTGCACGGCCTGCCGGCCGTCGCGCTCGGCGACTCGGGCCTGGTCGTCCGCCACCGCGAGGCCGACGGCGAATACTTCCTTTACGTCGAGGATCCGTCGGCCCGGCAGCTCGCCGGCTACACGATCTTCAACCGGCTCCCCGAACTGCCGCGCCGCGCGGACCGCTACCTGCGCGCGCCGCATACGCGGCTGCGCGGGTCCGCGCAACGCAAGGGGCTCGCGACGACGCTGTATCGATGGGGGCTCGACGCGGGCCTGTGCCTGATCAGCGGCGCACGTCAGTCGATCGGCGCGGCGCAGTTGTGGACCGCGCTCGCGCACGACTACCGGCACGGCTTCGTCGACGTCGAAGGCCGCGCGCTGCGCTATCTCGGCGAAGCCGTCGCGGACGACGTGTACGGTGCGCTGCATACGCGCCGGCTGTTGCTCGGCAACGGATGGACACTTGGCGACCTGGCACGCGCAACCGGGATGATCGATACGCTCGCCGCGGCGTGTCAGGACGTGAAGTTTCCGCAGGAAGATCGTGAATGGCAGCACCTGCGCCGCGTCGCGAACGCGCGCCACGTCGCTCACGCACCGATGCGATAATCCGTCGGATCCGCGCGGCGTCGCCGCGCAAGCCACCATTCCCTACGCTCCTCGATGGCCACCGAACCCCGAGCCGATTCCGAGCGCCGCATCGACATCGTCGCGCTGTGCGGCAGCCTTCGCGCGCAGTCGTACAACGCGGCGCTGCTGGATGCAGCCGCACGCGTCGCGCCGCGCGGGATGCGCATCACGCGTTTCGATCGTCTCGGCGAGTTTCCGCTGTTCAATCCCGATACCGAATATCCATCGCCGGCCGCGGTGCGCGACCTGATCGAGCGGCTGAACGCCGCGGACGGCGTGCTGATCGCGAGCCCGGAATACGCGCACGGCATGACGGGCGTGATGAAGAACGCGCTGGACTGGGTCGTGGGATGCGAAGCCGTGGTGTACAAGCCGGTCGCGGTATTGAACGCGTCGCCGCGCGCGACGCATGCGGACGCGGCGCTGCGCGAAACGCTGTTCGTCATGTCGGCGCGCATCGTCGAGCGCGCGTCGATCACGCTGCCGATCCTCGGCAGCCAGCTCGACGCTGCGGGCATCGCCGCGCATCCGCCGTTCGCGTCGGCGCTGACCGACGCGTTGCATGCACTGCGCGCGGCGATCGACGCGCAGTCGCCGGGTCGCTAGGCGACGACCGACGTGGCTGAAAGCGTGTGTTATCGCGCCTTGGTGCGCGTGGTCTTCCTCGCGGGTTTCGCCGGCTTCGCGGCCTTCGCGCGCGGCGCTTCCTTCTCGAGCTGCGCGCCGCCGCCGGCGAGATCCTCGAGCCACGCCAGCGCATCGATGTACGACAGGAATTGCTGCAGGTATTCCGGCGACAACTCGCGCATCGTCGCGAGCGACCGATGCACGAGGCTGTTCGAATTGAGCGGTCCCGCGTTGCGCGGCACCTGGTCGAGCGACTGGCGATACTGCTGTTCGGTGCGGACCTTCGACCACATCGTGCGGAAGTAATCGATCAGCGCGGGATCGATCCCGCGCCTGTCGGCCTGCGCATCGCGCGCGAGCTGCTCGACGAGCCCGCCGAGCAGGCTGCGCGCGGGCGCCGGTGCGGTTGCTTGCGCCGTCCCGCTCGCGGCTGACGTTTCGCCGGCTCGCGAGACAATCTCCGCAAACGCTTCCAGCAGCGTCGCGAGCCGTGCATCGAGCAGGGCGCGCGCGTCGCCGTCGAGCGCGGCCGCGCGTCTCTCCAGCGCGTCGAGCCGATGAAAGCGCACCGGATCGAGCCGGTCGGCGCCCTGCTCGCGCCACGCGTCGAGCGTCGCGCGCACGTGCGTCGCGTCGTCCGTCACTTCGCCCGCCCTCCGTTCGATGCGGTCTTGCGCGGCACCGGCGCGATCTCCACGCGGCGGTTCTTCGCGCGGCCTTCGTCGTCCGCATTCGAACTGACCGGCTGCTCGGAGCCGAACGCAGCCGCAAACACCGACGGCGCCGGCACGCCGGCGTCAATCAGTGCACGCGTGACCGTCAGCGCGCGCTTGGCCGACAGTTCCCAGTTGTCCGCGAACTGGCGGTTGCCGGCGCGCACCTGCTGGTCGTCGGCGAAGCCGCTGATCATCAGGATCTCGTCGCGCGTCTTCAGGTACGCGGCCAGCGGCGTGGCGAGCGTCTTCAGCAGATCGCGGCCCTCGGGCTGCAGCTGATCGGAATTCAGCGCGAACAGCACGCTGCCGCTGATGCCGATCCGACCGTTCACGAGCGTCACGCGGCCGGCCGCGAGCGGCCCGGCGAGTGCTTCCTCGAGCGATTTGCGCTGCTGCGCCTCCTGCTGGCGCGCACGCACGGCTTCCTCGAGCTTCGACGTGAGCTGCAGCTGCATGCCGATCACGCCGACGAGGACGAGCACGAACGCGCCGAGCAGCACCGACATCAGGTCGGCGAACGCGGGCCACACCGGCGCGGAAGGCGCGCCGTCGTCGATTTCGTCGTGCATGCGTTACGCTCCGACCGATGCCCGCCGACCGGCGATCTGCTGCAGGTCCTCGACGATCTGCTTCTGCGACATCATGCTCAGGTCGATCACCTCGCGCGCCTGCGCGACGTAATACTCGAGCTGCTCGTCGCTGCGCGCGAGCGATTTCTCGAGCGCGGCCTCGATGCGCTGCAGGTGGTTCAGCAGCTTGTCGTTCGATTCGCCGAACACCTGCACGGCCGCACCGAACGCATCGCCGAGGCTCGCGACCTCGACCGCTCCCGCCGTGACCTGTGCGGCCACCGAATCGAGCTTGCGCGTTTCGGCATCGACGGTGTCGTTGAAGCGCGCGCCGACGCGGTCGAGCAGGTCGGCCGACGTGCTGACGAGCGCGTCGATCGCGGTGCGCTGTTCGGTCGACGCGTGGTTGACCGCGCCGAGCAGCGTCTCGAGCGTCGCGAGCAGGCGGCTGCGCTCGTCGAGCATCGCGGTGTCGCGCACCATGCTGTCGGACAGGCGCTGGCGCAGTTCGGCGACGACGTCGGCCGCGGCCTTCGGCGCTTCCGACGCGGCCTGCACGAGGCGCGAAATTTCGTTGATCGTGTCGCTCGCGTGCACCTGCGCCTGGGCGGTGATGTCGTTCGCGGTGCGGGTCAGCGTGTCGCAGATGTCCTGCTGGCGCGCCGCAGCCTGTGCGCTCGTCTGCGCCCATTCGTCGCGCAGCGTGGCGGCCATCGCGGCCAACGAGTCGTTCCATGCCGCCAGACGTGCTTCGTCGCGTGCGGCCAGCTGCGTTTGCAGGCTCGCGTGCGATTCGCGAATCGTCGACAGCAGGTCGGCCGAGCGTTGCTCGAACGTCGACGCTTGTGCCGTGAGATCGCGCGTCGTTTGTGCGAGCGCGTCGCAGATTTCCTGCTGACGGCCCGCGCTGTGCACGCCCGCACGCTGCCATTCGTCGCCGAGCTTCGCTGCCATCGCGGCCAGCGAATCGTTCCATGCCGCCAGACGTTGTTCGTCACGCGCGGCCAGTTGCGTTTGCAGGCCCGTGTGCGATTCGCGAATCGTCGACAGCAGGTCGGTCGAGCGTCGTTCGAACGTCGACGCTTGTGCCGTGAGATCGCGCGTCGTTTGTGCGAGCGCATCACAGATTTCCTGCTGACGGCCCGCGCTGTGCACGCCCGCACGCTGCCATTCGTCGCCGAGCTTCGCTGCCATCGCGGCCAGCGAATCGTTCCATGCCGCCAGACGTGCTTCGTCGCGCGCGGCCAGTTGCGTTTGCAGCCCCGTGTGCGATTCGCGAATCGTCGACAGCAGGTCGGCCGAGCGTTGTTCGAACGTGGACGCTTGCGCGGTGAGATCGCGTGTGGTTTGTGCAAGCGCGTCGCAGATTTCCTGCTGACGGCCTGCGCTGTGCACGCCCGCGCGCTGCCATTCGTCGCCGAGCTTCGCTGCCATCGCGGCCAGCGAATCGCTCCATGCCGCCAGACGTTCTTCGTCGCGCGCGGCCAGTTGCGTTTGCAGGCCCGTGTGCGATTCGCGAATCGTCGACAGCAGGTCGGTCGAGCGTCGTTCGAACGTCGACGCTTGTGCCGTGAGATCGCGCGTCGTTTGTGCGAGCGCATCAC
>NZ_JAIZRQ010000002.1:0-922921 GCF_020419685.1 Burkholderia sp. AU33545 | reverse complement strand
GCGAACTGATCGAGCTAGTTGCCGACGAGAGACCAGTCGACGTGGAGGTCGACAGCGACGTCACCGAGCTGTTGGTCGAGCTCAGGCCCGTGGAGAGCGAGTTGATGCCCGTCGAAGTCGACGTGGAGAGCGAGCTGATCGAGCTGGTTGCCGACGAGAGGCCGGTCGACGTGGACGACGACAGCGACGTAACCGAGCTGTTGGTCGAGCTCAGGCCCGTGGACAACGAGTTGATGCCGGTCGAGGTCGACGTGGAGAGCGAGCTGATCGAGCTGGTTGCCGAGGAGAGGCCAGTCGACGTGGAGGTCGACAGCGACGTAACCGAGCTGTTGGTCGAGCTCAGGCCCGTGGACAACGAGTTGATGCCCGTCGAGGTCGAGGTGGAGAGCGAGCTGATCGAGCTGGTTGCCGACGAGAGGCCGGTGGACGTGGACGACGACAGCGACGTGACCGAGCTGTTGGTCGAGCTCAGGCCCGTGGACAGCGAGTTGATACCCGTCGAGGTCGAGGTGGACAGCGAGCTGATCGAGCTATTGGCGGACGAGAGGCCAGTCGACGTGGAGGTCGACAGCGACGTAACCGAGCTGTTGGTCGAGCTCAGGCCCGTGGACAGCGAGTTGATGCCCGTCGAGGTCGAGGTGGACAGCGAGCTGATCGAGCTATTGGCCGAGGAGAGGCCGGTCGACGTGGAGGTCGACAGCGACGCCACCGAGCTGTTGGTCGAGCTAAGGCCCGTGGACAACGAGTTGATGCTCGTCGAAGTCGAGGTGGACAGCGAGCTGATCGAGCTGGTTGCCGACGAGAGGCCGGTCGACGTGGACGACGACAGCGACGTGACCGAGCTGTTGGTCGAGCTGAGGCCCGTGGACAACGAGTTGATGCCGGTCGAAGTCGACGTGGAGAGCGAGCTGATCGAGCTATTAGCCGACGAGAGGCCCGTCGACGTGGACGACGACAGCGACGTGACCGAGCTGTTGGTCGAGCTGAGGCCCGTGGACAACGAGTTGATGCCGGTCGAAGTCGACGTGGAGAGCGAACTGATCGAGCTATTAGCCGACGAGAGACCCGTCGACGTGGAGGTCGACAGCGACGTAACCGAGCTATCGGTCGAGCTGAGGCCCGTGGACAACGAGTTGATGCCCGTCGAAGTCGACGTGGACAGCGACGAGATCGAGCTATTGGCCGACGAGAGGCCGGTCGACGTGGAGGTCGACAGCGACGCGACCGAGCTCTTGGTCGAGCTGAGGCCCGTGGACAACGAGTTGATCCCCGTCGAAGTCGACGTGGACAGTGAACTGATCGAGCTATTAGCCGACGAGAGTCCGGTCGACGTTGACGACGACAGCGACGTAACCGAGCTGTTGGTCGAGCTGAGGCCCGTGGACAGCGAATTGATGCCGGTCGAAGTCGACGTGGACAGCGAGCTGATCGAGCTATTGGCCGAGGAGAGGCCGGTCGACGCCGACGTCGACAAGCTGCTGATCGCGCTCGTCGTCGTGCTCATCCCGGTGCTGAGTTGGACCACGGTGACCGCGTCCTGCGGTGCCGAGCCGTCGGCGACGTTCGTGATGCGACGCAGGGCCGTCGAGCTGCCGACCGACACTTCCGACGTCGGCGCGGCGCTGCCCGTCAGATAGCCCGTTCCCGTCGGCGCTGCCGCGCCGGTCACGCTGCCTGCACCGATCGCGACGCTGGATGCGTAGTTGGCCGTGCCGCCGAGCGCGATCGCGTTGGTGCCCGTCGCCGTTGCGCCGTTGCCGATCGCGGATGCGCCGGAGCCGGCTGCAGTGGCACCCGAACCGAGCGCGGTGCCGTTGGTACCGACCGACGTGACGGTCGCATTCGAACCGATTGCGATGCCTGACGTCGTCGCCGAGTTGACGTTCGAAAACCGGCCCAGCGCGATCGAGTTGGTGCCTGCCGCCACCGCACCGCCCGTGCCCGTGCTGTTGCCGCCACCGATCGCGATCGAGCTCGAGCCCGATGCGGTCGAGTCGTTGCCGACGGCGGTCGCGCCCGTGTTGAGCGCCTTCGCGCCGGAGCCGATGCCGATCGCGCTTGAGCCGGACGCCGTCGTGGCCTGGCCGAATGCCTGCGAATAGCTGCCGGACGCCGTCGCATTCGCACCGATCGCAATCGAGGTCGCGCCGCTGGCCGTTGTCTGGCTGCCTCCGTTACCGCCGATGGCAATTGCCTGGGCGCCGGTCGACGTGCCGCCGCCGGCGAAATACTGCGCGTGCGCAACGTTGCCGGCGGCCGCTCCCGCGACGAGCGCGACGGTTGCCACGACCTTTACGACGGCGGACTTGTTCGGCTTGCCCCGTGCCGAATCGTGTTCGGATGCTGCGACCCAGGCGCCAAGAGCTTCGTTCCAGATCGAGCGGTATGTGCGGTTCATGTCCTACTACCTCCAAATAAGCACGCCACACACCGGTCTCTTTCGTTAGATGAATTTGCCGTGCGCTCGCGCGAATCTCAAAATTGATGGGCGGAGTTTATTTGAGGAGGTATTTTGAGATTGACAAGAAGTGAAAAATTGAATGCTTTGAAAGTTAAAAAATTGTTAATGCATCGCGTTTTGATATATCCGAGTGTAAGAAAATTAAAAATGCGTGGAATGTTGAGTGAAGGGTGCCTCCTGGTTCGGCGGTTCGTGTAAAAAAACCATAAAAATCAAAGATATAGGTGATTTGTGTGTGTCACGTTACACATCGCCAGACACAAAAAGTAAGACAAGTTAAACGACAAACGTTTGCGGCAAACGTTTGCCTTTCTGGATTGTAATATTTGATAGTGTGCTAGCTCGAATGGATCCGGCGGTCTTGTTAACTTGTTAATTTGAGATTTGCGTCGGGTTTTTAATTGCATTTACGGAGTTTTCTAGAAAATCAAAAAAACATGAAGAAAGGATTGTCTGGCTATGCTGGTTTGCGCATTTCGCCGGACGCACTCGCCCGTGGGACGGGCCTTCCCCGGCGGCCGGCGTCACGAAGTTGTAAAAAAATGCTACCTGGGCATTGACTCAGCCATTGGGATTCCCGAGTGGAATCTGCCCTATTGACGTATTTCGTGTGATGGGTTCGGAGGCGAATTGGACGACGTGCCGGATCGTCCACGACGACGGTCGGAGACCGCGGGTTGAGGGCAACGGGAGCAGCGAGCAGGGAACGTCAGATTTGAGCCACGGTGACTCGGACTTGCTGGCGAGGGCGGACATGCCGCGGGAGGAAAGACGACGTGCAAGCGCGTCGGATCAGCACTGTCGGGCGGAGGGGGGGGCGTTGGCTGGCGTGACGTCGCACCAGTCAACGCGGGATGCGAGCCGGAGGGGGCTCGTCTCCGTCCGACAGTGTGTGCCGCCGTGCCGACGGCGGTCGCGGCCGCACGTCGCGGTTGTGCTACCCGGTCCGGGCGATGCAGTAAATCGCCCCGGACAAGGCGACGCCGGAAACCTGCCGCCGCGGCCTTATTTCCTCAGGAATCGCAGCGCGAGGCGCGCCATGCGCGGCACGAACATCAGGCGCAGCAGCCGTTTGTCGTACCCGGCCATCCGCCGGTCGTTCTCGCTGAGGCACAGTTCGATCAGTTCGCGCGGGTTGAGCGCATCGCCGATGTCGGCGGTGCTCGTCGCCGGGAAGTTCGCGTCGTGCGCGACGCCGTCCGCATCGATCCCGCGCGCGATGCCGATGCGTTCCCGGATCAGGAACGCCCACACGGCCGCAACCCGTGCGAAGAACCACGGCCGGCGCCACCACGGCAAACTCCGCCAGTACCACGCATACCAGTTCACGAAGAACAGGATGTGCCGGCCTTCCTCCTGGATCACGGGTTCGAAGGTGTCGACGAGTTCGGGCGGGAAAAAGCCGGAGCGCTGCGCCGAGCGGAACAGGCCGAACGCGAAGAAGCTGTCGATGCACTCGCTGAAGCCGGTCACCATCCACGACCACTCGGGGTCGTTCGGTGCCGGATAGGGCGGCTCGGGGGCGAGCGCGATGCCGTATGCCTGCACCAGCTTCGACAGTACGACCTTGTGCCGTGCCTCCTCGGCGCCGTCCATCTCGAGCGCCTGGCGCAACAGCGGATCGCCGACGGTCGCCGCGAAGGTGGCGACGCGGATCGACGCGCGGCCTTCGGTCTGCACGGCGATGTCCCAGATCGGCAGCGACGTGAGCCGCTTGAGTTCGTCGGGCTTGAGCGGTGGCCAGTCGATGACGGCCGGTTTGTACGGATTGTGCGTATCGAGCAGCATGTGGCAGAACATCTGCCGGTGCGCATCGGAACCGATCCTGACCGGACCCTGGTGCTTGAAGGTCCAGTTGCGCATGGCGTGATCTGCCGCTGCATGGTCTTTCAGCAGCGTGTCGGACATGGCTGTTGTTATGCGATTACGAGTCGAAAGATTTTTGCATAGCTTTCGTAATCGCGTATTTTCGAGCCGCCCCGCGCTGCGCTCAGGCCTGCGTGTCGACCCAGAGGCGCCCCCAGCGCGACGCGTACGCCAGCGCGTGCTCCTCTTCGAAGAAGAAATCGATCGCGTCGAACGACACGGCGCGCGGCGACGGACCGCCGCTTGCCTTCTCGATCGTCAGGTTCGCGGCGAACAGCCCGTTCGGCAGCCGGGCGGCAGCGGGGGCGACTTCGTAGCCCTTGTAGCGGATCGTGCGGTTCATGGCGTGCGCATGGAAGGTTCGGGCTTTCAGCGTACGAAAACGCGCGGCACGCGTGAACCAATCTTTCGGCCAATGCAAATCACGTGGCGGGCCGGATCGTTATCGGCGCGGCGAGCCGGCATGAAGCATGGGGGACGACGTTGCGATGCGCGCCGGACGGCCGGACACGCGCGCCCGCGCGCGGCGAACGTCGTCGGCCGGGCGCGGGCGGCGGGGAGGCTGGGGTTACTGGTTGGCGATCTTCAGCACGGGGGCGAGCGCGTCGACCGATGCGGCATGCGCGGCCGCGCGATGCGACGCGAACGCGAGCGCGAATTCGGCTGCTTGCGAGCCGACGGTTTCGAGCTGCGCGACGACCTTCGGATCCGAGCAACTGTCGGCGCTGTCGAAGCGCGTTTCGAGCGTGTTCACGGTGGCGCCGAACGGGGTCGGCCAGCCTCGCAGCGCGTGGACGATCGAACGCAGCGACGTCAGCACGGTGCCGGCGGCCTGCCAGCCGTAGGCCGTGACGATCAGGCCGACCGCGCGGCCGTCGAGGTACGGGCGCTCGTCGGCGCGCAGTTCCTCGAGCGTGTCGAGCGCGTTCTTCACGAGGCCGGACACGCCGCCGTGATAGCCGGGCGTCGCGATGATGATCGCGTCGGCTTCGCGCACGGTGTCGATCAGCTCTCGCTGCGCGTCGGTCAGCGTCTTGTGTTCGGGGGCGTAGTGCGGCAGCGTATGCAGGAACGGGCCGTCGAACAGTCGCGTGCGTGCGCCGGCGGCCTGCGCGCCGCGCAGCGCGAACGACAGCGCGCGCTCGGTCGACGACGCGGCTCGGGTGGTCCCGCCGATGCCGACCACGAACGGGCGGCGGTGTTGATCGAATGCAGTCAAGGGGCGCTCCTAGAGGATGGCTTGCCCGGCTAAGCACAGGCTTAAAACCAGATGGTAACGACCCCGCCGCCACTCTGAAAACGACTTTTCGTTCTATCGATATGCCATGCACGCGGGGCGAACGTGCGCGCGGCGACGCAGATGGATAGCAGAAATGCTTGGTTGGGACGGCGTGCCGCGTTCGATAAGATGGGCCCGTCTCCTCCATGATGTCTCTACTGACATGGGTTGGCCCCGCCGCGCGGATGCAGGCGGGGCTTTTTTTCGTCCGGCGCCGGAAAGGGGGTGCGATGCGCGGGCGTTATGCGGCGTTACGCGAACACCGGCCGGAAGAAGCTGCGCTCGTAGCTGACGATGCAGCGCGTTTCCTCTGCATACCGGAACGCGGCCTGGCAGGCGGGATCGGTTTTCGAGCGCTCACGGTAGCGCTCGTATTCGGCGAGGCTCGGGAACGAGAACATCGCAAGCGCGATGTTGCTGGCACCTTCGGAAGGCAGGAAGTAGCCGTGATGCGTGCCGCCGAATTGCTCGACGAGCGGAATCCACATCTTGCCGTAGGTTTCGAACTGCTCGAGTTTGTACGGATCGATGACGTAGCGAAGGAAGCAGGTGACCATGGGCGCTCGCGGTGCTGTTGAGGATCAGCGAGTCTGGATCGCGTCACCGGGCGTGTCAACGAGGAGCCGGCCGCGCTCGTGCCCGCTTCGTGCGTCGCGGGCAAGGTTTCGCGCGTGCCGACTTGCGTCGACGCCGACGTGCGCGTCATGGACTGCTTGCGGGCGCAACGATCGGTGAGTGCGGCCACGTGTTCGACGGCGCCGAACGCATGCGCATGCACACCGTCGCACCATCGTTTCACTTCTTGCGACGCCTCGCAGCGCGCGACTGCGGCCTGATTCGTCGTGCCGGCGTGGTATCAATCGTCGCGTGTGTGCGTGTCGCTGCCGCGCGCGAGGCGCCATGCGATGGTGCCGAGCACGCCGACCGCAACGACCAGCGCCCCCCAAAGCACGTAACGGCGGATCGCGTCATTATCGGCGGCCGGCTCCGACGGGGCCGCCGAGACCGGCAGGGCCGCGCCGACGCGCGCGGGCCGCACTTCCGGCGCCATCCCGACCAGCAGCGCATCGCGGCCCACGGCCGACGAAGGCAGCGACGCATTGCCGACGCCGAGCGTGAACGGCGGCGTGCCGCGCGCGACGAACGTCAGGGCGGCCGGATGCCAGCCGACCACGACGGACGGCTGGCCGCCGCCGAGCCCGCCGTTGCGCATGTCGACGACGATTCGCCACGCGCGATCCGGGTTCGACGCGAACGCCAGCGGCGGGTTGCGCTGTTCGCCTCCCTTGCCCTGCAGCCGGAACAGCACCCCGCCGGCGACGTCGCGCCACGGCGTTTGCGTGTCGGGGCGGCTCTGCAGCGTTGCGCGCGCAACCGTATTCGGCTGTGGAAGGCCGATGCGCACGCGGTCGACCGGATAAGCGCCGTCGGTGTCGAACAGATACTCGCCGGGCGCACTGCCGGCCCGCACGTGCGCGGCTTCGCGCCATTGGCGCGGCACGGCCGCGCTGTCCGCCGTGCGTGCATCGTGCGGTCGCGTTTCGGTCTCGATCGACGCGATCGAGGGCGCGCCGTCGAGCCAGTCGAGCCGCAGGTAGCGCGGCCCTGTGCCTTCGAGCGCGATGCGTTCCTGCATCAGCATGTCGCCGCCGCGCCCGACCTTCAGCAATTGCGTGCTGCCGAGCGAGCGCCAGCTGCGCAGATCGTCGCTCGCCGCGACTGCGACACGCCCCTGGTAGCTGTCGTCGCTGATGTGCACGAGCAGTGCGTCGACCTCGCCGTCCGCGTGCGACAGGTCGACGAGATCGGCCGCATGCTTCGCGCGCGCCGGCGCGGTGACGGCTGCGCGCAGCGAGCCGTCCGGCGCAACCGACACGCCGAGCGGTGCGTGCCCGTCGTCGGCGCGCGCCGGCGGCAGCGGGAACCACTGCACCGGCGTGCGCGACGGCGGCACGGCCGCCGCCGCTGGCGTATCGAGCGAGTAGGGCACGGGTTCGCCGTTGCCGTTGAAGATGCGCACGTCGCCGAGATCGTCACGCCGGCTGGCCGCATAGACGGCCTGCGGCACGGTCAGCTGGTAATACGCGGCGGTGCCGTCGAGATCCAGCGAGAAGCGTTGGGCAACGCGTTCGGCACCGGGCGTGCCGTCGGCCGCCGCGAACGACGTCAGCAGGCTCAGGCCGAGCAGGGCTGCGAGTCGCTTCATGGTTGGTGATCATCCCGTTGGGCCGCGGCCTTCGGCGGCAGCGGCGAGAAATAGCCGATCAACAGCAGCAGGATGCCGATACCGATGAACGACACGATACGTTCGATGCCGGTGACGTGCGACAGGTCGAACAGGAACAGCTTGATCACCGTGAGCGCGAGCAGCGCGGCGCCGACGAACCACAGCGGACGCAACCCGCGGCGCGTGGCCCAGATCATCGTCGCGAGCGCGCAGAGTGTCCAGTACACGGAAACCGACGCCTGCACGAGCGTCGATTCCGCCATTGCATCGAACGCGTACGGCACGCCGGTCCAGTGATGCAGCGTGCGCAACAGGATCGCGTTCAGCCACAGGAAGGCCGTCGCGCCGGCCGCGCCGAGCAACTCGACGCGGTAGTTGCCGAACGACCAGCCGAGCTTGCGCGCGCGCACGAACCACGACGCGGCGAGCGCATAGACCACCACGAGCACGAGGTCGAGCGGATTGAGCAGCGGGACGCGCGCCCAGCTGCCGCCGTCCTGCGTGAAGTTCGCGTAGAAGGTCCAGCCCCACATCACGACGATCAGCGGCAAGGACGCGAGCGCACACACGCGCGCGATGCCGTCGCGGCGCGTCAGCCACATGCCGGCGAACGCGAACAGACTCCAGCCGACCATGAACACCTGCTGAATGCCGAACGACGACAGCACGGCGTCGATGTCGTAGGCGAGGTGGAAACGGTGATGCAGCGTGCGCAGCAGCAGCGCGTTGAACCACAGGAACACGGTCGCGAGCGCCGCCAGGTCGGCCGCGAGTGGATGCCAGACGACACCGAGCGTCTTCAGGCGGCGCAGCCAGGTCGCGAACGCGACGAAGATCAGCAGTTGCGCGACGTCGAGCGGATTGAGGAGCGGCAGCCAGAATAGCGGCGACGCATCGCCGTCGCTCGTCACGCTGGCGATGCTCCACAGCCACAGCAGCGCGGCGAGCGGCGCGGCCCCCCACACCTGATACGCACGCGGGAACGCGGCGACGGGCCAGCGCAGGCGGGAGCCGGGGCCCGAAACCAGCAGAAGCAGCGCGCCGAAGCCGTAGGCCCACGCGCTCCAGCTCCACGCGCCTTCGGGCACGAACGCGCGCAGGCGCCAGAAGCCTTCGAGCGAGAATAGTCCGCACAACGTCCAGAACATCAGCGTGTGCAGCGGCGCGATCACCGGGGCGGGGAGGGCCGCCACGGCCGACGTGCCCGTCGCGCCCGCGACCGGGCCAGCCGCCGCCGTGCCGCGCGACTGACGCAGCAGCAGCGCATAGCATGCGATGACGGCGATCGGCCACGCGAACGCGCCCATGCCAGACAGTGGTGCCTCGTGCGCATCGAACGCGCGCAATGCGAGCAGCGCGAGCACCGGCGCCAGCGCGAGTGCGGGCCATTCTGCGATCGGCCACGCGAGCTTGCGGCGCCCGACGTGTGCAAGCCATGCGGTGCCGGCTGCGAACAGCGCGGTCGCGTCGACGACGAAGCGGTCCGCATGCAGATCGACGTGGCGGCTCGCATAGACGAGGATCTCGTGCAGCCCGCCGCTTAGCCACCACAGCAGCCCCCAGGCCGCGGCTGCCGCGCCGACGTCCGGCATCCATGCGTGCCACGCGCGCGCTTCGTCGCGCCCGTGCAGCCACCAGCCTGTGAACAGCCCGGCGAGCGCGATCAGCAGCATCGCGATATACGGGCTGTTGAGCACCGGCAGCGCGTTCGTGTCGGCCGGCCCGAGCAGGCTCGTGAAGAATGCGCCGGCTGCGGCGATCTGCATCAGCAGGCCGAAGCCGAACGGCGCAAGGCGTTTCTCGCGCACGCCGACCCACACGATCGCCGCGCCTTCGATCGCCCACGCGGCACTCGTCGTCGGGCCCGAAAATGCGAGCGGCACCGCGAGCGTCGCGAAGATCACCGCCAGCGCGAGCATCGCTTCGAACAGCAACGCGAGACGGTCGCGGCGCCGCGCGAGCCATGCGGCGACCGCGACGTAGAACGCCGACAGCGCGACCGAACTCCACGCGAGCCCGAACGGCATGTCCTTCACGAGCGCCGCCTGCAGCGCCGTCGCGACGATCGGGGTGCCGAACACGAGCGTGCCGTCCACGTAGTGGCGCAGCGCCAGTTCGCGTTTCACCGCATACAGCAGCGCGATGCCGACATACATCAGGAAGAACAGGATCAGGAACGGTTCGGTGGTCGCGAACAGCGCGGGGCGGTACGCCGTCACGCCCCACGCCGAGCCGATCGTGAACGTGAACACGAAACCGAGCAGGTTCAGCGGACGCCAGGCCTTGAACCATGCGATCGCGAAGATGCCGGCGTTCAGCAATGCGTAGTAGCTGAACAGCGCGACATGGCTGCCGTGGCCGGTCGACAGCAGCACCGGCGCGAGAAAGCCGCCCGCACTGCCCATGAATGCAAGCGGCAGCGCGTTCTGCTTCACCGCGAGGAACGCGCTCAGCGCGCACACCGCGACCATCAGCGGGAACGCCGCGCCGACCGGCAGCAGTGCGTAGAGCTTGGTCGCGGCGAAGATCGTCAGGTACAGGATGCCGATGCCGCCGCCCTGCAGCACGAGGCCGTATGCCGCGCGGCGCGCACGCACGCGCCAGCCGATCGCCAGGAGCGCCGCCGCGGCGAGTGCCGTGCCGGCCAGGCGGAATTCGATCGGCAGCATGTTGTTGTCGGCCGCGTACTTGAGCAGGAAAGCGACGCCGAAGAACAGCACGATGATGCCGACGCGCACGACCGTATTGCCGCCGAGCAGCCAGTCGCGCGCGGCGCGGAACGCGCGTTCGGCGATGCCGGGTTCGCGGGGTTTCGGCGGGGCGGGAGGGGCAGATGGCGAAGTCGTCGCGGGCGGATGCGTCGGCGCGCCGGCAGCGGCGGTCGCGTCGCTCGTCCGCGTGGCGACTGCCGGTGCGGGAGCCGGGATGGACGTCGACGGCGTCACGCCGGCGCGCGCGACGGCCGGCTGCACGGACGGCCGCGGCGGCATTGCGGCGGGTGAAGGCGTGACGGTGGCGGGCATCGCCGGTGCCATTTGCGCGGCGCTGCCGGTCGTGGCGGCACCGGCCTTCGCGCCCGCGAGTTGACCGCGCAGCACATCGAGCTCGCGCGTGAGCGTGTCGACCGTCGCTTCGAGGCGCGCGACGCGATCGGCGAGCGGCACGGGAGCGGGTTGCGGTGTCGCGGGATTGGTGTAAATCGCGAATGCGTCGGGTATCGTGCCGCCGCTCTTGCGCTTGCGTTGCTGCAGCGCGTGACCGATGCAGAACCCCACCGCCGCGCCGAGCAGCGTGCCGTTGGCGGCAGAGAAATCCCCGAACAATGCGGCGATACCGCCCACGATGAAACCGATTGCGGCAAAAGCCCAATTCATCGCCTTGCTCCCTCTCTCATTTCGTTATCGTCCTTCGATCGGCGCGCGGCTCGATCGAGGCTGTTTCAGTATGGCCGGCAGGCGAACCGGCATGCGCACGCCGTCGGCGCAGCGCCACGGCCAAGGCGCGCGGCGACGTCGCGATCAGCGTGTTTGCCGGCAATGTATCACAATGGCCATGGGGGATTTTCTGGGTTGCGGGCGGGCTGCGAATCGTGGCTGTCGCACGTTCGCGATGCGGGGTTTCGTACGACCATTCTTTTCGCACGAACGGGGCAGACGAGGTCGTCCGATCGGACGTGGAATTGTCGCAAAGCGACGCGCGGCCTCCGCGGGTTGATGCAAAACGACACCGCTTGCGCGTCGCGCTGCTGCGCACAAGTCATGCTCGAGATGCCCGCCGTTATTGGCCTTGCGCGTATTGCATCGCCGCAATCGAGTGCCGCCGAGCGCCGCGCCCCGCGTGGCGTGGCTGCCGGGTGTGTCGTATTTGCGCAAGCGTTTGTCGTAATTCGTCGGCAGGTCGGGGTTTTTTCTGGCAACTATGTAGGCACGCTATGCGACGCGTGAGTCCCCGCTACACGAGGAGAAGGTTTCGATGGATGCCCCCAAGGTCGTGGTCGAAGGTCTGTGCAAGGTATTTGGAAGCAACCCGCAGCAGGCACTCGACATGCTCGCTGCCGGCGCGACGAAAGATGATGTGCTCAAGCGTACCGGTCAGGTCGTCGGTGTGCACAACGTATCGTTCGACGTGCAGGAAGGCGAAATATTCGTGCTGATGGGCCTGTCCGGCTCCGGCAAATCCACGCTGATCCGCCTCGTGAACCGGCTGGTCGATCCGAGCGCCGGCAAGGTGCTGATCGACGGGCTCGACGTCGCGTCGGCACGCCGCTCCGCCCTGACGGCGCTGCGCCGCAAGGACATGAGCATGGTGTTTCAGTCGTTCGCGCTGATGCCGCATCGCACCGTGGTATCGAATGCCGCGTTCGGCCTCGAGGTCGCAGGCATCGGCAAGAAGGAACGCGAACGCCGTGCGATGGAGGTGCTCGAGCAGGTCGGTCTCGCACCGTTCTCGCACAAGCTGCCGTCCGAGCTGTCGGGCGGCATGCAGCAGCGCGTCGGCCTGGCCCGCGCGCTGGCCGTGAATCCGTCGTTGATGATCATGGACGAGGCGTTCTCCGCACTCGATCCGCTCAAGCGCCGTGAAATGCAGGACGTGCTGCTGCAACTGCAGAAGGAACAGCGCCGCACGATCATGTTCGTGTCGCACGATCTGGAAGAGGCGCTGCGCATCGGCAACCGCATCGCGATCATGGAAGGCGGCAGGCTCGTGCAGGTCGGCACGCCGCAGGACATCATCGCGAACCCGGCCGACGACTACGTGCGCGCGTTCTTCGACGGCATCGACACGAGCCGCTATCTGACGGCGGGCGACCTGATGCAGACGGGCGCCGTGCCGACCATGTCGAAGTGCGATGCCGCGAACGTCGCGGCGACGCTGAACGGCAGTGCCGAATACGCGTTCGTGCTGGACGCCGCCCGCAAGATCCGCGGCTTCGTCACGCGCGAGGCGATCGGTCAGGACACGCCGTCCGTGCGGCCGATCGAAAGCATCCGGCGCGATGCGTCGCTCGAACATGTCGTCGCGCGCGTCGTCGCGAGCCCGAATGCACTGCCCGTCGTCGATGACGACGGCTGCTACTGCGGCTCGGTCGACCGCGCACTTATCCTGAAGGCCATCACGCGCTCGCGAGGCTCCCATGTCTGAAATGATTCCGCTCGGTAGCTGGGTCGACCAGTCCGTTCACTACTTGCTCGACCATGACGCGGCGACGTTCGATACGATCGGCCGCGCGATCGAGGGCCTCGCCGCATTCGTCGAGCACAGCCTGCAGGCGATCCCGATGTGGCTGATGATGGCGATCTTCATCGGTGTCGGTCTGTGGCGCGTGGGCTGGCGCTTCGCGCTGTTCACCACCGCGTCGCTGCTGCTGATCTTCGCGACGGGCTTCTGGGACCAGACGGTCATCACGCTCGGCCTCACGCTGTCGTCGACGATCGTCAGCCTCGTGCTCGGCATTCCGCTCGGCATCTGGGCGGCGAAGAGCAAGTGGGTCGCCGCGATCGTGCGTCCGATCCTCGACCTGATGCAGACGATGCCGGCATTCGTGTATCTGATTCCGGCCGCGATGCTGTTCGGTCTCGGCCGCGTGCCGGGGATCCTGTCGACGGTGATTTTCGCGATGCCGCCGGCCGTGCGCCTGACGAGCCTCGGTATCCGTCACGTGAACCGCGAGATCGTCGAAGCAGGCCAGGCATTCGGTTGCACGCCGTGGCAGCTGCTGTACAAGGTCCAGTTCCCGAACGCGCTGCCGTCGATCATGCAGGGCGTGAACCAGACGATCATGATGGCGCTGTCGATGGTGATCATCGCATCGATGGTCGGCGCGGGCGGCCTCGGCAACGACGTCCTTGCAAGTATCCAGCGCCTCGACATCGGCCTCGGCTTCGAAAGCGGTCTGTCGGTCGTGCTGCTCGCGATCATTCTCGACCGTATCACCGAGAGCTTCGGCCGCGCGCCGGGCACCGTGAAAGCACCGCTGTTCTCGGGCCTGAAGCAACTGCTCCGCGCGAAGGCCACGCCCGCGCAAGCGTAAGCAACCGGCGGCCGGTTCGCCCTCCGGCCGCCTCCCCTGATTCGATACCGGCTTCCGTGGCGTTTGCCACGGGGCTGGCCGCGTGCAACCTGCTCAATTCGCCAGGAGCCCGATGTGACGTCCGCCGCCGCTGCCGCCGTGCCCGCCGCTTGCGTTTCACCGGTTTCGTCCCTTGCCCATTTCGGCTTCCTGACGCTGCCGAATTTCTCGATGATCGCGTTCTCGAGCGCTGTCGAAGTGCTTCGGATGGCGAACTACGTCGGGCGATCCGACCACTACCAGTGGTCGATCTATTCGCTCGACGGTGCGCCCGTGCATGCCAGCAACGGCATCGCGGTGCGGCCGACCCAGGCGCTCGACTACACGAACCTGCCTGACGTGATGATCGTGTGCGGCGGGATCCGCATCCGCGACGTGGTCGACGACGGCGCGCGCGACACGCTCGTCGCGCTCGCCGAGCGCGGGCTGCCGCTGGGCGGCATCTGCACAGGTGCGTATGCGCTGATGTCGGGCGGTCTGCTCGACGGCTATCGCTGCACCGTGCACTGGGAGAACCTGTCCGCGCTGCATGCGGAGTTTCCGCGGGTGGGGTTCGCCGACGAGTTGTTCGTCGTCGATCGCGACCGGCTCACCTGCACCGGCGGCACCGCGCCGCTCGACCTGATGCTGAACCTCGTCGGCATGCGTTTCGGCCAGCAGCTCGCCGCGCAGGTGTCCGAGCAGTTCATCCTGGAGCGCATCCGCAGTTCGACCGACACGCAGCCGATTCCCGTCGATGCGCGCGTCGGTTTCTCGCGCGCGGAGCTGATCGAGGTCGTGCGACTGATGGAGGCGAACATCGAGGAGCCGCTTTCGCTCGAGGAACTCGCGCGGCTCGTGCGGCTTTCGCAGCGGCACCTGCAGCGCATGTTCAAGGTTTACCTGAATGTGTCGCCCACCCACTATTACCTGACGCTGCGTCTGAAACGCGCGCGCGACCTGCTGCGCACGACCGACGCATCGATCGCGCGCGTGACGACGACGTGCGGATTCCATTCGCCGTGTCATTTCAGCAAGGCGTATCGCGCGCAATTCGGTCACGCGCCGAGCTACGAGCGACGGTTGCCGGGGCGCTGACGCGACCCGCGCGAGCCATTCGGTCCGCGACGCCGCCGGGATCTCGGCACGCGGTTTCAACACTCGATCCCGCACCCATGAAAAACGACGTCACTTTGAGGAGAAGACAGATGAAGCGCCTATTGATCGCAGCGGCATGCGGGATCGGGATTGCAGCGCCGATGTCGGCGGTTTATGCGGCCGACCCGCCCGTATGCAAGAACGTGCGCTTCGCGGACGTCGGCTGGTCCGACATCGCGGCCACCACCGGTCTCGCATCGACGATGCTGCAGGGGCTCGGCTACACGCCGACCAAGACGATCGCGTCGGTGCCGATCACGTTCGCGGGCATCAAGAGCAAGCAGATTGACGTGTTCCTCGGCTACTGGTCGCCGACGATGGATCCGATCATCCAGCCGTTCACGAAGGCCGGCACGATCAAGGTGCTCGCAACGCCCAACCTGACCGGCGCGAAATACACGCTCGCGGTGCCCGACTACGTGTACCAGGGCGGCCTGAAGTCGTTCGCCGACATCCAGAAATTCGCGGACAAGCTCAACGGCAAGATCTACGGGATCGAACCGGGCAACGACGGCAATCTGCTGATCAAGAAGATGATCGACGGCAACCAGTTCGGCCTCGGCAAGTTCAAGATGGTCGAGTCGAGCGAGGCCGGGATGCTGGTCGAGGTGAATCGCGCGATCCGCGACAAGCAGTGGATCGTGTTCCTCGGCTGGGAACCGCATCCGATGAACGTGCAGATGAAGATCGATTACCTGAGCGGCGGCGACGACGTGTTCGGCCCGAACTACGGCGAAGCGAAGGTGCTGACGGCCACGCCGCCCGACTACGCGCAGCGCTGCCCGAACGTCGCGAAGTTCGTGTCGAACCTGCAGTTCACGACGACGATCGAGAATCACGTGATGGTGCCGATCATGAACAAGGAGGATCCGAACAAGGCCGCGGCCGAGTACCTGAAGGCGAATCCGCAGGCGCTCGACAAGTGGCTCGCGGGCGTGACGACGATCGACGGCAAGCCGGGTCTGCCGGCGGTGAAGGCGTATCTCGGCGTGCATTGAGCGACGAGACGAACGGCGCGCTCGCTGAAGGCGGCGCGCCGGCGTGATGAAACGCGGCCCTCCCGTATCGCGCGGGCGGGCCGCGTTGTTTTCGGGCCTGGAGCCGATCGACGAAGCGCCGGGCCGCGAACGAACGTCACGATTCCTTCGTCGCCGCCGGCACGTCGAACACGCGATCGAATGCCCACTGGAACACGAACGCGTAGCAGAAGAAGAACGCGAACAGCCCGATGTCGACGACGAACGCGTCGAACCACGAGATGTCGAGCCACCACGACACGACCGGCACGAGAATGAAGATCAGCCCGCCCTCGAATCCGGTCGCATGCAGGATTCGCCGCGCGAGCGTGCGCCTCGGCTGCCGGCGCGACGCTTCCCAGCGCTCGAACAGCGCGTTGAAGATCATGTTCCACAGCAGCGCGATCGCGGACATCGTTGTGGACAGCGCGCCCGAATAGACGAGGCCCTGCTTGAAGATCGCCGCGATCGCAGGCGAGATGCAGGAAATGGCGATCGCTTCGTAGAGCACTGCCTGCGTGATCCTGCGCTGTAGGCCTTGCACGTTGTTTCTCCGGTTCGACGGTGACTCGACGGTTGCTTGCGCGGCACGGTGCCACGACGTCCCGCAAGGCTACGTGCGTTGCGCGAGCGCTTCAATTCACCTAATCTCACCCGGATTGAATCGAATTCAACCCGGCCGGACCCGGCCCGCGAGGCCCCGTGTTCTCGAAAATTCCCCTGACCGCATTGCGTGTATTCGAGTCGTCGGCACGGCTCGGCTCGTTCAAGGCTGCGGCGGACGAGTTGTCCGTGACGCCCGCGGCCGTGTCGCATCAGATCAAGTCGCTCGAAAGCCGGATCGGCGTGCTGCTGTTCGAACGTGGCGCGAGCGGCGTGCGGCTCACGGAGGAGGGCGAGCGCCTGTTTCGCGCGAGTCACGATGCACTGCTTGCGCTGAGCCGCGGGCTCGACGCGGTGAGGCCCGAAGCGGCCGATGAGCGCACGCTCGTGCTGACGACTACGCCGGCGTTTGCAGCGATGTGGCTGATTCCGCGCCTCGGCCGGTTTCGGCAGGTCGATCCGCAATTGAACATCAAGGTCGAGACCGGCAACACGCTCGCCGATCTCGAACGCGACGCGCGAATCGATCTCGCGATTCGCGCGACGTCGCGCACGTTTCCGGCACTGCACGAGATTGCGCTGATCGACGAGTATTTTGGCGCGTATGCGGCTACCGGGTTCGATGCGCATCGTTCGGATGAGCGCCTCGATTTGATCGAGACCGTGTGGGATACGCCGCTGCCGGTGTCGATCGATTGGGCCTCGTGGTGTCGTGCGGCGGGCCGGGGCGTGTGGCTCGAACGCGCGGTGTTCCGTCACTACGACGACGAGCATTACGCGTTGCAGGCGGTATTGCACGGGCAGGGTGTCGGGCTGCTCAGTTCCGTGCTGGTTGCCGAGCACGTCGAGCGCGGGGCGTTGATGCCGATCGAGCCGTCGGTGCGGCTCGCCGGCGCACGCTTCGTCGCGCTATGCCGGCCCGGGCGGGAACGCGAGCCGCAGGTCAGGCGGTTTCTCGAGTGGCTCGAAGCGGAGATCGCGCGCACGCGTGGGGCGGTGGCCCGAATCGCGCCGCGAATGTGAAGCAACGGTCCGGCGCCTGCATTCCGCTGTGAGGCGTTCGGGTCCTTCGTTACCCGAAACGCACGCAATACACCGGCGGCAAATGCGCGGAGACCTGTCGCCAGTTTTCACCGCCGTCGCCGGACGTCCATAACCCTCCCGTCGTCGACGCCATCGCGAGACGCGTGCCGGAGTCGTCCACCGCAAGCCCGTGCCGATACACGAGGTCGTAGGCCGGCGCGGGCGGCAGCCCGTTCGACAGGCTCTCGAAGCTGCGGCCGCCGTCGCGCGTGCGCGTGACGACGAACCGGCCGTTCACCGGAATCCGGCACGCATCCTTCACCGCCGGTACGAACCATGCGGTGTCGGGATCTGCCGGATGCACGGCGACCGCGAAGCCGAAGCTCGACGGCTGCGCTTCGATCCGCTGCCAGTGCGCTGCGCCGTCGGTCGAGCGGAAGATCGCGCAGTGATGCTGAGTCCACAGCACATCGGGAGCGGCCGCGCACTGGACGACACGGTGCGGATCCTGCACGTTGGGTTCGCCGCGCCGCTCGGGCGGCATGTAGTCGGCCTCCATGCCGTCGGCGCTGACGCGCCAGGTCGCGCCGCCGTCGAAGGTCTGCCAGACGCCGCCGCACGAAATCCCGATCGTCACGTGCCGGCTGTCGCGCGGATCGACCATCACCGAATGAATGCCGGCTGCATCGTAGCCACCGCCGAACCACTCGGCACGCTCCGGGCGGTTCCATAGCGCGTGGTTGAGCACCCACGAATCGCCGCCGTCGTCGGAGCGGAACAGTCCGCCCGGTATCGTGCCTGCCCACAATACGCCCGGCTCGTCGGCGCCGCCTGCTTCGAGCGACCAGATCTGCTGAAGCGTCCAGGGTGGGCGCGGCGGGGCAGGCGCTTCGTCATCCGAATCGCCGGCGCCTGTGTGTGTGTCGGCGTTAACGCGAGGCGCGTCGGCGGGCTGCGGTGGATAGACGGGGACTGCACATTCTTCCCAGGCGGCGGCACCGGTGCGCCGGCGATGCAGCTTGACGCCAAAATGGCCGAGATTGAGCGCCGCATACAGCGTGCCGTCGCGCGGGTCGGCCAGCGCCATGCTGACGAGTTCGCCGATGAAGTGCGGCTCGCCGAGCGACCAGCCGCCTTTGCCGTCGGGGTGCAGCACGAACAGGCCCTTGCGGGTCGCGACGAGCAGTCGATCGTTCATGTCGGGTGTCTCCAGGAAGTCCGACCGGGCGCTTGTTTCGATGGAGATGCGTCCCTTTATCCGCCGGACAGCGCCTGCACGACATAGACGCGGCTGGCATCGCCGAGCGCATCGGACAAGTGTTGCCGGTCGCGTACCGGCTGGCCGTCGATGAACACCGACAGGTGCTTTCGCAGCGCACCCTGGTCGTCGACGATATAGCCGCGCAGCCGGGGTTGCTCGCCGAAGACGGTTTCAAGCGCTTCGCCGAGCGTCCGTGCGTCGATGTCGCGCTCGGGCGTCTCGATATGGCGCTGGATCGACGCCGCGAAGAAGAGGTGGGCCATGGCAGTGGCTGGCAGGAGCCGCGCGGGGGGACGGTCTGTAGTGTAGGCGATCGATCGGGCCAGCAGCGACATTTGCCGTACGGCCGGCGGCGCGACGACGTTGCTGCGTCGCGCCATGATCCGGCTATGCATATTTGTCGCCGACGGTACTTCGCACCGGATGCGTGTCGTAGATGATGACCATGCGCTCGATGCGCGCGTCGTCGTCGAATTCGAAGACGTCGACGCACTCGAACCGCACCTCGGAGCCGTCCTTCAGTCCCCAGTCGTAGACGAAATAGCCGGTGGCCCGACGTGCGCCCGTCGTGCTGACGCAGATGTCGAGCGGCGTGATCCGGCTTTGTCCGGATGCCGCCGCGACTTTTTCGAAGAAGGGCTGCGGCGCCATCCAGCCGAGAAACGGCGAGAATATCCGTGCATCCGGCGCGAACAGCGCGCAGATCTCGGCGACGTCGCCGCGTTCGAGTGCTTTCAGGTAGGTATCGACCTGCCGCGTGTATAGTGCGTCGGACGACGAGACCATGGTATTTCTCCGCTGATTGTTGACGAGCCTGCCGCGACAGCCGCCGCGAACCGGTTCAACCACGATAGCGATGCCGCGATGACCGAACAAACGAATAATCCGCAACCCGGGTATGTCGCCCGCGCATATCCGCTGGCGGATCTGACGCGTGCGCTGCCGCCGCTGACGGCGTTCCAGGCGTTCGTCGCCGCCGCCGAACTCGGCAGTTTCAACCGGGCCGCCGAGCATCTGTGCCGGACCCAGGGTGCGGTGAGCCGTCAGGTGCAGCAACTGGAAGCGCACTACCGATGTGCGTTGTTCGTCCGTCATCCGTCGGGATTGACGCTGACCGCGGAAGGCGGCGCGTTGCTGACGG
Source organism: Burkholderia sp. AU33545 (assembly GCF_020419685.1). Classification (NCBI taxonomy): domain Bacteria; kingdom Pseudomonadati; phylum Pseudomonadota; class Betaproteobacteria; order Burkholderiales; family Burkholderiaceae; genus Burkholderia; species Burkholderia sp. AU33545. The sequence continues at coordinate 902,837 of NZ_JAIZRQ010000002.1, read as the reverse complement.
TGGCCGTCAACGTGCTCGCGCAACTGGCGCAACACGCGCATGCCCATGCGGATTCCGCGTCGACCCTGACGTTGCGCTTGCCTTCCACGTTCGCGATCCGGTGGCTGCTGCCGCGGCTCTCGGCCCTCAATCACGCGTTGCCGCGAACCGAATTGCGTATTCACACGTCGGCAGACGACACACCGGATTTCACCGACGCCGATTTCGATGCCATCGTCGTGCGCGGTACCGGAAACTGGCCGGGAATGGTGGTCGTGCCTTTATTCGACGAGTGCCTTACGCCGATGTGCACGCGCGACGCAGGCACGTCGTTGAAGTCGTTCGCCGATCTCGCGCATGCGACGCTGCTGCATCCCGCGCGCAATCGCGACGAATGGCGATGCTGGCTCGACGCCGTCGGCGCAACGCAGATCGACCCGGGCACCGGGCTCGTATTCGATACGCTCGAACTGACGTTGACGGCCGCGGCTCACGCGCACGGCGTCGCGATCGGCGATCCGCGCATGGCGGCGGATCGGCTGGCTGCCGGCGCGCTGGTCACGCCGTTTCCGGACGTGGTGCGCAACGGTCTGGGTTACTACCTCGTCTACCCGGCGCAGCGCGCCGCGCAACCCGCGATTCAAGCGCTCGCGGAGGTTCTGACGCGTCTCGCGCGCGAGGATTGACCGCGAAGGGCGTGCGCCGTGCGGTTCGCTAAATCGGAATCGACCGCCCGCGAATCCTGATCCCGAGCCGCACGACGCCGATCACCGCATTCGACACCCACGTGAGCAAGCGCGGCATGCCACGCCGTCGGATATCGAGCAGCAGCACGATCCGCACTTCATCGCTGTCGTTCCATACCTCGTGCACGAACGTGTCGTCCCACAGAAGGAAACGGCCTTCCTCGAGCCGATATTCATGACCGTCGACCTTCAGCACCGCGGCCGGCGTGCCGTCGGCGCGCTTCGGCATCGACAGCACGAGATAGCCGCGCAGGATGCCGCGAAACGGCCCGCGATGCGGCGGGATGTGTTTGCCGGGCGCGAGGAACGACAGCGACACGGACAACACGTCCGGCGACGCCGCGACGATCGACGCGACGGTCGGGCAGCGCGACAGGTTGCGCGGGAACGGCTGGCCGTAAGCCTGCATGATGAACATCCGCCAGTCGCGCGCATCGTTGGCCGAGATGTCGTGCTGCTCGCGCATGATCTCGTGGAAACGCGGGATGCGCGGCAGGTCGCGCGCGACGGCCAGCGCTTCCGCGCGAATGGCCGGCCACGCGCGGACGAATCGCTCGGCGTCGGGGAACATGGCCGAGTCGAGCACGGCACCGCTGTCGATATGACGGTCGAACAGTGCGCGAAGCAGGCCGGCTGCATAGTCGTAAGCGACGGACATGATCGAGGCGCGATCCACAAGGTGTCGTCAGTCTGCCCCACGCGCGGTGGGGCTTGCGTTACGTCAGGTTACGCCGGCTGACGAAAGAATGACAGTTCGATGAACGTCCGGCACAAGCGGTTCGCCATTCCGGGAATAAACGGACACCCAGCGTCGTCATACGGGTGTAGCACGTCGTCTCGTTGACTTCTCAAGGAGTGGAACATGAACACGCATTGGCTGGTGGCCGCCGCCGTGGCGGCGATTTCTCTCGCGGGTATCGCGCCGCAAGCGTCGGCACAGGCACTGACGCGCGCGCAGGTCAGGCAGCAACTGATCGACGCCGAAAACAACGGGCTGCGCTTCGTGACCGATACGTCGTATCCGGACGTGAGCCCGCTGTTCCAGCAGCAAGCCGAACAGATGCCTCGGCATCAGGCCGAAACGGCGGTCGGCAGCGATCCGGCCGCGACTTCGGATGCGGGAAGGCCGACGGTACTGCCGTCGCGTCCGCGTTCGGCCGCGTGCGTGGGCCCCGAGAGCTTCTGCACGCCGTATTTCGGAAGCTGACGTAGCGGACTGCCGCGGCCGGCCCGAAATCCACGAAGGTTGATCGCCGCGCAAGATTGAAGGAGTTGATGATGAAAACATGTATCGCACTACTGATGATGATCGGCGTGATATCTGGTCAAGCTGCATTCGCGCAATCGAATGCGCCGCTCACACGCGCCCAGGTTCGCGAGGAACTGATTCGTCTGGAAGCGGCGGGCTACGATCCGTCGAAGGGGGACGACGGCGAATATCCCGCGGACATTCAGGCCGCGCTGGCGAAGCTCGCCGAGCAGGATCGGGCGAGGATGGCGGCTTTGCCCGCCGCGCCGGCGCCGGCTTCCGTCATGCCGGTGCAGACCGACAACTAGGTGTCGACATGTACGTGTGTGTCTTCAGGCCGACGTGTTCGCGGTACGGCGATACGCATGTCGTTCGCGGCACGCGGCCTGGCCGAATTGCACGGACGGCGAGGCCGTCGATCGCGCGCCGCTTCGCGCGGCGCCGCGATCAGCTCGTTGCCCGATTCCGATGGGCGCGCAGGTGGATTGCAGGATGAGCCGCGATGCAGGCGAGCGCGCGATCGGCCATTGCGGGGTATCTGCCCGTGACGGTGCGCAAGGGGGGGCGGCGGCGAAATTACCAGGGCATCATCCGTTGCATGACCCTGTCGCGCAGGACGAAACGATGCGCGACCGCGGCCGAGACGTGAAGGCAGATGCCGCCGAACAGTGCCCACGCGAGGATGCCGTGCACATCGCCCATCGCGTGCCCGAATCCCGAGCCGGCCGCCGACAGCGCCGGCAACGGGACGACGCCGAACAGCGTCACGGCCCATGCGCGCGACGACGCATTGATCCAGCCGAGCAACGGCACCGCGATCAGCAGTGCATAGAGCCCGAAGTGCGTCGCGCCGGACACCGCGCGCATCGCGGGCGACAGTTCGTCGGCGGGTGGGCGATGCGTCACGCGCCAGAGCACGCGGCAAGCCATTGCGGCAAGCAGCGCGGTGCCCACGATCAGGTGCGCGGCGATCAGGCCGACCGGTTGAGTATCGCGATGCACGTCGGGCATCGTCCAGCCGATTGCATACTGCGCGACGACCAACGCCACGATCAGCCAGTGAAGAAGGCGTGCGACTGCGTCGTATCGGGCGGTTGTAGACATAAAAGCTCCTGGCAAGCGGATGAGGACCGTATCTTCCGGCGGATTTTACGGCCGAATCCTTAACGAAACGTTAAGCGTGCTGCCGCGCAGCGGCTTCGCCCGCTAACGCCTGCGTGCCATCGATCCGAGCGGATTCAGCCGACGGCAACGCGATCGTGACGCCGAGGCCGCGGCCGCCGATGCCGGGCCCGAACTGCACGGTTCCGCCGAAGTATTGCGCGATGCGCTGGACGATCGACAGCCCGAGTCCGCTGCCGGGCAACTGCGTGCCGACGCCGCGATAGAAACGATCACCGAGCCGCTCGTGCTCGCCCGGGGCGACGCCGGGCCCGTCGTCGCGCACGACGATGCGCTGCGCAGCGCCGTCGTCGTGTACGTCGATCTCGATGCGGCCACCTTGCCGGCCGTACTTGACCGCGTTGTCGAGCAGATTGTCGAGCAGGATCCCGAGCAGGATCGGATCGGCCTGGATCGCTCGTCCGGGCGTGCCGGTGGCGACGATGTCGATGAAGTGATCCGACGCCTTCGCGAGATGCCGCTCGATGGCCGCGTCGACCAGTTCGCGGACGACGACGGCGCGCACCGGAATGCGTTCGTATTCGTCGAGTCGCGCGAGCAGCAGCAACTGTTCGGCGAGACGCGCGCTGCGATCGACGCCTTGCACCACGCGCTGCATGGCGAGCTGCTTGCGCACCGGATCGTCGGTCGCGAGCGCCACCTGGGCCTGCACCTTGATCGCGGCCAGCGGCGTCTTGAGTTCGTGCGCCGCGTCGGACGTGAATGCCCGCTCGCGCACGATGGATTGCCGCAGTCTGGCGAGCAGGCGGTCGATCGCGTCGACCAGCGTGCGGACTTCTTCCGGGACGGTCGTGATGGCGAGCGGTTCGAGCGAGCGCGCATCGCGCGCGCCGATCTGCGTCGACAGCGTTTTCAGTGGTGCGAGACTGCGCCCGATCAGGTACCAGAGCAGCAACGCCAGCACCGGGAGCGCGAGGATCAGCGGCCAGACGATGCCGCGCGCGATGCCCGTCGCGAGATCGCTGTGCGTGTTGGCCGGCTCCATCACCCGTATCCATCGCCCCGACACGTCGTTGCGCAGCGTGTGCGTGCGCCATTGCGTGCCGCGCACGACGATCGTTGAAGGGGTGTCGCTTCGGCCCGCTGCATCGGGCCGGCCGGGGGCGTCGACCGGAAGGCTCGACGCAACGACGTTGCCCCGAGCGTCCCGGACTTCGAACAGCACGTCGCGCGGCAGACGATCGCCGTCGTTGTCTCGGGTCGCGGCCGACGTGCCGTGCGCCAGTTCGATGCGCGCGTCGGGCGGGAAGCGGGCGAGGCGCTCGAGGTCGGCCGGTGCAAGATCGACGAGCAGCGACGCATATTCGACGAGACGGGCGTCTTCCCATTCGCCGATCTCGCGTGTCGCGTGCCGGAAGCTGCCGAACACGGCGACGATCCACACGACGGTCACGCAGCCGAGCGCCATCGACGAAACGCGGCGTCGTATCGAGCGCGAGGTCATGGTTTGTCGACGACGTAGCCGATGCCCCGCACCGTCCGGATCAGTTCCGCGCCGAGCTTCTTGCGCAGGTTCGAGATGTGAACCTCGATCGCATTGCTTTCGATGCCTTCCTGCCATCCATACAGGCCGTCCTCGAGACGCGCCCGCGACTGGGGCATGCCCGCACGACTGACGAGCTGAACGAGGATGGTCCATTCGCGTGACGTCAGCGCGATGCGCGCGGCATCGCGTGTCACCGTCTGGGTGGTCAGGTCGATCGTGATGTCGCGCCACACGATCTCGTCGCCGGCGCGGCCCTGCGAGCGCCGCACGAGCGCGCGACAGCGGGCGAGCACCTCGGATAGCTCGAACGGTTTGGCGAGATAGTCGTCGGCGCCATCGTCGAGGCCGCGGACCCGATCGGCCACGGTGCCGCGCGCGGTCAGGACGAGCACCGGCGTGGTATCGCCCGCGTCCCGCATCGCACGCAGCAGTTCCGTTCCCGATTTGCCGGGCAAGCCGAGATCGAGGACGACGAGCGCGAAGCGCGTCGTCGCGAGCGCGGCGGCGGCGGCATGACCGTCGCGCAGCCAGTCGACCTGGTAACCGGCCTGACTCAGGCTGATTTCGAGGCCGCTGCCGATCAGGTCGTCGTCTTCGACAAGGAGGAGTCGCATGGTCGATTCGTGTGCAGATACGTGCAATTGTACGAGCCCGACTGTGCGCGCCGTGCAACGGATTGTAATTGCGTTCCCTCAAATATCGCCCGATTCTGAAGAACGCTTAAGGTTCGGCACCGACATTCCCGCTACCATCGCCCACAACATTTCTCGGGACGATCTCCGCTTCCCCTGATCCCGAACCGGGTTCGGCGCGTCCGGCACGCGCTTGCCCGTCCACCCGCGACCATGTCGATCGACGCACGATCGATGCGGGCCGTCCGCACGGGAGGTTCATTCCTGATGGCACCCTCGACGATCGAGCGATGGCGCGCCTACCTGTTGATCGCCGCGCTCGCCGGTATGTTCATTCAGTGTTTCGTGCTGGTTTCGTTGTTTGCGCTGCGCGTACCCGAAGCGTTTTTCACGACGATGACATTCCGCATCTGGACCGTCGTCGCGGTCGCGACCGCGATCCTGTCAGCCCGTAAGGTGGCCGACGCGGCGTTCAGGGCCGCTGACGTGTGCGGCCATGTGCGCGTGTCCGGAATCGATCGCCGCACGGTAGTCGTGTCATCTGATTGCGCGTACCGTTGGTTGATCGTCCTGCATATCCGGCTCAACGGGAATCGATACGGCGGCGTGTAAGGGTGAGCGCGCGTTCGCGCGTTCCGGCCCCGGGCGTCGCGGTCACTGGGCCACCACTGGGGAGAAGCATGGTATTGCTGCATGTGCTGTACGCGCTGGCCGGCGCGATGTCGATCGCCTGCGGGTTGGGCGTGTTGCTCGGCATTGCCTACACTGTCACGGCCAGCGTGCTCGTCGGCCGGTTCTTTTCGCGCGCGCGGGCGATGCCGCGCGATTATCCGGGCGTCACCGTCGCGAAACCGCTGCACGGCGACGAATGGAATCTCGTACAGCATCTTGAAAGCTTCTTCGTCCAGGATTATCCGGGGCCGGTACAGCATCTGTTCGGGGTGCACGATGCGGGCGACGCGGCGCTCGCGGCCGTCGAGACGCTGCGCGCGCGCTATCCGGACGCGAACATCAAGGTCGTCGCCGATGCGCGGTTGTACGGGCCGAACCGCAAGATCGCGAATCTCGTCAACATGCTCGAACATGCGGAGCATTCGGTGCTGTGTCTCGCCGACAGCGATGTGCTGGTCGAGCGCGATTATCTGCGTGCCGTCGTCGGCGCGCTACAGCAGCCGGAAGTCGGCATCGTGACGAGCGTGTATCGCGGCATCGCGTCGCCGGGCTTCTGGCCCGGTGTCGCCGTCGCGATGACGAACTACCATTTCCTGCCGGGCGTCATTACCGGGCTTTTCATCGGGCGCGCCCGTCCGTGCTTTGGCCAGACGATTGCGATCACGCGCGCAACGCTCGAACGCATCGGCGGGCTCGCGCGTTTCGCGCATCACCTGGCCGAGGATCACGCGCTCGGCGAAGCGGTGCGGCAGGTCGGCGCGCAGGTCGTCGTCCCGTCGTTCGTCGTCGGACATGCCTGTGTCGAAGAGACCTTCGCCAGCCTGTACGCGCACGAATTGCGCTGGAGCTGCACGATTCGCGCGGCGGACCGGCTCGGTCACGCCGGGTCGGTGCTGATGCACCCGGTGCCGCTCGCGCTGCTGGCCGTGCTGTTCTCCGGCGGCACGCGCGCCGCCTGCTGGCTGACGGTCGCGGCGCTCGCCGCGCGGGCGCTGCTGATGCTGAAAACGAGCCGTGCGACCGGTGCCGGGCTGCGCGGCGCCCTCTGGCTGCCGTTCGTCGATCTGCTGCAGTTCCTGGTGTTCGTGTCGAGCTTCTTCTCGTCGCACGTCGTCTGGCGCGGCACGCGCTTTCGCGTCGATCGCGAGGGCTTGCTGTCGCCGGCAGGGAAATCATGATGCACGACACGCATTTCGATGTCGAAGGCGCGGACCGGCGGTCCGCGCGTCGCGACGCACGGTTGCGGCATGCGGGGCGCGCGGCGGCGCTGGCCGGGCTGGTGCTCGCGGTATGGCTGATCTGGCGCGAGCATCCGCTGGAGATCCTGCACCGGTTGCGGATCGCCGGCGCCGGTTTGCTGATCGCCGCGCTGGCCCACATCCTGCCGATGCTCGCGAATGCGTGGGACTGGCGGATGCTGATCCGTGGCCCGCGCCGGCCGTCGTTCGCGACGATGCTCAAGCTCGTGTGGATCCGCGAATCGATCAACGGGCTGTTGCCGGTCGCGCGGATCGGCGGCGAGATCGTGTCGTTCAGCCTGCTGCGGCAGGCGGGCGTGCGCCCGGCGACCGCCGTGGCGAGCCTCGTCGCGGACATGCAGCTGACGCTGATCAGCCAGCTGGTGTTCGCGCTGGTCGCGATCGGCTACGTGCTCGAACACGTGTCGTCCGACGCCGCGCAGGTGGCCGCGCGCCTCGCCATCGGCATGGCGGCGCTCGTGCCGGTGCTGCTGCTGTTCGCGCTGGTTCAGCACGCGCGGCCGTTCGAGCGCGCGATGCGCGTGGTCAACCGCGTCACGAGCGGCAAGGTGGTGGCGCTGGTCGGCGAATCGGCACGCACCGATCAGTCGATCCGGATGATCTGGAGAAAGACGGGTATCGTCGTCCGCTATCTGGCGATCTGGCAGACGCTGCAATTTGTCGGCTATGCGCTGGAAATCTGGCTCGCGCTGCGTTTCCTCGGCGCCGATCCTACATTCGCGCAGGCGCTCGCGATCGAAGCGCTGATCCAGCTCCTGAGCAGCATCGCGTTCCTGATGCCCGGCGGGTTGGGCGTGCAGGAGGGCGGGTTCGTGCTGATCGGCGGGCTGCTCGGGTTCGACGCGACGACTTGCCTGGCGCTCGCCGGCGCGCGGCGCGTGCGCGACTTGCTGTTCTATCTGCCGGGCTTGCTGGCATGGCAGCATGCGGCCGGCGCGGCGCGCTCGCCGTACGAGGCGAAGCGCGCATCGATGCCCGTCGGGGAGTCCGCCGGGCCGCGCTGATGCGGCCCGACGTTGCCTGCCAGCCGGGCGGGAAGCGGCTCGCCGACGCGGCCGCGTGCCCCGCCGGGCGGCGCGGCCATCAACGCCGCTCGTCGGCGATGTAGCTGCGGATCACGTCCGCGAACGACGTGTCGCCCTTCAGTCCGAGCGCTTCGGCGCGCGCCGTGTCCCAGCGGCCCGGCCAGCTGCCGACGATCTTCTCGATGCGTTCGTCCGGCGCATGGCGAATCAGCTTCACGACGTCGTCGCCCGCGACTTCGCGCAGCGCCGCAATCATTTCGTCGACCGATACCGACAGGCCGGGCAGGTTGATCACGCGCTTGTTGCCGAGCTTCTCGCTGTCGATTTCGCAACCCGCGACGAGCGCGTCGATCGCGCAGCGCGGCGACAGCAGCCACAGCCGCGTCGAACCGGGCACCGGGCATACGCTTTCCTCGCCGTTCAGCGGTTCGCGGATGATACCGCTCGCGAACGACGACGCGGCCGCGTTCGGGCGACCCGGCCGCACGCTGATGGTCGGCAGCCGCAGCACGCGGCCGTCGACGAAGCCGCGCCGTGCGTAGTCGCACAGCAACAGTTCGGCGATCGCCTTTTCCGCGCCGTACGACGATTGCGGATTCAGCGCGGTGTCGTCCTGCACGACGTCGGGCAACACGCCGCCGTAGACGGCCACCGAGCTCGTGAACACGACGCGCGGACGATGGCCACGCGCGCGGCACACTTCGAGCAGCGTGCGCGACGCGTCGAGATTGATCCGCATGCCGAGATCGAAATCGGCTTCGGCCTGCCCGCTGACGATTGCCGCGAGATGGAAGATCGCGCCCGTCTGCGCGTCGATCGCGCTTTCGAGCACCGTGCGATCGGCGATGTCGCCGACGATCGACGTCACGCGGGCGTCGCCGAAATCGCTGCCCTTCACGACGTCGAGCAGCACCAGCTCGTCGATCTTGCCGGTCCGGCCGTCGGGGCCGGTCAGTTCGCCGCGCTCGAGCAGCTTGCGCGCGAGACGCTGGCCGAGAAAGCCGGCGCCGCCGGTGATCAGTACTTTCATGTTGTGAGCCCTCTTCGAAATGCCTGGATTACAGATAAGGCTTGAGCCAGCCAAGCCCTTCGGACGTGCCGGCCTTCGGGCGATACTCGCAGCCGATCCAGCCGTCGTAGCCGAGCGCGTCGATCAGCGCGAACAGATACGGGTAGTTGAGTTCGCCGATGTCCGGCTCGTGACGCTCGGGCACGCCGGCGATCTGGATGTGGCCGATGCCCGCGAAATCGCGCTTGAGCTTCATCGCAAGGTCGCCCTCGACGATCTGGCAGTGATAGCAGTCGAACTGCACCTTCAGGTTCGGCGCGCCGACTTCCGCGCGGATGTCATGCGCATCGTCCTGGCGGCTCAGGAAATAGCCGGGCATGTCGCGCTGGTTGATCGGCTCGATCAGAATCGTCATGCCATGCGCGCCCGCCGCCTGCGCCGCATGCCGCAGGTTTGCCACGTAGGTATCGCGATGGCGCGCGCGGTCGGCGCCCGGCGCGACCATCCCGGCCATCACGTGCAGCTTCTTGTTGCCGAGTACGCGCGCATAGTCGAGCGCCTGGTCGATGCCGCGCCGGAACTCGTCCTCGCGGCCCGGCAGCGACGCGATCCCGCGTTCGCCGGCGGCCCAGTCGCCGGGCGGCGCGTTGAACAGCGCCTGCTCGAGGTTGTGCGCGTCGAGGCGTGCGCGGATGTCCTCGGCGGCGAAGTCGTACGGGAACAGGTACTCGACGGCCTTGAAGCCGTCGTACGAGGCAGCGGCGAAGCGTTCGAGGAACGCGTGCTCGGTGTACATCATCGAGAGGTTGGCGGCGAAGCGGGGCATGGCAGCGGTTCCTGTGAATGAATGGGGCAGGGCGCACGGCGCCCCGCGTCGAATGACGGATCAGCGGTTCACGAGTTTCGCGGGCGTGAGCCACACGGCGATCGCGCCGATCACCAGCATGGCGGCCAGCACGTACATGCCGGACGCCGTGCTGTGCGTGGCGTCCTTCAGGTAGCCGATCACGTACGGGCTCGCGAACCCGGCGAGGTTGCCGACCGAGTTGATGATCGCGATCCCGGCGGCCGCGGCGGAGCCGGCGAGAAACGCGGTCGGCAGCGACCAGAACAGCGGTGCGCAGGTCAGCACGCCGCCCGCCGCGAGCGACAGGAACACGATCGACACCGCCGTATTGTGCGAGTACGACGCGGCGACCGCAAACCCGACCGCGCCCATCAGCGCCGGCACGATCAGGTGCCAGCGGCGTTCGCGGCGCTTGTCCGCGCTGTGGCCGAACAGGTTCATCACGACGATCGCGACGACGAACGGAATCGCCGACAGCAGGCCGATCTGCAACGTATCGGTGATGCCGGTCGACTTGACGAGCGTCGGCATCCAGAACGTGAGACCGTACTGGCCGGTGACGAACGCGAAGTAGATCAGCGACATCCACCACATGCGCGGGTCGGAGAACACGGCCTTCAGCGAATGGCCGTGTTTCTGCTGTTCCTGCGGCTGCGCGGCGATTTCATCCTCGAGGATCTGCTTCTCGCGCTCGTCGAGCCATTTCGCACTGCGGATGCTGTTGTCGAGATACAGGATCGTCGCGATGCCGACCAGCACGGCCGGCACGGCCTCGATCATGAACATCCATTGCCAGCCGTGGAAGCCCGAGCCGCCGTGAAAGCGCTCCATGATCCAGCCCGACAGCGGGTTGCCGAAGATGCCCGACACCGGGATCGCCGACATGAACACCGCGATGATCTTCGCGCGGCGATGCGACGGGAACCAGTACGTGAGGTACAGGATCACGCCCGGATAGAAGCCGGCTTCGGCGAGACCGAGCAGGAAGCGCAGCACGTAGAACTGCGTCGGCGTCTTCACGAACGCGAACAGCGCGGACAGCAGGCCCCACGTGATCATGATCCGCGCGATCCAGATGCGCGCGCCGATGCGGTGCATCAGCATGTTGCTCGGCAGCTCGAACAGGAAGTAGCCGAGGAAGAAGATGCCGGCGCCGAGGCCGAACACGGTTTCGCTGAACGCGAGGTCCTGCGACATCTGCAGCTTCGCGAAGCCGACGTTGACGCGGTCGAGATACGCGACCACGTAGCAGAGCATCAGGAACGGCACGATGCGCCAGAACACTTTCTTGTAGGTGCGGTCGAGTTCGGCCGATTGGGCGGGCGCGGCGGGCGAGCGGCCTGCGGCCGCGTCGAGAGCAGTCATTGTCGTCTCCTGGGATGTCATGTGCCGGCGGCGCGCACGCCGCCGGATTGTGTCGTGTGTGCTGATGGAGGGGCCCGCGCACACGGCGGGCATGGTACTCGGTTCGTAGTCCTGCGTGATCCGGACGCGATGCGTTGCGTTACCAGCGTGCGCCGAAGGTCTGGCGCAGCTCGTCGAGCGCCGCGTCGGACAACGGCTTGGGCTTCGGGTTCGTCATCAGCCAGAGCCGCGCGGTTTCCTCGAGCTCCTCGAGCGCGTACGACGCGTGCGACACCGACTGCCCCCACATCACCGGGCCGAGGCGGTCGAGCAGCACGCCGCGCACCTGGTCGGCGAGCGCCGCGACTTCGGCCGCGACCGCCGGGTCGCCGGGGCGGCGATAGCGGATCAGCGGAATGTGGCCGACCTTCATCACGTAGTACGGCGTGATCGGCGGCAGCACGTCGGTGTCGCGCCACACGCCCGCGAGCGTCAGCGCAACCAGGTGCGTCGAATGCGTGTGGACGATGCCGTTTGCTTCCGCGTTGCGCGCGTAGATGCCGCGATGCAGCGCGAGCGTCTTCGACGGCTTGCCGCCCGATACGGGCTGGCCGTCCAGGCCGACCTTCGCGATGTCGTTCGGGTCGAGCCGGCCGAGGCAGGCGTCGGTCGGTGTGATCAGCCAGCCGTCATCCAGACGCGCGCTGATGTTGCCGGCGCTGCCGACCGCGTGGCCGCGTGCGTACAGGCTCGCGCCGACGACGCAGATCTCCTCGCGCAGTTTCGTTTCGTGGCTCATCATGCGGCTCCGTCGAGCGCGCGCAGCGCCTTGTCGAAAAAGTCCACCGTGCCGAAGTTGCCGGATTTCAGCGCGAGGCCGAGCGGCTGCGCGTCGATGGTGGCCGTCGCCGGCACGCCCGGATCGATTTGCGCACCGATCTGCAGCGACTTCACGTCGAGCGCTTGCACGACCGCGCCGGACGTCTCGCCGCCGGCAACGACGAACTTGCGCACGCCGAGGTCGCGCAAGCCCCTCGCGATCGCCGCGAGCGTGCTCTCGACGAGTTGGCCGGCCGCCTCGACGCCGAGCGCCTGCTGGACGGCCTTCACTTCGTCGGGCGTCGCGGTCGCGTAGATCAGCACGGGTTGGGGCAGGTGCGAGCGCGCGAATGCCAGTGCCGCGTCGACGACGGGTTCGCCGCGCGAGGCCGCGAGCGGGTCGATCCGGAAGCTCGGGCGGCTTTCGCGCCACGCGGCGACCTGGGCGTTGGTCGCCTTCGAAGCGCTGCCGGCGAGCACGGCGGACAACCCGTCGATGCGCGGCAGCGAGGCTGCGTTGTCGCGCTCGGGCAGTTGATCAGCGCGGCGGAAATTCGCGGGCAGGCCGAGGGCGACGCCCGAGCCGCCGGTGACGAGCGGCAGGTCCGTGCACGCTTCGCCGAGCACGTAGAGGTCGCGATCCGACAACGCGTCGGCGATCGCGAAGCGCGCGCCTTCCGCGCGCAGCTGCTCGATCCGCGCGCGCACGGCGGCTGCGCCCAGGGCGATCGTGTCGTAGCGGATCAGGCCGACATGCGACTTCGTTTGCCGCTGCAGCACGCGCACGAGGTTCGCGTCCTTCATCGGCGTGAGCGGGTGGTTCTCCATGCCGGATTCGTTCAGCAGCACGTCGCCGACGAACAGATGGCCGCGGAAGATCGTGCGCCCGTTCTCCGGGAACGCCGGACACGCGATCGCGAAGCCGCCGCCAACCGCATCGAGCAGCGCATCGGCGACGGGCCCGATGTTGCCCGCGTCGGTCGAGTCGAACGTTGAGCAGTACTTGAAGAAGAATTGCCGGCAGCCCTGTGCGCGCAGCCATTCATGGGCGGCGAGCGATTGCGCGACGGCGTCGGCGGCGGGAATCGTGCGCGACTTCAGCGCGACGACGATCGCGTCGGCGTCGATTGCGGCGTCGCCGGCGGGCACGCCGATCGTCTGCACGGTACGCATGCCGCTCTTGACGAGCATGTTCGCGAGATCGGTCGCGCCGGTGAAATCGTCGGCGATGCAGCCGAGCAGGGGACGGGAAGCGGAAGCGGTCATGGCAGGAACGTCGTTCGAATCAGCGGGCGGGCGGCAGCGTGATGCCGGGGAAAGTCTTGATCACGGCGGAATCGTCCTCGCCGCCGTGGCCGGCGCTCGACGCGCTCATGAACATCTGGTGCGCGGTGGCCGACAGCGGCAGCGGGAACTTGCTGCGCCGCGCGGTATCGAGCACGAGGCCGAGATCCTTCACGAAGATGTCGACGGCGGACAGCGGCGTGTAGTCGCCGTTCAGGATGTGCGGCACGCGGTTCTCGAACATCCACGAGTTGCCGGCGCTGTGCGTGATCACGTCGTACAGCGCGTCGGCATCGACGCCTTCGCGCAGGCCGAGCGCCATCGCCTCGGCGGCCGCCGCGATGTGCACGCCGGCCAGCAGTTGATTGATGATCTTCACCTTCGAGCCGATGCCGTGCGCGTCGCCGAGGCGATACACCTTGCCGGCGATCGCGTCGAGCACGTCGTCGCAGGCCGCGTAGGCGGCGGCGGGGCCCGACGTCATCATCGTCATCTCGCCGGAGGCCGCGCGCGCGGCGCCGCCGGACACCGGCGCGTCGAGCATTTGCAGGCTCGCGGCCTCGATGCGCGCGCCGAGCGCGACGGCGAAATCGGGTGCGACGGTCGCGCTCGCGATCACGACGCCGCCGGGCTTCATCGCCGCGACCGCGCCGTGCTCGCCGAACAGCACCGTTTCGGTCTGCGCGGCATTGACGACGAGTGTGACGACGACATCGCACCGCGCGCCGAGTTCGGCCGGGCTCGCACAGGGCACGCCGCCTTCGGCCGCGAACGCCTGCAGCACGGTGTCGCGCACGTCGCATGCATGCACGCGGAACCCCGCGCGCAGCAGCGAGCGGGCGACGCCGAGGCCCATCGCTCCGAGGCCGATGACTCCAACATTTCGTGACATGGTCAACCTTGATCGATTCGGGAAGAGGTTCGGGACAACGACGGCACCGGATTGGCCCGGGCCGCCGCATTCAGCAATCGTTCATCAGCAGATGCCGGCTTCCGCGAGACGGCGGGCGGCGTTGTACATGTGCGTGCGCGCCGCGTTGCGTGCCGCCATCGGGTCGCGCGCGCGGATCGCGTCGGCGATCGCCGCGTGTTCCTCGCGCACCTGCCGCGAGAAATCCTCGCGCGTCGCCTCGTTGCGCCGCGTGACCTTCACGCCGGCCTCGAGGTACTGGTTCAGGAACTGCAGTGTCTTCAGGAAATACGGGTTGCCGGTGACGGCCGCGATCGTGCGGTGGAACGCGACGTCTTCTGCGACGCCGTCGCGCCCTTCGGCCACCGCATCGTCGATCTTGCGCAGCGCGTCGTCGATGTCGGCCATGTCGTCGGCCGTGTGGTGCAGCGCGGCTTCGGCCGCGACTTCAGCCTCGATCGCGCGGCGCACCGCGAGAAGGTGCGGCAGCGAGCTGGCCTCGACGGCCTCCGCGTAGTCGATCCGCAGCGGCCGGATTGCGCCGTGCTGGTTCACGTACACGCCGCTGCCCTGGCGCGGCTCGACCACGCCTTCGTTCTTCAGCCGCGAGATCGCTTCGCGGATCACGGTGCGGCTCACGCCGAATTCCTGCGCGAGGACGGCTTCCGTCGGCAGCTTGCCGGTGGCCGAGAAACTGCCGACTTCGATCTGCTTCAGCAGCTGCTGCGCGACGTGGTCGCTCATCGCACGGGCGGGAATTTTCTCGAACATGGCGCTCAGGTTTGTAAGGTGATGTGGTCATCATACAAATTTGAAGGTGCGTCAGCATCCGGGATAACCCTCGGTCAATGGGCTGTAACGTCGGTGAAATTGACTGGAACCGGTTCCAATTGACCTGAAACTGCCGCGATCGTGTGTGGCGTCGAGGCGTGGGCAGGGGAAGGAAAGGGGACGCGCGCCGGCGGCGCGCGCGACCGTCAGTCGGCGATGTCTTCGACGGGATCGGGATCAGCCGCCATCGGTGCGCCGGCCTCCGCGCTGTCCCCGCCGCGCTCGCGATAGGTCGCCGGCGGCACGCCGAATTGCTTGCGGAACTCCCGGCCGAGGTGCGACGCGTCGGCGAACCCGCAACTCGACGCGATATCGGCGACGGTGCGGTCGGAGCTGGTCAGCAGCCAGGCGGCCGTGCGCAATCGCACCTGCTTCGCGAACGCCTGCGGGCTCTTGCCCGTTTCGGCCTTGAACAGCCGCTCGAGCTGGCGCGTCGACATGTCGAGCTTGCACGCGAGTTCCTCGAGCGGCAGCGCGCGGCCGACATGCTGTTCCATCAGGAGAATCGCGCGCTTGACCTTCGGGTGCGTGGCCGGCTCGAGGCCCGGCGGATGCGGCTGCGGCGCATTGCCCTTCTGCATCTCGCCGACGAGCAGGATGCGCAGTGCCTTCTGCACGGTCGCATGATCGAAATGGCGCAGCAGGACCGCGGCGGCGACGTCGATCGACGCACGCCCGCCCGAGCAGGTGATCCGTCGCCGGTCGATCACGAACAGGCGATCGGCGATCAGCATGTCGGGATCGGCGTGCGGGAAGCGCTCGATGAAATCCCAGTAGTGGAACCAGCTCACGCAGGTGCGGTAGCCGTCGAGCACGTTCGCGCGCATCAGCGTGAACACGCCCGTGCAGATCCCGACGAGCGTCGCGCCGCCCGTCGCCGCGCGGCGGATGAAGTCGAGCGTTTCGGGGCCGGCTTGCGGCCCCGAATGCAGCAGGCCGCCGACCACGACGACGTAGTCGAACGGCTCGGCGCTCTCGAAGGTTTCCCACGGCGTGATCTGGATCCCGCAACTCGCGCGCACCGGCGCCAGCGTCTCGCCGATCACGCTCCACGCGCAGCGCACCGGCTTGCTGTAGTCGCCGTCGTCGGCCGACAGCCGCAGCATGTCGACGAAACCCGAGAAGGCCGTGAGCGTGAAGTTCGGCAGCAGCACGATGCCGAAACGGATGCGCTGCGGCGCGGGTTCGGCGAGGGGGGAAGCGGGTACGTCGGGTGTCATCGCGGTCAATCTCGTCACGCCGGGAAGGCGGGTCTCACTCGTTGCAATCTGTTCGCGGGCACGGTTGCCGGCTGGCGCGGACCCCGGCCGACTTGTGGTTTTTCGTCGCCAACCATCGTCAAAACGCACTTTCCGGCCGTCCTGCGCGGGGCTTGGCGGCGGTATCCCACGCCGATGCCGTTTTTGTTCTATCGGCCAATTTTACGCTTTGATGTACTGATGCCAACGACATTTCACGTACGCCCACCCAGAGGAAGTCAGATGAACGTCAGCGCGTTCGACCTGTTCAAGATCGGTATCGGCCCGTCCAGCTCGCATACGGTTGGCCCGATGATCGCCGCGTGCCGCTTCGCGTCGCACATCGAGGACGCGAACCTGCTCGGCTTCGTGCGCCGCGTGCGGGTCGAACTATACGGCTCGCTCGGTGCAACGGGCAAGGGCCACGGCACGGACAAGGCGGTGCTGCTCGGCCTCGAGGGCCATCTGCCCGACACGATCGATCCGGACCTGATCGAGCCGCGGCTCGCGGCGATCCGCGCGGAGAAGTCGCTGGCGCTGCTCGGCAAGCAGACGATTCGCTTCGACGAGAAGGAGAACATCGGCTTCTATCGCAAGCTGATGAGCGGCACCAGCATCGTGCATCCGAACGGGATGCGCTTCCAGGCGTTCGACGAGCACGGCCAGTTGCTCGTCGAGAAGGAGTATTACTCGATCGGCGGCGGCTTCGTCGTGAACCGCGACGGCGATCGCGTGAACGGCGTACGTGCTGCGGCCGAAGTGCCGTATCCGTTCCGCACGGGCGACGACCTGATGCGCCAGTGCCGCGAACACGGGCTGTCGATCGCCGAGCTGATGCTGCGCAACGAATCCACGCTGCGTCCGGAAGACGAAGTGCGCGCCGGGCTGCTCGCGATCTGGCGCACGATGGCCGCATGCGTCGAGCGCGGCTGCAAGGTCGAGGGCGAACTGCCGGGCCCGATGCGCGTGAAGCGCCGCGCGGCCGAACTGAACGGGCGCCTGCGGGCGCGTTCGGAGGAGTCGCTGCGCGATCCGCTGTCGATGCTCGACTGGGTCAACCTGTATGCGATGGCCGTCAACGAGGAGAACGCGGCGGGCGGCCGGGTCGTCACCGCGCCCACGAACGGCGCGGCCGGCGTGATCCCCGCGGTGCTGCACTACTACGTGAAGTTCGTGCCGGGCTCGAACGAAGCCGGCATCGTCGAATTCCTGCTGACGGCCGCGGCGATCGGGATCATCTACAAGGAAACGGCGTCGATCTCGGGCGCGGAAGTCGGCTGCCAGGGCGAAGTGGGCGTCGCGTGCTCGATGGCCGCGGCCGCGCTCGCCGCGGTGATGGGCGGCACGCCCGACCAGGTCGAGAACGCGGCCGAGATCGGGATGGAGCACAACCTCGGCATGACCTGCGATCCGGTCGGCGGGCTCGTGCAGATTCCGTGCATCGAACGCAACGCGATGGGCGCGATCAAGGCGCTGAACGCATCGCGGATGGCGCTCAAGGGTAACGGCCAGCACTACGTATCGCTCGATTCGGTGATCAAGACGATGCGCGAGACGGGTGCCGACATGAAGACGAAATACAAGGAAACGTCGCGCGGCGGTCTTGCCGTGAACGTCATCGAATGCTAACGAAGGATCACTAACATGAGCCGCTACTCGATATTCAGCCTGTTCCGCAACGGCCTCTCGTATCACGAGAACTGGGAAAAGCAGTGGAAGAGCCCGGAACCGAAGAAGGAATACGACGTCGTGATCGTCGGCGGCGGCGGCCACGGCCTCGCGACCGCCTACTACCTCGCGAAGGAGCACGGCATCACGAACGTCGCGATCCTCGAGAAGGGCTGGATCGGCGGCGGCAACACCGCGCGCAACACGACGATCGTGCGCTCGAACTATCTGTGGGACGAATCGGCCGCGCTGTACGAGAAGGCGATGAAGCTGTGGGAAGGGCTGTCGCAGGACCTCAACTACAACGTGATGTTCAGCCAGCGCGGCGTGATGAACCTCGCGCACACGCTGCAGGACGTGCGTGACACCGAGCGTCGCGTGAACGCGAACCGCCTGAACGGCGTCGACGCCGAATTCCTGACGCCCGCGCAGATCAAGGAAATCGAGCCGACGATCAACCTGAACAGCCGCTACCCGGTGCTCGGCGCATCGATCCAGCGCCGTGCGGGCGTCGCGCGTCACGACGCGGTGGCCTGGGGCTTCGCCCGCGGCGCCGACCGCGCCGGCGTCGACATCATCCAGAACTGCCAGGTGACGGGCATTCGTCGCGAAGGCGGCGCGGTGGTCGGCGTCGATACGGTGAAGGGTTTCATCAAGGCGAAGAAGGTCGCGGTGGTCGCAGCCGGCAACACGACGACGCTCGCCGACATGGCCGGCGTGCGCCTGCCGATCGAGAGCCACCCGCTGCAGGCGCTGGTGTCCGAGCCGATCAAGCCGGTGGTCAACTCGGTGATCATGTCGAACGCGGTGCACGCGTACATCAGCCAGTCCGACAAGGGCGACCTCGTGATCGGCGCGGGTATCGACCAGTACACGGGCTTCGGCCAGCGCGGCAGCTTCCACATCATCGAAAGCACGCTGCAGGCGATCGTCGAGATGTTCCCGGTGTTCTCGCGCGTGCGGATGAACCGCCAGTGGGGCGGCATCGTCGACGTGTCGCCGGACGCGTGCCCGATCATCACCAAGACCGACGTGAAGGGCCTCTACTTCAACTGCGGCTGGGGCACCGGCGGCTTCAAGGCGACGCCGGGCTCGGGCTGGGTGTTCGCGCACACGATCGCCCGCGACGAACCGCATCCGCTGAACGCGCCGTTCGCGCTCGACCGCTTCTACACGGGCCACCTGATCGACGAGCACGGCGCAGCCGCCGTCGCGCACTGACCCCCGCACTGAACGAGGAGAAAGAAACATGTTGCTGATCGAATGTCCGTGGTGCGGGCCGCGCGCCGAATCCGAGTTCACGTGCGGCGGTGAAGCCGACATCGTGCGCCCGGTTGCGAACGAGAACATGACCGACCGCGAATGGGGCGAATACGTGTTCATGCGCGAGAACAAGCGCGGTATCCACCGCGAGCAGTGGCTGCACACGCAGGGCTGCCGCCGCTGGTTCAAGGTCACGCGCGACACGGTGACCTACGATATCAAGGGCTACGAAAAGTTCGGCGGCGCAGCCGCCGGCAACGCACACGAAGAGGGCACGAGCAAATGAGCCAGAAAGACCGCCTCGGCACCGGTGGCCGCATCAATCGCGCGATTCCGCTGACGTTCACGTTCAACGGCCGCACGTATCAGGGCTTCCAGGGCGACACGCTCGCGTCCGCGCTGCTCGCGAACGGCGTGCACTTCGTCGCGCGCAGCTTCAAGTACCACCGTCCGCGCGGGATCGTGACGGCGGACGTCGCGGAACCGAATGCCGTCGTGCAGCTCGAGACCGGCCCGTACACGGTGCCGAACGCGCGCGCGACCGAGATCGAGCTGTACCAGGGCCTCGTCGCGACGAGCGTGAACGCCGAGCCGTCGCTCGAGAACGACAAGTACGCGATCAACCAGAAGTTCTCGCGTTTCATGCCGGCCGGGTTCTACTACAAGACCTTCATGTGGCCGCGCAACATGTGGCCGAAGTACGAGGAGAAGATCCGCGAGGCCGCCGGCCTCGGCAAGGCGCCCGAGGTGCTCGACGCCGATCGCTACGACAAATGCTACGCGCACTGCGACGTGCTCGTGGTCGGCGGTGGCCCGTCGGGCCTCGCCGCCGCGCATGCGGCCGCGACGGCCGGCGCGCGCGTGATCCTCGTCGACGACCAGCGCGAGCTCGGCGGCAGCCTGCTGTCGTGCCGCGCGGAAATCGACGCGAAGCCGGCACTGCAGTGGGTCGAGAAGATCGAGGCCGAACTGCGCAAGCTGCCCGACGTGACGATCCTGTCGCGCAGCACCGCGTTCGGTTATC
This sequence comes from Burkholderia sp. AU33545, assembly GCF_020419685.1. Taxonomy (NCBI): domain Bacteria; kingdom Pseudomonadati; phylum Pseudomonadota; class Betaproteobacteria; order Burkholderiales; family Burkholderiaceae; genus Burkholderia; species Burkholderia sp. AU33545. The sequence continues at coordinate 882,370 of NZ_JAIZRQ010000002.1, read as the reverse complement.
AGGACCACAACCTCGTGACGGTCACGCAGCGCCTGACCGATCACCAGCCGGTGTCGATGCGCAAGGGCACGCGCGAGCTGCTGTGGAAGGTCCGCGCGAAGCGCGTGATCCTCGCGACCGGCGCGCACGAGCGTCCGATCGTGTTCGGCAACAACGACCTGCCGGGCGTGATGCTCGCCGGCGCGGTGTCCACCTACGTGCATCGCTACGGCGTGCTGCCGGGCCGCAACGTGGTCGTGTTCACGAACAACGACCGTGCGTACCAGACCGCGCTCGACCTGAAGGCGTGCGGCGCGAAGGTGACGGTCGTCGATTCGCGTGCGTCGTCGAACGGCGCGCTGCCCGCGGCCGCGAAGCGGCAGGGCGTGACGGTGATGAGCGGTGCAGTCGTGACGGCTGCTTCGGGTAAGTGGCGCGTATCGTCGGTCGACGTCGCGTCCTACACGAACGGCCAGACCGGCGGCAAGCTGCAGTCGCTGCCGTGCGACCTCGTCGCGATGTCGGGCGGCTTCAGCCCGGTGCTGCACCTGTTCGCGCAGTCGGGCGGCAAGGCGTGCTGGAACGACGAGAAGGCCTGCTTCCTGCCGGGCAAGCCCGTGCAGGCTGAAGCGAGCATCGGTGCGGCCGCTGGCGAGTTCGGTCTCGCCCGTGCGCTGCGGCTCGCGGTCGACGCGGGCGCCGAAGCGGCGAAGGCAGCGGGCTTCACGGCCGCGCAGCGCCCCGTCGCGCCGCAGGTCGCGGAAGCCGTCGAAGGCGCGCTGCAGCCGTTGTGGCTCGTCGGCAGCCGCGAGGCCGCCGCACGCGGGCCGAAGCAGTTCGTCGACTTCCAGAACGACGTGGCGGCCGCCGACATCCTGCTGGCCGCGCGCGAAGGTTTCGAGTCGGTCGAGCACGTGAAGCGCTACACCGCGATGGGCTTCGGCACCGACCAGGGCAAGCTCGGCAACATCAACGGGATGGCGATCCTCGCGCAGGCGCTGGGCAAGACGATTCCGGAAACGGGCACGACGACGTTCCGCCCGAACTACACGCCCGTGTCGTTCGGTACGTTCGCGGGCCGCGAGACCGGCGACTTCCTCGACCCGATCCGCAAGACGGCCGTGCACGAATGGCACGTCGAGCACGGTGCGATGTTCGAAGACGTCGGCAACTGGAAGCGGCCGTGGTATTTCCCGAAGAACGGCGAGGACCTGCATGCGGCCGTGAAGCGCGAATGCCTGGCGGTGCGCAACAGCGTCGGCATCCTCGACGCGTCGACGCTCGGCAAGATCGACATCCAGGGTCCGGATGCAGTGAAGCTGCTGAACTGGATGTACACGAACCCCTGGAACAAGCTCGAGATCGGCAAGTGCCGCTACGGGCTGATGCTCGACGAAAACGGGATGGTGTTCGACGACGGCGTGACGGTGCGCCTCGCCGACCAGCATTTCATGATGACGACCACCACCGGCGGCGCGGCGCGCGTGCTCACGTGGCTGGAGCGCTGGCTGCAGACCGAGTGGCCCGACATGAAGGTGCGGCTCGCGTCCGTCACCGATCACTGGGCGACGTTCGCGGTGGTCGGCCCGAAGAGCCGCAAGGTCGTGCAGAAGGTGTGCCAGGACATCGACTTCGGCAACGACGCGTTCCCGTTCATGAGCTACCGGAACGGCACCGTCGCGGGCGTGAAGGCGCGCGTGATGCGGATCAGCTTCTCCGGCGAACTTGCGTATGAAGTGAACGTGCCGGCCAATGCGGGCCGCGCGGTGTGGGAAGCGCTGATGGCGGCCGGTGCCGAGTTCGACATCACGCCGTACGGCACCGAGACGATGCACGTGCTGCGCGCGGAGAAGGGCTACATCATCGTCGGCCAGGATACCGACGGCTCGGTCACGCCGTATGACCTCGGGATGGGCGGGCTCGTCGCGAAGTCGAAGGACTTCCTCGGCAAGCGTTCGCTGTCGCGCTCCGATACGTCGAAGGAAGGCCGCAAGCAGTTCGTCGGCCTGCTGACCGAGGACGAACAGTTCGTGCTGCCCGAAGGCGCGCAGATCATCGCGAAGGACACGCAGGTGTCGGCGGTCGATCCGACGCCGATGATCGGCCACGTGACGTCGAGTTATTACAGCCCGATCCTGAAGCGCTCGATCGCGCTGGCGGTGGTGAAGGGCGGCCTGAACAAGATGGGCGAGAGCGTCGTGATTCCGCTGGCCAACGGCAAGCGCGTCACCGCGAAGATCTCGAGCCCGGTTTTCTACGATACCGAAGGGGTGCGCCAGCATGTGGAATGAAACGAGAAACCAGTCGCAAGTGGCGGGCGCGGGCGTGAGGCTTGAATCGCCGTTCGTCGGCGCGGCGGATGTGCTGAAGGCGCATCAGGCGCGCGCATCGAAGAAGTTCATGCTGCGCGAGCGGGCCTTCCTCGATCTCGTGAACGTGCGCGGCGAGCTGAGCGACCCGGCATTCGTCAGCGCGTTCGAGCGCGTGGTCGGTTGCCGGCCGCCGTCGGCACCGAACACGGTGGCGCGCGGCGCCGAGTACGACGTGTTGTGGCTCGGTCCCGACGAGTGGCTCGTGCGCTCGAACGGGCCCGTGCAGGCGGGCGTGCTCGAGGCGCAACTCGCGGAGGCCGTGCAGGGTTCGTATGCGGCGGCGGTCGACGTCGGCAGCGGCTACACGGTCGTCGAAGTCAGCGGCGAACGCGTGCGCGACGTGATCGCGCGCGGCTGCCCGCTCGATCTGCATCCGCGCGTGCTCAAGCCGGGCCAGTGTGCGCAGTCGCACTACTTCAAGTCGCCGATCACGCTGATCCCGACCGGCGACGATACGTTCGAGATCGTCCTGCGTCGCAGCTTCGCCGACTATTTCGTGCGCATCATGCTCGACGCCGCGGCGCCGCTCGCGTCATGAAGCCGTTCGACGAACCGTTCGTGGCGATCGACGCGCCGCGCCTGCGCGGGCGCGGCTGGAGCGTGTTCGTCGACGAACTGAAGGTGCCCGCGCGGATCGGCATCCACGCGCACGAGCACGAGGCGCCGCAGCCGATCGTGATCGATGCGCGGCTCGGGTATCGCTGCGAGCCGAGCGAGCAGGGCGAGTGGATCGACTACGACGGTTACTGTGCACGCGTCGCGTCGTTCCTGTCGCACAAGCCGCATACGCGGCTGCTCGAAACGCTCGTCGCCGATCTCGCGGTGATGTCGTTCCGCGAATGGCCCGCGCTGGAGTCGCTGACGCTGTCGATGTACAAGCCGAAGATCCGTCCGGGGACGAAGCGCGTCGGCGTGTCGCTCGACTGGACGCGTGGGGATTACCTGCGGTGGACGGGGGCGGCGGGGCAGCTGTAACGGGCTGAGCGGCCCGTATCGTTCCAGGGCGGCGCGTCATGACGAAGTCACGACGCGCCGTTTCTCTTTGCAGCGCCTATGCCGCGCCGCTCAGCGCCGGATAGTCGACATACCCGCGTGCATCGCCGCCGAAGAACGTCTCGCGCTGCGCGTCGTTCATCGGCGCGCCCGTCTTCACGCGCGTCACGAAATCCGGATTGGCGAGCACCATCTGGCCATACGCTTCGAGATCGGCGAGACCCGATGCCACATCGGCACCGATCGCGTCGCGCGTGCGCCCCGGGCGGTTCAGGATCAGCGTGCCGCGCCAGCGCGCACGCAGGTCCGCGAGCAGCGATTCATCGCCCTGATGCATCACGTGCAAATAGGCGAGGCCGAGCGCGTCGAGCTGCGTCGCCAGGTAGCGGTAAAGCTCGGCGCTTTCCGGACCTTCGTCGATCCCCCACAGCGTGGTGCCGGGCGACAGGCGGATCGCCGTGCGATCCGCGCCGATCTCGTCGGCGATCGCGGCAGCGACTTCGATCGCGAAGCGCGCGCGATTCGCGATCGATCCGCCGTATTCGTCGGTGCGCGTGTTGGCGTTCGGCGCGAAGAACTGCTGGACCAGATACCCGTTCGCACCGTGAATCTCGACGCCGTCGGCGCCGGCCTCGATCGCGCGTCGCGCGGCGAAGCGGAAGTCGTTCACGGTGTCGCGCACCTCGGCCGTCGTCAGTGCGCGCGGCGCCGGAATCTCCTGCATGCCCGTCGCCGTGAACATCGGCACGCCCGGCGCGATCGCCGACGGCGCGACGCCTTGTCGGTGGTGCGGCGTGTTGTCGGGATGCGACATGCGGCCCACGTGCATCAGCTGGATGAACAGGCGGCCGCCGCGCGCATGCACGTCGTCGCTGATCCTCTTCCAGCCGGCGACGTGTGCGTCGGTATAAATACCCGGCGTCGTCAGGTAGCCCTGGCCGTCGGCCGACGGTTGCGTGCCCTCGGTGACGATCAGCCTGAGGCCCGCGCGCTGCGCGTAGTACTCGGCGGCCCACGCGCCGGGCGTACCGTCGAACGCGGCGCGGCTGCGCGTCATCGGCGCCATCACGAGGCGGTTGTCGAGCGTGTACCGGCCGACGCGCACCGGGGTGAACAGTTGCGGCGTGTCCTGGTCGGTCGGGGCCGGAACGAACAGTTGTTTCATCGCGTTTTCCTCATCGAAGTTCGGGATGCGCCACCGGGGCGATGCCGCATCGGGCGGCGGCCGCGCGCGTTGCGCCGGCCTCGCCGCCACGTCAGCATCATCCATTGCTTCCTTTTCGAGATAAACCGGGTATCGTGGAGATCATTGATCCATTGATGGAGCAGTCGACATGGAACTGCTGAACGACATGGCGCTGTTCGTGGAGGTCGTGAAGGCGCACGGCTTTCGTAGTGCCGCCCAGACGCTGGGGATGCCGAATTCGACGTTGTCGCGGCGGATCGGCGCGCTGGAAAAGGCGATCGGCCTGCGATTGCTGCATCGCACGACGCGCCGGATCGAGCTCACGGAGGCCGGGCAGCTGTACTTCGAGCGCTGCAAGCGCATCGTCGACGAGGCGCGGCTCGCGCACGAGCAGCTCGGCGGGCTGCTGGCCGAACCGTCCGGGGTGCTGCGCGCGTCGTTTCCGGTCGATTTCGCGGTGATCTACCTGACGCCGCTGGTCGTCGAATTCGCGGAACGATATCCGAAGCTGACGTTCGATTTCGAGCTGACGTCGAGGCGCGTCGACCTGGTGAGCGAGCCGTTCGACGTCGCGATCCGCATCGGCGAATCCGCGGATTCGCAGCTCGTCGCGCGGCGGCTCGCGACGTTGCGCAGCAACCTGTATGCGTCGCCACGCTATCTCGAACGTTCGGGCGAGCCGCTCGAACCAGGCGACCTGACGCGCCATCAGTGTCTGAGCGTGCAACGCGTCACCGCGTGGACGCTGCGTCGCGGCGAGCGCACGGTCGACGTGCCGGTGGGCGGGCGGTTCGTCGTCAACAGCGTCGGCATGAACCGGCAACTGGCCGTGCACGACGCGGGGATCATCCAGTTGCCGGAGGAAGTGGTGGCCGACGACGTGGTCGCCGGCCGGCTGCGCCGCGTGCTACCGGAATGGGAGGGCACCCCGGTGCCCATCTATGCGATGACCGAAACGCGTTTGCTGCCCGCGAAAACGCAGCATTTCATCGAATTTCTGCGCGCGCATTTCGCACGCGAGTGAGCGGCGGTACGTGCCGTCGTGCGTCCCGCCGCTGGCGGATACGCAGGTACGCGCGGTGCGTAGCGTGAGGTGCGCTTACTTCGCGTTGCGGTTCGCGGCGGGCGCCGCGGTCGACAGATCGCTGACCGGCATCATGCGCGCGTTCGTATCGTTCGCGCCTTTCGCGCCGTCTTCGGGTTCGAGCACGAAGCGGAACGTGTCGACCCGCTGCATCACCTTCGCCGCATACGCATTCGATCCGCCGTAGCTTTTCAACCCGGCCTGCACGTTGCCGCCGGCCGCCCGCACATAGCCCGACAGAATCTTCGAGCCGGCTTCGACGTTCGCATTCGGTTCGGTCAGGTCTTTCACGTTGCGCAGCATGCCGCGGTGCGCGGAAGGCACGACCTGCATCAGTCCGGTCGCGCCACGCTGGCCGCGCGCCTTTTCCTGGAAGCGCGATTCGATCGAGATAATGGCGTAAACGAGTGCCGGAGGCAGCGAATATTTCGTCGCAGTCATGTTCACGATATCGGCGAGTTTCGCGGCGCGCTCTCTCGCGACGCCGAATTTCTTCGTCAGGTAGGACGTGATGCGACGGTTTGCTTCGTTGGGCTGATCGTTCGCGAGCGGGACGGAGGCCTCGGTCGGCGCGGATGCGGCGGCTTCGGGCGCGGAGGCAGGCAATGCGGGCGCCTGCTGCGCCGAGGCCTGGTGCGCGATGCCGAGCGAAAACACGATCAGCCAGAGAAACCGTCGTCGCATGGTGAAGTGAGGGGAAATGGGAGGCGCATAGTATATCGGCCAATCATCTGGCGTGTGCGAGCGCGGGCTCGAATGAAAGCGCGATGTAGGCTTTTGTCGGCGGGTGCCTCGCACCGACTCGATCGTTGCACGAACACGTATCGGAGTCCGGATGAAGAACGGCCGGATTTTCCCTCGCGTCCCCCATTTCATACGCGTATCGCGATCGCGGATGCGTGCTACGCCCGCCGCGCGCTTGCCGCCCGTGCAAGCGCGCCGATCGCATCACTGACCAGCACCGCGAGCAGCCCGACGATCACGCCGCCCTGCAGCACGAACGCCGTGTTCGACGTCTGCAGGCCCGCGATGATCACATCGCCGAGCCCGCGCGCGGCGACCGTCGACCCGATCGTCGCGGTGCCGAGATTGATCACGACCGCGAGCCGGATCCCGTTCACGATCACCGGAAACGCGAGCGGCAGCTCGACCGACACCAATTGCTGCCAGCCGCTCATCCCCATCCCGCGCGCGGCGTCGACGACATCGCGCGGCACGTCTTCGAGCCCCGCGATCGTGCTCTCGAAAATCGGCAGGAGACCGTACAACACGAGTGCGATCAGCACGGGTTTCAGCCCGAAGCCGACCGCCGGCACCGCGAGCGCAAGCACTGCCACCGGCGGAAAGGTCTGGCCGATGTCGACGACGCTGCGCGCGACCGGCAGGAAATCCGCGCCGGCCGGACGCGTGACCGCGATGCCGGCCGCGACCGCGACCAGCGTGCCGATCAGGCTCGACAGCGCGACGGTGCCGAGATGCGCGAGCGTGAGGTCGAGCAGGCTCGCACGATCGTAGATGACCGGCGCGCCGTTGTCCGCGAATGGCGCGAACACGCCCTGCAGCAATGCGGGGCGCAGCAGCAGCACGAGCAGCAGCGCAAGGGCGGCCGCACGCGCGACATACGCAGGAAACCGCCGCGGCAGGGTCGAACGCGCGGGCTTCATCGTCATGCGGGCTTCCTCGCATGCGCGCGGATCGCATCGAGGGTGATGCGGCGCGCAGCGTGCCCGTTGCCGTCGTCGACCGGCAATGCGTCCGCTCCGCGCCACAGCAGCTCGGACACCGCGTCGCGCAGCGTGCGCGTCGCGGCGATCGGTTCGCCGTCGGCATGGCCGGGTTCGGCCACCGCGTCGATCGGCGTCAGCGCGAGCAGGCGCAGCGGCCGGTCGACGCCGGCGACCAGCTGCTCGACGACACCCGCGGCCGGCTTGCCGAGAATCTCGGCCGGCGGCGCGACCTGCAGCAGCCGTCCGCCGTCCATCACCGCGATCGTGTCGCCGAGCTTCAGCGCTTCCTCGATATCGTGCGTGACGATCACGACCGTGATGCCGAGGCGGCGCTGCAGCGCGTACAGGTCGTCCTGCGCCTTGTTGCGGATGATCGGATCGAGCGCGCCGAACGGCTCGTCCATCAGCAGCATCGCGGGCTCGGCCGCGAGCGCACGCGCGACGCCGACGCGCTGTTGCTGGCCGCCCGACAGTTCATGCGGCAGCTTGTCCGCGAACTCGGACGGAGCAAGATGAAACAGGTCGAGCAGTTCGCGCACGCGCGCGTCGATGCGCTCGGCCGGCCAGCCGAGCAGGCGCGGCACGGTCGCGATGTTGCGCGCGACGCTCCAGTGCGGAAACAGGCCGTGCCCCTGGATCACGTAGCCAATGCGCCGCCGCAGCTGCTCGGGCGGCACGCTCGCGGTGTCGACGCCATCGATGCGGATCGTGCCGGCGGTCGGCGCGATCAGCCGGTTGATCATCCGCAGCAGCGTCGACTTGCCGCTGCCCGATGCGCCGACGAGCGCGGTGATCGTGCCTTGCTTCATCGTCAGCGATACGTCGTCGACGGCGACGACGTCGCCGAAGCGTTTGCCGATGCGTTCGATCTCGATCATGCGGTACGTCCCTTCGCAAGCGTGGTCGCGGCTTCGAACACGACGGCGGCCGCCAGTGCGAGCGCGATCGTCGGGATCGCGCCGAGCAGTACGAGATCGGCGGCCGATTGCCCGATCCCCTGGAAGATGAAGGTACCGAAACCGCCGCCGCCGATCAGCGCGGCGACCGCGGTCAGCCCGATGTTCTGCACGAGCACGATGCGCACGCCGCTCAGAATCACCGGCAATGCGAGCACGAGATCGACGCGCAGCAGCCGCTGCGCGCGCGTCATGCCCATCGCGCGAGCCGCTTCGGTCACATGCGGCGGCACCTGCTCGAGCCCGACCACGACGCTCGACGCGATCGGCAGCAGCGAGTAGAGAAACAGCGCGAGCACGGCCGGCGCGACGCCGATCCCGCGGATGCCGAGCGCGGCCGCGAGCGGCACGTGCGCGGCGAGCAGGCCGAGCGGTGCCATCATCAGCCCGTACATCGCGATACTCGGGATCGTCTGCACGATATTGAGCACCGGCATCACGACGGTGCGCACCGGTGCGACCCGCGCACACGCGATGCCGAGCGGCAGGCCCGCGACAAGCGCGGCCGCGACCGATCCGCCCGCGAGCGACACGTGCCGGATTGCTTCGCGCCAGAAGTCGTCGCTGCGCACCGCGTATTCGCGCATCACGGACAGGCCGTCCCACCAGCCGGTCGCAAGCGGTACCGATATCGCCGCGATAGCGACGACGAGTGCGACGAGGCGGCGCCACGGGCCGAATGCGAGCCGCGCGAGTGCGTCGGCGACCAGCACCGCCCAGGCGAACAGCAACAGCCAGACGCCTGCCGCGGGCGACACGCGCGCGAGCACGTCGTCGGGTGCGACGACGTGCGTCGCCGCGGCGCCGACCGCGTAGGCGAGGGTCGCGAGCCACGTGCAGCCCGCCGCGAGCCGCCATGCGGGGCGGCTCGCCGTCATCGCCCACAACGCGCCGACGACCCACAATGCGGCGAGCGCGGCCCCCTGCATCGCGGGCAGCGCGGCGAACGCCGACAGCCCGGTGCCGGCCGCGATCCGGTTCGGCCGAAGCACCATGAACGGCATGCCGAACACCGCGACGATCGTCAGGACACCGATCAGGATGCCGACTTTATCCAGCGCGATGCGTCGCGCGGACGCCACCGCGCGACCCGTCACTTGACGAAGCCTTTCGACTTCAGGTAGCTCTTTGCCACGCCGGCGGCCGGCTCGCCGTTGATCTGGATGCGCGCGTTTAGCATTTGCAGCGTCTTCAGGTCGAGGCTTTCGAACACCGGCTTCAGGTACTCGGCGATTTGCGGATGCGCTTTGAGCACGACTTCGCGAATCACCGGCGTCGGCGCGTAGACGGGCTGCACGTGCTTGTCGTCGTCGAGCACGACGAGGCCGCTCGATGCGATTCCGCCGTCGGTGCCGTACACCATCGCCGCGTTCACGCCGTCGGTCTGGTTCGCGGCGGCCTTGATCGTCGCGGCCGTGTCGCCGCCCGACAGCACGACGAGCTGATCCGGTTTCAGCTTGAAGCCGTAGGCCTTCTCGAACGACGGCAGCGCGGACGCGCTGTTCACGAATTCGGCCGACGCCGCGAGCTTCAGCTTGCCGCCGCCCGCGATCCACTTGCCGAAATCCGAGAAAGTCTTCAGGTGCTGCGCTTGCGCGACCGGCGCGAGCACGGCGACGCCCCACGTGTTGTTCGCGGGCGCCGGTGCGAGCCAGACGAGATGGTTGGCGGCATAGTCGAGCTTCTTCGCGGTGTCGTAGCCCTGGCTCGCGTTCTTCCAGAGGGGATCGTCGGCCTTGTTGAAGAAGAACGCCGCGTTGCCCGTGTATTCGGGGTAGATGTCGATCTCGCCGCTCGTGAGCGCCTTGCGCACGATCGGCGTCGTGCCGAGCGCGATCTTTTCGGTGACGGGGATGCCATGGGACTTCAGCACCTGTGCGATGACGTTGCCGAGCAAGTTGCCTTCGGTGTCGATCTTCGACGACACCACGACGGGCGTGTCGGCGTGCGCGCCGGGTGCCACGACAGCGGCGGCGAACGCGAGGCCCAGGATTCGGGCGGGCAGGGCGAGCTTCATCGGGGCCATTCTCCAGAACGGGGACGTACGCCGAAAGTTACTTGACTGAGTCGGCTTTGGCAAACCATGTGCGGCGGCACGTCCACAGCGCGCGTGGGGATAACCCGCGCGCGTCACGCGCCGTTGTTAAACTGGAACGCATTCCCCCACCTGCGGACATTTGCTGACATGAAGCCTGAGCTGCTGGTCCTTATCGCGCTGCGCGGCGACGCGCACCGCCAGATCGCCGCGTCATACGACGTCCATCATGCACCGGTCGCCGATGAACGCGAGCGCGCGATCGCCGAACACGGCAGCACGATCCGCGCGGTGTTGACCAACGGCAGCACGGGCCTGACTGCCGCCGAAATCGATCGCCTGCCGCAGCTCACGTTCGTCAGCGCGCTCGGCGCGGGCTACGAGCACATCGATGTCGCGCATGCGAAGGCGCGCGGCATCACCGTGGTGACGGGCGCGGGCACCAACGACGATTGTGTCGCCGATCATGCGTTCGCGCTGCTGTTGGCGGCCGTGCGCAACGTCGTGCAACTCGACGCGAACACCCGCGCCGGCGTATGGCGCGACGCGCTGCCGATGCCGCCGAACGTGTCGGGCAAGAAGCTCGGTATCGTCGGGCTCGGCAAGATCGGCGAGAAGTGTGCGCGGCGCGCGGCCGGCTTCGACATCGAGATCGGTTATCACAACCGTTCCGCGAAGGATGTTCCGTATCGCTATTTCGATCGTGTCGAGGCGCTCGCGCAATGGGCCGATTTCCTGATCGTCGCGACGCCGGGCGGCGCGGGCACGCATCATCTGATCGATCGCACGGTGCTCGACGCGCTCGGCCCGGGCGGGTTTCTCGTCAACGTGTCGCGCGGCAGCGTTGTCGATACCGCTGCGTTGGCAGATGCGCTGCGCGAACGGCGCATCTCGGGCGCCGGGCTCGACGTGTACGAAGGCGAGCCGGAGCCGCCGCGCGCGCTCACGGCGCTCGACAATATCGTGCTGACGCCGCACATGGGCGGCTGGTCGCCGGAGGCGCTCGATCGTTCGGTCCAGCAGTTTCTCGACAACGCCGCGCGGCATTTCGCGGGGGAGCCGGTGCTGACGCCGGTGTGAGCGGCGCCGCCGCCGCGTGCGGAAGGGATGAAGGACGCACCGGCACGAAGATGAACCGGCCCGCCAGGACGAGAGAACCTTGCGTCGTGGCCGCGAATTCAGCGCCGAAATATCGATCCTGCTGAAATGGCATTTCACTCCATCAAGTCCGGCTATCGGCTTGACGCGCATCGCGCTGACGGACGACGAGCGGGCCGGGCGCGAGCTCGTCGTCGAATGGATGCGCGAGCTTGACCTCGACGTTCAGGTCGATCGGATCGGCAACATTTTGGGCACGTTGCGTTCCGCCTCCGGCGACGGCAGCGAGCGGCCGCTGATGATGGGCTCGCACATCGACACTGTGACCAACGCTGGCGCACTCGACGGCTGCTACGGCGTGCTCGCCGGCCTCGCCGTCGAGCGAGCCTTTCGTCGTGCGGGGCGTCGCATGGCTGACGCGATCGCGTGGCCGACGAAGAACGGCGCCGTGCGACGGTGAAGCATCGTCGCGCGGCGCCTTCGATACGTGTCACCCGGCGTCATGCGCATGCGATCGGGCGCGATTGCACGCGCGTGGCGGTCAGTCGTGCCAGACCGCGCCGGCTCAGGACGAAACCAGCGGCACCGTCACGGACGTGCCTGCCGGATCGAGCGCGAGACCCGTGCCGGGCGTCGGCCGCAGTGTCGCCTCGTTGTCGCTCGACAGCACGACGAGGCCGAGCTTGTGACCCGCTGCGAGCATGTAGTCGCGCGGCATGAACGTCAGCTTCAGGTCATACGGCATCCCCGGCAGTACGGGCTGCGAGAACCAGTCCGACACGCGATTGCGCGGATCGGTCCATGCCCGCGTGACGATCGTGGCCGACCCATCCGGTGCGCGGTCGACCAGCAGTGCCGTCACGTTCGCGACGCCGGTGAAGGTCAGCCGCACGCGTGCGGTCGCGGTGCCGGACAGGCGCGTCGCAGCCGCGAACGGCGCCGTCTCGAAGCGGCTGCGATGCTCGCCGGTCGCGGCGTTCGCCAGCGTGAGCGCGGGGATCGACGCATCGTCGGTGAAGCGCGCGAGCGGACCGCCGCTCGGCAGCCGCAACAGCGTGCCGGTGCCCGTGCCGTCGCCGCCCGCGAAGTACGCGACCGGCGTGGCGTGCCGCGCGGCCCAGTCGGCTTCCTTCAGCAGCGTGCCGTCGGCCTGCTCGACCACCGCGCGCGGATCGCGTTCGACGCCGTTGTCGACGCCGATCAGGTAGCGCGTGAACCAGCGGTTCACCTCGGCAGTCCACGCATCGGCCATCGCCGGCACGCGGGTCGGGTCGGTGTGCTTCAGGCGATGCAGCCACAGTTGCGTCGGCACGCCCTGGCGCCGCATCGCCAGATACCATGACGTCGACTGGTCGACGCGCACGTTGTCGTCGGTCAGCCCCTGTGCGACGAGTGCCGGCGCGACCGCGTGCGCGGTCGGAATGTCGCGCGCGGCCCAGAACGGCGAATAGTCACCCGTCTTGCGGTCTTCCTGCTGCAATGCCTCGTCGATCAGGTGCGTGCAGCGCTCCGGATGCGCGTTCGTCAGCAGTGCCTTGATATAGACGTCGACGTCCTCGCCCTGATAGCCCTCCGGCGCGCGCACGAGCCCGCCCGAGCGGTAGTAGCCATACATGTTCGACAGGCCGGCGATCGGCACGATCGCGTCGAGCCCGCGCGTGCGCAGGCTCGCGACCATCTTCGGCAGCGTGCCGTCGTACGACACGCCGTACATGCCGACGTGGCCCGTCGACCAGTTCGCGACGACCGGCTTGCCGCTCGCATCCTTCGCGGTGGCATCGCGGCCGAGCCAGCGGATCACCGACGCCATCGCGACGGATTCGTCGCGCGTGAGGATCGTCGGGCAGCCGTCGGAACCGGCGGTGCCGAGCGAATCCGCATAGACGATCGTGAAGCCGCGCGGAATGAAGTAGCCCTCGATCCACGAACGGCCGGCCGCGGCTGCCTCGAGCTGCTGCAGCATGCGCGTCTGCGGCACCGCGGCCATGATGCGCGCCGAGGCGCCGGTGGCTGCCGAGGCCGCAGTGGCGGCCGGATGCGGGGTGCCGTCGAGTTCGACGTCGACGTCGTGGTTCGGGCTGTCGGCGAGCCCTGCATAGTACGGGCTTGCGAGCACGATGACCGGCGTGCGGGCGCCGCTGGCGGTTTCCGACGGACGCACGATGCGCACGTGAATGCGGTCGCGCGTGCCGTCGCCGTCGGAGTCGACGGACGTGTCGACCCACGCGTTTTCCTCGATCGTGCCGCCGGATAGCGACGGCTGTACCTGACCGTCGGTGATCACCGGCTTGTAGCGCCCGCCGCTGGCCGGATTCGCGTACGGGACGCCGGACGGCGACACGCGCCCTGGTGCATTGTCACCCTGCTGATCCTGGTTTTGCCCTTGACCTTGTGCGAGCGCGGACACGCCCGCCACGCTGCCGCCGTCATCTCCGCCGCACGCGGCGAGCGTCGCGGCTGCAACGAGCGCGGGTATCCATGCGCGGCGCGATCCTCTGAAATGAAATTGCATTGCCGACCTCGTTCTTTTGATTGTGTGGATACGACCGTTCCGCGATACGCCCCCTGCGGGCCGGGCCGATTACTGCATGCAACGAAAAGGAAACCGCACCATTGGGACATCGCCGGCGACATGCGCCGGCCGGAAAGCCGTGGCTTCGGCCTGCATGTCATGCAGGACTGCAAAGTAAATGTGCGCATGCCGCGCGTCCTTCCAGGTGAGGCGGAACGACATCATTCGATGAAACGGGGATGTTGCGAGCTGCGGTGCTGCGCTGCGGAAAAACACGACGCGATGCGCGTGCGGCGACGGAATGAAACGGATTGGCGGTTTCGGCCGCGCCGCGCATCGTGATGGCTTGCCGGTTCGCGTTTGCTTTCCGGAAGCTTGCGCAAAAGTTATCTCAGTGAAAACGGCGTGTCAAACTTTTTTAACTGTGAGTAAAAAATATTTGAGACGTCGTCGATGCGGGGCGCGTGGTGTGCTGGCGGCGCGTCTGCCGCCGCTTCGCGCCGCGTCGTCCGATGCAAAACGGGCGATGACGAATCGTGTTCGCCATCGCCCGCTCGCCGGATGCTTTCAGTCTTGCATCCATTCATGAACGCCTGTGAGGGTCAGCCGTCGTCGGCCTTCGCCTGCAGATCCTTCAACCCCTGAATCACGACCAGCAGCGCCCGCCCGTGCTCGTCGGAGCCGTCCCACGCGTCGACGATCGCGTCGCGCAGCAGGTCGTTGTACCGGCGGCGCGCCGGGCCGGTATCGACGCCGTAGAAACTGCATAGCTTATTGAATGGTGCGCTACGTCGCAGCCGATGCCCGTTTGACAGCCGAAGGCGCGACACGGTTGGCTGGCTGACGCCGGAAAGCCTCGCAATTTCGCTGGACGAGCGCGTGTCCGCCATCAGACGGCGCAACAGGTCTTGTACAGGAAAATCATGGTCCGGGGCTTCCATGCGATGCATTATACCTATACAGTTACGGTTGTTGAATGGGCTTGCTGTCACCAGCGAGGCTGTATCCCGAGAAAGTTGATGACACTGAAACACCTCCCTCCCACGTTCTGCTGGACGAAGATCGGTACCGAGTCCGGCGAGGAACTGCCGACCGTCGTGCTCCGCAAGGAATGGGAGCGCCGGCTCGGGGGCGGGCGTTTTCTGTGGGGGATCAACCAGCCGCTCGGCAGCAGCGCGCAAGTCGCCGCGCATCGCACGGGCTCGCTGCTCGCACTGTTTTCGCCGGTCGCGTCGCGCACGCGGCCCGGCGAGCGCAGGCGCGAGGACGCGCTGCTGTGGAATGCATGGGTCGACGCAAGCGGCCAGGTGCGGCCGCTGCCGGCGCACACCTTCATCGCGAGCCGCTCGACGCTGCCGTCGGGCCGGCGCCGCGAACAGCACTACGCACTCGTCTGCGCATCGTCCACCGCACTGACGGTCGGCACGCAACTGCGCGTGTTCCCCGACCACCTGCGCAGCGTGAGCACGGGCAAGCCGCTCGGCGTCGCGCAGGGCGCGGCCGTGGTCGATTGCATCGGGCGCGCGAAGGAGCAAACTGGCAAGAGCTATCCGCTTGCGCTGTCGGTCGAACTCGAAGCACCGTATTTCGTGCGACTCGCGCAGCCGTGCGTGCTGAAGGCGCGCGATCTCGCCGAGGTGAACAAGGCGACGCGCGCCGGCGATTTCGATCGCTTCGTCGAACTGGTCGCGCGCTTGCGCGGCCGTTCGCCGACGGATGCCGTGCGTGGCGTCACGCGCGACCTGTTCGACGTGCCGCCGATCGAAACGGCGGCCGCCTACGTCGCGCCCACGCATGTCGCGCGACTGCGCAGCCGGCCCACGGCCGAGCATCCGAGCGGGCTCACCGGCGATCTGTTCGATCTGTCTCCCGGCGAAGCGGCCGCGTTCGGCGGTATCGCACATCCGCGTATCGGGCGCGCATGACGTTCGCGCCGCGCAGGTGCGGTGCGTGACGTGAAGCAGGACCGCTGAATGCGCGTGCAACGACACGCATGCGTGTGGCCGCCATCGCGGCGCGCGCAAGAATGTGTTGCAAATTCGCCGTGGCAGATCGGCAAGCGTCGCGAGACAATCGCCACGAAGCGTGCTGCGCGGTGGCTCGTGCGTCGACAGGCTGCTCGCCGTCGTTCACGCCGCTGACATGCGCACCACGCACGCTGGGCGTCGGCTTGCTTCACACTGCAATCCTGAGGGAGACGTGTCGATGTCGATCCACATCTGTTCGCGGGAAGCTCAAGCGGCGCAACGCTTCGTCGAAGCGACGCGCAACGTCGATCAGGCGTTTCGCGCGGTGCGCGGCGAAAGCGACGACGACGTCTCGTCGGCCGAATATGCACGTGCGATGTCGCGCCTCGATCGCGCGCTCGACGAACTGGCGCGTGCGCAGGAGTTCTTCGATCGCGTGGTGGGGGCCGACGCGGCGCACGGCAACTGAACTCGATTCGCGGCTTCTACCTTCACTTGCGCGTATGGCTGAGTGAGAAATGCGACACGCCCGTGTCGCGCCTGCCGGATGCTACGCGTAGCCGCCGTGCTGGAACGACGTCGCGAAGAACTGCATCTGGTAGCGGATCGCGTGTGCCCAGTAGTCCCATGTATGTCCGCCCGGACGCTCCGCATAGTCGTGCGGCACGCCGAGCGCGACGAGTCGTTGATGCAGCGTGCGGTTCGAGCCGACGAACGAGTCGTCGCGGCCGCAGTCGATCGTCAGGTCCAGATGTGCGCGGACGAACGCGCGCGCGTTTTCGACGATCGCGTTGCGGTTCCAGAATGACGGATGGCGGCCGGGGTCGCCGAATACGTGGTCGATGCCCGGTTCGTCCTCGCAGCAGCGCGGATCGACCGCGCCGCTGATGCTGCCGACCGCGCCGAACGTGTCGGACCGGTCGAGCGCGATGCGCAGCGCGCCGAAGCCGCCCATGCTGAGCCCGGTGATGGCGCGCGCGCCCTTGGTCGCGATCGTTCTGAAGTGCATGTCGACATACGACACGACTTCGTCGCCGACGAAGGTTTCGTAGCGGCTGCCCGAGTCGAACGGACTGTCGATGTACCAGCTTTCGTGTCCGCCGTCGGGCATCACGAGGATCACGCGGTAGCGATCGGCCAGTGCCGCGATGTGCGTATTCGCGGTCCAGTCGGTGTGGTCGCCGCCGGAGCCGTGCAACAGGTAGACGACCGGAAAGCGCTCGACGCCGCGTTCCGGGCCGTGGCGCAGGCGTGCGTAGTCGTCGGGCAGCACGACGGTCGCCTTCAGCGTCTGGTTCATCGCGGCACTCGGAATCGCGACGACCCGCGCCTGATAGGCGAGGGCCGGGCCCGCGGCGGCGAGCAGCAGTAGTAGCCAGAACGCGCGTACCAGATTCATGGAGCCCTCGCATCGGGAAAACCCTGTTCGGCGACTCTAGCAACCGTCCCTTTCAGCCATATTTCGGCGAAACCTACGGATTGTCAGGTGGCGGGGCCGGGGCCGTTCGCGTCAGCCGAGGCAGCGTGCGAGCGCCTCCAGGAACGCGCCAGGCTGCTCGGCCGGCATCAGGTGCCCGCAGCCGGCGATCGTTTCGAAGCCTGCACAGCGCACGAGCGCCCAGTCCGGCACGTGCCAGCCCGCACGCGAGCGTTCGCCCGCGACGAGCCACACCGGATGGCGCTCGAATACTTCGGCGAGCGCCTGCAGATAATCGGGGTCGCCCGTCGTCGCGACGACCGAGCGTCCCGTCGCGCGCAGCGTCGACGCCGGCTGATGCGCGAGCCAGCGGCGCGCGTCGTCGAGCTGGCGTGGCGACGGATCGTCGATTGAGCCGCGCAGCCAGCCGAACGGATCGCCGCGCAGGCCGTCGAGCATCGCGTCGGCTTGCGCGGCCGACATGCGGCCGACCGACGCCGACCAGAACGCATCGTCGAGCGTGAAGTTGCCTTCGACGTTGACGATCCGGCGCACGCGCGCTGGATGCGCGTGGGCGAACAGCATCGCGATCGCGCCGCCGACGGAGTGACCGACGATATCGACCGGCTGCGTGCCGAAGTGCGTGTCGATTGCCTGCCGGACATGCTCGACTTGCGCGGCGAGCGTGATCGCGTCGGACGGCGCGTCGCGATGGATGCCGTAACCGAGCAGGTCGGGGGCGAGATGCGGGCCTGGCCATCCGGGCACGTCGAATGTGCCGATGAAACCGTGAACGAAGACGACGGGCGGAGCGGGCTGGCTCATTGGGCGTTCGGCAACGGAAGGGGCGGCAATTCGAATTCGGCGAGCAGTTCGTCGAGTTCGAGCGCGTGCGTGCGATCGTGGTCGAGCAGCTCGCGCACGAGTTCGTCGAGCGACATCCGGCGGATGCCGTCGCGCAGCCCGCAGCGCTGGCGTTCGGACGGTTGCAGCGCCGCGGCCGACGCGCACAGCGCGGCGCGGCCGGCGCGGAATGCGGCGAGCGCGTCGTCGAGCGGCTGTGCGAGGTAGTCGCGCTGCGCGGCGAGCGCGGTCCCGTCGACGGACGCGATCACCGGCAGTTCGTGCGTGCGCACGACATCGATGCGTTCGGCGAACACCGCGTCGAGGTCGCGCAGGTGGCACGCATGTTCGACGAGCGAGAAGCCCGTGCCGGCAGGGCGGCGCGTGGCCAGCGCGGCGGGAACGCGAGCGGCATACGCGGCGAACCGGTCGGGCATCGCGGCCAGCGCGGCGACGACGTCGGCGAACGGCAGCACCAGCGGAAACGCGCTGAATACCGCGCCGTAGCTGAACAGCGCGCCGCCGATCCGGCCGCGCGCCTGCACGACGTCGTGCCCGTGGCGGCGCATCACGTCGGCGACCATCGCGCCGCAGAACTGCCGGGCGGTCGTATCGGCTTCGATTTCGGGGAATTTGTGCGCGATCTCGTGCTGGATCGCGCCGATCGCCGCGACGCCGACGCGCGACAGCGCCGCGAATTCGAGATAGCGCGCGGGCTGCGTAATCAGGGCTTCGAGCTGCGCGCCGAGTGGCGTCGCGCGAAAACGGTCAAAACGGGAATGCATGACGACAAGGCCTCGCCGTGTAACGTATCAAAATGCTACGTTATACGGCGAGGCGCCGTCAATCCGTTTATGCAGAGGATTCGGCCGGGGCACCCGCTTCGATTGCGCTGCTGCGCCCCGGCCGGGCCAGCCTTATGCGTCCCGCTTGCCTTCCATCTCCGCGCGCAGCCGTGCTTCCTGTTCCTGCAGCTCCGGCGTGAACGCCTCGCCGAAATCCTCGGGCGAGAAGACCTGGCGGATCTCGATGTCCGATTCGGTAGGCATCGGATTCGGGCAGCGCTTGACCCATTCGACGGCTTCTTCCATCGAATTCACCTGCCACAGCCAGTAGCCGGCGATCAGTTCCTTGGTCTCGGCGAACGGGCCGTCGATGACGGTCCGGTCCTTGCCGGAGAAGTGCACGCGCTTGCCGCGCGAACTCGGGTGCAGCCCTTCGCCGGCCAGCATCACGCCGGCCTTCACGAGTGCCTCGTTGTACTGGCCCATTGCGGCCAGCAGTTCGGTATCGGGCATGGTGCCCGATTCGGAAAAGGCCGTTGCCTTGACGATCACCATGACGCGCATTGTCGCTACTCCTTGAACGGGAAAGGGAAAATCCGTAATCGGCCTGCCGTGCGGACGGCAAAACGATCGGTTACGACACTACGACGCATAACATGCGCGCGAATCGACATCGCGCGCAAACAATTCTGATGACCGGTGACGGGGAGGCGGCAGCCGTGGGCAGCATCGCGTAACGGACGAGGCGCGCGGAGTGGAGGATTCGCCCGCGTGAAACCGGAGGCGGACGGCACCGGCACCGGCACCGGCACCGGCACCGGCACCGGCACCGGCACCGGCACTGGCACTGGCACTGGCACTGGCACTGGCACTGGCACTGGCACTGGCACTGGCACCGGCCGCGGCCCAGCGTGGCGAGTCGCGCAACCCGGTCGATTCCAGCACGGGTCGATCGTGCGGCGACGCGCCGGAGCCCCCGGTCAAAACTGGTATGCTGGTCAGCATTACGTTCATGTGGAGGGCGCCATGGCGACGAAGGAAGTCTCGAAGAAAAAGTACCTGAAGATTCTGAACAAACGCCTGCGTGCCGAGCCGGAAGCGCCGGCCGGCGCGTCGTTCGTGTTCTTCCCGCTCGGCGCGAAGGCCAAGCATGCGACGGGCGTCGTATCCGGCGAGCCGCGCAGCAAGCGCGAACTCGCAGTGATGGCCGCGATCCAGAGCAAGGCCGCTGCGGAATTCGTCGTGACCGGCGCCTGACCGGCGACGGACGACGGGCGGCCGCACACGGCAGCGCGTGCGTTACGCCGCGGCCGCCTCGCAATATGCAATCACACCGGCGATCACGCGCGCGATGTCATGCGTGATCGCCGGGCCGTGCATCGGCAGAATGATGTCGAGATCGAGCGCCTGGATGCGGCGCAGCGCGCTCGCCAGGTGCGCGAGCGACGGGAGGTAGTCCGAGCGCGTGATCGCGTCGAGGATTGCCGGCAGCGGGTCGTCGGTCTCCTCCCTGCCGAAGCGCATCAGGATGTCCGACGACAGCAGTGCCTTGTACGCCGGCAGATACACGACGAGCGCGTCCCACTGATGCACGTGCTTCGTGAAGACCGGCACGACGTCGATGCCCGAGAGCGTCGTCGGCTCGCCGTCCTTCAACGGAATCGCGCGTACGCCGAACACGTCGGCAAGCCCCCATGTACACATCGGATGTCCGTACGCGACGAGCGCCGGATTGGCCGCGAGGAAGTCGGGCAGCGCGCCCATTTCGTCGGCCTCGAAGTGCGGGACGATCACGTTGCTGACCATCGACGGCGCGATGCCGACGGTGTCGAGCGCCGCACTCAGTTGCGTGAAGTTGGAACGCGTGCCCGTTTCGACGCACAGCACGTCACCGTGCGACGATCGTACGAAGAACTGACTGAAGCTCAGGTTCAGCGTGTCGACGTAGGACGTGGCGCGAAACAGGCCGTCGCGGACGGCGTCGATTCGGGAGGCGCTCATCGGTGATCCTCGCGCAGGGAAGGGGGCGGGCGCCGCGCCGCCCGCGCACCGCGGGTTGCGGTGCGGCAGACGGCGGCAGTCGATCTTCCGATCCAGTCTAGCAGCGCCGCCCCGGATCCGCGAACCGGGGCAACCCGCGGCGCGTCAGTTCTTCAGCTTGTAGCCGGTGCGGAACATCCACGCGACGATCGCGAGCAGGATCGCGAGGAACAGCGAGGTGGCCGCGAGGCTGATCCCCACGTGCACGTCGGCCAGCCCGTAGAACGACCAGCGGAAGCCGCTGATCAGATAGACGATCGGGTTGAACAGCGTGACGATGCGCCACGCGGGCGGCAGCATGTCGACCGAATAGAAGCTGCCGCCGAGGAACGTGAGCGGCGTAATGATCAGGAGCGGCACGAGCTGCAGCTTCTCGAAGCTGTCGGCCCAGATGCCGATCACGAAGCCGAACAGGCTGAAGGTGATCGACGTCAGCACGAGGAACAGCACCATCCAGAACGGATGCAGGATGTGCAGCGGCACGAACAGGCCTGCCGTCGCGAGGATGATCAACCCGAGCAGCAACGACTTCGACGCGGCCGCACCCACATACGCGATCACGATCTCCCAATACGATACGGGCGCGGACAATATCTCGTAGATCGTGCCCGTGAAGCGCGGGAAGTAGATGCCGAACGACGCGTTCGAGATGCTCTGCGACAGCAGCGACAGCATCACGAGGCCCGGCACGATGAACGACCCGTAGCCGATCCCGTTCACGTCGCTGATGCGCGAGCCGATCGCGGAGCCGAACACGACGAAATACAGCGACGTCGAGATCACCGGCGCGATGATGCTTTGCATCAGCGTGCGGCGCGTGCGGGCCATTTCGGCGCGGTAGATCGCGCGGATGCCGTGAAGATTCCAGTTCGCCATGTGCGTCAGGCCCCTTGTGTGCCGTTGCGGCGGTTGTCGATCAGGCTGACGAAAATGTCCTCGAGCGAGCTCTGCGTCGTGTGCAGGTCGCGAAAGCCGATGCCGGCCGAGCCGAGGGCGTTGATCAGCTTCGCGATGCTCGCGTCGTCGCGCTGCGAGTCGTACGTGTAGACGAGCGCGGTGCCGTCGTCCGCGCGTTCGAGCCCGAACGCGGCGAGTTCGCCCGGCACGGTCGCGAGCGGATGCTCGAGCTGCACTGTCAGCTGTTTCTTGCCGAGCTTGCGCATCAGCTCGCGCTTCTCTTCGACGAGCACGAGCTCGCCGCCGAGGATGATGCCGATCCGGTCGGCCATTTCCTCGGCTTCCTCGATGTAGTGCGTGGTCAGCAGGATCGTCACGCCGCTTTCGCGCAGCGAGTCGACCAGCTTCCACATGTCGCGGCGCAGCTCGACGTCGACGCCGGCCGTCGGCTCGTCGAGGAACAGGATGCGCGGCTCGTGCGACAGCGCCTTCGCGATCATCACGCGGCGCTTCATGCCGCCCGACAGCGTCATCAGCTTGTTGTCGCGCTTGTCCCACAGCGACAGCGCCTTCAGCGTTTTCTCGATGTAAGCGGGATCGGGGGCCTTGCCGAACAGGCCGCGGCTGAACGACACGGTCGCCCAGACGGTTTCGAACGCGTCGGTCGTCAGCTCCTGCGGCACGAGGCCGATCATTTCGCGGGCGGCGCGGTATTGATCGCGGATGTCGTGCCCGCCGACCGTCACGCGGCCTTCGGTCGGCGTGACGATGCCGCAGATCGAGCCGATCAGCGTGGTCTTGCCAGCGCCGTTCGGTCCGAGCAGCGCGAAGATCTCGCCCGGGCGGATGTCGAGGGTCACGTGCTTCAGCGCCTGGAAGCCGGACGCGTAAGTCTTGGAGAGGTCGGAGACGGAAAGGATCGGTTGCATGCTCACGGATGGCACGGCCGGTCGGTCCGACGCTGCGCGCCGCGCGTGCCCGGTGCCGCCGCTGCGAGGCGGCCGGTGTCGGGTGCGGCATGGCGAACGGGCGTCATGTCGAACGGCGTTGTGGTGCGGGATCGCAGGACCGCCATATTAGCAATCGGAAGATGGAAATGCATTTCGACGCAAAGGTCATGCGATTCCGGTGTCGGATTTGCGGAAAATGTGTGTGCGTCTTTCAATAAAGCGGCGCTTTATTCGAATCGGACGAACAATGCGCGCGGTTTTCGGGCAACGGGATGGCGATCGCGCTTGCGCGCGGCAGCGGGGCGGGCACCAGGCCGACTGTGCCGCTCGAACGCCGTCGGGCCGTACCGGGACGGTATGCGCCGCGCTCGCGATAATGCATTCCTCTCACGTCCCGGAGCGAAGCACATGTCCTTGATCGATTTCAAGTCCGTCGCGGCCGCGCAGGCCGTTGCATGGAAATCCACGATCGTCGGCGAAGTCGGGCCGGCCCGGATCAAGGTGCTGCGCATGGACGCGCAGCCGTACGAAGCGGAAGTGCACGACTACGACGAAGGGCTGCTGGTGCTCGACGGCAGGTTGATGCTCGAGGTCGACGCGGAGACGGTCGTCGTCGAAGCCGGGCAGATGTACCTTGCTGCCGCGGGCTTGCGCCACGCGGTGCTGCCGGGCAGTCACGGCACGCTCGCGATCATCGACGTGTGAGGTTGCGCCGCGGCATGCGCGCGGGCCGCCGGAGGTCCGCACGCCGGGCCTTGCGCGAGGTGGACCGCCGACATTCAAACGCGCGTTATACAGCCCGGGTATTTGTCTGAGCAAATAAATTGAAGGCTGTTTGAAAAACTGTCAAACACCCTGCTCGCACCGAGGATCGCGCGGTTCGGCACGTTTGGAACTCTGCATCCATTTACTTGTGCGGATCGTCCGATCATAGTCTCGACAAACGACGCATCACGATAACGAATCAAGCGTACGTACGGAGACCAATACATGACATGCCTATCCGAGGGCCTTGCCGCACTGCCGTTTCCCTGCTTTTCGCCGGATGCGGGCGCGCCGCGCATTGCGCGCTGCCTGCGTCATCGCATCGCGTTGCCGCGGTAGCGACGCACCCCATTCCATTTCGATTTCCCCGATGGCGCCGTGCCGCATGACGGTGGCGCCGGATTGCGCTTGTCTGCCACGTCGATCCTGATCGCATTTGCGTGACCGGCAACGCGGCGCACATCGTGCGCATCGTCATGTGCCGCGCATCGTCGCGTCGGCGCGATACCAACCGGTGGGCCACGCAGCTCAACCGGGCGAGACCTGTCGTACCTCAAAAGGAGGGGTTGATGATTTGCATTCCTGATTGGCGGAAGGCGATCCTGTCGTGCGCCGTGCTGGCGCTGCCGTTCGTTGCCGGTTGCGGCGGCGGCGACGATCCGGGCCCGATCAACGTGCCGCAGTGCTCAGGCAGCGCATGCGGGCCGAGCGGCGCGGAAACGACGCCGCCCGTCGTGACGAAGCTGTGTCCGGATTCGCTCGACTACACGACGACCTACACGGGCGGCGCCGGCAGCGGCGAATACGTGAAGGTGAAGTTCGACACGACGAAGCTCACCTACCAGATGCAGTTCATCGAATCGTCGGTGCCGACCTCGGCGGGGCAGGTCAACAACACGCGCGCGGGCCTGACGATCAGCGGTGCATTCCATCATCCGACCAATCTGCCGACCGCCGAGCAGAACCGCTGTGCGTTCGTGCTCGACAGCGGCGCGACGAGCGACGGCGCGTATGCGGTGACGATCAATCGCGCGGATCCGCCGATGCTGTTCGTCGGCAACGGGGTGGTTGGCGGCGGGATTCCGGGCGCAACGATCGCGTTCGCCGGTCTCGAGCCGTTCCCGGGCATCGTGCTTGGCACCGTGCCGTCGCGCACCTTCGATTTCTATCCGTTCATCGGCTTCACCGATACCGAAACCGACTTCTCGAAGGTCGCGGGCAACTACAACGAACTCGGCATCCACCTGTCGCCGGTCGGCGGCAGCGCGCAGAGCAGCACGGGGGCGGTCGGCTGGCAACCCGACGTCGTCAACTGGAACCAGACGTTCAATGCCGACGGCTCGTGCACCATCACGGCAGGCAGCGATTACTCGTGCCAGACCACCGGAACGCCGTGGGCGCTGCGCAAGAACGCGGACGGCTCGTCCGACAACGTGTTCGTGAGCCACGCGGTGGCGAACGCGGGCGGCACCCTCATCTACCCGTTCGCGGGGCAGGGATCGGCAATCGTCATCGTCGCGCCGAGTCAGGCGAAGGGCATCATGATCGTCGGCAAGCTGAACGGCGTTCTGGTGCCGGTCGTGATTCGCGTGGGCTACACGCATATCGACGCGAGCAACCTGCTGGCGTCGGTCGCCGATGCCGAGGTGGGGATTTCGATGCTGTCGCGGACGACGGCCGTCTCGGCCAATTCGTTGAAGGGCGGTTTCATCGGCGCAACGAGCGCATCCGCGTGCGGTGTCGTGGCACCCAGCACCGCGACGTTCGCGATCGCGACGGCGGGGCCGAGCTTCAACAACAACGTCCCGCATCCGGATCTGCCCGGCACCTTCGACGGCACCTTCTTCCTGGCGCAGGCCGGCAGTTGCAACGACGGTACCGCCGTATCGACAATGGCCGCGAACTACACGTCGACGCTGTTCCAGGGCGCCACCGCGGCGTTCATCGACCCGCAGACGTCGTCGGTCACGTCGCAGTTCGCACTCGACTACACGCAGGCCACACCCGGCAAGATCAAGGTCACGGCGTCGCAAGACTTCAACGCGAAGGGGGCGAACGGCAACGTGGCGATCTTCAGCAAGGGCGACACCGGCTGGCTCGTGACGGCCGGGAACATCTACGCGATGGTCGTCAACAACAACAAGGTCAACCCGTTCTTCACGGTCGGCGCGTTCGTCCAGTAACGGCGGA
This sequence comes from Burkholderia sp. AU33545, assembly GCF_020419685.1. Taxonomy (NCBI): domain Bacteria; kingdom Pseudomonadati; phylum Pseudomonadota; class Betaproteobacteria; order Burkholderiales; family Burkholderiaceae; genus Burkholderia; species Burkholderia sp. AU33545. The sequence continues at coordinate 856,574 of NZ_JAIZRQ010000002.1, read as the reverse complement.
CTGAACACGGAACACCGGCGGCGCACGCGTCGCCGCCGGCGAATAAAAATTCTAGAGGATTCCTATGAATGTGAAGAATTGGATGGCCGCGGCGTCGCTCGCGCCCGTGCTGGTCGCCTGCGGTGGCGATGGCGACCCGCCGCCCGCGCCGGTGGTCAGGCTGTGTCCGCAGACGATCGACTACAACACTGTGTTCATCGGCGGTTCCGGCTCGGGCGAACTCGTGAAGGTGCAGCTCGACACGACGAAGATGACGTACCGGATGACCTACCTCGCATCGCCGGTGCCGACGGCCACCGGCACGGTGCAGCCGACGCGCGACACGGCGCCGGCCAACGTTGTCGACGGCACGCTGGCCGACGAAACGGGCCTGCCGACCGTGAAGCTGAACCAGTGCACGTTCCGGATGCAGAACGCGAGCCTCGACCCGAGCCGGCCGGCGCGCCTGTTCCTCGGTGAAGGCGTGCTGGGCGGTGCGATTCCGGGCGCGACGATCCAGTTCGACGGTGTGATCGGCGTGGGCAAGATTCCGAAGACGACGTTCCCGTACTACCCGTTCATCAGCTTCTCGTCGCTCGAAACCGACCTGACGAAGATCGCGGGCACGTACAACCAGCTCGGCTACCACCAGGTGCCGTCGCAGAACTTCCAGCCGGTGGCGCTCGACCAGCAGGTGACGATCAACGCGGACGGCAGCTACGTCGAGACTGACAACTTCGGCAAGAAGAACGGCGGGCAGCCGCTCGCATCGAGCGCGACCGTGAACCAGCCGTTCACGCTGCGCCCGGATGCACCGGCGCTCCAGTCGTTGAACTACCAGCCGCAGATTCCGCCGACGCTCGCCGCACTCGATCCGGCGAAGGGCGGCAAGGGAATCCTGATCGTCGGCAAGCTGCGCAATCAGCTCGTGCCGGTCTTCATCCGCACGGGTGCCGCGAACGCGGACCTCACGCAGGGGCCGCCGAGCGCGGACGACGAATCGGGCATCTCGTTCCTGAGCCCGCAGACGGCCATCACCCAAGGCTCGGAGAACGGCGAGTACACGGGCGTCGACAGCGCGTTCAACTACCGCGCGACCGCGCTCGTCGGTGCGCAGGCGACGCTGCTCGATCCGTTCAACGCGTCCCAGGCCGCGCTCACGCGTGCGCTGAACCTCGACTACACGCAGAAGGTGCCGGGTGTCGTGACGACCGTGCACGCGGACGCGGCGTCCGGGCCGGCGACCGGCAAGTTCGTGTTCACGGGCGGCGTGTTCGGGTTCCTCGACATGGCCGATACGAGCAATCCGTACTTCACGGTCGGCGCGTTCGTGCAGTGATCACACGCGGATGGAGACACGGCGGCGTCGCGCATGGCTGCGCGGCGCCCGGATGGAATGAGGGGGAGACTTCATGAAGAAGCTGATTGTCGCGAGTGTCGTCGCAGGCGTGTCGACGTTCGCATCGGCCCAACAGGCGGGCGACAATGTCGCGACGCTGGGGTGGCTGCACATCATGCCGCAGGATTCGACCAACGGGCTGACGACGAATCTCGCGAGCATGCCGATCAACGGGCCGCTGCGGCTGCCCGGGTCGTTCACGTCGCCGGGCACCAGCCTGACGGTCAACAACGCCGACACGGTCGGCCTCACGCTCACGCACTTCTTCACCGACCATATCGCGGTGACGTCGGTGCTCGGCGTGCCACCCGAGTTCACGCTGACCGGGCACGGCGTGATCCGGCCGCCGGGCCCGGCCGGGTCGCTCGGCAGCGTCAACATGGACAATCCGTCGAACCAGCCGGCCGTGAAGAATGCGCGGCAATGGAGCCCGACGATCATTCTGCAGTACTACTTCAATGCACCGACGGCGAAGTTCCGTCCGTTCGTCGGGATCGGCGTGGCCTACAGCTGGTTCAGCAACATCGAACTGAACGGCAACTTCGCGAAGGACATCAACGAGAACCTCGGCAGCGTGCTCGCGGCCGGCGCCGGCAAGCCGGGGCCGACGTCGGTGGAGGGCAAGGCGTCGTCGTCGTTCACGCCGGTCTACAACGTCGGCGCGAGCTATGCGATCGACAAGCACTGGGGGCTGACGGCGACGCTGACCTACATGCCGCTGAAGACCTACTCGTCGCTTGTGATCAAGGCCGCCGACGGTTCGACGCTCGCGACCACGCGCACGCGGCTGAAGGCCGATCCGCTGATCACCTTCGTCGGGATTTCCTACAAGTTCTGAGCCGTCCGGCGTGCATTGCGTACGCCGGCGGTTTCCTGCGACCGAGCGGCCGATCCGATCCGGCCGGGGCGTCGCGTTCCTGGCGGCATGCCGCCATTTGTGAAGAGAGAGGGGGCAGTTCAAATGAGCATTCGCAAAATCGTATCGCTTGTTGCTGCAGTGGCATTCACCGCGGTTTCGGCCGCGCCTGCTTTCGCCGTCACCGTCTCGCGTGCCGACGGGCAGGCCATGAACCCGAACGGGGAGCCGTTCTCCGCGACGGGCCTCACTGTCCTGGCCAAGGGGTCGATCAACGCAACCTGCAACGCGACGTTCAACGGCACGATCTCCTCGACGGGCATCGTCAACATCACGTCGACGACGTTTACGGGCGCCGCGACGTGCGGCCTGATCAGCGGCAGCGCGACCAGCGCATCGCCGTGGACGGGCCAGGCCGACAGTACGACGCAGCTGTCGATCAACAACGCGAAGGTGACCGTTTCGCTGCTCGGCGCCTGCGGGCCGAGCAAGGTCGTGACGACGTGGAGCGATCCGAACTCGTCACTGACGTTCAACAACGCGGTGTTGACACCGGACTGCACGGTCAGCGGCACGGTCGCCACGTCGCCGAAGTTCCACGTGCAGTAAGCGTCGCGCGATCGGAACCGGGCGCCCGCCAGGGACGAGGGCCGTGCAACGATGCGCGGCGGGCGTGCCGGTTTCGCGATGGATTCGCGTCGTCGCGTGGTTCCGCGTGACGACCGGCAGGCCGCCTGCTTCGCGATCCGATGCGGGCGGCCATGCGGCGGGCCGGTGCGACGCACCGTGCCGCCTGCGTCGACGGACATAGAACAATCATTTCGATTTGCCAGAACCATTCCGGACTACCCATGCTCACCGACCCAGCGAAGTATGGCGATGCCCGCGCTGCGACGCCCGACCGGCTGCGCACGGCTGCGTGGCTGCAGTACCTGATCGAATATCTGAACAAAGCGGCTTGCGTGGCGACGGACGACGCTGGCGCAACGACCGCGCGGTCGTCGCGTACGGCCAGCGTGCGCACGGGCGTGCCGCTGCCGCACGAAGCGCTTGCCGTCCTCCACGAACTCGCACCGTGGACGGCAATGGACGGCGGCGGTTGCGCGTGCGACGCGACCGAGCCGCTCGGCGCGTGCATCCACGTGCCGAATGCGCGGCAACTTGCGCACGCGGAACGATGCTGCCCGGGATCGCGCGCAGTATTCGAAGCAGCGCACGGTGTCGTCGATGCGTGGGCCTTCGACGATCCCGCCGACGGCTGGGCCGCGCTGGAGCGCATTGCCGGCGGCGTCGAACCTGGCGGTGTCGACGGCGCCGACGGGCACGACGGCCGAAAACAACCCGCGAGCGGCGAAGCACAGCCCGCGAAGAACCTGAGAGAACGACGGGCGGCAGTCGTGGCCGCGTGCGTGGACCCGTCCGCGCGGCCCGGCGCGATCATCGACGCTATCGTGCTGCGCATCTGCGGGCCGCGCGACGATGCCGCCCGCATCGACGAGATGGCCGCGCTCGCGATGTTCTGCGCGGAGCTGGCTGCCGGAAAAGGGGCTTCCTTTGCCGCGTATGGTGGTCGGCACAATCTCGTCGCGCGCGCGATTCGCGAACGACGTGCCGATCTCGCGTCGGTCGACGGCCTGCTTGCGGCGGTGTTCGTGTGCCGGCTCGACCGGCTCGTCGGCGCGGGCAGTTTCTGGGCGTATTACCTGCTGGCGGGCATCGTGATCGCGGCGCCGGGCATGGTGCGCGAGTTCGCGCGGCGCTTTCATGGCGACGCGTGGCAGGCGTGGCTCGATGAAGTGCTCGCGTGGCCGGCGGTCGGTCGCTTCGGGATGAAGGAGGATGTCGCGTTCGAGCGTCTGAGCGGCGCGATGAGCCTGACGTCGCGATCGAATCCGATCGTGCGCGCGAAACGCGTGCGGCCGAGGGTGGCTGCCATCAAGCGCTTCAGTACGGGCGGCGAGAGCGCCCGATGAAATGAAAAACGGCTCGCGGCGAGACCGCGGCGAGCCGTGCATGTTGCTGCTGCGCCCCGGGGAAGGGCGCTCGCGCGGTTACGCCGTTTCCGGCTGCCGCACCGCCTTCGCGATATTGCGCGCCATCGCACCGTTCGCGACGAAGTAAGGCACGTCCACGCGCGCCAGCGGCGTGCGGCCGCGGATCTTGTCGGCGATCTTCTCCGCGATCATGATCGTCGGCGCGTTCAGGTTGCCGGTCGTGATGATCGGCATGATCGACGCATCGACCACACGCAGCCCTTCGAGCCCGTGCACGCGGCCTTCCTCGTCGACCACGGCCATGTCGTCGTAACCCATCTTGCACGAGCACGACGGATGGAACGCGGTTTCCGCGCGGGCCCGCACGAACGCGTCGAGTTCCTTGTCGCTCTTGCAGTCGGCACCCGGGTTCAGCTCGCGGCCGCGATAGCGGTCGAGCGCGGGCTGCCGCATGATCTCGCGTGTCGCGCGGATCGCATCGCGGAACTCGCGCCAGTCGAGCGATTCGGCCATGTAGTTGAACAGGATGCTCGGATGATCGTTCGGATCGCGCGAGCGCAGTTTCACGCGGCCGCGGCTCGGCGAACGCATCGAGCCGACGTGCGCCTGGAAGCCGTGCATCTCGATCGCGTTCGAGCCGTTGTAGTTGATCGCGACGGGCAGGAAGTGATACTGGATGTTCGGCCACGGATCGTCGTCGCGCGTGCGGATGAAGCCGCCCGCCTCGAAGTGGTTGGTCGCGCCGAGGCCGGTGCCGTTCAGCATCCACTCGAGGCCGATCTTCGGCTGGTTCCACCACTTGAGCGCCGGATACAGCGACACCGGCTCCTTGCACTCGTACTGGATGTACATCTCCAGGTGATCCTGCAGGTTCTGGCCGACGCCGGGCAGATCGAGCACGACGGGGATGTCGAGTTCCTTCAGCCACGCGCCGGGGCCGACGCCCGAGCGCTGCAGCAGTTGCGGCGACGCGATCGCGCCGCTGCACACGAGCACTTCGCGGCGCGCATGCGCGGTCGCGCGCTCGCTGCCGCGCAGGTACGTGACGCCCGATGCGCGCTTGCCGTCGAACAGGATGCGGTCGGCGAGCGCGTGCGTGACGATCTCGAGGTTCGGCCGCACCTTCGCCTGGTCGAGATAGCCGCGCGCGGTGCTCGCGCGGCGGCCCTTCGGCGTGACGGTGCGGTCCATCGGGCCGAAGCCTTCCTGCTGATAGCCGTTCAGGTCGTCGGTGCGCGGATAGCCGGCCTGCACGCCCGCATCGACCATCGCCTCGAACAGCGGGTTCACGCCCGGCTTGCTGGTCGTGACCGACACGGGGCCGTCGCCGCCGTGATAGTCGTTCGGGCCGACGTCGCGCGTCTCGGCCTTCTTGAAGTACGGCAGGCAGTCGAGATACGTCCAGTTCTCGAGCCCCTTGTGCGTCGACCAGTTGTCGTAGTCGAGCGCGTTGCCGCGGATGTAGCACATCCCGTTGATCAGCGACGAGCCGCCGAGCCCCTTGCCGCGGCCGCATTCCATCCGGCGGTTGTCCATGTGCGGCTCGGGGTCGGTCTCGTAGGCCCAGTTGTAGCGACGGCCCTGCAGCGGATAGGCGAGTGCCGCCGGCATCTGCGTACGGAAGTCGAAGCGGTAGTCGGGGCCGCCCGCTTCGAGCAGCAGCACCGTGACGTTCGGATCTTCCGTCAGGCGCGTCGCGAGCACGTTGCCCGCGGAACCGGCGCCGCAGATGATGTAGTCGTATTCGCGTGTCGTCATGACGGTCAGTCTCCTTTCGTGATCCTTAAAACACCGGGTTGTAGCGGCCGAGCTCGACCTGCACCGACTTGATTCGAGTGTAGTGCTCGAGCGTCGTGATGCCGTTCTCGCGTCCGACACCGGATTGCTTGTATCCGCCAACCGGCATCTCGGCCGGCGATTCGCCCCACGTGTTGATCCAGCAGATGCCGGCTTCGAGGCGGTGGATCGTGCGATGCGCGCGCGACAGGTTCTCGGTCACGACACCGGCCGCGAGGCCGTAGTGCGTGTCGTTCGCGCGGGCAATCACTTCGTCTTCCGATGCGAAATCGAGGATGCTCATCACCGGCCCGAAAATCTCTTCGCGGACGATCTTCATGTCGTCGCGGCAGTCGCCGAACACGGTCGGCGCGACGTACTGGCCGCTGCCGAAGTGGCCGTCGGTCAGGCGCGTGCCGCCCGCGAGCAACTTCGCGCCTTCGGCCTTGCCGCTCTCGATGAAGCCGAGCACCTTGTCGAGCTGCGCGGCCGACACGAGCGGGCCGAAGTTGGTGTCGGCGTCGGTCGGCTTGCCGACGCGAATGCGCTTCACGCGTTCAAGCACCTTCTGCGTGAACGTGTCCTTCACCGAGCCGTGCACGAACACGCGCGTGCCGTTGGTGCAGACCTGGCCCGAGCTGAAGAAGTTGGCGGTGACCGCGATGTCGGCGGCGCGGTCGAGGTCGGCATCCTCGAACACGATCAGCGGCGACTTGCCGCCGAGCTCCATCGTCACTTCCTTCAGCGACGATGCGCCGGCGAGCGACATCACTTTCTTGCCGGTCTCGACGCCGCCGGTGAACGACACCTTCGCGATGTCCGGATGGCCCGTCAGCAGCGCACCGACCGAACCGTCACCCTGCACGACGTTGAACACGCCGGCCGGCACGCCGGCTTCCGTATAGATTTCCGCGAGCTTCAGCGCGGTGAGCGGCGTGACTTCGCTCGGCTTGAACACCATCGCGTTGCCGGCCGCGAGCGCGGGCGCCGTCTTCCAGCACGCGATCTGGATCGGGTAGTTCCATGCACCGATGCCCGCGCACACGCCGAGCGGTTCGCGGCGCGTATACACGAACGACTCGGCGCGCAGCGGCACCTGCAGCCCCTCGATCGCGGTCGCGAGGCCCGCGTAGTATTCGATCACGTCCGCGCCCGTGACGATGTCGACCGCGAGCGTCTCGCCGATCGGCTTGCCGGTGTCGCGCGTCTCGATCGCCGCGAGTTCGTCGTTGCGTTCGCGCAGCAGGTCGACCGCGCGGCGCAGGATGCGCGAGCGCTGCATCGCGGTCATCGCGGCCCATTCGCGCTGGCCTTCCTGTGCCGATGCGACCGCGCGGTCGACGTCGGCCGCGCTTGCCTGCTGCACCTGTGCGAGCAGTTCGCCGGTGGCGGGGTCGAAGGTGTCGAAAGTCTTGCCGCTGGTGGCGTCGACGTAACCGCCGCCGATGTAGAGGCGCTGCAAACCGTATACGGACATGAGGATCTCCTTGAGGGCGACTGCGTGACGCGTCAGTCTGACGCGAGGAGCAGGTCGATGTAATTGTGGGCGAGCTTCAGTGCAGCCCGTGTGTCGATCGGGCCGCCGGCGAGCGCACCGCGCAGCCACAGGCCGTCGATCAGCGCGGCGAGGCCGCTGGCGGCTTCCCGTGCCTTCGCGCGCGGCAACGCCTTGGCGAATTCCGCGCACAGGTTCGAATGGAGGCGCCGCGTGTTGACGTGCTGCAGGCGCTTGAGCATCGCGTCGTGCATGCTCTGCGACCAGAACGCGAGCCAGGTCTTCATCACGGGTGCGCTGACCTGCGTGTCGTCGAAGTTCGCGGCGACGATCGCGCGCAGCCGGGACCGCGGGTCCTTGCGTGCCGCGACGCGGCGGCGCGTGGTGGCCGCCCACAGATCGCGCAGCACGTGCCGCATCGTGGCTTCGAGCAGGCCGTCCTTGTCGCCGAAGTAATGGCTGACGATACCCGTCGAGATGTTCGCGCGCTGCGCGACCGATGCGAGCGTCGTGCCGGGGAGGCCGGCCTCGTCGATCGAGCGCAGCGTCGCGTCGATCAACTGCGCGCGACGAATCTCCCGCATTCCGACCTTCGGCATTGCGATCCCCTTCGCCCGGACGGGCCGTTCCTGGAAGTCGACAGCTTATCGGTTTTTTATTGACCGTTCAATCAACAAAAAAACAGGGTCCGACGGTGAATCGAGCGATCGGTTGGGCGAGCAGACGCTGCCGGCGTGATTGTGCAGGTGCGGAAAAACGCGTTGAAAGAAGGTTAAATAACTTGAAGTTTGTTTAAAACGATTTCCGAAAAGATGGCGCAATGGTTGCGAAAGTTAATTGAATCGATTTATTACATGTCGAAAGAATGTCGAGCTATGTGAGATTTTCGGAAAACCGAAAATTCGAGTCTCGGGTTTCGTCGTGGGTAATTTTCCGGAATTCGTTTCAATCATCCGATTGAAACTTGATATCGTGTTGAAATTAAAGGAAATAGTTTTGATGATCGATTGTCTGTCGGGCTCGATCGCAAACGATTACTGTCAACTCGGGGCCGTGTCCGTCTACCATAAAAAATGCAAAATATATTTGAATCTGGCGTATTTCCGGGCGGAGTAGAGGGGATCGTTGGAATGACTTGAGTAAGTAATATTGCCCGTATTAGTATGGCGCCGAACCAAAAGGAATGAATCGGCGCCGCGGGTTTTTCCCGCGGTGCGTCGGCAATGGGCGCGGCCAACGACCGCGACAGGGCCGGCGCCCGCCATTGCGCACCTGCAGCATGCCGCGACGCCGAGACGCCGCATCCACCGGAGAACGACGATGCCGACCGAAAAACACGTGGTCCCGCTACCGAATGGTCTGAAGGTCTACGTCGAACGGAACGTGTTCGATCCGTCGTTCGACACGGCGATGCTCGTCAACGGCGCGCTCGCGACGACCGCATCGTTCGGGCAGACCGTCCAGTATCTCGGCGAGCGGATGAACACGATCTGCTTCGACCTGCCGTATGCGGGGCAGTCGCGCCAGCACAACCCCGGCTGCTTCATTCTGACCAAGGACGACGAGGCCGCGATTCTCCAGCATCTGGTCGAACGCTTCGCGCCGGCGTTCCTCGTATCGGTGTCGTGGGGCGGTGTCGCGTCGCTGTTCGCGCTCGCGCGCGGCTGCCCGAGCGTGCGGCGCGCGGCGATCTGCTCGTTCTCGCCGTTCCTGAACGACGCGATGGTCGACTACGTGACGCGCGCCCGCGACCACATCGCGGCAGGCGAGAACCTGAAGGCCGCGCAGCTGCTGAACGATACGGTCGGCCGCTACCTGCCGCGCATCATGAAGCTCTACAACTACCGCTATCTGACGCGCTTGCCGCGCGACGAGCAGGACCAGGTCGCGTTCCACGTCGACCAGATCCTGTCGCTGCAGCCGGAGCGCTACCTGAGCGAGTTTTCCAACATCGGCTGCGAGTTGCTGTTCCTGAACGGCGAGCGCGACGAATACACGACGCCGGCCGATGTCCGCCAGCTCGCCACGCACGTGCCGCGCGCGCGCTTCGCGACGATTCCCGACGCCGGCCATTTCCTCGACATCGAAGGCCGCGCGCAGCGCGAAACCACGCGCGCGGCGCTGCTCGACTTCTTCTGCGACTCGCCCCCCGTCGCCGCGGGCATCGCGCTCGGCGCCGCACACGCATGCGTGTCCGCGCCGATGCCGGCGCTGTCGTCATGACGCAGCACGTCGCGCACCGGGCACACCGGGCGCATCCGAATTCTTTTTCACACGAGGCAGGCCAGCCGTGAATATCGTTCAGACCATCGCCATCGTCGTTCCCTGGGCCGCGTGGCTCGCCTACTGGATCGCGACGTCGCAGGCCGTGAAGACGACCGTGCGCAAGGAGGCGTCGCGCTCGCGCACGCTGCAGTCGATTCCGCTGATCGTCGGCGGCGCGCTGATCATCCTGCCCGATCCGTCGTGGCAGGCACTCGTGCCCGACTGGCAGCGCTTCGGCCTGCAGGCGCAATGCGGGCTCGCGGTGCTCGTCGCGGGGCTGCTGTTCTCCGTATGGGCGCGGCTGCATCTCGGCACGAACTGGAGCGTGTCGGTCACGCTGAAGGAAGACCACGAACTCGTCCGCACCGGGCCGTACGCGCTCGTGCGTCACCCGATCTATACGGGCTGCCTGATCGCGCTCGTCGGCGCCGCGCTGATCGGCGGCGAGTGGCGCGGCGCGCTTGGCGTCGCGCTCGTGTTCGCGTCGCTCGCGTACAAGGTACGTGTCGAGGAAAGCTGGCTGACCGGGTATTTCGGGCCGGCGTACGCGCAATACCGCCGCGAGGTCGCGGCGCTGATCCCCGGCTTCTATTGACCCCGCGAGGCGCGCGATGGCGAAGGTGATCGTGACCGCGATCGGGTCGGCGGGCGACGTGCATCCTCTGCTCGGCGTCGCGCGTGCGCTCGCGCTGCGCGGCCACGACGTCGTGTTTTGCACGCACGCGCCGTTCGAGGCGATCGTGCGCCGTTGCGGGTTCGCGTTCGTGCCGATCGGCACCGCGGCCGAATACGAGGCCGCGATGGCGAACCCCGCGCTGTGGGATTCGCGCACGTCGTTTCGCACGCTGTGGCAGGTGATCGCGCCGACGCTGCGCCCGCACTACGACGCGCTGCGCGCACTGGCTGATGGCGATACGGTGCTCGTCGGCACGCTGTGGGCGTTCTCCGCGCGCTTCATGCAGGAACTGCACGGCACGCCGTACGTATCGGTGCAGGTGTCGCCGTCGACGCTGCTGTCCGCACATGCCCCGCCGACGCACCCGCGCCTGACGATTCCCGCACGCTGGCCGCTGCCGGTGAAGGCGGCGCTGATGACGCTGATCGAGCGCCAGGTGCTCGATCGCACCTGCGGCCCGGCGCTCAACGCGGTGCGCCGCGAACTCGGGCTCGCGCCCGCGCGGCGCGTGCTGGGCCGCTGGCTGCATTCGACCGACGGCGTGCTGTGCCTGTTTCCCGGCTGGTTCGCGCCGCCGCAGCCGGACTGGCCGTCGAATCACCTGCAAAGCGGTTTCCCGTTGTTCAACGATATTGCGACACCCGACGAAGATGTGGCACTCGATGCGTATCTCGCGGCCGGTGAACCCCCGGTCGTGTTCACGGCCGGTTCGACACGCGTCGATCACGCGGCGTATGCGCGCGCGGTGGCGGATGCGCTGCGCGCGAACGGCGCGCGCGGGATCCTGCTGAGCCCGCACGATGCGGCGCCGGACGGCGATCGGCTGCTCGTGCGCCGCTTCGTGCCGATGCGCACGCTGCTGCCGCGTTGCCGCGCGCTCGTGCATCACGGCGGGATCGGCACGGCGGCGCTCGCGTTCGAAGCCGGAATTCCGCAGGTCGTGACACCGTTCGCGCACGACCAGTTCGACAACGCGCAGCGCGTCGCGGCAAGCGGCGCCGGCTTGCGCGTCGACGGTGCGGTCGACGGCGTGCGTCTCGGTGCGGCGCTCGCGCGCGTGCTGGATGAACCCGAATTGTCCTTGCATGCGGAACGCACGCGTGCGCTGATCAACGCGGCGCCGGACGGCTGCGAAACGGCTGCCGATTACATCGAGCGCTTCGTGCCGAGCCGCGGACGCGCGATCTCGCCGCCCGTTGTCGCGTTGGCGGGCGCATGAGCACGGCATCGCCGCTTCAGGACACGCCCGCCGCCTTCGACGCGAGCGAACCCGCACCCGTTGCGCCGCCGGTGCGCGGCGCCCGGCTCGCGCTGCTGACGTTCGCGCTGTCGCTCGCGACCTTCATCGAAGTGCTCGACTCGACCGTCACCAACGTCGCGGTGCCCGCGATCTCGGGCAGTCTCGGCGTCTCGAACAGCCAGGGTACGTGGGTGATCAGCTCGTATTCGGTCGCGGCCGCGATCGCGGTGCCGCTGACCGGCTGGCTCGCGCGGCGCGTCGGCGAGCTGCGGCTGTTCGTCGGCGCGGTGCTGCTGTTCACGCTGACGTCGCTGCTGTGCGGCCTCGCGCGCGACCTGCACGTGCTGGTGGTCTGCCGCGCGCTGCAGGGGCTGTGCTCGGGGCCGATGGTGCCGCTGTCGCAGACGATCCTGCTGCGCACGTTCCCGCCGGACAGGCGCACCGTCGCGCTCGCGCTATGGGCGATGACGGTGCTGCTCGCGCCGATCTTCGGGCCGGTGGTCGGCGGCTGGATCGTCGACAGCTTCTCGTGGCCGTGGATCTTCCTGATCAATTTGCCGATCGGGCTGTTCTCGTTCGCGGTCTGCACCGCGATGCTGCGCCCCGACGCGCAGCGTGGCGCGGCCGGCCCGATCGACGTGCCGGGCATCGTGCTGCTCGTGATCGGCGTCGGTTCGCTGCAGGCGATGCTCGATCTCGGCCACGACAAGGGCTGGTTCGATTCGCCGCTGATCGTCACGCTCGCGGTGGTCGCGGGGCTCGCGATCGTGTCGCTGCTGATCTGGGAGGCGGGCGAGGCCCATCCGGTCGTCGACCTGAGCCTGTTTCGCGATCGCACGTTCTCGTTCTGCGTGCTGATCATCTCGCTCGGGATGATGAGCTTCTCGGTGGTGGGTGTCGTGTTCCCGCTGTGGATGCAGGCGGTGATGGGCTACAACGCATTCCACGCGGGGCTCGCCACCGCGTCGCTCGGCGTGCTCGCGCTCGTGTTCTCGATTCTCGTCGGCCTGCACGCGCACCGTTTCGACGCGCGCGTGCTCGCGACCTTCGGCTTCCTCGTGTTCGCGGCCGTGCTCGCATGGGATGCGCATTTCACGCTGAAGATGACGTTCGCGCAGATCGCCGCGCCCGGGCTGATCCAGGGGATCGGGCTGCCGTGTTTCTTCATTCCGCTGACCGCCGCGACGTTGTCGCGCATTCCGGACGACCGGCTCGCGGCGGCGTCGAGCCTGTCGAACTTCCTGCGCACGCTGTCGGCCGCGTTCGGCACCGCAATGAGCGTGACGCTGTGGGACAACCGTGCGACCTATCACTACGACGTCGTGTCGCAATCGGTCACGCACGCGTCGGCGAACACGCAGCGCTTCGTGCACACGCTGAACGCGATGGGCGTGGACGGCGTGCGCGAGCTATCCACGCTGCACCAGGTCGTGATGCAACAGGCGTACATGATGGCGACGGGCGACATGTTCTGGATGGCGAGCATGACCTGCCTCGTGCTCGCCGCGATGATGTGGCTCACGCGGCCGAAGCGCGGCGCGGCAGCTTCGTTCGGACATTGAGGAGAGCGGCATGACGACACTCGGCGCACTCGTGATCCTGTATCACCCGACCGACGCGCAGCTCGCGGCGCTCGGCACGTGGCGGCACGCGTGCGACGCGCTGCTCGTCGTCGACAACACGCCGCAGCCCGATCCGCGCGCAAGCGAACTGTGCGCGCGCGACGGCATCGCGCTGCTGCATCACGGCAATCGCGGAGGAGTCGCGGGCGCGTACAACGCGGGGCTCGCGGCGCTGTTTCGCGACAACGTCGATGCGGTCGCGCTGTTCGACCAGGATTCGTCCGTGCCGGCCGGTTACTTTGCGACGATGCGCGACGCCTGCGCGGGGCTCGCGGGGCGCGCATTCCTTGCCGGCCCGCGCATCTTCGACGAGAACGCGCGCAGCTTCCTGCCCGAGCTGGCGACCAACGGGATCGCGTTACGCCGGCTGCGCGTCGATCCCGATGCGCAATTGCAGCGCTGTGCGTTCCTGATCTCGTCGGGCTGCGTCGTGTCGCGCGCCGCGTTCGACGTGCTCGGCCGCTTCGACGAGACGCTGTTCATCGATCACGTCGATACCGAATACAGCTTCCGCGCGCTCGCGCGCAACGTGCCGCTCTACGTCGTGCCGTCGCTGGTGCTGCCGCACCGGATCGGCGCGAAGCAGCGTCACGCATTCGGCCCTTTCGAAATGACGTCGATGAATCACTCGTGGCAACGGCGCTACTACAGCGCACGCAATGCGGTGCAGCTCGGGATGCAGTACGGGCTGCGCTTTCCGGTGGCGATCGTGCCGAACCTGCTGACCATGTGGCAGGTCGTGCAGATCGCGCTCGTCGAGCGCGACAAGCGCGACAAGCTCGCCGGCATCCTGTTCGGTATCGCGGACGGCCTGTTCGGCCGGCTCGGTCCGCTCGAACGCACGCGGCCGCGTCTGGCCGCGCGCGCGCAGCGCGTCCAGCAGGGATGAGGGAAACGATGCGGCGTGTGAAAGAAAATGCGGCAGCGCTGGCGCGTGGCGTGAAGGGCGGTGCGTTGATCGGCGCCGCGGCGGCGGCGATGGCATTGGGCGGATGCGTGCCGACGGGCTTCCTGCCGTCGCTGTCGTTGCGCGCGCCGGCCGACGATGCGCTCGCGCACACGGCCGGCCCCGGCGTGAACGGTGCGTGGCCCGCACCCGACTGGGTGAAGCAACTGCAGGATCCGCAGCTCGACGCGCTGGTCGCCGAGGCATCGCAAAACAATCCCGACCTGCAGGTTGCTCAGGCGCGATTGCGGATCGCGCAGGCGCAGCTTCAGCAGTTCGATTCGTTGACGGGGCTGACGGGCACGGCCGGCGCAACGGTCAGCCGCGCGCGGATGCCGAAGCCGGGCGACGACGTCGCCAACGTTTCGGTCGGCGGCTATCGCGTGCCCGTCGAGATATTTGGCGATCCGAACGTATCGCCGTCGTCGGTGTTCGTCGGGCTCAACTACCAGCTCGACCTGTGGGGCAAGAACCGCGCGGCGACGAAGAGCCTGATGTCGCTGCGTGAAGCGGCGCGGGTCGAAGCCGAGCAGGTGCGGCTCACGCTGGCGGTCGCGATCGTCACCGTGTACTGCCAGCTCGACCAGGCGTACGCGACGCAGGATCTGCTGCAGCAGAAGCTGAAGGTCAGTCAGCGCGTGACGGCCGTGCTGCGCGAGCGAACCGCGCGCGGGCTCGACAACGCGTACGACGCGAGCGACGCATCGATCAAGCGCAGCAAACTGCTCGCGCAGATCGCGCTGAACGACGAGCAGATCAAGCTCGCGCAACTGCAGCTCGGTGTGCTGTCGGGCCGCGGCCCGGAGCGCGGGCTCGCGCTGCAGCGGCCGCGCGTCGGCGCATTGGCCGGCGGCGCGCTGCCCGCGCGGCTGCCGGCCGATCTGCTGGGCCGGCGGCCCGACATCGTCGCCGCGCGGCTGCGTGTCGAGGCCGCGTTCGCGAATGCCGATTCGACACGCGCGCAGTTCTATCCGGACGTGAATCTCGTCGCGCTCGGCGGCGTGTTCGCGCTGACGCCCGCGTCGCTGTTCTCGCGCGACGCGCTTGGCGGCTCCGTCGGCCCGGCGATCTCGCTGCCGGTGTTCGATCGCGGCCGGCTGAAGGCGAAGCTCGGCGCGGACGTCGCGCAGGCCGACGTCGCGATCGGCCTGTACAACAAGACCGTCGACGACGCGCTCGGTCAGGTCGCGCAGATCGTCACGTCTCTGCGTACGTCGCAGACGCTCGTCGCGCAGCAGCAGGACGCGGTCGCGGCCGCGCAAAAGATCGTGGAGATTGCGACTGACCGTCATCGGCGCGGCGTGCTGATGCAGAAGGACGTCGATGTCGCGGATCTCACGTTGATCGACGAGCGCGCACAGATGATCGCGTTGCTCGGCCGGCAGCGGACGCTGCGTGTCGGGTTGATCGGTGCGCTGGGCGGCGGGTTCGACGCGGGCGCGACGGTTGCGCAGGCGCCGACCGTGCATCGGGCGCGCGGCGGGCCTGCGAAGCGCGGCACTTCTATCGCCGCATCCGCAGCGCCCGCCGCGGCCGCTGCGCCCGCCGCCGCGACCACCAGCCAGTCGGTGGCGGGGCCGTCGGCCGATGCGCGTGCGCGGAGCGTGGCCGTCCCGCAGGTCGTCGCAGCGTCGAATGCGGCGGCTGCACGACGCGACGACGCGGCCCGCACGCCGGCCGGCGGCGCGACGCCCCGCGGCGCCCCCGTTTCCGCGCGCACGGCGGCAGTGAATCCAGCGCCGGGCCCGTCGGCCATGCCGCCGATCCCCTTGTTCCAGCATGACCGCCTGATCGTTACGCAAAGCGACTGATGCACCACGACAACCTTCATACCGCCGCGCTGCCGGCTGCCCTGAACGATCCCGCACTCGACGCGCGCCGGGCGACGCGCCGCAAGCGCTTCACGCTGTTCTTCGCGGTCGTGCTGCTGGCCGCGCTCGTCTGGATCGCGTTCTGGCTGTTGCATGACCGCTATTACGAAGACACCGACGACGCGTACGTCGCGGGCAGCATCGTGCAGGTCGCGGCGCAGATTCCGGGCACCGTGACCGACGTGCTGGTCGCCGATACGCAGGCCGTGCGTGCCGGGCAGACGCTGGTGCGGCTCGACGACACCGAGGCGTCCGTCGCGTTCGCGCAGGCGAAGGCGCAACTCGTGCAGGCCGTGCGGCAGGTCGCGAACGCGAAGATCTCGAACACGATGTACGTCGAAGCCGTGACCGCGCGCCAGGCCGACCTGTCGCTCGCGCAGCGCGCGCTCGCCGCGCGCTCGGGCGCGTCGGTCGAGATCGTCGCGCCGGAGGAACTGGCGCGCGCGCGCGCGGCGGTCGCCGGTGCGCAGGCCAATCTCGCGGCCGCACAGGCGCAGCTCGATGCGGCGCGCGCGCTCGGCACCCGGTTGCCCGTCGACGAAAGCCCGGCCGTCGTGCAGGCGGCCGCGCAGTTCAAGCTCGCGTACCGGAACCTGAAGCGCACGACGATCGTCGCGCCGGTCGACGGCACGATCGGTCAACGTTCGGTGCAGGTCGGCCAGCAGGTCGGGCCCGGCGTGCCGCTGATGTCGATCGTGCAGCTCAGTCAGTTGTGGATCGAGGCAAATTTCAAGGAAGGGCAGATCCGCCACATGCGCATCGGGCAGCCGGTCGAGATCGTGTCGGATCTCTACGGCTCGCGCGTGACCTATCGCGGCCGCGTGCAGGGCTTCTCGGCCGGCACCGGCAGCGCGTTCTCGATGCTGCCCTCGCAGAACGCGGCCGGCAACTGGATCAAGGTCGTGCAACGCGTGCCGGTCGTGATCGCGATCGATCCCCGCGATCTGGCTGCGCATCCGCTGCGGGTCGGGCTGTCGATGCGTGCGACGGTCGATACGCGCAACCGCGACGGCCATGCGCTCGACAGCGAGCCGCCGACGCCGGCCGTCAGTACGCGCGTGCACGACGGGGTGGCGAGCGACGCGGAAGCGGCGGCCGCCGCGATCGTTCGCGAGAATCAGGGCGGGTAACGCGCGCCCGACCGACGGGGCGGCCCGCTCGCGCCGATCGGCCGGGCGCGCGCTCACGCGTTCCGTGCCTTGCACGATCGCGCTCTCCGGCCGTCTTTCCTGACCCGACTTTCGTGTTTCCGCCATGGATGTCGGCACCGTTCAAACGCATGTCGCGTTTGAGACATCGGGGCCCCCACCTCCGGGACTACTCTCGAACAGCACGTTGCGTAGCGCCGCATCCGTCGGCGCGCGGCAGCGCCATCAACGAGACATGGAGACAATACGATGAGCAGCAATCGAGGTGTCGTCTATCTTGGGCCGGGCAAGGTCGAAGTGCAGAAGATCGATTATCCGAAAATGGTCGATCCGACCGGCCGCGCGATCGGCCACGGTGTCATCCTGAAAGTGGTGAGCACGAACATCTGCGGCTCCGACCAGCACATGGTGCGCGGCCGCACGACCGCTCCGGTCGGCCTCGTGCTCGGTCACGAGATCACGGGCGAAGTGGTCGAGGTGGGCCCGGACGTCGAGACGCTGAAGATCGGTGATCTCGTGTCGGTGCCGTTCAACGTCGCATGCGGCCGCTGCGCGATGTGCAAGGACACGCATACGGGTGTGTGCCTGAACGTGAACCCGTCGCGTGCCGGCGGTGCTTACGGCTACGTCGACATGGGCGGCTGGATCGGCGGCCAGGCCGAGTACGTGCTCGTGCCGTACGCGGACTTCAACCTGCTGAAATTCCCCGACCGCGACCAGGCGATGGCGAAGATTCGCGATCTGACCTGCCTGTCCGACATTCTTCCGACCGGCTATCACGGCGCGGTAAGCGCGGGCGTGAAGCCGGGCTCGACGGTCTACATTGCGGGTGCGGGCCCGGTCGGCATGGCGGCGGCCGCGTCGGCGCGCCTGCTCGGCGCGGCGGTGACGATCGTCGGCGACATGAACGCGGAACGCCTCGCGCACGCGCGGGCGATGGGCTTCGAGACGGTCGACCTGTCGAAGGACGCGTCGCTCGGCGAGCAGATCGAGCAGATCCTCGGCGTGCCGGAGATCGATTGCGCGGTCGACTGCGTCGGCTTCGAGGCGCACGGCCACGGTTCGTCGGGCCATTCCGAGGAAGCGCCCGCGACGGTGCTGAACTCGCTGATGGAAATCACGCGGCCGGCCGGCGCGATCGGCATCCCGGGCCTGTACGTGACGGACGATCCGGGCGCGAAGGACAAGGCCGCGCAGCACGGCAGCCTGAGCATCCGCTTCGGCCTCGGCTGGGCGAAGTCGCACTCGTTCTTCACGGGCCAGACGCCGGTGCTCAAGTACAACCGCAACCTGATGCAGGCAATCCTGTTCGACCGTCTGCCGATCGCGAAGATCGTCAACGTCGAAGTGATCTCGCTCGACCAGGCGCCGGAAGGCTACAAGAAGTTCGACGGCGGCGCGCCGCGCAAATTCGTGATCGATCCGCACGGCTTGCTGGCGGCCTGACGCACGAACGACGGGCACGAAGCGGGCGGCACCGGAGACGGTGCCGCCCGTTTTTCCTTGTGGGCGTGGCTGCGGTCGCCGTGCGCCGCGCGCTCAATGCCCGCGATAGATCATCGCCGTTTCGGCCCCGCTCGCCATCGCGCGCCGACCATGACGCGTATGCAGGGTCACGCGGCGTATCGCGTGCCCGCGTCGCGTCGCGGTGGCACCGCCTTTCCAGTCGGCGACGCGAATGCCGCCGCCGCGCGCGCTGTCCGGTCCGTGAACCGGCGGCGCGTGCCGCGCGAGCGTCGTCATCGGGCGTCCTGCCACGTGTCGGGGCGTGCCCGCATTGCCGGGCTGAGCGGCCTTGCTCGACCGATCGGCGTCGGTGTCGACATTGGCGTCGGCGAGCCGATCGGCGTCGACTGCCGCGCGCTCGGCCGGATGCATTGCCTGGACGGGTGCGGGCGCGGGCCCGACCGGCAACGTCGGCGCGTCAGCCGCATGCAGACTGGCGTAAGCCGTCACCGGGCGCGACGCGCCCGGTCCGCGACAGACGGGATCCACCCGGCACGTCCGGTCATACGTCACATAGCCGCCGACCAGCATCACGAGGGTCAGGATGCTCAGCAGCGGCGCGCTCGACGCGCGCGGCCGCTGGACCGCCGCGCCGCGCACCGCGGCTGCGACGCGCGACGACCACGTCGGGACGGGCTGCGCCTCGTGCGGAGGCGTGGCCTGCGCGGCGGGCGCATCGTCGTTCGATCGGCGCAGCGGCGCGAACGGCCAGCCTCCCTGTCCGCAGACGGGGCACTGCTCGCTGGCGCGGAACGCCATGAAGCCGCACTGCCGGCAGCGCTGGCTGACGGTGGCGCGCGGCTCGGCACGCAGGTTCAGTGCGCCGCGCAGCGTGTCGCGCGTGCGGACTTTCCGGTTGGGCAGGACTTGCATGATCGTTGCTACCTCGTCTGCTGTTGCCGCCCCGCGAGCCTTCCGATGGTGCGCATCGCGTCCTCGACGGCAGGGGTCCACGGTCGGCCATAGTTCAGCCGGACGTAGCGGTGAAAGGCGCCCGTCATCGAAAAGATCGGCCCGGGCGCGAGGCTGACCCCATTCTCCATCGCGTCGCCGAACAACTGCATCGCATCCACGTGCGGCGGCAATTCGATCCACAGGAAATATCCGCCGCGCGGGGCATACACCTCGGTGTCGGCCGGGAAGTACGCGCGAACGGCCGCGAGCATCTGCGCCTGGTGGGCCGCGAGGTTGAGCCGGAGCCTGCGCAGGAAGCGGTCGTACGCGCCGTTGCGCAGATAGCTGGACACGGCCATCTGCGCGGGCACGTCCGCCGCCGGCGCGCTCGCGTTCTTCACCTGCCTGATCTGCTTCACGTAACGTCCGGCGGCGACCCAGCCGACCCGGAAACCGGGGGCGAGGCACTTCGAGAACGAACCGCAATGCAGCACGAGCCCGTTGTCGTCATACAGTTTCGCGGGGCGCGTGGGCGTCGGGCCGAAATGTAGTTCTCCGAACACGTCGTCCTCGATCAGCGGCACCTGGTGCGATGCGAGCAGTTCGATCAGCCGGCGCTTGCGCTCGTCTGGCAGCGTCGCGCCGGTCGGGTTGTGGAACGAGGTCATGAACCAGCACGCGCGCACCGGATGCGTGTCGAGCACGTCGGCGAGCGCGTCGAGATCGAGGCCGGTGCGCGGATCAACCGGAATCTCGATGGCCTTCAGATGCAGCCGCTGCACGGCTTGCAGCACCGCGGGGAAGGCAGGGCGTTCGATCGCGACCAGGTCGCCAGGGCGCGTGAGCGCCTGCAGGCTCAGCGTCAGCGCTTCCGCCGCGCCGGTCGTGATGACGATTTCTTCCATCGGCAACGACGCGCCCGCGTTCAGGTACCGCAACGCAATCTGGCGGCGCAGCGCCTCGTTGCCGGGCGGCAGGCCGGCCAGCAGTTTCTCGCGGTCCATGTTGCGGGCGGCCGTCGCCGCATATCGCCACAGGCTGCTCATCGGAAACAGTGAATAGCTGGCGAACGCGGAACCCAGCGGCACGATGTCGTCGCGTTTGAGCGAGTCGATCAGCTGGAACAGCGCATCGTCGCCGCCGGTCTGCGATGCAGCCGGTTTGCGCGGTGTGTCGCGACCCGCGCGCACTCGCTTGTCATCGAGGTTCGCAACGAAATAACCGCAACGCGCGCGCGCGACGATCAAGCCCTCGCTTTCGAGCGCGTAGTACGCGCGAAATACGGTGGAAGGACTGACACGATAGGCGCTGCATGCCGAGCGCACGGTCGGAATGCGTGCGCCTGCCGGCAGGTCGCCGCGCCGGATCGAATCGGCAATCGTCTGTGCGAGCACCGCATATCGCTTCATGCCTGGCCTCCGGCCGATCGCGGCCGTCGCTGAAAAAAGAGTAGCACGGCGTCCGCCGCGTTCAATCCCGCCCCCAATCGTTCATCCGCAACCCGCTGATACGCACGTTTTCGGCCGACTCTGATCCTTTTCTTCAGACCAGCGAACCGGCATTCTTCGCAAGCCTTATTCCCGATGCGTGATCGATACGGTCTTCACGCCCCCTGACGGCGGATCCGTGACGACCGCGCACCATGTGCGGGACCGGGTGCGCAACGTCCTTACCTTACCCGGAAGCAATCAGCGTGAAATCGAAGTTCCTCGTCGCGGGCCTCGTCGCCGGCCTCGCGCTCAACCTGCTCGGCGGCGCCGCCGAAGCGGCCTGCATCAACAATCCCCCGACCCAATCCAATGCGTCGTTTCCCGCCGCACTGACCGGCAAGCTCGTCTATCACAGCTACGTCAAGTACGGCGACGGCACGAGCCAGCTGTTCCTGTACGACTTTTCGGCCCGCACGCTCACGCAGTTGAGCAAGAGCAGCTGGGGCATCACCGATCCGATGAACGGCGTGTTCAGCCCCGACGGCAAGTGGCTTGCGTTCATGGGCATCAGCAATGGCGCCTGGAACGTGTTCATGCTGCAGCTCGGCGCCGGCACGCCGCCGGTCAACCTGACGAACAGCACGGGCGCGACGCGCAACGAGGATCCGAAGTTCAGCGCCGACGGCAAGACGCTCGTGTTCAAGCAGAACGGCGACGTGAAGCAGGGCACGCTGTCGTACACGAGCACGGGCCCGGTGTTCACGTCGGTCGTGAGCCTGACCAACGCACCGGCGGGCGCCGAATACTCGATGCCGTTCCTCGCGCCGGACGCGAGCGCCGTCTACTACGCGACGGGCACCGGCTCGAACATGGGACTGATGAAGCGCACGATCACGACCGGCACGACGGCGGTGTTCGATCATCCGGCCGGTCTGCAGACCTACTATCCGATCGTACGCGGCGACGGCATGGTGTTCTACGCGCGCTGGAAGGACACGGGCGGTGCCGACCAGATCTATGCGAAGACCGCGGACCCGGCGTCGACGCCGAACGCGCTGCCGATCAGCGACTGCATGAGCAACAACTCCGATCCGGCGCCGGTGAGCGGCACGAACTACGTGTTCTTCTCGTCGACGACGGCGGGCGGCTACCAGCTCTATGTGGGCGACGTGACCACCGGCCAGCGCTGGAGTCTGTCGCAGTTCGGCGTGAATGCGGACACGACCAAGGCGAAGCTCGGCTCGAGCTACTACGGTGGCCCGGCCGCCGCGCAGCCGATGCTGCTGTCGCAAGGTCGTCCGGCTGCTGCGTCGGCGAGCTACAACGCATCGCTGACGGCGGACAAGGCGTTCGACGGCAACACGACGAGCACGCGCTGGGATTCGCCGGAAGGCGCGGGCGTCGATCCGCAATGGATCTCCGTCGATCTCGGCGCGGTGAAGAAGATCAGCAGCGTCGATCTCTACTGGGACGCGGGCGCGCTCGTCTACCAGATCCAGACGTCGACCGACAACGCGAACTGGACGACGGTCTACTCGACGAACAACGGCGTGTCGTACGGTCACGTCACGCTGCCGAACCTGAACGCGCAGGGCCGCTACGTGCGGATGCTCGGCACGAAGCGGGCGACGCAGTGGGGTTACTCGCTCGACGAAATGCAGGTGTGGGGATCGTAAGCACCAGCAAAAAGGCGGCCCTCGAGGCCGCCTTTTTTATCGCGCCGCGCCCGTGTCACGCGTGAATCACATGCGCCGGAAACGCCGGTCCGGCAGCCGCCGCGCCCTGCGCGAGCGGCGCGACCTGCTTGCGGCGCTCGCGCGTTGGCGCGACGCCGAACGCATCGCGATAGCTCTTGCTGAAGTGGCAGGCCGACTGGAAGCCGCACGCCATCGTGATGTGCATGATCGACATGTCGGTCTGCAGCAGCAACTCGCGCGCGCGGCGCAGCCGCAGCGTCAGGTAATAGTGCGTGGGCGTCATCCCGAGATGCTCGCGGAACAGGCGCTGCAGCTGGCGCTGCGACATGTTCGCGAGTCGTGCGAGTTCCTCGCGCGACAGCGGCTCCTCGATGTTGTTTTCCATCAGCGAGATCACTTCGAACAGCGACTTGTTCGCCGAGCCGAGCCGCGCGACGAGCGGCATCCGCTGTTGCGCGCTCGTGTCGCGCACGTGTTCGACGATGAACTGCTCGGCGATCTGCGTGACGCGCGCGGTGCCCACGCGCGCGGCGATCAGGTTCAGCATCATGTCGAGCGGCGCGACGCCGCCCGTGCACGTGATGCGGTCGCGGTCGACCACGAACAGTTCCTTCAGAAAGCGCGTGTCCGGAAACTCTTCCTTCAGCGCCGACATGTTTTCCCAGTGGATCGCGCATGCATAGCCCGCGAGCAGCCCCGACTTCGCGAGCGCATAGGTGCCGGTGCACAGGCTGCCGAGCGGCAGTCCCATGCGCGCGAAGCGGCGCAGCGTCGACAGATGGGCGGGCGTGGTCGCGCGTTGCACGTCGACACCGCCGCACACGAATACGATATCCGGCTGCCCCACGCATTCGGCCGGGCCCGTGTCGACCGTGAGGCCGTTGCTCGCCGTGACCGGGCCGCCTTCCGGGCTGATGATCGACCAGCGATAGAGCGGCTGGCCGCTCAGGTAGTTCGCCATCCGAAGCACCTCGATCGCATTGGTGAACGCGATCATCGTGAAGTTCGGTAAAGGCATGAACGCGAAGTGGGACAGCGACGCTGTGCGGTCGGGCGACATGGGGGGCGTTCCTTGAATCTCTAATAGCTTTTGGCCCGAGAGGCACGGGTCGGGCTGCCGTATTGTGTGAGCGAGCGCAACAAGCGTGCCATACGGCTAAACCCTAGCTGCATACGTCGTAAGGGTGGAAGGCGGATGCTGCACTGCACCGTAAACGGGCTGCGCTGCACCCTTGACGCGCAGCTCAGGCACCGGCGAAGTGCCTGTCCGTGGACAAACCGCACACGCCGGTTTGCTTCGTCATCGGAAAAAGCACGACCGGTCACTTGTACAAAACGGACGCGCATGGCGGAAAAGGCAAAGAACGCGTCTAAATTCATCAATCCGCCGAAAATCCGAACGACAAGAATAGAGCCGTCGGCAGCCTTGCACTGGATGCGCTGGAAACCCAGGCATGGCGGGCCTCGAGCTTCGGTTGCACGCCCTTTATTCTTCGTCACGGACGCACTATGTCGAACACCCAGCCTTTCTTCTCGCAGCCCCTCGCCGAGCGCGACGCTCCGGTGCGCAGCGCCATCCTGAAGGAGCTCGAGCGCCAGCAGTCGCAAGTCGAGCTGATCGCGTCGGAAAACATCGTGTCGCGCGCGGTGCTGGAGGCGCAGGGTTCGGTGCTGACCAACAAGTATGCGGAAGGCTATCCGGGCAAGCGTTACTACGGCGGCTGCGAATTCGCGGACGAGGTGGAGGCGCTGGCGATCGAGCGCGTGAAGCAGATCTTCAACGCCGGCTACGCGAACGTGCAGCCGCACTCGGGCGCGCAGGCGAACGGGTCAGTGATGCTCGCGCTGGCGAAGCCGGGCGACACCGTGCTCGGCATGTCGCTGGACGCCGGCGGCCACCTGACGCACGGCGCCAAGCCGGCGCTGTCGGGCAAGTGGTTCAATGCCGTGCAATACGGCGTGAACCGCGACACGATGCGTATCGACTACGACCAGGTTGAAGCGCTCGCGCACGAGCACAAGCCGAACCTGATCATCGCCGGCTTCTCGGCGTACCCGCGCGCGCTGGACTTCGCGCGCTTCCGTGCGATCGCCGACAGCGTCGGCGCGAAGCTGATGGTCGACATGGCGCACATCGCGGGCGTGATCGCCGCCGGCCGCCATGCGAACCCGGTCGAGCATGCGCACGTCGTCACGTCGACCACGCACAAGACGCTGCGCGGTCCGCGCGGCGGCTTCGTGCTGACCAACGACGAAGAGATCGCGAAGAAGATCAACTCGGCCGTGTTCCCCGGCCTGCAAGGCGGCCCGCTGATGCACGTGATCGCCGGCAAGGCCGTCGCGTTCGGCGAAGTGCTGCACGCGGACTTCAAGACCTACATCGACAACGTGCTCGCGAACGCGCAGGCGCTTGGCGAAGTGCTGAAGGCGGGCGGCGTGGACCTCGTCACCGGCGGCACCGACAACCACCTGCTGCTGGTCGACCTGCGCCCGAAGGGCCTGAAGGGCGCGCCGGTCGAGCAGGCGCTGGAACGGGCGGGCATCACCTGCAACAAGAACGGCATTCCGTTCGACACCGAGAAGCCGACCGTCACGTCGGGCATCCGCCTCGGCACGCCGGCCGGCACGACGCGCGGCTTCGGCGTCGCGGAGTTCCGCGAGGTCGGCCGCCTGATTCTCGAAGTGTTCGACGCGCTGCGCGCGAACCCGGAAGGCGACCACGCGACCGAACAGCGCGTGCGCCGCGAGATTTTCGCGCTCTGCGAGCGCTTCCCGATTTACTGATCGACGACCCCCACAAAAGCAGAAACTGGAGCGAGAGGCAGATATGAGCACGCTGCATCAGGACAGCATCATCATCGACGGACTGAACATCTCGAAGTTCGAGAAGCCGGTGTTCGAGGACATGCGCAAGGGTGGCATCACGGCCGCGAACTGCACGGTGTCGGTGTGGGAGAACTTCACCAAGACCGTCGACAACATCGGCGTGATGAAGAAGAAGATCCGCGACAACGGCGAACTGCTGACGCTGGTGCGCACGACCGACGACATCTTCCGTGCGAAGAAGGAAGGCAAGACCGGCATCATCCTCGGCTTCCAGAACGCGCACGCATTCGAGGACAACCTCGGCTACATCGAGGCGTTCGCCGACATGGGCGTGCGCGTCGTGCAGCTTTGCTACAACACGCAGAACCTGGTCGGCACGGGCTGCTACGAGCGTGACGGCGGCCTGTCCGACTTCGGCCGCGAAGTGATCACCGAGATGAACCGCGTCGGCATCATGGTCGACCTGTCGCATGTGGGCGGCAACACGTCGTCGGAAGCGATCGCGTTCTCGAAGAAGCCGGTGTGCTACTCGCACTGCCTGCCGTCGGGCCTGAAGGAACATCCGCGCAACAAGAGCGACGCACAGCTGAAGGAAATCGCCGACGCCGGCGGCTTCGTCGGCGTGACGATGTTCGCGCCGTTCCTGAAGCGCGGGATCGAGGCGAACATCGACGACTACATCGAGGCGATCGACTACGTCGTGAACCTGATCGGCGAAGACGCGGTCGGCATCGGCACGGACTTCACGCAGGATTTCGCGAAGGAATTCTTCGACATGCTGACGCACGACAAGGGCCGCTATCGCCAGCTGACGAACTTCGGCAAGGTGATCAACCCGGACGGCATCCGCACGATCGGCGAATTCCCGAACCTGACCGCGGCGATGGAACGCCACGGCTGGAAGGAGTCGCGCATCCGCAAGATCATGGGCGAGAACTGGGTGCGCGTGTTCAAGGACGTGTGGGGCGCGTAAGCGCCCGCCGACCCGAACCGCCGCCCGCGATTCAACACAAGAACAATCGGGACGTGCCGGCGCTTGCAGCGCGGGCACGCGGACGATGTCGTGCCTGCGCCAGAACCGCGCGGCCTTTTTTCCTCACGGAGTCACCACGATGCAACCGCAACTGCCGATCAACGTCGATCCCGATACCGGCGTCTGGACCACCGACGCGCTGCCGATGCTGTACGTGCCGCGCCACTTCTTCACGAACAACCATGTCGCCGTCGAAGAAGCGCTCGGCGTCGAGGCGTATGCCGAGATCCTCTACAAGGCCGGCTACAAGTCCGCATACCACTGGTGCGACAAGGAAGCGAAGCTGCACGGGCTGACCGGCATGGCCGTGTTCGAGCACTACCTGAAGCGCCTGTCGCAACGCGGCTGGGGCCTGTTCTCGATCATCGAGGCCGATCCGGCCAGCGCGCGCGCGAAGATCGAGCTGCGCCACTCGTCGTTCGTGCTCCAGCAGCCGGGCAAGGAAGGCAAGCTCTGCTACATGTTCGCGGGCTGGTTCGCCGGCGCGATGGACTGGGTCAACGACACGACGCCGGAAGGCAAGGGCGCGCCGCGCGCGCAATCGAAGGAAGTGCAGTGTGCGGCCGAGCACCACGACCACTGCGTCTTCGAAGTGTCACCGATCGCGCACTGATGCGCTGACATCACGACACAGCAACACAACAACACCCGCAACACGAGACATTCGAACGCCAGAGGTCGCCTGCGATGCGTTATCCCCACCTGTTCAAACCCATGCAGCTGAACCAGCTGACGCTGCGCAACCGGATCGTCAGCACCGCGCACGCGGAGGTGTATGCCGAGCCGGGCGGCCTGCCGGGCGACCGCTACATCCGCTATTACGAAGAGAAGGCGAAGGGTGGCGTCGGCCTCGCGATCTGCGGCGGCTCGAGCCCCGTGTCGATCGACAGCCCGCAGGGCTGGTGGAAGTCGGTGAACTTGTCGAACGACAAGATCATCGACCCGCTTACACGTCTGGCCGACACGATGCACAAGCACGGCGCGAAGATCATGATCCAGGCGACGCACATGGGCCGCCGCTCGTCGTTCCATGGCGAGCACTGGCCGCATCTGATGTCGCCGTCGGGCGTGCGCGAGCCGGTGCACCGCGGCAACGCGAAGATCATCGAGATCGAGGAAATCCGCCGCATCATCGGCGACTTCGCGGCGGCCGCGAAGCGCGTGAAGGCAGCCGGCATGGACGGCATCGAGATCTCCGCCGCGCACCAGCACCTGATCGACCAGTTCTGGAGCAAGCGTTCGAACCATCGCACCGACGAATGGGGCGGCAGCCTCGAAAACCGTCTGCGCTTCGGCATCGAAGTGCTGACGGCCGTGCGCGAAGCGGTCGGCAAGGACTTCTGCGTCGGCCTGCGGATGTGCGGCGACGAATTCCACGAGGACGGTCTCGATCACGAGGCACTGAAGGAAATCGCGCAGGCGATGTCGGAGACCGGCCTGATCGACTACCTGAGCGTGGTCGGGTCGGGCGGCGACACGCACAACACGATCGCCAACTGCATGCCGCCGATGGCGCTGCCGCCGGAGCCGTTCGTGCACCTCGCGGCCGGCATCAAGTCGGTGGTGAAGATTCCCGTGATGCACGCGCAGAGCATCCGTGACGCGGGCCAGGCCGAGCGCCTGCTCGCCACCGGCATGATCGACCTGGTCGGCATGACGCGCGCGCAGATCGCCGATCCGCACATGGTGATCAAGATCCGCGACGGCCGGGAAGACGAAATCAAGCAGTGCGTCGGCGCGAACTACTGCATCGACCGCCAGTACAACGGCCTCGACGTGCTCTGCATCCAGAACGCCGCGACGTCGCGCGAAGCGACGATGCCGCACATCATCGAGAAGTCGCGCGGCCCGAAGCGCAAGGTGGTGGTGGTCGGCGCGGGCCCCGCGGGGCTCGAGGCCGCACGCGTCGCGAAGCTGCGCGGCCACGACGTGGTGCTGTTCGAGAAGAACACCGAAGTGGGCGGCCAGGTGATGATCGCCGCGAAGGCGCCGCAGCGCGAACAGATGTCCGGGATCATTCGCTGGTTCGACATGGAAACCAAGCGCCTGGGCGTTGATCGCCGCCTGGGCGTCGCCGCCGACGAGAAGATGATCATGGCCGAGAAGCCGGACATCGTCGTGCTCGCGACCGGCGGCTCGAGCTTCACGTGGCAGGTGCCGGCCTGGGGCGTGGCCGAAGGGCTGGCCGTCAGCTCGTGGGACATCCTGACCGGCAAGGTCGAGCCGAAGCAGAACGTGCTGCTGTTCGACGGCGTGAGCACGCATGCGGGCGCCGGCGTGGCGGACTTCATGGCCAGCCGCGGCTCGAAGGTCGAGGTCGTGACCCCCGACGTGAAGGTGGCCGACGATTGCGGCGGCACGACGTTCCCGATCTTCTATCGCCGCCTGTATGCGCTCGGCGTGATCCCGACGCCGAACACCATGCTCGATCGCGTGTACGAGGAAAACGGCAAGATGATCGCCGTGCTGCGCAACGAATACACCGAGGAACTGGAAGAGCGCGCGGTCGACCAGGTGGTGATCGAGAACGGTTCGTCGCCGAATGACGAGCTGTACTGGAAGCTCAAGCCGGAGTCGGTGAACCACGGCCAGATCGATCCGCACACGCTGTTCGCGGCCGAGCCGCAGCCGTGCCTGTCGGAAGAACTGGGCAACGGCCGCTTCCTGCTGTTCCGTGTCGGCGACTGCATCTCGATGCACAACGTCCACGGTGCGATCTACGACTCGCTGCGCCTCGTCAAGGATTTCTAAAGATGAATCCGGCTTTCCTCATTACCGCACTGCTGTGGCTGTCGGTGGCGGGGCTCGCGTTCGCGGTCGCGAAGCGCTCGTCCTACTGGCGTCTCGGGCGCGCGACGGCGCCCGGCTCGTTCGGCGTCGCGAACCTGTTCGCGATCCCGAAGCGCTATTTCGTCGACCTGCACCACGTGGTTGCCCGCGATCCGTACATCGCGAAGACCCACGTCGCGACCGCCGGCGGCGCGATCGCCGCGCTCGCGCTGGTGTTCGTCAACTACGGCCTGGCGATCTACTCGCCGTGGCTCGACAAGCTGATCTTCCTCGCGGCGCTCGCGATGCTCGTCGGCGTGGTGTTCGTCTGGCGCCGCCGCGCGGCCAAGGACGTGCCGGCCCGCCTGTCGCGCGGCCCGTGGAACGCGCTGCCCTGGCTGCTCGGCTCGTTCGCGCTCGGCCTCGTGCTGTTCATGGTCGTGCCGGCCGGCGCGATGTCGGGTGCGTTCGCGGTGCTCTGCGCGCTGCTGATCGGCGCCGGTGCATTCACGATGACCGTCGGCGCCGCGAAGGGCGGCCCGATGAAGCACGCGATCGCCGGCCTGCTGCACCTCGCATTCCACCCGCGCCAGGAACGATTCGCGGCCACCCGCGAATCGTTCACGGGCAACGGCACGGCCACGCCGCCGACCGCGCTGAAGCTGCCGGACATCGAGCACGAGGAGTATGGCGTCGCGAAGCCGGTCGAATTCCGCTGGAACCAGCTGCTGAGCTTCGACGCGTGCGTGCAGTGCGGCAAGTGCGAGGCCGCGTGCCCCGCGTTCGCATCGGGCCAGCCGCTGAACCCGAAGAAACTGATCCAGGATCTCGTCGTCGGCATGGCGGGCGGCACCGATGCCGCGTACGCCGGCAGCCCGACGCCGGGCCTCGCGGTCGGCCAGCATCGCGGCGAGCCGAACGGCCCGATCGTGTCCGGCCTGATCGAGGAGCAGACGCTCTGGTCGTGCACGACCTGCCGTGCCTGCGTGCAGGAGTGCCCGATGCTGATCGAGCACGTCGACGCGATCGTCGACATGCGCCGCAACCGCACCCTGGTGCACGGCACGGTGCCGGGCAAGGGCCAGGAAGTGCTCGCGAACCTGCGCGAGACCGGCACGATGGGCGGCTACGACACGGCTGCACGTTACGACTGGTCGGTCGACCTGAACGCACCCGTCGCGCAACCCGGCAAGCCGGTCGATGTGCTGTTCGTCGCCGGTGAAGGTGCGTTCGACATGCGTTACCAGCGTACGCTGCGCGCATTCGTGAAGGTGCTGAACAAGGCGGGCGTCGACTACGCGGTGCTCGGCGGGACCGAGACCGACACCGGCGACGTCGCACGTCGCCTCGGCGACGAAGCGACGTTCCAGCAGATGGCGAAGCGCCTGATCGGCACGCTCGGCTCGCTGTCGTACAAGCAGATCGTGACGGCCGACCCGCACGTGATGCACAGCCTGCGCAACGAATACCGCGCGCTCGGGCTGCGCGTGACGGTCAAGCATCACACGACTTACCTCGCGGAGCTGGCCGACAGCGGCAAGATCGCACCGAAGGCCGTCGAGGCGCTGCGCGAGAAGCGCACCACGTATCACGACCCGTGCTACCTCGGCCGCTACAACGGCGAGACGGAATCGCCGCGCAAGCTGCTGAAGACGATCGGCATCCAGGTCGTCGAGATGGAGCGCAACGGCATGCGCGGCCGCTGCTGCGGCGGTGGCGGCGGCGCGCCGCTGACCGACATCCCGGGCAAGCAGCGCATTCCCGACATCCGCATCGCCGACGCGCGCGCCATTGGCGCGGACGTGGTCGCGGTCGGATGCCCGAACTGCACGGCGATGCTCGAAGGCGTCGTGGGCCCGCGCCCCGACGTGCTCGACGTGGCCGAACTCGTTGCCGCCTCGCTGGAGTGAATCGATGAACACGATCAAACGAATCGATCCGCGCCGGCCGTTCATCATCACGGCCGCGGGCCTGAAGCGCATCACGCTGGGCGAGGAAGGCAGCGCCGACGCGAGCGCCACGCAGTGGTCCGCGCACGGTCACGGCGCCGCGGCCGCGAAGCCGCGCCGCGCGGTGCAGGACCCGAAGCACGTGATGCTGGTGGTGGCGCACACCGAGCGCGGCGCGCTCGACGACCATGCGCGGCAGGCGGTCGCCGCCGCCGCGGTACTCGCCGACGCGCAGACGGAAGTCGCGCTGCTGGCGTTCGGCGAACTGAAGGATGACGCAGCGGAGCTCGGCGTCGACAAGCTGATCGAGCTGGCCGACTTCGACCGTCGCGCCTTTGCGCCCGAAAGCGAATTGCAAGCGTTGCAGGCCTGCGCCGCGGCGCTCGCGCCGAAGCACGTGTTCGTGCCCGACAACGCGACCGGCGACGGCGACCTGGGCCGGCGTTACGCGGCGGCTGCCGGCGCGAGCGTCGCGACCCACGTGGTCGAAATCGACGCGAAGCACGTTGGCGCGTATGCGCAGGCCGGCCGTGCGTTCGCGACGCGCGGCTTGCCCGACGTGATCCTGCTTGCGCAGAACGCGGTCGAAGCAAAACTGCCGTTCGTCGGTGCCGGCGAGCGCCTGGCCGCCGACTTCATCCGCCCGGCCGGCGACGCGGCGCAACCGTACCGCGATCTCGGCCTCGAGGAAATCGACGCGGCGCAGGTCGCGCTGGAGGAAGCCGACTTCATCGTGTCGGCCGGCAACGGCGTGTCCGACATCGGCGCGTTCGAGCGGCTCGCCGGCGCATTCGGCGCGGCGATCGGCGCGAGCCGCGTCGCGGTCGACAACGGTCACTTCACGCGCGACAAGCAGGTGGGCGCGACCGGCAAGACGGTCGAGGCCAGCGTGTACATCGCGTTCGGCATCTCGGGCGCGGTGCAGCACTTGCAGGGGATCAAGGACTGCCGCCACGTGATCGCGGTCAACCTCGACGGCAGCGCGCCGATCGCCAAGCGCGCGAACCTGACGGTGGTGGGCGACGCGCAGGCGACGATCGCCGCGCTGATCGAACAGGTGCAGGCCGCGCGCGCGTCGCGCGGACAATCGCCGACCGCGGTCGGCGCCCGTGAATCCGAAGGAGTCGCAGCATGAACGCCCCCCGCCAGTTGCAACGCATCGCGGTGCTCGTCTCCGTGGGCCGGCACCCGGTCAGCGGCACCGCGCGCTACAGCCGCAACGACGCGGCCGCGCTCGAGGTCGGCCGTCAGCTCGCGGAGCGGCATCGCGCCCAGCTCGACGTGCTCCATGCGGGAGACCCCGCGAATGAAGCGCTTGCTGAATACCTCGCGCTCGGTGCGCGGCAGGTCGAGGTGCTGGCCTGCCACGACGGCGACGATGCCGCGCATGCGCTCGCCGCGCGCGTCGAAGGCTACGACCTCGTGCTGACCGGCACCCGCGCCGAGGGCGCGTACGACACCGGGATGCTGCCGTATCGCGTCGCCGCGACGCTCGGCTATCCGCTCGTCGGCGCGGCCGTCGACGTGACCGTCGACGGCGGCCGCGCGGCGGTCCGGCAATTCTTGCCGAAAGGGTTGCGGCGGCGCGTCGACGCGGCGCTGCCTGCCGTCGTCGCGGTCCATCCGCTCGCCAACGTGGCGCCGCGCTACGCGTATGCGCGGCTGCGGGCCGGGGCGATCCGCCCGGCGCTGACGTCGACCGGCGCGGATGCAGATGCCAGCGCGTGGAAGGTTGGCCCGATCGAGCGTAAACCCGTAAAGCTGGTCGCCGCCGAGAAGCGCTCCGGGCATGCCCGGATGCTGTCGGCGACGACGACCGAAAGCCGCGGCGGCAACGTCGTAAATGAAGGGAGTTCAGTCGAAAAAGCACAAGTGATCCTCGCGTATTTGCGCGAGCATCAGCTCATCGACTACTGATTTTGATGCCTGTCGGCAACCACACTGGGACGCAAGGAATCCGGAGCAAACGATGAAAGTATCGGCAGACATTCGTGCACTGATCGAGCGACGCAAGGAAGGTTACAGCCTCGAAGCGCCGTTCTATACGAGCGAGGAAATCTTCGCCCTCGACATGGAGGCGATTTTCCGCCAGCACTGGATCCAGGTTGCGGTCGAACCGGACATTCCCGAGCCGGGCGACTACCTGACCGTGGAACTGGGCAGCGACTCGATCCTGATCGTGCGCGACGACGACATGGAAATCCGCGCGTTCCACAACGTGTGCCGCCACCGCGGCGCGCGCCTGTGCAACGAGGATAAAGGCTCGGTCGGCAACATCGTGTGCCCGTACCACAGCTGGACCTACAACCTGACGGGCCAGCTGATGTTCGCCGAGCACATGGGCGAGCAGTTCGATCGCTGCAAGCACAGCCTGAAGTCGGTGCACGTGCAGAACCTCGCGGGGCTGATCTTCATCTGCCTCGCCGAGGAGCCGCCGGTCGATTTCGCGCAGCTGCGCGCCCAGATGGAGCCGTATCTGCTGCCGCACGATCTGCCGAGCACGAAGATCGCCGCACAGATCGACATCATCGAGGAAGGCAACTGGAAGCTCACGATGGAGAACAACCGCGAGTGCTATCACTGCGTCGCGAACCATCCCGAGCTGACGATCTCGCTGTACGAATACGGCTTCGGCTACCAGCGCTCCGACGCGAACGCCGAAGGCATGGACGCATTCGCGGAAACCTGCGTGCGCCGTGGCAAGGAGTGGGCCGAGATGGGCCTGCCGTCCGCCGAAATCGAAAAGCTGAGCGACGTGACGGGCTTCCGCACGCAGCGCCTGCCGCTCGACCGCCACGGCGAATCGCAGACGCTCGACGCGAAGGTCGCGTCGAAGAAGCTGCTCGGCAAGTTCGAACAGGCCGACCTCGGTGGCCTGTCGTTCTGGACGCAGCCGAACTCGTGGCACCACTTCATGAGCGATCACATCGTGACGTTCTCGGTGATTCCGCTGTCGGCCGGCAAGACGCTCGTGCGTACCAAGTGGCTCGTGCACAAGGACGCGAAGGAAGGCATCGACTACGACGTGAAGAACCTGACGGCCGTGTGGAACGCGACCAACGACCAGGATCGCGCGCTCGTCGAGTTCTCGCAGCGCGGCGCGACCAGCAGCGCGTACGAGCCGGGCCCGTATTCGCCGTACACGGAAGGTCTCGTCGAAAAATTCTCGGCCTGGTACATCGGCCGGCTCGCCGAAAAGACCGGCGCGTAGTAGTCAGCGGAACAGCAAGCGGAGTTACACATGATGCGAGATGCGGCCAATTTCGAGCCGGCGGACAGCCGGGTTACACACCCGGCGTTCTGGAACGCGCTCCCCGAGCGCTGGACGAGCGACGTCGAGGAAACGCTGGTGTGCTGCCACGTGCGGCAGGAAACCCACGACGTGAAGAGCTTCTTCTTCCGTTCGCCGCAGGGCCGTGCGTTCTCGTTCGAGCCCGGGCAGTTCATCACGCTCGAGCTCGACATCGAAGGCGAGACGATCAACCGGTGCTACACGATCTCGTCGTCGCCGGCGCGGCCGCACACGATCTCGATCACCGTCAAGCGCGTGCCGGGCGGCAAGGTGTCGAACTGGCTGCACGACAACCTGCAGCCGGGCGCGTCGGTGCGTGTGCTCGGCCCGGCCGGCGAATTCACGTGCGCGCGGCATCCGGCGCGCAAGTATTTGTTCCTGTCGGCCGGTTCGGGCGTCACGCCGCTGATGTCGATGAGCCGCGCGCACCATGATCTTGCAGAGGATCGCGACATCCTGTTCGTGCACAGCGCACGCACGCCGGACGACATCATCTTCGCGCGCGAACTCGATCTGATCGCGTCGAACCATACGAATTTCCGCACGTCGTTCGTCGTCGAGCGTGTCGGTGCACGCACCAACTGGCCGGGCGTCACGGGCTTCCTGACGCTGCCGCTGCTGAAACTGATCGCACCGGACTTCATGGAGCGCGAGATCTTCACGTGCGGCCCCGCGCCATACATGAAGGCCGTGCGCGACCTGCTCGACGAAGCCGGCTTCGATCGCAAGCAGTATCACGAGGAAAGCTTCTCGTTCGAAACGCTCGCGCAGACCGCGAGCGACGACGTGCTCGCCGAACTCGTGCCGGCCGCCGACGGCGCCGATGCCGCGACGAAGCAGTACACGGTCAGCTTCGCGAAGAGCAACCGCGAGATCTCGTGCGGCTCCGAGCAGCACGTGCTCGACGCGGCGCGCCAGTCGGGCGTGCGGCTGCCGGCGTCGTGCACGCAGGGCATGTGCGGCACCTGCAAGGTGAAGCTCGTGTCGGGGCAGGTCGAGATGAAGCACAACGGCGGCATCCGCCAGCGCGAGATCGATCAGGGGATGGTGCTGCTGTGCTGCAGCAAGCCGCTGTCGGATCTTGTGATCGACAAATAGTCAAAAAAAAGCCATTGCATGTCCGGGGGCGTCGCGTCGCGCCCGGACAAGCATCCGTCGGAAAACAACGATACCGCGGAATTGTGGTTGAAGAACCTAGAGAGACAACGCGCACGGTGCGCATTTCAAGGAGATCGACCATGAAGTTGTTCGGAAAACTGTTGTGGACCGGCGCACTGTCGGCGATGGTGGCACTGAGCGCGTCGGCGCTCGCCGATACGAAGCCCACGCTGAAGATCGGCTACGTCGAGGGCTGGGACGACAGCGTCGCGACGTCGAACGTCGCGGCTCGCGTGATCGAGAAGAAGCTCGGCTACCAGGTCCAGCTCGTACCGGTCGCTGCCGGGATCATGTGGCAGGGCGTGGCACGCGGCGACCTCGACGCGACGCTGTCCGCGTGGCTGCCCGTCACGCACGGTTCCTACTGGGGCGAATACAAGGCGAAGGTTGTCGATCTCGGCGCGAACTTCCCCGACGCGAAGATCGGCCTGATCGTCCCCGACTACGTGAAGGCGAAGAGCATTGACGACCTGAATGCCGAGAAAAGCAGCTTCGGCGGCCGGATCGTCGGCATCGACGCGGGCGCGGGCGTGATGCGCAAGACCGACGAAGCGATCAAGAGCTACGGCCTGAACTACACGCTGATGCCGAGCTCGGGCAGTGCGATGACGGCCGAGCTGTCGCGCTCCGTCGGCGCGAACAAGCCGGTGATCGTGACCGGCTGGGCGCCGCACTGGATGTTCGCGAAGTGGAAGCTGCGCTTCCTCGAGGATCCGAAGAAGGTGTTCGGCGGCGCGGAGCACGTCGACAGCGTCGTGAACCCGCAGCTCGAAACGAAGGCCAAGCCGGTCGTCGCGTTCCTGAAGAAGTTCCAGTGGAAGCCGGGCGAGATCGACAGCGTGATGCTCGCGATCCAGAACGGCTCGAAGCCGGAAGCGGCCGCCGATGCATGGATTGCGGCGCATGCGGATCGCGTGAATTCGTGGACTGAAGGCGCACAGTAAGACCGCGGCGATTCGTCGCGCGAAATCATAAAACAACACGCCGGGAGTGGCCCGCAGGAATCCGAAATAATCGTGAATTCATGCGGCCATATCCCGGTTTTCTATTTCCGATTCTGCAAAAATGCGCGTAAGTTGTTACACTAGCGCCCTTGTGCGGAATCATCTGCTTTGCATCGGACCGGAGTAAGCGCTGAAGCGCTCACGCTGATCGAGAGGAGGAATTGGATGAATCAGGCAGGACTGCGTGCTAATCGCACCAGTGGTGTTGAGGCAACCATCTCACATGATTCGACGGGCCACACGCTGCACCGTGGCCTGACTTGGAAAGACGCATTCTGGGTAACGAGCGGTGTGCCGGCAGGCGTGCTGTTCACGATCGGCGGCGTATGCGCGACGATCGGCCAGCCCGCGTGGGCGATCTGGATCGCCGCGATCACGATGGGGCTGATTCAAAGCGCGACTTATGCGGAAATATCGGGGCTATTTCCCCATAAATCGGGCGGCGCGTCGGTGTATGGCGCGATCGGCTGGGTTCGATACAGCAAGCTGATTGCCCCGGTTTCCGTGTGGTGCAACTGGCTCGCGTGGTCGCCGATGCTCGCGCTCGGCTGCGGCCTCGCGGCGAGCTATGCGCTCACGAGTCTCTTTCCCGCCGATGCGGCGGTGCTGCACTGGCAGCTCAAGGTTGCGGACCTCGGGTTCATCAAGCCGGGTCTTTCCCTTCGGATCAACGCGACATTCATCATCGCGACGATTCTGCTTCTCATCACGTTCAAACTGCAGCACAGCGGCGCGTCGAAGGCGGCGCGCACGCAGCGCATCCTCGGCATCGCGTCGCTCACGCCGCTCTTGATCGTCGGCATCGTGCCGTTCGTCACCGGCGACGTGCCGATGTCGAACCTGCTTCCGCTGCTGCCGCTCGGTCATGATGCGCAAGGCAACCTCACGACCGCGACCTTCGGGTCGTGGAACGGGCAGGGCGTCACGATGGCGCTCGGCGCGATGTTCATGGCCGGCTGGGCGTCGTACGGCTTCGAGACGGCCGTCTGCTATACGCGTGAATTCCGTGATCCGCGTCGCGACACCGCGAAAGCGATCTTCTGGTCGGGCGCGCTGTGTCTCGTCGTGATGACGCTCGTGCCGATGGCGTTCCAGGGCGCACTCGGCACGCAGGCGATGCTCGATCCGTCGATCGGCGACGGCACCGGCGTCGCGGCCGCGATGGCGAAGATCGTCGGCGGCGGCGCATGGGTCGCGAATGCGGTCGTCGTGATGCTGATGCTGTCGATCCTGCTGATCGTGATGACGTCGATGATGGGCTCGTCGCGCACGCTGTACCAGGCATCGGTCGACGGCTGGCTGCCGAAGTATCTGTCGCACGTGAACGAGCACGGCTCGCCCACGCGGGCGATGTGGACCGATCTCGGCTTCAACCTCGTGTTGCTGATGATGTCGGACTACATGACGGTGCTGTCGATCTCGAACGTCTGCTACATGCTGTTCGTATTCCTGAACCTTCAGTCCGGCTGGATCCACCGGATGGATCGCGGCAACTGGGATCGGCCGTTCCGCTGCCCGACCTGGCTGCTCGTCGCCGGTTCGATCTGCGGCTACGCGAACCTCGTCTATGTCGGCGCGGGTGCGAACCTGCAAGGCGAAGGCACGCTGCGCAACGGGCTGATCGCGATGCTGCTGATCGTGCCGGTGTTTCTCTATCGCCACTACTGGCAGGATCGCGGCCGTTTCCCCGCGCAGATGCAGCGCGACATGGAGCTCGAGGTGCCGAAGCGCGCGATGTGGCTGAACCTGATGCCGTATGCGGCGCTGGTCGGCGCGGGCCTCACGATCTGGCTGTCGTACCACTTCGCGTGGGTGAAGTGAGCACCTGACCACGGCACGCGCGGCGCGTGACGAATCCGGACACCGCACCCGGAGCCGTCGCGCGAAGCGTCGAACGTCAGGCGATGAAAAACCCGACCGGTTGTTGCTGCCGGTCGGGTTTTTTGTTGGCTGCGCGCCGAATATATGTGCTTACGGAAACACCACCGTCCGGTCGCCGTTCAGGAACACGCGGCGCTCGATGAACGCCTTCACCGCGCGTGCAAGCGTGATGCATTCGACGTCGCGGCCGACCGCGAGCAGTTGCTCGGGACGCAATGCGTGATCGACGCGTTCGACCACCTGCTCGATGATCGGACCTTCATCGAGATCGTCGGTCACGAAGTGCGCGGTCGCGCCGATCAGCTTCACGCCGCGTGCATGCGCCTGGTGATACGGCTTCGCGCCCTTGAAGCCGGGCAGGAACGAGTGATGGATGTTGATTGCGCGGTTCGCGAGCTTCGCGCTGGTTTCCTGCGACAGCACCTGCATGTAGCGCGCGAGGATCACGAGTTCGGCACCGCTCGATTCGAAGAAGTCGAGCCACTGCGCTTCCTGCTGCGCCTTGGTGTCGGCCGTGATCGGGAAGTGGCGGAACGGCAGCCCGTGCTGCGCGGCGAGCGGCTCGAAATCCGGATGG
Source organism: Burkholderia sp. AU33545 (assembly GCF_020419685.1). Classification (NCBI taxonomy): domain Bacteria; kingdom Pseudomonadati; phylum Pseudomonadota; class Betaproteobacteria; order Burkholderiales; family Burkholderiaceae; genus Burkholderia; species Burkholderia sp. AU33545. The sequence continues at coordinate 817,291 of NZ_JAIZRQ010000002.1, read as the reverse complement.
TTCGACACGATGCCGACGATGTCCATCTTCAGCTCGCCCATCCGCCAGCGGAACAGCAGGTCCGCGAGGCAGTGCTCGAGCTTCGACACCATGATCAGCACTTTCGGGCGCGCGTTGACGTCGTGGATCGCCCATTGCGTGTCGCCTTCACCGCCGCCGCCGAGCCCGGTCGCGATCGGCCCGAACTCCTGGCGCAACGCGTCGATCTGTAGCGTCTCATCCGTCGGATGAAACACGCAGCGCACGAAGAAGTGGTTGCTGAGATCGTCGTCGAACACGTTCAGCGCATCGACGTAGCAGCGATGGCGCTCGAGAAAGCCGACGACGGCGGCGACCTGGCCGGCCGCGCTCGGGCACGACAGCGTCAGGACGAATTGATCGGGGCGTGAGTCGGCGGTCATGAAATTCCTCGGAGTCATGGGTCGCGAACCCGCGCGGCGGCGCACCGGGGCGCCAGGCTACGCGGGTAGCGGGAGACTCAAGTAAATCAGGACGTTTTCGGCGCGGATAGAACCAACCCGCCGTGTGGCTGGTATCGGCGCGCCAGCGCGGCCGGGCGGGGGCGGCGCTTCATGTGCGGGCTCGCCGGCGGGCGTCGGGCGACGGGGCGCAGCCGGTACGGCCCGCGTCGGGCGCGTATCCTCCGGCCGGCTGGACGATCGTTCAGGCAGGTGCGCACGCATCCAGCAGCCAGCGCCGGAACACGTGGGTCGCGTCCGGCTCGGGGCGCTGCGGTGGACGCACGAGGAAGTAGCCGCGCGACGTGACGACGGGCGCGTCGACGAGCTTCACGAGCTGCCCGGACGCGACGAGCTCGTCGACGAGCGGCGACCAGCCGAGCGCGACACCCTCGCCGAGCAGCGCAGCATGGATCACGAGCGCATAGCTGTTGAAGGTCACGCCGCGCGCGGCGGCCGGCGCGTCCTGGCCGTGCGCGTCGAACCAGCCGGCCCACGACAGCCAGCGTTCGGGGCGCGTCGGCTGCACGTGCAGCAGCGGCAGCGCATGCAGGTGGTCGGGCCGGGCGACGTGCGGGTGCGCGGCGCGGAACGCGGGCGAGCAGACCGGGGTGACGGATTCCGGAAAGAGCCGCGCGGCCGTGCACGACGGCCAGTGGCCATCGCCGAACAGGATCGCGATGTCGGCGTGGTCGCGCTGCGCGTCGAAGTCCTGTGACGTGACGACCCGCACGTCGACGTCCGGCATCACGCGTTTCAGGCCCGCGAGGCGCGGCATCAGCCAGTAGGTCGCGAAACCGAAATCCGTGACGATCGTGAGTGCGCCATGCTCGCGGCGCGCGCGCAGCGTCGCGGTGGCGCCGCGCAGCGTGTCGAGGCTCACCCGCACGGCTTCGTACAGGCACTGGCCGTCGCTCGTCAGCGTGACGCCGCGCGGGCTGCGCTCGAACAGCGGCACGCCGAGTTCCGCCTCGAGCTGGAACACCTGCTGGCTCACGGCCGGCTGCGTCGAGCCGAGCTCGCGCGCGGCGGCCGTGAAGCTCTGGAGACGGGCGGCCGATTCGAACGCGCGCAGCGCCTGCATCGACGGTAACGGTTCGGATTTCGACATAAGTCTCTCTAATGGCCTCATAAGGGCCGGACGCCTTCCCGCGCGAATTCGGGCGGGGGATAGTGCTTCGGACGGCACGGCACCGTGCCGATCCTTCCGCGATTCTAGCCAGTCGCGGCCGGTGCGCGCGGCACTTTCTTCACGCTGCGTCCGTCATGCTGGCTGCGCCGCTGCCCAGGCGTCGCACCGTTCCGTTCGAACACCGATTTCCCCACGACCGCCGATGACGAACCCGACTCCCAACATCCTGATCCTGATGGCCGACCAGTTGACGCCGTTCGCGTTGCCGGCCTACGGCAATCGCGTCGCACGCACGCCGACGCTCGACCGGCTGGCCTCGCAAGGCGTGGTGTTCGATGCCGCGTATTGCGCGAGCCCGCTGTGCGCGCCATCGCGCTTCTCGCTGCTGACCGGCAAGCTGCCGTCGGGTATTGGCGCTTACGATAACGCCGCCGAACTGCCGGCGCAAACGCTGACCTTCGCGCACTACCTGCGCGCGGGCGGCTACCGCACGATGCTGTCCGGCAAGATGCATTTCTGCGGCCCCGACCAGCTGCACGGCTTCGAGGAGCGGTTGACGACCGACATCTATCCCGCCGACTTCGGCTGGGTGCCCGACTGGGACCGCCCGACCGAGCGGCCGAGCTGGTATCACAACATGAGCTCGGTGCTCGAGGCCGGCCCGTGCGTGCGCACGAACCAGCTCGACTTCGACGACGAAGTCACGTTCGCGGCGAAGCAGAAGCTCTATGATGTCGCGCGCGAGCGTGCGGCCCTGCACGACGAGCGGCCGTTCTGCATGGTCGTCTCGCTGACGCATCCGCACGATCCGTACGCGATCACGCGCGAATACTGGGATCTGTACAGCGATGACGAGATCGACATGCCGGCCGTGCGGCTCGATGCGGCCGAGAGCGATCCGCATTCGCAGCGGCTGCGCTTCGTCTGCGAAAACGACCGCACGCCGCCGACCGACGCGCAGATCCGCGCCGCGCGCCGCGCGTACTATGGCGCGACGTCCTACGTCGACGCGCAGTTCGGCAGCGTGCTGGCCGCGCTCGACCAATGCGGGTTCGCAGACGACACGATCGTGATCGTCACGTCCGACCACGGCGACATGCTCGGCGAGCGCGGACTCTGGTACAAGATGACGTTCTTCGAGGGCGGGTGCCGCGTGCCGTTGATCGTGCATGCGCCGGGCCGCTTCGACGCCGCGCGCGTGCGCGGACCGGTATCGCACGTCGACCTGCTGCCGACGCTCGTCGACCTGGCTGGCGCGGCGCCGGCCGGCGGCTGGCCCGACGCGATCGACGGCGCGAGCCTCGTGCCGCATCTGCGGGGCGCGAGCGCGCACGACGTCGCGCTGGGCGAATACCTTGCGGAAGGGGCGGTCGCGCCGGTCGTGATGATCCGCCGCGGCGACTGGAAGTACGTGCATTGCCCGGCCGACCCCGACCAGCTCTACAACCTCGCCGACGATCCGCGCGAGCGTACGAATCTGGCCGGTCTGCCCGAAGCTGCCGACGTGCTCGCCGCATTCCGTGCGGAGGCGGCGCGGCGCTGGAACCTGCCGGAACTCGACGCCCAGGTGCGCGCGAGCCAGCGGCGGCGCCGGTTCCATTACGCGGCGACGACGCAGGGCCGCATCCAGGCATGGGACTGGCAGCCGTTCTCCGACGCGAGCCAGCGCTACATGCGCAATCACATCGAACTCGACACGCTCGAAGCGATGGCGCGCTTTCCGCGCGTCGGGCGCTGAACGTACCGCATCGCGGTCATTGACGAACGACGGAGGAAGCGAATCATGAAACGGCAATGCAATGCAGCAATCCGGAGGCTCGGCACGGCGCTGGCCGCGGCCGGGTGCGTGGTGGCGATGCAGTCCGCACACGCCGCCGATCCGCAGACGTGTCGCGACGTGAAGATGGCGGCGCCCGGCTGGACCGACATCGACGCGACGAACGCGATGGCCGGCGTCGTGCTGAAGGCGCTCGGCTACCGGCAGGACGTCGCGAACCTGTCGGTGCCGATCACATACCAGGGCTTGAAGAAAGGGCAGGTCGACGTGTTCCTCGGCAACTGGATGCCCGCGCAGGCGCCGCTCGTGAAGCCGTTCGTCGACGAGAAGTCGATCGACGTGTTGCACGCGAACCTGAGCGGCGCGAAGTTCACGCTGGCCGTGCCCGACTACGTCGCGGCGGCTGGCGTGCACACGTTCGCCGATCTCGCGCGCTACGCGGACCGCTTCGGCGACAAGATCTACGGGATCGAGCCCGGCGCGCCCGCGAACCAGAACATCAAGCGGATGCTGTCCGATCATGCGCTCGGGTCCGCGAACTGGTCGCTCGTCGAATCGAGCGAGACGGGGATGCTCACGCAGGTCGAGCGCGCGGTGCGGGACAAGCGCTGGATCGTCTTTCTCGCGTGGGAGCCGCACCTGATGAACACGAAGTTCCACTTGACCTACCTGTCGGGCGGCGACGCGTATTTCGGCCCGAACTATGGCGGTGCGACCGTCAACACGGTGACGCGCCCGGGCTTTGCCGGCCAGTGCGCGAACCTGGCGCGGCTGTTCCGGCAGATGACGTTCTCCGTGGACGTCGAGAACCGCATGATCGCAGACATGCTCGACCACAAAACGTCGCCCGCGCTCGCGGCGCAGCATGTGCTGAAGGCCGACCCGGCGCTCGTCGAGGGCTGGCTGGACGGCGTGACGACCGCATCCGGCACGCCGGCCCTGCCGGCCGTGCGCGCGGCGCTCGACGCCCGCTGACCTGCCTCCGGGCGGCCGGTTTTTGCCGTGCCGCCCGTCTCGGTGTTTTCCCGACCAGTCGCATCAAGACCATTTGGTGTCGCCTTCAGACTGGTGACCTGAAATATGGGTTTGTATTTTTCGCCAATGGCTCCGTTATTGCGGAAAACGAAATGCCGAAGCCAGCGGACGTAACGAATTCGAATCAGCCGGCGTATTGCTGCGCGCGCCAGGCCACGGTTCTTTCCATCGAAGGGTTCAGGGAGGGTGGTCGACAATGAAGCAAAAGAAAGTTGCCGTAGCCGCCGCGCTGGCATGCGCGGCCTGTATTCCCGCCATCGGCCACGCGCAGAGCAGCGTGACGCTATACGGGATTCTCGATGCGGGCATTACGTACGTTAACAACACGGGCGGTTCGCACGTGGTCAAGTTCGATGACGGCGTTTCCTACGGGAACCGCTTCGGCCTGAAGGGCACGGAAGATCTCGGCGGCGGCCTGAAGGCCGTGTTCGCGCTCGAGAGCGGGTTCCACCTCGGCAACGGCCAGCTCGGCTTCGGCGGGGCGGAGTTCGGGCGGCAGGCTTATGTCGGTCTCCAGAACGACTGGGGCACGCTGTCGTTCGGCAACCAGCTGGACATCACCAACGAGCTCGTGTCGATCTACAACATCTCGGCATGGGGCAGCGGCTACGCGATCCACCAGGGCGACTTCGACCGTTTCAATGGCGACCGCCTGCCGAACTCGGTCAAGTTCCTGTCGAACGACCTGAGCGGCTTCAAGTTCGGCGCGATGTACTCGTTCGGCAACGTCGCCGGCAACTTCCATCGCAACAGCGCATGGAGCGCGGGCGCAAGCTACACGAAGGGCGACTTCTCGATCGGCGCCGCTTACACGCGCCTGAACAACCCGAACGGCATCTATGCGTTCGACCCGTACGCGATGATCGGCACGCATACGTTCCTCGGCCAGCAGACCGTGACCGTCGATCCGGCGACCGGCGCCCGCACCGACCTGTTCGCGAACACCGCGATGGACGTCGACAGCCAGGGCACGTTCGGCATCGGCACGAGCTACACGATCGGCAAGCTGTCGCTCGACGCGAACTTCTCGTACACGACGATCAAGGGCTTCGGCCAGTCGTCGCACATGCAGGTGTACGAAGGTGGCGGCCTGTACCAGTTCACGCCGGCGCTGAGCTTCATCGCGGGCTACCAGCACACGCGCTTCGAAGGCCACCACTGGAACCAGGGCACGGCCGGCCTGCACTACCTGCTGTCGAAGCGCACCGACGTGTACATCTCCGGCGATTACCTGCGTGCGTCGCAGGGTGTCGATGCCGTGATCGGGTACAGCTTCACGCCGTCGACGACGCAGACGCAGGCCGATGTGCGGATCGGGATGCGGCATTCGTTCTGAGCGGGGTGGGGTAGTTCATTCGACGTCTTCAGCGAGGTCTCTCTTTGGCGCGAACCGCGGTTCGCGCTTTTTTTTTGTACGGTGTGGTGCCGCGCGTGGCGGACGTGCACGAGACGAGGTTTCGGCGGTTGGCGATATCATCGCGGTTTGACGCGCCCCGTGTCTCGCCGATCGCCCGCTTCCACACATCCCTCCGATGACCGCACCGTTACCCGCCAACCTGTTCCGCCACGCACCGTTCCAGCGCTTTTGGGGCACGCGCGTGATGTCGTCGCTCGCGTTCCAGATCCTGTCGGTCGCGATCGGCTGGTACGTCTATGCGCTCACGCACAGCGCGTTCGCGCTCGGTCTCGTCGGGCTCGCGCAGTTCGTGCCGATGTTCGCGCTGACGCTCGTCGTCGGGCAGGTGGCCGACCGTTACGATCGCCGGCGCATCGCGACGATCTGCCAGAGCGTCGAGGCGCTGGCCGCCGGCGTATTCCTGCTCGGCACCGCGAAAGGGGGGCTCACCGCACCGGGCGTGTATGCGCTTGCGGCGATCGTCGGCACCGCGCGCGCGTTCGAATCGCCGTCGGTGTCGTCGCTGCTGCCGGCCGTCGTGCCGCGCGGCGACCTGCCGCGCGCGACCGCGCTATCGACGTCCGCGAACCAGGCCGCGCAGATCCTCGGGCCGGCGTTCGGCGGGCTGCTGTATGGCGTCGGCGCGCCCGCCGCGTTCGGCACGAGCGTCGTCGCGTTCGCGATCGCGGCGGTGCTGAGCGGCACGATTCCGCTGCGCAGCGCGCCCCCCGCGCGCGAGCCGGTCACGCTGCGCTCGGTGTTTTCCGGTATCGCGTTCATCCGGCGCGAACCGGCGATCCTCGGTGCGTTGTCGCTCGACCTGTTCGCGGTGCTGTTCGGCGGCGCGACCGCGCTGCTGCCGATCTATGCGCGCGACATTCTGCAGGTCGGGCCGTGGGGGCTGGGCGCGTTGCGCGCGGCGCCCGCGGTCGGCGCACTCGCGGGCACGCTGTGGCTTACGCGTTTTCCGTTGAAGGGGCGGCCCGGCCGCGCGATGTTCGGCGGCGTGATCGCGTTCGGCATCGCAACCATCGTGTTCGGGCTGTCGAGGCATTTCGCGGTGTCGCTCGTCGCGCTGGCGGCGTTGGGTGCGTCGGACGTCGTGAGCGTCGTCGTGCGCCTGTCGCTCGTGCAACTGCGTACGCCCGACGACATGCTCGGCCGCGTGAGCGCGGTCAACTCGCTGTTCATCGGTACGTCGAACCAGCTCGGCGAATTCGAATCGGGTGTGACGGCGGCGTGGTGGGGCGCGCCGGCCGCGATCGTCGTCGGCGGCGCGGCGACGATCGCCGTCGCGCTGACATGGATGAAACTGTTTCCTCAGCTGACCAACATGAAGTCGCTCGAACGCGACGCATGACGCGCGTCACGCATCCTGCGTCACGCGCACGGCCGTGCCGTAGCAGATGACTTCCGTCACGCCCGACCCGATCTCGGTCGAGTCGTAGCGCATCGCGACGATCGCATTCGCGCCGAGCTTGCGCGCGTCGGCGAGCATCTTGTCGAATGCCTGCTCGCGCGCCTTCTCGCACAGCGACGTATAGAGCGTGATGTTGCCGCCGAAGATGGTCTGCAGCGCCGCACCGAACGAGCCGACGATCGAGCGCGAACGCACGATGATGCCCTGCGCGACGCCGAGCGAACGGACGGTCGTGTGGCCGGGCAGGTCGAACGCGGTCGTGACGCGCTCGGGCGAGAGATCGTCGGCGGAGCGGGGGAGGTCGGTCATGGATGTGCACCGTGTTGCGGAAGTGATCGAACGACGATTCTATCCGGAACGGGAAACGCGCTCGAATGGGCGCGCACGACGCGCGCGCCCGGTGCGGCTCGAGGCGGCGAGGTCGCGTCAGCGTTTTACGGTTGCGCTGCCGTCACCGCCGAGATCGACTGCATACGCGAGCGCCAGCTTGCCGAACTTCAGCGCGTGGTTCGCCTGCCGGTCCGAATTCTCCAGCGTGTCGTTCACGGTATGGATGTACGGACTGTCGTTCTGGTCGGCCTCGAACGGGAACGACGCCGGATAACCCTGCGCATTCCAGGACGCGTGGTCCGAACAGGCATATCCGCATTGCGACGTGCCGATCGCGAGTTCGGGCAGGTAGGTCTTCGCCAGGTTCGTCAGGTAGATGTTCTGCGCGGCGCTCGTGTAGTCGGTGATCAGGTAGATGTCTTTCGGATCGCCCTTGTAGTTCGTCATGTCCAACTGCAGCACGCCAACCACGTTCGCATTCTGCGTGCGGAACTGCTTGGCGATCGCCTTCGATCCGAGCAGCCCGGCTTCCTCGGCCGCGTAGCCGACGAACTTGATCGTTCGCTTCGGCCGGTAGTCGTTCGCGAGCAGCACGCGCAGCGCTTCTGTCAGGCTGGCAATGCCGGACGCATCGTCGTCGGCGCCGGGCGAGCGCGTGTTTTCCGTCGTGCGGCCGACCGTCGAATCGAGGTGGCCGCCCAGCACGACCGTGCCCGCGGCGGGATCGCTGCCGCGAATCGTTAGGATCACGGATTTCTGCGGGAAGCCCGTATGCGCGAACTGCTCGACGGCGATGTCGGTGCGCGAGCCGGCCAGTTGCTTCCACTGCAGCGCGAGCCAGTCCGATGCGGCGACGCCGTGCGACGTCGTGTAGTAGCGGTTGGTGAAGCCGGACATCGATGCGATCGTGCCGACGATGTTACTGGCCTGCAGTTGCTGCACCCAGGTTTTGATCTGCGGCGCGTTCGACACCGTGTAAGCGGTCGCGGCCACCTGTTTCGCGAGCGCCGCGGGTACCGGCTGCAACGCCAGGCGTGCGTCGTCGAACGAGTCGTGCACGATGTAGCCGGGCCCGTGGCCGCGCGCATGGTGTACCGCATGGGCGAGTTCGCCGAGCCGCGCGTCGTCGATCTCGACGACGTGCACGGTTTCGCGGCGCGCGGCGCCGTCGGCCGTCTTGCCGGCGTCGAGCGTGGTGCTGTATTGCGCGGTCGCGCTCGCATCGATGCGTTGAAGCTGGCGGAAAGCGGTGTCGCCGAGCGTGATCCACACCGGCGTGGCGTGCGCGGCGGCGGTCAGCAGCATGCCGCCCAGCGCGGCGCTCAGGCGGGTCAATGTCAGAGTAGGCATGTTCGATCTCGTGAGGATGGCGATGTCGAGGAAGAGGGCGCGCCGCAGGTCGTGCGACGCCCCCCCCGCCTGCTACGGAATTACGACTTCTGCGGCACGGTCACGCCGTACGTGCAACTCTTGTTGTACGCATTGCCGATCGCCGTGAGCTGCGCGCTGCTGTAGCCGAGTGCGGCGGCGGCTGTCAGCACCGCTTGCGCGGCGGCCTTCTGGTTCGTCGAGCTGTTGGTCATCGACAGGCCCTTCAGGAACGCCTTGTCCATCGCCTGCGCGCCGATCGCGTCGCGCGCGACGAGGTTGCACGACGCCCAGTACTGGCCGGCCGTGTGGATCTCGGCGCCGCGTGCCTGCGCGTAGGTGCGCCCGACGTTCCAGTTCGTCACGCGGCCGCCCCAGTATTCGTTGTGGCCGTCCCAGTTGTAGACCCAGTGATACTGCGCGTCGGACGGGCTCCACTGGTTGAAGTCGCGGCTGTACGCGGCGGCGAGATAGTCGCCGGTGCCTTCCGACAGGCCTTCCTGCTGTGACAGGCCGCCGTTGGTCACCCAGTCGTGGATGCCGTGGCCGAGCTCGTGGATCACGACGTCCGCATCTTCCGCATCGTCGACGCCGCCCTGGCCGAAGGTGAGCCGGCCGCTGCTCGACGAGTACGACGAGTTGTCGTCGCCCGATTCGCCGTGCGGGTCGTACTGCACGCCGCCCGTGTACTGGTACGGCATCGCCTTGATGCCGAGCGTCTGATTCACGTAACGAAGGAACGTGTCGATGTGGTAGTACGTGTTCACCGCCTCGAAGTACAGGTTGCCGCGCGTGAACTCGAATGCGGGCGTGGCCTGTGCCGGGCAGGCGTTGTCGCGCGGCGCATCGAAATCGACGCACGACGCATACGGGCCCGACAGCACGTAGCGTGAATTCGACTGCGCGAGATCCTTCAGCGTCACGCGTACGCGCGAGGCCGTGAGCTGCGTGGAATCCGCATCGTTGTTGTCCTTGTAGCCCGTGCTGCCGTAGCTGCTCTTCGTCGACGAAAGCGGATCCGGCCGGAACACGAAACCGGTGCCGTCGGTCGCATAGAACGCCTTGTCCTCGGCGCGCAGCACTTCGCCGCTGCCCGCGTCGATCAGCAGTTCCCAGTCGCCCTTCGGGCCGTCCTGCGGGCGGCCGCGCACCTTCCATGCGGTATGCGTGCCGGCCTTGTCGACGAACGCGACGAGCTGCGCGTCGAGGTTCGTGAAGCCGCCGACGCCGAGATACGCGCGCGCGCGGTCAAGCGCCTGCTGCTGGTCGACGGCCTGCGCCTTGCGCGCGGTGGCGACCACGCCGTTGATCGTGTTGCTCGCGACGTACAGGATGCGGCCGTCCTTCGCGACCGTCACCGCGATCTCGCTGCCGTATACGGGCAGCCCGGCCGCCTGCTGCTGGAAGCGCACGACGGTGAAATCGGCGTCGTCGCGCTCCGACGTCACCGCGAGGCTCGCGAGCGCGGCTGGGTCGAGCCCGAGCTGCGTCGCCTGCGATGCGACGAAATCGCGCGCGGTGGCGGCGGGCGTGGCGGCCGCCTTCTTTGCGCGATACGCGGGGTTGTACAGCGTGACGGCGACGCCGTCCGCGCGGAACTGACCCGCGGCCGTATCGGCCTTGGTCGCGGCCGGTGCCACGCCGCGCGTCAGGCTTTCGCGCAGGCTCGACGCCTGCGGGTTCGCGACCTTGGTATCGGCCGCGCTGCCGCCGACGATGCCGAAGCCGAGCGCGAGACCCAGGGCGATCGGCAATGCTTTGCGTGATGTCTGCATACGTGATCCTCATCTCAACGGTTGAACACGCCCGCGCGCTCGTGGCGAGCAGGCACGACACGGCCCACGCGCCGGCTCGATGGAACCGGTGCGAGAAAGCGGTGCAGGGAGATTCGACTGACTGAGGACGACTAAGCGTCAGGTCGAAACGAATTGAAGCGGAAAGGCGGCGGGGAAGCGAACGGAAGGCAGGTGCGGCGACGGCGAAGCGAGCATCGTCATGTCATACCCCTCGGATCGGCATTGATGGCGGTTTGGCAGCCTGCGTGGCGCGACGTGTGTCAGGCCCGGGCTCTCATCTCCTTAGGGCTGCCTATCTAATTAATTGCGAGGTATGTTACAGAATATTTTCGGCGACATTGCAATTTATTTTCGAAGGCCGCTTCGGTCCGTCGATCAATCGGCGGCATTGTTCATCGAATGACGTGAAACGCTGTCGAAGCGCGCAATAGCGCGCCGGATTGTACGTAAAGGCGGCGCTGCTCAGCGCGTCGCGCGGCGGTCGCTGCGCGGGCTCACGCCGAAACGCGAGCGATACGCGCGCGAGAAATGAGACGGCGATTCGAAGCCGCATGCGACGCAGACCGACGTGATGCTCATGTCGGTCTGCTGCAGCAGCTCGCGGGCGCGATCGAGGCGCAGGTTGAGGTAGAAGTGTGTCGGCGTGTCGTTCAGCGTCGCGCTGAACAGCCGTTCGAGCTGGCGCCGCGTGATCGACACGTCCTGCGCGAGCGCGTCCGAGCCGAGCGGGCTCTCCATATGCCGCTGCATCATGTCGATCACCTGGATCAGCTTGCGGTTGTGCACGCCGTAGCGCGCGGCGATCTCGAGCCGCTGGCTGTCCGAGCGTTGCCGGATGCGGCTGACGACGAACTGCTCGGAGATCGCCGCCGCGAGATCGGCGCCGTGCCGTCTCCCGATCAGGTCGAGCATCATGTCGATCGACGCGGTGCCGCCCGCGCAAGTGATGCGCCGGTCGTCGATCTCGAACAGTTCCTGCGTCGCGTTCAGGCCGGGATAGCGTTCGCGGAACGCGGCAAGCGCTTCCCAGTGCAGCGTGAGCGTTTGCGATGCGTCGAACAGCCCGGCTTCCGCGAGCACGAAGCTGCCGGTGTCGATGCCGCCGAGCGTCGCGCCGTGCCGGTTCTGGCGGCGCAGCCAGTCGCCGAGTGCGCGGTCGTAGCACACCAGCGGATCGAAGCCGGCGACGACGAACACCGTCTCGACCTGCGCGACGTCCGCGTACGCGGCTTCGGCGGCGACCGGGATGCCGTTGCTCGCGGCGACGGGCGCGCCGTCCGCGCTGATCACGTGCCAGCGGTACAGCTCGGTGCGAAAGCGGTTCGCGACGCGCAGCGGTTCGACCGCAGACATGAAGCCGAGCGCTGAGAAGCCGGGCAGCAACAGAAAGTGGAAATCCTCGGGCATCGGGGCGTGGGGTGGAATCGGGTGGTCGTCACGTACGGGCGCGACGCAACGTGGCACGGCGAGCGGGCAGGCACGCGCATGCCGCGCCCGGCTCGCGCAAGCCGAACGTTCAACGCACGATTATCGCGGGTTTTGCAGGTGCTCAGCGCGTTTTTGCGCCGCGCACCGCGCGGCGCGCTGTCGTCGAAGGCAGTTCGCCGAACTGGGCCTTGTACGCGTTCGCAAAATGCCCGAGGTGGATGAAGCCCCAGCGCGCGGCCGCTTCGCTGATCGGCAGGTCGGACTGCCGCGTGTCGAGCAGCAGACGTCGCACCTGCGCGAGGCGTAGCGAGCGCGTGTAGTTCAGCGGGCCGGTTTGCGCGACCGACTGGAAGCTGTTCTGCATCGTGCGCCGGCTCACGCGCAGTTGCGTGCACAGGCTCAGGATGTCGACGGGCGCCTCCGGGTGCTCGATCACGTAGTCGTGCACGCGCCGCACGATGTCGGCATGGCACGCATGCGTCAGACGATTCGACGGCTCGGGCATGCGATACGTGAGCAGATCGACGAGCACGTTCGCGACATCGCCGCGCAGCCCGGACTGCGCACGCGCTGTATCGAACGTATCGGGCGCCGACAGCACGCGTTCGAGCAGCGTCGCGAGCTGCACGCTCGCGCGTTCGCGTGCGGCGACCGGCACATCGGCGACGCCGCGCCGCAACGCGCGCTCGTCGAGCCGGACATCGGCGGCATCCTCGATTTGCTGCATCAGCTCGGAATCGACGACCACGCCGATCAGCGACATGTCGTCGGGCGAATGGAGTTCGAAAGGCGAGCCGCCGCGCGCCAGTACGATCGTGCCGCGCTCGATGCGCGCATCGCCGAATGCGAAGGTTCCCGAGCCGGTGAGCGGCATGCCGAGCACCGTATGGCCGGGCGGCAGGCGTCCGCGCTGGATGATGCGCACGTTCGCCGCTTCCTGGAACAGTTGCACGCCGTCGAACTCCGCGTGCTTGACCGCGCTGCGATACGAGCCGGAGCCGATCTGGTCATAGCGCTGATCCCAACCGCGCAGCGCCTCGGCATGCCGGTCCGCGTCGTCGAACATCTGATGAAACACGAGCATGGCGCCTCCGGCGGTCGTTCGGACCGCGCAAGATTAAACCGACCGCACGGTCGGTGCAATACGGATGAGCGCTATTTCCGTGGGGGTTTTGGAGGGGGCGGAAGGTGTCGACCACGGGTGCCTTTCAGGCGGTTTTCCAATATCCCGAATCGGCACGCACGCGTTGCCGGTCCGGGTGCTGAACGGATTTATTGTCGAACTACAGTCGCCCCACATAACGTGAATCCCAACTGGAGGCGACATGAGAACAAGGCGACGCACCGCGGCTTTCGCGGCGACGCTGGCGTTCGCGGCGGCGTGGGCCGGCAGCGCATACGCGACAGAAAAGCCCGAGGAACTGGTCGTGCAGAAGATGCCGCCGTGGCATCCGCACGAGGTGTACGTTGTCGATATCGCAATGCCGACGATGACCGACGGGCGCATCTTCGTGTACGACGCCGACGCAAAGAAGCTGCTCGGCCAGATCGATGGCGGCTTCGCGCCCGGCCTCGCGATCTCGCCCGACCACAAGACGAGCTTCATCGCGACGACCTATTTCTCGCGCGGCTCGCACGGCACGCGCACCGACGTCGTCGAGATGACCGACAACACGACACTCGATCACACCGGCGAGATCGTGATTCCGGCGAAGCACGGGCAGCACGTGCCGTCGCCGTACAACACCGCGTTCAGCGCCGACGGCAAGCGGTTGTACGTCGCGAACATCACGCCGGCCGCGTCGGTGACGGTGATCGACGCGGTGTCGAGGGCGGTGCTGTCGGAGATCGATACCGCGGCATGCGTGCTTGCCTATCCGTCAGGGAACGACCGGTTCACCGCGCTGTGCGAGAGCGGCAAGGCGCTCACCGTCACGCTCGACGCGAACGGCAAGGAGGTGAAGCGCACGATGTCCGAGGCATTCATCGACGTCGACAATGATCCGGCCTTCATCAACGCGTCGCGCTACCACGGTGGCTATCTGTTCACGACGTACCACGGCAACGTGCGCAGCGCCGACTTCAGCGGCGACAAGCCGGCGTTCGGCAAGTCGTGGTCGTTGCTGACCGACGCCGAGCGAGCCGAAGGCTGGCGCCCGGGTGGCATGCAGCAGACGGCCGTGCAGGTGAAGCAGAACCGCTACTACGTGCTGATGCACAAGGGCGGCGACGGCACACACAAGGATCCCGGCACGCAGGTCTGGGTGTACGACCTGAAGTCGAAGCAGCGTGTCGCGCGCTGGGACCTCGCGCAGCTGAAGGTCGATCCGCTCGTGTCGATCCAGGTCAGCGAGGACGACAAGCCGCTGTTCTACGGGCTGACGGGCACGTCCGATCTTGCCGTGATGGACGCGCAAACGGGCAAGCCGCAGCACGTCGAGAAGCAGATCGGCAGTACGTCGACGCTGCTCGTGAACCCGTGAGGCCGCGATGACGCTCGATCCCGTACTTGCCACCAGCGCGCAGGCTGGCGCTGCCGTCGTCGTGCTGCTCGGCGCCTTCGCCAAGATCCGCCGGCCCGCGGCGTTCCGGCAGGCGCTCGCCGGCTATCGCCTGCTGCCTGAGGTACTCAACGCGCCCGCCGCGTTCGCGATTCCGCTCGCGGAAGCCGTCTGCGCCGCAGCGCTGCTGTTTCCCGATACGCGCACGACCGGCGCGCTCGGCCTGATCGCATTGCTGCTCGTCTTCGCGGCCGGCATGACGATCAACATCCTGCGCGGCCATACCGACATCGACTGCGGCTGCTCCGGTTTTGCCGCGGCGCGCGCGGACGCGCCGCGCGGCATCGGCTGGCTGCATGTCGCGCGCGTGCTGCTGCTCGTCGTGCTGGCCGCGATCGCGTTCGTCGAACCGGGCAGCCGCGCGATCGTGTGGTTCGACTACCTGACGCTGTTCTCTTCCGTGCTTCTGATCGTCTGCGCGCTGCTCACCGTCGACGTGCTGCTCGCCAACGTACCGCGCCTTTCCCACCTGAGGAATTCATGATGCAAACCGCTCTCACCGTTTCCACCGCCTTGCTGTGGGTCGCCGTTCTCGCGCTCGGCGCGATCTGTCTCGCGCTCGTGCGTCAGATCGGCATCCTGTACGAACGGATCATGCCGGCCGGCGCGTTGATGATCGACAAGGGGCCGGCGGTCGGCGCGATCGCGCCGACGTTCGAGCTGACCGACATTCGCGGCTCGCAGGTGAAGGTCGGCGGTATCGATGCATCGGGCAAGGCGACGCTGCTGTTCTTCCTGTCGCCGACGTGCCCGGTCTGCAAGAAGCTGCTGCCGCTGTTGCCGTCGCTGCAGGCGAGCGAATCGACGCCGGTGAACATCGTGCTCGCGAGCGACGGCGATCTCGACGACCACACGCGCTTCGCACAGAAGCACGACCTCGCGCGTTTCCCTTACGTGCTGTCGCAGGAGCTGGGCCTCGCGTATCAGATCGGCAAGCTGCCGTACGCGGTGCTGCTCGACGACACCGGTACCGTGCGCGCAAAGGGTCTCGTCAACACCCGCGAGCATCTCGAGAGCCTGTTCGAAGCGAAGGAGCGCGGCGTTGCATCGCTGCAGCAGTTCGTGCACGGCAATCTCGACCATGGCGGTCACGAAGGGCACGCGCAGCA
Source organism: Burkholderia sp. AU33545 (assembly GCF_020419685.1). Lineage (NCBI taxonomy): Bacteria > Pseudomonadati > Pseudomonadota > Betaproteobacteria > Burkholderiales > Burkholderiaceae > Burkholderia > Burkholderia sp. AU33545. The sequence continues at coordinate 801,481 of NZ_JAIZRQ010000002.1, read as the reverse complement.
CGCGTGATCGGCCGGCTCTCTTTCAACGTCAACGGAGAACAACCACATGGGGCTGTTTGATTCATGGTTCGAGCGGTCGGCGCGTGGCGTCGCGCAGCATAGTTCGCGGCGCAGCGCGATGGCGAAGCTCGGCAAGGTGCTGGTCGGATCGGCGATGCTGCCGCTCTTGCCCGTCGATCGCACCGCATATGCAGCGGATGCAGCGTCGGGCGCGTCGGCGGCTTCGGGTGCTGCCGCGCCGGGCGCGAGCGACGATCCGATGAGCTGCGATTACTGGAAATACTGCGCCATCGACGGCTGGCTGTGCAGCTGCTGCGGCGGTACGTCGAGCAGTTGCCCGCCGGGCACGACGCCGTCGCCGATCACGTGGATCGGCACGTGCCGCAACCCGCACGACGGTTCGGACTACATCGTGTCGTACAACGATTGCTGCGGAAAGACGTCGTGCGGCAAGTGCTTCTGCAACCGCAATGAGCGCGAGAAGCCGCTGTACAAGCTGTCGCTGAACAACGACATCAACTGGTGCATGGCGAACGGCAATTCGAATTACCACTGTTCGGTTTCGGTCCTGCTGGGGGCGGCGAAGCAATGAAAATGAAGCAAGCTGGAACGATGGTTGTCGCGTGCGTGGTGGCTGTTGCGGGTTTTGCGTGGCCGGGTCTCGCCGGTGCGCAGCAGGCTGTCCACTACCCGGCGGGCAAGAGCCTGTTCGATGCGCAGTGCGCGGTGTGTCACCAGGCGGGCGGCAAGGGGCAGGACGGCCTCGCGCCGCCGCTGACCGAGTACCCGGGCAGGTATGCAACGGCCGATGCGGGCCGTGCGCAGCTTGTCGCGACGCTGTTGCACGGGATGTTCGGCGAAATCACGGTGCACGACAAGCGCTACAACTTCAAGATGCCGTCGTTCGCGAGTGCGAGCGATGACGATATTGCGAACGTGCTCAACTATGTCGTATTCGATCTCAACGACGAGCACGGCGACGCGAAGCCGTTCACGGCGGCCGACATTCGCGCGGCACGCGCGAAGGAGATGGACGGCACGGCCGTTCATGCGCAACGTGCGGTCGTGACGAAGGGGCTGGGGCTTTGAATGCCGTGCGCATTCGTGGTCGCGGCCGGCGTGTGGCGGCGTCGCGGATCGGAGCGTTCATGGCACGCCGTCTGTCTTCGATGCTGGCGGTCGCTGCCGCGGCATTTGCGATTGCCGTACCCGCACATGCCGACGGCGTGGCCGACGCCACACTCGCGCGACAACACTGGGTGCTCAATTGCATGGGCTGCCACACGGCGACAGGCGGCGGCATTCCGGGCAAGGTGCCGCCACTCGCGAATTCGCTCGGTTATTTCACGCATCTGCCGGCGGGGCGCGAGTACGTGATGCGCGTGCCCGGCGCGTCGAACTCGGCGCTGTCCGACGAGGAACTCGCCGACGTGCTCAACTGGGTGCTCACGACGATGAACCGCGATGCGCTGCCGCGTGGCTTCAGGCCTTATACCGCCGCCGAAGTCGCCTCGCACCGACGGCCGGCGTTTTCGGATGTCGCGACGGTACGTGCCGGGCTGGTTCGTGCACTGCACGAGCGCGGGATCGACGGTGTGTCGGATCGGTACTGATCGGCTTCGCTGATGGAGATTCGGCACCGGGCACGGCGGGTTGCCGGTATTCGTGGCGGCGCGGTATCCCCGCGCCGTCACGCGCGGACCAACTCGACGCCGAGGATCGGGCACGCCGCGCAGGCGATGCGCATTGCGTTGACCGGATGCTGCGGCGCGTAGCGGCTTCCCGACCGAGAATACCGAATTGGCAGCGCGCCATTTCCGCGTTACGCTCGTTTTCGTTAGCCAACACCGGCGCCGGATGGATCGTGGGAGGCTCAAATGGCGATCGAATACTTTGCAGAGCGCAATCCGGTCACACGAAACCTGCCCCGATCGTTGGCGACCAAGGCCGGCGATCTGGTGTTCGTATCCGGTCAGGTGGCGAGAAACGAAGACGGGAGCCTCCTCGCGGGCGGAATCGAAGCGCAGACGCGTCAGACATTGAAGAACGTCGCCCACGTACTCTCGCTGGCGGGATGCACACTCGGCGACGTGGTGAAAACCACCGTCTGGCTCGAGGACGCGCGCGACTTCGCCGAATTCAATCGTGTCTATGGGGAGTTCTTCCCGGGGAACAAGCCGTCACGATCGACCTTGCAGGCGACGAACATGGTGGGCACCAAGATCGAGATCGAGGCGATTGCCTGCAGGCCTTGAGCGCGGGAAATGCCGGAAAACCGACGAGAGCCGGTCTTGCAAGCGACGCGGTCGGATGCGCTGAGACATGCGCCACATGATGGCTTCGTGCGTGCACCGCACAAAACACGCAAATCCCCAACGTCAGACTGCATTCGTTAGAATCGTTCGTCGTCAAGGCAATCATGCAGATTTGCATGGGCGCAGCGGTAGCCACTCACGAATACCGCGCCCCCTCATCCCATGCTTCATCCTTTACCGGAGGCGAACGTGCCAGGATTACTTCCCGATGTCGACCGCGACGGGCTTCTCGAATATTCGGTGGTGTACACCGACCGGTCGATCAATCACATGTCGCAGCGCTTTCAGGGCGTCATGCGCGATATTTCCGCCGCGCTGAAGAAGGTCTACAACGCGAAGGCGGCCGTCATCGTCCCGGGCAGCGGGACGTTCGGCATGGAAGCCGTGGCCCGGCAGTTCGCGACGAACAAGAAGTGTCTGGTCATCCGCAACGGCTGGTTCAGCTTCCGCTGGTCGCAGATTTTCGACATGGGCAGCATTCCGTCCGAATCGATCGTGTTGAAGGCGCGTCCTGTCGAATCAGGCAGGCAGGCGGCGTTTGCGCCGGCCCCGATCGAAGAAGTCGTCGCCGCGATTCAGGAACACAAACCGGACATGGTGTTCGCTCCGCACGTCGAAACCGCCTCCGGGATGATGTTGCCCGATGCGTATCTGCGCGCGGTGGCCGACGCCGTGCATGCGGTCGGCGGCATGTTCGTGCTGGATTGCATCGCGTCCGGCACGATCTGGGTCGATATGGAGAAGAGCGGTGTCGACGTGCTGATCAGCGCGCCGCAAAAGGGCTGGAGTGCGTCGCCGGGTTGCGCACTGGTCATGCTCAGCCCGCTCGCTCGCGAGCGCATCGATGCGACGACCAGCACCAGTTTTGCCTGCGATCTGCGCAAGTGGCTGCAGATCATGGAAGCCTACGAGAACGGTGGCTTCGCGTACCACGCGACGATGCCCACGGACAGCCTTGCGACGCTGCGCGATGTGATCAAGGAAACGGACGCATACGGCTTCGACAAGGTGCGGGCGGAACAGCTCGAACTCGGCACGCGGATTCGCGCGTTGCTGGCCGAGAAGGGTTTCAGGAGCGTGGCGGCGCCAGGGTTTGAGGCGCCTGGCGTCGTGGTCAGCTACACCGACGATGACGACATCCGGTCCGGCAAGAAGTTCGTCGATGTCGGCATGCAGATCGCGGCCGGTGTGCCGCTGCAATGCGATGAGCCGGCGGATTTCAAGACGTTCCGCATTGGCTTGTTCGGTCTCGACAAGCTGCATGACGTCGATGCCGCGGTCCGTAGGTTTGCTAGCGCGTTGGAACGGATTCTGTAGGGCGCGTTTTTGATCCAAGGGTGGGGCGCATGGTGCGCTCGACATGATCGAGGCCATCCGAACGATCGACCGAGGTTGGAAGCCGCCAGACTCGGCGGCGGCTTCCGACCCAAATGAGCCGACGGATAGTGGCGACTGCACGCCCGCATTGGATCGCACCACGGACGCTGCTATTCGTATAAGCACTGTTGGACTGCGGACAGTTTCCCACGCCCGTACTCAACCATTCAGGACAGTGACATGACCGAATGCGCGCTGACATTTGCCAGTCAGACCGAATGGGAAAGCTGGTTAGCGCAAAATGGCGGCACGTCGAGCGGAGTATGGCTGCGTCTGGCGAAAAAGGGCGCCACGCAGCGAACCGTCACCTATGGTCAAGCGTTGGAAAGCGCGCTCTGCTATGGCTGGATCGATGGCCAAAAGCAGGCCGAGAGCGAGACGCACTGGCTACAACGCTTCACTCCACGGTCCGCAAAAAGCATCTGGTCCAAGCTCAACAAAGACCGGGCCGAAGCGCTGATCGCCGCGGGCAGAATGCGCGCGCCGGGCATGCGCGAGATCGAGAGGGCGCGGCACGACGGCCGATGGAAGGCTGCTTATACGTCGGCCGGCAACTCGACCGTGCCGGACGACCTGCAGGTGGCGTTGAATGCAAATTCGCAAGCCAAGGCGTTCTTTGAAACACTGAATAGCCGCAACCGCTACGCCATCCTGTTCCGGATACAGAATGCGAAAAAACCGGAAACACGGGCGCGTAAAATTGCGGAATTCGTCGACATGCTGAACCGCGGTGAAACCCTCCATCCGTAGATATCGTGCGTCTGATGGAGATCTTGCGAAACGCGGGCACCGAACCGGTCATGGCCGATTCGTTTCTGCAGCGGTCCAGCCAGATGGCGGTTCGTCGATGTACGCAGCCGTTACCTGCATCGCCATGTCTCGCGAACAGGGGCGGCTGCCGAAGCTGGCGCCGCTTGCCGACGATCCTGATACCTGAATCGCGGATATCGTTTTTTTCAGCGGACCACGGCCCGATGACCGACGGGGTCGGCCGTAGCCGACCCGCATCAACTGCAATTACACGGCCGCGTTGCGATTCGCCTCGATCACCGTCAACGCCGTCATGTTCACGATCCGTCGCACGGTCGCACTGGACGTGAGAATGTTCACCGGCCCATTGACCCCCAGCAGGAACGGCCCGACCGCAACGTTACTGCCGGCCTCGGTCTTGAGCAGGTTATAGGCGATATTCCCCGCATCCACGTTCGGACACACGAGCAGGTTCGCCGCACCCTTCAGCGGCGACATCGGCAGCAGCCGCGACCGCAGCGCCTCGTCGAGCGCACAGTCGCCGTGCATTTCGCCATCCGCCTCGATATCCGGTGCATGCGCGCGAATGATTTCGAGCGCTCGGCGCATCTTCACGCCCGAGGCCGCGCTCCCCGACCCGAAGTTCGACCGCGACAGCAACGCAGCCTTCGGCGAGAGATTCAGCCACTCCATCTGCCGCGCGGCCGCGATCGTGAATTCCGCGATCTGCTCCGCATCCGGGTTGTCGTTGACATGCGTATCGACCAGCGCGACCGTCCGCTGATTGAGCAGCAGGATGTTCATTGCGGCGTAGGTCGACGCACCGGGCTTCTTGCCGATGACTTCGTCCACGAACCGCAGGTGATTGTGATACTCGCCGACCGTCCCGCAGATCATCCCGTCCGCATCGCCGAGCCGTACCATCATCGCGCCGATCAGCGTCAGGCGGCGCCGCATTTCGACGCGCGCCATTTCCTTCGAGATGCCGTCGCGGCAGCGCAATTCCCAATACGTCGTCCAGTATTGCGGGAAACGTTCGTCATATTCCGGATTGGTCACTTCGACATCCTGACCGAGACGCAGGCGCAGGCCGAATCGCTCGATACGCGCGAGCAGCACCTCCGGACGCCCGACCAGGATCGGACGCGCGAGCTTCTCGTCGACGATCACCTGCACCGCGCGCAGCACGCGCTCGTCTTCGCCCTCGGTGAACACGATGCGTGCCTTGCCGCCGTCACGCACGAGCTGACGCGCGGTCGCGAACAGCGGCTTCATGAACGCGCCCGAGTGATAGACGAATTGCTGCAACTGCTCGACATACGCGTCGAGATCGGCGAGCGGGCGCGTCGCCACACCGCCTTCGATCGCGGCCCTGGCCACGGCCGGCGCAATACGCACGATCAGGCGCGGATCGAACGGCTTGGGAATCAGGTATTGCGGACCGAAGGACACTTCATCGCCGCCATAGGCTGCCGCGACGATGTCGTTCTGCTCTTCCTGCGCGAGGCCGGCAATCGCGTGAACCGCGGCAATTTCCATTTCGCGGGTGATCGTCGTTGCGCCCACATCCAGTGCGCCGCGGAAAATGTACGGGAAGCAGAGAACGTTGTTGACCTGGTTCGGGAAATCCGAACGGCCCGTCGCGATCACAACGTCGTCGCGCGTCGCATGCGCGAGTTCAGGGAAGATTTCCGGCGTCGGATTGGCGAGCGCGAGAATCAGCGGACGCGCGGCCATCGCCTTCAGCATCTCGGGCTTCAGAATGCCGCCGACCGACAGCCCGAGGAACACGTCGGCGCCGCCGATCACTTCGGACAGCGTGCGCGCGTCGGTTTCCTGCGCGAAGCGTTCCTTGGCGGGATCCATCAGCGTGGTGCGGCCGCGATAGACGACGCCTTCGATATCCGTCGCCCAGATGTTCGCGACCGGCAGCCCGAGGTCGACGAGCAGGTCCAGGCAGGCCAGCGCCGCGGCACCGGCGCCCGACGTCACGACCTTCACCTCGGAAATCGACTTCCCGACCACCTTCAGCCCGTTGATGAACGCGGCGGCCACGGTAATGGCGGTGCCGTGCTGGTCGTCGTGGAAGACGGGAATCTTCATGCGCTCGCGCAGCTTGCGCTCGACCGTGAAGCATTCCGGCGCCTTGATGTCCTCGAGGTTGATCCCGCCGAAGGTGGGCTCGAGGCCGGCGATGATGTCGACGAGCTTGTCCGGATCGGTCTCGTTGATCTCGATGTCGAACACGTCGATCCCGGCGAACTTCTTGAACAGCACGGCCTTGCCTTCCATGACCGGCTTCGACGCGAGCGCGCCGATGTTGCCCAGACCCAGCACGGCGGTGCCGTTGGTGATGACGCCCACCAGATTCCCGCGGCTCGTGAAGCGATGCGCGTTCAGCGGCTCGGCGGCGATCGACTCGCACACGCTGGCGACGCCGGGCGTGTAGGCGAGCGCGAGATCGCGCTGCGTCACGAGCGGCTTGCTGGCCACGACGGAGATCTTCCCCGGGGTCGGAAACTCGTGATAGTCGTACGCGGCCTGCTGCTGAGTCTCTGTCTGTTTCATGTTTTTGGGTCCGGGCGTGCGCGCCAGGCCAGTCCCGACGCGATCCATGAGGTGATTCTAGGGATCGGCCATAAGGAGATGATTCTGTTTTAATATCGGTCCATCACTTTTTCATGATGATGTGGCGGTCCGGCAATGACATTCGACGCGAACGACGTGGTGAGGCGGCTCGGTGCGCGCCTGAAGATGCGGCACCTGATGCTGCTGCTGCAGATCCAGCAGCACGGGTCGCTGACGCGCGTCGCGGAGCACATGGCGAGCAGCCAGCCCGCCGTGACGAACGCGCTGTCCGAGCTGGAAAGCATGTTCGGCACGCCGCTGTTCGAGCGCTCGTCGCGCGGGATGCGGCCGACCGCGCTCGGTTCGGTCGTGCTCGAGCGCGCCAGGGCGATGCTGAAGGACCTCGACCATCTCGCCCGCGAGATGGAGGCGGTCGCCGCCGGCCACGCCGCCCACCTGCATATCGGCGTGATTCCGTTTATCTCGGGCCAGATGCTGTCGGCGGCGCTCAAGCGGCTGCAATCCCGGATGGAGCGGCGCCTGACCGTGACGATCCACGAAGGCACCAGCGACCAGCTGCTGCTCCAGCTCAAGGACCACAGCGTCGATCTCGTCATCGGGCGGGCGTCGTCGGCGGTCGATCTGGGACAGGTTTCCTTCGAAGTCCTGTACCAGCAGCAGCCCCGGATGATCGCGAGCCGGCGCCTTGCCGCGAAACTGGCCCGCATGAAGCTCGACTGGGAGAAGCTGCACGAGCTGGACTGGATTCTCGGCGCGCCGCACACGCCGATGCGGGAGCAGGTGACCGACCTGTTCCTGTCGGCCGGCATCGCGCCGCCCGTGCCGATCGTCGAAAGCTACTCGTCGAAGCTGATCGGCGAAATGATCGCATCGAGCGACGACGCCGTATCGATCGTGCCGACCGATATCGCGGAAGAAATGGTGCGCATCGCCGGCGTGGCGATCGTGCCTTACTCGCTGGTCTGGACGCTGCCGCCCATCGCGCTGTTTACCCGCGCCGCCGAATCGCATGCGCCGACGCGGGATCTGCTCGTCCAGGCGCTGCGCGAGATCTGCAGGGAAACCTACGTCGAGGGACCGCGATAACGCGTCGGGCGCCGGCCCGCACCCGCCCGGCCGGAAGCGGCGCCACGCCCGCTCCGGCATCGCCGCCGAAGCACGCTCCGTCGGCATCCGTTACGCCGCATCCGGACAAACCCATCTTCACCGTAATTCGCCTGAAACCCCCGCCATACAAGCCATTGCCCGAGCGTAGTGGTTTTCACCCATAGTCGCAAATAGTCAAGAAAAGGTCGCCGCCGGTCGTCTTTCGACCAATATGGCTCGTTACTTTTACTCCCACGATGCAGGCCGGGACGCACTCCGCGAACCCGTCGGACATCGGTCCAATCGGGAGAGAAACCATGAAGTCGACAAAGATCGCCGCGTTCGTCGCGGCCGTGCTGGCGACCGGCGCATTCGCGACCGCGGCGCACGCCGAAACGGATGCCGCGACCTGCCGCAACGTACGCTTCGCGGATATCGGCTGGACCGACATCACGTCCACCACGGCGCTCGCCTCGACCGTGTTCGAAGGGCTCGGCTACAAGCCGACGACGACAATCGCATCGGTGCCGATCTCGTTCGCCGGCCTGAAGAGCAAGCAGCTCGACATCTCGCTCGGCTACTGGTGGCCGGTGCAGCAAAAGCAGCTCCAGCCGTTCCTCGACAGCAAGTCGATCAACGTGGTCGAGCCGCCGAACCTGTCGGGTGCGAAGGCGACGCTCGCGGTGCCGAGCTACGCATACCAGGCCGGCCTGAAGAGTTTCGAGGACATCGCGAAGCACCGCGCGGAACTCGACGGCAAGATCTACGGGATCGAACCGGGCAGCAGCGCGAACGCGACGATCCAGAAGATGATCGACACGAATCAATACGGTCTCGGTGGCTTCAAGCTGGTCGAATCGAGCGAAGCCGGGATGCTCGTCACGGTCGAGCGCGCGATCCGCGAGAAGAAGTGGGTCGTGTTCCTGGGCTGGGAACCGCATCCGATGAACATCCAGATCAGCATGAACTACCTGTCCGGCGGCGATGCGAGTTTCGGCCCGAACTATGGCGAAGCGCGCGTGTACACGCTGACGGCGCCCGACTTCATCTCGCGCTGCCCTAACGCAGGCAAGCTCGTCGAGAACCTGCGCTTCACGACGCAGCTCGAGAACCAGCTGATGCAGTCGGTGATGAACAAGACGAAACCGGCGGACGCCGCGAAGGCGTACCTGAAGAAGAATCCGCAGGTGCTCGATGCCTGGCTCGCCGGCGTCAAGACGTTCGACGGCAAGGACGGCCTGCCCGCGGTGAAGGCGTATCTCGGCCTGTAACGGCCCGTGCGCGCCGCAAGCGAGCGGCGCGCAGCGACAAATAATCTGCAGTACGACAGAAGTCGAGCGACACGAAACGAATCAAGCGAGGGCATTCAGCATGAACCACGAAGTCATCATCACCTGCGCGGTGACCGGCGCGGGCGATACGGTCGGCAAGCATCCGGCGATTCCGGTCACGCCGAAGGAAATCGCGGCCGCCGCGATCGAAGCGGCGAAGGCCGGCGCGACGGTTGCGCACTGCCACGTGCGCGATCCGCAGACGGGCCGCGGCAGCCGCGACCCGAACCTGTACCGCGAAGTGGTCGACCGGATCCGCTCGGCGGACGTCGACGTGATCATCAACCTGACGGCCGGCATGGGCGGCGATCTGGAGATCGGCCCGGGCGAGGACCCGATGCGCTTCGGCAAGGGCACCGATCTTGTCGGTGGCCTCACGCGCCTCGCGCACGTCGAGGAACTGCTGCCGGAAATCTGCACGCTCGATTGCGGCACGCTGAATTTCGGCGACGGCGACTACATCTACGTATCGACGCCCGCGCAACTGCGCGCCGGCGCGAAGCGCATCCAGGAACTCGGCGTGAAGCCGGAGCTGGAAATCTTCGATACGGGCCATCTGTGGTTCGCGAAGCAATTGCTGAAGGAAGGGCTGCTCGACGATCCGCCCCTGTTCCAGCTGTGCCTCGGCATTCCGTGGGGCGCGCCGGCCGACACCGGCACGATGAAGGCGATGGTCGACAACCTGCCGCCGGGCGCGCACTGGGCCGGCTTCGGGATCGGCCGCATGCAGATGCCGATGGTCGCGCAGGCGATGCTGCTCGGCGGTCACGTGCGCGTCGGCCTCGAAGACAACATCTGGCTCGATCGTGGCGTGCATGCGACCAACGGCACGCTCGTCGAGCGTGCACGGGAAATCGTCGAACGCCTCGGCGGCCGCGTGCTGACGCCGGCCGAAGGGCGTCGCAAGCTCGGCCTGCCGGCGCGCGGCGAGCGTCTGCTCGAACGCCGCGCGGTGACCGAATTCGCGTGAGCGTTCACGGCTGATTCCGATTCAATGCGGCGGCGCGCACGAGCGCGGTCGCCGTCCGATTTCCCTCGATTTGAAGGATGCGTTGACATGGCAGTGAAGACCGACATCAAGACGTTCGCCGCGATCGGCACCGGTGTGATCGGCAGCGGATGGATTTGCCGTGCGCTCGCGCACGGTCTCGACGTGGTCGTGTGGGACCCGGCGCCGGGCGCCGAGGCGCGGTTGCGCGCGAATGTCGCGAATGCCTGGCCTGCGCTCGAACGCGTCGGCCTCGCGCCGGGCGCCGATCCCGCGCGGCTGCGTTTCGAGTCGACGATCGAGGCCTGCGTCGCCGACGCGGACTTCATCCAGGAAAGCGCGCCCGAGCGGGAGGCGCTGAAACTCGAACTGCACGAACAGATCAGCCGCGCGGCGAAGCCCGACGCGATCATCGCGTCATCGACATCGGGGCTGCTGCCGACCGACTTCTACGCGCGCGCGACGCATCCGGAGCGCTGCGTGGTCGGCCATCCGTTCAATCCGGTCTACCTGCTGCCGCTCGTCGAGGTGCTCGGCGGCGCGCGCACGTCGCCGGAAGCGGTCGAGGCGGCGATGGCGATCTATCGCAACCTCGGCATGCGGCCGCTGCACGTGCGCAAGGAGGTGCCGGGCTTCATCGCGGACCGGCTGCTCGAAGCGCTGTGGCGCGAGGCGCTCCATCTGGTCAACGAAGGCGTCGCGACGACTGGCGAGATCGACGATGCGATCCGTTTCGGCGCGGGCATCCGCTGGTCGTTCATGGGCACGTTCCTGACCTACACGCTGGCTGGCGGCGACGCAGGCATGCGACACTTCATGCAGCAGTTCGGCCCCGCGCTCGAACTGCCATGGACCAAGCTGGTCGCGCCGAAGCTGACCGACGAACTGATCGACAGCGTCGTCGAAGGCACGAGCGAGCAGCAGGGCACGCGCAGCATCAAGGAACTCGAACGCTATCGCGACGAGTGCATCACCGAGGTGCTGAAGGCGATCGCCGCGGTGAAGGCGCGGCACGGGATGCGATTCGAGGACTGAACGAACATGACCGGCGATACCCCGCTGACGATTTACCACGACGTCGTGCGGCCCGAGTGGGTCGACTACAACGGCCACCTGCGCGACGCGTTCTATCTGCTGATCTTCAGTTTCGCGACCGATGCGCTGCTCGACCGCATCGGCCTCGACGACGCCGCGCGTCGCGAGCGGTGTCGCTCGGTCTACACGCTCGAGGCGCACGTGAACTATCTGCAGGAGATCAAGGAAGGCACGCGCGTGCGCGTCGACGCGCGGGTGTTCGCGCACGACGCGAAGCGGCTGCACCTGTATCTCGAGCTGTTCGCGGACGGTCATGACGGCGCGGTGTCGGCGAGCGAGCAGATGCTGCTGCACGTCGACACGCGCGACGGCGCGAAATCGGCGCCGTTCGACGACGACGTCGCCGCGCGCGTGGCCGAACTGCATGCGTTGCAGCGCGATTGCGCGGCGCCCGCGTATGCGGGCCGCGTGATCGGGCTGCCGCCGCGTCGCTAGCATCGGCGTTCGACTTTCGACCGTCGACTGCGGAGCGCACACGATGCTCGAACCGGAAATCGCGGCATTCGTTGCGGCCGTCGACGCGTGGTATCCAGCCGACGCGGCGGCGCGCTCGCCCGTCGAGCAACGCCGCGTCTACGATCGCTTCGCGGCCGCATGGACGCCCGCCGAACTGCCGGCCGGCATCGTGCGGCAGGACGCCGTGTGGCATGCGCCGGACGGACGCGCGATCGCACTGCGGCGCTACGCGCCCGCGCAGGGCAAGCCGCGCGGCACCGTGCTGTTCTTTCATGGCGGCGGCTTCGTCGTCGGCTCGCTCGACAGTCACGCGTTGATCACCGCGCAACTGGCGGCCGACACGGGGCTTGCCGTGATCGCGGTCGACTACCGGCTCGCGCCCGAGCATCGTGCGCCGGCCGCGCTCGAGGATTGCCTGGCCGTCACGCGTGCCGCGCGCGACGCGGTCCGCTGGCCGTTCGACTCGTGCGCACGACCGCTGACACTCGCGGGCGACAGCGCGGGCGGCAATCTCGCGGCGGCCGTCGCGACCGCGCTGCGCGACGCGGGCGAAGGCGGCATCGACGGGATCGCACTCGTATATCCGATGCTCGGCATCGAACCGCAATCGCCGGCGCGCGAAACGGAAGCGCGCGCGCCGATGCTGACGCTCGACGACGTCCATCGTTATCGCGCGCTGTACTGGGGCGATGCGGATGAAGCCGCATTGAACGACGATCCGCTGCTGCGTGCATCGGTGCCGCTCGCGGCGTCGCGCTTCGACGGGCTGCCGCCCGTGCTCGCGATCGGCGCTGAACACGATCCGCTGCGCGACGATGCACGCGTCTATGTCGAACGAATCCTTGCGGCCGGCGGCGCCGCGCGTTACTGGAGGGGAGAGGGGCTGGTGCACGGTTGCTGGCGCGCGCTCGGAACGAGCCCGCAGGCGGCGCGGATGCACCGGATGATCGGCGGGTTTCTGCTCACACCACACGCGTAGCGGGCGTTTCCGGGAGACAACGATGCAGGCAGCGCAACACCGTATCGAGGACTGGCGGACCTATTCCGCCGACGCGGCCATTGCGGCTGCGACGATTGGCGATGGAGCGGTGAACGTCGAGTGGAGCGACACGCGACGATCGCCGTTTCACTTCGACTGGCTGCGCGACAACTGCGCGTGTTCCGCGTGCGTGCATGCGCTCACGCGCGAACAGGTGTTCGAGATCGCCGACGCGCGCGAGGATCTGTCGGCGCTCGCCGTGCATGTCGAAACCGACGGCGCGCTGCACGTCGAGTGGAACGACGGGCATCGCAGTACCTGGTCGCCGGGATGGTTGCGCGCGCATGCATACGACGATGCGTCGCGCGCGGAACGCCAGGCCGCGCACGGGCGGCACGTATGGGCCGGCGACGATGCGACGGCGATCGGGGTGTTCGCGTGGCGTGACGTGATGGAGGACGATGGCGCGTTGCGCGCGTGGCTCGCCGCGTTGCAGCGCACGGGGTTGACGCTCATCGAGGGCGTGCCCGCCGAACGCGGCCGGGTCGACCAGATCGCGCGTCGTGTCGGTCTGATCCGCGAAAGCAATTTCGGCGTGCTGTTCGATGTCGAGTCGAAGCCGCGACCGGACAGCAATGCCTACACGTCGCTCAACCTGCCGCCGCACACCGACCTGCCGACGCGTGAATTGCAGCCCGGCGTGCAGTTCCTGCATTGCCTCGCGAACGACGCGGCGGGCGGAGACAGCATTTTCCTCGACGGCTTTGCGCTCGCGGAAGCGCTACGGCGCGACTATCCGGCCGATTTCGAACACCTTGCCTCGACGCCGTTCGAGTTCTGGAACAAGAGTGCGAACAGCGACTACCGCTGTTCGGCGCCGGTGATCGGCCTCGATGCACGCGGCAACGTGACGGAAGTGCGCGTCGCGAATTTCCTGCGCGGGCCGCTCGATGCGCCGGCCGGATCGGTCGCGGCCATCTACCGCGCGTACCGGCGCTTTCTCGGGCTGGCGCGCGAGCCACGTTTCCGGGTGCAGCGCCGGCTGCGGGCGGGCGACATGTGGGCGTTCGACAACCGGCGCGTGCTGCATGCGCGCACGGAGTTCGATCCGTCGACGGGCCGCCGGCATCTGCAGGGCTGCTACGTCGATCGCGACGAACTGCTGTCGCGCTGGCGCGTGCTGTCGCGTGCGGCGCCTGCGGCAGCCGCGGGGCGTTGACCGGCGCATACGGCATCGCCACGCATACCTCGCCGCGGAAAAAGCGCCCGGACGCAGCGCGCCCGGGCGAAGCCACCCGCTGCCGGGCGGCGGAGGTATGCGTTTCACAAAAAAAGACGAGCCCGCATCAGGGGCTCGTCCGGGTACAGCTTCGTCGCGCCGTGCGCGGTGCGCCCGTCAGGGCGCGTCGGCTTACTGGCCGAAGAAGATCGAGTCGCGAGCGTTCGACGACGCTGCGGCAACCGGGGCGCCCGAGTGGACGACCGGAGCCGGTTGCGCGCCATAGCCGCTGGCGTCGGCACCATGAACACGCGCTTCCGCCGACTGGATGTCGTTCGGGTAATACGGGCTCGACACGCCCGGCTTGTAGCCGGCTTGTTCGAGCTGGACCAGTTCGTTGCGGACTTGTGCGCGGGTCACGGTGCTTTGTGCGAAAGCGCCGAACGAAGCGGACAGGGCGACAGCGGCAACGACTGCGGAAACGAGCGATTTCATGATGACCTCCGGTGTTTTATTGGGTTCGCTTGCGACACCATGTCTGCAGCGATTGACTAAATCTTAGTCACCGGGTGGTTGAGGGTAAACGCTGATTTTGACGATAGATTGTTTCCGGACTGGTAACAGTGGGCTGTCCAATCAGGCTTTCACCAAGCTTTCGTTTCTGTAAATGTAATAAGTATGATGAATGTTGAGGCGAGGGGCGCGATTCAACGTGTCTCGGCCGACGTGTCGAGCGGCGTGGCGGGCAGGCGACCCTCGGCCACGCCCGAGCTCAGGAAACGCACGCCCGTCGCGGCTTCGGAGGCCTCCCACAGCAGCGCGGCGGTCGCTACATCGCGTGCCGCGCGCGGCACGCTTGCCGGTGCCGGCAGGCCGCGCGACTCGAACCAGCCGGACGGTCCGATGTACGAGCCGCCGGTGAGGTCGGGCGACGTCGCCGCGTGAATCGCGGGAAGCGCACCCTGGTCGGCCGGTTGCGCGAGATAACGGTTCGCCGCGCGCATCAGCGCGGCGCGCGTGGGCGAACGGTCCATCGCGGGGCCCGCGAACTGCAGATTGGTCGCCGCGTAGCCGGGATGCGCGGCGACGCTGATGCCCGCGAACGCCGCGCGCTGGAAGCGGCGCTGCAGTTCGATCGCGAACACGAGGTTGGCGAGCTTGCTGTCGCAGTAGGCGAGATAACGGTTGTAACGGTGTTCGGCCCGAAGGTCGTCGACGCGGATCCGGCCGCCGCGGTTCAAGCCGCTCGACATCGTCACGACCCGCGCGCGCCGCGCGGCGCGCAGCGCGGGCAGCAGATGGCCGGTCAACGCGAAATGGCCGAGGTGGTTGGTGCCGAACTGCATCTCGAAGCCGTCTTGCGTGTGCCGCAGCGGCAGGAACATCACGCCTGCGTTGTTGCAGAGGATGTCGACGCGGCCGTGGCGGTCGGAGACGTCGGCGGCGAAGCGCTGGATCGACGCGAGATCGGCGAGGTCGAGCGGATCGACTTCGACCCGTGCGGCGGGATGGAACCGACGGATCGCATCGGCGGCCTGCGCGGCGCGCGCGGCATCGCGGCAGCCCATCACGACGGTTGCGCCCTTGGCGGCCAGCGTTTCCGCGATGTGCCAGCCGAGCCCGCTGTTGGCGCCGGTCACGACCGCAACTTTGCCGCCTTGCGCCGGGACGTGGCGCGCGCTCCATGCGTGCATGTCTGCCTCCATCGGCGTGGCCGGTGCGCCACGACGCGTAATCGTTACATTGAATGCTGTAACGATAGTCCGCGCGGGCGGGGCAGACAAGCGGGGGAACTAGATCGGTGGTTCTAGGCCGGCTTGCGCGTTACCGGCTGCCGGCCAGGGCCAGCACTTCGGCGGCGGAGATCATCGCGGCCGCGTTCGCCGGTGCCGGGCGCTCGGCCGGGCGGAAGACTTCGTCGCCGCGCTGGATGACCTGGCGCGACAGCGCACAGGTGCCGGTGCGCTGCGCGAAGCGGCGGCGCCAGCGCTGTTCGCCGTAATGACAGCGGCCGGGTTCGACCCAGCGAACGACGAGCAGCGTATCGGAACGTTCCAGAATTTCGACGTGGACGTCGGCGGGATCGAGCACAGGCAGGGATTTGGAGGCCTTCATTTGCCGTTTCCTAAAGCTCGTGCGGTTTCGGCCGTGGCAGTGGATGTCACTACCCGACGGCGATTCCGTAGCGGTTTCCATGAGTGGTGCGCTAAATGTAAGCGTCTGTGACCGGAAAAAACATCCTGTCTGGCTCAAATTACCTTTTGCCGATTCAGAAACAATCGACGCGCATTTTCTTGAAAAACCAACGACAAAAGCGTGTAAGACCAACGACAAAAGCGCCCCGGACGCGAACGCCCGGGGCGGAAAATCGGCCCGCGCCGCCGTGTCTGCTCGCTCAGTCACGTGGACACCGCGGGGGACGGAGGTGCCCGTCAGGGATCGGCGACGGGCGGGGGGCGGTGATCCGGGAAGCGCGGTCCGGCATCATCATGATCGCGCGCGCCCCCCGTTGATACCCTGACGGGAACATGACTTTTTTGTCAGTTTCGCCGCGACGGCGGCGCGACCCAGGCGCCCGTGGCCGGCGCAAACCCCCGCCGACATTGGCTTTGCGGGACAGGTGGTTGGGCGCCGGAATCAGAACAAGACGGTCGCCGAAGTCCGGGGCACCGCCGCCGGCCCGATTCTGCTGTTCGGGAAAATACTGAATCCCGCGATCGTGACAAATCCGGAATCTGTCCTATGATTGGTTGGACCTTTGGTCCTTTGTGCCAATCAGTCGGCTCGGCCGGCTTCTACAGGAGTGGTGCTCATGAGATTGCAGGGCAAGCGCGCGCTGGTGACGGCGGCCGGGCAGGGTATCGGCCGCGCGACCGCGCTGCGGTTCGCAAGCGAGGGGGCCGACGTGCTGGCGACCGACATCAACGAGGCTGCGCTCGCGCAACTCGCGGCCGACGCCGAACGCGCCGGCGGCAGGCTGGCCACGCGGCGGCTCGACGTGACCGATGCGGGCGACGTTTCGGCACTCGCCGCGCAGGCGCGCGCGTTCGACGTGCTCTTTAACTGCGCGGGGTTCGTGCACCACGGCTCGATCCTCGATTGCGACGATGCCGCGTGGGCGTTCTCGCTGAACCTCAACGTCACGTCGATGTACCGGCTGATCCGCGCGCTGCTGCCGGCGATGCTGGAAGCGGGCGGCGCGTCGATCATCAACATGGCATCGGCCGCGTCGAGCGTGAAGGGCGTGCCGAACCGCTTCGTCTACGGCACCACCAAGGCGGCCGTGATCGGCCTGACCAAGGCCGTCGCTGCCGATTTCGTCGAGCGGGGCATCCGCTGCAACGCGATCTGCCCGGGCACGATCGAGTCGCCGTCGCTGGAGCAGCGGATCGCGGACCAGGCGCGCACGCGCCAGGTGTCGACCGACGAGGTGCGCCAGGCGTTCGTCGCGCGCCAGCCGATCGGCCGCATCGGTACCGCGGAAGAAGTGGCCGCGCTCGCGCTGTACCTCGCGTCCGACGAAGCGTCGTTTACGACCGGCGCGATTCACCTGATCGATGGCGGCTGGTCGAACTGACCGCGTCTTCCTCTTCACCTTCCGTTTCCTCACACAACATGAAACTGCTGAGATTTGGCGACAAGCACCACGAAAAGCCGGGCCTGCTCGATGCGCAGGGAAGGATTCGCGACCTGTCGGGCGTGATCGACGACATCGCAGGCGATGCGCTCGCACCCGCGTCGCTCGCGCGGCTGCGTGACATCGACCCGTCCTCGCTGCCGTTCGTCGAAGGCACGCCGCGGCTCGGCGCGTGCGTCGGCCGCGTCGGCAAGTTCATCTGCATCGGGCTCAACTATTCCGACCACGCGGCCGAATCGGGGATGGAAGTCCCGAAGGAGCCGGTCGTGTTCGGCAAATGGACGAGCGCGATCTCGGGGCCGAACGACGACGTCGAGATTCCGCGCGGCTCGGAGAAGACCGACTGGGAAGTCGAGCTCGGCGTGGTGATCGGCCAGGGTGGCCGCTATATCGACGAAGCCGACGCGCTGTCGCATGTCGCCGGCTACTGCGTGGTGAACGACGTGTCGGAGCGCGAATACCAGCTCGAGCGCGGCGGCACGTGGGACAAGGGCAAGGGCAACGACACGTTCGGCCCGCTCGGCCCGTGGCTCGTGACGGCCGACGACGTCCCCGATCCGCACGCGCTGCGGCTGTGGCTCGAGGTGGACGGCCACCGCTACCAGAACGGCACGACCGCGACGATGGTGTTCCGCGTGCCGCACCTGATCAGCTATCTGAGCCGCTTCATGAGCCTGCAGCCGGGCGACGTGATCTCGACCGGCACGCCGCCGGGCGTCGGCCTCGGGCAGAAGCCGCCGGTCTATCTGCGCGCCGGGCAGGTGATCACGCTCGGCATCGACGGGCTCGGCGAGCAGCGCCAGCGCACCGTGCAGGCCTGATTTCCTTTTACGGACCGTTCGTCATGCCTATCATTCGATCGATGCGCGTCCTCGACGTGCGCTTCCCGACCTCGCAGCAGCTCGACGGCTCCGATGCGATGAATCCGGACCCCGATTATTCGGCCGCGTACGTCGTGCTGGAAACCGACCACGACGGGCTCGAAGGCCACGGGCTCACGTTCACCATCGGGCGCGGCAACGAAATCTGCTGCGCGGCGATCGACGCGATGCGTCACCTCGTCGTCGGCCTCGACCTCGACTGGATTCGCGAGGACATGGGCCGCTTCTGGCGGCACGTGACGTCGGACAGCCAGTTGCGCTGGATCGGCCCCGACAAGGGCGCGATCCATCTGGCGACGGGCGCCGTCGTCAACGCGGTGTGGGATTTGTGGGCGAAGTCGGTGGGCAAGCCGCTGTGGCGGCTCGTCGCGGACATGAGCCCCGAGGAGATTGTGCGCGCGATCGATTTCCGCTACCTGACCGACTGCCTGACGCAGGACGAGGCGCTCGACCTGCTGCGACGGCAGGCGCCGGGCAAGGCGGCGCGGATCGCGACGCTCGAGCGCGAAGGCTACCCGTGCTACACGACGTCGGCGGGCTGGCTCGGCTACAGCGACGACAAGCTGCGTCGGTTGTGCCGTGAGGCGGTGGACGCCGGTTTCGACTACGTGAAGCTGAAGGTGGGCGCGAACCTGGAGCACGACATCCGTCGCGTGACGATCGCGCGCGAGGTGATCGGCCCGGACCGCAAGCTGATGATCGACGCGAACCAGGTGTGGGAGGTGGACGAAGCGATCGACTGGGTGCGCGAGCTGGCGTTCGCGAAACCGTGGTTCATCGAGGAGCCGACGAGCCCCGACGACGTCGAAGGGCATCGCAAGATCCGCGAGGCGATCGCGCCCGTGCAGGTCGCGACCGGCGAGATGTGCCAGAACCGCGTGCTGTTCAAGCAGTTCATCGCGCGCGGCGCGATCGACATCGTGCAGATCGACGCGTGCCGGCTCGGCGGCGTCAACGAGATTCTCGCGGTGATGCTGCTGGCCGCGAAATACGGGCTGGCGGTGTGTCCGCACGCGGGCGGTGTCGGGCTGTGCGAATACGTGCAGCATCTGTCGATGATCGACTATGTGTGCATTGCCGGCACGAAGGAAGGGCGCGTGACCGAATACGTCGACCACCTTCACGAGCATTTCGTCGAGCCGTGCGTCGTGCGCGGCGCGGCCTACATGCCGCCGACGGCGCCCGGCTTCTCGATCGAGATGAAGCCCGAATCGCTGGAGCGGTATCGATTCCGCGGCTGAAGCACGCGGCACGCAGCACGACGACGCGCGATGCACCGCGCGCGGCCCGCGCGGCGACAACATGAACGACGGAGACGCGAAGTGGATTTGAATCTGCAAGACAAGATCGTGATCGTGACCGGCGGCGCATCGGGCATCGGCGCCGCGATCTCGATGCGGCTGGCCGGCGAAGGCGCGATTCCGGTGGTATTCGCGCGCCACACGCCGGACGACGGCTTCTGGCGCGCCCTCACGCAGCAACAGCCGCGCGCCGCGTGCGTGTCCGTCGAACTGCAGGACGACGCGCAATGCCGCGATGCGGTCGCGCAAACCATCGCGCGCTTCGGCCGCATCGACGGCCTCGTCAACAACGCGGGCATCAACGACAGCGTCGGGCTCGACGCCGGGCGCGACGCGTTCGTCGCATCGCTCCAACGCAACCTGATCCACTACTACGTGATGGCGCATTACTGCGTGCCGCACCTGAAGGCGACGCGCGGCGCGATCGTCAACATCTCGTCGAAGACGGCCGTCACCGGGCAGGGCAACACGAGCGGCTATTGCGCATCGAAGGGCGCGCAACTCGCGCTGACGCGCGAATGGGCCGTCGCATTGCGCGACGACGGCGTGCGCGTGAACGCCGTGATTCCGGCCGAGGTGATGACGCCGCTCTACCAGACCTGGATCGCCGGTTTCGACGACCCCGAAGCGAAGCTCGCGGAAATCGCCGGCAAGGTGCCGCTCGGCAAGCGCTTCACGACCGCCGACGAGATCGCCGACACGGCCGTGTTCCTGCTGTCGGCGCGCGCGTCGCACACGACGGGCCAGTGGCTGTTCGTCGACGGCGGCTATACGCATCTCGATCGCGCGATCGGCTGAGGCCATCGAGTCATGCAACCCGATCTGAACCCGACCGCCGCACCCGCCGCGCTGATTGCGCTGACAGGCATCGGCAAGCGCTTCCCGGGCGTGCAGGCGCTCGACGATTGCCGGTTCGACCTGCATGCCGGCGAAGTCCACGCGCTGATGGGCGAGAACGGCGCCGGCAAGTCGACGTTGATGAAGATTCTCGCGGGTGTTTATCAGAAGGACGAAGGCGAGATCCGGATGGACGGCCGCGCGGTGGAGATCGACGATCCGCGCGCCGCGCAGGCGCTCGGCATCGGCATCATTCATCAGGAGCTGAACCTGATGAACCACCTGAGCGTCGCGCAGAACATCTTCATCGGGCGCGAGCCGCGCGGCCGCTTCGGCGTGTTCGTCGACGAGGACACGCTCAACCGCGACGCGGCCGCGATCTTTCAACGGATGCGGCTCGATCTCGATCCGCGCACGCCGGTCGGCCGGCTGACGGTTGCGAAGCAGCAGATGGTCGAGATCGCGAAGGCGCTGTCGTTCGACTCGCGCGTGCTGATCATGGACGAGCCGACCGCCGCGCTGAACAACGCGGAGATCGCCGAGCTGTTCCGCATCATCGGCGACCTGCGCGCGCACGGCGTCGGCATCGTCTACATCTCGCACAAGATGGACGAGCTGCGCCAGATCGCCGATCGCGTGACGGTGATGCGCGACGGCAAGTACGTCGCGACCGTGCCGATGGCGGACACGTCGATGGACGCGATCATCGCGATGATGGTCGGTCGCCAGCTCGATACGACGTTCCGCACGCCGCCCGATACGTCGGCCAACGAGGTCGCGCTCGACGTGCGCGGGCTGTCGCGCGGCCGCGCGATCCGCGACGTCGGCTTCACGGTGCGGCGCGGCGAGATTCTCGGCTTCGCGGGGCTGATGGGTGCGGGCCGCACCGAGGTCGCGCGCGCGGTGTTCGGCGCGGACCCGGTCGACGCGGGCGAGATTCGCGTGCACGGCAAGACCGTGACGATCCGCACGCCGGCCGACGCGGTCGCGCACGGGATCGGTTATCTGTCGGAGGACCGCAAGCACTTCGGGCTCGCGCTCGGGATGGACGTGCAGAACAACATCGCGCTGTCGAGCATGCAGCGCTTCGTGCGCCGCGGCATGTTCCTCGATGCGCGCGGGATGCGGGACACCGCGCAGTCGTACGTGCGGCAGCTCGCGATCCGCACGCCGTCGGTCGCGCAGCCGGCGCGCCTCCTGTCGGGCGGCAACCAGCAGAAGATCGTGATCGCGAAGTGGCTGCTGCGCGACTGCGACATCCTGTTCTTCGACGAGCCGACGCGCGGCATCGACGTCGGCGCGAAAAGCGAGATCTACAAGCTGCTCGACGCGCTCGCCGCCGACGGCAAGGCGATCGTGATGATCTCGTCGGAGTTGCCCGAGGTGCTGCGCATGAGCCACCGGATTCTCGTGATGTGCGAAGGGCGCGTGACCGGCGAATTGCGCGCGGCCGACGCCACCCAGGAAAAGATCATGCAGCTCGCAACGCAGCGCGAGTCGACCGTTTTGTCCTGATTCGGACGCCGATTCATACGCCTACCGACCATGTCCAACGATACGCATCCCGTCCCGCCCCTGGCTTCCGGCGACACGCCGGCCGCCGCATCGAGCCTGAAGTCGCGATTCTTCAACCCGGCCGCGCGGCAGAAGCTGCTCGCGTTCGCGAGCCTCGTGCTGCTGATCGTGTTCTTCAGCTTCGCGTCGTCGAACTTCCTCGAAGTCGACAACCTCGTGACGATCCTGCAGGCCACCGCCGTGAACGGCGTGCTGGCGGTCGCGTGTACCTACGTGATCATCTCGTCGGGCATCGACCTGTCGGTCGGCACCCTGATGACGTTCTGCGCGGTGATGGCCGGCGTCGTGCTGACGAACTGGGGCATGCCGCTGCCGCTCGGGATCCTGGCCGCGCTGTGCTTCGGCGCGTTGTCGGGCAGTGTGTCGGGTTTCGTGATCGCGAAGATGAAGGTGCCGCCGTTCATCGCGACGCTCGGGATGATGATGCTGCTCAAGGGGCTGTCGCTCGTGATCTCGGGCACGCGGCCGATCTACTTCAACGACACGCCGGGCTTCACGTCGATTGCGCAGGATTCGCTGATCGGCAGTCTGATTCCCGCGCTGCCGATTCCGAACGCGGTGCTGATCCTGTTCCTCGTCGCGGCCGGCGCGTCGATCGTGCTGAACCGGACCATCTTCGGCCGCTACACGTTCGCGCTCGGCAGCAACGAGGAAGCGCTGCGGCTGTCCGGCGTGAACGTCGACGCGTGGAAGATCGCCGTCTATACGTTCAGCGGCGCGGTGTGCGGGATCGCCGGGCTCCTGATCGCGTCGCGGCTGAATTCCGCGCAGCCCGCGCTCGGACAGGGCTACGAGCTCGATGCGATCGCGGCCGTCGTGATCGGCGGCACGTCGCTGTCGGGCGGCGCGGGCAGCATCGTCGGCACCATCATCGGCGCGTTCATCATGAGCGTGCTGACCAACGGCCTGCGCATCATGTCGGTCGCGCAGGAATGGCAGACGGTCGTCACGGGCGTGATCATCATCCTCGCCGTCTACGTGGACATCCTGCGCCGGCGGCGCCGCTGACGCACGCACGAACACACATGTGCTTCACCGCCGGCCCGTCCGGCATTTCAGTCGATACCAACCAAGGAGACGCGAAGTGATCAGGAGCAAGGTGTTGAACGCGATCGTCGGACTGGCGTTCGCCGTTGGCGTGACGGCCGGCGCGCAGGCGCAGGAAACCTACATCCCGCTGATTTCGAAGGGCTTCCAGCATCAGTTCTGGCAGGCCGTGAAGGCGGGCGCGATGCAGGCAGCGAAGGACTACAAGGTGAAGGTGACGTTCGAAGGCCCCGAAACAGAGGCGATGGTCGACAAGCAGATCGACATGCTGTCCGCCGCGATCGCGAAGAAGCCGGCGGCGCTCGGCTTCGCGGCGCTCGACAGCAAGGCCGCGTTACCGCTCCTGAAGAAGGCGCAGGCCGAGAAGATCCCGGTCATCGCGTTCGACTCGGGCGTCGACAGCGACATCCCGGTGACGACCGCGGCGACCAACAACAAGGCCGCCGCCGCGCTCGCCGCCGACAAGCTCGCCGCGCTGATCGGCGACGAGGGCGAGGTGGCCGTGGTCGCGCACGACCAGACGAGCCGCACCGGCATCGATCGCCGCGACGGTTTTCTCGAACGGATGAAATCGGCGCACCCTAAGGTGCGGATCGTGACCGTGCAGTACGGCGAGGGCGACCAGCTGAAGTCGACCGAAGTGACGAAGTCGATCCTGCAGGCGTACCCGAAGCTCAAGGGCGTTTTCGGCACCAACGAAGGCTCGGCGATCGGCGTGGTGAACGGCGTGCGCGAGATGAAGCGCAAGGTCGTGATCATCGGCTACGATTCCGGCAAGCAGCAGAAGGATGCGATCCGCAGCGGGATCATGGCCGGCGCGATCACGCAGAATCCGGTCGGGATCGGCTACAAGACCGTCGAGGCGGCCGTGAAGGCGATCAAGGGCGAGAAGCTGCCGAAGGTCATCGATACCGGTTTCTACTGGTACGACAAGACCAACATCGACGACCCGAAAATCACGGCGGTGCTGTACGACTGAACGTGACGTGACCTGACACGGCGGACAACGGCGAAAGGCGAGGACACCATGGGCGCAGTGCGCATCGATTCTCATCAGCACTTCTGGCGTTACCGCGCGGCCGAATTTCCATGGATCGGCGCCGGAATGGGCGTGCTCGCCCGCGATTACATGCCCGACGCGCTGTGGCCGCAGATGCATGCGCAGGCGTTCGGTGCGTCGATCGCGGTGCAGGCGCGCGTCGGACGCGACGAGACGGCATTCCTGCTCGATCTGGCCCGCGACGAAGCGCGCATCGCGGCGGTGGTCGGCTGGGAGGACCTCGGTGCGCCGGCGCTCGCCGAGCGTATCGCGGAATGGCGCAGCCCGAAGCTTCGCGGCTTTCGTCACTTGCTGCAGGACGAGGCCGACGTCGGCGCGTTCGTCGCGGATCCCGCGTTCAATCGCGGCGTCGCATGGCTGCAGGCGAACGGTTACGTGTACGACGTGCTCGTGTTCGAACGTCAGTTGCGCGACGTGCGCGCGTTCTGTGCGCGCAACGATGCGCACTGGCTCGTGCTGGATCACGCCGGCAAGCCCGCGCTCGCCGAGTTCGACCGCGACGACACCGTGCTCGCACGCTGGCGCGCGGCGTTGCGCGAACTGGGTGCGATGCCGCACGTCGTGTGCAAGCTGTCGGGGCTCGTGACCGAGACGGACTGGCGGCGCGGCCTGCGCGGGCAGGACATCCGCCACATCGAACTATGCCTCGATGCGGCGCTCGACGCGTTTGGCCCGCAGCGGCTGATGTTCGGTTCGGACTGGCCCGTGTGTCTGCTCGCGGCGTCGTACGACGAAGTAGCGTCGCTGGTCGAGCGCTGGGCACAAGCGCGGTTGTCGGCGGCCGAGCGCGACGCGTTGTGGGGCGGTACGGCCGCGCGGTGCTATGCGGTGCCGGACGATATGAAGCCCGGCATATAGAATAGGCGCGATCAGTCTGGTGCGGCATTCGTCAGACCGTCCGCAACGCAACCGCTTACCTGTATCAACGTATGTCCATCCAGCCGATTCAGAACCGCCGCCTCTACCAGCAGATCGCCGACAAGCTCAGCGCGATGATCGAGTCGGGCGACTTCCCGCCGGGCAGTTACCTCCCGCCCGAGCGCGAACTGGCCGAGCAGTTCGGCGTGTCGCGCACATCGGTGCGCGAGGCGCTGATCGCGCTCGAGGTGAACGGTCTCGTCAGCGTGCGTGTCGGCGACGGCGTGAAGGTGCGCCAACCCGAGGCGGCCACCGTACCGCAACCGCGGATCGACACGACGGTCGCGCCGTTCTCGATCGTCGAGGTCGATCCGGAGCTCGGTATCGCTGTCGACCTCGATACCGAAATCCCGCCGTTCGCGTTGTTGCAGGCGCGCCGGCTGATCGAGCCGGAAGCCGCGTCGCTCGCCGCGAAACACGGCTCGGACGCGCAGATCGAGGGGATTCACGAGGCGTTCCTGCGCAACCAGGAAGACAACCGTAGCGGGTCGCTCACGCATCCGGGCGATCGGCTGTTCCATATCCGTATCGCGGAAGCCAGCGACAACCCCGCGTATGCGCTGATGATCAAGCAACTGCTCGCGCACAAGTACGACCTGATGTTCCAGCGGCTGCAGTCGCTGTACATGCCGAACGACATGCCGCATCGGTCGGAGCTCGAACACCGCGCGATCCTCGATGCAATCCGCGCGCGCGACCCGGAGGCCGCGCGCCGCGCGATGGCCGAGCATCTCGACGAAGTGATCCGGATCTTCGGCCGCGCCCTCGACTGAGCGCGGGCGATCGGCATCAGAAGCGGTCGGCGCGGTAGGGCGTCGGATCGGTGAACGGCGTCTCGCCGGTCATCATCTCGGCCAGCAGGCGGCCGGAGACGGGGCCGAGCGTCAACCCGTGATGGTTGTGCCCGAACGAGAACCACATCCCGCGATGCGCCGGCGCGGGGCCGATCACCGGCCGCATGTCGGGCGTGCACGGCCGGAAGCCGAGCCACGGGTGCGGGTCGAGCCGCTCGCCGAAGCCGAACACCGGGCGCGCGACGCGTTCCGCGCGATCGAGCTGCACGCCCGTCGGCGGCAGGCCGCGCCGCGCGATCTCGACGCCGGTGGTCAGCCGCAGTCCGCGCCGCATCGGCGCGATCACGTAGCCGTATTCGCGATCGACGATCGGCGCCGACGGCGCGCCGCGTTCGGACGGCGCGTAGTGCATGTGGTAGCCGCGCTTCTCGCGCAGCGGAATCTTGTAGCCGAACTTGCCGAACACCGTGTCGGACCACGGGCCGAGCGCGACGACGACGGCCGGCGCGGCGATCTTGCCGTCGTCCGTCGTGACCTGCCAGCCGGGCGACAGCGCCTCCAGGCTCGCGGCATCGCCGGTGAGCAGCGTGCCGCCGCCTTGCACGAAGAGTTGCGCGTAGGTTTTGACGAGCGCGGACGGATCGACGACGCTTTTCGGATCGAGCCAGTGCAGCGCGCCGCAGAAGCCTGCAGCGAGGCTCGGCTCCCGTGTGCGAAGTGCCGCGGCATCGAGCGGTGTGATGCCGAGCCCGTGGCGGCGCGCGGTGAGTCCGGCATCGGCGACCGCGCGCTCGAACGCGGCGGGCGTGCGGAACGCTTCCATCCAGCCGCTGGCGCGCACCAGTTCCCCGGCGCCGGCGCGCGCGATCAGTGCGTCGTGCTCGACGATGCAGCGCTCGATCAGCGGCAGCATGTCGCGCGAGGCTGCCGCGTGACGCAGCGGCGCCGATTCCCACCAGAAACGCGCGAGCCACGGCGCGAACGCGGGCAGCGACGCGCTGTGCCAATAGAGATCGGTGGAGCGGTTGAGCGCATAGCGCATCAGCGTGAACGGGCTGCGCGGGAACGGATACGGTTCGATCGACGAGCGCTCGATCAGCCCCGCGTTGCCGAAGCTCGTGCCTTCGCCGGGCGCGCCGCGGTCGACGAGGGCAACCTTGCGGCCGCGATCCTGCAGGTGCAGCGCGGCGGAGACGCCGACGATGCCCGCGCCCAGAACGATTACGTCGAAGTCCATGAGGGAAGACGAGATAGACGGTTGATGATCGACACTCGGCGTCGGCGACGCGCGCTTCGGCCGGGTGCGCGGAACTGCAATCGAATGATCAGCAAGGATACTCGCGAACGCGGTGATGCGCGAATCGCGCTCCCTCGTCCGGCGCGATGGGGGCATCTGGCGACGGGTTGCTTCGATCGAATTTGCCGACTGCTCGTCTGAGCCCGCCATGTCCGTGAAGGACGGGAACGGGTATGCGTTCCGGGGGCGAATGAAACGTCGTTGCGTCGAGCATCGCGTGACGGTTTCGTTGCGTCCGGCGACGGAATCGCGCGGCAACTTCCACCGGCGTCGCATCGTTGCGTGGGGAAACCAGTCTGGCGCAACCCTGCGGAACGTATGAAGTTTGACTCGTACGTTCGTCCTGTTCGCTGGCCAATCCTTCGGCGTCGCATCGCCACGAACAGCACCGATTCCGCATACTTTCCGACATGAATCGCGGGTGTATCCCACTGGTTTGGGATACGAATATTTACCTAAGATGGAAGCAATCGTGCGTGTGATACGGTGCCGGCACGCGCATGGCAGGAAGGGGCAGCGCCGGGAACGACTGCAGCAGATGTTTCCATCATGGATGCGAGTATGTGCGCGGCGGCCGAGAATCATGCGGCCGCATCGACGCCAGCGGGCGCGGCGGTAATCGCCGCGCGGAAGGCATCCGGCCGGTCCGGCCGAGTCGCCACGCTGCGCCACGCATGCATCGCAATCGTTTGCGCTCTGAGCGTCGCGCCCTCCGTTCTCGCCGGGGCGCCTGGCGATGCCGACGCGCCGATCGACACGGTGCGGCTCGTCGCCACCACGACACCCGTCAATCCCACCAGTCCCGCCTTTTCGTCACACGACTCCGCCGTGCGCCAGGTCGTGCTCGGCATCATCAGTTTCACGCGCTGGCCGACGACGCCGGTTCGCCTGCATCTGTGCGTGACGGGCAGGTCAGACTACGCGGGCGACCTGACCGGCACGATACAGGCCGGCTCGACCGTGCTCGACGTGCAGCGGGTCCGCTTCGACGACCCCGCGCTCGGCGTCGCATGCGACGTCGTGTATCTCGGCGTGCTCGGAGACGATGAGCGAAAGCGGGTGAGGACCGCGCTGGTCGGCCGCCCGGTACTGACCATCGCCGAACACGATCCGTCCTGCACCGCGGGCAGCATGTTCTGTCTCGCGGTCGAAGGCGAACGCGTCACGTTCGACATCAATCTCGACGCCGTCGCGCGCAGTGGCGTGCGCGTGCATCCGAACGTGCTCAATCTCGCGCGGCGGACGCTGACGCCATGACACGTTCGGGGCCCGCCATTTCGCCTTCACGTGTATCGCGCTCGACGCTGCAAAGCGTGTTGCGCCGCGCGCATTTGCGCCTTGCGTTCGTCGCGGTCGCGATGGCCGCCGTGTCGCTGATCGTCGTCGCCGTGATCGCGTTGCGCGCGTACGCCGGCAACAACCTGAACCTGCTGGCGCGCTCGCTCGGTTACACGGTCGAGGCAGCGCTCGTGTTCGGCGACCGTGTCGCGGCGAACGAGGCGATCGCGACGATCGCCAACGACGAGGACGTCGCGCAGGTGGTCGTCACCGATGGCAAAGGCCAGTTGTTCGCGACGTGGAAACTGCCCGCCGCAGGCCGGATCGCCCGTCTCGAGCGCGGCGTCGCCGCGCTGGCGCTGCCCGGGCCAGTGAGCGCCGCGGTGATGCACGACGGCATCGTCATCGGCCAGGTCATCGTGCGTGGCCGGGGGCACCAGTTCTTCGGGTTCCTGATCGGTGGCATCGGCGGCATTCTCGGTTGTCTGGCAGTCAGCGTGATCGGCGCGTATGTCAGCTCCAAGCGTCTGTTGCGCAACATCGTTGCGCCGCTGCGCGCGCTGGCCGACGTCGCGCACGCCGCGCGCCGCGAGCGTGCGTTCGCGCGTCGCGTCGAGCCAGTGGCGATCGCCGAACTGAATCAGCTCGGCGACGACTTCAATGCATTGCTCGACGAATTCGAAGACTGGCAGAACACGCTGCGCGACGAAAACGCGTCGCTCGAACACAAGGCGACGCACGATGCGCTCACGGGCCTGCCCAACCGCGTGCAGTTCGAGTCGCGTCTGTCGGTTGCCCTCTGCGACGCCGTGGTGACGGGGCAGCGGGTTGCCGTCCTGTATCTCGACTGCGACCGCTTCAAGGAAATCAATGACGGTCTTGGCCACGATGCGGGCGACGCGGTGCTGATCGGCATCGCGGCGCGGTTGCGCGCGCAGGTGCGCGAGACCGATCTCGTCGCGCGGCTGGGCGGCGATGAATTCGCGGTGATGCTGACGGCGGTGCGCGATACGGACAGCGTGTGCCAGATCGCCGACGAGATTTTGTCCGGCATGGTGCCGTCGATCGAGCTGTCCGACGGGCGCATGGTGGCCACCATGATGAGTGCCGGTATTGCGCTGTATCCCGATCATGCGTCCGACGCGAGCGGCTTGCTGCGCGCGTCGGATGCCGCGATGTACCGCGCCAAGCGTGCGCGGCCGGGGTCGTGGCAGCTGGCGGAGGGCGTAGCGGGACGGGTTTGATGTCTGTCGTTTCGCGCCGTGGGCGAGGCCGCGGCGGCGGGATAATAAGCGCGCGCGAAGCGGGCGCGTACGAAGGGGTCGATCATGGATGACTCGTTGCCGGTGAGCATTGGGCGAATGTGCGTCGCGAGCGCGGTGCTTCTGTGCCTGCTGCTTGGCGGATGCAAGACGCCGCCGCTTCATCGGGGGCTCACGCAGACGCAGGTCACGGCGCTGAAGTCGGCCGGGTTCCAGGAGACGCAGCAGGGGTTCGAGTTCGGGTCGACGGGGCCGATTCTGTTCGATTTCGATCGGTATAACCTCAAGCCGGATGTCAGGCGGGTCGTCGAGCGGATTGGCAGGACGTTGAGGTCGGCGGGGATCAACGGGGTGCGGGTGTACGGGTACTCCGACGAGGAGGGGGAGGCTGCCTACGATCTCGAGTTGTCCCGGCGGCGGGCGGAGGTGGTGGCGATCGAGCTTGTGGACGTCGGGCTGGACAGGAAGCGGATTGCGATCGTGGGGAAGGGGAAGAGCGATCCGGTGGGGGATAACCGGACGCCAGCCGGGAGAATGCAGAATCGGCGGGCGGCGATTGTGGTTTCGCCGAGGTGAGGCGGCTTTAGCGCGATGTCGCCGTTTGGCGATGCGCATCGTGCGCTTTGCGTGCGTGACCAGACTGAGATTGCGCAACTTGCTGTGTGAGGCCGCTGCCGATCGCCCCGTGCCTCACCAAGCAATATTGCAAGATGACCGCGACGTTCCCGCACCGCCGGTCGCCGTGCAATGCGAACCCGCGCCGTTGTCATAGAACGTCCGCGTCTCCGGTTGCGGCACTGACGGATCGTGCGGATTCGGCGCGCCGTGCGGACCGCGCGCGGCATCGAAAGGTCGCGTGGGCGCATACGAATTCCTGTCGCCAGGCGCTTGCGACCCGTTGGCCCTCAGATATTCATTCCAGTTCAGCGCGCGCTGTTCGTGTCGTGGCAACGCGCGACCGAAGCTATCGCTGCCGCCCGCGCCGAGCGCGACGCGATTCGAGGGCCATACAGAATCGCCGGGCTCGCGTTCGACCGAAGGCTGCGGCTCGAGCGTATCGCCCGAAACCCGCAACGGCCGCGTATCAGGCGTATCGAACGGATTGCGTTCAACCGGCGCCGCGTACTTCGCGCGCCGCGTCGTGAGCGCCGCACGCGCATCATGCGCAGCCCCAGCCCGACGTTCCGAACGAAACACGTTGGCACTGCCCGGGCGATCGACCAGCGAATCGCGGCCCGAAGCGTCGGCAATGGAAACGGAAAGCGCACAAGCAAGCGCGGCGGCGGAAGAAAAACGGAGAGGGTGATTCATCGGGATCCGAACCAGGTGACATGTATCGAGAAAAAACGGCAGATCACTGGCTGGCGGCTCGGTGACGTGTGAGCGTCGAAGCGGCCCTGAAGCGACTGCGAATCGCGGAGGGGCGACTCGCAGGAAGGCTGGCTGGATTGCAGAAGCGAGCGCGAATTATTTCATGAAAATAACAATCTGCTTTCGTTGTGCTGGTCGATGTCGGCAAAAAGAAGGATTGACCGCACAGATACATCGCCCCGACTCGGTGCGCGTCGACACAATCATCAGTTGATTGATCTTCGACGATCGGACCCCAAGCATCCAAAGAAGCAGGCAACGCGTGACACCAAATCGCCGAAACCCACACCCGGCAAGGAATCTGCCCACCAACTCACTCAAAATCGCAACCCAATTGCACCCACCGCAAACGTTCTCCGCCCATCTCGGTTGCTCCCGAATCGCCACCTCGCGCGAACCAAGTTTCTCCGTGTTTTCCCTCATAGAAGCGGCATTTTTGACAGACGATTTAAAAACCCCCATATAATTTCGACTGCCTTGCCAACGGCTGTCGGACCATCCCTCCGAACTAGCGATTTGGCAAGCGGGGCAGGCGAAACGCTTGCGCAATGCAAGACGCATCACGATGTCTTTCCGAACCAGACGTCCCCGTTGGGGACTGCAAGAGCCGGGCCCCGCTACGCAACATCCATCCGCAGGTCCGTCTTCATGTGTCTCGGGCGTGTCCCATGTCCTCGCCCCGGGTGCTGTTCGATTGCGCAAGTCATGCCGCCTTTGCCCGTATGACTAAACAACATCGAGGAGCTCCCAGATGACGCTGTCCCGTCTTACGTCCATTTCCGCCGCCGCCGTGCTGTTCGCCGCCGGCGCCGCCGCCGCGCAAGCGGAAACCGTGAAGATCGCCATCGCTGGTCCGATGAGCGGCTCGGTCGCCCAGTACGGCGACATGGTGAAGGCCGGCGCGCTGACCGCGATCGAACAGATCAACGCGGCCGGCGGTGCGGGCGGCAACAAGTTCGAAGTCGTGCAGATGGACGACGCATGCGAACCGAAGCAGGCCGTCGCCGTCGCCAACAAGATCGTCAGCCAGAAGATCAAGTACGTGATCGGCCACGTGTGCTCGGGTTCGACGATCCCCGCATCCGACATCTACGAAAACGAAGGCATCGTGATGGTCACGCCGTCGGCCACCGCGCCGCAGCTGACGGAAGGCAAGAAGCGCCACTTCATCTTCCGCACGATCGGCCGTGACGACCAGCAAGGCCCGGCCGCCGCGCACTACATCATCAACAACGTGAAGCCGAAGAAGGTCGCGGTCCTGCACGACAAGCAGTCGTACGGCCAGGGCATCGCGTCGTCGGTGAAGAAGGACCTCGAAGCCGCGAAGATTCCGGTCGTCCTGTTCGAAGGCATCAACGCCGGCGATTCGGACTACTCGGCGATCATCACGAAGCTGAAGTCGCAAGGCGTCGATTTCGTCTACTTCGGCGGCTACCACCCGGAAATGGGCCTGCTGATGCGCCAGGCGCGCGAGCAGGGCGTGAAGGCCACGTTCATGGGGCCTGAGGGCGTGGGCAACAAGGACGTGACGGCGATCGCCGGCCCGGCTTCGGAAGGCATGCTGGTCACGCTGCCGGCCGACTTCTCGGCCGACCCGGCCAACGCGGCGCTGGTGAAGGCCTTCGCGGACAAGAAGCGCGACCCGAACGGCCCGTTCCAGATGCCGTCGTACGCAGCGGTGAAGATCATCGCCGACGCGATCGCAGGCGCGAAGACGACGGACCCGACGAAGGTGGCCGCGTACATGCACAAGACGACGTTCGACACGCCGATCGGCAAGGTCGCGTATGACGCACAGGGCGACCTGAAGGCGTTCAAGTTCGTCGTCTACACGTGGCACAAGGACGCGACGAAGACCGCCGCCAAGTAACAACGGAGTATCCGCCCCGCGCACCCGCTCTGCCCGTCACCCGGGCAGGGTGCGTGCGCATTTGGCCGTTGCGCGGCCAACGGGCGGCCCGAGACGACACCGTGCGTTGCGCGCGGCCGAGCGCCGTGATCCGGCGACGGCACGCGACCCAGCGCCAACGGGAGCTTCCCGCACATGACTGACTTCTTTCCTCAATTCGCCCAGCAGCTGGTCAACGGCCTGACGCTGGGTGCGATCTATGCGCTGATCGCCATCGGCTACTCGATGGTCTACGGCATCATCGGCATGATCAACTTCGCCCACGGCGAGATCTACATGATCGGCGCGTACGTGGGCCTCGTGACCCTGACTGCCATCGGCATCTCCGCCGGCTATCCGCTGCCGCTCGTGCTCGGCGCCGCACTGATCGTGTCGGTGATCGTCACCGGCCTGTACGGATTCGCGGTCGAGCGCGTCGCGTATCGGCCGCTGCGCGGCGGCCCGCGCCTCGTGCCGCTGATCTCCGCGATCGGCATGTCGATCTTCCTGCAGAACTACGTGCAGATCGGCCAGGGCGCGCGCGACGTGTCCGTGCCGATCCTGATCTCCGGCGCGTTCGACATCCATCTCGGCGGCGACTACGACGTGACGATTCCGTATGCGCGTCTCTTGATCGTCTGCGTGACGATCGTGCTGATGATCGCGCTGACGCTGTTCATCTCGCATTCGCGGATGGGCCGTGCCTGCCGCGCATGCGCTGAAGACATGAAGATGGCGAACCTGCTCGGCATCGACACGAACCGCGTGATCTCGTTCACGTTCGTGCTCGGCGCGATGCTGGCGGCCGTCGGCGGCGTGCTGATCGGGCTGACGATCGGCAAGCTGAATCCGTACATCGGCTTCGTCGCCGGCATCAAGGCGTTCACCGCCGCGGTGCTGGGCGGGATCGGCAGTATCCCGGGCGCGATGCTCGGCGGCGTGCTGCTGGGCCTTGCCGAAACCTTCGCCGCAGGCTACATGCCGGCCGAGTACAAGGACGTCGTCGCGTTCGGCCTGCTCGTGCTGATCCTGCTCTTCCGCCCGACCGGCCTGCTCGGCAAGTCGGACATCGAAAAGGTTTGAGGGAGACGCAGATGAGTCAAGTCATTTCCGTTCGCCGCCCGGCCGCCGACGCCTCGATCGGCCAGGCGCTGAAGAATGCCGCGGCCGCCGCGCTGCTGACGGCGATCCTCACGATTCCGGTGCTCGGCCTGCAGTTGAAGCTCGACGGCTATCAGGTGGTGCTCACGCCGCACTGGCGCCCGGTGTGGATCGCGGTCGCGGCCGTGTTCCTGTTCCAGTTGTTCAAGCCGTGGCTCGTGCGCGCGAAATCCGCGGTGAAGCTGCCGGCGATGCCCGCGATGGGCGCGCAGCAGCAGCGCGCGATCATCTGGGTGCTGCTCGCGGTCGGGCTCGTGTGGCCGTTCTTTGGTTCGCGCGGCGCCGTGGACGTCGCGACGCTCGCGCTGATCTACGTGATCCTCGGCCTCGGGCTGAACATCGTGGTCGGTTTCGCGGGGCTGCTCGATCTCGGCTATGTCGGGTTCTACGCGGTCGGCGGCTATACCTACGCGATGCTGAACCAGTATTTCGGGCTGTCGTTCTGGGAGTGCCTGCCGATTGCGGCGATCGCCTCGGCGACGTTCGGCTTCCTGCTCGGCTTCCCGGTGTTGCGTCTGCGCGGCGACTATCTCGCGATCGTCACGCTCGGCTTCGGCGAAATCATCCGCCTGCTCGCGAACAACCTGACGAGCCTCACGGGTGGCCCGGACGGCATCTCGAGCATTCCGAAGCCGACGGTGTTCGGCTTCGAGATGGCGCGCTCGGCGAGCGTCGAAGGCGCGAAGACCTTCCATGAACTGATCGGGCTGGAATACAGCGGCGAGCACATGGTGATCTTCCTGTACCTGATCGCGCTGGTACTGGTTGGCTTCACGCTGTTCGTGACGAGCCGCCTGATCCGCATGCCGATGGGGCGTGCGTGGGAAGCGCTGCGCGACGACGAGATCGCATGCCGTTCGCTGGGGCTGAACCCGACGCGCATCAAGCTGTCGGCGTTCACGCTCGGCGCGGCGTTCGCGGGCATCGGCGGCGCGTTCTTCGCCGCGCGTCAGGGCCTCGTGAATCCTGAATCGTTCACCTTCATCGAATCGGCGCTGATCCTCGCGATCGTCGTGCTCGGCGGGATGGGTTCGCAGCTCGGCGTGATTCTCGCGGCGATCCTGCTGACCGTGCTGCCGGAAGTCGCGCGCGGCTTCGCCGAGTACCGGATGCTGATCTTCGGTCTGGTGATGGTGTTGATGATGATGTGGCGTCCGCAGGGCCTGCTGCCCGCGAGCCGTCCCCACGTGGAGCTGCCGCAATGAGCGCGAATGCAGAACTGTTGAAGGTCGCCGGGCTGCAGATGCGCTTCGGCGGGTTGCTCGCGGTGGACGGCATCGATTTCGACGTGCGCCGCAACGAGGTGTTCGCGATCATCGGGCCGAACGGTGCGGGCAAGACCACGGTGTTCAACTGCGTCGGCGGCTTCTACAAGCCGACCGGCGGCGACGTCGTGCTCGACGGCCACGCGATCGCCGGGCTGCCGAGCCACAAGATCGCGTTGAAGGGCCTGGTGCGCACGTTCCAGAACATCCGCCTGTTCAAGTCGCTGACGGTCGTCGAGAACCTGCTCGTCGCGCAGCATCGCAAGGTGAAGTCGGGGATGCTGCACGGCCTGTTCGCGACGCCCGCGTATCGCCGCGCCGAGAAGGAAGCGCTCGAACGCGCGGCCGTCTGGCTCGACCGGATGGGGCTGACGTCGGTCGCCAACCGGCAGGCGGGCACGCTGTCGTACGGGCACCAGCGGCGTCTCGAGATCGCGCGCTGCATGATCACCGAGCCGCGTCTGTTGATGCTGGACGAGCCGGCGGCCGGTCTCAACCCGCAGGAGAAGATCGAGTTGCAGCACCTGATCGACAAGCTGCGCCACGAGTTCGGCGTATCGGTGCTGCTGATCGAACACGACATGAGCCTCGTGATGGGCGTGTCGGACCGCATCCTCGTGATGGAGCACGGCCGGCCGATCGTGATCGGCACGCCGGAAGCGGTCCGCAACGACCCGCGCGTGATCAAGGCGTATCTGGGGGAAGAGTGATGCTGAAGCTGGAACAGGTCCATACGCACTACGGCGCGGTCGAGGCGCTCGCGGGCGTGTCGATCGAGGTGAACAAGGGCGAGATCGTCACGCTGATCGGCAGCAACGGCGCCGGCAAGACGACGCTGATGATGACCGTGTGCGGCACGCCGCGCGCATCGTCGGGCCGCGTGCTGTTCGAGGGCAACGACATCACAGCGATGTCGACGCACCAGATCATGCGGCAGGGGATGGCGATCTCGCCCGAAGGGCGGCGCGTGTTCCCGAGCCTGACGGTGCTCGAGAACCTGAAGATGGGCGGGTTCTTCGCGAGCCGTCATGAAATCGACGACGGCATCGAGCACGTGTTCAAGTTGTTTCCGCGCCTGAAGGAGCGCGCGGCGCAGCGGGCCGGCACGATGTCGGGCGGCGAGCAGCAGATGCTGGCGATCGGCCGTGCGCTGATGAGCAAGCCGCGCTTGCTGCTGCTCGACGAGCCGACGCTCGGCCTCGCGCCGCTCGTGATCGCGCAGATCTTCGACATCATCCGGACGATTCGCGACGAGGGCGTCACGGTGTTCCTGGTCGAGCAGAACGCGAACAAGGCGCTGGGCGTGGCCGATCGCGGCTACGTGCTCGAAACGGGACGCGTGGTGCTGGCGGACACGGGCGCGAACCTGCTCGCGAACGACCGGATCAAGCAGGCGTATCTCGGCGGTTGATGGAGAAAGCCGCCGGCCTGCAACGGGCCGGCGGCGCAGCCCATCATCTTGCAAGAAAAATGTCGCCGGATTTGCGTCATTCGTCGCAAATTCGGCGACATGGGCCCAAACGCGAATCGAACGAAAACGACGGCGTTGCACGACCCGCTTACGCGTGCAACGCGAGCCCCTTCACCGCCTTGTCCACGGCCTTCTTCGGCCCGTGCAACGCGAGGCCGACCAAATCCAGATTCTCCGCATCCTCGGCGCGAAACACTGCGCGGTTGGCCGCATCGTGCCCGGTCGAAAACATCGCGCGCACGTACGGCACGATCCTCACGTCGCGCGACAGCGCATGCCGGTGCGCGGCCTGCAGGCCGTTCAGGTCGGCCGCGAATACCAGCATCGGCTGGCCGAGCATGCGGCCGTAGCGGTTGCCCGCCGCATCCTCGTACGGTTCGCCGAGCGCGTCGGGCGCGCCGGCCGCGACGCCCGTCGCGAGAAACGCGACGACATTGAGTTTCTGCCACGCCGCGAGATCGTCGCGCACGATCAGTGCCACTTTCGTATCGAACATGCTTGCTCCTCATTGGGGCACTCATGATCGGATGCCGCGTGCGATCAGTCTGGAACGTTTGTGCACATTTGCCGGTACGCGGCCGGCGTGATCCGGTACGCGCGGCGGAACCAGCGGCCCAGGTGGCTCTGGTCGGCGAAGCCGACATCGGCCGCGACCTGAGCGGGCGTGCGGCCGATCGCCAGCAGCCGGCGCGCGGCGCGCAGCCGCAAGCGCACCAGATACGCGTGCGGCGACGTGCCGAACGCGCGCTGAAACAGCCGGGTCAGCCGGAACCGGTCGATCCCGGCGACGCTGGCGAGTTCGTCGAGCCCGATGTTGCCGTCCATCT
Source organism: Burkholderia sp. AU33545 (assembly GCF_020419685.1). NCBI lineage: Bacteria > Pseudomonadati > Pseudomonadota > Betaproteobacteria > Burkholderiales > Burkholderiaceae > Burkholderia > Burkholderia sp. AU33545. Next base: position 763,426 of record NZ_JAIZRQ010000002.1, on the reverse strand, counting down.
GCGCATGCAGCAGATCGCGCACGCGCGCGATCGCGGGCGGCACGACACCGCTTTCCAGCGCGAGCGGGCCGCGCAGTTCGCCGCCGAGCCGCGTCAGCAGGCGGTCGAGCGTCTGGTCGCGCGCGAGCCTGCCTTCGTTGCCGTGGATCGCCAGAAACGCTTGCCGGATCGTGTCGACGAGCGTGGGATCGTCGACCAGCGTATGGCCGAAAGCGGCCTCGACGCCACCCATGCCGGGAAGATTCAGCCGGCGCGCCGCGCGCTCGACCCATGCTTGCGGCAGGTACAGCATGCCGTAGGTGAAGCCGCCGGCTTCGGGCGCATGGCCGTCGTGCATCGCGCCCGGCTCGATCAGGATCGCGCGGCCGGGCACGCTCGTATGCAGCGACCGGCGGCACTGGAATTGCTGCACGCCTTGTTCGGTGAAGCCGACCAGCATGTCGTCGTGATCGTGTGCATCGTATGCATGGCCGTTGAAATGCGCGTGCAGGCTTTCGATGCCGGTTTCCTGATCGCGGCGCGCGATGAGCCAGTGGTCGGTCGTGCCGATGTCCTTTGCCGCTGTCGTCATCGAATGCCTCGCGCGTCGTTGTTGCGTGTCGGGCAGTGTACGCAGATCGCGTGATGCCGGTGGCAAACGCGGGCCGTTCGTCCGGCAATCGGGCGAGAAGCGGAGCGGGATCCCGGCGCGTGTCGCGACACGCGGTGTGGCGTGCATGCGCGGTTCATGCTTCGTTCGCCACCGCCTGCTCGTCACGCGCATATTGCGCCGGCGGCCGCCCGACATGCCGCGTGAACGCGACGCTGAAGGTGCTCGCGGAACTGTAGCCCACACGCCCCGCGATTTCGGCGATGCGGCCTTCGTTGCGGCGGAGCAGGTCCTTCGCGAGCGCCATGCGCCACGTGAGCAGGTATTCCATCGGCGCGACGCCGACCGCGCGGCTGAAGCGTTCGAAGAACGTCGAGCGCGACAGCGCCGCTTCCTTCGCGAGTTCGACGACCGTCCACGGATAGGCGGGGCGCGCGTGCATGCCACGGATCGCGGCCGCCAGCCGATTGTCGGCGAGCCCGCGCACGAGGCCGGGCGACGCGTTCGTTTCGGTCGTGAACCGCAATGCCTCGATCAGCAGCACTTCCAGCAGGCGCGCCAGCACGATCTCGCGCGCGGGCCGCTGCGCGCGCGATTCGTCGCGCACCAGTTGCACGAGCGTGGTCAGCCGCGGTTCGCCGCGCACGTGCACGAATTGCGGCAGCAGCGACACCAGCAGCGCTGCGTCCGGCGAACCGAAGCTGCAATTACCGGCCATCATCCGCGTGTCGACCGGGTTGCCCGGATCGCCGATCCGGTATTCGCCGTTGTCGAGTGCGACCGGCGGCGCGGTTTCGACGCCCGGCGGCGGCGGTTCGAGGCTGGACATCGCGACGCCGTAGGCCGCCGGAATCAGCACGAAATCGCCGGGCAGCAGCTCGATCGGCGCGTGCCCGTCGATGGCGATCCGGCACCCGCCGTCGAGGATCGCGCAATAGAACGGCTCGCCGGCGACCGTGCGGTTGATCGACCACGGGCTCGCACCGTGAACCGACTTGGAGTACCGCGCGCCCGGTTGCAGCAGCGTCACGACTTCGGTCAACGGGTCGATCATCGCCGGACTCTCGCAAAAGAAAATCGGATTTTTGATTGTAGCGAATACGGATCCGGCCATCTATCGTACGGACACATGCCCAACACATCCCAGGAGTTCGCATGAAGACCGTACTGATCACCGGCTGTTCCTCCGGCTTCGGCCTCGAGATTGCCCGCCATTTCCTGGCCCGCGACTGGCAGGTCTTCGCGACGATGCGCACACCGCGCGAGGACGTGCTGCCGCCATCGGAACGCCTGCGCGTGCTGGCGCTCGACGTGACGAACACGGACAGCATCCGCGCCGCCATCGACGCGGCCGGCCCGATCGACGTGCTCGTCAATAACGCAGGCTTCGGCGCGGCCGCGCCGGCCGAGCTCACGCCGCTCGACACGGTGCGTGCGCTGTTCGAAACCAACACGATCGGCACGATTGCGGTGACGCAGGCCGTGCTGCCGCAGTTTCGCCGGCGTGGGGCCGGCGTGATCGTGAACGTCACGTCGAGCGTCACGCTGAAGGTGTTGCCGCTGGTCGGCGCATACCGGGCCAGCAAGGCGGCGGTCAATGCGTTCACCGAATCGATGGCGGTCGAACTCGAACCGTTCGGCGTGCGCGCGCATCTCGTGCTGCCGGGCCGTGCACCCGACACGCGTTTCGGCGACAACGCGCGTGCGCACATGCATGGCTTCGAACACGAGGCTTATGCGGAGTTCGCCGGAAAGGCCGTCGCGAGGATGCTCGATGCGTCGGGGCCGATCACCCATGCGCAGGATGTTGCCGAAGCCGTGTGGCGCGCGGCGACGGACCCGTCGAGCCCGATGCGCATTCCGGCCGGTGCCGATGCCGAAGCGTGGGCGGCCGAAACGCGCTGATCGATCGGGAATCCGTCGCGCCGGTCGCTCGAACCGGCGCGACGAATCGCACGATGCGGAGAAGGGCGTTACCGCGCGGCGGCGTTACAGCGCGCGTTCGATCGCCTGACCGAGCAGCGACAAGCCGAGATCGATCTCGTCCTCGCTGACCGTCAGCGGCGGCGCGATCCGGAACACGCCGCCCATGCCGGGCAACTGCACGATGTTCATGCTGAGCCCGAGGTTCATGCACTCGCGCGTGATCTTCGCGCCGAGGCCGTCCGCCGGCTCTTTCGTGCGGCGATCCTTGACGATCTCGACGCCGAGCAGCAGCCCGCGCCCGCGCACGTCGCCGATGCAGTCGAACCGCTCCATCAGGTCGAGCAGGCCGCGCCTGAGCCGGTCGCCCATCACGTTCGCGCGTGCGACGAGCCCGTCGCGCTGCACCACGTCGAGCACGCGCAGGCCGACGGCCGCGGGCAGCGGATCCGACACGTGCGTCGTATAGAACAGGTAGCCGAGTTCGTGCGCGCGTTCCTCGATCGCCGCGGACGTCACGATGGCCGCGAGCGGCAGCCCGGCGCCGAGCGTTTTCGACAGCGTCAGGATGTCGGGCGTCACGCCGTCGCGCTGGCACGCGAACATCGTGCCGGTGCGTCCGACGCCCGTCTGCGCCTCGTCGAGGATCAGCAGCATCCCGCGCGCCTCGCACTTGCGCTTGAGCGCCGCCATATAGCCGTCCGGCAGTTCGATGATCCCGCCCGAACTGAGGATCGGCTCCGCGATGAATGCCGCGAGGTTGCCGCTCGACTGGCGGTCGATCAGGTCGAACGCGTAGTCGAGTTCGGCAAGATAGTCGTACGCGCCGTTGCGCTCGAAGCGCGGCCGGTACGTGAATGGCGCCGGAATCGCGAATGAGCCGACGGCGGCCGGGCCGACACCCTTGCGGCCCGCGCTGTACGTGGCCGATGCGGCCGCGCCCGTCATCCCGTGCCACGACTGCGCGAAGCCGACGATCTCGTACTTGCCGGTGACGAGCTTCGCCATCCGGATCGCCGCTTCGTTCGATTCCGCGCCGGTGCTGAGCAGCAGCGCGCGGTCGAGCCCGGGCGGCGTGATGTCGGCGAGGCGCGTCGCGAGGTCGACGACGGGCCGCGACAGCATTCCGCTGAACAGGTGATCGAGCTTGCCCGCGTATTCGCCGATGACGGAGAGGATCTCCGGATGGCAGTGGCCGAGCACCGCGCTCATCTGCCCCGACGTGAAATCGAGGATCGCGCGGCCGTCGGCGTCATAGACGAAGCTGCCCTTCGCGCGCTCGATGATCATCGGCTCGAACGTGCCGCCGTAGCGGACCAGGTGCTGCCTGGCGTTGCGCCAGAAGGTTGCGTCGTCGTTCAGGGACATCGGGCTTCTCCGGGCAAGGGGGCAGGGATCGCTTGCAGTCTAGGCGCGCGTCTGGTTTGATGGAAACGAATAGTTCTTATGCAAGGTAGAAAGGGGGCTAATACCTTGGGACGCTCGCTCGAAATCGACCTGCTGCGTTCGTTCGTCGTGATCGCCGAGGTGCGCGCGCTCAGCCGCGCGGCCGCGCGCGTCGGCCGGACGCAGTCCGCGCTCAGCCAGCAGATGAAGCGGCTCGAGGATATCGTCGACCAGCCGCTGTTCCAGCGCACTGGCCGCGGCGTGGTGCTGACGCACCCCGGCGAGCGGCTGCTCGTGCATGCGCAGCGCATCCTGCGGCAGCACGACGAGGCAATGGCCGACCTGTGCGGCACGGGGTTGACGGGGACGATCCGGTTCGGGTGCCCGGACGATTACGCGGAGGTGTTTCTGCCGCCGCTGCTGCGGCAGTTTTCGTGCCAGCATCCGCAGGCGATCGTTGAAATCGTATGCGGGCCGACGCCGCGGCTGCTCGAACAGCTCGAGAAGCGCGCGGTCGATCTCGCGATGATTTCATTGCCGGACGACGGGGCGAACGACGACATCATTCGTCGCGAGCAACTGGTCTGGATCGGCTATCCGGGGCTGGAGCCCGCGCATTTCGATCCGCTGCCGCTCGCGCTGTCCGATCCCGATACGCTCGATCACATCGCGGCCTGCGACGCGCTGCATCGCGCCGATCGCGATTACCGCGTCGCGTATGCGAGCAGCAGTCTCGCGGGGCTGATCGCGCTGGTGCGCTCGGGGCAGGCGTTCGCGGTGATGACGCAGACGGCCGTGCCGGCCGACCTGGCGATCGTCAACGGCGATCCGCGGTTGCCGCCGTTGCCGGCGGTGGGCATTACGCTGAGGTTCGACCGGAAACGGCCGTCGCATCTGACGGCGGCGTTCGCCGAGCATATCCGGGCGGTGTTGCCGATGCTGTGACGCGAAGTCGTCGCGCCGGAAACGCAGGCATCGACGCGGGATTCGAGGCGTCGACGTTTGCCGTCCATCTGACCGAGCGCTTCGTCCCGCATCGCCGACGCAATAAAAAAACCCGCGAAGCCATGCGCTGTCGCGGGTTTTGCAAATGCACGAAACACGGAAAAACCGTATTTGGTGCCGACGGCGAGACTCGAACTCGCACAGCTTTCGCCACTACCCCCTCAAGATAGCGTGTCTACCAATTTCACCACGTCGGCACTGCAAGGGGCCGAATTGTAGCGTTACATCGCGCGTTTGTGAAGAGGGTGTGACACGGCGAGCGGATGCGTGAAAGCGATCCCGGTAGAATTCGGGCGATCGGTCCGACGACCATCGCTACTGCCATCCGCATTCTCCCCGTGACCACCACCCTCGAACAACTGCAGGCCGGCCAGCTGTCGGGCGCCCGGCAACTCAAGCTCGCGTGCGGGCTGACCGAATTGCCGCGCGAAATCTTCGATCTGGCCGACACGCTCGAAGTGCTCGACCTGTCCGGCAATGCGCTGTCGGCGCTGCCGGACGACCTGTCGCGGCTGCATCGCCTGCGCATCCTGTTCGCGTCCGGCAATCGCTTCACCGAATTTCCCGAGGTGCTCGGCACATGCGCCCAGCTCGACATGATCGGCTTCAAGGCGAACCGGATCCGCACGGTGCCGCGCCGTTCGCTGCCGCGCGCGCTGCGCTGGCTGATCCTGACCGACAACGAAATCGGCGCGCTACCCGCCGAGATCGGCGACTGCTCGCGCTTGCAGAAGCTGATGCTCGCGGGCAACCGGCTGCGCACGTTGCCGCCCGAAATGGCCGCGTGCCGTGCGCTCGAACTGGTGCGGCTGTCGGCGAACCGGCTGGACGAACTGCCCGACTGGTTGCTGCGTCTGCCGCGTCTCGCGTGGCTCGCGTCCGCGGGCAATCCGTTCGGCACCGCGCCGGAAGCGGCGGCTTCGGCCGAGCCGGGTGTCGCGGATATCGACTGGACGTCGCTTGCCCTCGATCGGAAGCTCGGCGAAGGCGCATCGGGTGTCATTTATCGCGCGCAGTGGCGGGTGGACGGCCAAGCGCCGCGCGCGGTCGCGGTCAAGCTGTTCAAGGGGGCCGTGACGAGCGACGGGCTGCCCGATTGCGAAATGGCCGCGTGCCTGCACGCCGGGCGTCACCCGAACATGATTCCGGTGATCGGCAAGGTGCACGGCCATCCGGACGGCACGCACGGCCTCGTGATGGAACTGGTCGATCCGGCGCTGACGAACCTCGCCGAGCCGCCGAGCTTTGCGTCCTGCACGCGCGACGTCTATGCGGCCGATGAGCGATTCGCGCCGGCCGAGGCATCGCGGATCGCGCTCGGCATCGCGTCGGTGGCAGCGCATCTGCACGCGCGCGGCATCATGCACGGCGACCTGTACGCCCACAACATCCTGCACGACGGCAAGGGCGGCGCGCTGCTCGGCGATTTCGGCGCGGCGTCGGTCTACGACGTGAACGACCGCGTGCGCGCGGCGCGGCTCGAACGGCTGGAAGTCAGGGCGTTCGGCCATCTGCTCGGCGAGTTGCTGGCGCGATGCGAGCCGCGTGCGTGGGAAGGTTCGCACGTACTCGACGCGCTGGCCGCCGCCTGCCTGAACGAGGAGATCGACGCACGGCCGTCGTTCGGCGAGATTGCGGCCACGCTGGCCGTGAAGGACTGACGGTTCCGACCACGCCGCGGCACCGGCCATCGCCGGCCGTCGCCGGGGCGGACGCTTACGCCTGCCGTGCGGTCAGCAGCTTGATCCCGAGGCCAACGAACAGCAGCCCGCTGGCGCGCTTGGCCGCGCGTACCCACGGGCTGATGCCGATACCACGATGGAGCCGGCGCACGCCGAACGAATAGACGCTGTGCACGACGACGACGGTGCATGCGATCGTCGCATACATCACGACGAACTGCATCGCGAGCGGGCGACCGTGTGCGATGAACTGCGGCATGAACGCCGACAGGAAGATCATCGTCTTCGGATTGCTGCCCGACACGAACAGCGCTTCGCGGAACAGCTTCCTGCGGTCGGGCTCGACGATCTCGGCCCGGCCGTCGGGCGAGCGTGCGTTGCGGTCGCCGCGCAGTTGCCGGATGCCCAGCAACATCAGGTACGCGGCGCCGACGACCTTCATCGCGATGAATAGCGGTGGCATCGCGGCCAGCACCGCGCCGACGCCCAGCGCGACGAGCATGACCACCGCGCCTTGTGCGACGAGGTTGCCCGCGATCGTCGCGGCGGTGCCGCGCGAGCCGTAGCGCACCGTGTTGCGGATGACGAGCAGCACGTTGGGGCCCGGCGACAGCGTCGTCGCGAGATAGGCGGCGGCAAACAGCATCCAGGTCTGAATGGACATGCGTTGCTCCGGGAGGGGGTTCCGGCGGTCGGGATGAAGCGATGATGCCACGCCAAAATGACGCGGACCGCCGCCGGAACCGGCGCGGCGCGTCAGCGTGTGTCGCGCACGCAGTATGCGGCGATCGACGACGGCGAATCGATCGCCGAAGGCCGCGTCATCCACGCGATCCATGCCGCCCATAACCCGCAGGCGATCAACACGGCGACGTTCAGCGGCGTCCGGTAGCGGACGATCAGGCTGGCCAGCGGCACGCGTTCCTTGCTCATGTGCGTCTCCTTCGGTCGATGCGGTTGCGGCGTTACTGGCCGGTGTAGGAGGGCGCCTTCGCGTCGCAGGTCACGGACACCGTCGCGCCGTCGGCGAAATGCAGCCGCAGCGGTACCTTCGCGCCGGGCGCGACGGGCTGGCGCGGTTCCTCCAGCATCACGTGATAGCCCTTCGGCCTGAACGTCACCGTGCCGTGCGCGGGCACGTCGACCGCTTCGACGTGAACCATTTTCGCGGTGCTGCCGGCCGTCTGCGTTTCGTGCATCATCGCCATCCCGAACGCGGGCGTATCGATGCCCGTGAGCGTGACGGGCTTGTCGCCGTCGTTCTTCAGCGTGAAATAACCGGACGACGGCACCGTCGCCGGCATCGTGCGGATCCAGCATGCATCGGCCTGGACGGCCGATGCGGCGAACGTGGCGGGCGCCTGCAGCGCCAGCAGTGCAAACAGCAGGCTGGTCGGAATCGAGCGTTTCATCGAGTGTGTTCCTGATCGGGTAGGGAAGATCGCCGCGCGGGCATCGTGTGCGTTACTTCAGCGTGAACGTGTAGTGGCCCTGCGTGCGATGCCCGTCGGTCGCCACTGCAACCCAAGCGACCGTGTACGTGCCCGGCGTCAGGTTCGCCAGCTCCACATGCATCCGCTTCCGGTTGCCGGCGTCGATGGCGGCTTTCCCGTCGACGACCGACTGTCCATGGCTGTCGGTGACGGCGATCGAACTGAATGCGGGTTCGAGCGTTTCGCTGAAGTCGATCGTGACCGCGTGCGGCGCGCTCGACAGCGTGGCGTCGGCGGCCGGGTCCAGGTTTTTCGGGTGTGCGTGCGCGTGAGCGGCCTGTGCGACGACGAAGCCGAGTGCGACGAGTGCGCCGCGAATGAAAGCAGTGGTTTTCATGACGGGATGATCCGGTTGGAAATGACGAGGAGAACGATGCATTCGACGAATGGTCGCGCGTGCGTGCACGCGTGGCCGCCGGAGGCGGGCGAGCGCGCGCACGGCACGATGCCTCGAGCAATACGGTCGAACATGAGATCGTCCTTCGAAACGTGACACGGCATGCACGCGCGGCGCGCGTGCTCACGGCGTGATGCGCGAGGGCATCACGCGCGGTGACGACGAATCAGGACGCGAACGGCGGGGCGCGCGGTTGCGCGGCCGTGAGCGGCAGCGTGCGGCGCAGGCTTTCGAAGCGGGTTGCTTCGCGATGCTGGAGCGGGTGGAAGTTGGCCGCGAACGTCAGTTCGGGCGCGGGCAGGGCGGGTGTATGGGCGAGCAGGCTGCAATAGCCGCAAGCCTGCAGATGGGCCTGCAGGCTTTTCGACGACGCATCGCCGGCATGGTTGCCGCCCGCCGGCCCGGCCGTGCAGTAACCGGCAAGGAGCGAGTCGACGCGGTCTTGCGTTGTCAGCGCCTGCGAGATCGTCGGCGCGAGCGTTGTCATCAGGATGGCGAGCATCCCGATCAGACTGACGATCTTCCGGAAACGACGGCTCAGCATGCGATGCGCGGGGCGGGGTATGAACGGCGATGGAGCGGATTATGCCACGCACCCGCCACGAGGGCATGCGGGCACGCGGATACCGGGCATGACGCGCGGCACGCTTACGCGTGCTTCGCGAGATATTTCGTGATCAGCGTCATCTGCGCGGCCCAGCCTTGATCGTTCATCTCGCGAGCCTTTGCGCGGCGCGCTTCGATCAACTGGTCGAAGCCCGTTTCGGTGATCGTCAGCAGCGTGCCGCCGTTCGCTTCGGCGAGTGCGAACGTGACGAGCGTCATCGGCTCGGACGCGTAATCGAAGTTCGGATCGATCGCGAACGGGTGCCAGCGAAAGGAGAATCGGTGCATCGGCTCGACGCGATCGACGACGATCTCGAACACGGTGCCGGCATACGGCTCCTGTGCCCGGGCGACGTCGTCGTCGACGCGCGTCGGCGTGATGCGGCCGAACAGCGGCCGGTCGGCGACGAACGGCCCGTCGAACGTCACGCCGAACCAGATGCCGAATTCCCCGGCATTGCTGACGGCTTCCCAGACGCGCGCCAGCGGCGCGGTGAGCAAGGCTTGTTTCTCGATGCGATCGGTGGACTGGGTCATCACGTTCTCCAGGCGGGCATCCTTGCTGCGGGACGGCGCACGCGCGCTCGCCGCGTTCAGTCGATCATCACCGCGTCGGGCACGTCGAGCACGACATCCGAGGTCGCTACGGCCACGCACGGCAGCGTATAGCCGTCGGCCTTTTCCTCGCGGCTCAGACCCGGCCATTCGATCGTATAGCGTACGCTGCCGCTGACGATCCTGCACAGGCAGCTTCGGCACGTGCCGTTGCGGCACGAGCGCGGCAGCCTGACGTGCGCGAACGCGGCGGCCTCGAGCAGCGTCAGCGAATCGGGGGCGTCGAACGTCGCGCCGAGCGGCTCGATGCGTACGAGAGGCGGGTGGTCGGGATCGGTCATGGGGCGAAGCGGGTGCCGGCGCGGCGGCAAGACAAGGCAAGGCAAGCGCCAAGCATACCCGAAGGCGGCGCGGCCGGCCCCCGTCGGGCAGCCGGCGCGGGACGTCAGTGTCGGCGCAGGTAGCGGTACACGGTATTGCGCGCGAGCCCAAGCTCCCGCGCGGCGGCCGATACGTTGCCGCCGTGCCGCGCGAGCACCGCGTCGATCACCGCGGCCTGGTGGCTCTGCAGTGTCGTCGCTTCGCGCGTGTCGGCCGGTGCGGCCTGTGCCGCCGGTGTGTCGTCGCAGTCGAGCCAGAAATCGTCGGGCAGGTGCGCGAGCGTGATTTCGGCTTCGTCTTCGGCGAGCATGCCGGCCGTGCGCAGCACGTTGGTCATTTGCCGCAGGTTGCCGGGCCAGCGGTGCCGCATGAACGCGTCGAGCACGTCGGTCGCGAGGCGGCTCGGCATCGGCTCGCTGCGACCGAGCCGCGCGAGGATCCGCTCGACCAGTGTCGGCAGGTCGGTGCGCGCGGCGAGCGGCGGCAGTGTGACCGCGAGCCCGTTGATCCGGTAGAACAGGTCTTCGCGGAACGTGCCTTCGGCGATCATCGCACGCAGGTCGCGGTGGGTCGCGCAGACCACGCGCACGTCGACCGGCACCGCGCGTGCGCCGCCGAGCGGCATCACCGCGCGCTCCTGCAGCACGCGCATGAGCCTGACCTGCTGCGCGAGCGGCATGTCGCCGATTTCGTCGAGAAACAGCGTGCCGCCGTCGGCCTGCGCGATCTTGCCGGGGCTGCCGCGCTTGCGCGCACCGGTGAAGGCGCCGTCCTCGTAACCGAACAGTTCGGCCTCGATCAGCGAATCCGGCAGTGCCGCGCAGTTGACCGCGACGAACGGGCCGTCCGCGCGCGGCGATGCCTGGTGCAGCGCACGCGCGAGCCATTCCTTGCCGGTGCCGGTCTGGCCGAGGATCAGCAACGGCAGATCGCGTCCACGAATCTTCGCGACGCGTTCGAGCACGGCGGCCATCCGCGCATCGCCGGTGTCGAGCGTCGCGAACGTGATCGCGTCGGGGTCCGGAGCCCGCATGCGCACGGCGGGCGCGGGCGGCGTGACGGCGACGGCCGTCTTGTGCGCTTCCGCGAATTCGCAGCGTGCGAGCACGCGCACACCGGTCGACAGCGTGAGGCTGAACGGCGCGCCGGGTGCGCGGGCTGCCTGCTGCGCGAGCTGGCCGAAGTGCATGCCGAACAGCGCATCGCAGCCTTGGTGCTGCAACGCATCGAAGGTCGCGCCGAGCTGGAATTGCGCGCTGCGGTTCGCGGCGATCAGCCCGCCGTCGGGGCCGAATGCGACGAGGCCGGCGAACAGCGAGTCGACGCAGTCCTCGTGGGCGTGGAAGCGCAGCCGCAGTGCTTCCGCGCACTGGTTCGCGAACAGATGGTTCTCGATCAGCTGCGCGGACATCCGCACGAGCGCGAGCGTATGGGAGCTGAAGCCGCGCGGATCGCCGCTCACGTCGAGCGTGCCGAGCGTGCGGCCGAACGAGTCGATGATCGGCGCACACGAGCAGGTGAGGATATGGTTCGCGCGCAGGAAGTGCTCGGACCCGTGCACGGCGACCGCCTGGCCCGATGCGAGCGCGGTGCCGATCGCATTGGTGCCGCGTGCGCCTTCGGCCCACGACACGCCGGTGCACAGCGCGACGCGGTTCGCCTTTTCGATGAAGTCCGCGTCGCCGATGCTGTGCAGGATCACGCCGTCGGCGTCGGTGAGCAGCACGAGGCTTTGCGTGTCGGCGATCTGCGCGTGGAGGTTCTCCATCACCGGGCGCGCGTGTGCGAACAATGCATGGTTCGTGTCGAGCAGTTCGCGCAGCGCGAGCCGCGACAGCGGCGAGAAATCGGGTTGCTCGTTTGCGCGCAGGCCGATCGCGGTCGAACGGGCATGCGCCTGCGCGAGCAGGTCGTTGCGGCCCGCGGTGGCGGGCAGCACGAAAGATTGAGGCATGTCTTGTCTCCTGTCGGCCCCAGTTGGCGCTTCAGCGCTTACTGGGGCTCCATGCTTCGCGGTCGCCCCGCCTTGACGCTTTGCGCCGCACCATCCGCCACCCGGGCCGCCGCTATCGATATCGCCTCATCATACAAGCGCCGCACGCGTTGTGCGACTGCGTACAAAAACCCCTTGCTTTTAAGCGCCCGCATGCAATGATGAAAGTGGAACGCGCACGCGCCGTGTTCCGCATCGCAACATGCATGCGACGTGACATGCATCCGTTCGGGAGACCCATCATGGTTCGGACGGAACTGAGAGTCGTGCTGGCGGCCATCGCCACCTTCATCATGCTGGGCGGCATCGCCGTCGCGATCCACGGTCTGCTGTTCGACCTGAGCGACGCGGTGCAATACGGGGCGGCCGCGATCGCGGTAGGCGCCACGACCGCCGCGATCGCACTGAACATCTGGCCCACCGATCCCCACTGACGCCACCCGGCAAACGGTGCCGGATGTCGCGCTGGTCTGATGAAAATGCGCGTCGGAACGCCGCACATCGCAAAATTTGCCTCCTGCGCGAAACCGTCTAAAGTGGAATGCAACCGGCATGCGGTGTCCGCGCCATACCCCGTGGATCCTGCCTCTGCCGGCGAGCCCGCGTAAATTTTCGTCCGGCCGGTAGCGGACGATGGACGCGGTCATTTGCTTTCTACCGGACAAGGCGGCTCCCATGCAGATTCATTTCACGAATGAGAAGCCCGAATATTCGGGGCGCGACCTGATGCTTGGTTTCACGGCGCTGGTCAATGGCGAGCGCGTTCAATGTCAGATCACCGCCGAGGCGCTGGAGGATCATTTCGGTGCGGCATCGCCGCGCTTCGAGGACATGGTCGGTGCGTACGATCAGCACCGCGAGCGTATCGAGGCGGCCGCACGGCGGTTGCTGTCCGAGACGCGCGCGCAATGCGTGACGCTGCGCAGCGGCTACGTGCGCTTCTACGAAGCGAACTGGCGCTGAGCCGGACGACCGGGCAGCGACGGAGCGGGCGCCGGATACCGGCGCCCGTGTCATATCGGCGCATGCTCGTCCGGTAGCGCGCTCGCCCGGAGCGGTGCGTGGCACGATTCGAGCATCGTGCGGCGCACTGGCGTGCCCGCGTTCCGTTTCGCTCAATCCACCCCGCCAAGCACATACGCGCCGCCGGTTGCGCCATTCGTGCGCGCGATGCGTGCGAAGCCCGTGTCGGCGAGGTGCATGCCCGCAATCAGCAAGTTATCCGAAGCGACTTCGGCGAGCGTGGCCGCGCGCGTCGATGATGCCTGCGACGGATCGTGATCGAACGCGATCGACACGTCGGGGCGCGCAACCTGAATCGGCGCGAAATGCACGAGATCGCCCCAGATCAGCAGGCGCTCGCCGCGCGATTCGACGCGATAGCCGGTGTGGCCGGGCGTGTGCCCCGGCAGCGGGACCGCGACGATACCGGGCAGCACGTCGCCTGCCTCGATGGTGCGTAGATGCGCGCGATACACGTCGAACGTGCGCCGCGCGATCCGGAAATTGACGCGTGCGCGCTCGTTTGCCCGCTCGTACATGGCGTCGTCCAGCCAGAACGCACGTTCCCGTTCGTGAATGAGCACCTCCGCTTGCGGAAAGGCCGGATGTCCGTCCGTGTCCAGGAGGCCGCCGATATGATCCGGATGCGCGTGCGTCAGCAGGACCGTGTCGATGTCGCGTGCATCGATGCCGGCTTGCGACAGCGACGGACGCAGCAGGCCGCCCCAGTTCCGGATGCCGCCGGCGCCGGTGTCGACGAGCACGGTCCGCCCGTTCCCGCGTATGACGTAGCAGTTGATGTTGACGTCGGACGGCGCGTGTATGCCGGCCCGGTGCATGATGCCGGTCGCGTCGTCGACGTCGATGTTCGACAGCAGGTCGAGGCCGGCCGTCAGCGTGCCGTCGCTGATCGCGATCACTGTGAAATCGCCAATCTGGCGACGCGGGAAGGAAGGGAGTTGAACAGGCGTGCTCACGGGTCAATGTCGGGCGTGAAGGTGGGTGGCGTCGTAGCCGAAGCAGCGGATGCGTGCGACGAATCCGGTGTGGCGAAGAATCTCGCGATCCAGTTCGGTCATGAACCGGTCCATCAGTTCAGGGGTGCGAAATGACGAGGTGCGAAAGCGGATCTCCGCGCTGACCGGATGTCCGCAGCCGTGCCGGACCGGGACGTACGCGACGTGGACCGTGCCGGGTGCGGCGCTCAGCACGTCGGTGCAGAGCCTCTCGCAGGCCGACGACAACGCGTCGAGCGCCGTGCTGGCCGGCATGCTCGCCTCGGGAATCAAGATCGTGACGCTGGGCATGGTCGGGCTCCGGTCAGCGTGCGGTTGCCGACGTCGGTGTGCTGACGAGTGGGTCACCCATCGGTGCATAGAGCCGGATCGCGGCATCGGACCCGAGCCGAGCCTGATCGTGCGTGAGGACGGCCAGCCAGCGCGCGGCCGGCCGCCGATCCAGCGCGACCGCATGCATGGCCGTGGCTGCGATCGCTGCTCGCGCGAACGGGGCGGGGTCGTCGCAAACGGCCAGCCATTGATGGCCGGAGACGGCCGGCGCGGGGGCCGCGCAGTCGTAGACGTTGCGGCGCCACTCGACGATGTGCGGCTGCCAGCGCGCGAAATTGCCGCCGCCCTTGTCGCGATACTCGGCCGACGTCAGCACGTCCGGGCCGTCGATCGTATGCAGCGCGAGGTAGACGGGGCCGTCGCCGCCGAGTGCGCGAAAGCGTTGCGACGTGCGGAAGCCGGATACGGAGATGAGCGCCGGCAGTTTGACGCGGCTGTAGAAGTCGTTCCACTCGGCTTCGACGGCGGGCTCGGCGATGCTGCATTCAACGGCATAGATCATGGTTTCTCCACGGGGGCGAGCAGCCTTCGGGGCCGATGGCTGCTCGACGGGTTGAGTTTTTGTCATGATAATGAGCCGGTGGAAGGCAGAAAAACGATGATTCGTCACCGTTCACTGACATTTGATCAAGCCATGACCGACGGCGGTCGGACCGGGAGCAATCGTGACGCGACGCAGGATTCCGAGCAATTCGGCATTGATGGCATTCGAGGCCGCGGCGCGGCATGGAAGCTTCGCGCGCGCCGCCGACGAACTGGCGTTGACGGAAGGCGCGATCAGCCGGCAGATCGGCCGGCTGGAGACGTTCCTGGGTGTCGCGCTGTTCGAGCGGGTCGGCAACCGCGTGCGGTTGGCGCCGAACGGCGTGCGCTACGCGGCGCAGGTTCGCGAAGTGCTGGACCGGCTCGAGCGCGACAGCCAGTACATGATGGGGCAGCCCGGCGACGGCGGCAGCGTCGATATCGCCGTGACGCCGACATTCGCGACGCGCTGGCTGATTCCGCGGCTCAAGGGATTCCAGACGCAGCATCCGAACATCACGGTGCATTTCGCCGATCGCGCGGAGCCGTTCGTGCTGGCCGGCAGCGGCTTCGATGCGGCGATTCACTTCGAGCATCCGGCCTGGGCCGGCATGCATACGTACCGGTTGTGCGAGGAGGTGCTGGTGCCGGTCTGCCATCCGTCGCTGCTCGCGGCCGGGCAGCCGGACGTGTTGCTGGGCACGTTGCCGCGCCTGCACAAGCGCCAGACGCCTGATGCGTGGTCGGCGTACGTGCAGGAGACGGGGCTGCCGGTGAACAATCCGGCCGCCGGCGCACGCTACGATCTTTACTCGATGCTGATCGCGGCGGCGCTCGCCGGGCTCGGCGTCGCGCTGGTGCCGCGCCTCTATGTCGAGGCCGAGATCGCGCAAGGGTTGCTCGCGGCGCCCTGGCCCGATGGGCGGGGCGTGGTCAAGCGCTTCTGTCTCGTGTTGCCCGAGGCGCTGGAACTGGGCGAGGGGCCGTTGCAGACCTTCGCACGCTGGGTGCTCCGGCAGGCGGAGGTTTGACCGGCGCTCGCTTGCACCACCCCGCGTAGCCAAAACGAGAACAAAACGAAAACGCCACCCGAAGGTGGCGTTTTCGTTTCATCTTGCCGCGCACAGGGGCGCGCGTGCGTCACTCGCTGCCGAGATAGAAGAAGCGGAACAGGAACACGGCCGCGATGATCCACACGATCGGCTTGACCGTGCGGGCCTGGCCCGTCAGCAGCTTCAGGCCGCCGTATGCGATGAAGCCGAACGCGACGCCGTTCGCGATCGAGTAAGTGAACGGCATCAGCAGCGCGGTCAGCGCGGCCGGCACGGCTTCGGTCGCATCGTCCCACGGCACCTCGACCATCTCGCGCAGCATCAGGCACGACACGTACAGCAGTGCCGGTGCCGTGGCGTAGGCCGGCACGACGCCAGCGAGCGGCGCGATGAACAGGCACGCGAGGAACAGCACGGCGACGGTGATCGCCGTCACGCCCGTGCGGCCGCCGGCCTGCACGCCCGACGCGCTTTCGATGTACGCGGTGGTCGACGACGTGCCGAGCAGCGAGCCCGCGACGATCGCGGTGCTGTCGGCAAGCAACGCCTTGTTCAGGCGGTTCATCTTGCCCTCGACGAGCAGGCCCGCGCGGTTCGCGACGCCCATCAGCGTGCCGGTCGCGTCGAACAGTTCGACGAGGAAGAACACGAGGATCACGTTGATGATGCCGGTCGACAGCGCGGCGCCGATGTCGAGCTTGAACAGCGTCGCGTCGATCGACGGCGGCGCGGAGAACACGCCGTGGAACTGGTTGTCGCCGAAGAAGAACGACAGGATCGTGACGCCGATGATGCCGATCAGGATCGCGCCGCGCACGCGCAGGTGGTCGAGCGTGACGATCGTGAAGAAGCCGATGATCGCGAGGATCGTATCGTGCTTGTGCAGGTCGCCGAGCGTGACGAGCGTGGCGGGGTTGCCGACGATCACACCCGAGGTCTTCAGCGAGATGATGCCGAGGAACAGGCCGATGCCGGCGGTGATCGAGATGCGCAGCGATTTCGGAATGCCGTTGACGATCGCCTCGCGCACGCGGAACAGCGTGACGAGCAGGAACAGGCAGCCGGAGATGAACACCGCGCCGAGCGCGGCCTGCCACGTGAAGCCCATCCCCTTGACGACCGTGTACGCGAAATACGCGTTCAGGCCCATGCCGGGCGCGCAGGCGATCGGGTAGTTCGCGTACAGCCCCATGATCATCGACGCCAGCGCCGCGACGAGGCAGGTCGCGACGAACACGGATTCCTTGGGCATGCCGGCATCGCCGAGGATCGCGGGGTTGACGAAGATGATGTAGGCCATCGTCAGGAACGTGGTGACGCCCGCGAGTATTTCGGTGCGGAAGTCGGTGCCGGCTTCGTCGAAGCCGAAATACCGCTTGATGGATTCCATGAAGGCGTTTCTCCGGTCGGGTTGTCGTGTTGCTTGTTGTTCGTGCCGAATTGTTGTAAGGCAGCGCGAGGCCGGCGTACTGTAACCAGCCACTATTGCGACGCTATCGGCGGATTGTAATAGCGCGGATAGCTCGGACGATATAGTTGCGGGGCACGATCGGCAGCGTTCGCGCGAACGGCTGGACAGGCCGGCCGCGCGAGGAAGGCGCGCATTTTACCGGTTCTGACGAGGCGGGCAGGTAGAAACGATGGAAACGATTCGACGACGGGCGGGCCGTGTCAGCCGATGCGGGCGCAACGGCATGATCGACATGCGGGGGGCTGCCGCAACGCGACGGCATGCGACTGCAATGGCACGCCCGCACGAGGGGCGAACGCAGGACGGACGCAATACGTGCGCGAGCGCGCGCATGACCGGCGCGGGTGCGCGGCGGCATGCAGCAGCCATTCGTCAGTCCAGGCGGTTGCAGATATCGGGCTATCCTGCGCCGAAGCCGTCGCGTCCGCAACTGTCATTTCGCGGTGCGAGCCCGACTGTGGTTTCTGTGTAAAAGATTGCAAGACGTCATCGCGTTAACCGGCAAGTCTTTCTAGGATAGATACACCGCGCGCACACGTCGGCCAGATGTTGCCGACGCGGGGGAGTCGCAGTCCGTGCAGGCCGGGCGGTGAAGCGCGGTGACGGTCGTTGCGCATTCGGGCAGGCGCGACCGGTTGCGATTGCCCGATGCGGGTTCGCCCGTCATCACGGAGGTCAGCATGTTGAACTGGATCAGCCGTTGGGCGATGCGGCACGCCCCCACGCCGGAAAAAACCGCTGCATCGATGCTCGTGACGGCGCGCATGGAACTGTTCGCAGCCGAACAGCGCGTCATCGATGCGAAATTACAGGCGGATTACTGGCGTACGCGGGTGTCATTTCTCGAGGAGGTGCAAAAGCAAGGCATCGACCCGTGGGTGACCTCGCACGCGGCGCAACGCCCCGACCTCGATTCCACGCCTCGCAGCACGGGCCCGCGTCTCGCCGCCAGCACCTGATGCACGTGATGCATGCGAAGGTTGCGCACGGCGCGCGATCGCACGCGGCACGCACGTGCGTGCCGCGTCATTCGATGCGCACCCGCGACGCGTTGCGTCGCGGGTGCGTCCGTTTCCGCATACGGTGATTCCGCGCGTTCCGGCATCCCCGCCGCGCGCGTGAGCGCGCATCGTCAATCCCGTCTTCGCCATCGTCCGGCGAGCAAACGTTGCATTCGCGCGAGCGTGCGCCTCAGCCGTTCGCCGCGCCTCACGTACGCCGTCGTGATCGATGCTTCGGCCGGCCGGTCGTCATCGGTGCCGAGCCAGATGCGATCGCCGCGCGCGATGCGCAGCACGTCGCCGGGTTGTACCCAGTAGTCGTCGACGCTCGGCGGCCGCGTGATCCACAGCGGTGCGCCGTGCGCGCGAATTTCCGCATCGCTCGGCGCGCGCCAGGTCAGTGTCGTGCGCGGCGCGACCGCGAAGCGGATCACGACGGTCGGTAACGCGATCGCACCGACGCGGCGCGAATCGGGACGGTCGAACAACGGGCTTGCCTGGTCCATCGTCTGCTCCATTCGTTGAGCCGGACGGATGACGCGCACCAGAACAAAAAGGCCTCATCCGTTTCCGGTGAGGCCTTGTGTGACATGCGGTACTGCTCGGATGCTAACGCACAAGCGCCTCCCGTGATCCATTCTTTCGAATGTTCACCGGGCAATGATTCGCGATGGCGATGAGCTTGAACGTAGGCATGCGAACGAGTTTGTCGATGTCGTACGGCGTTGTCAACGACTATTTTCGAGATTTGCGACGATCACGCGTCGCGCTGGGCGAGGCCGTTGACGAGCAGTTCGGACAGCAGGCCGGTCATCCCGTTCGGATGGGTGGCGGCGCGAGCCTTCAGCTGTTCGACGAGTTCGGCGTTCAGCTTGCACGCGAACGGCACGAGACCCTGTTCCTGGTCGAGCTTGCGCTGCGCGCGGCGGTCGAGCTTCGCTGCGTCCTCGGCAGCCTTGCCGAAGCGGGCGGAGCTGGACTGCTTCATCGCGTGCGTCAGCTTGAGCGCCTTGTTCTTTTCTAGATCGGTTTTCTTCATGGCCATCGCGGCACCTCCGGGAAATGAAGCCGCGATTGTACGCATTTCGGCCGGCGCCCCGCCGAAACTGTCGCGAACCCGCTTGCGGACGCGGTCACGCGCCCTTCGTCGTGCCCCAGTTGCCGCCATGCGCCGCCGCTTGCGCGGCCGGCGAGCGCGCCAGATACGCAAGCGCCTGCTCGGTCGAGCCTTCGTGGTGGGGCGTATAGCCCGGCTTGAAATAGCGCAACGCCGCGCCGATCACTTTCCAGAACGACGGCAGGTGCCCGCGTCGAGAACCCTTCCACCACGACAGCACGAAACCCCGGTAGCGGCCGGCGGCGGGATCTCGCCGGTACATGAATTTCGCGCCGCTCGTGATGAAGTAGAGCAACAGCACGATCACGAACGCCATGTGCACGCAGCGCTCCGGATAGTTGCCGCCCATGTGGTTGTAGATGTCGAACGCGACGGTCCGGTGTTCGACTTCCTCCGCGCCGTGCCAGCGCAGCAGGTCGACCATCGTCGGGTCGGCACGGCCTTCGTCGAGCCCGTGCGCATTGAGCACCCAGTTGCCGAGATAGCCGAAGAAATGTTCGAGCGATGCGATCACCGCGAGCTGCTGACGCAGCCAGAAACGCGTATGGCCGATCTTCAGCCCGAACGGCGCTTCGCCCAGCACGCGCGTAAACAGCCAGTTCAGCTTCTGCGTGAACGGCTTCGTGTCGATCCCGTGCCGGTCGTAGTAATGCTTGAGCACGCCGCCGTGCGAGCGCGAATGCACGGCTTCCTGGCGCAGGAAGCCTTCGGCTTCGTCGCGCAGGCGCGCATCGGTGATGTTCGGCAGTGCCTTGTTGTACACGCGGCAGAACCACAGTTCGCCCTCCGGGAACAGCAGGTTCAGCGTGTTGATGATGTGCGTGCTGCCCGGGTCGCTTGGCACCCAGGTGATCGGCGTGTCGCTGAAGTCGAACTTCACGTGCCGGGCCTTGATCTTGTGATAGTCGGCGGTAGAGGTCATCTGTGTCTCCGTTTCCGTGCGGCGCGCCGCGCCGTCAATGCGATGCCATGCTGACGCGGGCAAGCACCCGGCCGAGCCACGGCATGAAGCGGCCGACGAAGCGCAGTGCGTGCGCCTCGGTGCCGACGGCCACGACCGGCCGGTTGCGCAGCACGCCGTCGACCATCGCCTGCGCGACGGTTTCCGGCTTCAGGCCGCGCATCTGGTACAGCTTCGTCGCGCGTTTGCGCAGCCGCGCCTCGTCCTGTGCGCTGGCGCCCGCGTATTGCGTCGACGCCATGATTCCGGTTTCCGCGAAGCCCGGGCAGACGGCCGTCACGCCGATGCCTTTTTCCGCGAGTTCCGCGCGCATGCATTCGCCGAGCATCAGCACGGCGGCCTTCGTCGTCGCGTACGCGGGCAGGTCGCGCGACGGCCCGAACGCGGCGGCCGACGCGGTGTTGACGATGTGGCCGCCCGTGCCGCGTGCGGCCATCTGCTGCGCGAACAGCCGCGAGCCGTGGATCACGCCCCACAGGTTCACGTGCAGGATGCGCTCCCAGTGCCGCTCGCTGGTGTCGAGAATGCCGCCGGCCATGCCGATGCCCGCGTTGTTGATCACGACGTCGGCGCCGCCGAGTTCGCTGCCGACCCATGCCGCGAGCGCTTCCATCTCGTCGGCGGAGCCGACGTCCACGCGTTTTGCATGCGCCTGCGCGCCGGTGAGTCCGAGCAGCAGGGCGGTGCGCTCGGCGCTCGCGAGATCGATGTCGCACGCGACGACGGTCGCGCCTTCACGGGCAAATGCGTGTGCCGCGCAGCGGCCGATGCCGCTGCCCGCGCCGGTGACGACCGCGACCTTGCCGCTGAAGCGGCCGCTGGTCGCGCGGCGGCGTGCGTTCGCGAGCGCGGGCGGCTCGTCGCCCGATTCGACCGCGTCGATCAACTGTTCGGCGAGGCCCGCGAAGCGCGCGGGATCGGCGAGCGGCAGCCAGTGGCCGGCCGCGACTTCGCGGCGGTAGTACTGCGGCACCCAGCGCGACAGGTTCTCGGACAGCGCCGGGCTCACGTACTTGTCGCCGAGCGGCACGATCGTCTGCACCGGCGCGTGCGCGTAGCGCTCGCGCGGCGCGAACAGGCAGCGGATGAAGTTCGCGCGATAGAGGCGTACGCCGCGCGCGCCGTCGTCGGCCTGCGTCGCGCGCGGCGTGGCGGGGGTTTTTTCGACCCGGCGCAGCAGGCCCGGCCATGCGCGGCCGAGCCACAGCTGCCAGCCGAGCTCGGGGATGAACGGCAGATGGAACAAATACACGTACCACGAGCGCACGAGCTGCCCGCCGAGCCTGGCTAACGACGCGGGCGTCGGATGCAGCACGCGTTCGCGCAGCCAGAAGCCGACGTGGTCGAGGCACGGCCCCGAGCACGACGTGTACGACGCGATGCGGCCGGCGAGCCGCGGATCCGTGACGAACTCCCAGCCCTGGATCGAGCCCCAGTCGTGCGCGATCAGGTGCACCGCGCGGCCGGGGCAGAGCGCGTCGATCACCGCGATGAAGTCGTCGGTCAGCTTCGCGAGGTGGTAGTCGGCCGTGCGCTTGGGCGCGCCGGACAGGCCCGCGCCGCGCACGTCGTAGGCGATCACGTAGTGCTTGCGCGCGAGCAGCGGCGCGACCTGCTGCCAGACGCTGCTGTCGTCGGGGTAGCCGTGCACGAGCACGACCGGCGAGCGGGCCGGGTCGCCCCAGGTCCTGACCGCGAGCGTCAGGTCGCCGGAGGCGACGGCCGTCTCGCTGTGAACCGATTCGAACAGGGCCAGCGGCGCTTCATCGGAAAGAGGCTGCATCGTGAGTCCGTCGTTCAGGGATTCGGAAAGAGGGCGAGACGCGTGCGTGTCAGGCGACGGCCTGCATGCGTTCGGCCTGGCGGCGCTGCCGACGGCGCACGTGCGGCAGGTCGTCGTCGAGCCAGTACGCGTCGTCGTCGGTGATCACCAGCAGTTCCTCGAATTTCGCGCCGACGCCGGCGAAGCCGAGATGCGGCTCCACGGCCCAAAGGCCCGGCACCGGCGCGTGTTCGGAGCGGCGGTCGATCGACCACAGCGGCGACCAGCCTTGCTGCTTCGCCGCGCGGCCCTGGTCGAGCAGCAGGTTGCGCGTCGCGTTCAGCCCGAAGCGCGCGACGAAGCGCGGTGTCGACAGCTTGTGGATCTTCGCGACGCGATGCGCGAGCACCTTGAACGGATAGGCCTTGTGGCGCGGCTCGACGCCCTGGCGGCGGCACAGCGCGTCCACCGCCTGCGCGACCTCGGCCATCGGGCGGCGCTCCTTCACGAGCCGCACGATCATGTCGCGATGGTCCATCAGGTCGTCCTGCAACTGTTCAAGGATGGGGTTGTGGCCGAGGCAGTGCGCGTAGCCGACGTCGGCCACGATGCCGTCGAGCACCGGCGCGACGTCGAGGATCACGGGCATGTCGGTCTCGAGCTGGCGGTTGCTCGGGAAGAACGCGAGGTTGAAGCCGCCCATGTGCTTCAGGCCGGAGAAACCTTCGAACGCGGTGCGGTCGCCGAACCACGCGAACGGCTTGTGTAGCCAGTCGTGCACGCCGTTGTCGCGCAGCCATTCGGTCAGCAGGCGCGCGGCTTCCTTCTCGGTGATGCCGGGATAGAGCATCGCGCCGACGGTCTCGACGCAGCGATAGGCAAGCTGCTGGACCGCGCGGAATTGCGGCAGCTCGTCGAGATGGACTTCCGGCAGCGGATGGTCGGGCATGAGGCGTCTCCATGTGTCGGCCCGCGTTCGCGCTTCGGCGACGCGGGGCCTGTGCAAGGCTGGGGCGCTGATCCGGAATCCATTCGCCGGTGATTCAGGGCGAATTATTCAGTCAGCATTTAATGTGTCATTGATCGATGTAAAGATCATAGCCGGTTCGACGTGACGCGGAGGTGAGGGCTTCTCCTAATGAAGGCCGAAATGGAGGGGAAGCTCTAGGTTTCCGGCGGTCGTGGCCGGATGGCTGTCGCCGCGCGCGTGTTCCGTGCGGGGGGAGCCGGCCGGAGTGCGCCCCGCGCGGTGCCGACGCAGGCCCGGCATGTCGCACCGGATCAACTCCCCGTCGTGTCGTGGCGAGACGCTGTCAAATTGCCGAAATAATTTCGTCACATCATTCGCCCCCGATTCGAAGCCTTTCCGGCTTCGCGGGGCTATGACCCAAGCCGATTCGACAATTCCACGGAGAGAGACCATGCAACGCCGCAAGTTCATGAACACCCTTGCCGCGGCGGCCGCTGCGACGCCGCTGATGCTCAAGGCCGGCATGGCCGGCGCGAAGAGCGCAACCGCGCCGGACGCGCTCGACCCGGGCCGCTGGTCGCCGTTCAACGCCGCGCGCCTGCAGGCGGTGCTCGACCAGCATGGCGTCGCGAGCGCGCGCTACGACGGAAAGCGCCGCCCGTATGCGGTATTCGACTGGGACAACACGTGCATCATGAACGACTGCGAAGAGGCGTTGCTGATGTACCAGATCAACCATCTGCAGTACAAACTGACCCCGGACGAGTTCGTCGATGTGATGTGGAAGGACGTGCCGAAGGGCGCGTTCATGAGGGACTACACGACCGTCGACGGCAAGCCGGTGACGATGGAGGATCTCGCCGCCGACGTCGAATCCGACTACCGCTGGCTCCATGCGAACTACAAGGGCCTCGGCGGCGACAAGAGCCTCGACGAGATTCGCGAGACCGACCAGTTCAAGGATTTTCGCGCGAAGCTGTACTTCATGTACGACGCGATCTGCGACACGCATCCGCTCGAAGTCGGCTACAAGTGGATCATCTACTTCTACAAGAACATGACGACCGCCGAGCTGCAGGCGATGGCGGAAGCGTCGAACAACTACGGTATCGGCGACGCGCTGCGCAAGGTCCGTTACGAAAGCCCGAAGGCGCTGCCTGGCAAGGCCGGCGTGGTGGCCGACACGCATTTCCATGGCATCCGCATTCACGAGGAAATCCGCGCGGTGATGCATACGCTGCGTGCGAATGGCATCGACGTGTACGTGAGCACCGCGTCGCTCGACGATGTCGTGCGCGTATTCGCCGGCAATCCGAACTATGGCTACGGCGTGGCGCCCGAGAACGTGATCGGCCTGCGGCTCGACATGCAGGACGGCAAATACACGAGCACCTATCCGGCCGGCTGGCATTTCAACTGGGGTCCCGGCAAGACGGTGGGCATCCGCAACGTCCTCGCATCGAAGAAGGGCTACGGCCCGCTGCTGGTGTTCGGCGACAGCGACGGCGACGCATGGATGCTGCGCGACTTCAAGGACACCGCGGCCGGTGTGATCGTCAACCGGATGAAGAAGGGCGAGATCGGCGCGGACAGCAAGCTCGCGGCCGAACAGATCGGCAACCCGGACGCCCGCTTCCTGCTGCAGGGCCGCGACGAGCACACGGGCCTGATGATTCCGGACGAGAAGTCGATCAAGTACGGCAAGACCGACCGCAAGCTGCTGGCCTGACGCGGGCCGGGCGCCGGGCCGCCGCGGCCGGGCGCCCGTCGGCATCGGCATCGGCTGCGGCGTCGTGCGGGCCGGCGCCCGCGCGGCTCAATGCTCGCGCGGCGAGCCCAACCGGTCCAGCAGCGCCCCCAGCAGATCGATCGGCAGCGGAAACACGATCGTCGAGTTCTTGTCCGCCGCGATCGTCGTCAGCGTCTGCAGATAGCGCAGCTGCATCGCCTGCGGCTCCTGCGCGAGCCGCTGCGCGGCCTGCAGCAGTTTCTCCGACGCCTGCAGCTCGCCCTCCGCATGAATCACCTTCGCGCGCCGTTCGCGCTCGGCCTCGGCCTGCCGCGCGATCGCGCGCACCATCGTCTCGTTCAGGTCGACGTGCTTGATCTCGACCGTCGACACCTTGATCCCCCACGCATCCGTTTGCGCGTCGAGCGTCTTCTGGATGTCGGCATTCAGCTGCTCGCGCTCGGCCAGCAGCGCATCGAGCTCGTGCTTGCCCAGCACCGAGCGCAGTGTCGTCTGCGAGAGCTGGCTCGTCGCGTCGAAGAAGCGCGCGACCTGGATCACGGCCTTCTCCGGATCGACGACGCGGAAATACACGACCGCATTCACCTTCACCGACACGTTGTCGCGCGTGATCACGTCCTGCGGCGGCACGTCGAACACGACGGTGCGCAGGTCGATCCGCACGACCTGCTGGACGATCGGGATGATCAGCACGAGCCCCGGCCCCTTTACTTTCCAGAAGCGGCCGAGCATGAACACCACGCCGCGCTCGTACTCGCGAAAGATGCGGATCGACGATGCGACGAGCACCACGACGAAGACGATCAGGACGCTGCTGAAGCCAAACGTGTAGCCCATCATGACGGTGCTCCCTGGTGTTGTTGTTCGTGTGCCGGCACGTCGTAGAGCGGTGCGACCGTGAGCGTCAGCCCCTGGCGGCCGGTGACGCGCACGCGGCAGCCCGCGGCGAGCGGCACGCTGCTCGCAACGCGCCAGCGCTCGCCATGCACGCGCGCCCAGCCCGCGGCCGATGGTGCGGGGCCGGCCGCGCCGTGCGGCTGGTCGGCCTGCAAACCGTCGTCGAGCACTTCGCCGATGCTGCCGACCATCGCCTCGGCGCCCGTCACGACCGGCCGCCGCCGCGCGCGCAGCGCGACGCTCGACACGCCCGCGACGAGCAGCCCGCCGCCGAGCGCGAGGCTCCCGATCACGGGCCACGGAATACCGTAGCCGGGCACGTCGGTATCGATCAGCATCAATGCGCCGATCGTAAACGACACGATTCCGCCGAAACCGAGCACGCCGAAGGTCGGCAGGAACGCCTCGGCGACGAGGCAGCCGAGCCCGAGCAGCACGAGCCCGAGGCCCGCATAGCTGATCGGCAGCAATTGCATCGCGAACAGCCCGATCAGCAGGCAGATGGTGCCGGCGACGCCCGGCAGCACGAACCCGGGATTCGCGAATTCGAAGAAGAGACCGTAGATGCCGATCGTCAGCAGGATCAGCGCGACGTTCGGATCGGCAATGATCGACAGGAAGCGGCTGCGCCAGTCGGGCGCGAGCACGACGAGCGGCGCATGCGCGGTCGCGACGTGCAGCGTGCCGGCCGTCGTCGTCACGGTGCGGCCGTCGACTTGGCGCGCGAGGTCGGCCGGGTCCTGCGCGATCAGGTCGACGACATGCTGCGCGCGCGCCTCGGTCGCGGACAGGCTCAATGCCTCGCGCACCGCGCGCTCGGCCCATGCGGCATTGCGTCCGCGCAACTGCGCGAGGCCGCGGATGTACGCGGCGGCGTCCTGGGTCGCCTTGCGGATCTCGGTCGACTGCGTATCGTTCGGCAGCTCGGCCGGCGTCGCGGATGCACCGGCGGCACCCGATGCCCCGGCTGGGGGCGCTCGGGGCGCGCCTGGCGTCCCCGGCGCGCCACCGCCGATCCCGAACTGCACCGGCGACGCCGCGCCGAGATTGGTGCCGGGCGCCATCGCGGCGATGTGGCTCGCGTAGACGATATAGGTACCGGCGCTCGCGGCCCGTGCGCCACCTGGCGCGACGAACGCGGCGACCGGCACCGGCGAGCCGAGGATCGCCTTGATGATCTGCCGCATCGACGTGTCGAGCCCGCCGGGCGTATCGAGTTGCAGGATTGCGAGCGGCGCGTGCTCGCGCGCCGCGCGCTCGAGCGAGCGGACGATGAAGTCGGCGCTGGCCGGCCCGATCGCGCCGTTGACCGGAATCACGAACACCGGCGGCGCGGCCGCGGGTGCGGCGGCGGGGGGCGGGGCGGCAACCGCCGCGCACACGACGAGCAGCGCCGCGAACAGCGCGGCGCGCGCGACCCGCGCGGACAGCGGGTGACGGGGACGGCCGCCGGGCGATACAGGTGCCGGCGGCGGCCCATGACGGTGAATGCGCATCGGGGCGTCCGGGTGGCGCGCAGCCGCACGCCGTCCGGCTCGCGTAAAGGGCGTTGGCCCGATGATTGAAGATTAGGCGGTTTCCGCGGAAAGCGCGAAGGTGCGGCGGCAGGCCGCTGATTCAGCCGGCGCCGCCGCCGCGCGCGAGCGCTTCTTGCCGGTATTCGGCCGGGCTGCGCCCGCTCCATTTGCGAAACGCGCGGTAGAACGCGCTCGGTTCCGCGAAACCGGTGGCCGCTGCGACGTCGGCGATGGTCCGCGACGGATCGGCCAGCGCCTCGAACGCGAGGTCGCGCCGCAGCGTGTCCTTGATCGACTGGTACGCGTGGCCTTCCTGGTGCAGCTTGCGGCGCAGCGTCGCCTCGGCCACGTGCAGCCGCGCGGCCATCCCGTCGGCGCCGGGCCACGCGGCGGGCGGCATGCCGCGCAGCACCGTGCGCACGCGTTGCGCGAGCGCGTTCGGGTTGCGGTACTTGACGATGAAGCTGGCCGGCGCGTTGCGCAGGAACGTTTTCAGCGTCCTGGCGTTCTGCACGACCGGCAGCGTGGCGAATTCGGGATCGAAATCGACATACGAATCGGGCTGGTTGAACCGCATGTCGTCGCACAGCATCGACGGGTATTCGTGGTCGGCCGGCGGCGTGTCGCAACGGAAGCTCGCGTGGAGCAGCGGGATGCGTCGCCCGATCAACCAGCAGGTGAGCCCGTACACGATGATGAAATAGGTCGCGTACGTGAACATCGCGGGCGCCGAGGTGCTGTTGCGGTGCACAAAACGCAGCCGCACGCGCTGCGGGTTGGCGTCGAGCTCCGCGTGCAGGTCGTCGAGCACGCAGTGCATGAAATTCACCGCGCGCGCCATCGCATGCAGCCCGTCCTTCGCGGACAGCGCCGCCTGGCTCATCGCGATGAAGCTGCCGCTGCGCATCGGGTGGCGATCCTGCCCGAAAAACTCGTCGTCGAGCGCGCGCGCAATGGCGTTCCACAGCGCCCCGTACTGCTGCGCGGACACCCGCGCACGCGGCTGCGCGAGCAGCGCGGGCGCGATGCCGGCTTGCGCGAGCAGCGGCTCGGCCGCGACGCCGCGCCGGGTGGCGAGCGCGACGCTGTAGGCGACGAGGCTGATCGCGACGGTTCCCTTGTCTTCCTGCTTCATCGAAGCCGCCGGTATGGCAAAAACGCTCAGTGTAAATGAGCGGCGCGAGCATCGAACAGTCGCGCGCGCTTGCCTACACTTGTTGCATCGAAACGAAAGGTCGGTCGCGGCACGCGGCCGCAGGAGACAGCAGCGCCATGGACGAGCTTTACACCGAAGACCAGCGGATGATCCGCGACGCCGCGCGTGCTTTTGCCACCGAGGTGCTGGCACCGAACGCCGCGCAGTGGGACCACGACGCGCACCTGCCCGACGCCGTCGTCGCGCAGCTCGGCGAACTCGGCCTGCTCGGGATGATCGTGCCGCAGGAGCTGGGCGGCGCATATACGGATTACGTCGCCTACGCGCTGGCGATTGAGGAAATCGCCGCCGGCGATGCCGCGTGCGCGACGCTGATGAGCGTGCACAACTCGGTCGGCTGCGGGCCGATCCTCGGTTTCGGTACGCCCGCGCAGAAGGATCGCTGGCTGGCCGAGATGGCGGCGGGCCGCATCATCGGTGCGTTCTGCCTGACCGAGCCGCAGGCCGGCTCCGAGGCGAACAACCTGCGTACGCGGGCGGAACTGCGCGACGGCAAGTGGGTGTTGAACGGCGCGAAGCAGTTCGTGACCAACGGCCAGCGCGCCGGGGTCGCGATCGTTTTTGCCATGACCGACCCGGAAGCCGGCAAGCGCGGCATTTCCGCGTTCCTGGTGCCGACCGACACGCCGGGCTTCATCGTCGGCAAGCCGGAAAAGAAGATGGGCATCCGCGCATCCGACACATGCCCGATCACGTTCGAGAACTGCGCGATTCCGGAAGAAAACCTGCTCGGCAATCGCGGCGAAGGGCTGAAGATCGCGCTGTCGAACCTGGAAGGCGGGCGCATCGGCATTGCCGCGCAGGCGCTCGGCATCGCGCGTGCCGCGTTCGACAAGGCGCGCCGCTATGCGCGCGAGCGCGTGCAGTTCGGCAAGCCGATCGCCGAGCACCAGGCGATCCAGCAGAAGCTGGCCGACATGGCCACGCAGATCAACGCGGCGCGCCTGCTCGTGCATCACGCGGCAAAGCTGCGCACGGCGGGGCTGCCGTGCCTGTCCGAAGCATCGCAGGCGAAGCTGTTCGCGTCCGAGATGGCCGAGCGCGTGTGTTCGGACGCGATCCAGATCCACGGCGGTTACGGCTACCTCGTCGATTACGAAGTCGAGCGTCACTATCGCGACGCGCGCATCACGCAGATCTACGAGGGCACCAGCGAAGTGCAGCGGATGGTGATCGCGCGAGAGCTTTGAGTCCTGAATCGCGACGCGCGCTCCACCGACAACCACGCGAAGAACCAGACAGGCAGGCAAACAGGCAGGGCACGAAGGCAGCGCGGCAATCGCGGCACGCAACGACGTGACCGTGCGCCGCGCGACACGGAACCGGGCATGCGCTGCAGCACATGCACTGGACCGACCGCACGAGGCATGGGATGAGAGCAAGCGTTGATGCGCCGACTCTCGTCGACAGGAGACAGGAGACGACACGATGACGGTACAGGCATTCCTGGACGCACGCGACTTTCTGCTGCGCCATCGCACCGACTACGAAACCGCATACCGCGATTTCGAATGGCCGGTGCTCGATGCGTTCAACTGGGCGCTCGACTACTTCGACCCGATGGCGCGCGGCAACGACAAGCCCGCGCTGTGGATCGTCGACGCGGCAACCGGCACGGGCGACCCGTATTCGTTCGCGCAGATGTCCGAGCGCTCGTCGCGGGTCGCGAACTGGCTGCGCGGCATCGGCGTCGTGCGCGGCGACCGGATCCTGCTGATGCTGCCGAACCGTGTCGAGCTGTGGGACGCGATGCTCGCCGCGATGAAGCTCGGCGCGATCGTGTTGCCCGCGACCACGCAGCTGTCGGCCGACGACGTGCGCGATCGCGTGCAGATCGGCGGCGCGAAATACGCGATCGTCGACGAGAACGAAACCGCGAAATTCGAACAGGCCGATCTCGGCCTCAAGCAGAAGATCGTCGCCGGCGCGCCGCGCGCGGGCTGGCTCGCGATGAACGACGGCTACGCGGCGAGCGCCGCGTTCGAGCCCGACGCCATCACGCACGCGAACGATCCGATGCTGCTGTACTTCACGTCGGGCACGACCTCGAAGCCGAAGCTCGTCGAGCATACGCACCGCACCTATCCGGTCGGGCACCTGTCGACGATGTACTGGGTTGGCCTGCAGCCGGGCGACATTCACTGGAACATCAGCTCGCCGGGCTGGGCGAAGCACGCGTGGAGCTGCTTCTTCGCGCCATGGAATGCACAGGCGTGCGTGTTCGCGTTCAACTACGCGCGCTTCGAGCCGAAGGTCGTGCTCGACGCGCTCGTCAAATACCAGGTGACCACGCTGTGCGCGCCGCCGACGGTGTGGCGCATGCTCGTGCAGCAGCCGCTCGCGTCGTTCGACGTGAAGCTGCGCGAGATCGTCGGCGCCGGCGAGCCGCTGAATCCCGAGATCATCGAGCGCGTGAAGAAGGCGTGGGGCATCACGATTCGCGACGGCTACGGCCAGACCGAGACGACCTGCCTGATCGGCAACACACCGGGCCAGCCCGTCGTCGCCGGTTCGATGGGGCGCCCGCTGCCCGGCTACCGGATCGCGCTGCTCGACCCGGACGGCGCGCCCGTCAGCGAAGGCGAGGTCGCGCTGCCGATCGGCGCGGGCGTGACGCGCCCGGTCGGCCTGATGAACGGCTATGCGAACAATCCGGACGCGACGGCCCACGCGATGCGCGACGGCCATTACCGCACGTCGGACATCGCGATGCGCGGCGACGACGGCTACTACGTGTACATCGGCCGCGCGGACGACGTGTTCAAGTCGTCCGACTACCGGCTGAGCCCGTTCGAACTCGAAAGCGTGCTGATCGAGCATCCGGCGATCGCGGAAGCGGCCGTCGTGCCGAGCCCGGACCCGGTGCGGCTGTCGGTGCCGAAGACCTTCATCACGCTGCGCCAGGGGTATGAGGAAAGTCCCGCGCTCGCGCTGGAGATCTTCCGCTTCTCGCGCGAGAAACTCGCGCCGTACAAGCGCATCCGGCGCCTGCAGTTCGCGGAGCTGCCGAAGACCATCTCGGGGAAGATCCGCCGCGTCGAGCTGCGCCGCCGCGAGATCGAGCGCGGCGACGATGCAACCACGCGGATGCCCGGCGAATACTGGGAAGAAGATTTCGCCGCCGAACTGAAATGACCTGCCGTGGGCCGCGTGCCGCATGTCGCGGCCGTCGCCCGCGACACCGATTGAACCGGCCGCGCGTTGCATGACGCGACACGGCCCACTGCAAGGAGAGTGCATCGATGAACGCGAATCCGACGCCCCGCACGGGGCAAGACGTGCCGACGGTCAAGCTGCTGATCGACGGCGCCTTCGTCGAGTCCACCACGAGCGAGTGGCGCGACATCGTCAACCCGGCGACGCAGCAGGTCCTCGCGCGCGTGCCGTTCGCGACCGTCGCGGAAGTCGACGCGGCCGTGCAGGCCGCGCACGCCGCGTATGCGACATGGAAGAACACGCCGATTTCCGCGCGCATGCGCATCATGCTGAAGTTCCAGGATCTCGTGCGCGCGAACCTGCAGCGCATCGCGAAGACGCTGACGGCCGAGCAGGGCAAGACGCTGCCCGACGCCGAAGGCGACATCTTCCGCGGCCTCGAAGTGGTCGAGCACGCGTGCTCGGTCGGCACGCTGCAGCTCGGCGAATTCGCGGAGAACGTCGCGGGCGGTGTCGACACCTACACGCTGCGCCAGCCGCTCGGCGTGTGCGCGGGCATCACGCCGTTCAACTTCCCCGCGATGATTCCGCTGTGGATGTTCCCGATGGCGATTGTGTGCGGCAACACGTTCGTGCTGAAACCGTCGGAGCAGGATCCGATGTCGACGATGGCGCTCGTCGAACTGGCGATCGAGGCCGGCGTGCCGAAGGGCGTGCTGAACGTCGTGCACGGCGGCAAGGAAGTGGTCGACGCGATCTGCACGCATCCGCTCGTGAAGGCGATCTCGTTCGTCGGCTCGACCGCCGTCGGCACGCACGTGTACAACCTCGGCAGCCAGCACGGCAAGCGCGTGCAGTCGATGATGGGCGCGAAGAACCACGCGATCCTGCTGCCCGATGCGAACCGCGAGCAGGCGATCAACGCGCTGGTCGGCGCCGGCTTCGGCGCGGCTGGCCAGCGCTGCATGGCGACCTCCGTCGCGGTGCTGGTCGGCAACGCGCGCGAGTGGCTGCCGGACATCGTCGCGAAGGCGAAGCAGCTGAAGGTCAACGCGGGCTCGGAAGCGGGCACCGACGTCGGGCCGGTGGTGTCGCGCGGCGCGAAGGCGCGCATCCTGTCGCTGATCGACACGGGCATCAAGGAAGGCGCGAAGCTCGAACTCGACGGCCGCGACGTGAAGGTCGCCGGCTTCGAGGAAGGCAACTTCATCGGGCCGACGATCTTCTCCGGCGTGAAGACCGACATGACGATCTACACGCATGAAATCTTCGGGCCGGTGCTGGTCGTGATGGAAGTCGACACGCTCGACGAAGCGATCGCGCTCGTCAATGCGAACCCGATGGGTAACGGCGTGGGCATCTTCACGCAGAGCGGCGCGGCCGCGCGCAAGTTCCAGAGCGAGATCGACGTCGGCCAGGTCGGCATCAACATCCCGATTCCGGTGCCCGTGCCGTTCTTCAGCTTCACGGGCTCGCGCGGCTCGAAGCTCGGTGATCTCGGCCCGTACGGCAAGCAGGTCGTGCAGTTCTACACGCAGACGAAGACGGTCACCGCGCGCTGGTTCGACGACGACACGACGGCCGGCCCGGTGAACACGACGATCCGGCTGCATTGAGCCGGGGAGGACACGAACATGAAGATCGGATTTATCGGACTCGGCCACATGGGTGGGCCGATGGCGCTGAACCTCCTGAAGGCTGGCCATGAAGTGCACGCGTTCGACCTGAGCGCCGACGCATTGCGCGCGCTGCAGGACGCCGGCGCGCAGGTGGCCGGGTCGCCGCGCGAAGCCGCATCGGGCGCGACCTTCGTCATCACGATGCTGCCGGCCGCGCCGCACGTGCGCTCGGTGCTCGCCGGCGAGAACGGCGTGCTGGCCGGCCTCGGCGCCGGCGCGACCGTGATCGATTCGAGCACGATCGATCCGGCGAGCGCGCAGGCGTTCGGCGCGCTCGTGCGCGAGCGCGGCGGCGCGTTCGTCGATGCACCTGTGTCGGGCGGCACCGGCGGCGCGGCGGCAGGCACCTTGACCTTCATGGTCGGCGGCAGCGACGCCGATTTCGAGCGCGTGAAGCCCGTGCTCGCCGGCATGGGCAAGAACATCGTCCATTGCGGCGCGACGGGGATGGGGCAGGTCGCGAAGGTATGCAACAACCTCGTGCTCGGCATCTCGATGGCGGCCGTGTCGGAGGCGATGTCGCTCGGCGTCGCGCTCGGCATCGACCCGAAGGTGCTGGCCGGGATCGTCAACACGTCGACGGGCCGTTGCTGGAGCTCGGACACCTACAACCCGTATCCGGGCGTGATCGACACCGCGCCGTCGTCGCGCGGCTACAGCGGCGGCTTCGGCACCGACCTGATGCTGAAGGATCTCGGCCTCGCGAACGACGCCGCGAAGCAGGCGCGCCAGCCCGTCTATCTCGGCGCGCTCGCGCAGCAGCTGTACCAGACGATGAGCAGCCGCGGCGACGGGCAACTCGATTTCTCGGCGGTGATCCGCCTGTACCAACCGGCCACGAAGAAGGACGCCTCATGATCGAACTGGACTACGTCGACGACGGCGCGATCGCGTGCGCGACGCTCAAGCGTCCGCCCGCGAACGCCTTTACCGCCGACGGGCTGCGGCAACTGCAGGAAACCGTCGCCGAACTGAACGCGAACCCGCGCGTGCGCGCGCTGGTGATCACCGGCGACGGCCCGAAGTTCTTCAGTGCGGGCGCCGACCTCAACACGTTCGCCGACGGTGACCGCGCGGTCGCGCGCGCGATGGCCGCGCGCTTTGGCGCGGCGTTCGAGGCGCTGCATGACGCGCGTGTCGTGACGATCGCGGCGATCAACGGCTATGCCATGGGCGGCGGCCTCGAATGCGCACTCGCGTGCGACCTGCGGATCGCGGAGACGCACGCGCAGATGGCGCTGCCCGAACCGTCGGTCGGCCTGCTGCCGTGCGGGCTCGGCACGCAGACACTGCCCTGGCTCGTCGGCGAGGGCTGGGCGAAGAAGATCATCCTGGCCGGCACGCGCGTCGACGCGGCAACGGCGCTCAGGATCGGCCTCGTCGAGGACGTGGTCGAAAGCGGCGCGGCACGCGATGCGGCGCTGGCGCTCGCGCGCAACGTCGCGCGGCAGAGCCCGCACGCGATTGCATACAGCAAGGAACTGATCGGCCTCGCGCGCCGCGGCGTGCCGCGCAGCGCGGCGCTCGCGGTCGAGCGCGAACGCTTCGTCGATCTGTTCGACACGAACGATCCGCGCGAAGGCGTGGCCGCGTTTCTCGGCAAGCGCGCGCCGCAATGGCATACCGATGGAGAGCCGCAACGATGAGCACGCCGGTCAAGACTCATGACAGCTTCGCGCAACCCGCGCCGGAGGTGCTGTTCCGCGTGGTGAACCGCGTGGCGCTCATCACGCTGAACCGGCCGGCCGCGCTCAATGCGTTGTCCTATTCGATGATCGGCGAGCTGGCCGCACACCTCGAACGCTGCCGCACCGATGACCAGATTGTCGCGGTCGTGCTGCGCGGCGCGGGCGAGAAGGGCTTCTGCGCGGGCGGCGACGTGCGCGCGCTGCACCGGATGGTCGCGCAGCGCGAGACGTGGCTGCCGTTCTTCGTCGACGAATACCGGCTCGACTACGCGATCCATGCGTTCCCGAAGCCGGTCGTCGCGCTGATGGACGGCGTGACGATGGGCGGCGGAATGGGGCTTGCGCAAGGGGCGGCGCTGCGCGTCGCGACCGAGCGCAGCAAGATCGCGATGCCGGAGACGCGCATCGGCCTCGTGCCGGACGTCGGCGCGACGCATTTCCTGTCGCGCATGCCGGTCGAACTCGAGCTGTACGTGGGGTTGACGGGCGCGATGCTGTCGGGTGCCGACGCGCTGACCGCGAAGCTCGCCGACCTGTGCGTGCCGTCGTCGTGGCTCGATACGTTCGAGACGCGCATCGAAAGCGTCAAATGGGACGGCGACGTGCTGCCGGCGCTGCGCAAGGTGTTCGAGCCGCCGTGCAACGTCGTGCCGCATTCGGCGCTCGACAGCCAGATGGCGTGGATCGTTCGTCACTTCGACAAGCGCTCGACCGTCGAGCGGATCGTCGCGACGCTGAAGCAGGAGCTTGAACGCGACGAGCTGGCGCGCGAGCATCGCCAATGGCTGCAGGCGACGCTCGACGCACTCACCGGCCATTCGCCGACGATGCTGTGCGTGACGCGCGAAGCGCTGCTGCGCGGCCGTCAGATGACGCTCGCCGAGTCGTTCCGGATGGAGCTCGGCATCGTGGCGCGCGCGATCGAGGAGGGCGACTTCTGCGAAGGCGTGCGCGCGCACCTCGTCGACAAGGATCGCAAGCCGCGCTGGGCGCCGGCGTCGCTCGTCGAACTGCGCGCCGAACGCGTGCGGCATTTCCTGACGTCGCCGTGGAAACTGTTCGCACATCCGCTCGCCGATCTTGGCGCGGCGTGAGTTGACGCGATGCACCGACGCGCCTGTGCGGCGCGTCGGTTTCAACCCATTTCCTTTCTGCGCGTCTGCGCTCAGCGCTCGATCATCGGCGGCACCGCCTGCACGAGCGCGTCGATCACGCAGCGCGTCTTGCGCGGCAGGTAGCGCGTTTTCGGCCAGATCGCGTGGATGTCGCCTTCGCAGACGAAGCAGCGGTCGAGCACGACGACCATTTCGCCGCGCTTCACGTAATGATCGAGCAGCCAGCTCGGCAGCCAAGCGATTCCGAACCCCGAGGCGCCTGCCGCCGCGATTGCCTGCACGTCGTCGAAACTGAGCTGATGCGGCATGTCGATGCGCACCCTCGAGCCGTCCGGCGCGCGCAGGTCCCACGGCTGCGCGACGCCCGAGCGTGAATACGCGATCGTCCGGTGGTTCCTGAGGTCGTCGAGCGATTGCGGCATTCCGTGGCGCGCGAGATACGACGGCGCCGCGCCGAGGCTCCCGTATTGCGTGCCGAGCCGCCGTACCGCGAGGCTTGTGCTGTCCGCGAGCGGGCCGATTCGTACCGCGAGGTCGATCCCTTCCTCGACCAGATCGACGAAACGGTCGGTGATCGACACGTCGATCCGCAGGTGCGGATAGGTGCGCGCGAGATCGAGCACGATCGGCGTCACGCAGTGATGCCCGAATGCGAGCGGCACGCTCAGCCGCAGCTTGCCGCGCGCTTCGTTGCGGCCGCAATCGAGATCGGCTTCGGCCGCTTCCAGCTCCGCGAGCGCGCGCACGCAGCGGTCGTAGTACGCCTGGCCGTCGTCGGTCAGGCTCTGGCTGCGGGTCGTGCGCTGCAGCAGCCGCGCGCCGAGCCGCTTCTCGAGCCGCGCGATCGCCTTGCCGACCGCCGAGCGCGTCATGTCGAGCCGTTCCGCGGCGAGCGCGAAGCTGCCGGATTCCACGACCTGGACGAAGGTCGTTACGCCGTCGAGTCTGTCAGTCATGGCGGGTTGGATCGATTGCGTCCTGTGATTCCCTGGTTCGTGGAAATAGGCGCGTCAATGGGGAGCGAAATTCTCACTATAGTACCGATTCCCGTTCAGCGTGCGTCGCCGGCCGCGCGCGGCGAACCCTTCTCACTGGAGGCGCGCGGCCCGTTGCCGGGCCGGCGCGCAATACGCATGACGCTATCCGACTCCCGCAGGAATGCGGTCGCGCTCGCGGCCGTCTGTCTCACGTCGCTGATGTTCGGCCTCGAGATCTCGAGCGTGCCGGTGATCCTGCCGACGCTCGAACACGTGCTGCACGGCGACTTCAACGGTATGCAGTGGATCATGAACGCGTACACGATCGCGTGCACGACGGTGCTGATGGCGGCCGGCACGCTTGCGGACCGGTTCGGCCGCAAGCGCGTGTACGTGATCGGCACCGTGCTGTTCGGTGCGACGTCGTTGCTGTGCGGGCTCGCGCCGACCGTGCCGGTGCTGGTCGCGGGCCGGCTGCTGCAGGGCGCGAGCGGCGGCGCGATGCTGATCTGCCAGATCGCGGTGCTGTCGCACCAATTCCGCGAAGGGCGCGAGCGCGGCCGCGCGTTCGGGATCTGGGGGATCGTGTTCGGGATCGGTCTCGGCTTCGGGCCGCTCGTCGGCGGCGCGATCGTCGCGCTGGCGAGCTGGCCGTGGGTGTTTCTCGTGCATGCGCCGCTCGCGGCCGTCGCGCTCGTGCTGATCGGCGGCGCGGTGCGGGAGTCGCGCGATCCGCACGCGGGCACGCTCGACGTCGCGGGTATCGTCACGCTGTCGCTTGCCGTGCTCGGTCTCGCGTTCTACATCACGCAGAGCGCGGAGCTGGGGCTCACGAGTGCGGCCGGGCTCGGCGTGCTCGGTGCGACCGTGCTCGCGCTGGCCGGCTTCTTCATCGCGGAGCGCACGAGCGCGCGGCCGATGTTCGACTTCTCCGTGTTCCGGATTCGCGCGTTCACCGGCGCGATCTTCGGCTCGATGGGGATGAACTTCAGCT
Source organism: Burkholderia sp. AU33545 (assembly GCF_020419685.1). NCBI lineage: Bacteria > Pseudomonadati > Pseudomonadota > Betaproteobacteria > Burkholderiales > Burkholderiaceae > Burkholderia > Burkholderia sp. AU33545. The sequence goes on along the minus strand of NZ_JAIZRQ010000002.1, from coordinate 725,220 downwards.
TCTGGCCGTTCATGATCTACCTGCCGATCTGGTTCCAGGTCGCGCTCGGCTACGACAGCGTGACGGCCGGCCTCGCGCTGCTCGCATACACGCTGCCGACGCTGGTCGCGCCGCCGTTCGGCGAGCGGCTCGCGCTGCGCTATGGGCCCGGTGTCGTGATTCCGGGTGGCCTGTTTACGATCGCGGCCGGCTTTGCGTTGATGCGGATCGGCGGCGGCGTCGAGCATGCCAGCTGGCTCACGATGCTGCCAGGCTGCGTGATCGCCGGCATCGGGCTCGGGCTCACCAACACGCCGGTCACGAACACGACGACGGGCGCGGTGCCGAGCTCGCGCGCCGGGATGGCGTCAGGCATCGACATGAGCGCGCGGATGATCTCGCTCGCGCTGAACATCGCGACGATGGGCTTCGTGCTGGTTGCGGGGATCGTCGCGAGCTTGAAGGCGGGCGTCGCGGGGGCGGTCGATGCGGGGGCGCTGCGCATGCTGGCGCAGCAGATCGCATCGGGCCGCACCGATGGGCTGCAGGCGATCGCGCCGGCGCTCGCAAAGGCCGACCCGACCGGGGCGGCGCTGCACGCGGCGCTCTTGCACGGGTTCGGCTGGGTGATGGTGTACGGCGCGGCTGGCGTGGCCGTGCTCGCGACCGCGAGCGCGGTGGCGTTCGCGCCGGCGAGGCGCGGGGCGACGGTGTGTGAATGACGCGCGCGGTGTCGCGCGCGGGCGGTTCGGGGCGCTTACGCGCCGTTGCCGCGAGCGTCGATTCGGCGTTGCGTGTCCGCGTCGACGATCGCGCGGATCGTGCTGAATAGCGGCGCCGCGTCGGTGTAGCGCCGGCCGTAGCCGAGATTGAACGCGTAGTCGAAATCCGGCGGATTGCTGCCCTGGTTGTGCTGGAGGATCGTTTCGAGCTTGTCGAGTGCCTTCGCGGCGCGCGCTTCCGGTGATGCCGCCGCCTCGTATTCGTCCCACAGTGCGACGATCTCGTCGCGCAGCACGCGATCGAGCCCGGCCGTCAGCGTCAGCAGGTCGTCGCGTTCGTGTGCGTTCTTGTCCGGATGCGCGGCCTGCTCGATCGCAGGGATGTCGCCGTGCAGCGCTTCGCCGAGATCGTGGACGACGCACAGCTTCAGCAGCTTCGTCGTGTCGACGTCGGGTAGCGCATCGGCAAACACGAGCGCCATCAGGCACAGCCGCCAGCTGTGTTCGGCCGTGCTTTCGGCGCGCCCGGTCGACGTATGGCCGCTGCGCAGCACGTCTTTCAGGCGTTCGGCTTCGCGCAGGAAATCGAGCCGCGCGTGGATCGTGTCGAGGTTCATGGCAGGGAAGTGCTTGATTCGAGCCCTCAAGCGTACGTCGCGCGCACGCGATGCGTCCACGCATGAAATATGCGCGCCGCGCTTGCTACAACGTTTCGACGAGCCGCGCGGCGGAGCCGTCCGACAGCGTCATCCGTGTCCATCGGCAGGTGCTGCCGCGGATCGGCACGACGCGCGATGCATTTGCGCCGGTCGCGAATTCGACGCTCGGCGGCCCCGCGCGATCGTGCCAGCCAAGCGGGTCGAGCGCGGCTTCCATGCGGACGATTTCCGGCGTCGCGTAGCGCCACAGCGATGTGCCGAGCAACGTCGGCAGCGGCCGCGAGAACTCGGCCGCGCGCGATGGCGAGCAGGCGAGCAGGCGGTGCGTGAGGTCGCACACGAGATGCATGCGGGCCGTGCTGCTCGCGATCAGCCGGGCGAGCGCGTGGTCGCCCGCTGAATCCAGGCGCGCGGCAAGCAGCCGCTCGGCCATCGCGCGCTCGTCGGGCGACATCTGCTGGATGCCGGCTTCCCAGCGCGAAATCGTCGATTGCGCGACGCCGAACAACTCGGCCGCGTGGCTCTGCTTCATGCGATGCAGCGTGCGCCACCGCTTGAGTTGCGGGCCGAGCGGCGGGGTGTGAAGCGGTGAGGCGCGCATATTCGTGCTCCGTTCGGGATGCGGGCCGCACTGGCGCCGCGTTGCGAAATGGATCAGTAGGCCGTTGTTCCGGGGATGCCTGGATCACGACGAGCTTGACGTCGGGCGTCAGGACTCACCGGAATTGTTTTCGCCAGGCTTTCAACCGGCTCCTCCATATCTTATTATTCGGCGAAAGCGGAGTGCGCCGGCTGTCATTGTTCATGTTGAAACATGATGCGCCGGTCAGCTCTGGCTTCCGACTTCCGCATCGCACGAACGCGCGGTCGGCACGACGCGGGACGCGTGGCCAGCGCGTATCCCGAAAAAACATACGAGGGCGCCATGGTACGACTGGTCTTGCTGCTGCTGGGCATCGAATATCTGCGAACGCGCTCGCGCGGGCTGACCGTGCTGGGCTGGCTGTGGGTCGTCGCGGGCGTCGGCATCTTCGTCGACGCGCTCGACGGTGCGCTGCATTTTCCGATCGAACTGTTCGCCTGGCTGTTCCTGATCGAGGGGCTCGCGACGCTCGCGGTGGCTGGCAGCGGCGTCGGCGGGCAGCGCATCCTGCGCTACGTGAAGGGCATCGCGGTCGTGGTGGCCGCCGGGCTCGTGTTCGCGGGCCATCATCACGGCCACTTCCTCTTGTCGATGATCTTCGGCACGCTGTTCCTCGTCGACGGGCTGCTGCAGTGCACGTCCGCATGGATGGTGCGTTACCGGCGCTGGAACGTTGCATTCGCGTGGGGCGTCGTCGAGATCCTGCTGGCCGTCTTCTTCTATCAGCCGTATCCGACCCACTATGTGGGTACCGTGCCGTACTGCCTTGGCCTGCTGCTGATGTTTGGCGGGATGCACATGCTGAGCCTTGCCGCGCGCGTGCGGCGGCTGACGCGCAATCCCGCGTTCGTCACATCGCCGGCGCCGTCGATCGTGCCCGACATCGACGCGGCGCCCGACGTCCCGCGCTTCACGCAATCGGAATGGGACGGCCCGCCGGCCGACCACGAGCACGCGCTGACCGTGCACGTGTGGACGCCGACCGGCACGTCGAAGGCCGAAGCCCAGCGCTATCCGGTGATCGACCGCTACATCGCGGCGGTGGACGTCAACGGCGTGATCTCCACTGGCCATGCGGCGCTGGAGTCGCCCGAGGGCGTCTACATCAGCCTCTATCCGGCGGTGGAAATCGATCGTTCTCCGGACGAATTCACGCGGATTCTGCGCGCGACGCGCGAGAACGACGTGCCGGGCCTGTTCCAGCCCGACTATGCGACCGAGTCGAAAGCGTGGTGTCCGTCGACCGTGCGCGTGCGGATCCGCAATTACGATCCGGCGAAGCTGGCCGCATTCTGGTCGTCGTATCGGCAGACCGTCACGTACAACCTCACGCACCGCAACTGCTCGAGCACTGTCTCGAACGCGCTCGAAGCGGCACTCGACGGCGCGGTGTGGCGGCTCAGGGGCACGCGTGCCGGGTGGGGCGCATTCATCCGGCTGCTGCTCACGCCCGAGCTGTGGGTCGCCGCGCAGATCCGCAAGCGTGCGGTGACGATGGCCTGGACGCCCGGCCTCACGCTCGACTATGCGCGCGCGCTCAGCATGCTCGCCGATCCGCGGCCGTTCGCGTGGTGGAAGGTCGCGCGCTCGGCCGTGAAGGCGATCATGGCGTCGCGCCGCGCGTGGCGAGCGCAGGACAGCGCGGCACTGTCACCGGGTGAATCGGAAGCCGCGTCGGTGAAATAATCGCGTGGCGCCGGACGAGGCGCCGTGCGCGACAGGCGCCGCCGCCGGACGATCCGGTGTCGTGGCCCGCTATCGGAACTTGCCTGGCGAACAACAACGACGCCACGAGCGCATTCCGCATCCTGATTCCCGTTTGAAGCTCCCCCGTTCCCGATCTCGACGCGGTATGGCTTGCCTGGCCGGGAGGCCGTCATCCTGGGATGCTCCGTCGCAGGATGAAGATGGCGAGAGGGCAGGCCGGCGTCGCAGGCGCAGGAACGTGAGCGTTGGGATCGGTACCGGTGATAACGGGCTCGGCGTTGCACGACGAATTCCTTCGTCGACCTTCATATTGATGCCACGTTGCGCGGACAACAATCGCGGGCAGACATTCGACAATCTTGCGGCGCATCCCGCGACCGCAAGCCTTTTCCGAGGAAACGCCATGCTCAAGACGCTCGCCCGCGCCGCGGCCGCACTCGCCGTCGCATCCGCCTCGCTGCACGCCGTCGCGCAGACCAGCTACGACTACCTGTTGCTCGCGGCTTCGTGGGAGCCCGGCTTCTGCGCGTCGCACGACACGCCGGAGTGTACGAACCTCGCCGGCACGTACGCGGCGACGAGCCTGTCGCTGCACGGCCTGTGGCCGAACAGGTACGACGGCAACCAGCCGTTCTACTGCGGCGTGCCGCAGAGCGACGTCGATCTCGACAACGCGCACCAGTGGTGCAGCATGGATGCGTATCCGGTCAGCACCGCGACGCGCAACACGCTGTCAACCTACATGCCGGGCGTGGCGTCGTGCCTCGACAAGCACGAATGGTTCAAGCATGGCACCTGCTCGAATTCGGCATCGCCCGACGCATACTGGAACGACGCGGCCGGCATGATCAGCCGGCTCGGCAACACGTCGTTCAACGCGTTCCTGCAGGCGAACGCGGGCAAGACCGTGACGCGCAACCAGCTGCTGTCCGCGTTCGAAGGCGCGTTCGGCAGCAATACGCGCAGCGCGGTGTCGCTGAAGTGCACGAAGACCAACGGCGTCAGCTATTTCACGGAAGCGTGGATCACGGTCAAGACGAATGCGACCACGCAGTTTCCGAGCTCGGCCTCGCTCGTGACGGACGGGAATACGCAGGGGACGTGCCCGACGTCGGGCGTGTATATCGCGAAGTAACGCGCGAAGTTGCGCGGGATGCGCCGGTCGGAAGCGTTCCGGCCGGCGTGGCGCGGGTGTTGCACGTCTATGCGAGCAGCAGCAGTGCGTCGGCGAGCGACAGCACTGTCGTGCGCGTCTCGAACGCCGTCGCGAACAGATGCTCGTGCACGACCTGATCCGGGTCGTAGCAGCAGTCCTTAACCGTATACAGCCGGAAATCCGCATCGCTTGCGTGCGCAACCGACGACAGCACGACGCCGGTCGACGCAATTCCGACGAGGATCAGCGTGTCGATGCCCTGCGCGACGAGCCGTGACTGCAGGTCGGTGCGGAAGAACACGCTCGCGCGATGCGCGACGGTCAGCGGCTCGTGGTCCAGCCGTCCGAGTTCCGGGCATGGGCCGTCGTCGACGAAGAGGCCGAGCTGCTTGATCCCTTGCCCGTTCTTGTTGCGTGGACTGACTTCCGGATAGCCCGGGCTGAAACGGAGATTGGCGAAACACACGTGGACGCCGCCCGCCCGGGCTGCATCGCACAGCTTGCGCGTGTTGGCGAGCAGGGTAGGGGCGACCGATGGAAAGAGACCGAGAATGTCGGTCTGGTAGTGCATCACGACCAGTGCGGTTTTTGCCGGCACGATCGGCGGAATCGGTGTGTGCGTGCGGCCTTCCGCGTTTGCGTGGCGAGTCGTTGCGAGATCTGAAGCGTGTTCCGGTTGCATGACTGATGCTCTCCCATGAGTCATTTCGGTGTCTCAGAAAATCGATCGCTCGTTATACGTCGTCAACCATTCCGATGCAAGCGTGCCGGAACTCGGTCAATACGACCTGACATGCAATCTCTTCGGGCGAGTGGCGTAGATCGATGCCATCGTCGCCGGCAAAAAACCGCCCTTTTCTCTCCGAGGTTGGTCAGGCCAGCGGCGGCGGTCTAGGGGCATTTCTACATCGGCGCCAACACCTTCTCGATTGCATTACGCACGCCGCTGCTTAGGAAATGAATTTTTATTGGTTCTGCTTCCCTGTTCGCGCTCGCATAGTGGTGCTGACGGCTATAGACAGCAAGCAAGCTGCACCGGCCGCATTCCCGGTTGTTTTTTGATCATACGAATCTGCGAGAACAAGGAAGCGTGATGACGTTTGCATTGGAAGAACGAACGGCCGCCCGGCAGGCGCTCGACGACGCCCGCGCGGTCGCGGCAGCGGTGGGCACGCCTTACGCGGGGGGCGTGGCGCCCGACGCCGCATGGGCGCTGTTTTCCGCTGGCCATGCGTTGCTGGTCGACGTGCGGACTGCGGAGGAACGGAAATTCGTCGGCCACGTGCCGGAGTCGCTGCACGTGCCATGGGCGACCGGCACAAGCCTGACGCGCAACCCGCGCTTCGTGCGCGAGCTGGAAGCGAAGACAGGCAAGGACGCGGTGGTGCTGCTGCTCTGCCGCAGCGGCAACCGGTCCGCGCAAGCGGCCGAGGCTGCCACCAAAGCGGGCTTCACGCAGGTGTTCAACGTGCTCGAAGGGTTCGAGGGCGACCTCGACGAACAGCAGCATCGCGGCGACCGCAACGGCTGGCGCCATCGCGGCCTGCCGTGGACGCAGGACTGAATCACGGCCGTTACGGGGAGAAGTCAGCATGGCCGCATTCGAAATCGACGACATCGTTCAGTCGCTCCAGACCGTGCGCCGCGCGTGGCGCGAGAAACAGCGGCGCTCGCTCGAACCGGGCGGGCGCGACCTGCCCGCGCGCGAAGCGCTCGCACAGATCATCGGAGCGCTGAAGGGCGTGCTGTTCCCGATGCGGCTCGGGCCGCCCGACCTGCGACAGGAGAGCGAGAACTTCTATGTGGCCCATGCACTCGACGCGGCGCTGAACGCGTTGCTCGCGCAGGTGACGCTGGAGTTGCGCTACGCGGCGCGGCAACGCAATGCCGACGCGCAAATCGACGAGGCCGCGTCCGCGGCCGTGCAGGCGTTCGCCGCACGCTTGCCGGATATTCGCCGGCTGCTCGACAGTGACGTGCTGGCCGCATTTCACGGCGATCCGGCGGCCGGCAGCGTCGACGAAGTGCTGCTGTGCTATCCCGGCATCCTCGCGATGATTCACCACCGGCTCGCGCACGAGCTGTACCGGCTCGGGCTGCCGCTGCTCGCGCGCATCATTGCCGAGCAGGCGCACGCCGAAACCGGTATCGACATTCATCCGGGCGCGCGCGTGGGCGGCGGCTTCTTCATCGACCACGGCACGGGCGTCGTGATCGGCGAAACCGCGATCATCGGCGAGCGCGTGCGCGTGTACCAGGCCGTCACGCTCGGCGCGAAGCGCTTCCCGCGCGACGCGGCAGGGCATCTGGAGAAGGGGCTCGCGCGCCATCCGATCGTCGAGGACGACGTCGTGATCTATGCGGGCGCAACGATCCTCGGCCGCGTGACGATCGGCCGCGGCGCTGTGATCGGCGGCAACGTGTGGCTGACGCAGGACGTGCCGGCCGGCGCGAACGTCACGCAGGCCGTGCTGCGCAGCGAGGCGAACGCCGTCCCGCCCGCGCGGACCGAACCGGCTCGGCCGGCCGCGCAGGTGACGCCATGAGCGACCTGATCCAGCACTTCGGCGCCAACGTGCGCAAGCTCCGCGAATCCCGCACGTGGTCGCAGGAGCAGCTCGCGGAACACGCGGGGCTGAACCGCTCGTACGTCGGCGAGATCGAGCGCGGCGAGGCGATCGCGTCGATCGTCACCGCCGACAAGATCGCGCGCGCGTTCGACGTGTCGATCGCGACGCTGCTGCGCGGCGTGTACGCCGCCTGACGCATCGCGGTGCTTTTCCCGTTCGGTGGTGCCATATGACGGCTATAGCATGTTGAGCCGGCAGGTGCGTGCTTCCGATAATCATCCCGCGTCATAAGCAATCCCGTTTTTCATCTTAAGAATCCGGAGCCACACATGTCGACCGTTGCAAGCGGCACGGCCGCGCTGAGCGATCACGCCGCCCGCCAACTAGCGAACGCTACCAAGACCGTCCCGCAGCTTTCCACGATTACGCCGCGCTGGCTGACGCACCTGCTGCAGTGGGTGCCGGTCGAGGCCGGCATCTATCGGCTGAACCAGGTGAAGAACCCGGAGGCCGTGCGCGCCGCGTGCACGCAGCTCGAGGACGAGCGCGTGCTGCCCCGAACCTTCGTGCCGTACGAGGAACAGCCGCGCGAATATTTCCTCAACGCGGTGAGCACGGTGCTCGACGTGCATACGCGGATCTCCGATCTCTACAGCAGCCCTCATGACCAGATCAAGGAACAGCTGCGCCTGACGATCGAGACGATCAAGGAGCTGCAGGAAGGCCAGCTGATCAACAACCCGGACTACGGGCTGCTCGCGAACGTGACCGACGAACAGCGGATCTTCCCCCTGACCGGCGCGCCGACGCCCGACGATCTCGACGAACTGCTGACGAAGGTGTGGAAGGAGCCGGCGTTCTTCCTCGCGCACCCGCTCGCGATCGCCGCGTTCGGCCGCGAATGCACGCGGCGCGGCGTGCCGCCGCCGACGGTCAGCCTGTTCGGCTCGCAGTTCCTCACATGGCGCGGCATTCCGCTGATCCCGTCGGACAAGGTGCCCGTCGCGGACGGCAAGACGAAGATCCTGCTGCTGCGCGTCGGCGACAAGCGCCAGGGCGTCGTCGGGCTCTACCAGCCGGGCGTCGCGGGCGAGCAGGGGCCGGGCCTGTCGGTTCGCTTCATGGGGATCAACGACCAGGCGATCGCGTCGTACCTGATTTCGCTGTACTGCTCGCTCGCGGTCCACTCGCCGGATGCGCTGGCTGTCCTCGATGACGTCGAAATCGCCAAGTACCATGACTATCCCGACACCTACCGTTAATCCCGGCGCGATCGGCGGCGACGCTCCGGCGCGGCCGCACGCGCCGCTGCCTGCCGGTTTGCCGGACCCGGCGGCGCTCGCACGGCTCGCGTCCGAGTTCTTCGCGACGCCGCCCGGGCAGGCGCCCGCGCCGGGCCTGTCGGCCGGCAGTGGCGCGGTCGGCGGCGTACCGTCGGCGTTGCCGGCCGCAGCGCCGATTCTCGCGTCGGTGAGCAATCCCGCGCCGGCCGGCTCGCCGCTCGCCGGGCCGGGCGGCACGGGCACCGGCGTGCCGGGCTTCGCGCTGCCGCAAGGCAAGGCACCGGGTGCGAATCTCGCGCCGTCCGCACCGACGCACGTGCTGTCGCTCGGCAATCGCGTGCCGGCGCTCACGCCGCATGCGGCCGCACAGAACGGGCTGCCCGACAACGCCGTGTCGATCGCGCCGGCGCTGGAGCCTCGCGTCGGCGGCGCGGCGCTCGGCGTGCCGCAGGCGAACGCGGTCGCGGCGGAGGAAAGCGCGAAGGCCGCATCGCCGTACTACTTCACCGACGGCGTGCGGCAAGGCTGGCAGGCGACGCCCGAGGACATCGTCGTGCCGTCGAATGGGCTGGCTTCGCCAGAAGCGTTCGGGCTGCCGGGCGACGACGAATTGCGCGAACTGCTCGCCGTGCAGCTCGACCTGCCGGTCTCGCGTGCATCGGGCGCGGACGTCCGGCGTTATTTCATCGACGATGCGCATGCCATCGAACCGTCGAGCCAGTTGCATCGCGGCGCGCACCCGCCGTTCGACGTCAACGCGATTCGCCGCGACTTCCCGATCCTGCAGGAGCGCGTGAACGGCAAGCCGCTCGTATGGTTCGACAACGCGGCGACGACGCACAAGCCGCAGGCCGTGATCGATCGCGTTGCGTATTTCTACGCGCACGAGAACTCGAACATCCACCGCGCCGCGCATGCGCTCGCGGGCCGCGCGACCGATGCGTACGAGCATGCGCGGGAGACCGTGCGCCGCTTTATCGGTGCATCGTCGCCGGACGAGATCGTGTTCGTGCGCGGCACGACCGAGGCGATCAACCTGATCGCGAAGACGTGGGGCGTGCAGCATGTCGGCGAAGGCGACGAGATCGTCGTGTCGCATCTCGAGCATCACGCGAACATCGTGCCGTGGCAGCAGCTCGCCGCGCAGAAAGGCGCGAAGCTGCGCGTGATTCCGGTCGACGATTCGGGGCAGGTGCTGCTCGACGAATACCGGAAGCTGCTCAACGACCGCACGAAGATCGTGGCCGTCACGCAGGTGTCGAACGCACTCGGCACGGTCGTGCCCGTGAAGGAAATCGTCGAGCTCGCGCATCGCGCGGGCGCGAAGGCGCTCGTCGACGGCGCGCAGTCGATCTCGCACATGCGCGTGGACGTGCAGGCGCTCGATGCGGATTTCTTCGTGTTTTCCGGGCACAAGATCTACGGGCCGACCGGGATCGGCGTCGTATACGGCAAGCGCGCGATCCTCGACGACATGCCGCCGTGGCAGGGCGGCGGCAACATGATCGCGGACGTGACGTTCGAGCGCACGGTGTTCCAGCCGCCGCCGAACCGCTTCGAGGCCGGCACCGGCAACATCGCGGATGCGGTGGGGCTCGGCGCGGCGCTCGACTACGTGAGCCGTGTCGGCATCGAGAACATCGCGCGCTACGAGCACGACCTGCTCGCGTACGCGACGAGCGTGCTCGCGCCGGTACCGGGCGTGCGGCTCGTGGGCACCGCGCGCGACAAGGCGAGCGTGCTGTCGTTCGTGCTGAAGGGCTATGAAACCGAGGAGGTCGGGCAGGCGCTGAACGAGGAGGGCATCGCGGTGCGCTCCGGGCATCACTGCGCGCAGCCGATCCTGCGGCGCTTCGGGCTCGAGGCCACGGTGCGGCCGTCGCTCGCGTTCTACAACACGTGCGACGAGGTCGATGCGTTGGTGCGTGTCGTCCGGAGGCTGTCGACGCGCCGTTGACGGTGTCCGGATCTGAAGGTCGAGCCGCTTGCGGGCGTCATTCGTGACGTGTCGCAGGCGGCTTTCTGTTGGGTTCGTGGAGGACGGCTGAACGCGATGCATGTTGTCCGCATCCGTCGATGGACGACATGCGATCGGCACAGGTGAATCGCCGGGCGGGTCGTGCGCCGTCAAAGGCGCAGATATTCGGTCACGCGCGCCTGCAAATGCTCGATCGCGTGCGGAAGGCGCAGTGCGCGTCGACCTGCATCAGCGTCCGTTCCTGGCCTTCGTCGCCGAAGCGGATCGCGGCGATGTCCGCATCGCTCAGCCAGCCGGCGAAGAACCACCGCGGCAGGCTGTCCTGCCGGGTCGACGGATAGGCGGTGGCAGACGAGACGCGCGGGCAACGACGAAGGCGGCACTTCCTTCGCGCGGCACCGGCTTTCGCCGTCAGGCCGGCCCACCATTAGATCGGGCACGACGGGGATTGAACGATGGTGCGCTTTCTGGATTGGGATTGCGGATCTGGCGGAGATGAAAAACAACGCGTGGCGAACTGGGTCGCCACGCGTTGCGCATGAAACCGGAGCGTTGCGCCGCGCACTGCCGCCGAACGGGCAATGCGCGCGCGCCGGTCAGAAGTCGAAGCCGGGCCCACCCGCACCCGGGCCGCCGGGAGCCGCCGCCGGCGCCGCGTCCTTCGGCGCTTCGAACACGGTCGCATCGGTCGTCAGCAACAGCCCCGCGACCGACGCCGCGTTCTGCAGCGCGGTGCGCGTGACCTTGGTCGGATCGAGCACGCCCGATTCGACGAGGTCGCCGTATTCGCCGGTCTGCGCGTTGTACCCGAAGTTGCCCGAGCCTTCGGCCACCTTCGCGACGACGACGCTCGCTTCCTCGCCCGCGTTCGTGACGATCTGGCGCAGCGGTTCCTCGAGTGCACGCAGCACGATCTTGATGCCCGCGTTCTGGTCTGCATTCACGCCCTGCAACTCGCGGATCGCCTGCCGCACGCGGATCAGCGCGACACCGCCGCCCGGCACGATGCCTTCCTCGACGGCCGCGCGCGTCGCGTGCAGCGCGTCGTCGACGCGGTCCTTCTTCTCCTTCACTTCGATCTCGGTGGCGCCGCCGACCTTGATCACCGCGACACCGCCCGCGAGCTTGGCCACGCGTTCCTGCAGCTTTTCACGGTCGTAGTCGGAGGTTGCTTCCTCGATCTGCACGCGGATCTGCTTCACGCGCGCCTCGATGTTCTTCGCATCGCCCGCGCCGTCGATCACGGTCGTGTTTTCCTTGCCGACCTCGATGCGCTTTGCCTGGCCGAGTTCGGCGAGCGTCGCCTTCTCGAGCGTGAGGCCCGTTTCCTCGGCAATCACCTGCCCGCCGGTGAGGATCGCGATGTCCTCGAGCAGCGCCTTGCGGCGATCGCCGAAGCCCGGCGCCTTCACGGCCACCGTCTTCAGGATTCCGCGGATGTTGTTCACGACCAGCGTCGCGAGCGCTTCGCCTTCGACATCTTCCGCGATGATCAGCAGCGGCCGGCCCGACTTTGCGACCTGTTCGAGCACCGGCAGCAGGTCGCGGATGTTCGAGATCTTCTTGTCGTGCAGCAGGATGTACGGGTTCTCGATCTCGGCGATCTGCTTGTCGGCGTTGTTGATGAAATACGGCGACAGGTAGCCGCGATCGAACTGCAGCCCTTCGACGACGTCGAGTTCGTCGGCAAGCGACTTGCCGTCCTCGACGGTGATCACGCCTTCCTTGCCGACGCGGTCGATCGCCTCGGCGATGCGCTGGCCGATCGATTCCTCGCCGTTCGCGGAGATCGTCGCGACCTGCGCGATTTCCTTGCTCGTGGTGGTCGGCCGGCTGATCTTCTTCAGCTCGTCGACGGCCGCCGAGACGGCCTTGTCGATGCCGCGCTTCAGGTCGAGTGGATTGAGCCCGGCCGCGACGTATTTCTGGCCTTCGCGGACGATCGCCTGCGCGAGGACGGTGGCCGTCGTGGTGCCGTCGCCGGCCGCGTCGCTCGTGCGAGACGCGACTTCCTTCACGAGCTGCGCACCGATGTTCTGCAGCTTGTCCGCGAGCTCGATTTCCTTCGCGACCGACACGCCGTCCTTCGTGACGACAGGGGCGCCGAAGCTGCGTTCGAGCACGACGTTGCGGCCTTTCGGCCCGAGCGTGACCTTCACCGCGTTCGCGAGAATGTTCACGCCTTCCGTCAGCTTGGCCCGTGCGACGTCGCTGAAAATGATTTCCTTCGCTGCCATGATTGCGCTCCGTTATTGATTGACGACGGCGACGATGTCTTCTTCGCGCAGTACGAGAAACTCGTTGCCGTCCACCTTGACGGCCTGGCCCGCGTACTTGCCGAACAGCACGCGCTCGCCGACCTGCAGGTCGGGCACGATGCGCTGGCCGTCCGCATCCTTGCGGCCGGGGCCGACGGCGATCACTTCACCCTGGTCGGGCTTTTCCGCGGCGCTGTCGGGGATCACGATGCCCGATGCGGTGGTGGTTTCCTGGTCGAGTCGCTTCACGATCACGCGGTCGTGCAAGGGGCGTAGGCTCATTGGTTCGTCCTGTGCTGTTCTGTCGAGATTGGCTGGCACTCTTTAGAAGAGAGTGCTGACGAGTATAAAAATGCACGGCGCCGCGATCCAATAACGGATTCGGAAATGCATTCGCGCCGTCGTGCAAAGCGTGTGGCGCCGGCTATTGCGACACGGCTTGCTGCGCGGAGGGCGTGCAGATCGGGCGGATCGTCTCGCCTGCGAGCACGCGCTTCACGAACGGAATCGAATCGGCGAGCGACGCGTTCACGGTGCCGTTGTGTTCGCGGCCCGCATACAGGTGCGCCTCGACCGTCGTGCCCGCCGCGCACGCGTCCTTCGCGAGCGCGAGTTCGAGCGGCGCGAGCCCGTCGTCCGCGCCCGCACCGATGAAGACGGGCGTGGCGATCTTCAGCGTCGGATACGTGAGGTATTCGTCCCACCACGCCTTCAGCCGTGCATCGCCGCCGGGCTTCACGGTGTTCGCGTGCGTGAGGTGCGCGAGCGCGGCGTCGTCCTCGAGCGATGCGAGGCAACTGATGCGCGACTGTTCGAGAATCGGCAATGCCTGGTCGGTCAGCACCTCGTCCGCGCGCAGCGACGGATCGATCTGCTGCGCGGACAGCACCGAGTAGAACTGGTACGCGAGCGTCGGATCGACGCGATCGGGATCGCGCCGGTACGCGCTCTCGAACTTCGGCAGCGACGCGAGCGTGGCGGGAGACGCGTTGTAGATCGTGCCGGTGGCAACGGTCGCGCGGATCGCGAGTTCGGGCGCGTAGGCGCTCGCGTAGCCGGCCGCCGCGAACACGGCCGAGCCGCCCTGCGACTGGCCGACGAGCACGACCTGGTTCGCGAGGCCCGGCACCCCGCCGAGCACCGCGCGCACGCTGTCGAGCAGCGTGTAGCTGTTCGAGCGGTTGTTGAGCTGCGGATTCGGGCCGGGCGTGCCGAGCCCCTGATAGTCGGTCGCGACGACCGCGAACCCTTGTTGAAGCCATGCGTTCAGGTAGCGCACGTCGCGATACGAGCGGCCGTACCACGAAGGCGCGCAGATGTCGGCCATCCCGAACGTGCCGTGCGCCCACGCGACGATCGGCCAGCCGCCCGCCGGCGGCGTGCCGCGCGGCACGAACAGCGCACCCGACACGGCGATCGGCGTGCGGCCGCCGACGCCGTCGGTCGATGCATAGAGGATGCGCAGCTGGCGCCCGGCGCTCGCGAGCCCGAGCGTCGCTGGAAGCGGCTCGGTGCGCAGCAGCACGCCGGGCGTCGCCGGAATGTCGCGGTCCCACGTGTAGAACGCGGACACGCGACCGTCGCCCTGCAATGGATCGGGTGCAGGAACGCGGCCCGGTGAAGCCGCATGCGAGAGGAGGGACGAGACGGCGAGCGCCGAAGCCAGCAGCGTGCGCGCGGCGTATCCGCGCAGGGGGAGGAGCGTCATGGTCGGATGGAGGTCGGAGAGTTCGGATCGGACGCGCTGCACGTTGCGCGGCGCGGGCCGACCACAACGCAAGTTTCGAACCAGCGCAGCCGTTGGGCGCGTGGCGCGAGGCAAGACGGGCCGCCGTGTCGTACGGCGTGCCGCGCACGCTTTCAGCGGCTGCGTGTCGGGCAGCAATCCGGGCCGGCAGGCTGTTGCTCCCGCAACAGAGGCGCACGCGTGGTTCTGACGGCGCGCATCGTGCGTGGCGCACGCGCACCGTGGCGCGGGCCTTCGACACATGCATGCCTGGCTGGCACGATTGCTGCTGATCCGGTGGCCGTGCGTCGCGGCGTTACGACATCGCGATGCGAGCCCATCCGTTCACCCGATCAAGGAAACCGTCCTCATGTCCGTCACCTCAACCATCGACAGCGGCGAACTCGTGGCATTCGTCGAGCGCGCCACGCGCGAATTCACGCAGGCCGAACGCGTGCTGAAGGACACGCGCACGCTGTCCGCGACCAACACGTTCCAGGCGTTCCAGCGCGTGCCGGGCACGGAACTCATTGTCGCGCTGTCGGCGCCGAGCCCGTGGGCCTCGTCGCGGGAGATCCAGCCGGTCGTCGTGACGTTCGACGGCGACGTGCTGCACGGCGACGCGCGCGCGGGCGGCAACGGGCCGCGCTATGCGGACGTGTTCCGCGAGGTGCCGGAAGTCGGCGTCGTGATCCACGTGCACGGCCCGTACCTCGGCGCCTGGGCGAGCGCGCATCGCCCGCTGCCGATCCGCTATGCGCCGGCCGCGCGCTACACACGCGCCCGCGAGATTCCGGTGTATGTCGATCGTCGTCCCGGCGAGCCGCGCTTCATCGTCGACACGATCCGCCGTGACCGCGAGGTACCGGCGATCATCGAAGCGAATGGCGGCGCGACGTTCTGGGGCAAATCGATCCTCGATGTGTCGAAGTACATCCTGATCCTCGAGGAAGCCGCGTATTTCCAGGCGCTCGCGGAACCGCTCGGCGGCTCGCTCGAATTCGGCCCGGGCGCGCTCGAGCAGCAATGGAAGATGACCGGGCTCGCGTGACCCCATGCGGCGGCCGGCGCAATCCGGCCGCCGTCATACCGATAGCTCGATGAATTGGTTCGTGGCCGGCGCGCGCCTTGCTATCGTCGAATCTTCCCCGTTCAACCCGCCTGTCGTGCCATGGCCATCTTCAGCTTGCCGGACCCGACTTCGCACGCGATCACGATTCGTGCGAAGGCGCTGACGTTTGACGATCCCAAATCGCGGGTGCTGCTCGAGCGCATCCAGCTGGTCGCGCCAAGCGACGCGACCGTGCTCGTCACCGGCGAGAGCGGCACCGGCAAGGAGCTGATCGCGCGCCTCGTGCATTCGCTGAGCGAGCGCCATGACGGCCCGTTCGTCGCGGTCAACTGCGGCGCGTTCTCCGAGACGCTGATCGAGAGCGAACTGTTCGGCCATGAGCGCGGTGCGTTTACCGGCGCGATCAACAGCCAGCCCGGCTGGTTCGAATCGGCGAATCGCGGCACGCTGTTTCTCGACGAGGTGGGCGATCTGCCGCTATCCGCGCAGGTGAAGCTGCTGCGCGTGCTGCAGGAGCGCGAAGTGACGCCGGTTGGCTCGCGCAAGACCGTGAAGATCGACGTGCGGCTCGTCGCGGCGACCAACGTGAATCTCGAAGCCGCGGTGCGCGCGGGCAATTTCCGCGAGGATCTGTACTACCGGCTCAACGTCGTCAAGCTGAGCCTGTTGCCGCTGCGCGAGCGGCCCGGCGACATCGCGCCACTGATCGAGCACTTCATCGACACCTATGCGAAGCGGCTGCGCGTGGCCGCGCCGACGCTGACGGACGCCGCGCGCGCCCGGTTGCATGCGCATGCATGGCCCGGCAACATCCGCGAACTCGAGAACGTGATCCACCACGCGGTGCTGATCTGCGCGGGCGGCGCGATCGACGTGAGCGACCTGCAGTTTTCCGCGCTGTCACTCGCGCCCGATGCCGGCGACCCGCGCATCACGGCGGCGGCACCGCCGCGCCGTGCGCGCGACGTGGCCGAGGCCACCGATGCGCTGCGCCACGCGGTGATCGAGCTGCTGGATCTCGGCACGCCGGCGCTGTGGCAGCACATCGAGGACACCGTCTACCGCAGCGTGTTCGACTACAGCGACCACAACCAGCTGCGCATGTCGCGCCTGCTCGACCAGTCGCGCAACATCGTGCGCGCGCGGCTCGCGCAGCTCGGCATCCTGAAGCCGCGCGACGCGGGCGACGCCGACGCGCGGCTGCGCCGTCAGGCGTGATCGCGCCAGCGCAGCGCGCGCTGTGCGATCCGCTCGCATAGCGCACTCATGCCGACGGCGAGCGCCGTCACGCCCAGCACGCAGACCATCAACACGTCGGCACGCGCGCCGGCCTGCGCGTTCTGCATCAGGCTGCCGACACCCGCGCCCGCGTTGAACAGCAGCTCGCTGCTGGTTGCCGTGATCCACGCAAACGGCACGGCCTGCAGCACGCCCGCGAACAGGTCGGGCAGCGCGCCCGGGATCAGCACGTCGCGCCACAGGCCGGCGCGCGTCAGGCGATACGACTGCGCGAGTTCGACATAGCGCGGATCGACGCGGCGCAGCCCGTCGAAGCTGGCGGTGGTCATCGGGTAGAACGCGGCGAGCGCGATGATGAACACCTTCGCGAATTCTCCGGTGCCGGCCCACAAGCTCAGCAGCGGAATCAGCCCCAGCAGCGGCACGTAGCGCAGCGCCTGGAACGCCGGCTCGCCGAGCTTGCGCGCGAGCGTCGAGCGCGCCATCGCCGCGCCGAACACGAGCCCGAACACGATGCCGGCCGCCAGGCCGAGCGTCGTGCGCCGCAGGCTCGCGCCGAGATCGGTTGCGAGTTCGCCGCTGCGTGCGAGTTCGACGAGCGCGGCGCCAACCTGCTGCAACGGCACGAACGCGTATTGATGGGCCGCGTCGCCGGACGACGCGTATTGCCATGCGGCGACCAGCACGGCCGGCACGACGAGGCCACGCGCACGGCGGCGCATCGCGGCGAACGAGAAGGGGGGCTTGGCGAGGGTCATTCGGAAACCTGTTCGTTCAACGCGCGGGCGTCTGCCAGCGCAATGCGTAGCGTTGCACGAGCGCGATCGACCGGTCGATCGCGAAGCCGATCAGCCCGATCACCGCGACGTCGATCAGCACGACGTCGAGGCGCAGCATCTGCCGCGCCAGTTCCATCATCTGGCCGATCCCGCTGTCGGCGCTGAGCAGCTCGACCGCGACGAGCGCGAGCCAGGCGCGCGCGAGCGCGATCCGCACGCCAGTCAGCAGGGGCGGCAACGCGGCCGGCAGCAGCACGTCGCGCAGCAGGGCGAAGCGGCCCAGCCCGTAGTGGCGCGCCATCTCGACGAGATCGCGCGGCGCGTCGTGCACGCCCGTGTACGCGGCCAGCGCGACCGGAAAAAATACGGCCTTGGCGACGACGACGAGCTTCAGCGGTTCGTCGACGCCGATCAGCAGGATCAGCAGCGGAATCAGCGTGAGCGTCGGCACCTGCCGCAGCAGGTCGAACGTCGGCCGCAGGTAATCGGCGAACAGCCGGCTGCGCGCGAGCAGGATGCCGAACGCGGCACCGCTGGTCGCACCGATCGCAAAGCCGAGCGCGAGGCGATGCAGCGTGATCAGCAGGTTGTCGCGCAGTTCGCCGGTGTCGAGCAGCGTGCGCAGCGTTGCCGCGAGCCGATCCGGCGGCACGACGAGCTGCGGCGGGAACCAGCGCTGCGCGCTCGCGAGCCACCATAGCGCGACGAACGCGACGGGCGTGGCCCACCACAGCGCGATTCCGCCGAGCCGAGCGAGTCCGGGCAGGCGGAGCGCGCGTGCGCCGTTCGACGCGAGGGCATGCGTCGGCATCAGCGGCTCGCGACGCGCGCCGCGTCGGTGCGCCAGTAGCCGTCGAGCCCGAGCTGCTTGAGCGCGGTCGACACGAACGTCGGCGCGAGCAGCGTGTTGACGTCGACCGGCGTGGACGTCAGGCCGGCCTGGCGGCTGTACGCGACGACGTCGCGGTAGTGGCCGGTCAGCGCGGGCGTGAAGAGCGGCGTCCATTGCTCCTTCCAGGGTGTCGCCTCATCCGCGTATTCGCGGCGCACGACGCTTTCCGGCTGGCCGGACGCGCTCAGGATCTTCACGTACGCGTCGCGGTTCTGCGGTTGCGAGATCCAGTGCGCGGCGCGCACGTAGGTCGTCGCGACGAGCTGCGTGACGTCGGGGTAGCGCCGCACGAAATCGTCGGACGCCCACAGTTCCGCGCGCATCTTCCAGTCGTCGGGCGCGGTCTTGGTCGACCAGATGATCTTGCCGACGTTCTTGTCGACGAGCGAATACGCGTCGGACAGCGTGAAGAAGCCGTCGACGCGGCCGGCCGCGACGGCTGCCGCACCGGCCTGCGGGTCGAGGTTGTAGATCTTGAAGTCGGACAGCTTCAGCCCGTTCTGGGCGAGCAGCTTGCTGAACGTGACTTCCCACGGTCGGCCGCGATTGAGCGCGATGCGCTTGCCTTTCAGATCGACGATCGACTTCGCGGTCGAGCCGGCCGGCACGACGAGATACGTGTTGCTGCCGACACCGCCCGGGACGATCAGGCGCGTGCGGGTGCCCGATGCGTTGACGACGACCGACGGCAGGTCGCCGTAGCCGGCGAAATCGATGCTGCCGTTCGTGAATGCCTCGTTCACGAGCGTGCCGACCGCCGCGGTCGATACAGGCACCCATTGCAGCTTCACGTGCCGCGCGGCGAGCGCCTTCTCGAGCGACTTGTCGGCGTCGATCAGTGCCGACGCACCCGCGTATTGCGTCTTGCCGCCGCTCGAATAGGCGACGACGGCGATCCGCACGACCTTGGGCGCATCGTCCGCATGCGCGGCCGGTGCGGCGAGCGATGCCGCGGCGAACGGCAGCGCGGCGAACAATGCGCGCAGCGGGCGGCGCAGCGACGCGAGGGAGAGCGTGTGTTTCATGATGGTCCGGAACGGTAGGCGGAAAAGGGGACTCACGCACGCTTCTGCAGCGATGGCCGCAGCACGTCGGCGAGGGGGCGCGGGTCGATCCAGTCGGCGACGTCGAAGTCGGCTTCCAGAAAGCCGTGGTCGTGCAGAAAGGTCTTGAAGTCGTCGAGCGCGGCGACTGATTCGTCGTCGAGGTTGACCCCGAGATGCCGGTGCAGCTGGTTGCCGTACGCGGCGCGGACCCAGTCGATCGACGACGCGGTTTCGCCGGCAACGTAATGCGCGGTCTCGTCGGGATGCGTGCCGGCCCAGTCGCCGGCTGCGACCACGAGCTTCAGGAAACCGGCGACGATGTCCGGATGATTCGCGAGCACGTCCGCGTTGACGGTCAGTGGGCGGGGCGTGCCGTTGTTGTTGCGGATCGCGCGCTCCGGATGAAAGCCGATGTCGATCACGACGTGCGCGCCGATCAGCTGTGCGATCTCGAGGCCGGTCGAGCCCTTCACGTAGATCGCGTCGACCTCGCCGCGCAGCAGCGCGCCGGCTTCGGCCGCGTACAGCGCGCGGCTCGAAAAGCCGTGCGGTGACGCGAACAGGTCCGCCGCGTGTGCCGGCCCGACGGCCTGCAGCGTGCGGGCGCGCACGTCGACGAGTTCGACGTCGCGTATGGCCAGCCCGTCGAGGCTCAGCGCATTGACGAAGCCGCGCAGTGCCGACGCACGAAAGATGTCGATGCGGTCGTCGGGGCGGCTCGGGATCGCGATGCGGCGCCCGCGCAGCGCCTTCAAGGAGCGGATGCCCGACTCGGGCCGTGCGAGGATCAACTGCGATTCGTCGACCCACGACAGCCCGATCACGCGCGTATTCGCGCCGTTCGAGCGTGCCCACATCGCGGGGATGCTGCCGCCCTGGCGAAACGACTGCGCGAGCGTTTGATCGCTGATCGACGACACGTCGTGCCGTGTGGCGCCGCGCGGCGAGCGGATCGCGACGCCGTCGGCCGACGTCTCGCCGTTGAGCCAGCCGAGATGCACGGCGATGCCGAGCGGGGTCGGCACGGGCGATCGGGCGTACCAGAACGTCTGCTGCTTGTCCGATGACGAATCGGGCCTGTCTGTCATGGGTGAGATTCCCTCTCTGCTTGAGCATGGTTGAAGCGCGGTTGCGCACGGTGTCGGTGTCGCACGCGCGGGCCGGTCAACGTAGCAAGTTCCGGGCCAGTGAACGGAAGCGACGCGGCCGCACGCGACGCGGGCATCGCGCGGGAGGCGCGGTGCTTGCGCCGATGCAAGGCCTGTTGCGCCAGCAACAGTCGCGTCGGCCACTGTTGCGCGCGCAGCAGCGGTGTGGTCGGTGCAGCAGTGCGATACGTGCGCGTCGTGACGGCCTGGGCAATCGCGAGCGGGTGCGATCCGATTGCCGCAGATGCCCGGTGTGCAAGGCACTGCGCAGGTTCGCCGGCGGCCACGCACGTGCTCTTGAGCGCGCGTTGGCACACCGCGTGCTTTACAGCGCAGCACACGCGCGGCACGCCGATGCCGCACGCAATCCGAATGGCCCGACCAGGAGAACTCCGATGGCTGTTGAATTTCTGTGGCGCCTGCCGATGCATGGCGACGGCCGGCGCGCACACGACCTGCATACGCGTGGCGAATGGAACCGCCAGCGCGCATCGCGTGTCGCGCCGAAAGTCGACGATGACGATTTCGGCTACATCGACTATCTGTCGCAGGTCGCGCGCGCGGCCGATATCGCCGGCTTCCACGGCGCGCTGATTCCGATCTTCCGCTTCACCGAGGAGCCGTGGGTCGTGGCGGCCGCGCTGGCGCGCGAGACGCGTCGGCTGCGGCTCCTGATCGCGCTGCAGCCGCATTTCGTGCATCCGGTCTACGCGGCGCAGATGGCCGCGAGCCTGCAGCGGATCAGCCGCGGCCGCGTCGAGTGGAACGTCGTCACGGGCGGCGGCGGCCCCGACCAGCGTGCATACGGCGACTTCATCGATCACGACAGCCGCTATGCGCGCACCGACGAATTCCTCGATGTCGTGAAGGGCGTCGCGGCCGGCGAGCCGTTCACGTTCGACGGCCGCTTCTACCGCGTCGAAGCCGGTGGCCTGCTGCCGCCGCTGAGCGGCCAGAAGCCGCCGCGCATCTACCTGGCCGGCGCGAGCGACGCTGCGCTCGCGGTCGCAGCGAAGCACGGCGACGTGCATCTGAGCTGGGGCGAGCCGCTCGCAAAACAGAAGGAGGTGATCGATGCGGCGCGTCGCGCGCTCGATCGGCAGAACGCCGAGCGTGACCTGCGCTTCGGCATGCGCATCGACATCCTGGCGCGCGAGACCGAGGCGCAGGCGTGGGCCGAGTTGCGGCAGATGTTCGCGACGGTGGGCGACGTGACCCGCAACGGCTTCGGCGGGCGCGGCGAATCGTCGGAGTCGGTCGGCGCGAAACGCCAGTTCGCGCTGCACCAGGGCAACACGCAGCACTTCGACGACCTGATCGTCGGCCCGAACCTTTGGGCCGGGATGTCGCAGATCCGCGGCGGCCCCGGTTGCGTGATCGTCGGCAGCCACGAGCAGGTGGCCGAGCGGCTCGCGGAATACGTCGACATCGGCGTCTCGACGTTCATTCTCGCGAGCAACCCACATCTCGAGGAGGCGTACCGCGTGGGCGAGGAAGTGCTGCCGCTCGTCGACGGCGCGCTGAACGCGCGCGGTACGCAGGCGGCGCTGCGCGTGGCCGGCGCATGAACGCGACGGCATTCCCGCGCCATCCAACGACATCGACAAGGATATTCACCATGACGACACTCGCTGCGCAGGTCACGGCCTGCGACGCACTCTGGTACACGCGCTGCCCGGTGCCGACCGCGCTCGGCATCGCCGTGCACCGCGGCTGGTTCGACGAGGAGTTCGGGCCTGACGGCATCGCGCTGCATTCGCTGCAGGAGACGGCCGACGCCGGCAAGCGCGAATCGCATTTCGATCACAGCCTGCCGCACTCGTTCCGGCAGGGCGGCAACATTCCCGCGCTGTGGGCGCGGGCTCGCGGCGCCGATACGCGCGTGATCGGCCTGTCGTGGACCAACGAATTCCAGGCGATCGTCACGCTGCCCGATCGCGGCATCCGCTCTGTGCGCGATCTGCGCGGCCGGCGGCTCGGGCTGCCGCGCCATCCGATCAGCATCGACTTCTGGCGGGCGGCCGCGCTGAAAGGCTTCCTGAGTGCGCTCGAACTGGAAGGGCTCGGGCACGGCGACGCCGAATGGGTCGACCTGCCGGACGAACGCGAACGGCGCACCGGGCCAGCTTCGTTCATGCGCGGCCCGCACGAGTACGGGCTCGAGGTCGCGGCGCTCGTGCGCGGCGAGGTCGACGCGGTGTTCGTGAAAGGTGTCGAAGGGCTCGAAACCGTGCATCTGATCGACGCGCAGGTCGTCATCGATCTCGGCGCGCACCCCGATCCGCTCGTGCGGATCGGCAACGGCACGCCGCGCACGCTGACCGTCGATCGTGCGCTGATCGACGCGCGTCCCGATCTCGTGAGCCGCTTTCTGTCGGTGGTGGTGGGGGCGGGCGACTGGGCCGCGCGCCATCCGGCGGAGACGGTCGCCTATATCGGCCGCGAGACGCGCGCATCCGACGAGTGGGTGCGCTATGCGTACGGTGCCGATGTGCACCGCCATCTGGAGACGGGGCTCGCGCAGACGTCCATCGACGGGCTGGTCGCGTTCAAGGACTTCCTGGTCGAGTGGGGCTTTCTCGAACAGGATTTCGATGCGCGCGCCTGGATCGACCCGGCGCCGTTCACGCGCATCGATCGGCAACGGCATGCGTGGGTCGCGTAGCGCGCCGCGGCGCGTCATTGCAAGGAGTCGAGCATGACAGGTCTGACGATCGAATACGGCTTGCCGCCGGCACGCCGACACGCGGCGCGTACTGCGCCGCGCGCGGGTACGGGCAGGGAGGCGGAGGTGGTGCGTCCGCCGTCCGCTTCGCCTTCGGCACGGCCGGATGCGCGAGCGGCGAAGCCGGGCGCGTGGCGCGTCACGGGTGGGATTGCGCTCGCCGTCACGGCACTGCATGCGGGTGTCGCGCTGCTGGCCGCGCGCGCACCTGCCGCGCCGCCGCTGCAGCCGCCGCGGCCGCTGCCGATGACGGTCGAACTGACGCGTCCGCCCGAACCGTTGCCGCAGGCCGTGCATCAGCCGCCACCGGTGGTGCCGCCGAAGCCGCTGAAGCAGGCGCCGACCCCGCCGAAGCCGCGTGCGGCCGTCGCGCATGCGGCGCCTGCACTGACCGCCGCGCCGCAAACAACGCGCGAGGCGGCCCCCGCGACGGCGACACCGGCCATCGCGGCGCCAGCCGCACCGGCCGCGCAAGCCGCACCCGTGCGTGAAACCGCACCGATCGGCGACGCCGCCTACCTGCGCAACCCGGCGCCCGACTATCCGGCGTTCGCGCAGGACCAGGGCTGGGAAGGGCGCGTCGTGCTGCGCGTGCGCGTGCTCGCGAACGGCACGCCGGATTCCGTCGAGGTCCGCACGAGCAGCGGCCGCCGCATGCTCGACAACGCGGCGGTGGCCGCGGTGAAGCGCTGGACGTTCGTGCCCGCGAAGCGCGGCGACGAAGCAGTCGACGGCTGGGTCAACGTGCCGATCGATTTCAAGCTGGGCTGACCCGCCGGGTGGCCCGCCACATTCTTCAAGGAACTCACATCATGAATGGTATCCCGACCACCTTCATCGTCCAGGGCGCGCTCTGGCTGCTCGTCCTCTTCTCCGTCGTCACGTGGACGCTGATCGTCGTGAAGGCGATCCAGAGCCTGCGGGCGAGCGCGCGCAACCGGCGTTACGTCAGCGCGTTCTGGGCGGCGAACAGCTTTCACGAGGCCGCCGCGCTCGACGGCGCGAACAGCCCGGTGGGCGAACTCGCCGCGACGGGCTTCGACGCGCTGCGGCGCGCCGACGAGAGCAGCGCGCACGACCTCGAACACAGCTGGAGCCGCCACGACCTGCTCGAACGTCATCTCCGGCAGCAGATCCACAACGCGCGCCGGCGCGAGGAGGCGGGGCTGGCGGTGCTCGCGTCGATCGGCAGCACCGCGCCGTTCGTCGGCCTGTTCGGCACCGTGTTCGGCATCATCCACGCGCTGACCGCGATCACGCACAGTGCGTCGGCGAGCATCGACGTCGTGGCCGGACCGATCGGCGAGGCGCTCGTCGCGACCGGGATCGGCATCGCGGTCGCCGTGCCGGCCGTGCTCGCGTACAACTTCTTCGTGCGTCGCGTGAAGGCCGCGTCGGCCGATCTCGATGCGTTCGCCACCGATTTCGTCACGCTCGCGCAGAAAGCCGGCTTCCGCGTGCCGGTCGCAGCCGCCGCGCTCGCACCGGTACGTCGTGCCGACGACACCCGTCAGGAGGCATTCGCGTAATGGCTTTCTCCTCTTCCTCCGACAACGACGACGTGCTCAGCGAAATCAACATCACGCCGCTCGTCGACGTGATGCTCGTGCTGCTCGTCGCATTCATCGTCACGGCGCCGCTGCTCAACAACGCGGTGCACGTGAATCTGCCGAACACCGTCGCCACGGCGCCGGCCGATCGCAAGCCGAACGTGACCGTGAGCGTCGACGGCAAGGGCGTCGTGTATCTCGACAAGCGTGCGGTCGCACTGGCTGCGGTGCCGGCCGAGCTGGCTGCGCTGAAGGCCGGCCGGCCCGATGTCGCGCTCGACCTGCAGGCCGACGAGCACGTGCCGTACGGCACGGTCGCGAAGCTGATGGCCGCGATCGAGCATGCGGGCATCACGCGGCTGTCGGTGCTCACCGCGCCGCGCGGCTGACGCGCGGTTCACGACTTCCTTTACGAACGCATCCATGAGCATCACGGCTTCCCGTAACGTCCAGTCGATCTGGTACACGCGCTGTCCGGTGCCGACGCCGCTCGGCATTGCCGCGCATCTTGGCTGGCTCGACAGCGAATTCGCCGGCGACGGCATCACCGTGCGTGCGCTGCAGGAGAGCCAGCACGCGGCGCTGCATCACGCGCACATCGATCATTCGCTCGACAACGCATTCCGGCAGGGCGGCAGCATTCCCGCGCTGTGGGCGCGCGCGGCCGGCGCCGATACACGCGTGGTCGCACTGACCTGGGTCGACGAGGCGCAGGCGATCGTCGCGCTGCCGGAAAGCGGCCTGAGGCGGCCGAAGGACCTGCGCGGGCGCCGCATCGGCCTGCCGCGCCGCGACGGCGAGCGCATCGACATCTTCCGTGCGGCCGCGCTGCGCGGCTTCGTCAGCGCGCTGTCGCTCGACGGGCTCGGCCCCGCCGACGTCGAATGGATCGACGTGCCCGCGTCGACCCTGCGCGCACCGGTGTCGATACCGGCGACGCGCGACGCGGTATTCAGCCATCCCGCGAGCCTGTCGAGCCGCCGGCTCTATGCGGCCGAAGCGGCTGCGCTCGTGCGCGGCGAGGTCGACGCGATCTACGTGAAGGGTTCGCTCGGGCTCGAAACCGCGCACCTGATCGGCGCGCAGCCGGTCGTCGACATCGGCTTTCATCCCGATCCGCAGATCCGCATCAACAACGGGTCGCCGCGGCCGCTGACCGTCAATGCGTCGACGCTCGAACGCCATCCCGACATCGTCAGCCGCTTCCTCGCGCGCGTGACCGATGTCGAAAGCTGGGCGCGCGAGCACGAGCAGGAAGTGCTCGGCTATCTCGGCCGCGAGACGGGATCGGGCCATGACTGGCTGCGGCTCGCGTACGGCGCGGATGTGCATCGGCGGCTGCGCACGGACCTCGACGAAGCATCGATTGCCGCGCTCGACGATTTCAAGCGCTTCCTCGTGGAATGGCGATTTCTGCCGGCCGACTTCGACGTGCGTGCGTGGGTCGACCGGCGCGCGCTCGACGGCATCGCGACGCTGTCTCGCGACGCTGCGCGGTGAGCGCGCCGGCACGCGTCGCCGATGCATGGCGGCGCGAGCGTTTCACCGGCGGCTTCATGCTGCTGGCGCTCGCGAGCGGCACGACGATCAGCATGGCGCAGCTCGCGACGACGCTGTACGCGCTCGCGCTCGGCGTCGACAGCGCGCGGCTCGGCATCATCGCGGCGATGGAGCCGCTCGGTATCGCGTTGATGACGCTGCCGGCCGGGCTGCTCGTCGCGCGCTACGGCGCGCGGCGCGTGTACTTCGTCGCGAGCATGGGCCCGATGCTGCTCAATCTCGTCGTGCCGTTTACCGGCGCATGGCCGCTGATCGCGCTCACGCAAGTGTTGATCGGGCTGTGCATCCCGTTCCGGATCGTGTCGATCAGCGGCGTGTTCCTCGCGCGTCTCGCGCAGATCGGACTCGCGCGCGCCGGTTGGTACCGCGCGGCGATGTCGGTCGGTACCGGCATGGTCGGGCCGTGGCTCGCGAGCTGGCTGATCGGCGCGCATGGCGCGGTCGCGACGTTCTGCGCGGCATCGGCGAGCTTCGCGGGCATGGCGCTGTTCAGCCGGACGCTGCTCTGTGGCGCGGAGCCTGCGGCACGCGGTGAGCAACCTGAACCCGGTGGCCTGCGCGCATTGCTGGCGCTCGCATGGAGTCACGACGTGCGCGAGCAGCTCATGCTGGAAGCCGTAAACAGCGCGACACGTTCGCTCGCCGGCGCGTATACGGTGGTGCTGGCGATCCAGTCGCTCGGGCTGTCGCAGACGAAAGCCGTCGCGCTGCTGACGCTGCAGGGCGTTGTCGCGGTGATCGCGCTGTTCGGGCTCGGGCATGTCGCGCAGCGGATGACGGCGCGCCGTTGCCACGCGCTCAGTCTTGCCGGTGGCGTGGCCGGGTTGCTCGCGCTGGGTCTTGCGCATGACGCATGGATCGTCGGTGCGGGACTCGCCGCGCTGTGCGCCGGGTCGTCGCTGCTGCATCTCGTCAACATGCAGCGTCTCGGCCGTCACCCGGCCGACAAGAGCCAGGTGTCGAGCCTCTACAACCTCGCGTCGATGACGGGCGCGTTCTGCGGCCCGCTGGCCGGCAGCGCGCTCGTGCCGGTCGTCGGGTTGCCGGGCATGTTTCTGTGCTGGCTGCCCGTCGTCGTGCTGGTTGCGTTCGCGTTGCGCGTCGCAACGGGGCGGTGCGAGGCATCGCATCCGGTGACTGAATAGCTGTACTGACGACCATCGGATCGGGTGTTGCGGAATCCGCGCGGTGTTGCGTGACAAGCAGTTTGCTTCCCGTCACAGATGCGCATGCAGCAACACCTGCACCACACCCATGCCGGAAGCCACGTCCGACGGGCCTCTCGATGCTGGCATCCGAATTGCAATAGGTCACCCGTGCGTCGTGCACGCACGTGCGTTCAACCGATCAAACAGGATGACTCATCGATGTTCAGGAAAAAACTAATCGTCACCGCGCTGGGGGGACTGCTGACGGGCGGGGCCGTATCGTTGCCCGCATGGGCGGAAGATGGCGCGGTGGCGGCGGCACCGGACGCGAAGCCGGCGCAACAGGGCGCGGACGATGCAGCCGCGGCGGCACCGACGGCAGCCCGCGCGACCCGCCGCGCGGCCGCACGCGAAACGAATCTCGGCACGGTGACGGTGACCGCGCGCCGGCGCAAGGAGAGCATCCAGGACGTACCGGTCGCGGTGAGCGCGCTGAGCGGCGACACGATCAGGAACAACGAGTTGCGCGTGGTGAACGACGTCACGAAATACGTGCCGAACTTCACCGGCCAGTCGACCGAAGGCCGCGAGCGGCCGCGCTGGTTCCTGCGCGGCGTCGGCAGCAACGATCCGTCGGACTTGTCGCTGAGCCCGATCGGCGTGTATTTCGACGACGTCTACATCAACAGTGTGTTCGGGCAGGGCTTCCCGCTTTTCGACCTCGATCGCATCGAAGTGCTGCGCGGCCCGCAGGGCACGCTGTGGGGCAAGAATACCGTTGGCGGTGCGCTCAGCATCACGTCGCAGAAGCCGACCTTCGACGTGAGCGGTTACGGCAAGATCGGAATCGGCCAGTACAACAGCCGGCTCGCGGAAGCCGCGATCGGCGGGCCGATCGGCAAGAACGACGTGCTGGCCGCGCGCGTGTCGGTGTATCACGAGAACGCCGACAGCTTCTACACGAACACCGTGCAGCAAGGGCGCTTCGGCGGCTTCCACGACAATGCGGTGCGCTTCCAGGTGCTGGCCGTGCCGACCTCGGACACGGACTTCCTGTTCAACATCCACGGCCGCAACTACACGGGCGGCGGCAATGCGTGGCACGCGCAGGGCGCGGGGCCGGGCGGCGCGAACCAGTTCGGCTTCGTCGGGTCGAGCGATCCGTACACGGTATCGCTCAATGCGCCGTCGAACGATCACATCTCGACCTGGGGCACGTCGCTCACCGCGCACTGGCGCATCAACCCGGCGGTGACGCTGACGTCGATCACCGCGTTCGAAGGGCTGCACCGCTGGTACCAGGACGACGAGGACTATTCGGCGTTCGATGCCGCGCGCTCGCACGATCGCTTGTCGAGCCGCCAGTTCTCGCAGGAATTCCGGCTCGAATCGCCGCAGAACGACCGGCTCAGCTGGCTCGTCGGTACGCACCTGTTCACCGAGCAACTGGCCGAGCAGGGTGCCGGCGGCGGCCTGCCGGGCGCGCCGTCGCCCGCGTTCTACCACTTGACCGACCTCACGCAGCACACCCAAAGCGCGGCGATCTTCGGCAGCGTGAAGTACCGGTTCACCGACCGCTTCAACGTGACGGGCGGGCTGCGTTATACGGTCGAGCGCAAGAACATCAACCTGACCGGGCTTCAGAACGCCGGCAACGTGACGTTCAGCAATCCGGGCAGCTGGTGGGATCCGTCGTCGGTGTCGTCGCCGCTGGCGGTCAGCGCGCGGCAGAACCAGACGAACACGTGGCGGGCGCCGACCTGGGACCTCACGCCCGAATATGCGCTCAGCAGCAACGTGCGCGCATATTTCCGCTATGCGCGCGGCTTCCGTTCGGGCGGCTACAACGGCAACGCGTATACGCAGAGCACAGTGTCGACCGTGTCGCCGGAGTACCTGACCGACTACGAAGTCGGCATCAAGAGCGAGTGGTTCGACAAGCGGCTGATCGTCAACGCGAGCGTGTTCCACTACGACTATCGCGACATCCAGGTGTTCGCGCTGGCGCCGAACCCGTTCGGCGGCCCGCCGGTGTCGACGCTGTCGAATGCGGGCCAAGGGCGCGCGGACGGCTTCGAGCTGGAGCTGAAGGCGCAGCCGGTCAACAGTCTGTACCTGTTCGCGAACCTCGGGATGCTGAACACGCGCTACACGGAGTTCCGCTATGTACCGACCGCCGTCGGCAATTCGTTCGCGCGTTCGCCGCATACGACGATCAACGCGGGCTTCGACTATCGCGTGCCGGTATCGGTCGGCACGCTGACGGCCGGCGGCGACGTGAATTACCGCAGCCGCGAGTACTTCAGCGCGACGCGGCAGACGATGCCGCAGCTCTGGCAGGGTGGCTACACGGTGCTGAACGCGCACGTGTCCTATACGACGCCGAACCAGAAGTACATCGTGACGGGCTACGTGACGAACCTGACCAACAAGGTCTACAAGAAACTCGAGCTGCTGCCGTCGTATGGAGCGTATCCCGTGCTGTACGGCGATCCTCGGACTGTTGGACTGACGTTCACCGCAAAAATCTAGGTACCGGGTGGTGCCGCACAGTCTCCCGGAGCGAACCTGATTTCCGGGAAGCCGGTTCGAGCGCATCGAAGTCATCGGCGGAAGGGGGCGCGCGATCCGCGTCCCCTCCGAACCAGGTTTGACATGCGGTTCCGCTTGAGCGACGAATCGGACGGCGCGGCATGTCCCGTTGGTTTCCACTGCATGAATCGCCGGAATATCCGTCAAGACCGGACTCGGGAAGTCGCGGGACGTGAGAAAGCCTAGCCGAACGTGATGAACTGCGCCGACGACCACACCTTGCTATCGTTGCGCTGCCGCCCAAAGAAATAGACAGGGCGGTTGCCGAACTCCGCATTGCCGGGCGTCACCTCGATGCTGCCGGAGAGATCGACGGGCAGTGGCTGGTCGGTCAGCCGCTCGATCGCGACGAACAGCTCCGTGCCGCCAAGCGCATGCGTCGCCGTACCACGCGCGAGCAGTTCCGCACCGCTGATCTCGAAACGGAATTCAGGCGCATGGACGAATGGATTGCGTTGTAGCGGATCGCCGACCTTCGCGAAGCTGTCGATCGTGCCTTCGACCACGATCGTCGCGGCGGCGAGATTGCCGATGTCGAGCTCGATGCTGTCCGCGTCGCCATAAGTGTCGCTGCGGAATTCGACATCGGTTGCGCCGGTTCGCCATGCCGACTCCTCCACGTGCTCGAACCCGTTCGACCCGAAACGATGGATCGTACCGTTGACGATGCGGATCCGGCCGCGCCACGCGGCCCAGCGATAGCGGTCGCGGATGCGGGCGCCGCCCCAGCGCACGCGGATCAGGCGATCCGCGTAGCCGAGTTCCGCATGCAGGTTGCGTTCCCACAGCAGCCCTTCGTGATCGTACGCGGCCACATATTCCCAGCCCGACTGGCCGAGCAGCCGGTAGTCGAGCCGCGCCGGCCCGCGATGCGCAAACGCATCGCCTTGCCAGTGATCGCCGCAACGCACGAGCAGCGCACTGTGCTCGCCGGTGGTTGCCCACGTGCGGCGGGCACGCAGCGCTTCGCCGACGTGCTTGCGATCGAGCACGGGCGCGAGCACGCCCGTCAGTCCGCCGTGCACGCCGAACACCTGCACGCCGGGCGCGCCACCGCCCGGCCGGCCGCGATGTTCGTCGCCGCTGGCCGCGACGCCAAGCTGATAGCCGCGCGCGATCACGTCCTGGTACAGCCAGCCGAAATGCCCCCATGACGATGCGATCTCGACGAGCCGCTCGAGCTCCGGATGGTGCCAGTCCGGGATGTAGCGGCGGCCGCCCACGTGCGGCATCACCAGGTGTTGGGCGGCAGCGTCCGCATACGCGTCCCACAGCTCCTCGACGGGCCAACGGCCGAGTTCCACCGCATTCCCCTTCATGTCTTCGTTCCAGACGAGCGTGCGATTGTGTTCGCCGCGCGCGTTGTATGGAAAATCCGGCCGCGTGTCGCCGAGGAAAACAACGTTGTGGTCGCCGCCCGCGGTCGAGCTGCCGCACCATTCCTGCACCGGATAGACGACGAATCGGCCCGGCTCGTTGAAGCGCTCGACCGCGTCGACGCCAAGTTGCCAGTTCTCGTCGGTGATCTGGAAATCGTTCGCCGTGTAGCCGAGCACGTCAATACCTCCGATGTCGCGCGCATAGCGTGCGTTGTACTCGGGACTGTTGGTGCCGACCGTATCGTGGGCATGGACGTGCAGGTCCGCATACAGCGCGCGCGGCGCGGGCAGCGACGCGTCGACCGTCAGCCATGCTTCCGCGATGCGCACGTCGGGCCGCGCGGGCAGGTCGGCTACGATCCGCAGCGTGCCCGCGTCGACCGGCAGATCGTCGAGCGCGCAGCTCGCAAACCCGGCATCGGGCAGCACATGTTCGCGCCGATAGACGGCCTCCCCGCGACCGTTGCAAGCGACGACACGCGCAATGCCGCCAACATCGCGGCACGCATTGCCCCAGCGGTCCTGCAGCGACAGCCTGAACGGTGCGCGCGTGCCGGGATGCACGAAGCGCGGGCCGCTCAGCAGTAGGTCGGACGGCGCGCCGGCGCGAATGTCGATCGATATGTCGCCCGGCACCGCGACGAAGCGCGACGTGCCGAGCGGATCGACGTAGAGCCGGAACCGGAAGTTGTCCTCCGCGAAGGTCTGCACGCGCGTGCCAGGGCCTCGACGGCGATCGCCGAGACGGATCACGATCCGGTCGCCCGCATTGACGTATCCGTCGACGATGTCGACGATCACGGCCTTCTGGAATGGCCGTTCGTGCCCCTTCTGGTCGAAGCGCACATTCAGCGCCTGGACGGTGGCCGGACTCTGGCCTGGTGCGAGCGGGGCGGCATGGTATTCGGCGCTGATGTAGTTGGCCGCGGTCGGATCGCTCGTCTGGAACAGCGCCCAATCCGAATAGAACTTGAACGTGGCCTTGAGCCAGCCGCCATCGGCGATGCCGGATGAGCCGACTTCGTAATCGAGCACGATCTCGCTCCATTCGCCGGCTTCGAGCCGTGCGACGTTGCAGCGCACGCGTCCGGCGAACGGCAGGCGTTTGTGGCGTTCATACAGGCCTTCGGGTGCGACGTGCGGACCCAGGCGCTCGCGCAGCGCAGCGGCGCGGGCATCAACGGTATCGGCGGGGGCGTTGTTTTCGTTCATGGGGAATTTGAAAAATGTCGACGGAAGGCAGCGCATTTCAATGTGCGAACGGCCACGGCGCACTCGGATCCCAGACGGGGATGCCCATGTACGCGTACCACGGCGCGATCACGCAGAGGCCGTACACGATCGCGATCAGCACCGACACCACGCCGACCTTCGCGTAGTCGGCGGTCGAGAATGCACCGCTGCTGTACGCGATGACGCCGGCGGTAATCTGCGTGGGCAGCAGGTAAGCGAAGCTGTCGGTGTCGCTGACGAGCATCGTGAAAGCGACCGGATGCAGCCCGAGACGCGGCGCCAGTGCGAGCGCGATCGGCGCGATCATCGTGACGGCCGCGACGTTGGACAGCATGCCGATGCGGATCACATGCGTGCCGAGCATCACGATCGCGATCGCCAACCACCAGCCGCGACCGCGCGCGGCGACATAGATGTGATCGGCGGCCCAGTTCGCGAGCCCCGACGTACTGATCGCCGACGACAGTGACAGCGCGCCGGCCAGCAGGAACAGCGTGCCCCAGATCGTGCGCTGCTCGACCTCGGCCCAGCCGAAGCGCAGCACACCGGGCGCGAACAGCAACGCCAGCGCGATCAGCGCGACGATTTCCGACGGCAGATGATGCAGGGGCTCGGTCGCCCACGCCACGGCGACGGCCGCGAACAGCACGAGCACGGCCCAGTCGTTGCGAGCGGCGCTCGGCTGCGCCCGGCGCATTGCGGCGATTGCGCCGGGGCCGCCGGGAATCGCGATGGCGCGCGAGCGGAAGTAGAACTGCACCCAGGCCTGCGTGATCGCGAACATCCCGAGGTACGGCCACTGCAGCTTCAGCCACGTCAGATACGAGATCTTGATGCCGAGCTGCTTCTCGAGCAGGCCGGACACGACCATGTTCGGCAGGTGGGCCGTCAGGATGCACATGCCGCTGATCATCGCGCCGTACACGAGCGTCTGGATCACGATCGCCTTGCGCGCGGCCCGCTCGCGCGGCGACTCGCCGAACAGCCGGACGATCCCGTTCGTGACGGGCAGCAGTGTGGCGGCCCGTGCATTCGCGGCCGGCACGACGAGCGCCATCACGCAGTTCACCGCGAACATCGCCCAGATCACGCCGTTGGCGGTTCGCACCTTCAGGCGGTCGAGCAGCAACAGGGCGATGCGGCGGTCGAGCCCGCACGCCTGCATGATCGCGGAGAACAGGAATGCGGCGAGGCACAGGAACACGACGGGCGCGGCGAAGCCGCTGGCCGCCTTCGGAAACGACGGGCTCGCATGCGACAGCACGAGCAGCATTGGCAGCAGGATGCCGCTCACGCCGACGGGAATCGCATCGGTGATCCATACGATCGCGATCCACGCGACGACCGCGAGTGTCGCCTTGCCTTCGACGGACAGATGCGCGGGCGCGGGCAGCCACCATGCGATCGCGAAGAACGCGAGCCACGCGGCGGCGAAGCCGAGCGCGGCACGCCACCGCACGCTTCGCGATCGGCCTGCCGCGTGCGGATCGGCGTGTGGAACCGCCGCCGGTTCCGCCCGTGATGGTAGGCTTGTCTGCGCGCCGCCCAGTGGCGGCGTGCCGATTGCGTTTTCAGTCACTGCTATGCTCCCCGTGCGTCGAGCCCTGAAACGGCAGCCCCGACCGTCTATCGAGATGTAATAATACGTATTAATACAAGTTGGACGATCCAATTGCTTTTCATATCGATATCGGGAATCGCGCATAACGCGAGCCGAGCACGGAGAGGAACAATCGATGACGCTGGTGCGTGACGACGCAACGTCGCTTTACGAGCAGATCGCGACGACGCTGCGCGAGGAGATCGAGCAAGGGGTGTACGAACCGACCGGCAAGCTGCCGTCCGAGGCGCAGCTGAGCGAGCGCTTTCAGGTGAGCCGCGTGACGGTCCGGCTCGCGCTCGATCGCCTGACCGACGCGCGCATTGTCGAGCGCAAGCAGGGCAAGGGCACGTTCGCCGCGAAGCGGCGGTTGCGGCATCGGCTCGACGTGCTGCGCGGGCTTTACGATTCGATCGCCGGGCAGGGCGCACGCGCACGCATGGAATTGCTGCGGATGGAGGAGTGCGACGTGCCGCCGGGCTTGCGCCAGGCATTCGCCGCCGACGTCACGCGCTGCATCTATCTCGAACGCCTGCACTGGGTCGACGAGGAACCCATCGCGCTCGCGCAGACCTGCCTGCTGCCCGAAGCAAGTGACGCGGCTTATGCGCAGGCCGACAGCCTGCCGACTTACGAGCTGCTGGAGCAACTGCTCGGCTGGCGTATTGCCGACGCCGACATGTCGGTGACGGCCGTGGCCGCGCCGGACGATATTGCCGCCCGGCTAAAGGCCGGCAAGCAGGCGCCGCTCCTGGTGTTGCGGCGCACATCTCGTCTGCCCGACGGCCGCACATGTGAAGCCACCGTGTTTCATATTCGGCCGGAGCGCTTCGACCTGGTGGTGCGAAGCGGTGTCGAAGCCCGATTTGTCGCTTGAAGCGCGCCGTCCGTCGTGGATCGCGGCGACGGCCCTGCGCAGTCAATCGATCGGACAGTTCGTTCAGACGCCTGCTAATTCCCGTCCTGATTTGGTTTTCCCATTTTGGCAGTGCCGAGCCGGCCTCGCCGCAGCACGCCGCGCTTGGCGCCGCGTTCAATCTCGGCGGGCCGTCGCATTCGGCCGCGGCGACCGGCTGCCGTTCGTGATGAACTCGTTCCATTCGGTGATCGGCGAATCCGATGCCGCGCGACGGTTGCGTGACAAGCATGCGCGCATCGACGACGAACAGGGCAGACTGAAGCTCGCCGACATGCTCGGCGGTGGCGTCGACCTGCGCGAGCTGCCGCTCGACCGGCCGTTGCCGGAATCGCTGCTGACGGCGATCGAAAGCGCGCACCGCCGGCGCGGACGCGTGGCGATCTTCGTCGGCTACGCACGCCAGAGGCTGACGCTGCGCGAGCTGATCATCCGTGCGCAGGAGACCGGCCACTGGTCCGTCGCCGGCACGCCGGAGCAGCTCGCCGATGCGATCGAAACGCGCTATCGCGCAGGACTCGTCGACGTGCTGTCGCTGCACGGGCTCGGCCAGCCGGACCAGGAAGACCTGCTGCTCAACGGGTTGCTGCCCGAGCCGCGCCGTCGTGATCTGATCGATACCGACTATGTGGGCGGCGATTTCCGCGCGAATCTCGAGTTGCCGGCGTTGCAGCGCGAAACCGCGGAGGCGTGAGTGGGCGAGCGCGCGAACGATGCACCGTGCTTTACATTCGACGGGGCGCCGTTCCGCCATATCGCGCGACCAGATATCCATCGAAAAAATAACCATTTGGTACACGCTTCGGCAGGCATTACAGTCTCGCCTCCTGCCGGCTGCGACGCCGGTCGTTCGACGTTATTTCAGAAATTCGCCACATGAATCGTTTGATGCGTTCCAGGATCCGCCGTGCCGCGGCCGCGCTGTTCGTGCTCGGCCTTGCGCCGGTTTCCCACGCAGCCCAGCCGACGTTGCGCGTCGGCATCGACGCCGAGTCGTATCCGCCGTTCTTTTCGAAGGACGCGAGCGGCAAATGGAAGGGCTGGGAAATCGACCTGCTCGATGCCGCGTGCGGCAAACTGAACGTGCGCTGCGAGCTCACCGACATTGCGTGGGACGGCCTGATTCCGGCGTTGCAGAACCGCAAGATCGACGTGATCTGGTCGTCGATGACGATTACGGGCGACCGGCAGAAGGCGATCGATTTCAGCCGTGCATATTACGAGTCGCCGACGGTGTTCGTCGGCGCGAAAAGCGACCGGCGCCGCGTCGATTGCGCGGTGCCCGCGAGCTTCAAGGGCCGCGTGATCGGCGTCGAGGCCGGCACGAACTTCTCGGCGTTCCTCGATTCCCGCTTCAAGCCGGAGGCGCAGATCAAGGCCTTCGACAAGTTCGACAACGCGCTCGCGGATCTGGCGTCCGGCCGGGTCGACTACGTGCAGGAAGGCAAGGGGCTGTTCACGGCATTCCTCGCGTCGCGCGACGGCAAGGACTTCGAAGTCAAGGCGACCTGCGCGGACAATCCGGTGCTGGGCCTCGGCATCGGTGCTGGCGTGCGTCAAGGCGATGCGCTGCGCGGCAAGCTGTCGACCGCGATCGCGCAACTGCAGCAGGACGGCACGTGGGATGCGATCACCGCCCGCTATCCGAACCTGAAGGGCACGATCGAGAAGGGCCGCTGACTCGATGGCCGCGGACGATTCGCTGCTCGCGCTGCTCGCATTCGGCGACGGCGGCTATGGCCGCGTGTTCGTCGGCGCATTCACGCTGACGTTCGGCGTCGCGGCAGCGTCGTTCTGCACCGGTGCGCTGCTCGGCATCGCCGGCGCGCTCGGCAAGCTGTCGCGGCACGCGCCGCTCGCATGGCTCGCGCGGCTCTACACGATGCTCGTGCGCGCGCTGCCCGAGCTGCTGTGCCTGCTGCTCGCGTTCTATGCGCTCGCGCCTGCCGTCGAGGTCGCGCTGCACCGCGGCGGCCTGGTGCCCGACGGCTTCGCGTTCCCGCCGTTCCTCGTCGCGGCGCTGTCGCTCGGTTTCATCCAGGGTGCGTATCTGACCGACATCTTCCGCGCGGCGCTCGTCAACGTGCCGCCCGGGCAGATCGAAGCCGCGCACGCGTACGGGATGACGCCGTGGCAGACGCTCACGCGCATCCGGCTTCCGGCCGCCGCGCGGCTCGCGTTGCCGGGCACGGGCAACGTGTGGCTGAACGCGACCAAGGATGCGTCGTTCATCAGCGTGCTCGGCTCGTTCACGGATCTGCTGAAGGCGAGCCAGCTCGCGGCCGGCGCGACGCGCCACTACGTATTCTTCTATCTCGTCACGGCCGCGCTGTTCCTGTTGCTGAGCATCGCCTCGACGGGCCTCTTCGCGGCGCTCGAGCGCCACGCGAACCGTGGCACGAGGCGCGCAACCGCATGATCTTCTCGCTGCCATTTCTGCTCGACACGGTGATGCCGAAGCTGCTCGCCGCGGTGCCGACGACGCTCGAGCTGACGCTTCTGTCGGGCGCTGCCAGCGTGCTGCTGGGCGTGCCGCTCGCGCTCGCCGCCGGTGCACGCCGCGCGCCGCTGCGCTGGTCCGCGCGCGGCTGGCTCATGCTGATTCGCGGCACGCCGCTGCTCGTCCAGCTCTATCTGCTGTATTACGGATTCGGGCAGATCGTCCCGCGCGAATGGATGCGCGACAGCTGGGCGTCGCCGCTGCTGCGCGACGCGTTCTGGTACGCGATCGTCGCGTTGAGCGTGAATGAGAGCGCGTACGTCGCGACGATCCTGCGCGGCGCGATCGCCGGCGTGCCTGCCGGCGAGATCGAAGCCGGGCACGCATACGGGATGACGCGCGTGCAGGTGCTGCGCCGGATCGTCGGCCCGCGCGCATGGCGGATTGCGCTGCCCGCGCTCACCGGCGAGGCGATCCTGCTGCTGAAATCGACCGTCCTCGCGTCGACCGTTACCGTGTTCGACGTGATGGGGACGGCCAATACGCTGCGCTTCGAGACGTTGCGCGTGTACGAACCGCTGGTCGGCGCGGCTGTCGTCTATGTGATGCTGGTCGCGCTGCTGACCATTCCCGCTGCCCGACTCGAGAAACGCGTCAATCGCTATCTGACGCGCGCGCCCGACGCTCGCATGCGTGTCCGGCGCCGCGGCGCAGCGTCGGGCGCGTGGGCGGCACCCAACTGATTCCTGCCCTGGTAACGAATTCCACGATGTCCGATCCTCGCCCGTTGTTGTTTTCCCTGTATGAACAAGCCAGTGTCGGCTGCGGCGGTGCGCCCAGCCTCTGGACCCATCCCGCCGATGAGCGACTGCGCGCGAACACGCTCGCGTTCTGGTCGAACCTCGCGCGCACGGCCGAGCAGGCCGACCTCGACATGCTTTTCTTCGCCGACGTGCTCGGCCTGTACGACGTTTATGGCGGGTCGGCCGACGCGGCACTGCGATGGGCGGTCGAGTCGCCCGCGAACGATCCGATGATGCTGATTCCGGCGCTCGTCGCGCAGACTGAGCGGCTCGCGTTCGGCGTGACCGCCAGCACGACCTACGAGCATCCGTTCGCGCTCGCGCGCCGCTTCAGCACGCTCGATCATCTGAGCGACGGCCGGATCGGCTGGAACATCGTGACGTCCTACCTGACGAGTGCGGCGCGCAACTTCGGGCTCGACCGGATGATCGGCCATGACGAACGCTACGCGCGCGCCGAGGAATTTCTCGACGTCGTGTACAAGTTGTGGGAAGGGAGCTGGGCGGACGACGCGGTCGTCGCCGACAAGCACGCGCCGCGCTATGCGCGCGGCGACCGCGTGCGGCCGATTGCGCACGAAGGCACGCACTATCGCGTGCAGGGGCCGCACGTCTGCGCGCCGTCGCCGCAGCGCTCGCCCGTGCTGATCCAGGCCGGCTGGTCGGGCCGCGGGCGTGAATTCGCGGCGAAGCACGCGGAGGTGGTGTTCGTCGCGAAGTCGAATCCGCACGAGATTCGTGCCGGCCTCGACGAGATTCGCCGTCTCGCGACGGAGCGCGGCCGTGCGGCGGACGACGTGAAGTCGTTGACCGTGTTGCGCATCGTGACCGCGCGCTCGTCGAGCGACGCGAAGGAGAAATACCACACGCTGCAGCAGCACTATCACCAGCACGCGCAACTCGTCAGCTATGCGGGCGACACCGGGATCGACATCGACCGCTATGCGGACGACGAGCCGCTGACGACGCAGACGGAAGGGCTCACGTCCTACGTCGTGCGGCCCGATGGCAGCGGCAAGCCGCTTACTGCCGGCGACGTGCGGCGCAAGTTCGCGAGCGTCACGCGCGGCACCGACCTGATTCTCGTCGGCTCGCCCGATGAAGTCGCCGACCAGATCGCCGAGCATGCGCGGCAGTCGACGACCAGCGGCTACATGCTCAATCCGCTGATCAGCCCCGGCACGCTCGACGATTTCGCCGAACTGATCGTGCCGGAACTGAAAAAGCGCGGACTGTACCGGACGACGGCGCCGGCCGGCACCTTCCGCTCGCGGCTGACCGGCCGCGACCGCCTGCCGGACACCGCGCATGGTGCGTCGTTCCGGCAATCCGCATCCGACTGGCGCTGACGCGTCGGTCGATACGGTATGACTTTGCGTGACATGAACCATCACGTGCTGGTCCGGTTGCGACCGTCCCGCGCCCGCCGGTACGACGCGTGAAGATCGATCACGTCGATCTACGTCGAGCTGGCGTCGTCGCGCGCGAGTGACGGGCCGGGACAGATCTATGGCGCGTCGGGCGGCGGGGGGCAGCCTTAGCGCGGTGGCGGCGCCCGAGTCACGGGTAATGGGCGGCCGGCGAGTGGCGGACGGCCCGTCCTGCGGCCCCGCCGCCCGAGCAGCGATCTTTATCGCTGCAGCAGATAAACGTATCCGAATCGCTTCGTTGACGCAGTCCGGCACGCGCTCGTAGATTCGAATTTTCATCGAATCAGGGGCTGTACCGTGACGACTCCCGCCATCCGCGCCGCCGCATCGACGTCCGCCGGCCATCGACCCGCGTTGCCGCTCGAGGCGCGCGCGCAGTGCTTCGACATCGTTCCGTTCGATGCGCCGCTCGGCGCCGAAGTCGTCGGGCTCGACCTGTCGCAACCGCTCGACGCGGCCGGTTTCGCGCGCATCCACCGCGCGCATCTCGATCATCACGTGCTGGTGTTTCGCGACCAGCGCATCACGCCGGACGAACACATCGCGTTCAGCCGCCGCTTCGGCCCACTGCAGATCCACGTGCTCCACCAGTTCGCGCTCGCCGCGCATCCGGAAGTGCTGATCGTGTCGAACATCGTCGAGCACGGCAAGCCGATCGGCCTCGGCGACGCCGGCCATTTCTGGCACTCCGACCTGTCGTACAAGGAAAAGCCGAGCCTTGGCTCGCTGCTGCATGCGCAGGAGCTGCCTGCCGAAGGCGGCGACACGCTATTCGCGAACATGCATCTCGCATGGGACACGCTGCCCGCGCACCTGCGCCGTGCGGTCGAAGGGCGGCGCGCCGAGCACACGTATCTCGCGCGCTATGCGGAGCTGCAGGCCCGCAGCCCGTGGCGCCCGAACCTGTCGGCCGAGCAGATCGCGCAGGTCGACGCGGTCGTGCATCCCGTCGTGCGCACGCATCCGGAGACGGGCCGCAAGGCTCTGTTCGTCAGCGAGCATTTCACGACGCGCATCGTCGACTTGCCCGACGACGAAAGCCGCGCGCTGCTCGACGAACTGTTCGCGCACAGCGTGCGTGCCGAGCATCTGTATCGCCATCACTGGCGCGACCACGACCTCGTATTCTGGGACAACCGCTCGCTGATGCATCTCGCGGCCGGCACGCCAGACCATCTGCGCCGCAAGCTGTATCGCACGACGATCGAGGGCGACGCGCCGTTCTGAGCGTCGCGCCCTCTCTGCCGCCTCATTCTCACTGGAGTTCCGATGTCGTTTCCGCTTTCTGCGGCCCTGTGCCGTACGACGCTGTCCGCGCGCCGCGCGCTGGCCGCCACGCTCACCGCCGCGCTGGCATTCGCCGCCGCGGGCACGCCGCAAGCCGCGCATGCGGAGGGCCACATCCGCATCGCCGAGCAGTTCGGCGTCGTCTACCTGATGCTGAACGTCGCGCGCGACCAGCAGCTGATCGAGAAGGAAGGGCGCAAGGCCGGCGTCGACATCAAGGTCGACTGGGTGCGGCTGTCGGGCGGGGCGGCCGTGAACGACGCGCTGCTGTCGGGCGCGGTCGATATCGCCGGCGGGGGCATCGGGCCGTTGCTGACCGTATGGGACCGCACGCGCGGCCGACAAAACGTGAAGGGCGTCGCATCGCTCGGCAATTTTCCCTACTACCTCGTCAGCAGCAACCCGAACGTGAAGACGATCGCCGACCTGAGCACGAAGGACCGCATCGCGGTGCCGGCCGTCGGCGTGTCGGTGCAGTCGCGCGTGCTGCAATACGCGGCCGCGAAGCAATGGGGCGACAAGCAGTTCGACAGGCTCGATCCGCTCACGCAGGCGATTCCGCATCCTGACGCAACGGCCGCGATCCTCGCGAACAGCAACGTGATTACCGGCCACTTCGGCAATCCGCCGTTTCAGGATCAGGAACTCGCGGGCAATCCGAACGCGCACATCGTGCTGAATTCGTACGACGTGCTCGGTGGCCCGAGTTCCGCGACGGTGCTGTACGCGACCGGGAAATTCCGCGACGACAACCCGAAGACGTATCGCGCATTCGTCGCGGCGCTCGCCGACGCCGCGCGCCAGATCGCGGCCGATCCCGAGCGTGCGGCCGACACCTATATCCGCGTGAACGGATCGAAGATCGATCGCGCGTTGCTGCTGAAAATCCTGCGCAATCCGCAGGTGCAGTTCAAGACGGCGCCGCAGAACACGCTGAAGCTCGCGCAGTTCATGTATCGCATTGGTGCGATCCGCAACGAGCCGAAGTCGTGGCACGACTACTTCGTCGACGATCCGGCGACGGCCGACGGCAGTTGAACTGCAGTCGAACGGCGGTGGCGTTCCCGCGTCGCGATCGACGCTTATGCGTCGGTGCGGTTTCGATATGTGCAATCGTTGGTTGGGTCACGCGCCGCGCCGCCGTATGTTGATGCTTTACCCGCAAGAGTTTCGATCGTGAACGCCACTTCTCCCCGAATCGCATTGCCGCCGTATGCGGCGCGCGGTGCCGCTGCGCCGGCCGTACCTCCTCCTACCGACGCAGCGCGCACGGTGAGCCGAACCGCGCCGCACCCCGCACCGGCCGGCGCACCCAGCGAGCGCCTGCTGGCGATCGATCGGGTGAGCCTCGAATACCGGAGCGGCGCGCGAATCGTCCGCGCGACCCATCAAGTCAGCTTCGACGTGTACGGCAGCGACCGCTTCGTGCTGCTCGGCCCGTCCGGGTGCGGCAAGTCGACGTTGCTGAAGGCAATCGCCGGCTTCATCGAGCCGGTGTCGGGTTCGATCGCGCTCGACGGCCGGCCCTTGCACGGGCCCGGCCCGGATCGCATTGTCGTGTTCCAGGAGTTCGACCAATTGCCGCCGTGGAAGACGGTGGTCGAGAACGTCGCGTTTCCGTTGCGTGCGGCCGCGAAGCTGTCGCGTGCCGAAGCATGCGAGCGCGCGCTGCACTATCTCGACAAGGTCGGGCTCGCCGGCTTCGCCGATACGTACCCACATACGCTGTCGGGCGGCATGAAACAGCGCGTCGCGATCGCGCGTGCGCTGGCGATGCAGCCGCGCGTGCTGCTGATGGACGAACCTTTCGCCGCGCTCGACGCGCTCACGCGTCGCAAGATGCAGGAAGAACTGCTGCGCCTGTGGGACGAGCTCCGCTTCACGTTGCTGTTCGTCACGCATTCGATCGAGGAGGCGCTCGTCATCGGCAACCGGATCCTGCTGCTGTCGCCGCATCCGGGCCGCGTGCGCGCGGAGCTCAACAGCCACGACTATTCGCTCGACAGCGTCGGCAGCGGCGACTTCCGCGACAGCGTCGCGCGCATTCATCATCTCCTGTTCGATACCGACGAAGCGAACGTCACCCGCGCAGC
Organism: Burkholderia sp. AU33545; assembly: GCF_020419685.1. NCBI lineage: Bacteria > Pseudomonadati > Pseudomonadota > Betaproteobacteria > Burkholderiales > Burkholderiaceae > Burkholderia > Burkholderia sp. AU33545. The sequence goes on along the minus strand of NZ_JAIZRQ010000002.1, from coordinate 681,607 downwards.
ACCGGCCACGGAGGCAATCGCATCATGAGCACGATCGATCCGGCTCTGCCGCCGCTGCCGCCCGTTCGCGCGGAATACGTCCATGCGCTCGACACGCCGCCCGACGCCGAACGCGCGGCGCCCGTGCCGCTGATGCGCCGCATCGTCGGCGCGAGCGGGTTTCGCCGCGCCGTCATCGCGCTCGTGCTGATCGCCGCATGGGAAATCATCGCGCGCATCGTCGCGAATGACCTGCTGGTGCCGACCTTCGGCGCGACGCTGGCCGCGTTCGTGCAGGGCATCGCGTCGGGCGAACTGCTCGTGAAGACCGGCATCTCGATGTCGGTGCTGTTGCGCGGCTATGCGCTCGGGGTGCTGTTCGCGTTCGTGCTGACGTCGGTGGCGGTCTCGACGCGCATCGGCCGCGACGTGCTCGCGATGCTCACGTCGATGTTCAACCCGCTGCCGTCGATCGCGTTGCTGCCGATCGCGTTGCTGTGGTTCGGGCTCGGCACCGGCAGCCTGCTGTTCGTGCTGGTGCACGCGGTGCTGTGGCCGCTCGCGCTCAGCATGTATACGGGTTTCGCCGGCGTGCCGGCCACGCTGAAGATGGCCGGGCGCAACTACGGCCTCACGGGCTTGCGACAAATCGCGTTGATCCTCGTGCCGGCCGCGCTGCCGTCAATCCTGTCGGGGCTGCGGGTCGGCTGGGCCTTCGCGTGGCGCACGCTGATCGCCGCGGAGCTCGTGTTCGGCGCGAGCGCGGGGCAGGGCGGGCTCGGCTGGTACATCTTCCAGAACCGCAACGAGCTGTATACCGACCGCGTGTTCGCGGGCCTCGCGGCCGTCATCGTGATCGGGCTGCTCGTCGAGCACCTCGTGTTCGATACGCTCGAACGCGTGACGGTGCGCCGCTGGGGCATCCAGCAATGAGCGCTTCGAGCCGGGACCGGACGCATGCGCGTGCGCACTCCCGGCGCACGCATAACCAAAGCTGAAATCGGTTTTTCACGCGGGCGGGATGCGTCCCTATTGTTGGCGTTCTTTATTGATGCTAGCGGTGCTCAGTAACCATGCTAACGGCAATCAAACGGAAACTACCTGGTTTCAAGGCGTTTGGGGGAAATTCCGCGTTTCTCAGGCCGTTGCTATGGCGCATCAAATGACGCTTCCGCTGCTCACCAACTTTGCTGGCAGGTCGTTGAATTACTGTCGGGCCGGACGTATTTTTTCCGTTCGGTCGTTCGCGGCGATCACCGCGAAGCGTTCGATTTCGGCTCATTCGCCCGATTTCAATGCTCGAGTGTGCCGATATTCACCTGCCGCCGTTGTGCCAAATGACGCGCGCCCAACCTCGCCCCCTCAAAAAATCGACCTTCCCGTATAAGTCGTCAACCACTCCAGCGCCAGCGTCCCTGCGCTACGAATATATAAACTCGCATGTGATTCCATCGGGACCAACCGGACGGGCGTGTGCCGTGCTGCCCTCGACGACCGAGTTCGGCCAGAAGCGGTCAGTCGCAAGACCGTTGGACCTGCACCTTACCAACCTATCGAATCTCGTTCGGTGTCGCACAGGCGACTATCGTCCGATCCAGGTACGATGCACAGGAAGGGCAGCCGCTGTCCCAGTTGGATAGGTTGTCTATCGGGCTTGGGGATGCCGACTGCTGTCGTCCATGAGACGACCCTCGACAGAGCAGTGTAGATTCTCGACAATGCAACGGGGGCTAATCAAGAGTGACCGACTGCGTTATGCCACAAATCTTCTATCGAGACTGGCCGATCCCACCGAGAATGTCCCGGTCGGAGTACTTTAGGTTTCGCCTTAGGTTGCTCGCGCTTATTGTCCTATGGGTATTTTCTGGTATCGCCTTGGTAGTTTTTTGGGGGCATCTGCACGTCCTGCTGAAGTGCCTGATTGTGGTGCTGGAGTATGTGTTTAGTCCCGATATCGATTTGATCGAGAATCTGTTCGTTTCGTACGAGAAATACCTCAAAAACGGCTTGTGGTGACAATGTGTCTCATTGATCAGCATTGCGCGGCGCGGTAGACAAAGCGGGCATCAAACTGTCTGCATCGGGGGCGATTGCTGCCGATGGCCGAATTCCCCATTAAGCGCTCTAGCTCGCGCCGATATGAATCTGCCGCCGTCGCGCCACATGAGGCACGCTTGACTTCGACGCTTCAAAAGATCGAGCGCCCCGAATAGGTCGTCAACCATTCAAGAGCCCTGGTCCCCGCCAGCGAGTTCCCGTTCGCATCGAGCCCCGGCGCCCATACGCACACGGCCATGTCACCCGGCAGCACCGCGACGATCCCGCCGCCGACACCGCTCTTGGCAGGCAAGCCGACGCGATAAACGAAGTCGCCCGCCGCGTCATAGGTGCCACAGGTCAACATCAGCGCCGACAACCGCTTCGCCGAACTCGCATCGACGACCCGCTCGCCAGTAACGGGCGCGACGCCGCCGTTCGCGAGAAACAGCGCCGCTTGCGCAAGCTCGACGCAGTTCATCGTGATCGCACACTGGCGGCAATACGCGTCCACCACCGTGTCGGGCGGCATCTGCATGTTCCCGAAGCTCGCCATGAAATGCGCCATCGCGCGGTTGCGTTCCGCGTGTTGCAGTTCCGACAGCGCGACGCGCGAATCGTAGTCGAGGTCGGTCGCGCCGTTCAGCCGCCGCACGAACTCGACGAGCGCCGTCTCGGCGCGCACGAAGCGGCGGCACAGCACGTCGGTGACGACCAGCGCGCCGGCGTTGATGAACGGGTTGCGTGGCTTGCCGCGCTCGCTTTCGAGCTGAACGAGCGAATTGAACGCGGTGCCGGACGGCTCGCGGCCGACCCGCTCCCACAGCGCATCGCCCAGCAGCTGGAACGCGAGCGTGCAAGCGAACAGCTTCGAGATGCTCTGGATCGAGAAGCGCTCCTGCGCGTCGCCGACGGTGTAAACGTTTCCGTCCAGCGTCACGACGGCCATCCCGAACTTGTCGGCGGGCACTTTAGCGAGCTCGGGAATGTAGTCGGCGACACGTCCCTGGCCGATCCAGGGGGCGAGTTCGGCATGGATGCGTTCGAGGATCGACTGGTAATTCATCGTGTGTGAGGCAGGGCGGGCGCGCGGCCCGGTTTTCGGAGAGCCCGTATGGAACCGTTTCGGCGCCGATTCGTCAAGCGCGGCGACCATCGCACCCTTATTCTCCAGATCTTCAAACGGGCAATCGGTGGGCGCAGTATCATGCGGTACGTTTCGACCGATGGCCGGCAGCCGGCGCAGGCCTGCTGCCGCCGCGGTTTCCCCGTACGATCCGACCGTTGCCCATGTCTTTTCGCATCCTGCTCGTCGAAGACGACACCCGCCTGTCCACACTGATCGCCGGCTACCTGCGCAAGAACGACTATGAAGTCGACACTGTGCTGCACGGTGACGCCGCCGTCCCGGCGATCCTGTCCACGCGCCCGGATCTCGTCATTCTCGACGTGAACCTGCCGGGCAAGGACGGCTTCGAGATCTGCCGCGAGGCGCGCAAGGAGTACGACGGCGTGATCATCATGGTGACGGCGCGCGACGAGCCGTTCGACGAACTGCTCGGCCTCGAATTCGGCGCCGACGACTACGTGCACAAGCCGGTCGAGCCGCGCATCCTGCTCGCGCGGATCAAGGCGCAACTGCGCCGCGTCCCCGCGCGCGCGGCCGAGGGTGCCGCGCCGCAGCCGGAGCGCTACACGTTCGGCCAGTTCTCGATCGACCGCACCGACCGTTCGGTCGTGCTGCCGGGCGGCGGCTCGCCGGACCTCACGTCGGCCGAGTTCGACCTGCTGTGGGTGCTGGTGTGCCATGCGGGAGAAGTCGTCAGCCGTGACGACCTGATGCTGCAGCTGCGCGGCGTCGAGTTCGACGGTCTCGACCGCACGATCGACGGGCGCATCTCGAAGCTGCGCCGCAAGCTGCATGACGATGCGGGCAACCCGCAGCGGATCAAGACGATCCGCAGCAAGGGTTACCAGTTCAGCAAGCATGCGTGGGAATGACGCCGGCCCGGCACGACGCCGTCGGCCGCCGCATCCCCGCATCGCACGATAGCCGGAAGCCGCGATGATCCGACGCACCCGTTCGCACCCCGATGCAGCGCCGCTTTCGGCGCCGCGCTATGTCAGATGGCGCTGGCTGCATTTCCGCCGCGCGTGGACCGACACGCGCGCCGACCGCATTCCGAGCTGGTCGCGCCTGTACGTGCGGACCTACCTGCATCTGCTCGGCCTCGTGCTGCTGACCGCGCTCGTGCCGGCGCTCGCGCTGTGCGTCGTGCTGTCGCCGGAAGTCGTGTGGCACGCGTTCGACGCGCTGCCGGGCGATATCTGGATCGTGCTGGCGTTCGTGTTCGCAGCGCCCGCGCTCGCCGCATATCGGTGGATGCGGCCGGTCTGGTCGGATCTCGTGATGGTGCGCGAGCGCGCGATCGACTTCACCGGCGGCCGCTTCAACACGCGCGCGCGGGAGTCGCACAGCGTGATCATCGGCCCGCTCGCGCGCACGCTGAATGCGCTCGCGATGCGCATGGAGCGGCTGATCGCGGCGCAGCGCGACCTGACGAACGGGATCTCGCACGAGCTGCGCACGCCGCTCGCGCGCGTGCGCTTCGCGCTCGAGATGCTGCGCGAACCGGGTTCCGCCGCCGAATACCACGGTGCGCTGGAGAGCATCGCGCAGGACGTGACCGAGCTCGAGGAGCTGATCGACATGAGCCTCACGTATGCGCGGCTCGAATACAGCTCGCTGCAGTCGAACCTCGAACTGACCGCGCCGGTCGCGTGGTTCGAGCACCAGGTCAGCGACGCGCAGCTGCTGTATCCGGAGCGCGCGATCGAGTCGCGCATCGCGATCGCGTCGGACCTGCGCGTGAAGATGGACCGGCGGCTGATGTCGTACGCGATGCGTAACCTGCTGCGCAACGCGAGCAAATATGCGGCGTCGCGGATCGTCGTCGGGATCGCGCTCGAGCACGGCAACATCGCGATCTTCGTCGAGGACGACGGCCCGGGCGTGCCGGAGAGCGAGCGCGAGCGGATCTTCGACGCGTTCGTGCGCCTCGACCGCCGCACCGGCGGCTACGGGCTCGGCCTCGCGATCACGCGGCAGGTGCTCCACGCGCACAACGGCCGGATCGCGGTGGTTGATCCGGTCGAACTCGGCGGCGCGCGCTTCGAGATCAGTTGGCCGATCTGAACGCCGTCAGTACGTGCGGCCGAGCTGCAGGTAGATGTTGCGCCTGCCGCCCGGCGCGAGCGCGACACCCATGTACAGCGGACCGAATGCGGTCGACAGGCTCGTGAAGAACGTGTAGCTCTGCTTGAGCGTGCCGCCGCCGACCTTCACGCCGCTCGACCACACATTGCCGACTTCCGCGCTGGCGCCGACCGACAGCGCCTTGATCGGGGACGCGTTGAACGTCATCAGCTGGTTCATGTACGTCACGTTACCGTACGCGAGTTCATTGCCGGTCAGCTGGTCGGCCGCATACGCGGCCAGATGCTGGAACCCGCCGAGCGTGAAGTTGAACGCGTTGATCAGGTTGGTGCCGCCGATGCTCTTGCCGCCCTCGATCGTTGCACTGACGCTGTGCCGGCCGAACTGCTGCGCGATCATCGCCTTGCCGTAGAGCTCGGTGTAAGGCGTGTTCGACGTATCGGCGAGGTCCTCCGCGGACTGGCTGTTGTGCGACCACAGCGACCGTTCGACACGGAATTCGCCGTAGTAGCCGCGGCGCGGGAACATCGGATCGTCGAGCTGATCGATGACGAGCCGCGCCCGCGCGGTCAGCGCCTGCGACGTGAAGCTCGGCCATATCAGCGTCGAGCTGCCGTCATCGAACGGGAACGGCAGGTTGTAGTTCGGCGAGCCGTGCCCGGTCGCGTAGCCGATACCCATCCGGAAGTCGCCGAGCCGGGCGATCGGCAGGCCGAAGTCGAGCCCGGTGCGCGCCGTCTGCATCAAGTACTGATTCAGCTTCACCTCGCCGCTGTTGTCGTACAGGTTCACGTAGCGGCGCTGATATTCCGCGTAGGGCGAAATGTACAAGCCGTATGCGGCCGGCAACGGCTGGCGCAATTCGACGCGCGCCGACTGCAGATCGCTGCCGATCGTCGTGTCCGCGCGGAACTCGAGGCCCGATTCGGTGAGCCACGGCCGCCGGTAGCCGATGTGCAGGCGGAAGCCGCCCTCGTCGGTCGAGCTGCTCGACATCCCGACGCCGAACAGCAGGAAATTCGGCCCCCAGTATTTCTCCCGCGCATCGATCTCGAGCACATTCTCGTCGCCGTGGCTCACGATCTGCTGCGTCACGCTCTCGAAATTGCCGCCGGTCGTCAGCCCGAGCAGGTCCTGGCTGACGGTCGCCGGATCGTAGGTGTCGCCCGGTTTCACGTGCAGCGCGTCGCTGACGACGCGCTTCGGCACGCCGCCGGTCGTCTTGATCTCGACCCGCGTGATGCGGATCGGCGGCGGCAGCGGCTGCGCATGCGCGGACCGGTAGGCCGCGTACTGTTCCGGCGTGAGCGCGAAGTGCCTGAGCCGCGGGAGCGCCGCGGTCGCGGCGGCCGCGCCGGCGGCGATCGCCTGCTTCGCGTTCTGGAAATCGGTGAACGCGAGCGCGCCGAGGTCGGGCGTGAGCAGCACATCCTGCGCGGCGAGTTGCTTGCGCTGCAACGTCACGTTCTGGCGGATCAGGATGCCGACCATCTGCTGCATCACGTCGGCCGGCGACGCGAGCGCGTCGAGCGGGCGCAGCGGCGAGCCGATGTCGACGGCGATCACGACCTTCGCACCCATCTGCCGCGCGGTGTCGACCGGCAGGTTGCTCACGAGGCCGCCGTCGACGAGCGCGCGGCCGTTGATCTCGGCCGGCGCGAACAGGCCGGGCATGGCCATGCTCGCGCGGATCGCGAGCGGTAGCGAGCCGCGGTCCAGCACGACCATCTGGCCCGTCTGCAGGTCGGTTGCGACCGCGCGATACGGGATCGGCAACTGGTCGAACGGCTGATTGGTCGGCACGGCGGCCGTCCAGTTCGCGAGCAGCGCCTGCAGCCGGTTGCCCTGCACGAGGCCGACCGGCGCCTTCACGCCTTTCTTGCCGAAGCCCAGTGTAAGGCTGTTGATGTACAGTCGCTCGTCCTCGCGGCTGCTTTGCGGCAGGTCCGCGCGGTCGGTCACGTCGAACGCGATGTCGGCCAGGTTCACCTCCGACAGCTGCTTCTGCATCTCGTCGGCGGCCATTCCGCTCGCATACAGGCCGCCGACCACGGCGCCCATGCTGGTGCCGGCGATGCAATCGATCGGAATGCGGTTCTCCTCGAGCACTTTCAGCACGCCCAGGTGGGCGTACCCGCGGGCGCCGCCGCCGGACAGCACGAGGCCGATCGCCGGCCGGCCGGCCGGACCACCGTCGGCGTTGCAGGTCGGCGCGGGCCTGGCGGTGGGGGCGGCGGCCGTCGTGACGGGGGCGGCCGGCGCGGCGGAAGTGGCCGCCGTCGCGGTGCGGGGGGCGGTGTCGGCTGCCGGCAAGGGCTGCGCGGCAACGGTGCAGCACCAGAGCGCAACGAGCGTTGCGCCCAGTTGGCGCACCCCGAGCCAGCGGGGAAAAGCGGGCGCTGTCATGGAGGAATACCTGGCGTGATCGGGCGTCGGACGCCTGCCGGGAGCAGGCAAGACCGAGAGATTACCGTGTTTTACAAGCGCGACGCGAGAGGCCGATGCGTAGCCGCGGACCTGCCGAAACACACATTCGGCAATCTCGTCGCGAAAAAATCATCGGAATTGTCTAAAGTACCGGAACGATTTGCCGCTAAGTCCATGATGGGGCGGTAAAAGCGCGCCGCGGAGACGCGGCCTGGCCGTTTCGGCCGGTTTGTTCAAAAAAAGGCTTGATATGTCGACACCGCTGTTCGGAAAGTTGTTTGCGCAACCCGTTGCGATCGACCCTGGAACGGCGAGTACGCGGATTTATACGCACGAGCGCGGCGTGGTGCTGAACCAGCCGTCGGTCGTCTGCTTTCGCAAGGGCGGCGCGATGGACGCGCGACCGACGCTCGAAGCGGTCGGCGAGCGCGCGAAGGCGCTGCTCGGCCGTGAGCCGGGGCATCTGGAGGCCGTGCGGCCCATGCGGCACGGCGTGATCGCCGATGCGCACGCCGCCGAGCAGATGATCCGCCGCTTCATCGACATGTCGCGCACGCGTTCGCGTTTCGGCCGCCGCGTCGAGGTCACGCTGTGCGTGCCGTCGGACGCGACGGCGGTCGAGCGCCGCGCGATCCGCGAGGCCGCGTTCGCGGCCGGTGTATCGGACGTCGAACTGATCGAGGAAGCGCTCGCCGCCGGGCTTGGCGCGGGCCTGCCGGTGACCGAGCCGGTCGGCTCGATGGTGATCGATATCGGTGGCGGGACGACCGAAGTTGCCGTGATCGCGCTCGGGGGCATCGTCTACCGCGAGGCGATCCGCGTGGGCGGCAACCAGTTCGACGCGGCGATCGTCAACCACGTGCGCAACCTGTACGGCGTGCTGCTCGGCGAGCAGACCGCCGAGCGCGTGAAGAATACGATCGGCTCGGCAACCAGCGCGGTGCCGCGCACGTCGACGCGCGCGATCGGGCGCGGCGTCGCGGACGGCCTGCCGCGGTCGATCGAGCTGTCCAACCACGACGTGGCGGACGCACTGGCCGCACCGCTCAAGCAGGTGATCGGCGCGGTGAAGTCGGTGCTGGAAAATGCGCCGGCCGAACTCCTGACCGACATCGCGCATCGCGGCGTGGTGCTCACGGGCGGCGGCGCGCTGCTCGCGGACCTCGAACGCCTGCTGCGCGACGAGACCGGACTGACCGCGCGGATCGCCGACGAGCCGGCCACCTGCGCGGTGCGCGGCGCGGGGGAGGCGAAGGGGCGGCTCGCGACGTGTCCGGTGGACTGACGCCGGCCGGGCCGGCGCATTGGCGTTCCTTGCCGGCCTTTCGAACCCCGAATTTCGTGCATGCCGAACGTCGTCCGGGTTCTCCGGACACGCTCGGCACGTCGTGTCGACCTCGTTACCTGGACAGGCGCGAGCGCGCCGTGGCAGCATGCCGGGCCGTGTGCCGTGCAAACCGGCGGCGCGCTTCTCCAGGAGTCCGATACCTTTGAACCAGCGTTTCAAGCGGGGCCGTGCGGCCCGGATCGGCCGTGTCCTGGCCGCGTTCGCGTGTTTGTGGATTGTCGCGGCCGTTGTGCTCGTCGGAACCGGGATGCGGATGCCGAGCGAGCCGGCCGACGTCGCGGTGATCTTCGGCAATGCGCTCGACGACGGCGGTGCGCCGAAACCGGTGCTTGCGGCGCGGCTCGATGTCGGCGTGCGCTGTTATCGCACCGGGCAGTGCCCGGCGTTCCTCGTCAGCGGCGCGATCGACGGCCCCGGGCTGAACGAGGCGACCGCGATGCGCGACTATCTGGTCGCGCGCGGCGTGCCGGCCGACCGGATCGCCGTCGACGACCAGGGCGACAACACGCTCGCGACCGCGCAGCACGCGCGCGCGTACATGCAGGCGCACCGGATGTCGCGCGTGCTGATCGTCAGCCAGTATTACCACCTCGCGCGGGCGCGCCTCGCGTTCGAGCGGGTCGGCATCGCGCCCGCGAACATTTTCGCCGCGTATCCACACAGCTTCCAGTGGCGGGATATCTATTCGAGCTGGCGGGAAGTGCCCGCATACGCGATCTATGCGCTGCGCCTGTGGCTCGATCCCGATGCACGGCCCATGTCGTTCCGGCCGATGCTTTATCTGATCAGCCTGTTTTCATAACACGGCGTTCCGGCCGGGATTCGGTCGATTTTACGGCTTTCATTTTCATTTCCAAATGCCGCCTTCGCATGGGCCGGATCCGAAACCGCCGGGAAGCATGTTGAAAATCGGCGATTTCAATTTGGTAAATGAAATGGATCCGGATTATCGAACCGACTGCCGCAGCCGCCACTTATATTGCACCGCGAAAATCACCCGTCTATGAGGTATCGGCATTTTCACGGATCGAGCTCCGTCGGCAGCTTCGCGCCGGATTTGACGGAGTGACCGGGAGATCCGTGGAAACCAGTGACTTTGCGCATTTCATCAAGTAAAAAATACGCATTCTATTGACCCTCCACAGATAACCAAACATCGACTGGAAAACCATGTTTTTTTGATATAGCCTTGTCTGACAAAAGCAGGGGCGGTAATCAAATCAACCAGAAAGTCGCTGCATAAAAACAAGGGTCACGATCATGGCATCCGGTTAGTTTTGCATCCTCAAACGAGAATCGATTAACCAATAATTCATCCACGAATAAACCGACGTCGTTCCGCGACCGCCGGAGGGCACGCTTGCGTCCCGGATTTTCCGCTGTCGCCGGTCCGATTCAGCGTCCATGCCGATGACGAGGGGAAGCATGAACATTGCGCATTCGAAGAAGAGCGGGGAGCCGTTTCCGAGATTCCTGTTGCCGACGGGGGTTTTTCTGGCATTGTCCGGCGCGGGCATCGTTCCCGCGTACGCGACCTGCAGCACAGCAGGCACCACGGTGACCTGCTCGGGCGTCGCGAACCCGCTGGCGCCGAGCTATGCAAACAGCGCCAACAACCTGAACGTCACAGTCAATCCCGGCGCGAGCGTCGGCGTGCTGCTGGGCGTCGGCGGCACCGCGATGTCGCTGACCGGCAGCGGCGTCACGCTGACCAACAACGGCACGATCGATCCTTCGGTGCTCGGCCCGGGGCTCGGCGTGCTGTCGAGTGGCACGGTGGTCGGCAATGCGTCGGCGAGCACCACGACCGTCACCAACAACGGCACGATGATGGGCTCGACCGGCGTCGCGATCAGCGGCGTGACGGGCATGGCGCTGTCGGTCCAGAACGGCACGGGCGGCGTCTCCAGCATCACGAACACCGGCGTGATCGGCTCCACGCCGCTGGCCGGTGCGACGCTGTCCGGCGCGGACGCGCCCGTGGTTGCCGCTTACGGTGGCGGCCAGGTCAACATGTCGAACAGCGGAACGATCACCGGGCGCGTGTCGCTCGGCTCGAGCGGCACGCCCGGGCTCGGCAACACGTTCGTCAACTCCGGCACGATCAACGGCGGCGTGTCGATGGGCGCCAACAGCACGAACACGTTCACCGCGGTCACCGGCTCGTCGGTCAATACGGCGGGCGGCACGGGCGGCGCGTTCAACATCACGGTCGGCCCCTTCACGCTCGGCGTCGCGGCGACCGGCGTCGTCGACGGCGGCGCGGGCGGCAACAACACGCTGGTGCTGCAGCAGGGCGCTACGGCGAACGGCACGATCGCGGTCAACAATTACATCAACTTCAATCATCTCGACGTCACGAGCGGCAACTGGACCGTCAACGGCGCGTCGACCGCGCAGGACGCGACACTCGCGGGCGGCGTCGCAATCATCAACGACAACGCGTCGCTCGGCACGGGCACCGTCACGGCCACTGGCGGCACGCTGCAGGCGGGCACGGCCGGGCTGAACGTCGCCAACAACGTGGATCTCGGCGCGGGCGGGCTGACGGTGCAGGGCGCGACCGGGCTCACGCTATCGGGCACGGTGACGGGTAGCGGCACACTGACGAAGAACGACGGCGGCACGCTGACGATGTCGGGTGCGAGCACGTATACGGGGGGCACGAACCTGAACGGCGGCGGCCTGGTGGTCGGCAGCAACACGGCGCTCGGCGCGGGCGCGCTGAACGTCAATGCGGCGGCGTCGCTCGACGCGAGCACGAACGTGACGCTCGGCAACGCGGTCAATCTCGCCACCGGCACGACGCTGACGATCGGTGGCAGCAACGCGCTTGCGCTGTCCGGCGCGATCGCCGGCGCCGGCGGCCTCGTGAAGGACGGCGCGGCGACGCTGACGCTGAACGGCACGAACACGTACACGGGAGACACGACGATCAACGCCGGCACGCTCGCGCTCGGGACGGGCGGCAGCCTCGCGGCGACCGGCACGGTGAACCTGACCGGCGCTGGCGCGACGTTCGACCTGAGCGGCGCGTCGGGCGCACGGACGATCGGCGCGCTGGCGGGAGCGGCCGGCACGAACGTGAACCTGGGCAGCACTTCGCTGACGCTCAACGGCACCATCAATGCGACCTACGCGGGCACGATCGGCGGCGCGGGCAGCGTGACGCTGTCGGGCCCCGGAACGCAATCGCTGACCGGCACGAACGTCTACACCGGCGGCACGAACCTGAACGGCGGCAACCTGGCCGTCGGCAGCAACACGGCGCTGGGCTTGGGCGCGGTGAACGTCAACGGCTCGTCGACGCTCGATGCGACCGCCAACGTGTCGCTCGCGAACGGCATCAACGTCGCCACCGGCACGACGCTGACACTGGTCGGCAGCACCGATCTCGGGCTCGGCGGCACGATCTCAGGCGGCGGCGGGCTCGTGAAGAACGGCGCGGCGACGCTGACGCTGAACGCCGCGAACAACTACACGGGCGGCACGACGCTGAACGCCGGCGTCCTCGCGCTCGGCAATGCCGCGGCCCTCGGTTCCGGCACGCTGACCGTCGGCGGCGCGGCGACGCTCGATGCGATCACGAACCTGTCGATCGGCAACGCGATCGATCTCGGCGCGAGCACGGCGCTCACACTGGGCGGCAGCAACGCACTCGTGCTGGGCGGCGTGATCTCCGGCACGGGTGCGCTCGTGAAGGCCGGCGCGGCGACCACGACGCTGACGGGCGCGAACACGTATACAGGCGGCACGACGATCAACGCCGGCACACTGGCGATCGGCGCGGGCGGCAGCCTGGCGGCGACCGGCGCGATGAATCTCGCGAACGCGGGCGCGGCGCTCGACCTGAGCGCTGCGACGGTGCCGCAGTCGATCGGCGCGCTGGACGGTGTGGCGGGCACGAACGTGAATCTCGGCGCCAATACGCTGACGCTGGGCGGGACGGCCGGCGGCACGTTCAGCGGTGCGATCGGCGGGACCGGCAGCCTGACGCTGGCGGGCACCGGCACGCAGACGCTGAACGGCGCAAGCACCTATTCGGGCGGCACGAACCTCAACAGTGGCAGCCTGGTGCTCGGCAACGCCGCGGCACTCGGCACCGGCGCGCTGAACGTCGGCGGTGCGGCCACGCTCGATACGAACGCGAACCTGTCGGTCACCAACGCAGTCGATCTCGGTGCGGGCGCAACGCTGACGCTCGGCGGCAGCAATGCGCTCGGATTGAGCGGCGCGATCTCCGGCACGGGCGCGCTCGTGAAGAACGGCGCGGCGACCACGACGCTGACGGGCGCGAACACGTACACCGGCGGCACGACGATCAATGCGGGCACGCTGGCGATCGGGGCGGGCGGCAGCCTGGCGGCGACCGGCGCGATGAATCTCGCGAACGTGGGCGCGACGCTCGATCTGAGCAGTGCGTCGGGTGCGCAAACGCTCGGCGCGCTGTCGGGCGTGAGCGGCACGAACGTGAATCTCGGCGCCAACGCGCTGACGCTGGGCGGGACGGGCAGCGGCACGTTCAGCGGGGCGATCGGCGGGACCGGCAGCCTGACGCTGGCGGGCACCGGCACGCAGACGCTGAACGGCGCGAGCACCTATTCGGGCGGCACGAGCCTCAACAGTGGCGGCCTGGTGCTCGGCAACGCATCGGCACTCGGTACCGGCGCGCTGAACGTCGGCGGTGCGGCCACGCTCGATACGAACGCAAACCTGTCGATGACGAATGCGGTCGCTCTCGGCACGAGCGCGACGCTGACGCTCGGCGGCAGCAATGCGCTCGGATTGAGCGGCGCGATCTCCGGCACGGGTGCGCTCGTGAAGAACGGCGCGGCGACCACGACGCTGACGGGCGCGAACACGTACACCGGCGGCACGACGATCAACGCGGGCACGCTGGCGCTCGGGGCGGGCGGCAGCCTGGCGGCGGCCGGCACGGTGAACCTCGCCGGCACCGGCGCGACGCTCGACCTGAGCGGCGCGTCGGGTGCGCAAACGCTCGGTGCGCTGTCGGGCGTGGCCGGCAGCAACGTGAGTCTCGGCGGCAACGCGCTTACGTTGGGCGGAACCGCCAGCGGCGCGTTCGGCGGGGTGATCGGCGGCACCGGCGGCCTGACGGTCGCGGGCACCGGCATTCAGACGCTGACCGGCAGCAACACGTACACGGGCGGCACGACGATCGCGGCGGGTGGCACGCTTCAGCTCGGCAACGGCGGCTCGTCGGGCAGCGTGGTCGGCAACGTCGTCGACAACGGCGCGCTGATCTTCAACCAGTCCGCCAACGTGACGCTCGCGAGCGTGCTGTCCGGCACCGGCTCGCTGACCCAGGCCGGCAGCGGACAACTGACGCTGACTGGCACCAGTACGCTGAGCGGCCCCACCACCGTCGCCGCGGGCACGCTCGCCGTCGACGGTTCGCTCGGCCAGTCGACCGTGACCGTGCAGAACGGCGCGACGCTGACGGGCACCGGCACGGTCGGCGGCCTCGTCGTGCAGAGCGGCGCGTTCGCGGCCGTGTCGCAGCCGGGCGCGGCGCTGAACGTCGCCGGCAACGTCACGTTCCAGCCGGGCTCGACGCTGCAGGTCGCGGTCACGCCGCAGCAGGCGGGCAGCATCGCGGCGAGCGGCACGGCCACGCTGAACGGCGGCACCGTGCAGGTGCTCGCGAACCAGGCCAGCTATCAGCCGACCACGAAGTACACGATCCTCAGCGCGTCGTCGGGCGTGCAGGGCACGTTCAGTCAGGTGAATTCGAACTACGCGTTCCTGATGCCGACGCTCAGCTACGATCCGGACCACGTGTACCTGCAACTGGTCGCGAACGGCACGTCGCTGACCGATGTCGCGACGACGCCGAACCAGCGCGCGGTCGCGACCGCGATCGGTGCGCTCGGCGCGGGCAACCCGCTTTACGACACGGTGCTGACGACCGATGCGGCCACCGCGCGCCGGGCGTACGGGATGCTCGACGGCGAACTGCAGGCGAGCCTGAAGAGCATGCTGCTGCTCGACAGCCGCTACGTGCGCGATGCCGTGACCGATCGCGTGCGCCAGGGCCTCGCGCCCGGATCGGGGCCGCTCGCGGCGCTGTCGTCGGGCGGCGCCGCGCTGTGCGGCGACAACACGGCCGGTGTCACCGACCCGACGTTGCCGCCGGAACGCCGGATCGGCTCGCGGGCCGGCTGCCATGGCGGCACGCCTTATCAGCCGGTTGTCTGGGGGCAGGCATTCGGCGGCCGCAGCAGGCTCGCGGGCGACGGCGACACGTCGGCGATCAACCGCAGCATGACGGGCTTCATCGCCGGTGCCGACATGGCGCTCAACGACAAGTGGCGTGCCGGCCTGGCCGCCGGCGTCACGCACAGCTCGCTCGACAACGACCTGAGTTCGTCGGCGTCGGTCAACAGCTACTACCTGTCGCTGTACGGCGGCGCGCAGTACGGTGCGCTCGGCGTGCGCGGCGGCGCGTCGTACACGTGGTATCGGATCAACAGCGACCGCTATCCGGGCTTCGCGGGCTTCTCCGACCACGATTCGGCCGGCTACAACGCGAATTCCGCGCAGGTGTTCGGCGAAGTCGGCTACGCGCTGCCGGTCGGGCCGGTCGCGCTCGAACCGTTCGCGGGTCTTGCCTACGTGAACCTGCATACCGACGGCTATACGGAAAGCGGCGGTGCGGCCGCGCTGCGGGCCGGCGGCCAGACGACCCACGTCGGTTTCTCGACGCTCGGCGTGCGTGCCGCGTCGCAGTTCGGCACGTTTACCGCGCGCGGGACGGTCGGCTGGCGGCACGCGTTCGGCAACGTGCAGCCGTCGTCGGCGTTCACCTTCGCGAACGGCGGTACGTCGTTCCAGGTATCGGGCGTGCCGATTGCTCGCGACAGCGCGGTGCTCGAAGCGGGCATCGACGCGACCATCACGAAGCGCCTGACGCTCGGCCTCACGTTCAGCGGCCAGTACGGCAGCGGCGTGCGTGACAACGCGGTGCTCGGCAACATCCTGTGGAAGTTCTGACCGTCGCCTGATGTGCCTGTGCGCGGCCCGGTGCGGCGGCGGCAACGCCGCGGGGGCCGCGTCTTTTTCGTCGCTGCGCGCCCCCCCGGTTCTGGCCTATCCTGTGCGAAACACGCGACGCGCACCGCGCGTTGCGCCTCGACACAGGAGCATCGATGCCGAATCACGCCGAAGCCACCACGACGCAGGCGCCGCAAGTCGCGCCGGTTCCCCCGACCCAGGCGACGGGCCCCGCGTTCATCGCGCCCGAAGCCGATCCGCAGGCACTCGCACGCAACAACCAGTACGTATTGAAATCCGGCGACGCATTCGTGGTCAGCGATGCGCTCGGCGACATCGGCGGCCATGACGACGGCCTGTTCGTCGACGACATGCGCGTGCTGTCGACATGGCGTTTGACCTTCGGCGGCCGTGCGCCGTCGCTGCTGTCGGGCGCGACGAGCGCGGACAACGCGTCGTTTACCGCACACCTGACGAACCGCCCGCTGCCGCCGCTCGGCGGCCGCGAGACGCCCGAGGGTGTGATCCACATCGAACGGATGCGCGTGCTCGCGGGCGACGTGCTGCACGAAGCGCTGACGTTGACGAACTACGGCGCGAGCGAGGCCGAGGTGCCGCTGTCGCTGTCGTTCGCGGCGGATTTCAAGGACATGTTCGAAGTGCGCGGCACGCAGCGTCCGAAGCGCGGCACGGTGGCCGCGCCGCGCGTCGACGCCGGTGCGGTGCGGCTGCGTTACGACGGCCTCGACAAGGTCGAGCGCAACGTGACCGTGCATTTCTCGCCGGCACCCGACGCGCTCTCGGTCGATCGCGCCGATTACACGCTGACGATCGCCGCGCAGGCGTGCGTGTCGATCTACCTGACCGTCGACGCGACGCTCGGCCCCGCGCGCGACGGGGAAGGCCCGGGATGCGGCCGCGTCGCGCTGCGCACCGCGCTCGTCGGCGTGCATCGCGAGATGCGTTCGCGGCGCGAGGCGATGGCGCGCGTGAACACCAGCAATCCGCTGTTCGACGCATGGCTCGACCGGTCGCTCGCCGATCTCGGGCTGCTCACGACGCAGCTCGACACCGGGCCGTATCCGTATGCGGGCATTCCATGGTTCTCGACGCCGTTCGGCCGCGACGCGGTGATCACGTCGCTGCAGATGCTGTGGCTGCAGCCGTCGCTCGCGCGCGGCGTGCTGCGCTTTCTCGCGGAGCACCAGGCGCGCGAGACGTCCGCGTTCCGCGATGCGGAGCCCGGCAAGATCATGCACGAATTCCGCCGCAGCGAGATGGCTGCGACGGGCGAGGTGCCGTTCGCGCTGTATTACGGCGGCGTCGATACGACCCCGCTGTTCATCGTGCTCGCGGGGGCGTACGTCGAACACACGGGCGACGATGCGCTGATCGACGAGCTGTGGCCCGCGCTCGAGCGCGCCGCGCAGTGGGTGATCGACAAGTGCGACCGCAATCCGTACGGGCTGCTCGATTACCAGCGCACGTCGGAGCGCGGCCTCGCGAACCAGGGCTGGAAGGATAGCCACGATTCGGTGTTCCACGCGGACGGCCGCTTCCCCGACGGCCCGATCGCGCTCGTCGAAGTTCAGGCTTATGCGTGCGCGGCGCTCGATGCGATGTCGATGTGCTCGCACCGGCGCGGACACGCGGCCGACGCGACGCGCTATGCGTTGCGCGCGAAGACGCTGCGCGACCAGGTCGAGGCACTGTTCTGGATGCCGGAGTCCGAGTTCTACGGGATCGCGCTCGACGGTCACGGTGACTTGTGCCGCGTGCTGGCGTCGAACGCAGGCCATCTGCTCGCGTTCGGTCTGCCCGACGCCGGGCGCGGCGCGGCGGTCGCCAGCGTGCTCGGCTCGACGCTGTTCCAGACGGGTTGGGGCATTCGCACGCTCGCGGCCGGCCAGCCGCGCTTCAATCCGATGGCCTATCACAACGGTTCGGTGTGGCCGCACGACAATGCGCTGATCGCGCGCGGGCTCGCGCGCTATGGCGACAAGACGGCGGCGGTGAACCTGCTGCGCGCGCTGTTCGAAGCCGCGGTCAGCTTCGAGATGCGGCTGCCGGAGCTGTTCTGCGGGTTCCCGCGCCGGCGCGGCGAGCCGCCGACGGCGTATCCGGTCGCGTGCCTGCCGCAAGCGTGGGCGGCCGGTGCGCCGTTCATGATGCTGCAGGCGTGTCTCGGCGTGAGCGTCGACGCGGCGCGCCACGAAGTGCGTGTCGAACGCCCGACGCTGCCTGAAGGCGTCGACTGGCTGCGCATCGACGAACTGCGGGTCGGCGACGAGACCGTATCGCTGACGTTCCGGCGCGTCGACGGCCAGGTATTCGCGGCGGCCGCGCAGCCGGGGCGGGTGAAGGTGGTCGCGGTGCTGTAATGATGCGGCAGCCTGCACGGACGTTGCGCGATGTCGCGCCACGTCCGCGCGCAGCGGCATAGAATCGTGACATGACCCTTGAACGATGGCGGAGGCACCTACGATGACGACCGATAAACGGCCCGACGACGGCGAGCAGAAGCTCGAGAATCTGGAAGCGGCGGTCGACCACCTGCACAAGTCGATCGAGTCGCAGAGCATCGCGGCTGGCGCGGCGAAGGGCATCCTGTTCAGCCTGATCGAAACGCTCGGCGCGCTGATCGGCGATCCCGACCTGCCCGAACATGCGCGCTCCGGATACGAGGCGCTGCGCGACAAGGCGAGCGAATTGCGCAGCGGGCTCGACCGGCATTGATGAATCGGCAGCACCGGCGTCGGCCGCACGGCCTGCGCCGGTGCTGCACAATCTTGCGCGGCGCGCACAAAACCCCGTGCGCTCAATGAGTTAGCCGGCCGGTGCGCAGGATATCCACAAGCTTGCCAACATAATCTGTGGAGAACCGTCCGGCCCGCGAGCCGGCGCGCAGGGCGCGCGCCGCGAGGTTGCAAACGATGCCGCGTCATTGACCTGTCTGGGCCGATCTACTGAATCCCCTTTTGTATCAGGATGTTACGCGTCACATTGGTGGAATATCCACAGGCTTGCCAACAAAATCTGTGGATAAGTCTGACGTGATTGCTTCCTGATGGTTGAGGATCCGGCGCGCGGCGGCCGCTGCGTTCAACCTCCAGGCAGCACGGGCTGCCCGATACGTGCATCGGCGCGGTAATTCGTGCGCGATCAACGGGTTAGGCCCCGGGTACCCAGGATATCCACATCCTTGCCAACAAAATCTGTGGACAAGCAGGGCCTCATCATTCGACTGGCGCCGCGTCGGCCGCTTCCGCAACGATCCAGTCGCGAAACAGCGTCATTGCCGGCGTGAGCGGCTTCGACTTCAGCGACGTGAGCCAGTAGCCGCCCGCGCGCACGTCGATGTCGAGCGGCCGCGCGAGCTGGCCGAGCTGCAGTTCGCGCGCGAACATGCAGGCCGGCGCGAGCGCGATGCCCGCGCCCTGCATCGCGGCCTCGACCATCAGTCGCGACGAATCGAACACCGGCCCGTTCACTGGCCAGGGTTCGAGCTGCGCGGCGTCGAACCAGCCGAGCCATTCGTCGGTACGGTACGAGCGCAGCAGCGTTTCGTTCGCGAGATCCGTCGGCCGTGCGAGGCGCCGCGCGATCTCCGGCGCGCACAGCGCGGTGAGCGGTGCGTCAAGCAGCCGCTCGTTGCGCGTCGCCGGCCAGTTGCCTTCCCCGAAGCGGATCGCGAAATCGAGGCCCTCGGCCGCGAGGTCGACGACGTTGTTGTTGGTCCGCAGCCGCAGCTCGACGAACGGGTGCGTGTCGCCGAAGCGCTTCAGCCGTGGCATTAGCCAGCCTATGGCAAAGGTGCCGACCGCGCCGAGCGTCAGCACCTCGTGGAAGCGTCCGCCCTCGAATTGCTTGAGCACGGTCTCGATCCGGCTGAATGCGTCGCTGAGCACCGGCAGCAGCGCGCGCCCTTCGTCGGTGAGCCCGAGGCCGCGCGGCAGCCGCGTGAACAGCGCGCAGCCGAGCCGCTCCTCGAGCGAGCGCACCTGCTGGCTCACGGCAGCCTGGGTCACGCTCAGCTCGAGGCCGGCACGCGTGAAGTTCAGGTGGCGCGCCGACGATTCGAATGCGCGCAACGCATTGAGCGGAAGATGAGGGCGGAGCTTAGTCATAAGAATTTCTTGTGTCAGCGCTCAATTATCGTTGCTTGTCAGGCAACCGTAAAGTCACGATAGTGCTGTCTCGCCGGCCGGCCGTTCCGCATCCATTCCACCACGAGAGACACGACATGACCTACTCATCGCAACGTCGAAACCTGTTGCTGGCCGCCGCGACGGCGCCGCTCGTCCTGACCGTCGCCGCGTGCGCGTCACCGCCGGCCGCGGGGCAGGACGTTTCGTCCGCGACGTCGTTTGCCGCGCTCGAGCGCGCCGCGGGCGGCCGTCTCGGCGTGTGCGCGATCGACACCGCGAGCGGCCGGCACGCGCGGCATCGCGCGGACGAACGCTTCCCGTTCTGCAGCACGTTCAAGGCGATGTTGAGCGCGGCGGTGCTCGCGCAGAGCGTCGAGCACCCGGGGCTGCTGCAGCAGCGCGTGACGATCGCGCAGTCCGATCTCGTGAACTACTCGCCGGTGTCGGGCAAGCACGTCGGCACCGGGATGACTGTCGCCGAGTTGTGCGAGGCGGCGATCCAGTACAGCGACAACTCGGCCGCGAACCTGGCGATGAAGCTGATCGGCGGGCCGGCGGCGGTGACCGCGTATGCACGCTCGATCGGCGACGACACGTTCCGGCTCGATCGCTGGGAGACCGAACTGAATACCGCGTTGCCGGGCGACCTGCGCGACACGACGACGCCCGACGCGATGGCCGCGAGCATGCGCGTGCTTACGCACGGCGACGCGCTGCCGCCCGCGCAGCGTGCGCAGCTCGTCGCGTGGCTGCGCGGCAACAAGGTCGGCGACAAGCGGATTCGCGCGGGCGTGCCGGCCGGGTGGCAGGTGGCCGACAAGACCGGCACCGGCGACTACGGGACGACGAACGATGCGGGCGTGATCTGGCCGCCGTCGCGCGCGCCGATCGTGCTCGTCGTGTACTACACGCAGGCGCGTGCCGATGCGAAGGCGAAGGACGACGTGATCGCGGCCGCCGCGCGCATCGCGGTCGCGACGTTCGCCTGAGCGGGCGGCGCGGCGTGCGTTCATCGATGGCTGGACGAAGCGATGGAGGCACGCCGTGCCGCAGGCGTGACCGGCACGTCGAAACGTTGTGCGATCAACGACTTAGGTCACGCATGCTCAGGATATCCACATCCTTGCCAACAAAAATTGTGGACAAGCCCGCGAGCGGTCTCGTTCGTCGCGCAGCGGGCACGGCGCTCGCGTGCCGCAGGCCTGCCTGCACGGTTTGAAGCGGCACGGACAAAACCTTTCGGATCAAGCGCTTGTGCGTGGTATGCGCAGGCTATCCACACGCTTGCCAACACAATCTGTGGACAAGCGGTGTGGCGCGCGCGACATGCGGTCCGTCGCATCGCACGACGATGCGCGAACGGCACGGTGCCCGCCGCGTGCCCCATTCGAAGCGATGCGGACAAAGTCTTTCGGATCAAGCGCTTGATCGCGGTATGCGCAGGCTATCCACATGCTTGCCAACACAATCTGTGGACAAGCCAGCTTGATGTTCAGCCATGCCGATCGTCGACCGAGGGCCAGCGCGCGAATGCGAAAACCCACAACATGATGAAGTTCAGGACCGGGACGAACATCGTCAGGATCCACCAGCCTGAATGCCCGGTACGCCGAACGATCCGGACATACGGATAGACGACGATCGCGACGAGCACGAGTGAGACGATCAACTGCCCTGCGGTGAAGTGTTCCATGGCCTTCCTCGGATGATGTGTCGTTGTACGATGCGGGCCGAACGGCCCGCACGCCGCGCGCAGTCTCGAGATGCGCGGCCGCGTGCGGCTCGTGTGATCCTGACGCGTCGCATGCACGCACGTCAAGCCGCGTTCAGGGCGCGCCGTTGCGCCGGATCGTCCGATTGCGCGCATGTGCGGACCGCGCGCTGCCGCAACGGCGGCGCGGCGCATGAATCATTGGCCGATCAACGGGTTAGGCGATGCATGCGCAGGATATCCACAAGCTTGCCAACATTTTCTGTGGGTAAGTGGCGCGGCGATCGCGTCGTGTATCGAACGCGCATCGACGTGGCATCGTGATGCGAAGTGCGGCGAACCGGCGCGTGTGACGGGCGCGGTGCGCGCCGCGTCTGCATCACGCGTGCCAAAGTCCGTCGGATCAAGGGCTTAGCGTCGCGGTGCGCAGGATATCCACAAGCTTGCCAACATTTTCTGTGGAGAAGTCCGCGTGGCGATCGCGCGGCGCGGCACCGCGTGCAAACCGTGCGTCGCACCGGCTCGCGCATCGGCTCATGCATCGGCTCACGCGGTACACACGCCTGCCACGGCGACTTTCTGGAACAGGTGCGGGCTCGCGACGGCGGACGACGGATAAGCCGACAGTTTCGCGACGAACGCCGGATGCGTGAAGGCCGCGCGAAACGCGTCGGTCGATTCCCAGATCGCGTAGTTGAAGTAAGTCGGACTGTCGCCGAGTGCGCGATGAAGCTGGGTCGAAATGAATCCGGGCTGCCGTTTCATGAACTCGGCGTCGTCCTTCCACACAGCCAGGAAATGCGCTTCGTCGGCCGGATCCAGCGTGAAGACGTTGACGAGGACGACGGGTTGCGCGTCGATGCCGAGCTGTTGCTGGATCGGAAAGGCCGGGTCCATCGGTTTGAAACGAGGCATGGAGCACTCCTGCAAGTAATTGGGTCGATGGCGCGATCATGCCTGCCCGTTCGGCGCATGAGCGCCGGACATCGTCGACAGCACGCGAATCGCCGCATCGAGATCGGCCGAACTGAATTGACCGGCGATGTCGCGGACATGCTGCTGCCATTGCCCGACCACCGCCTGGTAGGCCGCGGTACCGCGCGGGGTCAGCGCGTACAACGGAGAGCGCTTGTGCGTCGGGTTCGGCAGCGGTTGCACCAGCCCTTCTTCCACGAGCACGTTGATCTGTTTCAGGACGGCCTGCCGCGAGATGCCCATGGCGTCGGCGATCTGCGGGATGTTCGGGGCTTCCGGCGCCATCGAGATGGCGCCCAGCACCTGCCAGCGCGCGCTGGTCAGGCCGTGCGGCGCGGCAAAGGTATTGCCCCATTCGATCAACAGGCCGTTCAGGCGGAAGACGGACAGCGCGACGGCAGTCAGCTTGGCGGGTTTCGTCATGGTCGGGATGTGCGATAAATTGACAACCAATTTACGTAATTGGTAACTGGTTGTCAAGTTTGTCGTGGATCGCCACGGCCGGACGGGCGTGGCAGGAGAGGGGATCGGTACGCGATGTCGCGTCCGGACGTGGGGTGTGCGGCGCGGTCTGGCGCATTCGCTGCGCACGACCGACAAACCCTTTCGGATCAATCGCTTGTCGTCGTTAGCGGCCGGTTGTCCACAAGCTTGCCAACACAATCTGTGGAAAAGCCGCCCGTCGGGCGAGCGTCAGGCCGGCACGGGAAAACGCACCGTCACGGTCAGCCCGCGCCCGCCTTGCGTCGTGCCGAGCGCGACCGTCGCGCGATGCTGTTCGGCGATCCGCTTGACGATCGACAGGCCGAGCCCGCTGCCCGACGACGTGGCAGCCTGCGCGCCTTCGCCGCGATAGAAGCGCTCCCATACGTCCTTGCGCTCGGCTTCCGGAATGCCGGGGCCGTCGTCGGCGACTTCGAGCACGGGCGTCGCGCCGTCGAGGCGCGCGGACACATCGACGCGCGCGCCGTCGCCCGCATAGCGGATCGCGTTGTCGACGAGGTTGTTCAGCAGCACGCGCAACGTGTCCATGTTGCCCGTGGCCATCACCGGCGACGCCACGATCGCGCCGAGGTCGATTCGGTGCGCATCCGCGACGCGCGTGCGGTCGGCGACCACCGAGCGGCACAGCGCGGCGAGATCGACGCTCGCGGATGCCGCGGCGGACGCCTGCGCGTCCGGTTCGAGGCGCGCGAGTGTCAGCAACTGCTCGGCGAGGTGGCCGAGGCGTGTCGTGCCGGCCTGGATCTGCGCGAGGATCTGCTCGCGCTCGTCGGCCGTCGACGCGCGCCGCAGCAATTGCGACTGGATCGACAGCCCCATGATCGGCGTGCGCAACTCGTGCGCGGCATCGGCGATGAAGTGCCGCTGCAGCGTGAACGAGCGGTCGAGCCGCGCGAGCAGGTCGTTGATCGCTTCGGCGAGCGGGCGGACCTCGTTCGGCATCGACGCGACGTCGACGGGTTCGAGATTGTTCGCATTCCTGCGCTTAAGGCCGGATGCGATCGTGCGCAGCGGCCGAAGCCCCGCGCCGATGCCGAACCACAGCCCGATCGCGAGTACGGGCAGCATCGAGAACACCGGCCACAGCAGGTGCACCGCGATGCCCGCGATCGCTTCCCAGCGCGCATGGCGCGCCTGCGCGAGCCGGATCGTCGTGCCGCCGCGTTCGGTCACGTAGGTGCGCCACGGCTGGCCATCGACGTCGACGCTCCCGATGCCCGTCTGCGCGGGCGGCGGCAGCTCGGACTTGCGATCGGTCGAGTAAACCAGCGTGCCGTTGCGCCAGACCTGCAGCAGCACCGCGTCGGGATCGCTGGCCTCGAATTCGTGCTTGCCGTCGCCGTGATTGCGGAACGACAGTTCGCCGTCCGGGCCGACGACGATCTGCTTCGACATGCTGCGCATCTGGTCGTCGAGGAGATCGTCGAGCTCGCGCAGCGCGCCCCAGTAGGTGCCCGCACTCGCGACCAGCCCGATCACGCACGCGGCCGGCAGCAGCCACATCAACAGGCGCCGCCGCAGCGATGCGCTGCGCCAGCGCGCGATCGCGTGTTGCAGACGCGTCATGCGCCGTCACCGATCCGGTAGCCGACGCCGCGCACCGTGCGGATCATGTCGTGGCCGAGTTTCTTGCGCAGGTTGTGGATGTGCACCTGCACCGCGTTGCTCTCGATTTCCTCGCCCCAGCTGTACAGCCGTTCCTCGAACTGTTCGCGCGAGATCACCGCGCCGGGGTCGCGCATCAGTTCTTGCAGCAGCACGAATTCCTTCGGCGACAGCGTCACTTCGTCGTCGTTGAGCCACACCAGGTGCTTGACGGGATCGAGGCGCAGCGGGCCGAT
Organism: Burkholderia sp. AU33545; assembly: GCF_020419685.1. NCBI lineage: Bacteria > Pseudomonadati > Pseudomonadota > Betaproteobacteria > Burkholderiales > Burkholderiaceae > Burkholderia > Burkholderia sp. AU33545. The sequence continues at coordinate 656,406 of NZ_JAIZRQ010000002.1, read as the reverse complement.
CGCGAGCGTCGTCTGCGCGCGCCCCGCGTGGCGGCGGTTGACCGCGCGAATGCGCGCGAGCAGTTCCTCGAGCACGAACGGCTTGACGAGGTAGTCGTCGGCGCCGCTGTCGAGGCCTGCGATGCGGTCGGGCACGCCGTCGCGCGCGGTGATGATGATCGCGGGCAGGGTTTCGTCGCGGCGGCGCAGCGACGCGAGCACCGACAGGCCGTCGCGGTTCGGCAGCCCGAGATCGAGCAGCAGCAGGCCGTAGCCGGTCGAGCGCAGCGCGAGCGTCGCAGCATCGCCGTCCTTGACCCAGTCGACTGCGAAGCCTTCCTGTTTGAGGCCCTGTTCGAGCCCGCTGCCGATCAGCGGATCGTCCTCGACGAGCAGTACGCGCATGGATTCGTGTCTGTTGGCGGGCGTGGCGCCCGGGGTTCCCATGATAAGCGCAGGTGCCTTAGGCCGAGCTTAAACACGGGCGCTTCCGTGCGTTCGCGCACCGAAATGCCGCGACGGCATGCCGCGGGGGACGACCTTCAGGTTTGCTTAATCTTACGCTCCGTAATCTCGGGCCGTCGCGTTCAACGGGAGCGCGACGTACTCGAACAACTGGAGGAACGAGATCATGAAACACCTGACGAGAATCCTGGTGGTCGCGCTTGCCGTGCTGCCCGCCGCCGTCTACGCGGAATACACGGGGCCGTCCACGCTGACCACGACGACCGTGAAGGAACTGCTCGCGAACGGCAAGGACGACCAGCACGTGCAACTCCAGGGGCGCATCGTCAAGCATACCGGCGGCGAGGACTACGAGTTCGCCGATGCAACCGGCACGATCCGCGTCGAGATCGACAAAAAGCTGTGGGCGGCCGGCCAGCCCGTCAGCGACAAGAGCGAAGTGAAGCTGACCGGCGAGTTCGAGCGCAAGTGGTCGGGCAAGGTGAAGGTCGACGCCGATCACGTCGAAGTGCTGCGCTGACCGGTGCACCGGTGCAGACGGGGCCGGTGATACCATGGACGACCGGTTCCCGTTCTCACCAAGATGGCTGCCAATTTCGATGAACTCGCGTCCCGGATCCGGGCGCAATTTTCCGAACTGAGCCCGCAATTCCAGGCGGGCGCTGCATTTCTGCTCGATCATCCCGACGAGGTTGCCACCTCGTCGATGCGCAAGGTCGCGCAGCGCGCGCAGGTTCAACCCGCGTCGCTCGTGCGGCTCGCGCAGCAATTCGGTTTCCCCGGCTGGAACGAGCTGCGCGACCTGTGCGTCGCGCGCGTGCGCACGCGTCCCGAGCCGCTCACGCAGCGAGCGCGTTCGCTCGTGCGGCCCGACGCGAAGGCGTCGCTCGCGCACGACCTGCTTGCCGCGCAGCAGCACAATCTCGCCGCCACCTCCGCCCAGAACGAGCACGCGCTCGCCGACGCCGCGAAGCTGATCCGCAAGGCGTCGCACGTGCACGTCGCGGGGTTCCGGTCGTGCTATCCGGTCGCGTTCGGATTCGTGTACGGCTACCGGCTGTTCCGGCCGACCGTGTCGTTGCTCAACGGCGTCGCCGGCTCGCTCGAGATGGAGCTGCGCACGATCGCGAAGCAGAGCGTGACGGTGATCATCAGTTTCGCGCCGTATTCCGCGGAAGCGACGCGTGTCGCGCAGGCGGCGAAGGCGCAGGGCAGCAAGATCGTCGCGATCACCGACAGCGCGGTGTCGCCGATCGCGCTGCATGCGGACGCGCAGCTGATCTTCACGCACGACAGCCCGTCGTTCTTTCCGTCGCTGGTCGCCGCGCATGCGATGGCCGAGGCGCTGGTCGCGCAGTTGCTGGCGCTGGAAGGCAGCGATGCGATCACTGCGCTCGAGCGCACGGAAGCGGAACTGCATGCGAAGGGCGCCTACGTGGTGTAGTCGCGCGCGGGTCGGGCCGTCTTGCCATCTCCCGTTTTCTTCCTGATTCGACGTAACCGATGACGCTCACCTACGACGTGACCGACGCCGGCGACGCGAACGTCCGCAAGCAGATCGCGGCGCCGCTCGTCCGGTTCAACGAAAGCCAGGCCGGCCCGATCGATTTCCGGCCGCTGGCCGTGCGCGTGACCGACACCGACGGCACGGTCGTGGGCGGCCTGTGGGGCAGCACGGCGTTCGGCTGGCTGCATGTCGACCTGCTCGTCGTGCCCGAGGCGGCGCGCGGCCAGGGGGCCGGCTCGCGCATCATGGATCTCGCCGAGGCGGAAGCCGTCGCACGCGGCTGTCACGGCGCGTGGCTCGACACGTTCGACTTTCAGGCGCAGCCGTTCTACGAAAAGCGCGGCTATGTCCGTTTCGGCGAGCTGCCGGATTACCCGACGGGGCATGCGCGCATTTTCCTGACGAAGACGCTCGGTCCCCGCGCGGCGGCGTGACCGGCGGCACACCGCGCCGCGCGCGAGGCCCCGGCATCCACATCGATATTTCAGCGCGCCCTGAACCGTCGCGGTACCGCGCGCGCGTATGCTGACGTCTCCATTCCGAGGAGACTTCGATGTCCGATTCCAACGTGCAGTTTCGCCAAGCCGAAACCTTCCGCGCGCTGCACGCGCGGCCCGGCGCCTTCATCATCCCGAACCCGTGGGATGCCGGTTCCGCCCGGCTGCTCGCGATGGCCGGCTTCGAAGCGCTTGCCACCACGAGCGCCGGCTTCGCCTTTTCGCGAGGGCGGCCCGACAACGCGATCGATCGCGACGAAATGCTCGACCACATCGCCGAGATCGTCGCCGCGGGCGGCCTGCCGGTCAGCGCCGATCTCGAGAACGGTTTCGGCGACGCGCCTGACACGGTCGCCGAGACGATTCGCCTGGCGGCCGACGCCGGCGCGGTGGGCGGCTCGATCGAGGATGCGACCGGCCGTGCCGACGCGCCGATCTACCCGCACGACGTGGCGGTCGAGCGCATCGCGGCGGCGGTCGACGCGGCGCGCTCGCTGCGGTTTCCGTTCACGCTGACCGCGCGCTGCGAAAACTACCTGCACGGCCGCTCCGACCTTGCCGACACGATCGCGCGGCTGGTCGCATACCGCGACGCGGGCGCCGACGTGCTCTACGCACCCGGCGTGACCGATCCCGACGAGATCGCGGCGGTCACGCGCGCGGTCGGTGCGCCGGTCAACGTCGTGATGGGGCTGCAGGGCGGGTTGCTGAGCCTCGAGGCGCTCGCGGCGCTCGGCGTGAAGCGCGTCAGCGTCGGCGGCGCGCTGGCGCGGGCCGCATTCGGCGCGTTCCTGCGCGCTGCAACGGAAATGGCGCGCGACGGCACATTCACGTTTACGCAGGCGGCGGTGCCGGGACGCGACCTCAATCGCTGGTTTTCGGCGCCGGACAATTCGCCCGTGCGGTTCGAACAATGAGCGCAGATAAAACGTGGGAACGTTTCCAGCCGGAAACCGATTGACAGTAATCAATCGAAACCACCGCCGATTTGAAGTTCGATGACGGCGCGAAATTCATCGTTTATTCTCTGCACTCCGGTTGTTTGACCATAATCGGCGCGCAAGCCGCGCCGATTATGGTGTCAGAAGCCCGCCACGCGAATCGGTGCCGCGTAGTGTTGCGATTTTCAGGTCGATGTTTTCGGGTATTCGGGAGTTGCCGGTTATTTATTGGATTGGTAATCTGCCGCGTATCCGAATGACCTGTCAGCGGGCCGCCGGAAAATGAATATATAAAAAATCGAGAGAGCGATGAAAATCCGAGAAAATCACAGCAACGGCTTTCGCGTCGGCGATGTCGTGACGCTGAAAACCGGTGGGCCGCGCATGACCGTCACCTATGCCGGGCCGGTCGTGTTCGACGATGCCGACTGGCTGATCTGCCAGTGGTTCGACGACGGCGGCCGCTTCCGGCAGGAAATGTTTCATCACGAAACGGTGGTGCCCGAACCGCGTGCGATTTCCGCCGGGCGCGTCCGCCTGCGCATGCAGGCGCACCGCTACCGGTCGGCAGCCTGACGCCACGTCCGTCACGGCGCCGCGTCGCTTGCCGCCCGTGGGTTGCTGCGTCGCAGCACTCCGCGGTGCCGGCATGAGCATGAGCGCGACATCCGCGACATTTCACGTCAACCTGAAACATGCGGCGGCCCGGCGCGCCGATACTGCACGCATGAACCCGACCAATCCGATTGCCGCGGTCACGCACCGCGATCCCTACCCTTACTACTCGACGCTCGTCGACGGGCCGCCGCTCGCGTTCGACGCCTCGCTCGGCCTGTGGGTCGCGAGCCGGGCGGCGAGCGTGACGGCCGTGCTCGGCCACCCGGCGTGCCGCGTCAGGCCGCTCGACGCGCCGGTACCGCCCGCATTGCGTGGGACGACGGCGGGCGCGCTGTTCGGCGAACTGGTGCGCATGAACGACGGCGCATTGCGGCACGACGTGCCGAAGCAGGCGCTGCGCGCGGCGTTCGCGCCGATCGACGTCGACGCATTGCGCGAGCGGGCCGCGCAACTCGCCGGCAGCCGGTTGCGCATGCCGTACGACGCGGATGCACTGAACGCGTGGTGCCTGACGGTGCCCGTTTGCGCGGTCGCCGATCTGCTCGGCTTCGACGACACGCAGCTCGACGAAATCGCCGCGCTGGTCGTCGACTTCGTCGCCGCGCTGTCGCCGCTGTCGGACGACGCGGCACTGGCCCGCGCGAGCGAGGCCGCGCGGCAACTGCTCGACCGGATGACGGAGCGTGTCGCGCGCACACGCGCGCAGGACGGCTCATGGGTCGCGGCGATTCAGCAAGCGGCCGGTGCCGCGGGTTGGCACGCGAGCGGCGCGCTCGTCGCGAATCTCGTCGGGTTGCTGTCGCAGACGTGCGAGGCGACGGCCGCGTGGCTCGGCAATGTGCTGGTCGCGTGGGACGCAACCGATGCCGAACGCACGCTGCCGGATGCCGCGATGCTCGAGGCATTCGTCGCCGAGGTCGGCCGATTCGATTCGCCGGTGCAGAACACGCGCCGCTTCGTCGCGTCGCGCACGACGATCGAAGGCGTGACCGTCGATGCCGGTGCGGCCATCCTGGTCGTGCTCGCGGCGGCGAACCGCGATCCGGCCGTGCACCGCGAGCCGGACCGATTGCTGCCGGGCCGCGCGCCGGGGCCGAACTTCGGGTTCGGCACGGGGCCGCACGGCTGCCCGGGCGAGCGGATCGCGCGGGCGGTGACGGCGGGAGCGTTCGGGGCGTGGCTGCGCGCGGGCGGTGAGGCGCGGCGCGCGAGGCTGGTGTGGGACTACCGGGCCTCGACCAACGTCAGGATGCCGAAGTTCGGCACGGCGAGGTAAGGCAAAGTAAAGGGAACAGCGGGACTGCCTAGCGGCAACCTTGCTTCTCGGCCCATTGCTCCTGGGCGGCGACGCGGCGCTGCACGCGTTCGACGAGGCCGGTCGAGAAAGTCCGCATGCTGATGCCGCGGCGCTTCGCGAGGATGGCTTGCGCGACGTCGGTTTGCGGGTTCGGCTGGCATGCCCAGTAGAGCGTCATCAGCCAGCCGATGCCCGTCCATGCGAACAGGGCGTTGAACATTGCGATCGTCAGCCTGTCGTGCCGGCCGCGCCGGTCGGCGACGATGGCCGGAAGAAAATAGAGCGCGATCGCCGCGACCGAGCCGGCCATCTGAATCAGGACTGCGTGTTCCATGTTGCTGCTCCATCCGAACTGCAATGTGGCCGATTGTCGCGCTTTTTCCGTTCGTGTGCCGGCAATTGATTGTTGCGTTTTTAATGACGATCAGCGCGCGGCGACGTCCTCCGGTTGCACTTCGTTGCACAACGCGAAACCTTCGTCGAGCCAGCCGGTGACTCCGCCGATCATCAGCTTCACCGGGCGGCCCAGGCGCGCGAGCCGGATGGCCGCGCGCGCGGCACCGTTGCAGTGCGGGCCGGCGCAGTAGACGACGAACAGCGTGTCGGCCGGGTGGTCGGCGAGCTTGCCGGCGACGATCTTGCGATGCGGCAGGTTGCGCGCGCCGGGCACGTGGCCGGCGGCAAACTGTTCCGGCCCCCGGACGTCGAGCAGCACGAAATCGGGCGAGCCGGACGCAAGCGCGTCGTGCACGTCCCAGCAATCGGTCTCGAAGCGCAGCGAGGCTTCGAAGTGCGCGAGGGCGGCGGCGCTGTCGGCGGCGGGGACGTCGGTGACGTAAGACATGAAACGCGCTCCTGAAAGACGGCGCGGAATGCGCCGGGATGAAGGGCAGTATCACGGTTCGGCGGCCATCGCGGCAGTGGCGCGATCGACAAGTTCCGGTAACATCGCGCCATGCACAATCATCTCGTCGTCGCGCTCGCCTACGATCGCCTCTGCACCTTCGAATTCGGCTGCGTGGTCGAACTGTTCGCGCTCGAACGCCCGGAACTCGGCGTCGACTGGTATCGCTTCGCCGTCTGCGCGAGCGAGCCGGGCCCCGTGCGCGCGGCGGGCGGCATCACGGTCGCCGCGCCGTACCGGCTCGCGATGCTCGATCGCGCGGACACCATCGTGATTCCCGGCTGGCGCGATCCGGACGAACCGCCGCCGGAACCGCTGCTGAAGAAGCTGCGTGCCGCGCATCGCCGCGGCGCGCGGCTCTGTTCGATCTGCTCGGGCGTGTTCGTGCTCGCGGCGGCTGGCGTGCTCGACGGACTCACCGTCACGACGCACTGGCGCTACGCCGAGCGCCTGCAGGCGCGCTATCCGGCGCTGCGCGTGAATCCCGACGCGCTGTACGTCGACGAAGGGCAGATCGTCACGTCGGCCGGCTCGGCGGCGGGGCTCGACATGCTGCTGCATCTCGTGCGCCGCGACCACGGCGGCGCGATTGCGAACCGGGTCGCGCAGCGCCTCGTGCTGCCGCCGCATCGCGACGGCGGCCAGGCGCAGTTCGTGCCGCGACCGGTTGCCCCGGGCGGCAGCGACCGGCTCGCGAAGCTGATCGACTGGATGCGCGCGCATGCGGCCGAGCCGCACACGCTCGCGTCGCTGGCCGCGCAGGCGGCGATGAGCACGCGAACGCTACAGCGGCAGTTCGCGGACGCGACGGGGATGTCGCCGCTCGCGTGGCTGATCCGCGAGCGCGTGAACGTCGCGAAGGACATGCTCGAAGCGCATCCCGGGATGTCGCTCGCGCAGATTGCCGCGCGCGCGGGGTTCGGTTCCGAGGAGTCGTTGCGCCGGCACTTCCGGCGCGTCGCGGCGACGAGCCCTGCCGCGTACCGGCGCGGAATGGATCGCGGCGTGAGGCCCACGGACGCGTGAGCGTCGCGCCTTGCTTCGCCACATCAGCGCCCTGCCGCCGTTCACTTCCTGCTGACTTCGAGCGCGCGTAAGATGGCGGTCGCCGTGCGGCGATCCGGTTCACGCGCGCCGCGCTTCCTGCGCCGCTGCAACCAGCCGCCATTCATCCATCACAACGACAAGGACAATCGCCATGGGCCTGCTGGGAAAGCTGTTCGGAAAGAAACCGCGTGATGAAGCGGCGACGCCCGCGCCGTCCGCGAACGACGCACCCGACGCATCCGAAGGCGCGGACGATCAGAACGGCCCCGACATCGCGCCCGAGCTCGCGCCCGCGCTGAAGGCATTCCAGGCCGGCCGGCACGACGCCGCGATCGCGGCCGCCGCGCCGCACGCGGAGCGACTGGCCGATGCGGCGCGCCTGTGCGCGCTGTCGTACTCGGCGATGGAGCGTTATCCGGAAGCGTTTCCGTACTGGCTTGCGCTGTTCGACCGCGAGCCGAGCGCGCACAACGCGGTGCAGCTCGCGACGACGTCGGTGATGTGCGGCGAAGTGGAGCGCGGCGAGGCGTGGATGCAAAAGGCCGCCGAGATCAATCACGACACGCACGAGCAGTCCGACGTCGCCGCGCGCGTGAACTTCATTTCCGCGCTGATGCAAAGCGGCCACCTGCGCGAGGCGTTGCCGCATCTCGCGTGGGTGCGCGACGTGTACGGCCACGTGCGCATCACCGATTCGACCTTCCTCTACATGCGCGGCATTCCGTTCTTTTCGTCGTTCCTCGAGAACAGTCTCGACATCCTGAAGGCCACGCAGCCGGCCGATGCGATCGCGCCGTGGTACGGCGAACTGAAGGGCAAGCTCGACGAAGAAGGCGAAGCGCAGCTCGCCGAGTGGGTCGGTCGCTTGCCGGCATGACCGGCGAGTCGTCACGCGTCGCGACGCCGGCCGCGTTCTGCCGGCGCGGCGTCGCGGCGCGCATGCTCAGCGCGTGTTGGTGTCGCGCGCGGTTTTCTTGATGCACGCGATCCGGTACACGCCGTCCTCGACTTCGACGCCATGCGTGTCGTGCGTGAAGCCGGGGAAGCGCAGGTCGTATTGCTCGAGCGCCTTCAGGTAGCCGAGCAGCGGGCCGTCGGCGGGCCCCGCGTTCTCGCCGGGCATCAGCAGCGGAATGCCGGGCGGATAGGGCACGACGCCTGTCGCGACGGTGCGGCCTTCCATCTCGGACAGCTCCAGCATCTCGATGTCGTTGTGCACGAGATGCTCGAACGCCTCGGCCGGGCTGAAGTCGGGCTGCGGCAGCGTCGAGAAGCCGCGCGACATCATCTCGGTCGTCTTCAGGTCGCTCATCGCGCTGAACATCAGGTCGCACAGATCGCGCAGGCCGAGCTTGCCGTAGCGGTCCGGATAGCGCGCGACGAGTTCCGGCAGCGCCTGTTCGAGCGGCGCGTTCGCGTCGTAGTCGCGCTTGAAGTCGAGCAGCGTGTTGACGAGCGTGCCCCACTTGCCCTTCGTCACGCCGATCGAGAACAGGAACAGGATCGTGAAGTCCGTCGTCTTCTCGACGACGATCCCGTGCCGGTCCAGATACGCGGTGACGACCGACGCCGGAATGCCGACCGGCATCAGCCCGCCGTGCGGCGCGACGCCCGGCGTGACGATCGACACCTTGATCGGATCGAGCATGCAGTAGTCGTCCTCGATCTCGCCGAAGCCGTGCCACGTCTCGCCCGGATGCAGCACCCAGCACGACGGATCGGTGGCGAGCAGCGTTTCGTCCGCTTCATGGAACGGCACGCGCCGGCCCGTCTTGCGATCGACCACGGTGTCCGGCTGCCAGCCGTTGAAGAACCAGTCGTCGCTCTCCTCGCATTCCGCATGCAGCCGCGCGAGCATCCGGCGGAACGACACGGCCTCGCGGATCGCGTCGGTCGTCAGCGCCTCGCCGCCGGGGCCGTCCATCATCGCGGCGCTCACGTCGTTCGACGCGATGATCGCGTAGTTCGGCGACGTCGACGCATGCATCATGTATGCCTCGTTGAAGCGTGCATGCTCGATCGGATTGCGGCCGTCGCGGACGTGGATGAACGACGCCTGCGACAGCGCCGCGAGCAGCTTGTGCGTCGACTGCGTCGCGAACACGGTCGGCTTGCTTGCGTCGTGCTGCGACGGATCGCCGTGCATCGCGTGACGATCGCGGTAGATCGGGTTGAAGCGCGCGTAGCCGTACCACGCTTCATCGAAATGCAATCGGTCGACGCTCTGGCCGAGCAGTTCCTCGACGCGCGCGACGTTGTAGCAGAGGCCGTCGTACGTCGAGTTCGTGATCAGTGCATGCACGGGCGTCGGATCGATGCCGTCGCGCCCGCGCACCAGCGGGTTCGCGTCGATCGCGAGGCGCACGGCGGCGGCCGTGAGCCGTTCCGGCATGATCGGCCCGATGATCCCGTAATGGTTGCGTGACGGGATCAGGTAGGTCGGAATCGCGCCGGACATCGTCATCGCGTGCTCGGCCGACTTGTGGCAGTTACGGTCGCACAGCGCGACCTGGTTGCGCGTGACGCTCGCCATCAGGATCACGCGGTTCGACATCGACGAGCCGTTCGTCACGTGGTACGTGCGGTGCGCGCCGAACACGCGCGCCGCGTAGCGTTCGCTTTCGCCGATCGGACCGGAGTGGTCGAGCAGCGAGCCGAGTTCGCCGACCGAGATCGACAGGTCCGAGCGGAACAGCGCCTCGCCGAAGAATTCGAAGTACGCGCGGCCGACCGGCGATTTCAGGAATGCGGTGCCGCCCGTATGGCCCGGCGTGTGCCACGAGTATTCGTACACGCGCGAGAACTGCGCGAGCGCGCGGAACATCGGCGGCAGCACGGTTTCGCGGTAGCGTTCGATCGCGGCGACGATCCGCCCGCCGATGAACGCGGTGGTGTCCTCCAGCATCCAGATGAAGTCGTCGGCCTTGCGCATCGCGTCGACGGGAATCGCGGCTGCGCTCGCGCGGCTCGCGAGCAGGAACACCGGCACCGTCGCATTGCGCGCGCGCATCGCGTCGAGCACGGCCTGGGCGGGCGCATGGGCGGGATCGTTGCCGAGCTCCCAGTTGAGCAGCAGGCACTGGATCGCGGGATCGGCGTCGACCACCGCGCGCGCGTCGTCGGCGGAGGTCGCGATCACGACGTCGACGAGCCGCGTGCGCAATTCTTCGACGAGCGCGGTGGCCGCACGTCCGGTGGCGGTGCGTTCGTCGATGTCGTGCTGCACGAGCAGCGCCTTCATGCCGAGGCGACGGAACGCCGGTTGGGTCAAGGAAGCGGTCATGGGTCATTCCCCCGTTTGCTGGGTTGCCTGGACGCCCGCGGCCGGCGAGCGTGCGTGAAGGATGTCGGCCGTGTGTCGGCCCACGGAGATCCAGAAGGTCGCGATGAGCGCGGCGATGGTGATGCCGAGCGCGAGGTAGCGCACCCAGCGCGGCGAGCGGCCGCCCGGATGGATATGGGTTTCCTCGATTTCGCGCTGACGGTTGATCGACAGCTCGTAGAACACGATCGTCGCGATCACGAAGATCAGCGACCAGCGCGTCTGCTGGCCGTCGGAGCCGACCATCGCCCACAGCGCGTAGACGGCGCCGATCAGGCCGACGATCGTGTAGAAGGTGAACTGGTGCGACGGCATCTTGCCGTAGCCGAGCACCTTGATCGCGATGCACGAGTAGATGTATGGCAGCAGCGTCATGATCACGGCGATCGACGCGATCTTGCCGAACTGCTCGCTCGCGCTCGGCGACATCGTCGCGAGCACTTGCACCGACATGATGACCGCGACGATCGCAAGGCCGGCCGACGGCACGTTCTTCGAGTTGACGCGGGCGAACACGCCGGCGAACAGGCCGTCGTCGGCCGCGGCCTTCGCGGTCTGGCCGACCAGCAGCGTCCAGCCCGCGAGCGAGCCGAGGCAGCCGAGCGCCGCGCAGATCGCAACCGCGTTCGCGGCGGTGTCGCCGAGCGCGAGGCGCGCGGCATCCGCGAACGGCGCGCTCGACGCGAGCAGTGCCTTGTTCGGGATCATCCCCATGATCACGGTCGAGCTGAGTACGTAGCAGACGGCCGCGAGCACGACGCCGCCGACGGTCGCGATCGGCACGTTGCGCGACGGGTTTTCGACGACACCGGCCGACACCGACGCGCTCTCGACGCCGATGAACGCCCACAGCGTGAAGTTCAAGGTCGCGCCGATCGCGCCGAAGCTGCTCGCACCCGACACGTTCCAGCCGGCGAAGTACACGTCCTTGCTGAACCAGAACCAGCCGAACACGGCCATCCCGAGGATCGGCACGAGCGCGAAGATCGTCGTGACCGACTGCACGCGGCCGACCACGTTCGGTCCGAGGATGTTGGCGTAGGTGAACAGCCAGATCACGAAGATCTGCGCGAGCGCGAATACCAGCGGGTCGCGCAGCATCGGGAAGAAGTGCGTGAGATAACCGAGGCCGGCGACCGCCAGGCCGACGTTGCCGAGCACGTTCGCGAGCCAGTAGATCAGATTGGTCTGGTAGCCGATGTACGGGCCGAACGACTTGCGCGCATACGCATACGGGCCGCCGGCGGCCGGGTCGATTGCCGCGAGCTTCGCGAACACCAGCGCGAGCGACACGGCGCCGACGACGGTGATCAGCCAGCCGAAGATCGCGATGCCGCCGGTGGCGGCGAGGTTCGCGGGCAGCATGAAGACGCCGGAGCCCATCATGTTGCCGGCAACCATCAGCGTGGCGGGGATGACGCCGATTTTCGGCGTGGCGGTCGCGGCTGGCGCGACGGTGGAGCGGGAGGAGGACGAGCTGGCATCGGACATGCGAGGCTCCTTGAATGATCGTGATGCGGTTGAGGTGGCGCGGCCCGGCGCCCGTCGACGATTCCGGAATGGTCCGTCGTTTTATTGAACGACAGCATCTTATCTCTTAATTGAATTCGAGTAAGAGTAAACGATGTAATTTAATATCTTGAATATTGATGATCATCATTGATGAAGATGAAATGTCATGGTGCGACTGGATGGGGCTGGATGGCGCCAGGCGGTGCGCTCGAGCCGGTCGGGGGCGTGTTCGCGGCCGAGGTATCGTGAAAATCGAACGGATTATTGGTTTTTTGCCGAACTGGTTAATTCAATTTATGGGCTGAATGACTCGGAAAGTCCTGATTGAATTGGTCGGTTATTATCGAGCGCTCGAAATGCGCTCGCCGGCGCCCGTGATTGTTTTACCGAACGGTGATTCCGATGACGATGCCGCTTTCTCGCCTGCCGCTGATCCAGGCGCTGCGGGAAACGGGCCCGAACGGGCCCCTGAATACGGCCACGGAAAGCGCCCTGGGGCGGGGGCATCGGCGTATCATCCGGTTTTTCGTCAGCCCTATCCAGGCACCCCACCATGACCTCCGTCGACACTACCCCCGTCCTCGACCATGACAAGCTCGTTACCTTCGTCGAGCGCAAGTGGAACGATGAAATTCTCCACGCACTGACCGACTACATCGCGATCCCGGCGAAGAGCCCCGCGTTCGACCCCGACTGGGCGAAGCGCGGGTATCTCGAGCGGGTCGTCACCGATGCCGCGCAGTGGGCCGAACGCCAGCCGGTGAAAGGCCTGAAGCTCGAGATCGTGCGCTTGCCCGGCCGCACGCCGGTGATCTTCTTTGAAACGCCTGCGACGCGCTCGGGCAGCACCGACACGATCCTGCTGTACGGCCACCTCGACAAGCAGCCCGAATTCGACGGCTGGCGGGCGGACCTCGGCCCGTGGACACCGAAGTACGAGAACGGCAAGCTGTACGGCCGCGGCGGCGCGGACGACGGCTATGCGATCTACGCGAGCCTCGCGGCGCTCGGCGCGCTCGACGAGCAGGGCGTCGAACGGCCGCGCTGCGTCGGCCTGATCGAGACCTGCGAGGAGTCGGGCAGCTACGACCTGCTGCCGTACGTCGACGCGCTGCGCGACCGGCTCGGCCAGGTGTCGCTCGTCGTGTGCCTCGATTCGGGCGCGGGCAACTACGACCAGATGTGGCTCACGACGTCGCTGCGCGGGCTGGTGTCCGGCGACCTGCAGGTCGAGGTGCTCGAGGAAGGCGTGCACTCCGGCGTCTTCGGCGGCATCGCGCCGTCGAGCTTCCGCGTGATGCGCCAGCTGTTCGAGCGCCTGGAAGATGCGAAGAACGGCAACCTGCTGCCGGGCGTGTTCCATTGCGAGATTCCCGACAGCCGCGTACGCGAAGCCGACACGGCCGCCGCGATCCTCGGCGACGCCGTGTGGAAGGGGCTGCCGTGGGCATGCGGCGCGGACGGCAAGCCGGTGCTGCCGACCACGACCGATCCGCGCGAGGCGCTGCTGAATTCGACGTGGCGTCCGTCGCTGTCCGTGACGGGCGCGGCCGGTCTGCCGGCGCTCGCCGACGCGGGTAACGTGCTGCGTCCGCGCACCGCGTTCAAGCTGTCGCTGCGCCTGCCGCCGCTCGTCGACGCCGCACAGGCCGTGCAGCAGCTGAAGGAACTGCTCGAACTCGATCCGCCGTACAACGCGAAGGTCACGTTCAAGCCGGACGCGGGTGCCGCGACCGGCTGGAGCGCGCCGGATCTCGCGCCGTGGCTCGCGTCGTCGCTCGACGCCGCGTCGCGTCGCCACTTCGGCGCGGACTGCGCGTACATGGGTCTCGGCGGCACGATCCCGCTGATGAACGTGCTGCAGGCCGGCTTCCCGTCCGCGCAGTTCATGGTGTGCGGCGTGCTCGGGCCGAAGTCGAATGCGCACGGCCCGAACGAGTTCCTGCACGTGCCGTACGCGAAGAAGCTGACCGCGGCGGTGGCGGACGTGATCGCGTCCGCGCGCTGAGCGTTCGCGCTGCCCGACCCGAACGGATTCGACCGGAATCACCCGGATTCACCCCGACCTCACGGAGCCTTGCCGATGACCGCGCTGCCGACTTCCGATACCGACCCGCTGAGCATGCGCGCCGAACCGCTGCATGCATTCGTCGCGGCACTCTGGGAGCGGGCCGGCAGCAGCGAGCGCGAGGCGCGGCTCGTTGCCGATCACCTGGTCGGCGCGAATCTGGCGGGGCACGATTCGCACGGGATCGGGATGATCCCGAACTACGTGGCGTCGTGGCGGGAAGGGCAACTGCAATTGAACGGGCACGCGTCGATCGTTCGCGACGGCGGCGCGGTGCTGACGATCGACGGCGGGCGCGGCTTCGGCCAGGTGATCGCGTTCGAGGCGATGGTCGAAGGGATCGAGCGCGCGCGACGCATGGGCATCTGCGCGATCGGGCTGCGCGACGTCCATCACCTCGGCCGCATCGGGCACTGGGCCGAGCAGTGCGCGCGCTCGGGGCTCGTATCGTTCCATTTCGTCAACGTGCCGGGCGACCTGCTCGTCGCGCCGCTGCACGGCACCGATCCGCGTTTCGGCACGAATCCGTTCTGCGCCGCGTATCCGCGCGCGGGCCGGCCGCCGCTGCTGCTCGATTTCGCGACGAGCGCGATCGCGTATGGCAAGACGCGGGTGGCATACAACCAGCGCAAGCGCGTGCCGGCCGGGTCGCTGATCGATCATCGCGGCCGGCCGACCGACGATCCGGCAGTCATGCACGAGCAGCCGTTCGGCTCGCTGCTGCCGTTCGGACTGCACAAGGGTTATGCGCTGGCGGCGATGTGCGAGATCTTCGGCGGCGCGCTGGTCGGCGGGCATACGACCTACGGCGGCACGCTGCAGAAGACGAGCGCGATCGTCAACGGGATGCTGTCGGTGCTGATCGATCCGAACGCGTTCGACGCGGCCGATGCGGAGCGCGAAGCCGATGCGTTCGTCGAATGGGCGAAGGCGTCGCCGCAGGCGGGCGACGCGCCGGTGCGGATGCCCGGCGAGCCGGAGGAGGCGAGCCGCGCCGCGCGCGGCGCGGACGGCATTCCGGTCGATCGTGCGACGTGGCGGCAGATCCGCGAGAGCGCGGCGGCCGTGGGCTTCGACGACGCGGAACTCGACGTGTGGACGCAGCGCTGCACGGGGCTCGCATGAGCTGGCAATCGGAGAAGGCGCACGGCGAGGAGATCGCGTATCGGCTCGCGCCGCTCGGCAACGTACAGGTCGTGCGGTTCTTCAGCGGCGCCGCGATGCGGCTCGACGGCGTGATGTTCGGCTTCATGTCGCGCGGGTCGCTGTTCCTGCGCGTCGACGACGTGAACCGTCCCGCGTTCGTCGCGGCGGGGATGGGGCCGTTCTCGTATGAGCGTCCCACGCGCACCGTTGCACTCGAGGGCTATTACGAAACGCCGGCCGACGTGCTCGAGGACACGGGCGCGCTGTTCGACTGGTGTCGCGGCGCGTATCGCGCGGCGCTGCTGGCCGGGGCGCCGAAGCGCAAGGCACGGCCGAAGTCGAAGCCGGCGCCGAAACCGGAAGCGACACGCAAGCGCACCTAGCGCCGAGCGTACGGCGGCGCATTTCCTTTCCTTGCTTTCGAGCTACCGCGGGTGCACGCAAGCGCCGGGTTTGACGCACCGCATGTTCCGGCTGCTTCACAACGGCGGCCCCGGCGTTTATGATCGGCGCGATTGCGTCCATGCCCGGCGCAACCCGAGCCGGTCTCGCTGCCGGCCTCGCGAACGGCGCATCGAAAGCCGCGCGAATGATTCCCAACTCATCGTTCCAGACGGAGATAGCCGATGCTCGTCCTGATTCTCGGTTTAGCGATCTTCCTCGGTGTGCATTCGATTCGGATCGTCGCGGACGGCTGGCGATCCGCGACCATCGAGCGGATCGGCGAGAAACGCTGGAAGGGCCCCTATGCGATCGCGTCGATCGTCGGCTTCGTGCTGATCATCTGGGGTTACGGGATTGCGCGCCAGGGCGGGACGCTGCTGTGGGTGTCGCCCGTCGGCATTCGCCATCTCACCGGCATGCTGACCGCGATCGCGTTCGTGCTGATCGCTGCGTCCTACGTGCCGCGCAACCGCATCAAGACGCTCGTCGGCCATCCGATGGTGGCCGGCGTGATGGTGTGGGCGATCGCGCACCTGCTCGCGAACGGCACGCTGCACGCGGTCGTGCTGTTCGGCGCATTCTTCGTGTGGTCGCTGGTCGATTTCGTCGTGTGGCGCGCGCGCGATCGCCTCGACGGCGTTCGCTATCCGGCGGGCAGGCTGTCGGGCGATGCAGTGACGATCGTCGCCGGGCTCGTCGTATGGGCCGTCTTCGCGCTGTTCCTGCACGGCCCGCTGATCGGCGTGCGGCCGTTCGGCTGAACGCGCCCGCCTGCAAGGATCGAAGCGCGGGGCGCGCAAGTTGTCGAAAGCGCCCGCAACATCGAGGCGGGCGCGCGACTCCGCCAGCGCTCGGCGCACGGCCGCTTGCCCATTGATTGCGAATCCGCCGCGACCGACGGCGTGCGTGCCATCCGCGCGCTCGGCGCGTGTGCGTCAGATCGGCTTGACGAACAGCCCGACGGTCAGCGCGGCGCCGATGCAGACGATCGCGATCCGCAGCACGCGCTCGTTCACGCGATGCAGCGCCCACGCACCGAGCAGGCCGCCGACGATCGCGCCGCCGCCGAGCGCGATGGCCTCGCGCCAGTGCAGGTGCGGCGAGGTCAGGAACAGCACGACCGCCGACGCGTTCATCACGCCAGCGAGCGCATTCTTCGTCGACATCGCGTGACGCGGCGACAGGCCGGCCATCGTCAGCGCGGCCATCATCAGGAACCCGATGCCGCCGCCGAAGTAGCCGCCGTAGATCGCGATCAGGAATTGCGAGATCGCGGCGGTGACGGGGCCGAGATGCTGCGTGCCGGCGCCGGGCTTGCGGAAGAAGCTGCCCCATGCGAACACGACCGTCGCGAACAGCACGAGCCACGGCACGAGGTGCGAGAAGATCGACGACGGGGTTTTCAGCAGCAGCAGGCCGCCGAGCGCGCCGCCGACCACGCTGATCGCGAACAGCGCGCGAAACGACAGCTTGCCGGCGCCGCACACCATGTTCCGGCTCGCCCAGCCCGTCGTGACCTGGCCGGGGAACAGCGCGACCGTCGACGTGATGTTCGCCGCGAGCGGCGACATCCCCGACACGATCAGCGCGGGCAGCGTGACGAACGAGCCGCCGCCCGCGAGGGCGTTCTGCAGGCCGGCCCACAGGCCGGCGATGATGATGAGGGCGAGCATCGGTGCGGGAGTGCAGAGGTGGCGGGGCGCGCGCGTACGCGCGGTGGACGCACGATGGTAATGCAGGATCGCGGCGGCGCAAAGCGGGGTGAGCGTGCAGCGTATCGGGTGCGCAGCGGGCACGGTCGATCGACATGGGCGTTGCATCGGGCCTGCGCACCTTCACGCTTTCATGCCGTCACGGCATCACGCGCACGATCGATGACGCGTCACGCGGTCGGCTGCGCGCCGGCTTCGTCTGCTGGCGCGTCGCCTTCGACGTCCGGATAGACGATCGTCCCGTCGTCCCGGATCGCCGCGCCGACCGTGAGGCGCGCGGGCTCCACGCGATTCGGGCCCATGATGTGCAGCACCGTTTCGCCGCGCGCAATCAGGTAATCGGACACGATGCGCCGATGACAGCGCCACCACACGGCTTCCGAACACATGATCGCGCAGCGCTGCCGGTGCCCTTGCGCGATCAGCCGGTCGAGGCCCGTTCGAAACTCGGGCGACAGCGCGTAGTCGGCGTAGCGATGGAAGCTGCGGTTCGTCCAGAAGCCGTTGACCTCGTCGGGCACGCCGCGCGACTTGCCGCGTAGTCCGCCGAGTGCCGCGATGTGCTCGTACGTGATGTCGACCGCGGCCAGTGCGGCGGGGAGCGTTGCTTCGTTAAACTGCGGATTGGTGCGCGAATGCGTCATCTTCCGGATATCGGCCAGCAGCGCGATATCGACCGCGTCGAGCATCCCGACGAACGCGTCGAGCGTGCGGTTCGAATGGCCGATCGTGTAGAACGGGAGCGTCACGTGTCGTCCTTGTCGGCGATGCGTTCGAGCACGCGCCCGCGATGCGCGGCGATGTGGTCGGTGCGATCGCTCTTGATCTCGTATTGCGGATCGTCGGGCGACGCACGGTGGCGATGGCCCTTATAGTCGAAATCCTGCGTGTGGATCGCGATGATCGTGCCGGTCACGTAACCGGCTTCGGAATTCCAGCGGACGTGGTCGCCCGGCTTGAACGGCGTCGTCATGCGGGGAGCCTCCTTGCCTCGGTGCGGTGTCGTCGGCCGCTGCCGTACGCATTATCGGCGCCGGCCGCGCATGGAGAAAGATACTGAGGGTGGGCGCAAGCGTCATGCCCGCAACCGGCGAGGCTTTCATTTATCCGACGATGCGTGCCCTCAAGTCCCCAGAACCAAATCTCACCCACCAAATTTCCGGGGGCATTCATGTCTGAATTGACCGAATCCAGAAGCGTCTGCGGCGTGCAGCCGATCATCGGTTCAATCGATTCGACTGCCGTTCACATCGAAGGATGTTCGCTACGCTGCTCGCGTACCAGTCGCACTGCACGCTCTCGAACATCCGGGGAAAACGTGCTTGCCTTCTTGTTCATGGCTCGATTCTCTCAAGAATACGCTCCTCCACCCAATTCGGTGCGGTTCAGTGCCGCTGCGCGCTGATCAGATACGAAGGTCGATCTCACCGTGACTGCCTGCCTCGCGTTGCCGAACGGCGTGCTGGGCCAGATCGCATGCAGCTTCAACACGGCGTTTCCCCGTCACGGCGGATCACGGGAACCGACGGCATCCTCGAGACGACCTTCCTCAACAGCCCGCCACAAGACGGACCGCCCGAGATTCATCTGCGCCGCGGCGTTTCGTCCACGACGCCGCGGGAAACCATCGTGCGGCCGGGCGACAGCGGCCTCCTCGCGGAAACCGAGCGCTTCGTGCGCGCCGTCCGGCTCGGCCGGGAGCAGTGGAACGGCAGCACCGAAGCGGAGTCGGTCGATACGATCGCCACGCTCGAGGCGATCGCGCGCAGCATCCGTTCGGGAACCCGGGAACGCGTCTAGCGGGATTCACGTCCGTGCAGGCGCTGCAGGCAGCGAATCAGTTGCTCGCCTTGCTTGCGGCAACTGGCGGTGGCTTCTAGAAACGGTCGATCATCCCGAACTGGATTCCGCGCACCGACGCCCCCGGCCACGACGGCGTGAGGCCGATCACGTTCACGCCTTTCAGCGTGAACGCGGCCTGGCCACGGTTATGCAGCCAGGCCGCGCTTGCATAGAGCAGGACGCGCTTCGACAGATCGTATTCGCACGCGGCGCTGAACTGGTCGGCGTCGTTGTCGCCGCCCGATCGGTCACGCAGCCACGTGTACCCCAGCGACGTGCGAAAACGCGCGCTCACCGCATAGCGCGCGGAGGCCGACACGCCGTCGTTGTGGTAGCGGGGCGTTCCGCCGTCGCCATTGAAATACGACAGGAAGCCGGTCACCGGGCCGAATGCATAGGAGGCGCCGCCGAGGTTGGCGCGCAATGCGCCGCTGCCGTGGGTTTGCTGGTGCGCATATGAAATGCGGAGCGGGCCGTCATGCCACGAGAACGTCTCGATGTGGCCTGCCAGTCCATTGCCGTCGCCGTCGGTTGGCGCGCGCAACGACGCCATGATCGTGGTCGAGAAGCCATGGACCTCGGGTGAAAGGTACGTGATCGCGTTGCTTTCGTACGGCGTGATTTTCGACAGATTGTCGAGGCCCGACGCGATCGTGCCAGCACCGAACGCATCGAGCTGCCCCTTGAACGGGATGTAGATCGGCGAATACTGGCGGCCGATCCGCACGGTGCCGTAGCGCGAGCTCACGCCGATCCAGGCCTGGCGGTTGAACAACGTGCCGGCGACGGCCTGACTGCCGTCCGTCGAGCCGAAGCCGTTCTCGAGATCGAACAGGATCTTTACGCCGTTGCCGATATCCTCGGCGCCGCGCACGCCGATGCGCGAGCCTCGATATGCACCGGAATCCATCCGCGCGACGTAGCCGGAGCCCGGATTCGTGATTTCGATGCTCGTGTCGATCGCACCGTACAGCGTCACGCTGCTTTGTGCATGGACCACGGATGCGTGCGCGGCAATGGCCGCCGCTGCGACACCAATGCGGAGCGCGACACGTGTGCCGGCCGCCGGCCGGCGCGCTCGGCCGTTTTCCGACGCGGCATCGTGACGTCGGGGGCGGGAAGCGGGAAGGGAATGACTCATGGGCAAGGGAGGCGGGCAGCCTCGGCAGTGGGGCGACGCGTCGCGTGCGGCGTGGTGCGGCGAGGGTTGCCGCACCATGCCGCACGCAATCCGGTCGAATCAGGCGCTTACTTGTTGTCCGGCAATGCGTAGGCAACCACGTAGTCGCCTCGATCGGGCGACTGGCGCGCACCGCCTGCCGAGATGACGATGTACTGCTTGCCGTTGAGGGTATAGCTCATCGGCGTGCCCTGGCTTCCCACCGGCAAACGCGCCTTCCACACTTCCTTGCCCGTCGAGCTGTCGAACGCGCGCAGGTAGTAGTCCTGCGTCGCGGCGAAGAACACGAGGCCGCCGCCCGTCGTGAGCGAGCCGCCGATGGTGGGCATGCCGATCGGCGACGGCATGTGCATCGGCACGCCGTAGAGGCGCGTGTCCTTCACGGTGCCGAGCGGGACTTGCCATGCGATGCTACGTGTTTTCAGGTCGACCGCGGTGAGACTGCCGAACGGCGGCTTCTGGCACGGGATGCCGAGCGGCGAGAAGAAGCGGTCCTTCAGCACCGAGTATGGCGTGCCGCCGAGCGGCACCGCACCCATGCCTGCGTTCACCGACTCGTTGCCGTTGGATGTACCGCTGCGGTTCTTTTCCTTTTCCAGATGGACCCAGAGGCCGAGGCGCATGTCGTTCACGTAGATCATGTCCGCGTTCGGATCATACGAGAGGCCGCCCCAGTTCATGCCGCCGAGCGAACCCGGGAAGCTGAGCGAACGATCGGTGTCCGGTGCAGTGAAAAGGCCGTCGTAGCGCATGCCGCGGAAGATCACGCGGCACATCAACTGGTCGATCGGCGTGACGCCCCACATGTCCGAATCCTTGAGCACGTCCGCGCCGATCTGAGGCATGCCGACGGACAGCGGTTGCGTCTTCGAATACGGCTCGTTCGCAATCGACGCGGTCTTGACCGGATGTTCGACGACCTTCGTCAGCGGCTTGCCGGTCGCGCGATCGAGCACGAACAGCTGGCCCATCTTGGTGCCGACGATCAGCGCCGGCACGCGCTTGCCATCTTCCATCGGGAAGTCGATCAGCGTCGGCTGCATCGGCACGTCGTAGTCCCACAGGTCGTGGTGAACGGTCTGGAAGTGCCACTTTTCCGCGCCCGTCGTCGCGTCGAGCGCGAGGATGGATGCACCGTACTTCTCGTCGAGCGCGGTGCGCTTCACACCCCACAGGTCGATCGCCGCATTGCCCACCGGCATGTAGATCGTGTTCGACGTCGCGTCATAGGTCATCGGCGCCCACACGTTCGGCGTCGAGCGCGTGAAGATCTTGCCCGGTGCCGGCTCCGCGTGATCGTCCGGATTGCCCGGATCGAACGCCCACTTCATCTTGCCGGTCATCACGTCGAAGCCGCGGATCACGCCGCCGGGCATGTCGAGCGACACGTTGTCGGCCACGCGGCCACCCGTGACCACCGTTGTGCCCGCGACCGTCGGCGCCGACGTGAGTTCGTACAGCGGGCTTTTCGCGTTACCGAGGCCGGCCTTCATGTCGACGATGCCGTGATCGCCGAATGCGTCGCAGAGCTTGCCAGTGTCGGCATCGAGTGCGACGAGCTTCGCATCGATCGTGTTCATGAAGATGCGGCGGCGGCACACGGCCGGATCGCCGGACGCGGCGATCGGCAGGACCGGCGTCGAACCGGCGACGGTCGGCTGCACGAGCGGCTTGTCCGCGTCGAAGTAGGCGAGGCCGCGGCAGCGCACCCAGACCGTCGTCTTGGTCGGAAACGCATGGCGCCATTTTTCGGTGCCGGTTGCGGCGTCCACGGCGATCACCGTGTTGTGCGGCGAGCACAGGAACAGCGTCTTGCCGACCTGCAGCGGCGTTTCCTGGTCTTCCGAGCCGCCGCCGTCCGGGCTGAGCGGCGTGTCGCCGGTGTGGAACGTCCATGCGACCTGCAGGTTCTTCACCGTGTCGCGGTTGATCTGCGTATAGCCCGCGAAGCGGTCGCCGCCGGCCGAGTGACCGTAGGCCGTCCAGTCCTCGGTGCCTGCGATGC
This sequence comes from Burkholderia sp. AU33545, assembly GCF_020419685.1. Lineage (NCBI taxonomy): Bacteria > Pseudomonadati > Pseudomonadota > Betaproteobacteria > Burkholderiales > Burkholderiaceae > Burkholderia > Burkholderia sp. AU33545. The sequence goes on along the minus strand of NZ_JAIZRQ010000002.1, from coordinate 633,920 downwards.
CGGCCACCGGCGCGGGCGTCTCGGTGCCGAACGTGCCGTGCGGCACGAACATCCCGTAGACGAACACGCCGTTGCAGGCGAGCAGCACGGCGGCGATGCCCCATGCGGCGCCTCGTGCGGGCGCCTTGCCTTCGGCACGGCGCAGCAGCGGCCAGACCGTCACGAGCAGCATGCCGATCATCGAGAACATGAAGATCCGCGCGTTGAGTGGCCAGAACGCGAAGCCGACTTCCCAGACGGCCCACAGCGCCGTGGCGATCAGCATGACGAGGTAGATCGCGACCGCGCTGGAGCGACGGCGGGCGAGCTGGACGCCGGTCGCGCACAGCGCGAGCCCTGCCAGCAGGTAATACCAGCTACCGCCGCGTGCGACGAGCATGCCGCCGCCGATGATGAAATAGAGCCCGAGAAGCAGCGAGACCAATCCCGCGGCGATCAGGCCGATTCGGGCCGAAGCATGAATCGGCCCTGCAGTTGATTGCTTGGACATGAGTGTCTTCTATCCGGTTGCGCCTGGGCTGCATCGAAGGCAGGAAGAGGGCGCAGCGGGTGGCCCTGTTCGATCATATGGAGGCGGCGCCGCGTTGCATGCATGCGCGGGTGCGGGCTTCGCAGATCCTGATCGTGCAGCCTGGTTAGCTGTAGAAATTAACTAAGCGGTGCATTTTAAGGGCGAGCCGCGGATTTTGCTCGCCCTTTTTTTCTTCGATTGTTGTCTGGATGGTTGAAAGTGTGTTGTCGGATTCCGCAACTGGCGCTCGTCGGGATCGGGGAGCGCTGCGGCGGCGATCACGCGGGAAGTGCGTGGTCTGGAGGGGGGGGGCGGGAGCGGCGCGTTGACATGATCTCGCTCGAATAGAGCGAGCGTGGGCAGCGGAAGTCGCGCGGCTGGTGCTTTGGACAGCGCGGGAGCGGCGTGCCTTTGTGAATGCAGGCAGCGCACGCGGTGCAGCCATTCGGCGTTCACCGTATCACTCTCGAGTCGCCAGCAGAACGGGAGGTTCGGCATACCGTTTGTTGGCCATTCACCTGATAAAAGCATCTGTCCTATCAACGGGCGGGACCCTGTAATCTCGGAAACGGAGTCGCACTCCGGTTGCTGAATCCATTGAGCGCCGGACCTCGGGGCGTGCGCAATGCCCCACCCCGGTTCTTCATTCAGCCGGGTCCCACTGCGGCGCGAACGCCGGGCTGACGAGGCGCTGGTTCTTCGGCAGGCCGCCGATCAGCGCACGATCGGCGTCGTCCAGGCCCACGTCGAGCGATGCCAGGTTGGCGAGCTGATTGCGTTGTCCGGCCGCCTTCGGCACGGCGGCCACGTTCGGCTGGTCAAGCAGCCATTTCAGCGCGACCTGGGTCGGCAGCACGCGATGCTTGTCGGCGATCCGCTGCAGCTCCGGAATCTCCGACACGCGGTTGCGCGCGAGCGGGCTGTACGCGATCAGCGCCATGTCGTGCTCGCGCGCGAATTGAAGCAGCCGCGCCTGACCCAGCAGCACGTGGTACTCGACCTGTATCGCGGCCAGCGGTGCCTGCCGGTTTTCAACGACATCGCGCAACAGCGGAAGCGGAAAGTTCGCGACGCCGATCGCCCGGGCGCGTCCTTGCTCCTTGAACGACACGAGCGTGTCGATCGTCTCGGCAAGATTCCAGTCGGGCGCCGGCCAGTGGATCAGGAACAGGTCCACGTAGTCGGAGCGCAGCGCGCGCAACGTGTTGTCGAGCGATTTCCGCATGCGTTCGGGGCTCAACTGGTCCCACCACACTTTGCTGGTCACGTGAATCTGCTCGCGCGGGACGTTCGACGCCGCGATGGCCTCGCCGACCGCCGCTTCGTTCTCGTACGCGGCCGCGGTATCGAGGTGCCGATAACCCGACTCCAGCGCGAGCGCGACCGCGCGCGTGCAGTCGTCGCCGAGCATGGGCCACGTGCCGAGCCCCAGTTTCGGCATGTTCAACGCGTGGCGGTTGACGATACATTGCATGAACGATTCCTCCTCGATGGGTTGAGCCGGCTCGGCTTGCCCGTGCCGTGCCGGCGCGTTCGTCAGCCGTGGGCGGTGTCGCAGGTCGAGCGATGCGCGGTGGTCGCGGCCGATGTGCCCGTCGACCCCGCGTCGCGTCGCGCGACGAATTTCGCGATGCGCCAGCCGAATACGATGGCCGGGCCGAGCGTCGTGCCGGGGCCCGGATAGGCGCCGCGGAAGATCGACGCGAGATCGTTGCCGCACGCGAACAGGCCGGGAATCACGCGCCCGTCGACGTCGACCACCTCGCCGTTCGCCGTGCCGCTCAGCCCCGCGCTGCACGCGAGGTCGGCGGGCCATACGGTCACGGCATAGTAGGGCCCGGCGCCGATCGGGCGAATGCACGGGTTCGGCTGTTGCGCCGGGTCGCCATTGAAGCGGCTCATCGGGCTGCTGCCGCGCTGGAACGCCGGATCCTCGCCGTTGGTGGCGTCGCGGTTGTAGGTCGCGACGGTACGCGCCAAGCCGTTCGCATCCACCTGCAATTTCGCTGCCAGCTCGGCCAGCGTCGCGCCCTTGACCAGATAGCCGGCACGCTCGAACGCCGCGATGCGCGCCGCGCTGCGCGCCGGCATCAGCAGGCCGAGGCCATAGGTCCGGATGAACGCCGCATCGACGATCAGATGGGCCGGCACGCTGGGCCCATTGCCGCTGTCGCGCAGCATGCCCATCACAAAGTCGTGATACGAGTCCGACTCGTTGACGAAGCGCTCGCCGCGGCTGTTGACCGCGATGAGGCCGGGTTTCGCGCGATCGAGAATGATGTGCGGCCAGACGCTGTCGCCGTCGCCGCCCGGGGCACGGCGAATCGAGCACGGCATCCACAGCCCCGGGCTGTCGCCGCCGTTTTCGACCCGCGCATCGACGCGCTGCGCGCGGTCGACGCCGTCGCCGGTGTGCGTCGCCGGCGACAGCGACAGCGGCCGGGCCGCGGCGGGGAAGAACTGCTGGCGCAGCGACGGATGGCGCGTGATGCCGCCGGTCGCGAGCACCACGCCGCGCCGCGCGCCGATTCGCCTGCGGCCGCCGTCCGGCGTCGTGACGATGGCGCCGGTGACGCGGCCGTCGTCGCGTACCAGTTCGAGTAGTGGCGTGTCGAAGCGAATCTCGACCTGGCGCTTGAGCAGGCTGTAATAGAGCCGCGCGGCGAGCGCGTTGCCCATTACGAGCTGCGTGCCGCGCGGAAAACGCAGGCGGTCCATCGCATAGCGGCCGACGACCGCGACCGTGCGTTTGAAGTTCGCGGCCGATGCGAACGGCGCGAGCAGCGCATTGAGGTCGGCGCGCGCGACCATCATCCCGCCGAGCCCCATGAACTCCTTGCGAGGCGGGCGCACGCGCGCGAATGCGCGGCCGAGCACGCGCGCATCGAACGGCGCGGGCACGAGCGCCCGCCCGCCATAGGCCGCGCCGGGGCCGTTCACGTAATCGGGATGCGCGGCGGCGGCGACGAACTTGACTTCGCTGATGCGCGCGAGCTCGTCGATCGCATCGGGGCCGCTCTGCAGGAAGGCTTCGCGCGCGTCGTCGCCGCCGCGTGCGCCGACCACCGACTGCAGGAAGCGGCGCGCATCGTCGACGCTGTCGGGCACGCCCGCGTCGACGCTCAGGCGGGTGCCCGGCACCCACGTCGTGCCGCCCGACGTGGACGTGATGCCGCCCACCACGGCTGTTTTTTCGCAGACGAGGACCGCAAGCCCCTCGTGATGCGCGACGAGCGCGGCGGTCATGCCCGCCGCCCCCGCGCCGAATACCAGCAGGTCCACTTCCTCGTCCCAGTCCTGTTGCACCGCACCCATGTCCACGTCTCCTTCATGTCGTTCCGTCGCGCGCCCGGATTCGACGCGCGGCGGAAGATGCTCCGATAATTATGGAATGTTATTCCAATAAATAGCAAAGTGGAATAGTGTTCTAAAAAGTAGGCGGAGCGGCGTGCGGCGACGTTCAGAAGCGGTGCACGATGCCGACGCCGGCCGCGAACTGGCTGCGCGTGGACGACGGCGCCGAGTTGAAGCCGTCGCCGAGCGTGGCGGTCGCGTCGATGATGTGGCCGCTGCCCGTGGTGCCGAACGGGATTCGGCGGGGCGCGCCGCGCACGGCGCTCGCGCCCCGCCCGCACGCGCTCAGGCGGCGGTATCGATCAGGAACGCGACCATCCGGTCACAGACCCGCGAGAACATCTGCGTGCCCGTGACGGTTCGGCAGCCGCGGGCACGCGCCGCTTCGATGAACGGCGTGAGCGGCGGCTTCGTGACGACGTCGCCGACGAAGGTGGTGGCCGGCACGCGCGATACGTCGACGGGCGGCGGATCGTCCGCCCGCATGCCCATCGGCGACGCATTGACGATCACGTCGAACGATTCGGGCGCGACGTCCGTGGCGGCGACGCGCACCGTGCCGCGTTGCAGCGTCGCCAGCCGGTCGACCAGCGACGCGGTGCGGGCGGCATCGTTGTCGCGCACGTCGAGCGACGCGACGCCCGCCATCACCAGCGCATGGCCGATCGCCGAGCCTGCGCCGCCCGCGCCGACCAGCAGCGCGCGCTTGCCGGGCAGGTCGCAGCCTGCGTCGCCGAGCGCGGCGACGAAGCCGGTGCCGTCGAACATGCCGCCGTGCCAGCCGCCGTCGGCGGTGCGGCGCAGCGTATTGGCCGCGCCGAGGAATGCGGCTTCGTCGGACAGGCTCGTGCAGAAGCCGGCGGCGCTGAATTTGTGCGGCACCGTGATGATCACGCCGTCGACGTTGCGCATCGGCGTGATGCCCGCGAAGAACGCCGCGAGATCGTCCGGCGCGACGTGCGCGGGGACGACCAGCGCGTCGAGTCCGGCCTCGCGCAGCGCGGCCGTCACGCCCTTGGGCGAACGGACCTGCGCGATCGGATCGCCGACGATGAAGTGGACGCGGGTCGCACCGCTCAGGCCTTCGTCGAGCGAAACCGGGGTGGTCGGGGTCAAGGGGGCAATCATGCTGTTTTCATCTCCTGGGTGGAACCGGCTTCGTTGTGTACGATGCCGAGCAATTTCGCCTGGGTGGCGGGGTCCTGTTCGAGCGCGACCGCGCTGCTTTCGTGCGCGACGCGACCGTTGACGAGCACGTATGCGCGATCGGCGATCGGCAGCACCATGTCGGCCTGGTGCTCGACGATGACGACGCTCGCGCGCTCGCGTAGCTTGACGACCGCGTCGAGCACTTCCTGCACGACGGCGGGCGCGAGCCCTTCGAACGGCTCGTCGAGCAGGATGGCCTTCGCCGGCGCCATCAGCGCGCGGGCGATCGCCACCATCTGCCGTTCGCCGCCGGACAGGTGTTCGGCACGCGCATCCTTGCGCGCCGCGAGGCGCGGGAACAGCGTGAACATTTCGTCGACGCTCGCGCCGCCCTTGCGCGCGGCGAGCCGCAGGTTCTCGGCAACCGTGAGGTTGGGGAACAGCCGGCGGCCTTCGGGCACCATCGCGAGCCCGAGGCGATTGATCTCGTGCGCGGGGCGCCCGGTGATGTCGTGGCCGTCGAACACGATGCGCCCGGCCGTGACTTCGGCGACGCCGGTCGCGGCGCGCAACGTCGTCGTCTTGCCGACGCCGTTGCGGCCGAGGATCGCGATGACTTCGCCTTCGTGGAGCGTGAGGTCGATGCCGTCGAGGATCGTGTTGCCGGTGTAACCGGCCTTCACGCCTTCGAGGCGCAGCAGCGGGCGTCGCGCCGGCGCGGCTTCTTCGTGCTGCGCGCCGCGTCGTGCGGCCAGCCGCGCATCGACCGGCCGCTCGCCCTTCGCGTGGCCGAGATAGGCTTCGACCACCTCGGGATGGCGCGCGACTTCGGCGGGCGAGCCGTCCGCGATCAGCCGGCCGCGATGGAGCACGCTGACGCGATCGGAGATCGTCAGCACGCGATCGATGTCGTGCTCGATCAGCAGCACCGCATGATGGTTGGCCAGCTCGCGGATGATCGCCGCCACGCGCACGCGATCGGCCTCGGCAAGCCCCGCGAGCGGTTCGTCGAGCAGCAGCAGGCGCGCGCGGGTCGCGAGCGACAGCGCGATTTCGAGCAGGCGCTGCTCGCCATGCGACAGGCTTTCGCAGCCGTGCGCCGCGCGATCGTCCAGCCCGACCGCCGCGAGCAGCGACCAGGTCAGCGCATTCTGTTCGCCGAGCGTGTGCGCGTCGCGCCACATGCCGAGGCGATCGTGCTGCGCGGCCTGTACGGCCACGCGCACGTTCTCGAACACGGTGAGGTTGCGGAACACGCTGAGGATCTGGAACGAGCGGCTCATGCCGAGCCGCACGCGGCGAAACATCGCGAGCTTCGTCACGTCCCGGCCGTCGAACGTGATCGTGCCGGCCGTCGGCGACAGCACGCCCGTCAGCATGTTGAAGAACGTGGTCTTGCCCGCGCCGTTCGGGCCGATGAAGCTGTGCAGCCGGCGCGGATGGACGTCGAGGTCGATCTGTTCGGCGGTCACGAGCGAGCCGAAATGTTTCGACAGCCCGCGCACGCTCAGCACGGGCTTGTCGGAATCTGTGTCGATGCCGCCGGCGCGATACGGCGCGATCGTGTCGGGACGCGCGGGAATCGTGTCGCGCACGAGGGTCCAGCGCGGGCGTCGCAGCAACCGCTGCACGATGCCATGGATGCCCTCGGGCGAGAAGAACGCGAACGCGATGATGATCGGCGCGAAGATCAGCCACCAGTGCTCGGTCAGGCTGCTGAGCTTGTCCTCGAGCAGGATGAACGCGATCGCGCCCCACAGCGGCCCGAGAAACTGGTGGACGCCGCCGAGCACGGTCATCAACAGGCTGTCGCCCGCGTGCTCCCAGCTCAGGTTGTTCGCGTATGCGCCTTGCAGCATCAGGCACAGCAGGCCGCCTGCGTAGCCGATCACGGCGGCCGAGATCACGAACGCACGCAGCTTGAGCCGATACGTGTCGTAGCCGAGACTCGCCGCGCGTTGCTCGTTGTCGCGCAACGCCTGCAGCGCCCGCCCGAACGGCGCGTGCACGAGGCGCCACAGCAGATACGCGATGGCGATCACCGTCACGCACGCGAACACGTGGAAGCCGACGGTCGCCGGGAAAGTCGGGCGCGGCACGTTCTGCAGGCCGTTTTCGCCGCCGGTCACATCCGTCCACTTGAACGCGATCTCGAATGCGATCTGCGAACAGGCGAGGGTGAGCAAAGAGAAGTACAGCCCGCGCCGGCGCAACACGATCGCGCCGATCAGCGCGGCCAGCACGGTCGTCACGAGCACGCTGGCCGCGAGCGCGAGCAGCTCGTTGCCGAGCACGCGCAGCAGCGACACGGCGACCAGGTACGTGGCCGTGCCGAAGAACACCGATGCGCCGAACGGCACGAGGCCCGTGTACGCGACCAGCAGGTTCACGCCCATTCCGTAGAGCGTGTAGATCGCGATCTGGGTCGCGCGCTCGAGCGGCGTGCCGGTCGCGGTGAGCGCGAGCGACACGAGGACGAGTGCGGTGGTCAGCACCGCGACAGGGTGGCGGGTCAGATAGTCGGGTTTCACTCGAAGCGCTCCCAGCGTTCACCAAACAGCCCGCGAGGGCGGACGAGAAGGACGAGTGCCATCAGCACGTACATGGCGACTGACGAGCCCTCCGGAAAGAACTGGACGGCCAGCGCGGTCACGATGCCGACCAGCAGGCCCGCGACCACGGCGCCGGCGAACGAGCCGAGCCCGCCGATCGTCACGATCACGAATGCGGGCATCACGGCGGTCGTCGCCATCCCCGGCGTGACCGTGACGAGCGGCGCGGCGAGCACGCCGGCGGCGCCCGCGAGCAGTGCGCCGAGCGCGAAGGCGCCGGTCAGCACGCGCGGCAGGTTGATGCCGAGCAGCCCGACCATTTCCGGATCGCGGCTGCCGGCGCGCAGGATCCGCCCGTACGGCGTGTAGTTCATGAACCACCACAGCACGACGAGGATCGCGACCGTCGCGGCGAGCACGAACAGCCGGTACTTCGTGATCAGCAGCGGCCCGTACACGAGGAAGCCGTTGAGCATTTCGGGCGGGCTGAACGGCAGGCCGCCCGCGCCCCACACGAGGCGCACCAGCGCGGTCAGCAGCAGCGACAGCGCGAACGTGACGATCAGGCCGAGCAGTGGCTCCTTGCCGTACAGGCGTCGGATGAACACCAGTTCGATCAGCACGCCCACCGCCGCGACGAGCACCGGCGCGAGCACGACGGCGACCCATCCGAACTGCGTCGACAGCGCGATCGCGAAATAGGCGCCGAGCGCGAACAGCGCGCCATGCGCGAAATTCACGATGCCGAGCAGCCCGCAGATGATCGACAGTCCGATCGCGAGCAATACATAGAGGAATCCCAGCACCAGTCCGTTGGCGACCTGGGACAACAACATTTCAGCCATGCCCTTACTCCAGAGTGCGGCCCGCCGCCGCCGCGCCGCGCCGCGTGGTGACGGGCGAGCGGCGGGCCGCGACGCGCGCGGGATACGCTTGGGGCCGTGTCGATTCGGGCGCCGCCGCCGCAGCGGCGGCGCGCGGGCTCAGCGCGCGGCCATCCGGCAGCCGATCTCCTGGCGCGTGCCGAACAGGCGGTCGAGCTCGGCGGGGTTCTGCGGCACGACGGAGATCGGGTCGAGCCAGTCCCATTTGTCCGCGATCCGGTCCTTCACCTTGAACACGCTCCAGCGCCGCAGCAGCTGGTGGTCCCACGGGCGGAAATTCGCGGGGCCGCTGCCGTCGGTGAGCTGAATGGTTTCCAGGCTCTGCACGATGTCCGCTCCGGACGTGCTCTTCGCGTGGTTGATCGCCTGCAGCAGCGCGCGCGCCGTGAACCAGCCGATCCAGGCCTTGTCGGCCGGCGGCTTGCCGTACTTCGCCGTGTACTTCCTGACGAACGCGACTTCTTCCGGCGAATGGCCCGGCGAGCTGAAATGCCACGGCTTGCCGTAGTAGCCGGTCGCCGCATCGGCGTTGATCGACCACAGATCCGAGTCGCCGATGATCGGGCACGCCACCGGGATCCGGCCTTTCATGCCCATTTCCGCGTATTGCTTCAGGAACGTCGACAGGTCGCCGCCCGGCAGGCCGAGCAGCACGACGTCGGGTTTCGACTGGCGGATCTTCAGGATGAACGAGCTGAAATCGGTGGTGTTGAGCGGTGTGACGTCGGCGCCGGTGATCGAGCCGCCCGACTGCTTCAGCAAATCCGACATCGCCCGCTGGATGTCCTGCCCGTACGCATAGTTCGCGACGAGGAAGTGCCATTTCTTGCCGATCGCGAGCAGCGACGGCGCGAGCGCGCGGCACGCGACGGGCGTCGGGCTCAGCACGCGGAACGTGTACGGGTTGCAGCTGCTGCCGGTGAGCTCGCGCGCCGCGGCGTTCGGTGCGATGTAGGGCGTCTTGGTGCGCCACGCGACCGACGACATCGCCAGCGACGTGCCGCTGTTCGTGCCGCCGATCACCGCTATCGCCTTGTCCTGCTCGACGAGCTTCTGCATGTTCTGCTGCGCCGACTGCGGATTCGGTTCGTCGTACCAGACGAGATCGACGCGCCGGCCGCGCGCCTGGTTGCCCGCGTCGTCGAGCGCGAGCTTGACGCCGTTCGCGATCACCTCGCCCTGTTCGGTCCACACGCCCTGCTTGGCCATCAGCAGGCCCAGCTTCAGCGGCTGCTCGCCCTGCGCGCGCACGATCGCCGGCGCGGCGAGCGCCGCCGCACCGCCCGCGAGCGCCTTGCCCGCGGTGACGAGCCACGCGCGGCGCGGCAACGCCGGGCTGTCGGGCGCGTCCGCCGGGTGGCTGGAAAGGGTGTCGTTCTGCTCGTGCTGGTCAGTCATGTGTCTGGCCTCCTGTTTCCTGGTCAAGGTCGATTCCGCGCGGTCCTTGGGCAGGCCGCGCGACACGTGTCGAATTTTTTCGTGAATTCTGGTTTGAAGTGGAATAGCATTCAACAATTAAAGGAGATTTCAATAAATCGGGGTATTCACCCGGTCGGTCCGGAATGCGAACGACTCGACGCGATGCGGACGCCCCGAACAACGGAGATGAAGCGATGGGAAGAAGACGGCTGGCAGTGATCGGTGCGGGCGCAATCGGGCGGATGCACGTGGAGCGCGCGCGCATGCACGCGCAGGTGGAAGTGGTGGCGATCGCCGATCCATCGCCGGCGGCCGAACAGTTCGCGCGTGCCGAGGGGGTACGCGGGTTCGCCGATTACGCGACGATGCTCGACGCGGTGCGCCCGGACGGCGCGATCGTCGCGACGCCGAATGCGACACATGTGGAGGTCGGCCTTGCGTGCATCGCGCGCGGCGTGCCGGCGTTGATCGAGAAGCCGGTATCGGACAGCGTCGCGGCGGCAGCCGAGCTGGGACGCGCCGCACGCGAAGCCGGCGTGCCGCTGTTGGTCGGCCACCATCGCCGCCACAATCCGATCCTGAGGCGCGCGCGAGAGATCGTGCAGTCGGGGCGGCTCGGCAAGCCGGTCGCGGCCAATGCGCTCGCGACCTTCTACAAACCCGACGCGTATTTCGAGGTCGAGTGGCGCCGTCGCGCGGGCGGCGGCCCCGTGCTGATCAACCTGATCCACGACATCGACATCATGCGGTTCCTGCTCGGCGAGATCGTCGAGGTGCAGGCCCAGGCGTCCAATCGCGTGCGCGGCTTCGACGTGGAAGACACGGCCGCCGTGCTCCTTCGCTTCGACAGCGGCGCGCTCGGCACGCTGGCCGTGTCCGATTGCGCGGCGTCGCCCTGGAACTGGGATCTCGCGGCGGGCGAGGCCTCGCACTATCCACGCCAGCAGGTGAACACGCATTTCCTCATCGGCACAGATGCCTCGCTCACGCTGCCGCAACTCGATCTGTGGGAATACCGCAGCGGGAAGGGCTGGCACGATCCGTTGACGGTCGAGCGCTGCACGCCGCATGGCGCCGATCCGTATCACGAGCAGTTGCGCCACTTCGCGGCGGTGATCGCGGGCGACGAGGCGCCGCTTTGTTCGGCCGACGACGCCGCGCGCACGCTCGCGGCGACGCTCGCCGTGCATCGTGCGGCCGCGACGCGCACGGGCGTTGTGCCCGCGGACGTCGCGGCATAGCCGCGGGGGCGTGCGCCGGCCTAGCGCTGGCGCCGGTAGAACGCCACCGTCTGCCGCAGGCCGTCGTCGAGCGCGGTCCGCGGCAGGCCGGGCAGCAGGCGCCCGAGCGCGGGGTCGTCGGGGAACGCCGTCGCGATCGGCAGCGGCGGCCCGCCGGCATCGAGGTGCGCACCCGGCACGATGGCCGCGATCCGCTCGATCAGCGTGTTCACCGGGGTGATCTCGCCCGCGAGCGTGAACGCGTGCGCGCCGTCGATCTCGGCCAGCAGCGCGGCCTCGTAGGCGGCGGCGACGTCGTCGGCGAACACGAGGCCCGTCGTGCCGGTAAACGGAATCGTGTAGCGCTCGCCGCGCGCGGCCGCCCGGCACGCCAGGCTCGGCCCCGCGCTCGATCCGGTCTCGCGCCCGGCGCCATAGACGACGAGCGGACGGAAGCCCACGCTCGCGATCCCGTGGTCGTGCCAGTACGCGCGCGCCGATCCTTCGCACGCCAGCTTGAACGCACCGTAGTGGGTTTGCGGTAGCGGCACGGCGCCGTCGTCGGGGCCGAATACGCCGGCGCTGCTCGCATAGAGCACGCGTCGCAGCCCGGACGCGCGGGCGGCCTCGAATACGTTCAGCGTGCCGACCAGGTTGACTCGCGCGCCGCGCACGGGATCGGCCGCGCAGTCCGTCGTAAGGATGCCCGCGAGATGGATCGCCGCGTCGCAGCCGTCGAATGCGCGTGCCGTGGCGGCCGCGTCGGCGATGTCGCCGGTGCGCCACTGCACGGCCGCGGCCCGCTCTGGCGCGAGCGCCTCGACGAGGCGTGGGTTCGTGCGCACGTCGAAACTCACGCATTCCATGCCGCGCGCGAGCAGCCTCCTGATGATCCATGCGCCGAGAAAACCGCTGCCACCCGTTACCAGTACTCGCATTGCGCTGCCTCCCTTTCGTTAAAGTCTTTGCTAAACCCGATTTAGTGGAATAGTATTCCACTTCGAAAGTATATTCCATAGACGTCGCGATCGGGTCGCATCCGGCGTCGGAGACACTGAACGGGCAGATTGAACATGAAGCGTGAACCGATACTCGATTGCGACGTGCTGGTACTGGGCTCCGGTGCGGGCGGCCTCGCGGCGGCGGTCACGGCGGCGGCGCAGGGCCTGCGCGTGATCGTCGCCGAGAAGGAGGCCGTGTTTGGCGGCACGACCGCGTGGTCGGGCGGATGGATGTGGATTCCACGCAATCCGCTCGCGGCGCGGGCCGGCATTCGCGAGGACATCGAGGTGCCGCGCACGTATCTGAAGAACGAACTGGGCGCGCAGTTCGATGCGGCGAAGGCCGATGCGCTGCTTGAACGCGGCCCGGAGATGGTCGAATTCTTCGAGCGGAACACGGCCGTGCGCTTCGTCGACGGCAACCGCATTCCCGATTTCCACACCACGCCGGGTGCCGGCACGGGCGGGCGCTCGGTCTGCGCGATGCCGTTCGACGGTCGCGAGCTGGGCCCGCTGATCGACCGGTTGCGCGAGCCGCTGTCGGTGACGACGCTCAAGGGGATGGCGCTCGCGTCCGGCCAGGATCTCGCGCATTTCTATCGCGCCACGCGCTCGCTGAAGTCGGCGCTGCACGTCGGCCGCCGGCTGGCCGCGTTCGGGTGGCACAAGTTGCGCTACGGGCGCTCGATGCATCTGGTGAACGGCAATGCGCTCGTCGCGCGCCTGCTGAAATCGGCGGCCGATCGCGGGGTCGACCTGCGCACGAATGCGAAGGCGATCGGCCTGGTGCGCGACGACGCACGCGTGACCGGCGCACGCGTGGCGATCGACGGCATCGTGCACGAGGTGCGCGCGGCGCGCGGCGTCGTGCTGGCTTGCGGCGGTTTCCCGCACGATCAGGCGCGGCGCGCGCAGACGTTCGCCTATACGCCGTCGGGCCGCGAACACTGGTCGGCGGCGCCGCGTTGCAATACCGGCGACGGGATCCGGCTCGGCGAATCGATCGGCGCGCATTTCGACCGGTCGCTCGATGCGCCGGCGGCGTGGGCGCCCGTCTCGCTGGTGCCGCAGCCGGGCGGCGATGCGGTCGCGTTTCCGCATCTGATCGAGCGCGCGAAGCCGGGCGTGATCGCGGTGACGTGCGCGGGCAAGCGCTTCGTGAACGAGGCGTCGTCGTATCACGACTTCATTTCCGCGCTGCTCGACACGACGCCGGCCGGTGAAGAAGTGTGCGCGTGGCTCGTTTGCGACCATCGCTTTCAGCGGCGCTACGGGCTCGGTTTCTCGAAGCCGTTTCCGTTCCCGACCGGCCCGTACCGGCGCTCCGGCTATCTCAAGCGCGGCGCGACGCTCGATGCGCTCGCGCGCGAATGCGGAATCGACGCAGCCTCGCTGGCGGACACGGTATCGGCCTACAACCAGTACGCGAAGCAAGGCTGCGATCCGGCGTTTCACAAGGGCTCGACACCGTACAACCGCGTGCAGGGCGACGCCGACCGGCAGCCGAACCCGTGTCTCGCGCCGATCGAAGCGGGGCCGTTCTATGCGGTGAAGCTGTTGCCCGGCAGCCTTGGCACGTTCGCGGGCCTGGCCACCGATCGCGATGCACGCGCGCTCGACTCAGCCGGCCGCGCCATCGCCGGCCTCTACGCGGTCGGCAACGATTCGGCCAGCATGATGGGCGGCTGCTATCCCAGCGGCGGCATCACACTCGGTCCGGCGATGACGTTCGGTTATCTCGCCGGCCTTTCTCTCGCCGACGCCGCGCCCGAACCCGCGCGTGCCGGCATCGATTCATCCTCGAGGACAATGCAATGACACTGTATGACGTAGTGACGCTCACGGTGAAGATCGGCGCGAACGCGCAGGTCTTCGAAGGGATTCAGGCCAGCGGCGATCCGCAGGGCGGCAAGCTGCTCGGCGCGTGGTATTCGGACATCGGCACGCTCGGCCAGGTGCTGGTGCTGCGCGGCTATGAATCGGAGGCCGCGCTCGTCGGCGAGCGCAAGCGGATGCTGCTCGAAGGCAACCCCTTCGGCTGCGGCGAATCCATCATCGACGTGAAGACGGCCAGCTATGCGCTGTTCCCGTTCCTGCCGCCGATCGAACCGGCCGTGCACGGCGGCATCTACGAGATGCGCGTGTACGGCACGAAGCTCGGCAGCCTGCAGCACACGATCGATGTGTGGGAACAGGCGGTGCCGGAGCGCACCCGGCGCTCGCCGCTGGTCGGCGCGATGTATGCGCTCGACGGCGATACGCCGCGCTTCCTGAACATCTGGCCGTATGCGAGCGTGGACGAGCGTTCGCGCATTCGCGCCGAGGCGGTCAAGGACGGCATCTGGCCGCCGAAGGGCGGCCCGGCCCATCTCACGACCATGGAGTCGACGATCTGCGTGCCCGCGCCGTTCTCGCCGTTGCGCTGAACCTGCCGCGTGTTACGCCATGACGCTCAAGGAGACGATATGACCCAGCCTCAATCCCGCGCGCTGTCGCTGTCGGCGCTGACCGTGCTCGAACTGAGTCCGCCGCGGATGGTGCAATGCGCCGTCGACGCGGGCTACGACTACGTCGGCCTGCGACTGCTGCCGGCCACCGACACCGAGGTTCGCCACGAGATCATCGGCGATACGCGGCTCAAGCGCGAAACGCTCGCGGTCCTGCGCGATACCGGCATGCGTGTGCTCGACGTCGAGATCGTGCGGCTGAAGCCCGATACCGACGTGACGCACTACCTGCCGATGCTCGAAACGGCGGCGGAACTCGGCGCGCGCTACGTCCTCGTGGCCGGCAACGATCCCGACGAAGCGCGCACCATCGACCGGCTCGGCCGGCTGTGCGACCTGGCCGCGCCGCTCGGCCTGTTGCCGTCGCTGGAGCCGATGCCGTGGACCGACGTGAAGGACATCGGCGCCGGGGCGCGCATCGTCGACGCGTGCGGCCGACGCAACACCGGGCTGATCGTCGACCCGATCCACTTCGATCGTGCCGGTTCGTCGCCCGACGCGTTGCGGGCGTTGCCGCACGCGTACTTCGGCTACGTGCAGTTCTGCGATGCGCCGGCCGAGCGGCCGACCGACGTCGACACGCTGCTGTTCCAGGCACGCTGCGCGCGGATGGTGCCGGGCGAGGGCGGGCTCGATCTCGCGGGCATCCTGCGCGCGCTGCCCGCTCACTTGCCAGTGAGCGTCGAGGTGCCGAACGAAGCGTGGGCGAAGACGACGCCGGCCGTCGAGCGGGCGCGCCGCTTGCGCGAGGCCACCGTTGCCGTGATCGACGCGGCGGCCGTGCCGGCCTGAGCACACGCCGGCCGCCTTCGCGACCCAACGGGCCCGATCGGCGCCAGGCATCGTGCCGGCGCGCGGATCGGGCATTCGACACGACGACAAGAACAACATTTCCGGAGACATCAGCATGACTTCCTCGCAGACGGCCCGAAAGCCGAAGCAGACTATTCAGGATCGCGAATCGAAAGACGCGCGCTCGCTCGACGTTCAACAGTTTCTCGATACGCGGCCGGTGGGCGCGTTCCAGTGGCTCGTGCTGTTGTTGTGCATGCTGATCGTGATGCTCGACGGGCTCGACACGGTGATGATCGGCTTCATCGCGCCGTCGATTTCCAGCGCGTGGTCGATTCCGCGCGACGCGCTGGGGCCGGTAATGAGCGGCGGCCTGCTCGGTCTCGCGTTCGGCGCGCTCACGGCCGGCCCGATGTCCGACCGCTTCGGCCGCAAGACGGTGATGGTCAGCGCGGTGGCGTTCTTTGGCCTCTGGAGCATTGCGTCGGCGTTTGCGACGGGCGTGGTGTCGCTGACGGTGCTGCGCTTTTTGACCGGCATCGGCCTGGGCGCGTCGATGCCGAACGCGGCCACGCTGATGGCCGAATATGCGCCGCCGCGGCGGCGCGCGCTGATGGTGACGGCCGTGTTCTGCGGCTTCACCTTCGGTGCGGCAGGCGGCGGCTTCGTGAGCGCGTGGCTGATCGAAACGTGGGGCTGGCATTCGGTTCTGCTGCTCGGCGGCGTGCTGCCGATTGCGTACGTGCCCATCCTCGTCAAATGGCTGCCGGAATCCGCGCGCTATCTCGCGCTGTCGGAGCAGCGCCGCGCACGGCTCATCGGCGTGCTGAACCGCGTGCAGCCCGGCGTTGCCGACGCGCGCACGCGCTTCGTGTCGGCCGAGCCGGTGCGCGATGCGCGCAGCCCCGTCCGCGCGATTCTGTCGCGCGAACATGCGTTCGGCACGGTGATGCTGTGGATCTGCTACTTCGCGGGCTTGCTGACCGTGTATCTGCTCGGCAACTGGTTGCCGACGCTGATCCGCGGGCTCGGGTTTTCGCTGGCCGAGGCCGCGATCGTCGGCGCGCTGTTCCAGGCGGGCGGCACGGTCGGCTCGCTGCTGATCGGGTGGCAGATGGACCGTTTCAATCCGCACGCGGCGCTTGGCGCGACCGTGCTCGCCGGCGGCGCGCTTGCCTGGTACATGGGCGTGTCGGCCCATCCGTTCACGGTGATCTGCGTACTGGCGTTCGGCATCGGCTACTGCATGAACGGTTCGAATACGGGCTTCTGCGCGCTGGCGGCCGGCTCCTATCCGACCGAGATGCGGGCCACCGGGACCAGCTGGATGCTCGGCGTCGGCCGTTTCGGCGGCATTGCGGGCGCGATGCTGGGCGCGGCCATGCTCCATGCGAACTGGAGCTTCGGCCAGGTCTTCGCGGCGCTTGCGGTGCCGGCGGCCGTGGGCGGCGCAGCGGTGCTGCTCAAGGGCGCGCGCCATCGCGGCACGTTCGTGGCCGTGAGCGGGGCGGCCGGCCATTGATGGCGGGCGCGGCGCCGCGGCCACGGTCTCGGCGCCGCGCAAATTCGCTTGAATTCCAGTATGGAATTATGTTCTTATTTGACATTCACCATACGGACGAGAAGGCGCCATGGCAGGAAATCTCGAGCGTGCGCTCGCAGTGCTGGAATTGCTGGCAAAGAACGGCGGCCGCATGCCGCTGGCCACCATTGCAGATACGCTGAACATTCCCCGCAGCGGCACGCATCGCCTGCTGTCGATGCTGATCGATGAAGGGTTCGTGCGTCAGGATGAAGAGCACGGCGAGTACATGCTGGCGCTGAAGCTGGTGTCGCTCGCGCTGATCTACCTGTCGACGAGCGGGGTGTTCGACATTTCCCAGCCGGTGCTCGATCGCCTGGCCGAGTCGTCCGGCGAACTGGCGCGGCTCGGTGTGGTCGAGGACGATCACATCACGTTCGTCGGCAAGGCGCAGGGTGCGAAATCCGGCCTGCGTTACGACCCGGACATGGGCAGCCAGCCGCCGCTGCATTGCACCGCGAGCGGCCAGGCATGGCTCGCGACGCTGCCCGACGAGCGCGCGATCGAGCTGGTGTCGAAGCAGGGCGGGCTCAGCGCGAAGACGCAGAACGTGCCGCGCGCGCCGAAGACCATCCAGCAATTCCTGAAGGACCTGAAGGGTGCGCGCGAGCGCGGCTACGGCGTGGCGATCGAGACGTACGAGATCGGTATGACGTCGATCGCGGCAGCGGTGCGTAATCCCGTGACGAACGAAGTAGTCGGCATCGTGAGCCTCGCCGGCCCGACAAGCCGCTTGCCGGAATCCCGGCTGAAAGAGCTCGCACCGCTGTTGCTCGCCTCTGCGGCTGACATGAGCGCGGCCACGCTTGGTTCGCCCTGGTTCAAGCATACGGCACTGGCGTCGACGCAAGCCTCACCGATTGCGACTGCGAAGGCGGCACCGCGCGGGCGCTCGTCGAAGCGTTAGGGGGCTTCGCAAAGCGGCGTTGCACCGGCTGCGCGCTGGTGCATGGCCGCCGCATTCGAATGTTGACCATCATCGATATGTGGAACCGGGCGTGCCGGCACATCGAGGTCGACTTCTCGCTGACGGGTGTTCGCGTGACGCGTGTGCTCGAGCAGTCGCGGCAGCGAGGACGGCGCCCCAATCTGATTCAGGTGGATAACGGCCCGGAGTTCGTCAGCAAGGCGCTCGACGCCTGGGCACACGAGCACGGCGTAAAACCGCAGGTCATTCGGCCCGGCAAACCGGTGGAGAACGCTCACATCGAGAGCTTCAACGGCCGACTGCGTGAAGAGTGTTTGAATCAGCATGCGTTCGTCAGTCTCGACGATGTACGCAGGCGAATCGAAGCGTGGCGCGCGACTACAACTCGGTGCGTCCGCATAGTGCGTTGGGGCAATTGGCGCCGGACCAATTCGGGCAATTGCATCAACCGAAAGCCGCCGAGACCATTAACTTACGAACGGTGTACTCGGCGGGGTAAGGTCACCTCGGACTCCAGGGTCACGTCGGATTTCCTCAGACTTCATTCTCCCGCTTGCCCTCGTGAAATTGTCGTGCTAATTTTTCATGAAATTTGGCGATGAAAATTTCACGGGAATCCGCATGTTCGTGCAGTCCGACCGTCACGTCGCAAGCTACTACGCCGGGACTTATCCGGCGCCGATTTCGCGGCGGCCCGAACTGGACGAACGCGTCGACGCCGACGTACTGGTGGTCGGCGCGGGCTTCAGCGGGCTGCATACGGCATTGCGCCTCGCGCTCGCGGGCAAGCGCGTGGTCGTGCTCGAAGCGAGTCGCGTCGCGTGGGCCGCATCGGGCCGCAACGGCGGACAGGCGCTGCTCGGCTGGTCGTGCGACATGCAGCCGCTCGAGGATTCGCTCGGCCGCGACGGCGCGCGCGTGCTCTGGGACAGCATGCGCTGGGCCGCGGCCGAAGTGCGCGAACTGCCCGCGCGGCACGGCTTCGACATCGACTACCGGCCCGGCAGTCTGTGGGCCGCGGTGCGGCCGCGTCGCGTCGCGATGCTCGCGCAGGCCCGCGACGAGGCAGCGCAGCGCTGGGGCTACGACCGCCTGCGCGTGATCGGGCAGGACGAGATGCCCGAGTGGATCGGCAGCGCGCGCTATCTCGCCGCGCTCCACGATCCCGAGGCCGGCCATCTGGATCCACTGAAGCTCGCCCTCGGTCTCGCGCAGACGATCGAACGGGCCGGCGGCCGCATCTTCGAGCAGAGCCGCGTGCTCGAGTATCGCGAGACCGAGGGCGGTCACGTTGCCCGCACCGCGCACGGCGAGGTGCGCGCGGACGTGCTGGTGCTCGCGTGCAACGCGTATGTCGACCGGCTCGATCCCGAACTGTCGCGCCGGTTGCTGCCGGTCGGCACCTACCAGGTCGCGACCGCGCCGCTCGCGCCGGACGTCGCACGCTCGCTGCTGCCGCGCAACAGTTGCGTGATCGACAACCAGTTCGTGCCCGACTACTTCCGCCTGAGCCCCGACAATCGCCTGCTGTTCGGCGGGGGCTGCACGTATCTCGGCGGGATTCCGGCCGACATCGCGGCTGCGACGCGCCCACACCTTGAACGCGTGTTCCCGCAACTGGCCGGCGTGTCGCTCGACTACGCGTGGGGTGGCCACATCGACATCAGCATGCGACGCACGCCGGACATCGGCCGTCGCGGCCAGCGTTTCTGGCTGCAGGGCTTCTCGGGGCACGGTGTGTTGCCGACGCTCGCCGGCGCGCGCGCGGTCGCAGACGCCGTGCTCGGCGACGATCGCCTGCTCGCGCTGTACCAGCGCATCCGCAACCCGCGCTTCCCTGGCGGCGACCGCCTCGCCGCGCCGCTGGAAGCGATCGGCAAGGCCTGGTACCGCTTGCGCGATACCGTCTGACGCACCGGAATCCATCATGAACGAGCAGGAAGAGATAGAAAGTCTGGCAATCCTGATCCGCGATCTGCGCAAGCATCGCAAGGTCACGCTCAACGATCTCGCGGAACGGATCGGCCGCTCCGTCGGCTTTCTATCGCAGGTCGAGCGCGGGCTGTCGCGCCCGACGGTCGCGGATCTCACCGCGATCGGCGAGGCGCTCGGCGTGCCGACCACGTATTTCTACAGCCTCAGCAAACCGCGCAGCGTGCCGTGGGTCACACGGCCGGACGAGCGGCGCACCGTGTATTACGCGGCCGGCATCACGGACATCCTCGTGTCGCCGAACATGCGTTCGCGCTTCTCGATCCTGGAGAGTCATCTCGCGCCCGGGGCGAGCAGCGGCGAGCGCTCCGTCGACGACAGCGACGAGCAGGGCGGCTTCGTGCTCGAAGGCGAGCTGACGATCTGGATCGACGGCGACGACACACCCATCACGCTCGGCCCGAACGACGCATTCCAGCTTCCCGCGCACAAGCGGTTCCGTTACGCGAACCTGGGCGATGCCCCGGCGCGCGTGATCTGGGTGTTCACCTGAGTTTGTCGGCCGGCGGCCCGAGGGGCCGTTTCGCCGTGTTGCCGGTTTGCAGTACTGACCGATATCGGGCATGTGACGTGCCGCATGCCGGTGAGTCCGGTTCGCCGCGTAGCGGCACCGCCATACAAGACATGGAAAGGATGAGACATGGCTGACGTCGTTCCCGTGCTGGTCGATGAAATCCGCGCATTCCGGCAGGCGCATCCCGAGATCGGTTATGTCGACCTGATCTGTCTCGACCTGCCGGGCCATTTCTACGGCAAGCGCTATCCGATCGATGCGCTCGAGAAGGTCGCGTCGGGTTCGCTGCTGAAGCTGCCGCAGAACTGCGTGCTGCTCGGCACGCAGGGCGGCCTCTACAAGATCGGCGATTACTGCTTCAACGACGGCGACCCGGACGCGCCGCGTCGCCTGATTCCCGGCACGCTGAAGCCGGTGCGCTGGGAGCGGAAGCCGCTCGCGCAGATGCTGATCAGCTCCGATGGCACGGATGCGCCGATCGAGTTCGAGCCGCGCGAAGTGCTGGCGCGCGTGCTGCGGCGGTTCGCGGCACGCGGCATCCGGCCGGTCGTCGCGTTCGAGCTCGAGTTCTATCTGTTCGCCGCGCAGCTCGCGGACGGGATGCCGCAGTATCCGCGCGATCGCTTGAGCGACGACCGCGACGACCAGCCGAACATGCACATCGAACGCCTGTCGCGGTTTTCCGACGTGCTGCACGAGATGGTCGAGGCCGCGTGCGAGCAGGGCGTCGACGCGACGGTCATCACGGCCGAGCTCGGGCCCGGCCAGTTCGAGATCAACTTCGGCCATACCGACGACGCGTTGCGCGCGGCCGACTGGTCGGCGCTGTTCTGCCGCAGCACGCGCGGCGTCGCGTTGCAGCACGGCTATCGCGCGAGCTTCATGGGCAAGCCGTATCTGCATGCGCCGGGCAGCGGGATGCATGTGCACGTGAGCCTGTACGACGACGCGGGCCGCAACCTGCTCGCCGCGGATGGGCAGCGGCCGCTACGGCATGCGGTGGCCGGCTGCCTCGAGCTGCTGCCGCACTGCATGCCGGTGTTCGCGCCGAATCACAATGCGTTCCGGCGCTATGGATCGATGGTGAACGCGGCGAGCCGTGCAAGCTGGGGCTTCGAGGATCGCGACGCGTGCATCCGGATTCCGGAATCGGATGCGCGCAATCTGCGGATCGAGCATCGGCTCGCGAGCGCGGACGCGAATCCGTACCTCGTGCTCGCGGCGATCCTCAGCGGGATGGAGCACGGGCTCGACGCACGGATCGAGCCGATCGCGCCGCTGAACGACGATCGCGGCAGCGGGATCGATTTTCCGAAGGAGATGCTGTCGGCCGTCGCGGCGATGCAGGATCACGCGGCCGTGCGTGAAGGGCTCGGCAGTGAATTCGTGATGGTGTATTGCGAGAACAAGCGGCAGGAGGAGCTGGATTTTCGCAACGAGATCGGGGCGCGGGAGTATCGGTGGTTTCTGTAGGACGCACGGGGGCAGGAATGTCCGCGTGACGATGTGTTTGATGTCGACGACGATCATGCGCGCATGACTGCCGCCGTCGAGTGACGTGTCAGGCTCTTATCGATCTCGCCCCTGCATCATCGGCAGGCCCGCTCCCCACGCGTTCGCGAGCGCTTCGATTTCGGCGATCGGATCGGCCTGTCGCGCGGCTTCGTGCATGTCGTTGCCGAACAACCGGTGAGCGAACTCGCGTGCGCGCAGCGTGATCGTCGCGGTTTTACGGCTGCGGCGCAGCGTGAACGCCACGAGTGCGGCGTCGAGGCCGCGACCGTTGCCTTTGCCATGCTCGTCGAGACATTGGGCGAGATGCCACGCGTCTTCGAGTGCCTGGCATGCGCCCTGTCCGGAGGTGGGGAGTGGCGCGTGCGCGGCATCGCCGATCAGCAGCACATTGCCGCGATGCCATACATCGACCGGATCGAGATCGTGCACGTGGATCTTCGCGATCGTGTTGGGTGGCGTTGCGCGCATCACCTCCGCGATGGGTGCCGGCCAGCCATCGAACAGACGTTCCAGTAGCGGGCCGGGATCATCCGGCGCTGCATCGTCGCCGTAGCGGCTGTCGTCGAATTCGGCCTCGGCCCGGGCCGCCGCCCAGTACATGCGATGCCGGTCCAGCGCGACGATGCCGAATCGTTCGCGCTGGCCCCAGTAGTCGAATATCGACACGTCGTCGACCAGCGGCACGTCGCCGTGCGCCACGCCGATCCAGTTGACGAATCCCTGATAGACGGGTGTGGCGTCCCCGGCCACATGGCGTCGCGCGACGGAGTTCATGCGGCCGTCCGCGCCGATCACGAGATCGGGGGCGATCGTCGCGCTGTTGTCGAAATGAACGACGGCGCGGCCGTCGGGGCCGGCGTCGATGGCTGTTGCACAGTGGCCGAAGCGGACGTCGATGTCGTGTGCCGCGACGTGTCGGGCCAGCACGGCCTGCAGGTCGCGCCGCAGTATCGCGCGCGTCGGAAAACCCATGTGTCGGTCGAGTTCGCCGATATCGACGTGCTTGAACGGAGTGCCATGCCGGTCCATGCACCGCATCGCGCGCAGGTGGCCGCTGACTTCGACGATGTCGGGCAGGAGGCCGAGCTGCTCGAGCACGAAGCAGGCATTCGGCCATAGGACGACGCCGGCGCCCATCGTCGTTTCGGACGGCCTGCGTTCGTAGACCCGTATCCGATGTCCGTGCCCGGCAAGCGCAAGCGCGGTGCTCATGCCGGCCACGCCGGCGCCGAGAATGGCGATATCCATATTGATGCTCCGGTAGGTGCGTGCGCGTGCTCGCGTCGGCGCGGATTCGTGCCGGCGGCCGCGCCTTGACTGGATCCACATCGTAATTTACGGTCACGAACGGGATAAGCCGCGAAAAACGGCGAGCTTTGATACCTGAAACGGGATAATGATGCGCAGCAAGCTGGATCTGAACGCGGTGCGCGTGTTCGTGTCGGTCGTCGACGAAGGCAGCTTTGCCGGCGCCGCACGCGTGCTGTCGATACCCGGTTCCAACGTGAGCCGCCATGTGGCGCAGCTGGAATCGAGGCTCGGCGTGCGGCTGCTGGAGCGCAGCACGCGGCACTTGCGCATGACGGAGGCCGGACGCCTGTTGCACGAGCGCGCAAAGCCGATGCTCGATGCGCTGACGCATGCTGAATTCGAACTGACCTCGCAGCAGACGGAATTACGCGGCGTGCTGAAGCTATGCGTGCCCGGCGAAATCGGGCCGCGTATGCTCGGGCCGATCGTCGCGGAATTCGCGAGCCGCCACCCGCGTGTCGAAATCGATTGCGACACGCGCCTCGCGGGCGTCCCGACGCTGCGCGACGATATCGACCTGTCGATCATCGTCAATCGCGGAAGGCTGGACGACAGCGCGTTCGTCGTCAGGCCGCTCGTCAGCTTGCCGAGCGTCGTCGTGGCTGCGCCGTCGCTGATCGAACGCACGGGCATGCCGACGCGGACGGAGCAGCTCAGGCAGTTGCCGTGCATCACGACGCTGAGCACGCTGAAAGGGCAGCCGTGGCAGTTCGCCGACGGCGACAGGCGGATTCACAAGATTCCGGTCACCAGCCGGTATCGCGTCAATAGCGGGGAAATGGCGGGTCTGGCGGCGGTGAACGGGATCGGCTTCGCGATTCTCGTCGAACGCGGATGCGCGGCCGAGCTGGCTGCCGGGCGGCTGGTGCGCGTGCCGCTGGAGATGGCGCCGGCGCCGCTCGAACTGCTGGCGGCCTATTCGAGCCGCAATTCCGTCAACGCGAAGATTCGCGCGTTGCTGCAGTTGATGCAGGCGCGGCTTGCGGTGGCGGAAGCGATGCCGTCATGACGATCGCTTCAGCAGTGCGCGCCAGTAGCGCACTTCGTCGATCGGCGCACCGTCGATCTCGAACGTCTTGATGTCGTCTTCGGCGACGAAACCCTCGCGTTCGTAGAACGCGCGGGCGCGATGGTTCTTGACCAGCACCCACAGCGACACCCATTCATGGCCCATGTCGTGCAGCGCCCGGCAGGCATGGTCGACGAGTGCCGCGCCGACGCGTTGCCCGCAATGCGACGGATGCAGGTAGATCGCTTCGATTTCACCCCAGGTGCGATCCTTGTCGGTGTCGCGCGTCGGCCCGTAGGCGATCCAGCCCGTCGGCCGATTTTGCGCGACGGCGAGCGCGACACGCGGCCGTCCTGCGCCGAGCGCGTGGCACCACGAAGCGGTACGCTTTTCGACCGACAGGCCGGCGAGGAACGACGCCGGCATGATGCCCGGGTAGGTGGCCAGCCACGATGCGACGTGAATGGCGGCGATGGCCGGGGCATCGTCGGGCGTGGCGGCGCGGATGTCGATCTTCATCGTGTTCAGATCATTGAGGACTTCAGAGCATTTAAGTCGCATCGCCGCTCCTTTCGCGGCGCCGAAGTGGCGAAACCGCAAGGGCACGACACGCCGCGCCGCAAAGCGCTTCGCGGCGCGGCATGCGAAAAAGCCCTTACTCCCCGAGCTTCGCCGTCACACACCCCGTGCTCGAGCACTCGCGCTCGCGTTCGCGCAGGAACGACAGGCGCGATTGCGTGAAGTCGATCGCGCATTGCAGGTTCACGAGATAGCCGTCGTCGCGCGTTTCGCTGCAGCGGTCGTCGCGCTGCTTCATCCACGCGAGCTGGCCCGTCTTCAGCTTGGCCTGCTGGTCGCCGCTCAACTGCTTGCGCACGCGGCCGTACTCGTCGTTCAGTTCGCGGTCGAGCTGCGAGAACTCGTTGCTGCTGCAGTACACCTGGTCGAACGCGCTGCGCGGTTTACCGCAGCCGGCCGCATGCGCGGCGAACGGCACGGCGAGCGCAAGCAGCGCGCAGGAAACGAGCAGATTCTTCTTCTTCATGGGACTCCTCCTCACTGGGTGAAAACCGTTGAAACCAACGGGCGTTACCTTTACCTGGTCGCCGTACAGACGTCGATCCCGCTCGCGATCGCGGTGGCGAGGCGCTGGATCGTTTCGCGCTGCGCGAGGCGCTTTTCCTCGTCGGGATTGACGATCACGCCGGCCTCGACCAGCACGGCCGGAACCGGCGCGGTGCGCAGCACGACGAGATCATCGAAGCGGTGGATGCCGAGTTGCGGATCGATCAGCGGACGGTTCTCGCCCTTGATCGGCTGCGCGTGATACAGCGACGGACGTTCGCCGGCCGCGACCAGCCGCTCGGCGATCGCCTTTGCGCAACGCAGGCTTTCCGCGTAGTGCGGATTGCGCTCCGACACGAACACGGCGAAACCGCGGAATTCGCGTTGCCGCCCCGCGTCGATGAACTGCTGCTGCATCGAATCGTGATGGATCGACACGAACAGGTTCGCGTCGGGCGCCTGCGTCGAGCGCTGGTCGAGCGCGATCTCGCGGCCGTCGGCCGACGTGCGCAGCACGCGATCGCCGTGCGCGGCGAGCTTCTCCGCGACGGCGGTGGACAGGTCGAGGTTGTACCGGTATTCGACGCGGCCGCTGGCGCCGGTGGCACCCGGGTGGGCCGGCGTATGGCCGGTGTCGACGACGACGTAGCGGCCGGA
The DNA here is from genome assembly GCF_020419685.1 of Burkholderia sp. AU33545. NCBI lineage: Bacteria > Pseudomonadati > Pseudomonadota > Betaproteobacteria > Burkholderiales > Burkholderiaceae > Burkholderia > Burkholderia sp. AU33545. Next base: position 607,958 of record NZ_JAIZRQ010000002.1, on the reverse strand, counting down.
GGCCGGCTGCGCATCCGGGCTTGCGGCATCGGCCGCATGCAGCGCCGGCGGCACGCCCAGCAGCGGGGCGCACGCGAGCAGGCGCGCGGCGGCGCGCACGAACGGGCGAAGGCGTCGAACGGTTCGGTTTGTCATTATTGTTGTCGAGGAGGACATGCGGTGCGTCGCATGGCGCGCACCGTCGGCCTGCTCAATGCAGTCGGAATGTCGCGCGATTATAGCGGTTGCCGGCGGCGCCGCAATGACGAAATGACCACTGCCGCAGGGAGTTGCGAGCCGGCAATCAGGCGAGCATGCGCCGGGCGGCGAGCATGCCCCAGTACGACGCTTCCTCGAACAGCGACAGCCCGGACAGGTCCGCATGCGCGAACACGACGGGGCCGTCTGCCTCGCGCAGCGCGAGCAGCCCCGGCCGGCTCAGGAAACCGACGTCGGGCGTCGCCATCGCGTGGCCGCGCACGGTGATCTCGAGCGCGGTCGCATGTTTCCACAGCTCGCGTCCGTACACGGCCTGCAGGTCGATCGCCGCCTGCTCGCGCAGCGCGTCGGGTTTCGCCTGCGCGAGCCAGCGACGCGTGTCGTCCGGCGAGCGCGCGCTCAGCGCCTGATAGGCGGAGAACACCGAACGCGTCGGCGGCGACATCCGGATCAGCTGGTGCGTCGACACGACATAGCCGAGCCCCGCGCCGTCGTAGACGACGTTGTCCCATGCGAGCGGCACGCCGGCTTCCTCGGCCGGCATCCCGTCGAGCAGGAAATTGGACACGAGCCACGGCGCGCGCGGCGGCAGGTCGCGCACGGGATCGAAGCCGTATGCGTGAAGCTGCGGAAACACGCGCGCCGCGACGAACAGCGGCATCGCGCTGACGACCCGCCGCGCCTTCAGCGTGAACGTCGTCAGCGTTCCGTCGTCGGCGACGCGCGCGCACAGCACGTCGACGCCGCCGTTGCGTTCGGTCGCGCGAACGGCGAAGCCGTCCCGCGACCACGTGTTCGAGCCGGTGCGCGCGGTGATCGAGTCGCCCAGCTTCGTCGCCATCGTGTGCAGTCCGTCGGGCCAGGTCAGCACCGCGCCGTCGCCCGCATCGCTCGCGTGAGCGCCGCGCGACGAGAAGTAGTGCAGGCCGGCCCACGCGGACACGTGCTCGTAGCCCGCGCCGTAATCGTCGCGGCAGCAGTAGTTCAGGTACCAGTGCAGCGCGCTCGCGGTGTAGCGCTCGTCGAGCAGCCACTGTTTGAACGAACGCCGGTCGAGCGCGCGCCAGCGCGGGTCGCGCGACGATTCAGCGATGGGGATGCAGAACACCTTGCGGCCGTCCGCGCCGCGCGCGGTGCGCAAACTGTCGGTGTATGCGAAGAAGCGTGTTTGCTGCGCGAGCGCGGCGTCGTCGAGGCCGGTCGTCGGCACGATGCCGTCCTGCCACTGGCCGGCGATGAACAGCCGTTCGTCGGGCGCGTGCACGAGCGCGCGTTCGTCGTACGCGGGGTGCGCGGAGAACGGCGCCGATTCGATCACGCCGAGATCGGCGAGCATGTCGCGCAGATGCGCGGATTCGAGCGACGGCAGCGGCAGGTAGTGTGCGCCCTTCGGATAGCCGAGCTCGCCGAAGCGGCCGCCGGCCATATTGCCGCCGAATTCGGGGCCGGCGAGCACGACGAAGCGCGTGTGACCGGCGCGCGCAAGCTGCCACGCACACGACAGGCCGGCCGCGCCCGCGCCGAGGATCGCGACGTCGGTCTCGATCGTGCCGGACGGCGGTGGCAGCGCTGCGTGATCTCGCAGCGCGTGACCTTCGCGCATGCCGGGGTAGCCGACGCGCGGCGTCGTCTCGATCCAGCCGGTGCGGCCGCACGCGGCGAGCGACGCGGCCGCGGACGCGAGGAGGAACGTGCGGCGATCCATCAGCGCAGCACGTGCTTCCAGTCGTCGTCGAAGCGGCGCACGAGCGGCTGGTCGTTGAGTTCGTTCGGCGACATCGGCAGCGCCGGCATGTCGGCCGGGAAATGGAACATCTCGGCGGCCGTCTGCGCGTCGAGCCAGCGCGTCGGCACCGAATAGCGCGTCGGCACAGTGAAGTCGCGGCGCTTGCCCGCGATCACGAAGCCCCAGTCGCCGAACGACGGCACGTAGCAATGGTACGGCCACGTGTTGAGCCCGGCTTCGTGCAGCGTCGCGATGATCGTCCAGTACGCGTGCGGCGCGAAGTACGGCGACGTCGACTGAATCACCGCATAGCCGTTTTCCGACAGGTGGCGGGCGAGCAGCCGGAACACCGGCACCGAATACAGCCGGCCGAGCCCGAAGTTGGTCGGATCGGGGAAGTCGACGACGATCGCGTCGTAGACGTCGGCATTCGATTCGAGCCAGCGCACCGCGTCGTCGTTGATCACCTGCACGCGCGGGTCCTTCAATGCGCCCTGGTTCAGTTTCACGAGCGGCGCGGAGGTCGAGAACAGCTTCGTCATCGCGGGGTCGAGATCGACGAGCGTGATCCGTTCGAGGTTGCGGTGCTTGAGCAGTTCGCGCACCGCGAGGCCGTCGCCGCCGCCGAGCACGAGCACGCGTTTCGCCCACGGCAGCGCCTCGATCGTCGGATGGATCAGCGCCTCGTGATAGCGATGCTCGTCACGCGACGAGAACTGCAGGTTGCCGTTCAGGTACAGCCGCATGTCGTCGTGCCATTGCGTGAGCACGATGCGCTGGTATGGCGTCGTTTCGGAATAGATCGTCTCGTCGCCGTATACGCCGTGCTCGGCCCAGTGTGTGATGCGGTCCGACAGCGCGAAGCCGGCGACGAGCAGTCCGATCACGAGCGACGCGCGCATCAGCTTGCCGCGCACGTTGCGGATCTCGTCGCGGAACAGGTGCGTGGTCCACAGCGCGACGAATGCGTTCAGTAGCCCGAACAGAAAGCTCGTGCGCAACAGGCCGAGACGCGGCGCGAGCACGAGCGGGAAGATCAGCGACACGGCGAGCGAGCCGAGATAGTCGAAGGTCAGCACCTCGCTGACGGTATGGCGAAACGCCTGGCGGCGCTGCTGGAACGCGCGCATCACGAGCGGGATCTCCATCCCGATCAGCAGGCCGAGCGCGAGCACGAGCGCGTAGAGCGCCGCGCGGAACGGCGCGGCCAGCCACGCGAACACCGCGAAAAGGAGTGCTGCCGACACGCCGCCGAGCAGGCCGACGAGCAGCTCGATGTCGACGAAGCGGTCGAGCACGTCGTCGTCCTCGACGAACTTCGCGAGCCACGAGCCGATCCCCATCGCGAACAGGTAGCAGCCGATCACCGACGAGAACTGCAGGATCGAATCGCCGAGCAGGTAGCTCGACAGCGCGCTGCTGATCAGTTCGTAGCCGAGCCCGCACGACGCGAGCACGAGGATCGACAGGACGAGCGCGCGCTTATGCAGCATGGCGCGTCCGTTGTGCAGGGCTCGTCAATGTGGCTATACTGGCGCGGATTTCCGTAGGGCGGCCCGCCATGGGCCGGCCGGCGAGGGGGCGGCGAACCGAGCACAAAATCCGAGGAAAAGAATGAATAGTGCCTATCTTTATGCGGTTCATTTGCTGTCGGCGTTCGTGCTGCTTTTCGTGTTCGCGGCAGTGTACCTGAAGGTCACTCCGTTCGACGAACTGGCACTGATCCGCGACGGCAACGCGGCCGCGACGCTGTCGTTCGGCGGTGCGCTGATCGGCTTCTGTCTGACGCTCGCCTCCAGCATCGCGCACAACTCGACGCTCGGCGAAGTCATGCTGTGGGCCGTTGGCGCGATGGCCGTGCAGCTCGTCACCTATGCGATGCTGACCCGCCTGATTCCCGGCATGAACCATGCGATCGAGGATCGCAACGTCGCGATGGGCGGCCTGATGGGCACCGCGTCGCTCGTCGTCGGCATCATCAATGCCGCCTGCCTGACCTGACGCGCCCGCGCGCGAGGAGACCGACATGAGTCTGGGTTCGTTTATCCGCAAGCAGTTCATCGACGTCCTGCAATGGACGGAAGACACCGACGGCGTGCTCGCCTGGCGCTATCCGATGGAAGACCAGGAGATCCAGTACGGCGGCCAGCTGACCGTGCGCGAAACGCAGGTCGCGATCTTCGTCAATGAAGGCAAGGTCGCCGACGTGTTCCAGCCGGGCCTGTACAAGCTGGAAACGCGCACGCTGCCGGTGCTTACGTATCTGAAGAACTGGGACAAGTTCTTTCAGTCGCCTTTCAAGTCGGATGTCTACTTCTTCAGCACGCGGCTGCAGCTCGGGCGGCGCTGGGGCACCGCGCAGCCGGTGACGATCCGCGATCGCGAATTCGGCTTCGTGCAGGTGCGCGCGTTCGGCATCTACTCATACCGGATCGTCGACGCGGCCGCGTTCCACCGCGAGGTGAGCGGCACGCGCGCGCAGTACACGGTCGACGATCTCGAACAGCAGCTGCGCAACCTGGTCGTCACCGCGATGAGCACGACGTTCGGCTCGGCCGACGTGCCATTCGTCGACATGGCCGCGAACCAGACGCTGCTGTCGCAACGCGTCGCCGAGGCGCTGGTCCCGGTGTTCACGCGCTACGGCCTCGCGCTCGATGCGTTCGCGGTCGAAAGCGTATCGCTGCCGGCCGAGCTGCAGAAGGCGCTCGACCTGCGGATCGGCGCGGGGATGGCCGGCGATCTCGCCCGCGCGACGCAATACCAGACGGCACAGGCGATCCCGCTGGCCGCGCAGAACCCGGGCGGCATCGCGGGCGTCGGCGCGGGGCTCGCGGCCGGCGCGGCGATCGGGCAGGCGATGGCCGGCCAGATCGCGGGCGCCGCGCAACCGGCGCAGGCCGCACCGCCCGCGCCCGTTGCGGCACCGGTCGCCGCCGCGCAGCCGGCCGCACCGGCCGAAGGAACCGATTACGTGCAGCGTCTCGAACAACTGAAGGCGTTGCTCGACAAGGGCCTCGTGACCGAAGAGGACTATTCGCGCGCGAAGGCGGAAATCCTCGCGAAGCTCACCCGTTAAGCGTCGCGCATGTTCAGCACTTCGTGCCCCCAGTGCGGCGCGCCGGTCGAGTTTCGCTCGGCGGCGGCGGTGATGGCCGTCTGCGCGTTCTGTCGCAGCACGCTGCTCAAGCGCGGCACCGACGTCGAACGCATCGGCGAGCTGGCCACGGTGCTCGACGACGCGTCGCCGATCCAGATCGGCACGGCCGGACGCTACGGCAAGCGCGCGTTCACGGTGCTCGGCCGCCTCCAGATGACCTACGACGCCGGCGCGTGGAGCGAGTGGTACGTCGTATTCGACGACGGCGCGTTCGGCTGGCTGTCGGATGCGTCGGGCCAGTATGCGGTCACGGTGCGTGAGCCCGACGACGCATCCGGCGGCGCGTGGCCGGCGTTCGGCACGCTGGAACCGGGTATGCGGATCGACCACGGCGGCCGCGCGTTTCTCGTGTCCGACGTGCGCACCGCGCGCTGCACGGGCGGCGACGGCGAGTTGCCGTTCCGCGTCGACGCGGGCTGGGAAGCGCGCGTCGTCGACCTGCGCACCGGCAACGCGTTCGCGACCTTCGACTATTCCGACGCCGATGTGAACGGCGGGAGCCCCGCCGTCTATACGGGCGAGGCACTGGAGTTCGACGCGCTCGCGTTCACCGGGTTGCGCGATACCGAGACCGATACGCGCGAGAAGCGCGGCGCGGAGATGGTGCCGTTCGCGTGCCCGAGCTGCGGCGCGCCGCTGTCTTATGCGCCGAACGTGGCCGATTACGTCGTGTGCGGCAGTTGTCATGCTGGCGTGAAGTGTACGGCCGAGCAGCAGACCGTGTTCGCGGCGCAGCGCAAGCTCGAATCGGTGAAGGGTGCGCTGGAGCTCGGTGCAATCGGCACGTTCGACGGCGTGAAGTACACGGTGATCGGCATGATGCGATGCCGCGTGCCGGGCGACGAAGAGACGTGGGACGAATACCTGCTGCTGAACCCGAAGCGCGGCTTCCTGTGGCTCGTGCAGAGCGAAGGGCGCTGGGAACGCGTGCAGGTGCTCGACCATTGGCCGACGATCGGCGGCGAGTCCGACGTGACCGACGGCGGCAAGACCTACCGCCTGCGCGAGGCGTATGAATCGGAGGTCGTCTACGTGGTGGGCGCGTTCAACTGGCGTGTGCAGGTGGGCGATCGCACGTCGATCATCGATTACGGCTGGCAGAAGGACAAGCTGACGCGCGAGCGCAGCGCCGCGGAGATCGTGTGGTCGCGCGCGCGGCCGCTGTCGGGCAGCGCGCTGGCCGAGCGCTTCGGCACGCCGGCGCTCGCGACGGCGGCTGCGACGGGCGCCACCGCGTCGACGGGCCTGTTCGGCGGGAAACACCCGCACAGTTTCGCGCCGCTGCCGTGGGTGTTCAGCGCGCTGCTCGTGATTTTCAACATGGGCTCGCTGTTCTCGTTCAGCGGCCGCACCGTCTACGTGCTGGTCGGCCTGCTGGTGCTGTGGCTGCCTGAATGGCTGTGGAAGGGTTTCGCGTCGGACGGGGGCAACGCGTAATGCGCTACATCCTCTACGGACTTTACGGACTGGTCGTCGTCACGTTGTTCAGCTGCGCGTCGCTCGGCGGCAGCGGGTCGGGTGGCAGCGGCTGGGGCAGTTCGTCGGCGCGCAGCGGCTACTCGTCGTACGGGTCTCACAAATGACCGCGCGCGACGGTCTCGCCGCACCGCGTGCGATGCTCGGCTCGCACGTGCTGGCCGACCTGGCCGGCATCGACGCGGCGCTGCTGCGCGATGCCGCACGGCTTGAAACGATCCTGACGGAAGCGGCGCAACGGGCAGGCGCGCGCGTGATCGGTGCGCACTTTCATCATTTCGGCGGCGAGCATGGCGTGACGGGTGTCGTGCTGCTCGCCGAATCTCACATCACGATCCATACGTGGCCCGAGCATTGCTTCGCGGCCGTCGATGCGTTCATGTGCGGCGCGGCACGCGCGGCCGATGCGGTCGACGCGATCGCCGCTGCGCTCGGTACGCAGGCGCAGGTCCGGCGGCAGGTGACGCGCGGCATCGCGTGAGCGACACTCAGTGCGGCAACGCCTCCGCTTCGGCCCAGCGCTTGAACGAATCGAGACGCCGGCGCGTATGCACGAGATAGAACGCGCCGATCAGCGGTTCGAGCAGCCAGCGCAGCCAGGACGGCTGCGCGCGGAAGTGGTACGTGAATTTCACTTCGGTCGAACCCGGCGTGTGTTCGGTGAAGTTCCAGCTGCCGCTGAAGCGTTCGAGCACCTTCGGCCCTTCGACCATTTCGACGGCGGCGACCTGCGGCGGGCGGTACGAGATGTAGCGCGACACCATCGTCGCGCCCGACTGACTGCGGCAGAACGCGTCGACGCCGACGTCGGCCGTCGTTTCGTCGAGCAGATAGGCGTCGGTGAGGAAGCTGTCCCATACGAGCCGCCGCGCGTAGTCCTGCGACCACGTGAAGAGGCGTCTGCGATCGACGCCGACGGTCCGGCTGACTGAGATCCTCATGATGGATGGCGGGCGCCAGGGCGCGGATTAGGATGAAATCGAGTGTACCGCGCCGGTGCCGCGCATTTCGTCAGACTTCGTCAAGTCGAGCGCGTGCTCGATTGACCTTCTGCGGGAATTCCCCTACGATCGATTCCATGCCTTCGGGACAGACCCGAAGCGTTTCAATCTCTTGAGGGAGCCTCATGAGTACGCAACAGAACCGGCGCTTCGACGCGCTCGTTTTCATTGGTCGTTTCCAGCCCCCGCATCGTGGTCACCTGAACGTGCTGAAGTCGGCACTGAGCCGGGCCGAGCGCGTGTGCGTGCTGATCGGTTCGACCGACAAGCCCCGCACCATCAAGGATCCGTTCTCGTTCGACGAGCGCTGCCAGATGCTGGCCTCGCTGCTCGAGCCGTCAGAGCGCGAGCGCGTGACGGTCGCGCCCGTGCAGGATTCGACGTACAACGACGGCGACTGGGTGCGCTGGGTGCAGGATGCGGTGGCCGCCGCGCTCGGCGACGTCGCGCAGCGCAAGGTCGGGCTGATCGGCCACGAAAAGGACGCCACGTCGTATTACCTGCGGATGTTCCCGCAATGGGAACTCGTCGACGTCGATGCGACCGAAGATATCTCCGCCACCGAAATCCGCGACCAGTATTTCGCAGAACGCACCAACAGCTTCGTGCAATGGGCCGTGCCGGAACCCGTGTTCGGCTGGCTCGAGCATTTCCGCACGCAGCCGCAATTCGCGCAGCTGAAGGCCGAGGCCGAATTCATCGCCGCGTATCGCAAGGCATGGTCGGCCGCACCGTATCCGGTCACGTTCGTGACGGTCGACGCGGTGGTCGTGCACTCGGGCCATATCCTGCTCGTGCGCCGGCGCAGCGAACCGGGCCGCGGCCTGTGGGCGCTGCCGGGCGGGTTCGTGAACCAGGACGAACGGCTCGACGCGGCGTGTATCCGCGAATTGCGCGAGGAAACCGGCCTGAAGCTGCCGGAGCCCGTGCTGCGCGGCTCGATCAAGGATCGCCAGGTGTTCGATCATCCGGCCCGCTCGCTGCGCGGCCGCACGATCACGCACGCGTGCCTGTTCAACTTCCCGACCGGCGAGCTGCCGCGCGTGAAGGGCAGCGACGACGCCGACAAGGCGCGCTGGGTGCCGCTCAACGAATTCGCGCAGATGCGCAACGTGATGTTCGAGGATCACTTCGAGATCGCGTATCACTTCCTGGGGAAGCTGTGACGCGCTGATTCCCCGGATTCCGGTCCGTCGCGACAGACGCGGCGGCACTTCAACGGCCTAGAGGAGCTCTAGCCATGCAAAACGATCCCGGCGGCTTTGCCGCGGTTCTCGCCAATCCGATCCTCAACACGGATTCGTACAAGGCTTCCCACTTCCTGCAATATCCGCCCGACGCGCAGGCGATGTTCTCGTACGTCGAGTCGCGCGGCGGCCGCTACGACCGCACGCTGTTCTTCGGCCTGCAGATGTTGCTGAAGGAATATCTGTGCCGGCCCGTCACGCACGCGATGATCGACCAAGCCCGCGATTTCTTCGCGGTGCATGGCGAGCCGTTCAACGAGGACGGCTGGCGCCATATCGTCGAGCACTACGACGGCTACCTGCCCGTGAAGATTCGCGCGGTGCCCGAGGGTTCGATCGTGCCGGTGCACAACGTGCTGATGACCGTCGAATGCGACGACCCGAAGGTGTTCTGGCTCGCGTCGTATCTGGAGACGATGCTGCTGCGCGTGTGGTACCCGGTTACGGTCGCGACGCGCAGCTGGCACCTGCGGCAGACGATCCGACGCTTTCTCGAGAAGACCGACGACGATCTCGCGCAACTGCCGTTCAAGCTGCACGACTTCGGCGCGCGTGGCGTATCGAGCGCGGAATCGGCCGCGATCGGCGGCGCCGCGCATCTCGTGAGCTTCATGGGTTCGGACACGGTGCTCGGCGTGCTGGCCGCGAACCGCTTTTATCGCGAGCCGATGGCCGCGTATTCGGTGCCGGCGGCCGAGCACAGCACGATCACGTCCTGGGGGCGCGAGCACGAAGCCGATGCGTATCGCAACATGATCGCCCGCTTCGGTCTGCCCGGCGCGATCGTGTCAGTCGTGTCGGACTCCTACGATCTGTTCGCCGCACTCGAGATGTGGGGCGGCGAGCTTCGGCAAGCCGTGATCGATTCGGGCGCGACGCTGGTCGTGCGTCCCGATTCGGGCGACCCCGTCGCGATCGTGCTGCAGACCGTGCGCGCGCTCGACGCATCGTTCGGTTCGTCCGTGAACGGCAAGGGACGGCGCGTGTTGAACCATGTCCGCGTGATCCAGGGTGACGGCGTCGACGAGCTGTCGATCGACGTGATTCTCTCCGCGCTCGACGACGCAGGCTATGCGGCCGGCAACGTCGTGTTTGGCATGGGCGGCGCGCTGCTGCAGCAGGTGAACCGCGATACGCAGCGCTTCGCGATGAAGTGTTCGGCGATCCGTCGTGGCGACGTATGGCACGACGTCCGCAAGGATCCGGTCACCGATCAGGGCAAGCGCTCGAAGAAGGGGCGGCTCACGTTGCTGCGCAATCGGCGCACGGGCGAATACCGGACGGTGACGCTGCCGGTCGCATGGGACGATCGCGCGCTGGAAGGCGAATGGGACGAGGCGCTCGAAACGGTGTTCGATACGGGGAGAATGCTGGTCGATACGACGTTCGCCGAGGTGCGGGCGAGGGCGCACGCGGCGCAAATGTGAGGGCGGCGGCGGGGCGTTCGTGCGCTCCGCCGCCGTGGATGTTCATCGGTCGCCAGCCAGTGTGCGACCGCTGCGCTCCGCCGCACGCGTTGCCTCCATCGCCCGCGCCAGCGCATCGAACACCGCCGGCCCCTTGCAGCGCGACACGTTGAAGCGCATGAACGATGTCGCGCCGTGCGACGCACTGAACACGTTGCCGGGCGCGAGCACCACATCGTGGTCGAGTGCATGACGCGCCACGCGCGCGGCATCGAGCCCGTCGGGCAGTTCCGCCCATACGAACAGGCCGCCGCGCGGTTCGGTCCAGATCCCGAGCCCGGCGCGCGCGAGCCGCCGCATCGTTTCGCCCATCGCATCGGCCAGCTGCGCACGCAGGCCGTCGAGATGGCGCCGGTAGGTGCCGTCGATCAGCAGCCGGTGCACGATGTTCGCGCCGATCTGCGCATTGCCGAACGACGTCGCGAGCTTCAGGTCGACGAGCGCGTCGATCCATTCGGGGCGCGCCGCGACATAGCCGCAGCGGATTGCGGCCGACAGCGTCTTCGAGAAGCTGCCGATCGACACGACGCGCGACAGCCCGTCGAATGCCGCGAGGCGCGGCGCGGGCGTGCTCTCGAAATCCGCGAAGATGTCGTCCTCGACGATCAGCAGGCCGTGCTCGGCCGCCAGCGTCAGCAGGCGGTGCGCGACCGGCGGCGCGAGCGTCGCGCCGGTCGGGTTGTGCAGCGCCGCGTTGGTGATGTACAGGCGCGGCCGATGCTCGGCAAGCACCTGCTCGAAGCGTGCGAGATCGGGGCCGCTCGGCGTGTACGGCACGCTGACGATGCGCGCGCGATGCGCGCGCAGCAGCGCCTGGAAGTTGAAGTAGCACGGATCGTCGAGCACGACGGTGTCGCCCGGCTCGAGCAGCAGCCGGCACACGAGATCGAGCGCGTGCGTGCCGCCGTCGGTCAGCATGATCTGCGTGGGTTCCGCATGGACGCCGTGCTGCGCGAGCCGCCACGCCAACTGCTGGCGCAACGCGGGCAGCCCGAGCGGCGTCGCGTAGTCAGTCAGCGCGTCGGTTTCGTCGCGTGACACCGCGCGCAGCGCACGTCGCAGGCTTTCGTCCGGCAGCCACGACGACGGCAGCCAGCCGCAGCCCGGCTTCACCGAGCTCGGCGCCGCCTCGAGCGCCTGGCGCGACAGCCACAGCGGATCGAGTTCGCGATCGAGGCGCGGGCCGAGTTCGGCGAGCGCGAGCGGCGGCGCGTGCCCCGACACGTAGAAGCCGGAGCCGCGCCGCGCGACGAGCACGCCTTCGCTCGCGAGCCGCTCGTATGCGTCGACGACGGTCGATTTCGACACGTGCAGCGAGTCGGCCATCATCCGGATCGACGGCACGCGCGCGCCGGGCATCAGCGCGCGGCTCGCGATCCGTGCGCGCAGCGTGTCCATCACGGTTTCCACGCGGGTGCGCGACGGCGCGGGCGGAGCAGGGGCTTGCATGGAACGGCTCATGGCGAGAGGGAACTGTACGGACGGTTGTCCAGTACAGTTTGTCCGAATTGTATTGGGCTGTAGCTTACGCGCTTTTCACGGGCGGCGGATCATCGGTCATTCACCTTTTTCCGATCAGGATTTCCCGTGCAAAAGACGACCGACGGATGGCTCAGCGGCCTGCTGGGCGTGATCATCTTCAGTGGCTCGCTGCCCGCGACGCGCGTCGCGGTTCAGGGGCTCGATCCGCTGTTCCTCACGTTCGCGCGCGCGACGATCGCCGGCGTGCTCGGCCTGATCCTGCTCGTCGCGCTGAAACAGAAGCGGCCGACGCGGACCGAGACCGCGTCGCTCGTCGTCGTCGCGCTCGGGGTCGTGGTCGGTTTCCCGTTGCTGACGGCGCTCGCGCTCAAGCACGTGACGTCCGCGCATGCGATCGTGTTCGTCGGGTTGTTGCCGCTCGCGACCGCGCTGTTCGGTGTCTGGCGTGGCGGCGAACGGCCGCGGCTGCCATTCTGGATCTTCTCGCTGGTCGGCAGCGGGGCGGTGGCCGCGTTCGCGCTGCGCAACGGCGGAAGTGCGTCGGTGGTGGGCGATGCGCTGATGCTGGCCGCGATCGTCGCATGCGGGCTCGGTTATGCGGAAGGCGCGCGCCTGTCGCGCCAGCTCGGCGGCTGGCAGGTGATCTCGTGGGCGCTCGTGCTGTCGCTGCCGGTGATGCTGCCGCTCGCGTGGTTCACGTGGCCCGCGACGTTCGACGGCGTCGACGCTGCCGCGCTGTGGGGGCTCGCGTACGTGTCGCTGTTCAGCATGCTGATCGGCTTCGTGTTCTGGTATCGCGGCCTCGCGCTCGGCGGGATCGCGGGCGTCGGCCAGCTTCAGTTGCTGCAGCCGTTCTTCGGTTTCCTGCTCGCGGCCGGGCTGCTGCACGAGACGGTGCCGCCGTCGATGCTCGCCGTGACGGCCGTGGTTGTCGGCTGCGTCGCGGGGGCGAAGTACTTCTCGAAGATGGCGCCCGCGCAGCGCGCGGGCTGACGCGCCGGCGCGCGACGACGTGACGGGTGCCACCCGTTCGCCGTCGCGCGGGCGCGGCTTGCGGCTTACCCCATCACCACGTTCGCGAGCCGGAACTGGTACGCGGTCGCGGTGGTGCCGCCGCCGCCGCCCGTCATCACGATGTCCGCGCTCTTGATCCCCAGCAGCGACAGTTCGGTGTTGATGTCGGACAGCACGGCCGAATTCATCACCGCGCCCTGTTCGATCTGCGACGCCGTGCCGATCCACAGCGTCGGCTTGAACTCGAACACGGCCTTCTGCCCCGGCACGATGCCCGTCTTGTGCGCGAGCAGCCGGTTGTCCTTGAAGACCGACGCGGTGATCGCCCCCTGGCTCAGGTCGTTGCGCAGCTGGATCTCGCGCGACGTCGGCGCCGGGCCGGCCAACGCGAGCACGTTGCCCGACGTCGAGCGCGACACGTTGAAGACCTGTCCGTTGTCCGCGCGCTTCTGCGGCATGTAGTTGCCGTCGGCATCGCTCGCGGAGACGGTCGTCAGCATCGGGAACACGAACGGATGGTTGTCGCCGCGCCCGCAGTTGGTGATGACCTTCCACGCGATCGCGAGCTCGTCGAAGTCAGTCGACACGTTCTTCTGGAAGATCACGATCTGGCTGTTGTTGACGTCGTTCGACAGGTTGACGAAGTTGAGATTGATGTCCATGAGTCACCTTGGTTCGATTTGGATAACTGATTGAATGGGCGCCGGCCGTGCATCGCCGGCGCACGAACCGTTACGCCATCACCACGTTTTCAAGCCGGAACGTGAACGGCATCGAGCGCGGGCCGGGGCCGCCGCCGGTCATCACGATGTCGGCGCTCGCGATGCCGAGCAGCGACAGTTCCGTGTTGATGTCGGAAATCACCGCGGAATTCATCAGCGCACCCTGTTCGATCTGCGATGCGACGCCGATCCAGATCGTCGGCTTGAACTGGAACACGGCCTTCTGGCCCGGCGCGACGGACGTCTTGCGCGCAAGCGCGCTGCCGTCCTTGTAGATCGTCGCGTTGATCGCGCCGGCCGGCAGGTCGTTGCGCACCTGCACCTCGGAGCTCGCGCCCGGGTCCCCGCCGAGTTGCAGCACGTCGCCCGAGCTCGAGCGCACGACCTGGAACACCTGGCCGTTCGAGGCGACCTGCTGCGGCATGTAGTTGCCCCAGCTGTCGCTCGCGCTCACGCTCATCGTCATCGGGAACTTGAACGGATGGTTGTCGCCCTGGCCGCAATTGCGGATCACCTTCCACGCGATCGCGAGTTCGTCGAAGTCGGTCGCCACGTTCTTCTGGAAGATCACGACGCTCGAGTTGTTGGCGTCGTTCGAGCGGTTGATCAGGTTCAGTTGGATATCCACGTCGTTGCTCCTTGAGTTTGAAAAGACGGCAGTCGGTCTGCCGCACACCTTTCCCGCCGGCCCGGCCGCGAAGCCGTGCCGTCAAGCCGGTTCAATCCGTGTCTGGCGGCGCTACGCGCGCACGATGTGTTCGAGCGCGAATGCAAACGGCTGCGCGTCGGTGCCGGTGCCGCCGCCCGTCATCACGATGTCGGCCGCGGCGACGCCCGCCAGCGGCAGAAGCGTGTTCGCGCTCGATAGCACCGCCGCGTGCAGCGCGCGGCTTTCCTGTATCTGCGACGCCACGCCGATCCACAGCGTCGGCGTGAAGCGAAACACGGCCTTCTGCCCGGGTGCGACCGCTTCCTTCACCGCGATCAGCCGGCCTGCGCTGAACGCGTTGACGTTCACGGCGCCGCGCCGCAGCCGGTTGACGACCTCGATGTCGCCGCCCGGTGCGTCGGCCGGGTCGGGCACGAGCCGGCCGCGTCCCGTCGGCTGCGCGTCGACCACGAAGCGCACGCCGGCGGGCGCCGTGACGCGTGGCGAGAAGTTGCCGTGCTCGTCGCCGAGCGCGACGTCGATGTCGGTCGAGTAGTCGAACGGATGGAAGCAGTCGCGTCCGCAATAACGGATCACCTTCCACGCGATCGCGAATGCGTCGAGATCGGGGATCACGTCGCGCTGGAACAGCACGACCTCGCTGTTGCCGCAGTCGTTCGAGCGATTGACGAAGCGGAGCTTGATGTTCATGACGCCTGCTCCTGATCGGACGTGCCGCGATCGTCGCGCAGCGTGCGGTCGGCCCACTGCGCAAGCGCGGGCGCGACGCCATTCGCGAGCGACGCGACGTGCAGCGCATGTGCACGCGCCTGGGCCTGAAGATCGCCCGCGAAGCGGCCGAGCGCCATCAAGGCATCGGCGGGGCCGCGCGTGCGGCCGAGATCGTCGAGATATTGCGCGGCCGCGTCGGCCATCGCGCCCGCATGCTGCAGATGGCTCTGTGTGACGCGTGTCGCGAGATCGGCGTTCAGTGCCGCCAGCTCCTTGACCGCGGCGGCCGAACTGCCGGGCGCGAACCGTTCGAGCTGGCCGCGCCACAACGCGTCGGTCGCGGCCTGGCAGGCATCCGTGTAGCGGTGGCCGGCGAGCAGCGCGGTGTGCGCGAACGCGCGCCACGCGGGGCCGCCGGGCGTGCAGCCGGTGCCGGTCGCCTGCGCGGCGACCTTGCCGAACTGCTGGAGCGCGTCGGCGTGCGCGCGTTCCCATTGGGCGATGAACGTGGAGAACATGGCGATTCCTCGTGATGAAGGGGCGGTGACGGCGCGATGGCGGCCGATACGTGGATTACTGACGCGCGGCGCCGAGGCGCTGCACCATCCGCATCACGGCGGCCATCTGCGGCGCGTCGCGGCGGTAGAAGCCGGGGTGGAGCGGATCGGTGCTCGTATAGCCCCAGAAATCCCAGCAGCCGAGCGGATTGACGGCCGATTTTTCGACCTGTGGATAGAGCACGATCAACCGGTTCGTATCGGCGATCTCGTTGTAGCCGACGCCGCGAATCATCTTCTCGCCGACGGCAGCGACGTTCTGCACGCAGCCGTGGAACACCACGTGCACCGCGCAGGCCACGCGCTCGCAGTCGGCCGGTACGTATGCGTAGCCCGTGTCGCCGAGCGACGCGCCGCGCTGCGGATCGAACGTGCGCTGATCGAACTTCAGCAGCTTGCCGCCTGCCTGAGCGGCCGGCGGATTGAGCGGCTTGTCAGGTGTGCCGTAGATCCAGCGCACGATGTCGTGCGCCTGCTGGAAGCCGCAGTTGTCGATATACGGGCTCGCGTTCGCGCTGCATGTGTTGTCTTCGGGGCGGTTCGTGATGAACGCATGCCCGGCGTCCGGCGATTCGCGGTACTGGAGGTTCGCGGCCGGGACCTGCGCGAGCGTGTAGAAGCGCGCGGTCTGGTCGACGACGCGCGTCGACACCACCGTATCCTTCGCGCCGCTGAACACGTAGATGCGCTGGCCGCGCAGCGCGGCCGGATCGTCGATCTCGCCGCGCTGCGCGAACATGCGCGCGGCGCGCCATGCATCGGCCGCGGATGGCGCGGGGCCGATCGGCTGCATGCACAGCGTGGTGGCGGCCACCGCCGGCGGGATCAACTCGTTCACGCCCGCACAGTAGAACGGCCCGCCCGCCACGATGCCCGCGCCGATCAGCCGGCTCGAGAACGCGACGTCGAACTGCGCGGCCATGAAGCCGCCGGACGACAGCCCCGACACCGACGTGCGCTTGAGGTCGGCGCCGTATGCGGGCAGCGGATCGGCGGGGGCGGCGACGGCGTGCGGCGCGACCGTCGCCACTGCGGCAACGGCGACGCATGCGGCGCCGAGCACGCGGCGCAGCGTGCGCGAAACGGTGGAACGGGGCGGCGTCGTGCGGCCGGGCGAGCGAGTGACCTTCATGCGGGACTCCTGTCGTGACGAGTAACGAGTGGCGAATGACGGACGGCTGGAACGGATGCGGCAAGACTTCAGCGACGGTTTCAGCTTACGTGCCGCCGACTACGTGCGAAATGGCGCGAACGACATGCGCGGCGACCCGTGACGTTCGGCCGGTGCGGTGCCGCGGCGCTCACGACATGAACAGCGCGCGCTCGACCTGGCGGCGCTTGGTGAGCCCCGCGAGCGGCTTGCCGCCGGCCTTGTTCCAGACGAGGAACTGGTCGGCCGCACGCGTGCACGCGCCGGCGTTCAGGTAGCGCAGCAGCGTGGACGAACGCAGCCGTCCCGCGCCGAGATTGAAGACGAACGACATCAGCGCATCGAACTGCTGCTGCGTGACCGGCACGCGCAGCAGCTTGCGCAGGTTCAGCTCGGCGCCGCGCAGGTCGCGCCGCAACAGCGCCTCGGCTTCGGCCGGCGTGAGCGGTCGTGTGAAGCGCTCGTGCGGCAGGATCAGGTGCCCGTAGCCGATCGTCGGCTTGCCGACCGCGTCGAGATAGCGCGCGAGCCGCAGCCCCTCGAACTGCTTGATCAGCGCGATGCCTTGCTCACCGGTGTGTTCAGGCTGGTTCGCCATCGTCGTTCTCCTTGCTGCCCGGCCGTGCGCGCGGCACCAGGCGATGCGTGTATTCGTCGATCACGCGCATGATCGCTTCGGGCGGCGGCAGCGCCGCGAACTGCATTTCGATGTCGATGTGCTCGGTGTCGCGCTGTCGCGCGTTGCCCTGCGCGTCCTTCTTCCCGGAGCGCGGCGCGAACGTCACGTAGAAGCGGCCGCGCTGGTCGTCGTCGCCCGCGACACCGCCGGCCGGCAACGCCTCGGTGAAGTCGCCGCGCACCGTCAGGTGCACGATCATCCGGTCGAGCGCGAGTCCGCGCGGCGTGGCGAGCGCGACGAGCGGCACCGGCATCGTGTGCTCCGCGTCGAGCGCGACCGTGACCTCGCGTGGCGCGAGCAGGCCGTCGTCGCGCAGGTCGAAGAACTGATCGAGCACGGCCGTGTACTGGTGCGCGAGCAGTTGGTTCGCGGCGGCCGCGGCGTGCTGCATCCCGCGCGCGATTTCGTCGAGCGCGATGCCGCGTGGCGGCGGGCGCTCGTCGTCGGCCGGCGTGCCCGGCGGCGCCGGTGGGGCGGGCGGAGCGGGGGGCAGGCCGCCGGCGGACGCGCCGGGCGCCGCGGTGCCCGGTGCGTCGTGCGTGCCCGGCGCGGCCCCGGCCGGCGAGCCGGAGGCCTCGGGCGGCACGTGGGGCACCGGATCGGCGGTTACCGCCGCCGAGGCACCGGTGCCCGCGACCGTCCCGGTATTGCCGGCCGCCG
Source organism: Burkholderia sp. AU33545 (assembly GCF_020419685.1). Lineage (NCBI taxonomy): Bacteria > Pseudomonadati > Pseudomonadota > Betaproteobacteria > Burkholderiales > Burkholderiaceae > Burkholderia > Burkholderia sp. AU33545. The sequence goes on along the minus strand of NZ_JAIZRQ010000002.1, from coordinate 590,039 downwards.
CACCGGCCGGCGGCGGGTCCGTCGCGTCCGGTTCCGGTCGGGCTGTGCTGCCGCCCGGACGCGTATCCCCATCGTCGTGCCCGCCGTCCGCGCGGCGAGACCGTCTGAAGAGCCTGAACATGGCCGGCCCGCGCGCTTACGCGTGCGCCGGCTGCTGGGCATCCGAACCGGCTCCGGCAGGCGCGGCCGTGCCGCCGCCCGCCGCCGACGCATCGCCGACCAGCTTGCCGTCGGTCGGCGTCGCCGGCAGCGGCTTCACGGCCTTCGCGTTGCCTTCCGTGACGACCGGCTTGGTCGCGGCTTCGGTCAGGAAGTCGATCACGCGCATCAGCGCTTCGGGCGGCGACTGGCGCTTCACCTGCGTATGGATCGAATATTTCGCGCGCGTGTCGGTGCTGCGCGTCTGCTCCGCCTTGTGCGAGACACGCCCGGACACGCTGACGCTGATCGGCCCCCAGCCGAACTTCGCCTGGAATTCGCCGCCGGCCTCGGTCGACGACGACGACTTCTCCGATTGCGTAATTTCCATTTCGAAGTCGATCGTGCCTTCCTCGATCGCGATGATCGGATGGACGATCGCCGCGAGCAGCGGGATGCGCATCGTCTTCTGCACGACGCCCTTCGACACGCCGGCTTCGTCCACCAGCGTCTCGTCGTAGTCGAACTGGACGGCCACGGCCTTGCCGCCCTGGATGCAGACCTGCATCAGGAAATCCGCGTAGCTCTTCGCGGCCTGCGTCTGCGCGCTGATCATCGCCTTTAACGGGCCGGCGATCATTTGGTCCATGGGTAAAGCGTTAATCACTGAGCCGATGAAATTCGCGTCCATGAATAAACCCCTCTTCGTGTTGAAGACAACGGAAATTCGTTGTCTTTATTTACATTAGGAAATTGAAGACGTTTACAAAATATGACGTCGGTCACGTCCGGCGGCCATGGCCGGCCCTCGGCGGGCATCGGTACGCGCGGCGTGGATGAATTAGGCCATTCGTCACGGAGCGACGGGCCTAGTGCGCGGCGGGTAAAAGAGCGGTAAAAAAACGCCGGGTAGGGAAGCAAAAAAACCTAAACCGAGCATCCCGATTTCGAGGAAACCGCGCAATGAACGTTCTGATGATCGATAGCCCGCCGTTATTCGTCGCGGGCGTGGCGGACGTACTGTGTAAACGCGATGTCGACTGGCATGTGTGGTCGGCCCGCCGTCCCGAGGACGTCTTGCGCTTGCGCGACGCGTTGCTGCCCGGGACGGTCGAGGCGATCACGATCGAATGCGACGAGCACGCCGCGCGGCCGAGCTGGCCGAGCGTGCTGAACGAGACGTTCGCTGGCGCGCCGTGGCTGTGCGTGGTGGCCACCGTGTGCCGCCGCACGATTGCCGATGCGCTGCTGGCGGGGGCGGCCGGCATCATCGACCGGCACGCGAGCGCCGACGAGTTCGCGGACGCGCTCGGCCGGGTCGCGGCCGGTGCGATCTACGTGCCGCCGAGCGACGGCGGCGCGACGCAGGCGCGCCCGGGCGGCGTGCCGGCCGGGGACGATCGCGCATTCGAGCGCCTCACGCCGCGCCAGCGCGACGTGCTGCGGCTGCTGGCCGAAGGCAAGTCGAACAAGCAGATCTGCCGCGTGCTCAACGTCGCGGAAGGCACGATCAAGAATCACCTGTATGCGCTGTTCCGTCAGATCGGCGTGAGCAACCGGACCGAGGCCGCATTGTGGCTCGCACGCCACGTGCCGTCCGAGCCGGCGGCATTCGCGTTCGCGCCCGTCTGCAGTTCGCCCGGCTGAGGCTGGTCGCGGCGGGCCCCGGTGTGTGCCAGCATCCGGTGTCGCGTTGCATTGAAGTCCATCGGGCCGGAGGCGGGGTGCCCGGCCGGTCATCGGTAGCGGCGAGCCGCGAGGCCGAGTACGTCGCGCGCGCACGGCGACGTGCGTGCCGGAAACGGCGAACGGGCCGCGCCGGCCGCGCGCCCCGTTCGGCGGCGCCCGTCGACACCGGGCGCCGGCGTGCTTACGCGACGTGCGCGACGCCGTATTGCGAGGACAGGTAGCGCCGGATATCGGCCGGCGAATCGATGAAGCGGCGGCCGTTGTGTTCGCGAATCCCGACCGCGTCGTCCTTCGGCGCCTGCCCGTCGCCCAGGACGAGCACCGGCGCGGACTGGTTGTCCTCGCCGATCAGCGCGACGATCGGCCGGCGCGGCCGCGGCGCGTCGACGTACTCGACCGAGACGGCGTCGCGCAACTGCGGATAGAAGCTCAGCAGCCCTTCGACGGCAACCGAGTCGCCGCAGTAGAACGGACCTTCGGAGTCCTTGAAGAAACCCGGGCGGAGAATGAACAGCGTGTCTTTCATGATGGCCTCGCTATCAGTGGTAGTCGAACGTTGAAAAAAACGGGAGTGCGGGGAGATGCGTGCGACGCGCCCGATGTCAGGTTTCCGCGAGCGCGGCCGCGGCGGCACGCATTCTCGCGAAACCGGCGTCGAGGTCGGCGATCATGTCGTCGGGATGCTCGAGCCCTGCGTGGATGCGCAGCAGCGGGCCGGCTGCCAGCCATGGCGTCGCGGTACGGTGGCGCGACGGATTCGACGGGATGATCAGGCTTTCGAAGCCGCCCCAGCTGTAGCCCATGCCGAAGCACGTCATGCCGTCGAGCAGCGCGCGCACGGCATCGTCGGGCTGCGGATGCAGCACCAGGCCGAACAAGCCGCACGCGCCCGTGAAGTCGCGCTGCCACAGCGCATGGCCGGCATCGCCCGGCCGGGCCGGATACAGGATCTGCGCGACTTCCGGCTGCCGTGCGAGCCATTCGGTCAGCACGTGCGCGTTGCGCTGGTGGCGTTCGAGGCGCACCGACAACGTGCGCAGCCCGCGCAGCGCGAGATACGCATCGTCGCCGCTGACGGTCATCCCGAGCTGCCGGTAGCAGCGCGTGACCTTCTGCGCGAGCGCCTCGGTTGTCAGGATCACGCCCATCAGCACGTCGGAGTGTCCGGCGATGTACTTGGTCGCCGCGTGAATCGACACGTCTACGCCGTGCGAGAAAGAGCGGAAATTCAGCGGCGTGCCCCACGTATTGTCGAGCAGCACGACTGCATCGTGCTGGTGCGCGACGCGGCAGATCGCGGGAATGTCCTGCACCTCGAAGGTCAGCGAGCCCGGCGATTCGGTAAAGACCGCGCGCGTGTTCGGCCGCATCAGCGACGCGATGCCGGCGCCGATCGACGGATCGTAATAGGTCGTCTCGATACCGAGGCGCGCGAGCGTCTCGTCGCAGAACGAGCGGGTCGGGTCGTACACCGAGTCGGCCATCAGCAGATGGTCGCCGGGGTTCAGTACCGCGAGCAGCGCGGTCGTGATCGCGCTGAGCCCGCTCGGCGTGAGCAGCGCGGCGTGCGCGCCTTCGAGGCGTGCGAGCGCCTTTTCGAGCGCACGCGTGGTCGGGCTGCCGTGGCGTCCGTACGCGAGCGGCGTGCCGCGCACCGCGTCGAGCGCGTCGGTGCCGTGAAAGAGCAGCGTCGACTGGCGATACACGGGCGGGTTCACCGGCGAGCCGGGCTGGCCGTGCGCGCGGCCTTCGTGAGCGAGCAGGGTGTCGGTCGAGTGCGGTTGGTTCAAGATGTCGTCCTTTGAAAGTCGGTCAAATCGGAGCGAAGCCGTCGCGCGGTCAGTGCAGGATCTTGTCGAGGAAGTCGCGCGCGCGTTCGGAGCGCGGCGCGGCGAAGAATGCTTCGCTCGCCGCATCCTCGACCACCGCGCCCTGGTCCATGAAGATCACGCGATGCGCGACCTTTCTCGCGAAGCCCATCTCGTGCGTGACGCACACCATCGTCATGCCGTCGCGCGCGAGCTCGACCATCACGTCGAGCACTTCGTTGATCATCTCGGGATCGAGCGCGGAGGTCGGTTCGTCGAACAGCATCGCGACGGGGTTCATCGACAACGCGCGTGCAATCGCGACGCGTTGCTGCTGCCCGCCCGACAACTGCCCCGGATACTTGTGCGCGTGCGCCCTCAGGCCGACGCGATCGAGCAGCTTCATCGCGTTCTCGATCGCTTCGTCCTTGCGACGGCCGAGCACCTTGACCTGCGCGAGCGTCAGGTTGTCGGTGATCGACAAGTGCGGGAACAGCTCGAAATGCTGGAACACCATGCCGACGCGTGCGCGCAGTTGCGCGAGTTTCGCGGCGGGATCGCCGAGCCGCATGCCGTCGACGACGATGCTGCCTTTCTGGAACGGCTCGAGGCCGTTGATCGTCTTGATCAGCGTCGACTTGCCGGAGCCCGACGGCCCGCAGACGACGACCACTTCGCCTTTCGATACCGCCGCGCTGCATTCGGAAAGGACCTGATGCTTGCCATACCACTTGGAAACGTTGTCGAGCGTAATCATGGTTGTCCGTGATTGAGGTTCGGGTTGAACGAGGTGCGCATGCTCAATGCGTGGACGGCAGCGAGAGGCGCGTCTCGACGCGGCCCTGCAGCCGCGTGAGCAGCGTGCTCAGCACCCAGTAGATCGCGGCGGCCGCGAGGTAGAGCGGCAGCGGTTGAAACGTCGCGGCGATCACTTCCTGCGTCGAGCGCAGCAGCTCGGTGACGGTGATGACGGACACGAGCGACGTGTCCTTGATCAGGCTGATCAGCGTATTGCCGAGGCTCGGCACCGCGAGACGGAGCGCCTGAGGGCAGACGATGTAGCGCAGCGTCTGCACGTGCGTGAGGCCGAGGCTGTGCGCGGCCGCCCATTGTCCGCGGCCGATGCCGAGGATCGCGCCGCGCATGCTTTCCGACAGGTAAGCGCCGGCGTTGAGCGTCAGCGTGAAGATGCCGGCCGTCGTCGGATCGAGCGTGATGCCGAGATCGGGCAGCCCGTAGTAGACGACGAACATCTGCACGAGCAGCGGCGTGCCGCGCATCAGGCTGACGTAGCCCTGCGCGAGACCGGACGCGAGCCGGTTGCTGCCGATCCGCATGATCGCGACCACGAGCCCGACGACGAGGCCGAGGGCCATCGACGCCACCGCGAACTTCAGCGTGAGCAGCGCGCCCTTTACCATCACGGGCAGGGTTTGAATGACCAGATCGAGTGCTTCCATCGCGTGTCTCCTGATTGTGTGTCGTGTGCGCCGAGGTGGCGGCCGGCCCGCGCGCGCGTGTGCGCGGCCGCGTGACGGCTGCGTTATTGCGCGATCGGTTTCGTCGTGTCCGAGCCGAACCACTGCATCGAGATTTTCTTCAGCGTGCCGTCCTGCTGCAGCGACGCGACCGCATCGTCGATCGCCTTCGCGAACTTCGGGTTGCCCTTGCGGAACGGGATCCCCATGCGGTCCTCGCCGCCGGCGAGCACGGAGCCGGGGCGCAGCGGCAAGTGCGAGTTCTTGATCAGATAGCTCAGCATCAGGCGGTCGTTGACCGCCGCGTCGATACGCCCCGCCGCGAGGTCGCGCAGGTTTTCCGGTGTACCCGGATAGACCTGCAGATCGATCGCGGGCACGGTCTTCACGAGATCGACGTAGTTGCTGCCCATCGTCACGCCGACCTTCTTGCCCTTCAGCTCGTCGAGCGACTTGAACGCACGCGTGTCGTTCTGGCGCTGCAGCAGCTGCGCGGAGGAATACACGTACGGCATGCTGAAGTCGAGCGCCTGCTGGCGCGACGGCGTGATCGCGACCTGGTTGACGATCACGTCGAACTTGCCGGCCTGCAGCCCGGCGAGAATTCCGCTCCATTCGGTCGTGACGAACTGCGGCTTCACGCCGAGCCGTGCGGCGACGGCCTTCGCGACGTCGACGTCGAACCCTTCGAGTTGTCCTTCGGCGTTGCGGTAGTCGAACGGCGGGTAGGTGCCTTCGAGTGCGATCTTCAGCACGCCGGCCTGCTTGACGGTGTCGAGCAGGTCCGCCGCGTGCGATGCGGTGGCCGCCACGCAGAGGAGGGCGGCGGCGAGGCCTTGCTTGAGCGTCGGGGTGAAGGGCTTCATGGTTGTCTCCGGGGTGGTTGTCGAAACGTCGTTGTCGAAAATTCAGGGTGAGCGCGTCCGCGGCGACGGGCGGCGTCGCCGTGGGCGGGAAGCGGGAAACAGTGCGGCGAGAGACGGCGCGAGCCGTGTGCCGCGAGGCGTTACGGCATGCGTTCGCGCACGGTGGCGTAGCGTTGCGCGGCGAAGAATTCAAGCATCGTGTTCATGAGTGCCCGTGCGGCTTGCGAGTGGGGTAGACCGGCTGCATCGTCGATGCGTGTCCGGTGACGCAAATGCTGAACGACTGAGGGCAATCTTAGTTTTGTCAAAAAGGAAAGTGCTTCCAAAAATGCAGGGACTTTCCACGCGGCGTGGAAAGTTTTTCTCCATGCGTGAAGCACGGTGCATGCGATCTGCTGCGGTTGTACGGGGTGCGCAGCATCGGGTGCTACGGCGTGGTCGAGCGGTTGCGCCCGAAACGATTGCTGAAAAGCAGAACGGCCAGGCATGCCGGTAGTGGCAAGCCTGGCCGTTGGCGTCCGCCGCGTCGAACGCGGCGCGAAGGCGCGTTTTACTCGAACGTTTCGAGCGCAAGCAGTTCGTCGATCGTCTGCCGGCGGCGGATCAGCCGCGGCGTGCCGCGATCGACGAGCACTTCCGGCGCGAGCGGCCGGCTGTTGTAGTTCGAGGACATCGATGCGCCGTATGCGCCTGCATCGTGCAGGAACAGCAGGTCGCCGATCTGCGGCTGCGCGAGCTTGCGGTGCGTGACCACGCCGCCCGCGTCCTGCGTGAACACGTCGCCCGACTCGCACAGCGGCCCTGCGATCGCGATGTCGACGAGCGGCCGGCCGGCAGGCAGCGCGCCGTCGTGCGTGTGCACGGACACCGCGTGGTAGCTGCCGTACATCGACGGACGCATCAGGTCGTTGAAGCCCGCGTCGATCAGCACGAAGTCGTGCTTCGGCCGGTGGTTCACGGCCTGCACTTCGGTGACGAGCGTGCCGGCTTCCGCGACGAGGAAGCGGCCCGGTTCGATCTCGATGCGCACCGCGTGGCCGAGATGCCGTTCGATCCGCTTGCGCGCGGCGTCCCACTGGCTGAAGTAGTGACCGACGTCGACGCGCGGCTCGCCGTCTCGATACGGAATCGACAGCCCGCCGCCGGCGGAGATGGCTTCGATGTCGTGGCCGAGCGACGTGACGAGGTCGACCATCGCGTCGCACACCTGCGACAGATGGCCGTAGTCGACGCCCGAGCCGATATGCATGTGGATGCCGACCAGCTTCAGCCCGTACTGGCGCACGATCTCGATCGCGCGCGGCACGTCGTCGATCCAGATGCCGTGCTTGCTCTGCGGGCCGCCGGTGTTGGTCTTGTTGCTGTGGCCGTGGCCGAAGCCCGGGTTCACGCGCAGCCATACGCGGTGGCCGGGCGCATGCTCGCCGACGCGCGCGAGCATGTCGAGCGAGCCGGCGTTCACGGTCACGCCGTGCTTCAGCACGGCCGCGAGCGTCGGGCGGTCGATCAGGTCGGCCGTGAACACGACGCCTTCCGGTTCGCCCGCAGGACTGAACCCGGCCGCGAGGCTGCGCTCGATTTCGCCGAGCGACACGGCGTCGACGCACGCACCTTCGTCGCGCATCAACTTCAGGATATGCAGGTTCGAGTTCGCCTTCTGCGCATAGCGGATCACGTCGAACTGGCGCAGTTGGGCGATGCGGTCGCGGATGACGTCGGCGTCGTACACCCACAGCGGGGTGCCGTATTGCTGCGCGAGCGCCGCGAGCTGGCGGGAATCGAGGGACATGGCGGAAGAATCGGATCGAATGAACGGATAGCGTGAATGATGCGCCTGAACGTCTATACAGTAAAATGCCTGTTTTTCGAGATTCTATTCATTTTAGATATAGGCGCTCATGCTCACACACCGGCACATCGAGGTCTTCCGCGCGCTGATGGTCACCGGCAGCACGACGCGTGCGGCCGAGATGCTCTATACGTCGCAGCCGACGATCAGCCGCGAGCTCGCACGCATGGAGCAGGTGATCGGCTTCGCGCTGTTCGAGCGCTCGCACGGGCGGCTGCGGCCGACGATGGCCGCGCTCACGCTGTTCGACGACGTGCGGCTCGCGTATGTGGGGCTCGAGCGCGTCGCGGCGACGGCCGCGCGGCTGCGCGAGTTTCGCGACGGGCAGTTGTCGGTGATCGCGCTGCCGGCGTTTTCGCACGCGATCCTGCCCGGCGCCTGCCGGCGTTTCCATGACGCGCATGCGGGCGTCAGCGTGTCGGTCGCGACGCAGGAGTCACCCGTGCTCGAGGAGTGGCTGACCGCGCAGCGCTACGATCTCGGGCTGACCGAACACGACATCGCGCCGGCCGGCACGGTCCTCACGCCGTTGCTCGAAGTCGACGAGGTATGCGTGCTGCCCGACGGCCATCCGCTGCTCGCGCAACGCGCGATCGATCTCGCGGATCTCGCCGATCGCCCGTTCGTGAGCCTGTCGCTGAACGACCCGTACCGGATCCTGATCGACGAGGCGTTCGCGCAGCTCGGCGTCGCGCCGCGTTCGATCGTCGAGACGCCGTCGGCCGTGTCGGTGTGCGCATTCGTGCGGCAGGGGCTCGGCGCCGCGATCGTCAACCCGCTGACCGCGCTCGATTTCGTCGGGCGCGACCTGCACGTGCGGCCGCTCACGCGCTCGTTTCCGTACCGCGTCAGCGTGATCGTGCCCGAGCACCGGCCGAAGAGCCTGCTCGTCGACGCATTCGCCGACGCGCTGCGCGGCGAAGCGCACGCGATTCGCCAGCGGCTCGCCGCGCTGCCCGGCTGACGCCGGCCGTATGATGGGCGTTTCGCTGCGCGGCGGGTCATCCTCCGCGTCATCTTCATGGAAACGGAACCGGACATGACGGACGCATCATCTTCCCTCGAACAACCGACGCTCACCGGCGAGTGCATCGTACTGCGGCCGCTCGAGGCATCCGACCGGCAAGCGTTGCTCGATGCGGCGGCGGACGGTCGGTTGTGGAACCTGAAGGTCACGGTCGTGCCGGGCGAGGACACGGTCGACGCCTATATCGACACGGCGCTGCAAGGCCGCGCGGCCGGCACCGTGATGCCGTTCGTAATCGTCGATCGCGCGTCGGGCCGCGTGATCGGCAGCACGCGTTTCTGGAAGATCGACCGCAAGAATCGCAAGCTCGAGATCGGTCATACGTGGCTGAGCGAATCGGCGCAGCGCACGCGTGCGAATACCGAGGCGAAATGGCTGCTGCTCTCGTACGCGTTCGACACGCTGCACTGCGTGCGCGTGCAGTTCACGACCGATGAACTGAACGAGAAGTCACGCGCGGCGATTCTGCGGCTCGGCGCGAAGCAGGAAGGGATCGTGCGTCACGAGCGGATCATGCCCGACGGCCGCAAGCGCAATTCGGTGCGCTTCAGCATCATCGACGACGAATGGCCGGACGTGAGCGAGCGGTTGCGCGCGAAGCTGGCGACGTAACGCGAACCGGGGAGGCGCTGGCGTCGCGCCGCCGAAAGGGGGACGGCGACGCGACGAGCGGGGAATCGGGGAAGAGGAGCACCGCGCGCGATGCGCGGTGGGGCATCGCGTTACTGTGCCGATGCGAGGTGGTGACGCTGGGCGAGCTTCTGCGCGTCCGCGTAGTGCGCCTGCAGGATCGGCAGCGCCTGGCGTGCGACTTCCTTCAGCTTCGTGTCGCGGCCCGAAGCGATTTCGGCCTGGAATGCCGAGATCGTCTTTTGCTGGCCGGCGAGCGCGACCTGCTCGATGTATGCCTTGTCGAATTCCGCGCCGCGCAGGTTCTTGATGCCGTCCAGCACGGCCGTGTCGGGATCGTTGGCCGGCACGTCGACGCCGCGCGGGCTGGCCGCGCGCATCGCCTGGATGATCTTCTCGTCGTCGGTCGACACGCGCTGCGCGAACGCCTTCACCTGGCTGTCCGACGTGCGCGAATTGGCGATGCGTGCGGCATCGTGCTGCGTCGACACGGTTTTCGTGCCGTCGGTGATGAAAGTCTGGTCGGCTTCGTGGATGCGCGTTTGCGTGGCGGCGGCCGGTGCGGCCGGCGCCGGTTGCGCGGTTTGCGCGGTCGCCGTCACGGCGACGAGAAGCAGGCCAGCGGCAGACAATGCAAGGCGCGAGACTTGGGGAAAGCGGTTCATGGGACCTCCTTTCAATCGGGGCTCTGATTAACGGGCGGATCGGGTGATCCGCAGCTGTGCGAGAGACCGGGCGCGCCCGGGCCGGACTCGGTGGCCGCTCTGCCGCGGCGGCGTTCGAAGTGTTTCCCGGCCCGACTGATTCTAGGAGACCGCTCAGGTAGCAGGTGCAACCGCGCTGTGGTTTGTGTAACGGTTGGTAAGACGAATCGATGTGTGTGCGCGCGGGCAGGTAGAGCGTACCTGTCGCGCGCATCGTGGCGGAAATTTTTGCGTGCGCGGCGTGCATGCAATGGCTGCGATGTGTGCGCGTGTCATCGGCGTTTCATCGTCTTGCGGGCGGAGCGCGTTGGTTGCTTCGCGATCCGCCGAATCGAACGCGCGATCCGCGCTGCGTCCTCACACGCGGTCGAGCAATGCCTCGAGATGCGGCAGCAATGGCGTCGCGCAATGCGCCTGCAACGCATCGGCGGCCGTGTAACCCCACGAGACGCCCTGGAACGCGATCCGCGCGCGGCGTGCCGCTTCGGCGTCGCGGATTTCGTCGCCGACGTACAGCACGTCGGCGGGCTGCATGCCCGCTTCGCGCACGAGCGCGCGCAGCCGGCGTGCCTTGCCGAACAGCGGAATGCCGCACGCGAACGTATCGACGCATCGGCTCGCATGCGGGCCGAGCCGGTCGCGCACGATGTCCTCGCTGTTCGACGTCGCGATCGCGATGCGGATGCCGCGCGCGGCGAGCGCGTCGAAGGTCGTGTCGACACCCGGGAACAGCTTCACGTGCGCGATGCGTGGCCGCATCAGCCGTCGCATGTCGAGCGTCACGCGCGGCACTTTCCACATCGGCACCTCGAGCGCGCGGATGATCTCGCGCGCCGACATGCCGCGTAGCGCCGGGCGCAGGTCGGCCGTCGCGTCGCGAAAGCCGTGCATGCGCGACGCTTCGGTCAGCGCCGCGAGAAAGCAGTCGAGCGAATCGGCGAGCGTGCCGTCGAAGTCGAACGCGATGAGTCGATAGGGCATGAAGCGATGCTGCGAGTTCATTGAGCCGGTGACGATATCACCGAATCGAGCCGCGTGGCCCGTGCGATCGGTTGTGCCCGCGGCGAGGCGAGACGAGATGGAAGAGCAGACGCCGGAGTGCGTCGCGCGGCGTTCGGTTGCCTCGGCTGGTCGAGTCGCGCTATCGTTGCTGCTCCGCCCCCGACCCGACCGGAGAGCCGACGTGCCCGCAGCCACTCCCGCCACGCTGAGATTTTCCACCGACAAGCGCGAACTCGACATCGACGCGATCTTCGATTTCCTGCACCGGGACGCGTACTGGTCGCAGGGCATTCCGCGCGACGTCGTGGAGCGTGCGATCGACGGATCGCTGTGCTTCGGCGCGTACGTGGGCGACCGGCTCGTCGGGTTCGCGCGGCTCGTGACCGACCACGCGACGTTCGCGTACCTGTGCGACGTCTTCGTCTTGCCGGCCGACCGCGGCAACGGCTATGGCCGCGCGCTGATCGACCACGTATTCGCGCAGCCGATGGTGCGCAGCCTGCGCCGCATCATGCTCGTGACCACCGACGCGCACGAACTGTACCGGCCGGTCGGCTTCGGGCCGTCCGCGAATCCGGAGCGGCTGATGGAGATTCGCCGCCCCGACATCTACGCGAAACGCTGACGCGCGGCGAGCGCATACAATACGCGCTTTCGTTTTGCCGAAGGGAAGTAGATCATGACCGAACAGGAAGCCGAACAACTCGCCACGCATCGTCACTACAAGGGCGGGCTGTATCGCTACATCGGCGTCGCCCGTCATTCCGAAACCGAGGAATCGGTGGTGGTGTACGAGCATCTGTGGCCGCATGCACGCGGCCTGTGGGTGCGGCCTGAAGCGATGTTCAACGAGAACCTGCCGGACGGCACCCCGCGCTTTCGCAAACTGCGCGACTGAGCCGTGGCAGGTGGCGGCAGACGGGCGCGCCGCCGCGCAATCGCAAGCGGCGCGCGCGTCGCTGTTGCCCGTCGCGCGGCGCGGCTCCGCCGGCCTTACGCGCCGGCCAGCGCCTTCGACAATTCGGGCGGCGCGTGCGTGGCCGTCACCTCCGGCGTCCCGTGCCACGCCGCCAGCCGTTTCACGGCCTTCGCGACGTCGGCCGCGAGCCCCGTGCCGAACCGCACGCCCGGCTCGACATGCACCGCCTTCAATTCGAACGTGCCGAGCGCGCGATGCGCTTTCGCGTCGACACGCCCGATCAGCCGGCCGCGATGCAGCACCGGCAGGCAGAAATAGCCGTAGCGCCGCTTGTGCGCGGGCGTATAGCACTCGATCGTGTAGTCGAACCCGAATAGCGTCGACGCGCGCCGCCGGTCCCACACCACCGGATCGAACGGCGACAGCAGTGTCGTGACGGTCGAGCGCAGCGTATCGGCCGCGGCGGCCGGCAGCAGCGCTTCGAGCGAGCGATGCACGTAGGCCGGCTCCTTCCAGTCCGCGATCTCCACCGGAATCAGTTCGCCCGCATCCGCGAGCCGCTCGAGCTCCGCGCGGTACGAACGGCGCGGCAGCCGGTAGTAATCGGCCACCCAGTCCGCGCGCACGACGCCGAGCGCGCGGCACGTGTAGTCGAGCAGCGCGGGCAGCACCGCGTCGCGCGGCGGCAGGTCGCGTGCATCGTCCCAGCCGGGCAGCACGCGCTCGCGCACGTCGTAGATCCGCTGAAAGTTGCGGCGTTCGGACACCATCAGGTCGCCGGTCGTGAACAGCACCTCAAGGTGCTTTTTCTCGGGCTTGCGGTCCCACCACCCGTTGCCCTTCGCGCCGTCTTCGCGAATGAAATCCGCCGATCGCACCGGGCCTTCGTCGCGAATTCGCGCGAGCATGCGGTCGATGTCCGCGCGATTCTGCTCGTGCCATTCGGCCGCGTATTTCCAGCCCATTCCCGACGGATCGAGCATCTTGTAGCGCATCAGCCCGAATTGCTCCACCGGCAGGAAGCACGCCTCGTGCGACCAGTATTCGAACAGGCGCGCCTCGGCGAGATGTTCGTCGAGCCACTGCGGGGCGAAGTCGCCGAGGCGGCTGAACAGCACGAGATACGGGCTGCGCGCGACGACGTGAATGGTATCGATCTGCAACTGCGCCATCCGGCGGATCGTGTCGAGCACGTCGGCCTTGGTGGCCTTGCGGCGGGGCGGGGTCAGCAGGCCCTGCGCGGCAAGATGCAGCGCGCGGGCGGCGGCGGGCGAGAGCGTAAGCATCGGAACGGCGGCTGAGGGTGGCAGTCGGGCACCACTTTAGCGCGAAAGCGGCGCACGTGTGCGACGCATGCACGCGACGCTTCTGACAATGCTTGACAGATGCGCGGCGCGACTTTCCCTATAGTGCAGTCATGGCGCGACGAAATGTGCGCGCAACGATTCGGCTTCCGACGCACATATGTCCATGGCACGCAGGAAGCAGATCAGGGAATCTCAACCCCCAATGAGAGACCCGGAGCCCTGAGCGGACATCCATGCGGCTGTGCACCGGCCCCGTGTGGATGTCCGCTGATTTTTTTGTTTTCCGGTTGCTCCGCTGCCAGCCTTTTCCCGGACAGCCTGTTTATTGCCGCTTGCCGCGCGCGACTTCATCGCCGGCGCCGGGCGGCAGCCGTCGCGTGATCGGAATCGACGCGAACGAACACAGCCCGACCACGACGAACGCGGGCCAGAAATCCGACCATACCATCGTCTGATGCCCCTGCAGCCAGTGCGACACGTGCAGCACGAGGCCGGCGACCGTCACGCCGAGCCCGAGCGACATCTGCTGCACGACACTGCCCAGGCTCGTCGCGCGGCCTGCATCGGCCTGCGAAATATCCGCGTAGATCATCGAATTCAGGCTCGTGAACTGCAGCGCGGGGAAGATGCCGCCGACCAGCACGATCGTCCAGATCGCCCAGGTCGCCATGCCCGGATGGAACACGCCGTAGGCGGCGATCGCGAGCCCGGCGAATGCGGCGTTGTAGATCAGCACCGTGCGAAAACCGAAGCGGCGCAGCGTATGCGTGGCCGTCGAGCGGCTCACCGCGCCGCCGAGCGCGGATGCGCAGGTGATCAGCCCGGAGTGGAACGCGCTCATCCCGAGGCCTTCCTGGAGCGCGAGCGGCAGCAGGAACGGCACCGCGCCGAGGCCGATGCGGAACAGCGACCCGCCGACCACGCTTGCGTGATAGGTCGGGATCTTCAGGAAACTGAGGTCGAGCACCGGACGCGCCTTGCGGCGCGCGTACGGCACGTAGAGCGCGAGCATCACCGCGCCGGCCACGCACATCAGGAGCGCGTTGCCGCGCGACGTGAGCGAGCCGTCGATCAGCGTGAGGCCCATTAGCAGCAGCGCGGCGCCGCTTGCCGACAGCAGGAAGCCGAACCAGTCGAGCGGGCCGGGATCGGGCTCGTGCGTGTTCGCGATGTGCTTGCTGGCGAGGTAGATCCCGTAGATGCCGATCGGCACGTTGATGAAGAAGATCATCCGCCAGTGCAGGTAGGTCGTGATGAAGCCGCCGACGAGCGGCCCGAGCGTCGGCCCGAACAGCGCGGGAATCGCGAGGTAGTTCATCGCGCGCACGAGATCGGAGCGCGGCACCGCGCGGAAGATGATGATCCGGCCGACCGGCACCATCATCGCGCCGCCGACGCCCTGCACGAAGCGCGCGAACGTCAGCACGCCGAGCGAGTTGGAGGCCGCGCACATCAGCGAGCCGGCGACGAAGATGCCGATCGCGGTGCGGAAGACGGCGCGCGCGCTGAAGCGGTCGGCAAGCCATCCGCAGATCGGGATGAATACGCCGAGGCCGACCACGTAGGCCGTGATCGCAATGTTCAGTGTGACGGGATTGTGCCCGAAGTCCCTCGCCATCGCGGGCAGTGCGGTGACGATGATGTTCGCGTCGACGCTTTCCATGAACAACGCACAGGCAACGATGAGCGGTGCTAGAAAGACGGGCGACATGGGCAGGGCGCGCGGTAAAGACGCCATTATGCCCACAATGTGGTCGTTGCGTCACGCGAGACAATGGTTGTTCCGCATGTTGCAACAGTCGTTCCTGTTACCGCGCGTGAAAGAAGGAACGACTGCGGTGCCGGGTGCGGTTCGTGACACGGCACATGACGTGCGCTCGCGGTGGCCGCCGCGAAACTTGCGTGCGATGCGCGTTTCGTGCGACAGTCGGCACTCATCTGCGTAATACAACGACGCGCATCGATCGACGGCCATCGAGACGAGCGCACGCGCGAACGAGACCCCTGCCGAACCATTCATCATCGAAAGGAGGGGACACGTCATGACGTCACGTCGTGCCGCATCGACCGCATCGCATCCTGCCTCGCATCCGTCCGTTCCCGCGCCGCGTCTGCGCTGGGCCGCCGTCCTTGCCGTTGCTTACCTCGCCGTCACCGGTTGCGCGGCGCAGGCCGACAGCGCAAATCAAGCCTCGATGCAGGCGGCCAGCCAGTCCGCCGCACCTGCCGCGCCCGCCACGGCTACGCTCGCGAGCCCGGCTTCCGGCACGCTGCTGCCGCCACCGAGCCAGCTCTACGGCGACTTGTTCGTCGCGGTGCAGACGGCTCAAATCTATCCCGATCAGAAGACCTTCGTCGACGCGACGCCCAACACCGATCCGGCGACGATCGTACAGTTGTATCAGCAACAGAAGTCGCAGCCGGGCTTCTCGCTGAAGGCGTTCGTCGACCAGCACTTCACGCCGCCGCCGGAAGGCGGGGTCACGCCACCCGCGAACCAGACGCTGCGCCAGCACATCGACTGGCTGTGGCCGCAGCTCACGCGCACCAGCATGACGGTACCGCCGTACAGCTCGCTGATCGCGATGCCGAAGCCGTACGTGGTGCCGGGCGGCCGCTTCCGCGAAGGCTATTACTGGGATACCTATTTCACGATGCTCGGGCTGCAGGTGTCGGGGCGCGAGGATCTCGTCGACGACATGCTCGACAACTTCGCGTATCTGATCGACACGATCGGCCACATCCCGAACGGCAACCGCACGTACTACGCGAGCCGATCGCAGCCGCCGTTCTTCGCCTACATGGTCACGCTCGCCGCGCAAGCGGAAGGTGACAAGGTCTACCAGAAATACCTGCCGGCGCTGCGCAAGGAGCATGCGTACTGGATGCAGGGCGAAACCACGACGCCGCGCGGGCAGGCGGCGCGCAACGTGGTCGCGATGCCGGACGGCGCGGTGCTGAACCGCTACTGGGACGCGAGCGACACACCGCGCGACGAGTCGTATCTCGAGGACGTGACGACCGCGAAGGCGGTGCCGAATCGCCCCGCGAACGAGGTGTACCGCGACCTGCGCGCGGGCGCCGAAAGCGGCTGGGACTACAGCTCGCGCTGGTTCGGCGACGGCAAGACGCTCGCGACGATCCGCACGACGTCGATCGTGCCGGTCGACCTGAACAGCCTGATGTTCCATCTCGAGACGACGATCGTGAAGGGCTGCGCGGTCACGCGCGACATCGCGTGCGTGGCGGATTTTTCGGGACGGGCGGCGCGGCGCGCGGCGGCGATCAACCACTATCTGTGGAATCGCCGCGGTTATTACGGCGACTACGACTGGCAGTTGCGCAAGCCGCGCGACGGCGTGACGGCGGCCGCGCTGTATCCGCTGTTCGCGGGTGTCGCATGGCCCGAACGCGCGAAGGCGACCGCGCGCGAGGTGCGCAAGACGCTGCTGCAACCGGGCGGCCTCGCGACGACGACCGAGAACACCGGCCAGCAATGGGACGCGCCGAACGGCTGGGCGCCGTTGCAGTGGATCGCGATCGACGGGCTGCGCCGCTATGGCGAACCGGCGCTCGCGAAGGACATCGGCACGCGCTTCCTGGCCGACGTGAAGCATGTGTATGCGACCGAAGGCAAGCTCGTCGAGAAGTACGTGGTCGAGGGGGCCGGCGCGGGCGGTGGCGGTGGCGGCGAATATCCGTTGCAGGACGGCTTCGGCTGGACCAACGGCGTCACGCTGAAACTGCTCGGCCTGTATGGCGAGTGACGGGCCGCGTGCGTTGCACGCAGGCACGCAGGCACGTAAACGGACACGGGCCGGATCGCCGCGCGAGCGGCAGTCCGGCCCGTGTCGCATGCGCGCGTGTCAGAACGTGATCGTCGTGCGTACGCCGACCACCGTTTCGTCGCCGATGCGCGCGCCGGCCTGGTTCGGGTTCGGGATGCCGCCGCCAGGCCGGAAGAAGTGCTGCAGGTCGGCCTGCAGTTGCCACCACGGTGCGACCTGGTACTGATAGGTCGCCTCGATCACCGTTTCCGCGCGGCGCACCGGATAGCCGGGCGTCGTATACGTGCCCGTGTCGCCGTCGAGCGCACGTGCGTGCGAGCCGATCTTCGCGTAGCCGATCGCGATGCCGGCCGTATCGTCGTCGCGGCCCTTGAACGGCGCCTTGAGCGTCACGCCCGCATTCGCCGCGAAATCGACGACGTTGCGATCGCCCGGCGCGCCCATCACGCGTGCGAACACGCCGACCGAACGCGGGCTGTCCGCCGACGGCCGCCACACCATCTGATCCGCGACCGCATAGAAACCGTAGTTGCCGCGATGCGTGGCGGGGATTCCGTTGCTGGCCGGATTCGCGAGCGACAGCCCGTCGGTGCCGACGCGCGGATCGTTCGCGTGCTGCGACTGATACCAGAAGCCGACCTTGTACGTGCCCGGCAGGCCGAGTGGTTGCGGCGCCTTCGGATCGGCCGGCGGCGCGTTCAGCGCGTACTGGAGTTCGCCGATCACGAACGCGCCGCTGCGCAGGTTGAAGTTGGTGCCGTGCGCGTTCAGCACCTGTGCGTCGCCGTCGCTGCGGCCGGCCGGGTTGCCGTCGAACACGCCGACCATCGCGGTCCACGCGTCGGCCGGCTTCAAGCGCAGCCGCACGCCGAGCGACGACAGCGGATACGCGGGGCCGCCGGACGGCAGGTCGGTCGACGGCAGCACGGGCCAGCCGAACGTCGCGTTCATGAACGTCGCCGCGTACTGGCTCACCATGAATTCCTGGTCGACGCTCTGCTGGCCGACCCTCACGTCGGCCTTGCCGGCGAGGAACGCCTGCTGGTACCAGAGCTCCCACAGCCGCGTGGTCGAATTCGCTTCGATGCCGGTCGCGGTCTGCAGCGTCTGCAAATAGCGCTGCGTGAGGTTGGTGCCGTGGATCTGCAGCGCCGACACGTTGAACGTGCCGCCCGGCAATCCGATCGCCTTTTCCGTATCGACGTTGAAGCCGAATTGCGTGAGGCCCTGATAGGCACCGCCGCGTTGCGTGCCGCCTGCGGCGTTGTACAGGTATTCGCTGGTTTCCTGCAGGTTCAGCGTGATGCCGTGATCGCCGAGCACGTCGCGCAGGCCGCCCATGTTGCCGAGCAGGTTCGAGCGCTCCCAGAAACCGGTGGGCGCTGGCGCGGCAGCATCGGCAGCGGGTGCGGGGGCGGCGTCGCTGACGTCGGCCGCCGGCTCGGCCGCGGCGGACGCTGCAGCCGGCGACGACGATTGCGCGAACGCGGGCGCGGCGGCGAGCGACAGCAGCAACGCGGCGAGCGCATCGAGGCGCGGTGTACGCGGTGCGGATTCGAAGCGATTTTTCATGCGGGCTCCGTTGTTTGATTGATTAGCTTGACTGAAGAAATGGGAACGCGAAGCGATGGAGCAGGTGGGGGCAGCGACACGCAGGCATGCCGCGCGTTGCGCACCGCCGGTTACGGCAGCCAGCCGCCGATCCGCCATACGTATGCGAAGCCGAGGCGCGATGCGGCCGTGCAGAGCAGCGCGACGAGCGCGACGGCGGCGGCCATCGCACCGATCAGCACGCAGTCGAGCGTGCGCGGTGCCGCCGGCAGGTGCGCGAGGGCGCTGCCGCGCCAGTCGCCGAACGCGTGGGCGAGCGGCGAAAGGCCCGAAACCAGCAAGCGGTCGGACGCGACGTGTATGAGTCGCTTGAGTCTGGCCGCGAACGATTGAAAGAACATGACGATCCTCCGTCCGGTCCGGCGCATGCCGGACGACGTGATCGAGCGCGGGTGCATGACGCGACCTGCGATCGGCGGTTGGAACGTAAAGGAGCGTGCGACGGACGAGCCGGCTATGCCGGCATCGGGGGGAAGCGCGCTAACCCGACGAATGCGAGCTAGCGGCGAATGACATGCGTCTGGCTGCTATCTCGCGATGGCTTGGCCGGCCTGGACCGGCATCGAACTGCAACTGGAGCATGTGTCCACGAAGGGACTCCCTTGATGAATTGGGGCGGATTGTAGTCGCGAGCTTTGCTGCGGTGCAAGCAAAAAAGCAGCGGCGTTGCGCATGTTGCATCGGCAGCGCCGCAGGCAGGCCGATGCCCGGCACGCCCGCCCACCGGCGGTGGCGGCGACTGTTGCTCGCACGCATCGGCGGCGCGCGCCCTGCAACGCGTTGAAAGGTTGCGGCGCGCCATTCCGGGCGCGAATCTTTCAGTGTGTAGGGGACGGAAAAAAAATTCCCCGCGGCGCATGCCAGAGGGTTGACTTCCGTTTCGGCCGGTCCATAGAATCCGGCATCTTCACTCTTGGGGCCGCCGCCTTGGACGCCTGCAGTAGTCGATCTTCGAACGAAATTTCCGCCTGAGCGACCGACGTCCGCGCCTCATCGAAGCCGCCGTTTGTCGTCTAGGCAAACGGTGCGCGCAGCAGTATTCCGCAGCAACTCCCTACGTGCACCCTGATTCGCGCCGGTTAGCGTGATGCGTTTTCGCATGCGCCATCCGGTTTTGCCGCCGCCCGGCGCGCGGCCGCGTTCGCGCATGCGTTTCGCATGCACCCGAACGGCGGAGCGCGCCTGATGGCGGTCAACCGTGTTCTCCGGAACACCGCACAGGAGCCGCCGTGAACGACAGTGACAGTTGTCCCTTATGCCCGTTGCATCAACAGACCCTTTTGAACCCGGGTCGCAGGGACATGCCGGCCGACTAGCCTGATACGTCGTTCAGGCCCCGGACTGGCCCCGCGCCCACCAAGCGGCCGGCACGCATGCCGTTGCCGCCAGGAGCCAGACCATGAACTTCGGCCTTCTGCTGTCGAACCTCCCGCACGTCACGGAATCGCGTCCGCATTACGACGCGATGCTGACGCTCGACGCCCGTCCGCGGGTGTTCTCCCGTTTGCTGAACCAGCTGAAATCGTTGATCCGCTGAAGAAGCGCCGAGCGCGTCTCGGCATGCGCGCGCGGACCCATTCCGCGCGCGGATTCCAAGGCCACACGCTTGCCGTATAAAAAAACCAGCCGTACGGAATTCATCATGTCCACGCCATCGAACGTCTCTCCACCGATCGCCGTCGAACGCAGCGCCGTGCTCGACGAAGCCCATCTGGGCGACATCCGCGGCGCGCTCGGCACCATCGCGCATCACGACACCGCCGCGCGCGGCACGTGGTGGGCGCGCCTGCGCACGCTGCTCGCGATCATCGGCCCCGGCCTGATCGTGATGGTCGGCGACAACGACGCCGGCGCATTCGGCACCTATACGCAGGCCGGCCAGAACTACGGCACGACGCTGCTGTGGACGCTGCTGCTGCTCGTGCCGGTGCTGTACGTGAATCAGGAGATGGTGCTGCGCCTCGGCGCCGTCACCGGCGTCGGCCATGCGCGCCTGATCTTCGAGCGCTTCGGCAAGTTCTGGGGCGCGTTCAGCGTGATCGACCTGTTCCTGCTCAATGCGCTGACGATCGTCACCGAGTTCATCGGCATCACGTTCGTGCTGGCTTTCTTCGGGCTCCCGAAGGTTGCAGGCGTCTGCGTGGCGGCCGCATTGACGATGGCGGCGGTGAGTACCGGCGACTTCAGGCGCTTCGAGCGGTTCGCGATCGTGCTGTGCGTGATGAGCCTGCTGCTCGTGCCGGTGCTCGTGTCGATCCACCCGCCGGCGGCGCAGATGTCGCGCGACTTCTTCGTGCCGAACTGGCCCGCGCACGCGAAGCTGTCCGACGTGATGCTGCTCGTGATCGGCATTGTCGGCACGACGGTCGCGCCATGGCAGCTGTTCTTTCAGCAGAGCTACGTGATCGACAAGCGCATCACGCCGCGCTTCATGAAGTATGAGAAGGTCGACCTGTGGATCGGCATCGCGTTCGTGCTGATCGGCGCGGTCGCGATGATCGGCTTCAGTGCCGCGCTGTTCGGCGGCCATCCGGAAGCGGGCGGCTTCACCGACGCGGGCGGCGTGATCGCGGGCCTCGAGAAATATGCGGGCCGCACGAGCGCGACGCTGTTCGCGGTCGCGCTGCTCGACGCGTGCATCATCGGCGCGGCGGCGGTGTCGCTGTCGACTGCGTACGCGATCGGCGACGTGTTCAAGATCCGTCATTCGCTGCATCGCGGCGTGTCGGATGCGAAGGGCTTCTATCTCGTCTACTTCGGCATCGTCGCGGCGGCTGCCGCGCTCGTGCTGATTCCCGGCAGCCCGCTCGGCCTGCTGACCGAAGCGGTGCAGACGCTCGCCGGTGTGCTGCTGCCGAGCGCGACCGTGTTCCTGCTCGTGCTCTGCAACGATCGCCAGGTGCTCGGCCCGTGGGTCAACTCCACGAAGCTGAACGTGTTCACGGGCGCGGTGATCTGGGTGCTCGTGCTGCTGTCGATCATCCTGACCGCATCGGTGATGTATCCGGACATCAGCGGCGAAGCGATCGTCGACGTGCTGATCGGCGGCACCGTGCTCGCGATTGCCGGTTATCTCGCGACGGTGCTGATCCGCCGCAACAAGCGTGTCGTCGAGCCGGGCATCGACCGCACGCTGCGCGAAACATGGCGCATGCCGCCGCTTGATTCTCTCGAGCCGCAGAAGATGACGGTCGCAACGCGCGTCTGGATGGCCGTGATGCGCGGCTATCTGGTGATCGCGGTCGGCCTCGTGATCGTCAAGGTCGTGCAGATGACGCTGCTGAAGTAGCGCCTTACGGCGTCGTCGCCAGGTGTGTGCACATGCCGGCCCGCGAGGCCGGCATGTGCGTATACGCAGGTTCGTCGCGCGCGTCAGATCAGTTCGAGCTTCGACGTCAGGTACGTGAGCTGGATCCGGTTCGCGACGCCGAAGCGCTTGCGCAGCTTGCGCAGGTGATAGTCGACGTTGTGCGCGCTGGTGTCGAGGCGCCGGCCGATCTCCTTGTCCGATGCGCCTTCCGCGATGCCCAGCAGCAGTTCCTGTTCGAACGGCGTGAGCCCGTTCACCGCGCGTTCGCGCGACGTCGCGATCAGCTGCGGCGATGCGAACTTGTGCACCGACAGCCCGATCGACAGCGCCTGCTCGATCGTCGCCGGCGTGATCCACTCGCGCGTGCGGCGCGGCGCGGTGAAGCTCATGAACGCGTGCAGCCGCGTGCCGGGCACGGCCATCGAATACATGATGCCGCTGCACATGCCGTCGTCCTGCATCGTCTGCAGGAAGCCGTCGAGCGCTGCCGGCGTCACGCACGGCGCGTCGTCGCGCTCGCGGTGTTCGCGGCGCAGCTGCTGCAGGTCCCACACGATCGGCATGTTGCAGACGCGCGCGCCAAGCGTGCGCGGATCGATGTCGTGATGGTTGTACCTCACGTAGTCGCCGCGATAGGTGGTCGGCGTGAACGCCTCGTGGAGGTAGAGACTTTCGACGCGCTCTCGCGAGAATTCGAGCGCGAAATACGCGAACGTCGAGAAGCCCGTCAGGTGCAGCAGGCTTGCGACGATCCGGTTGCGCTCCGCGGTGCTCTGCGCGTTCGCGAGCGTATCGGCGACGCCAAGCTTCGGCGCGTGTGGCTGCGCGATGTCGCCGCGCTTGATGTCGTCGCACCAGACGACCTGCACCGTGCGTTCTCTCGACGCGTCGGTGCAGGCGGCCGTCCGCCGCGACGGACGGGACAACGTTGGGGCGACCGCTTCTTCTTGCAATGCAATATCGGACATGAGCCATCCCTCGGAATCGACGCGCATCGCGTGGCGGCAGCCGTATCGTGTACGGCGCTCGCGACGATGCGATCGAGCATCTTTATGATATGCGTCGATCGTCATCCTGACGAAACGCGGGGGCATTGTACAAAAATGCCTGTGTGCGCGTAATATGCCGTAATACTAATTCGGGCGAAAGGTTCATATTCGCACCGGTATAGAGAAGACCAGAAAAACATAAAGAAAAGACCAGATCGTGACGGGGCAGGTTCACATATTGGGAAAGGGTGGGCTCCTCATGACATATGCTGACGACGCGCCACGCGTCGAGTGGTTCTCGCAAGCCGATATCGCTGCTGCTGCCGCTTATTCAAAAGAAATTCATGCAATCGAGCGCGACGTTTTTACCGGCATCCAAATCGCACCCGGTAAATTCGACCTCGCTCCCGTCGATTTCGCCCAATGCCATACCCGATTGCGGCAAATCGGTTTCAGCACACTCAGTTACGGCGCATATGAAATGATCGGGCGGCGCATTCTGTGCGCGCATCTGCTGCGCGACCTCGCGCCCGCGACGTTCGTGCAGCCGTATATCGAGGGCATGCTCTACGAGAGCGACCCGCGTTTCGCGCAAGTGCGGCAAAGCGGCTTTCCGGTCGCGTGGCGGCTCGACGAGATCGAGTCGTCCGCGCAGGGCAGCGGCGACCGCAAGGTGCTCGCGCTGGCCGGCCATCTGCGTGCGCACGCGATGAACAGCGGCGTGATCTTCAGCCTGTCGGCGCCGCGGCTCGACCTGCGTGTCGCGGTGAACGTGACGTCGGAAGCGCACGGTACCGAGTGGATCGACGATCGCGTGATCGGCGGCGCGCTGGCGGTGAGCCTCGCCGTGCATCGCGTCGCGCTGCCGTTTCTCGAGGCGCGCATCGCGCGCATGCGCGGCTTCGCGCTGGGCGACGAGCAGCAGCAGGTGCTCGAGCGCCTCGTGCACGGGCTGTCCGACCAGGAGATCGCGAGCGCGCTGCGCACGTCGCTGCACAAGGTCGGTCACCATATCCGTTCGCTCGAAAAACTCTTCAACGTCCGGAATCGCGCGCAGCTCGCGTATCTCGCCGCACGCCGTCTGGAGTCCTGACCCTGTCTGCGCGCGCGGCGTCCGCCGCGCGGTGGAAGCGGTTCCGGCGATGCGCGCGAGCAGGCGCCGCCGGGTTTCGTAGTCGGATCCGATCGTCACCGGAAAACCGCCGCGCCGCTACGAGGTGCATCCCTTTTTGCGCGGTGTCGCGTCGCTACACTCGTCCCATTCAACGGTCCGCGCGACACGGGGCATGACGGCCCGTGCCCGCCGGCGACAACGACAGGACGACGGCACGATGGCAGAACCGAAGGCGCTCCCTCGCGACTGGCAGCGGATCTTTTCCGCCGCCCGCAGCGTGTCCGGGCGACGTCTCGGGGCATCGCCGCGCGCCGACCTGTTTCTCGCCGCGTTCATCGTGTCGGTGGTCGCGCTGTTCATCCTGCCGCTTCCGCAAGCCGCGCTCGACGGGATGATCTCGCTGAATCTCGCCGCCAGCGTCGTGCTGCTGACGGTGTCGACTTACGTGCCTTCCGCGGTCAGCTTCTCGTCGTTTCCCGCGCTGCTGCTGTTTACGACACTGTTCCGGCTTGCGCTGAACATCGCGTCGTGCAAGCTGATCCTGCTGCACGCGAACGCGGGCCACGTGATCGACGCGTT
This sequence comes from Burkholderia sp. AU33545, assembly GCF_020419685.1. Classification (NCBI taxonomy): domain Bacteria; kingdom Pseudomonadati; phylum Pseudomonadota; class Betaproteobacteria; order Burkholderiales; family Burkholderiaceae; genus Burkholderia; species Burkholderia sp. AU33545. Next base: position 565,231 of record NZ_JAIZRQ010000002.1, on the reverse strand, counting down.
CGGCCGGCTCGTGGTCGGCAACAACGTCGTGGTGGGCGGCGTGGTGTTCCTCGTGATCGCCGTCGTGCAGTTCATCGTGATCGCGAAGGGCTCCGAGCGGGTCGCCGAAGTCGGTGCGCGCTTCTCGCTCGATGCGATGCCGGGCAAGCAGATGAGCATCGACGCGGACCTGCGCGCGGGGATCATCAGCGCCGACGAAGCGCGCGAGCGTCGCGAGAAGCTCGAACAGGAATCGCAGATGCACGGCGCGATGGACGGCGCGATGAAGTTCGTGAAGGGCGACGCGATCGCGGGCCTCGTGATCGCGTTCATCAACATCGTCGCGGGCATCGCGGTCGGCACGCTGATGCATGGCATGGACATCGGCGAGGCGCTGCAACGTTACGCGATCCTGACGGTCGGCGACGGGATGGCGTCGCAGATCCCGTCGCTGCTGGTGTCGATCGCGGCCGGCATCGTGACGACGCGCGTCGCGACGCGCGACACGCGGCAGCGGCAGCTCGGCGAACAACTGGGCGAGCAGCTCGGCGCGCATCCGCGCGCGCTGCTGATCGCGGCGCTGGTGCTGGCCGGCTTCCTGGTCGTGCCCGGTTTTCCGAAGTGGTCGTTCGCGCTGATCGCGTTCGGCCTCGGCGCGTTCGCATTCACGCAACTGAAGCGCAAGACGACCGCGCCGAGCTTCAACCTGATTCATATCGCGGGCCGCATCGGCGCGACCGACGACGGCCAGCCCGCGAAGGTGTCGCATGCGGCGGGCGTCACCTCGCTGATCGCGGTGTCGCTGTCGGACGACCTGCGCACGACGCTGAACCTTGCGCAGCTGCAGACCGCGCTGTCGAGCGCGAAGGCGCGCGTCGACGCGGATATCGGCACGGTATTTCCGCGCATCACGCTGAACGACGACGAGGGCGCAGCGGCCGGCACGTACCGGATCTATCTGCAGGACGTGCTCGCGGCGCATGGTGCGTTGAAGCCGGGCTGGCTGCTGTGGGACGGCGTCGCGCCGCTGCCTGAACGTGCGGAGCGCCAGCCGGCCGAGGCGTTCGGCCCGTTCGCGACCGCGCTGTGGATCAAGCCAGACGGCGCGGCGCCGGACGGCAAGTGGCTGACGAGCGAAGGCGCGCTCGCCGCGCACGTCGAACAGATCGTGCGCCAGCATGCGGACGAGCTGATCGGCATCCAGGAAACGCAAGCGCTCGTGCACCTGGTGCGCCGCGAGCATCCCGAACTCGTCGGGGAACTGACGCGGCTCGTGCCGCTGCAGCGCGTGACCGAGGTGCTGCGCCGGCTGCTTGCCGAACAGGTGCCGATCCGAAACCTGCGCGTGATTTTCGAAAGCCTCATCACGTGGGCGCCGAACGAGCCGGACGACGTGATCGCGCTGGTCGAGCTGGTGCGCGTCGACCTGCGCCGGATGATCACCGATCGTCATGCGGGCGCGACGCGGCAGCTGCGCGTCGTGCTGTTCGAGCAGAACCTGCAGGAGCGGATCGAGAACGCGGTCATGCGCACGAAGCAGGGCAATTTCCTCGCGCTGTCGAGCGCGATCAAGCAGGACATCGGCGAACAGGTGCGCGCGATCGTGCAGGCCGCGACGTCGGCGCAGGCGGCCGGCGCAGGCGGCCATGGCAACCCGCAAGGCGCCGCGCGGCTCGCGGTGATGGTCGCGCTCGGCGCGCGTCGCTACGTGAAGACGATCCTGCAGCCAGTGCTGCCCGAGCTCGCGGTGCTGTCGTACCAGGAGGTCGAGGAGGACGTGCAGCTGCATACGGTCGGCTGGGTGAAGAATCCGCCCGACGACGGCACGCTCGGCGCGGGCGCCGGCGTGCGCGCGCCGGGAGTCGCGCAATGACGAGCTCGACGATCCTCGACCTGACCCGGCAGGCGCTGATGCTGGTGCTGCTGCTGTCGCTGCCGATCGTGCTGATCGCCACCGTCACCGGCCTCGTGGTCGCGATCCTGCAAGCGGTCACGCAGGTGCAGGACGCCAATATCGGCATCGCGGTGCGGCTGATCGCCGTGATGGTCGCGCTCGTGCTGCTGTCGGGCTGGCTCGGCAGCGAGGTGTTGCGCTTCGCGCAGCAGGCGCTTGAACGCATGTTCGTTTCTTCCACAGGAGTGCTTTGATGCGCCGACGCGTCACCCCGATCCGGTTTCAACCGCGCCGCCTGCAACGGGCCGCGCTCGCCATGTGCGCGACCGCGCTGCTCACGGCATCGCTGTGCATGACGGTCGCGCAGCCGGCGCGCGCGGCGGACCTGCGCTGGCGCAACAAGCCGTTTACGATCGTCGCGAACGGCAAGAAGATCGGTGACTTCATTCGCGAGCTCGCATCGTCGCAGGGCGTGACGGCCGTGGTCGACCCGAAGGTCGACGGCGTGATCAGCGGCCGCTTCTCGGGCACGCCGCAGCAGACGCTCGACACGATCTGCTCGACCTACGGGCTCACGTGGTACTACGACGGCTCGTTTCTGTACGTCGACCCGGCCGACCAGTCGCAGACGCAGATGATCCCGATCCCGCCGAACGCGGCCGGCGAGATCGGGCGCGCGCTGCAGGCGATGCAGATTCCCGACAAGCGCTACACGCTCGTGATCAACGACCGCGCGAACAGCGTATACGTGGCCGGCCCGCGCCGCTACGTGGAGCTCGTGCGGCAGGCGGTCGGCTCGGTCGGCGATCCGTCGGCGAACGGCGCGCATGCGGACATCCGCGCTTTCCGCCTCAGGTACGGCTGGGCGTCCGACTTCACGATCAACCGCTCGGGCAAGGAAGTGACGGTGCCGGGTGTCGCGACGATCCTGCGCCGGCTGTTCGGCAGGGGCGGCGGCACGAGCGAACTGCCGTCGAGCACGCCGCTCGGGCAGGCCGCGCGTCAGGTGAAGCTCGGCTCGGGGCTGACGATCGCCGTGCCGCGGCTCGACTTCCCGGACATGTCCGGCGGCGCGCGCCAGGGCGGCTATGGCGCGGCGGACAGCAGCGCGGGCGGCTTCTCGCCGTTCTCGAGCGGCGGCGGTGGCGACACGCTGCCGCAGATCGTTGCCGATCCGGCGATCAATGCGGTGATCGTGCGCGACCTGCCGGAGAACATGTACCGCTACCAGTCGCTGATCAACCAGCTCGACGAGCGGCCGCGCATCGTCGAGATCAACGTGACGATCATCGACATCAACGAGGATTCGCTCGACAGCCTCGGGATCGACTGGCGCCTGCACACGACGCACGGCGACGTGCAGATCGGCAACGGCCAGAACCCGCTGAACGGCAACACGCAGTTCAACGGCGCCGGTAATCCGCCGCTGACGTTCGGCATCGGCACGTCGGAAACCGGGCAGACGGGCGCCTTCATGCCGACCGGGATCGCGCTGACCGCGTCGATCGGCGGCTCGTTGCGCAACTACCTGCTCACGCGCGTGAACGCGCTCGCGCAGAAGGGGCAGGCGCAGCTGCGATCGAAGCCGAAGGTGCTCGCGCTCGACAACACCGAGGCCATTCTCGAGAACCTGACGCAGTTCTACGTGCAGGTGCAGGGCTACCAGGATTCGTCGCTGTACAGCGTGACGACCGGCACGAGCATCAAGGTGACGCCGATGATCGTCGACGAGGCGATCCGCAACGCGGCCGCCGTCTCCGGCAACCCGCAGAGCGTGATGATGTCGATCGACATCCAGGACGGCAACATCGTGCCGGGGCAGGCCGTGTCGAACGTGCCCGTGATCCAGCAGCGCAACATCGTCACCAAGACGATGATCGACGAAGGCAAGAGCCTGCTGATCGCGGGCTTCAACGACGACGAGGTGAGGCTGAACAAGAGCGGCGTGCCGTGGCTGTCCGACATCCCGCTGATCGGCAACCTGTTCAAGTACACCGACAAGTCGGGCAACCACATGGAGCGGTTCTATCTGCTGACGCCGCGCGTGGTGACGACCGCGTCGATGTATGCGCCCGACGGCTCGCCGGTGAATCCGGGCGCGGACGGGCCGGCCGGTTCGAACGGCACGTCGATGTACCGCCCGCCGGACAACGACATCGCGGTGCCGCTCACGCCCGCGCCGCTGCCCGGCACGAAGTTCGGCCCGCCTGCGCTGCCGCCGCCGAAGGATTCGGCCGCGCAGCCCGTGGCGACGACCGCAGGAGCCACCACTCATGTCGACGACCATCATTGATCCGCACGGCGACGGCGCATTGCCCGGCGGCGCGGGAGGCGCCGCGTCCGGGTCGGCCGCGCTCGTGTCGCCGTGGAACCTGTGCTTCCTGAGCGGGCCGATGTACGGCCGCACGATGTCGCTCGCGCGCGGCGCGAACTGGGTCGGCACCGCGGCCGACTGCGAAGTGATCCTGCCCGATCGCGAGATCGGCGCGAAACAGGTGTGCCTGCAGGTCGGCGCGCTCGCGGTGACGGTGCAGAACCACGGCGGCGACGGCGGGGCGCCGGTGCTGTTCAACGACGAGCCGCTCGGCGCGGGCCGCCGCTCGCTGACGCCGCATGACGTCGTGACGGTCGGCTCGATCCGCCTCGGCATCGCGCGGCACGCGCAGGCGAGCGTCGCGCTGCCGGATGAAACCGGTGCGCCGGATACCGCGCGCGAGGCCGCGTGGCTCGGCTGGCTCGCAGGCGGGCTGCGCCGCCTCGGCAGCCGGCGGCTCGTGATCGCGCTGGTCGCGCTGTGGCTCGGCGTGCTGCTGGGCGCGCTCGGCTACGGCTTCGTCACCTGGTCCGGGCGCCTGCCGTGGCAGCACGAATCGGTGCTCGCGCGCACGCACCGGCTGCAGCAACTGCTGCACGCGTATCCGGAGCTGGCCGTCGCGCCGCGCGACGACGGCGTGATCGTGTCGGGCTACGTGAGCGATCCGGCCGCGCGCGAACGCGTCGCGCAGATCGTCGCGGGCGTCGACAACGCGGCGCTCGGCAACATCTACGTGGTCAGCGACCTGGTCGCGACCGCGCAGACCTATTTCAGCGACACGGCGCTGACGGTCGCGTATCTCGGCCGCGGCCGGATCGAATTGACGGGCGCGGCCGAGCGCGCGCAGATCGAGCCGCGCATCCGCAACTACATGAAGGACGCGCGTCCGGCGCTCGAGGTGGTCGACCACGTGCGCGACGCCGATGCCGCCGCGCCACGCACCGCGACGACGCTCGGCGGCGTCGCGGGGATTCCGGAGATCACGACGGTATTCGCGGGCGACGGCGACCAGCGCTACATCGAGATGGCGGACGGCAGCCGCTATTTCGAAGGCGCGCGGCTGAAGGAGGGGCCGACCGTCGTGTCGATCGGTCCGGACGCAGTCGTGTTCGAGCGCAACGGCCAGCGCATCACGATGCCGCTTGGCGGCCCGTCCGCGAGCGCGCCCGAGCGCGCGCCGGCGCCGCCCGTGCCGCCGCTCGCGAGCGGTGCGGCGGCAGGCGTCGCGCAGCCGGTGCCGGGCCCGACGCTGCTGCAGGATGCGCCGGCGGCGCCGGCCGTCGCGGCCGCTGGTGCATCGAAGGAGGCGGCGCACTAGCGTCGCGACAGGATTTGCGCATCGCGTGTCGCGCGGTGCGCGCATTACGCGACACGCCGCATGCATGCGGCGCGTCACGTCACTGGCGGGGCATGGGGCCGCCGCCGGAAAGTGGATGACGTTCTTCACGCAAAAGGAGCGAAATATGGGTGCCTCAGCAGCCGGTAGCACGGGTGGTCCGAACGACACGACCCAGGTCCAGCAGCAGGCGGACGACCTGACCAAGACGCAGCTCGAACTGACGAAGATCAACTTCCAGGTCCAGCAGTCGACCGCGACGTTCGAAACCAGCAACGCAGTGACCGCGCAGGAAGGGACGGCGAACGCCCAGGTTGCGCAACACCTGAGTTCCGCCGGCCGCGCATGACGCCGGACGCCGGCCGCGCCGCGCGACGCCACATGCCCAGGCAGCCCGTGCAGGGTGCCTGGCGGGGCGCGCGTGCGTGTCGGCCGGCTCGTTTCCGGCGCTGCCGGTCAAGGAGGACACGATCATGTCGGTAACAGGCGTAGGTGCAGCACCGCCGGGCGCGGCCGCGCTCGCGGGCGCCGTGCAGCAGGCGGGCACGGCGTCCGATCCGGTGCAGGTGCGCCAGTTCGATGCGTTGATGCAGCCGGGTGCAGCCGCGGGCTCGCCGTCGGCGTCGGGCGTCGCGATGTCGCGCGCGCCGGCCGATGCGGCGCCGGCGGTGCAGATGACGCCCGCGACACCCGCGCAGGCGAATCATGCGTCGCTGGTCGAGCGGTTGCGCACGTACGGCAACGATCTCGACACGCGGTACGCGAACATCGACAAGCATCGCACCGAGATGCTGACGTCGATGGCGGACAACCGCAGCGATCCGCTGATGACGATGGTGAAGGCGATGGATTTCCAGTGGACGGCGACGACCACGATTTCCGAATACCAGTTGAGCCTGTCGGTCGCGCAGGCGGCGAACGGCTTCACGCATACGGTGCTGAAGACGCAGGAGTGACGAAGGCCGGTGCGTGTGCCTGAAGCGGCCGCGCGCCCTGAAGCGGACAAACGATGACGACGATCGATTCGACGCCGCGCATGCACGCGTGGCGCAGCCGGGCAGCGCGTGCGCTGCTCGCGGGACTGCTCGCGCTGCTGGCCGGCTGCCAGAAGGAGCTGTACTCCGGCCTGTCGGAGCGCGACGCGAACCAGATGGTCGCCGTGCTCGGCGATGCGGGCATCAGCGCGTCGAAGGACAACGACGCGCGCGACACGTCGGATCGCAACGCATGGCAGGTGAGCGTCGCGGACGGCGACATGCAGTCGGCGCTCACCGTGCTGCAGGCGAACGGGCTGCCGAAGCCGAGCTATGCGAGCCTCGGCGAGCTGTTCCAGAAGCAGGGGCTCGTGTCGACGCCGGCCGAGGAGCGCGTGCGCTACCTGTACGGCGTGTCGCAGGACCTGTCGCGCACGCTCCAGGACATCGAGGGCGTGGTGGTCGCGCGCGTGCAGGTCGTGATTCCGGAGAACGATCCGCTCGCGGACAAGATCAAGCCGTCGTCGGCGGCCGTGTACATCCGCTACCGGCCCGGCGTGGACCTGCGCGCGATGGCGCCGATGGTCAAGGATCTCGTCGCGCACAGCATCGAAGGGCTGCAGTACGACAACGTGTCGCTGTTCCTGCAGCCGGCCGCCGCGCGCACGACGCGCGTGGACGGCATCGGCAGCGCGGTGTCGGACGTCCTGCGGCTGCGCTCGCCGCTCGGCTGGCTGGTGTTCGCGCTGATCCTGCTGACGTGCGCGGTGATCGCGCTGTCGGCCGCGCGGCGCGGGATGTTCGGCGCCCGGCTGGCCGGGCTGGTCGGCACGCCGCGCGGGGCGAACGGAACCGGCGGTGCGTCCGCGTCGTCGGGTAGCGGCCTGCGCACGCCGGACGGCGCGCGCGACGGTGCATGAGCGAACACGCTGCGCTGCCGCCGGGTGCCAGGCCCGATGCCGCGCCGCTGCCGTGGCTGCAACCGCTCGCGCCGCCGCCGCCCGCGCGGCGCGCGGCGTTTCACGCGCTCGTCTGCGAATTCAACCTGCGCCCGGACCGCTATCTGCACGTGACGCGCGTGCCGGCCGAGTGGCCCTCGCGCTATCGCTCGCCCGACGCGTTCGGCCCGGCTGGCCGCAAGCTGCTTGCTCGTCACCTGCTCGATGCGAACGGCGTGGCCGGACTCCACGACTTCGACGTCGCCAATCCGTGTGCGCGGCTCGCGCTGCTGCCCGGCGCGGCGCTCGAGCAGCTCGCGTCGTATACGGGGCTGCTGCTGCATCGCGGCTGGCTGCGCGACGCGCTGACCGTGCGCCGCATTCGTGCGGAAGTCGCGGCGAAGCTCGGCGGCGACGCGCTGGAGCTCGCGCTCGAGCGCGCGCCGGAATTCGGCGCGCTCGCGGACACGCTCGAACCGTGGCGTGCCGATCCGGCCGCGCTGCCGGTGGTGATTCGTGCGCGCGGCGGGCGACTGCTCGCGGATTTCATCGGCGTGGCCGGCGACGCGGTCGCGCGGCGCGCGCGCCTGAAATTCAACCGCGCGATCGACAACGAAGCGCCGTACTGGCTGAATCGCGCGCAGCGCGACCAGTTCGGCGAATTGCTGTTCCTGTTTCTGATTCCCGAGAGGCTTGCGTCATGGGACTGGCTTTTCTGATCACGAGCGACAACCTGCAGCTGCTGTCGGAGCGCAAGGTGCTCAAGGAGCGCGAATACGCGGCGCTGCTCGACGCCTCCGCGGTGATCGCGACCGCGCGCGACGAGGCCGCGCGCATCGTCGCCGATGCGCAGCGCGAATTCGACAAGCGCCAGGCGGCGGGCTACGACGAGGGAATGCGCCGCGCGCAGCGCGAGCATGCGGCGCAGGCATACACGCAGGCGCTGGCCGCCGCCCGGACGATGGAGTCGATGAAGGATTCGATGGCCGACATCGTCGTGAAGGCCGTGCGCGCGATCGTCGGCGAGATGGGCACGCAGAAGCTCTACGAGGCCGCGCTCGCGCGGATCGCGCCGCTCGTGCGCGACGAGGCGTTCCTGATCGTGCGGGTCGCGCCGGGCCGCGAGGACGAGATGCGCGACGCGCTCGAGCGCGCGTTCGCCGGACAGTCGAATCGTCAAAGGATCCGCATCGTCGAGGACGCACAGCTCGAACGCCACGCGTGCACGGTCGAGACGCCGTCCGGGCGCATCGACGCGAGCCTCGACCTGCAGATCGACGCGCTGCGCCAGGCGATCCGCCGCGATGCGCTGAAGGGCACGACGCGATGAACGTGCCGCTCGACGATCCGCAGTCGTTCGGCGGTGACAGCGACGACGATGCGGCGCCGTTCGATCGCGGCCGCCTCGTCGGCGACCTCGACGCGGGGCTCGCGTTCTTCTCGCCGGTGTCGGTGCAGGGCCGCGTCAATCACGCGGTCGGGCAGATCCTCAACGCGACCGGCATCCGCGCGCGGCTCGGCGAGATCTGCGAGTTGCGCACGCCGAACCAGCCGGCGCTGCTCGCCGAAGTGGTCGGCTTCTCGCGGCAGACCACGCTGCTCACGCCGCTCGGCGACGTGGCCGGGCTGTCGCCGGAGACGACCGTCGTGCCGTCCGGGCGCGAGCACGTGTTCCCGGTCGGCGAAGCGCTGTTCGGCCGCGTGCTGGACGGCCTCGGCCGCCCGCTCGACGATCGCGGGCCCGTGACGGGTGCCGCGTGGGTATCGACGCAGCAGGACCCGCCGAACCCGCTTGCGCGCAAGATGATCGACACGCCGTTTCCAACCGGCGTGCGTGTGATCGACGGCCTGATGACGCTCGGCATCGGCCAGCGCGTCGGCATCTTCGCACCGTCCGGCGTCGGCAAGAGCACGCTGCTCGGGATGATCGCGCGCGGTGCGCAAGCCGACGTGAACGTGATCGCGCTGGTCGGCGAACGCGGCCGCGAAGTGCGCGAGTTCATCGAGCACAGCCTGTCGCCCGAGGTGCGCGCGCGCTCGATCGTCGTCGTGTCGACTTCCGACCGTCCCGCGATGGAGCGCGTGAAATCCGCGCTCGTGGCGACCGCGATCGCCGAGCACTTCCGCGATGCGGGCAAGCGCGTGCTGCTGCTGGTCGATTCGCTGACGCGCTTCGCGCGCGCGCAGCGCGAGGTCGGCCTCGCGAGCGGCGAGCCGCCGACGCGGCGCAGCTTCCCGCCGTCGACGTTCGCCGTGCTGCCGCGCCTGCTCGAACGCGCGGGCCAGGGCGCGACCGGCTCGATCACAGCGTTGTACACGGTACTCGTCGAAGGCGATGAGGAATCCGATCCGATCGCCGAGGAAGTGCGCTCGATCCTCGATGGCCACATCGTGCTGTCGCGCAAGATCGCGCTCGCGAACCGCTATCCGGCGATCGACGTGCTCGCGAGCCTGTCGCGTGTGATGCCGCTCGTCGCGAGCCGCGCGCATCAGCAATCGGCCGCGCGCGTGCGCGAGCTGATCGCGAAGTACCAGGAGATCGAGCTGCTCGTGCAGATTGGCGAGTACCGCGAAGGCAGCGACCGGCTCGGCGATCTCGCGCTGCGTGCGCGCGATGCGATCGGCGCGTTCTGCGCGCAGGTTTCGCACGAGGACGTGCGTTTCGACGCGCTGCTCGCGAAGCTGACGAAACTCGCGAACGACCATGTCTGAAGCCGACGACCGTCTCGTGCTCGCGACGCTTGCGCGCCTGAAGCGCGTGCGCGAGATGCGCAGCCAGATCGCGCGCGTTGCAGCCGCGCGCCAACAGGGCATCGCCGCGCAGAGCCGCCGCGCGCTCGATGCCGCGCACGCGCAGCTCGCGCAGCAGGTCGCCGCGAAGGCCGCGATCCAGACGCGGCTCGCCGACGACCTGCGCGAGGCGCGCGCGCTGCAGAACGCCGCGGCCGACACGCGCACGTTCGATCGCCACATCGGCGTTGCGAATGCGTCGGTCAGCGAAGCCGCGCACGTGCACCGCGATCACGAGGCGACGCTCGCCGACCTGCAGCGCGCCGCGCGCAAGGCGAAGGCTGCCGAGGACAAGCTCGACAAGGCTGGCGAGAAGGCATTGCAGGCGCGTGCCGCGCGGGTCGAGCGCGACGCCGACGAAGTGGCGGATGCGCATGCGGTGCGGCGTTTCGCGACGGCGGGCGTCTGGGCGGGCGATGCGTACGCGCATGCGTCGGGGCAGCCGGAGATGGCCGCCGTATTCGATGCGCAGATGGTGTCGCGGCCGGCGGATGCGGATGCGACGGACGCGGCCGACACCTCCGACCCGACCGCCGCAGACACTGCACCCACCCCCGCCGCCGACCCGGCACCCGCCGCCGCGGACCGCCGATGCTAGACCACGCCGCGAACTTCAACGACATCGCCGGCACGCTGCGGCCGCTGCTCTACGTGATGCCGCGCCTGCTGCCGGTCATGTTCGTCGTGCCGGTGTTCAACGAGCAGATCGTCACGGGCCTCGTGCGCAACGGAATCGCGGTGGTGATCGCCGCGTTCGTCGCGCCGGTGATCGACCCGGCGCAGGTCGCCGCGCTGCCGTTCCTGATGTGGTGCCTGCTCGTCGCGAAGGAGGCGGTGGTCGGCATGCTGCTCGCGGGCGCGTTCAGCGCGGTGTTGTTCGCGATCCAGGGTGTCGGCTACCTGATCGATTTCCAGACCGGCAGCGGCAGCGCCGCGTTCTTCGATCCGATGGGCGGGCACGAGGGCGGCCCGACCTCGGGCTTCCTCAATTTCGTCGCGATCGCGCTGTTCGTCACCGCGGGCGGCCTGCAGGTGCTGGTGCAACTGTTCGCGCAGTCGTATGCGTGGTGGCCGATCGGCTCGCTCGGCCCCGATTTCTCGTCGATGCTGGAGACCTTCGTCGTGCGGCAGACCGACACGATCTTCGAATGGATGGTGAAGCTCGCCGCGCCCGTCATCATCGTGCTGGTGCTCGTCGAGCTCGGCATCGGTCTCGTCGGGCGCGCGGTGCCGCAGCTGAACATCTTCGTGTTCGCGCAGCCGGTGAAGAGCGCGCTCGCGGTGCTGATGATGGTGCTGTTCCTGCCGGTGGTGTACGCGTCGCTGCATGCGCTGCTGAGCCCCGACAGCGGGCTGATGACGCTGCTGCGCGCGCTGTTCGCCGCGCACGGCGGCGCGTGACGGCCCGCCGGAACCGGAGCGCCCATGTCCGAGAAGAACCAGCAGCCGACCGCGAAGCGCTTGCGCGAGGCGCGCCAGAAGGGCGACGTGCCGAAGAGCGCGGAGACGATCTCGTCGGCCTTCTTCGTCGGCGTGTGCGTCGCGCTCGCGGTGGGGCTCGGCACGTTGTTCGCGCGGCTGCAGGCGCTGTTCCGGCTCGTGTTCGATGCGGCCGGCGCGGCCGATCCGTCCGCGCGGCTCGCCGTGCTGATCGACGGCGCCGCGCGCGACTGGGCGCTGCTGTCCGCGCAGATCGTCGCGGCCGGGCTGCTGGCCGGCGTGCTCGCGGGCTTCGTGCAGGTGGGCGGCGTGATGGCGTGGAGCCGGCTCGTGCCGCAGCTGTCGCGGCTCAATCCGGCCGAGGGGCTGAAGAACATGTGGTCGATGCGCAACCTCGTGAACCTCGCGAAGATGCTGCTGAAGACCGTGCTGCTCGCCGCGACGCTCGGCTGGCTGATCGTCGAGTCGCTCGACCCGTCGGTGCAGGCCGGCTTCACGCGGCCGATGTCGATTCTCGCGCTGATCGTGAAGCTGCTGATGCTGCTGTTCGGCTGGGCCGCGCTGATCTACATCGTGATGGCGCTGATCGACATCGTTCACCAGCGCCATGAGTTCAACCAGAAGATGAAGATGTCGATCGACGAAGTGCGGCGCGAGCACAAGGAAGACGAGGGCGATCCGCACATCGAGGCAAAGCGCCGGCAGCTCGCGCGTGAAGCGCAGTTCTCGTCGCTGCCCGACCGGATCGGCTTCGCGTCGGTGGTCGTCTATTCGTCGAGCGTCGCGGTTGCGCTCTATTACGGCGGGATCGGGACGCTGCCGTGGGTGCTCGCGCGCGGCGAGGGCGAGGCGGCCGAACGGATCGTGCGGCTCGCGCGCGACGCGCTGCGCCCGACGCTCGCGAACGCCGGCCTCGCGCACGCGCTGTACGAGAGCACGCCCGAAAAGGGCACGATCCAGCAGCAGCATTTCCGCGAGGTCGCCCAGTTGCTGAAGTGGGCGACCGGCGCGGCATGACGAATACGATCCGTCGGGCCCGGAACGCCGGCATGCACGCGATTCGTCGATGCACCGTGATGTGGACCCGTTTCCTGCTCGCCGGGCCGATGGCACGTCGGGCTTGACGCGGTTTTTTTTCCGGATTTGTCCGACATTCACCCATGAATTATTGCTGATTTATTTCTTCGTAATATGGCTCGACCGTCAACCGGGCGGCGGGCTGCGAGATTGCGCCGCCGCTGACGGAACAGGTCAACAGGGGCAGACAAATCAATGTGCGGAATCGACGGCTTTCTGAATAGCGTCGCCTGCGATGAGGAGACAGCGCGCGGCACGCTCGCGCGAATGACGGCGAGCCTCGCGCATCGCGGGCCCGACGGGCAGGGCCTCTGGGTCGACCCGGAGGCTGGTATCGCGCTCGGGCACCGGCGGCTTGCGATTGTCGATCTGTCGGTACACGGCCGGCAGCCGATGGCATCCGCATGCGGCCGCTACGTCATGGTCTTCAACGGCGAAATCTACAACCATCGCGAGTTGCGCGCGGAGCTCGAGCGCGCGGGTCGCGCACCGGCGTGGCGCGGCCACTCCGACAGCGAGGTGCTGATCGCGGCGATCGTCGCGTGGGGCGTCGAGGCGGCGCTGCGGCGCGCGACCGGCATGTTCGCGTTCGCGCTGTGGAATCGCGCGTCGCGGGTGCTGACGCTCGCGCGCGACCGGATCGGCGAAAAGCCGCTTTACTACGGCCGGATCGGCGACGCACTCGTGTTTGCGTCGGAACTGAAGGCGCTGCGCGGGTATCCGGGCTTCGACGGCACGATCGATCGCGACGCGCTGTGCCTGTACCTGCGCCAGTCGAGCGTGCCGGCGCCGCATACGATCTATCGCGGCATCAGCAAGCTGCCGCCGGGCACCTTCATCCAGTTCGAACATGCGCGCGACACGCCGCGCCTGCGCGCGTACTGGACGCTCGAGCAGGCGATCGAAGCCGGCCGCGAGCAGCCGTTCGAGGGCAGTGCCGACGAGGCCGTCGGGCAACTCGACGCGGTCCTGCGGCAGGCCGTCGCGCGGCAGATGGAAGCCGACGTGCCGCTCGGCGCGTTCCTGTCGGGCGGTATCGATTCGTCGGCGATCGTTGCGCTGATGCAGGCGCAGTCGGCGAACCCGGTCGACACGTTCACGATCGGCTTTCACGAGGCCGGTTACGACGAAGCCGGTTACGCGAAGGCGGTTGCGCGCCATCTCGGCACGCGCCACACCGAGCTCTACGTGACGGCCGACCATGCGCTCGGCGTCGTGCCGAAGCTGCCGACGATCTACGACGAACCGTTCTCCGACGCATCCCAGATTCCGACCTTCCTCCTGTCGGAGTTGACGCGCCGGCACGTGAAGGTGAGCCTGTCCGGCGACGGCGGGGACGAACTGTTCGGCGGCTATACGCGCTACTTCCTGACGCCGCGCCTGTGGCGCAAGCTGCATCGCGTGCCGGCGGCGGTGCGCGCGCGGATCGCCGCCGCGCTGCATGCGCTGCGCCCCGATCATGCCGATCAGCTCGCGGCGGTTGCGCAGGGCGCATGGGGCGGCGTGGACGCGCGCGACTCGGCGACCCGCATCGGCGACCGGCTGCACAAGCTCGGCCACGTGATGACGGCCGAGAGCCGCATCGGGCTGTACCGGCTGCTGATGTCGTCGGTACATCATCCGGAGCGCATCGCGCTACGCGGCCAGGAGCCGCCGACGCCGCTCGACACGGTGTCCGCATGGCCCGCGAACCTGAGCTTCGCCGAGCAGGCGATGGCGATCGACACGCTCACGTACCTGCCGACCGACATTCTCGCGAAGGTCGACCGCGCGGCGATGGCGGTCAGCCTCGAGACGCGCATGCCGTTCCTCGACCATCACGTCGTCGAATTCGCGTGGCGCCTGCCTGCGTCGGTGCGGTTGCCGGAAGGGCAGTCGAAGGCGCTGTTGCGCCGGCTGCTGGACCAGTACGTGCCGTCGTCGCTGATCGACCGGCCGAAGCAGGGCTTCTGCGCGCCCGTCGATCACTGGCTGCGCGGCGCATTGCGCGACTGGGCCGAAGCGCTGCTTCAGCCGTCGCGGCTGCGCGACGAGGGCTTCTTCGATGCGGCGGCCGTCGAGCGGCTGTGGCGCCAGCACCAGACGGGCCGGATGAACTGGCAGCATCAGCTGTGGACGGTGCTGATGTTCCAGGCGTGGCTGGAACATCAGCGCGCCGCATGAAGCGGGACGACGCGGCGAGCCGCGTCACGTCATGCTGGCGTTCGGCGCTCGCTCACTGATCGAGGCACCGCACGCACAGCCGCTTCGCCTGGCTCGCCGGCAATCCGCGGCACATCATCACGACCGGTCGCGCATGGCACGACGGCGCGTCGGCGGAAGCAGCGGGCGACGCGAGCCTGCGCGCGCGTTCGGGCGGCGTGGTCGCGGCCGCGTCCATGCGCCGTTGCCGCGCGGGTGGCGGCATGTCGCGCACCACCGGAATCGGTTCGACGCCGCCTTCGCGTGCGTTGCGCTGCGCGCTCGCGACGACGCGGCTCACATAGCCGCTCGAGAACCCGGTCGTGAAGTTGCCGCTGTAATAGCACGACAGCGCCGCGCGTAGCGCGGCCTGCGCGGGGCGGCCGGTGTTCGACGAGCGCGTGAAGCATTCGGTCAGGATCGCGCCGCCTGCCCGCAGGTTGCGACACGGTTCGAACATCGTCGTGTCGTCGAGGCCGTATTTGGCGAAGTTTCGTTCGTTAACCTGAGCGAGGCCGACGCTGTAGCTGAAGCCGCGCGCGGCCAGCTCGCCTGCGGTCGCGCGCGCTTCGTCGAGCGACGCGGGCTGGCGCGTCAGGTGGCCGCCGACCACACCGATCGCATACGGATTGAAGCCGGATTCGGTGCGCACCAGCGCGGCGAGCGTGTCGGGATCGACGTTCGGTGCGCAGGCGCGCGCGAGCTGCGCGAAGCCTGCGGCGCTGCCTGCCGCCTGCGCGCCGCGCGGCTGCATGCCCGCGCCTGCGAGCACCAGCGTGAGCAGCGCGCACAGGATCGCGGCGACGCCGCGCGGGCCACGCGCGCTCATCCTGCCCCCGCCACGCGATACGACAGCACGAGCCCGTGCACGAGCAGCGACCAGCCGTCGAGCGCGACGAACAGCAGCAGCTTGAACGGCACCGAGATCGTCGTCGGCGAGATCATCTGCATGCCTAATGCAAGCAGGATGTTCGCAACCAGCAGGTCGACGACGATGAACACGATGTAGATCACGAAACCGATCTGGAATGCCTTCGTCAGCTCGGCGAGCGTGAAGCTCGGCACCAGCACGAGCAGGTCGTCGTCCTTGATGCCGTCCGCGCGGTTCTTCGGCCAGACCGACGTCGCGGTGCGCACGAAGAATTCGCGGTCGCGCTGCCGCGTATGCGACACCAGGAAATCCTTGACGGGGGGCAGCGCGGCATCGGCGAGCGCGCCGATGTCGGCGGTCGACAATTGTCCCGATGCGTCGAAGTGGCGTGCCTGCAGCGCGTCGCGGATCGACATGCCGACCGGCGCCATGATGAACAGCGACAGGATCAGCGCGATGCCGTTGAGCACGAGGTTCGGCGGCACCTGCTGGATCCCGAGCGCGGAGCGCAGCAGGCCCAGCACGACCACGAGCTTCGTGTAGCTCGTCACCATCAGCGCCGCGAACGGCGCGATGCCGAGCGCGGCGATCACCGCGATCAGCGCGACCGGATTCGGCAGGCTGCCCATCGTTCAGCGCTCGCGCGGCGCGGGCTGCGTCAGCGTGACGACGCGCACGCCGAGCTTCTGGCCGACCGCGATCAGATGGCCGGTGCCGATCAGCATCCCGTTCGCGACGAGATGGATCACGCTCTGGTTGATGCCTTGCTGCAGTTCGATCACCGCGCCGGGCTGCAGCGCGCCGAGTTCGCCGAGCGGGATCGACGTGGGCGGCAATTCGAAACGCAGGTCGACCGCGAGGCCGTCGAGCGAGCGCGGCGCATCGTCGGGCGACGCATCCTGCGCAGTCGCGGGCGGGGTGTCGGTGCGGGTCGGTTCCAAAGGCATCTCCCTGATTCGTTCGACGGTCAGCCGGTTGCCCGACGGCCGTCCGGTGATCTCCCACGCCGGCGCGGCCGGCACCCGCGCGACGCACAGCAGGTTCTGCTCGTGCGCGCGCCAGCGCTCGATCGCGATGATGTCGCCACTGACGACGTCGGCCAGCTCGGCCATCGTCAGCTCGGTCCGGCCGATCTCGAATACCAGCGGCACCGGCAGGCTTGCATACGCGGCGCGCGTGTCGGGCCGCGTGGCCGCCGGCGCCGCGAAGAACACCGCGAGCGCGTCCGGTGCATCGAACAGCAGCGCGCCGTGGCAGCGCCATGCGCCGTCGGCGCGACGCAGTTCGAAGCGCAGCGCGGCCGGCGCGCTGCGCCAAGCGGGCACGCTCGTCGGCGGCGGCAGCAGTTCCACGCGCTGCCGTGTCGCGGCCTGCAGCACGGCCGAAAGCGGTGCGACGAGGTCGGCGAGCAGCGCCGCGCGGATCACGGCCGGCACGGCCGGGTCGGCCGCGTCGTCGAGCCATGCGCTTTCCGCGACCGGATCGATCCATAGCGTGCCGGCGGCCGGGCCGATGACGAAGCGGTATGCGTGCGCGTCGGCGGCCGGTTCGGCGTCGACGCGCCAGCGTACCTCGTACGCGTGTTCGCCGAGCGTGACCGGGACCGCGCCCGTGGCACCGTACGCATGCGACAGGCCGCGCGCGGCGGCGGCGGACAGGCGCGGCAGCCAGGGCGACGCGTCGAGCGCGACCACGGCCGGCGAGGGCGGGATGGCGGGCGCCGCGGCGGGCGGGGTGGCAGCGGCGGGCGAGGCCCGGTTCGCGGCGTCGCCGGCGTCGGCATTCGTCAGGGACAGCGCAGGCACGGCGGGATCGGGGCGGATTCGGCGTTGGTTCGACGGGTTGTTGTGGCCGGCGGCGCGGGGGGCGCGCGGCTGCTGCGTCGATTGTAGGGACGGCGCCGGCCGCGTGCCGCGCCGGAATCCGTAGTCGCGCGCATGCGCCGGCCGCGCGGGCGGCGGCGAGCTACGAAGCCTGCTGCGCGGCGACGTGGCCGCATGCGGCGCGTCGCACGCACAAAGGCGGCCGCCGCCCGGAGGCGGCGGTCGTGGCGCGGCGGGCACGCGTGCCGGGCCGCGAGGCGTCGCACGTCGGACGTGCGGCGCGGTGGGGAGCCTTGCCGGCGCGCCGCGCAGTGGCGGCGCGCGGGTGCGCCGTTACGCGTAGTCGGCAGCCAGCGCCTGCTGCGGCGCGGCGCGCAGGATCGGCGCCGCGTCGTGGCGCTCGACGTGCGTCATGGCCGCGCCGAACAGCACCAGCCGATAGCCGACCGCATAGATCGGGATGATCCGCAGGTTCTTGTCGTGATCGAGCTGCAGCTTCGAACGGATGCGCGAGATGTGGGTGTCGAGCGTGCGCGACGACACGCCGAGCTCGCGGCCCCAGACCGCTTCCTGGATCGCTTGCCGCGGCACGATCTTGTTCATGTTGTCGAGCAGGAATTCGACGACGTCGAATTCACGCGGCGTGACGTCGACGACTTTGTTGTCGATTTCGATCGTGCGGCGCACGAAGTTGATTTTTATGTTGTCGATGTACAGGTATTTGCAATCCATGTTGGCCCTCGCATGTCCGTAAAGGAGTGTTTGCGAGTCATGTACCGCAACTTCCGGGCCAGGGATGGACTGTCAGGCGTCGACGGGCGGCGGGGGCGGGGCTGGAGGTGCGCCGGCCTTGAATCTAAAAGAATTTTTAACGCAGGACGCGCGGCGGGCTTCGAAAGGGTCGGAGCAACAGTGAAGGATTGTTACGTAGCATCCGGCGGGAACGTTACGGGCGTTACGGGCGGTGTTACGTGGGGGCGGGAAATTCCCGCCGATCAGGCAGCGCGCCGACCGGACGGCGAACCCTGCATCGAACGCTCCCTTGCCTGGACGGATTGCAGAGCGGAATCAATGGGTTGGGGCGGATTTTTGCCGATTTCGGACCGTACGCCGGGGCCTGCCCCAAGCGGAAAGAAAGAAAACCGGTCGCGCGACACGCCCGCCGCGCGACCGGCGTTTCACCTGCCGGTCAAGCCTTCGCGGTGTCGCCCGAATCGAACGGCAACACGTAATGGCGCTTGCCGGTCGCCGCGAAGATCGCGTTGGCGACCGCCGGGCCCACCGGCGCGACACCCGGCTCGCCGACGCCGGTCGGTGCCTCGGCCGACGGCACGATATGCACCTCGACCTTCGGCATCTCCGCCATCCGCAGCACGTGATAGCCGTCGAAGTTGCGCTGCTCGACCTGGCCGTCCTTCAGCGTGATCGCGCTGTGCAGCGCCGCACCGAGCCCGAAGCCGATGCCGCCTTCCATCTGCGCGGCGACGATGTCGGGGTTGATCGCGATCCCGCAGTCGACCGCGCACACCACGCGTTCGACCTTCACCTTGCCGTCGGCGTCGACCGACACTTCCGCGACCTGCGCGACATAGCTCTTGAATGCCTCGGCCACCGCGATCCCGCGCCCGCGTCCCTTCGGCAGCGGCTTCGCCGGATCCCAGCCGGCCTTCTGCGCGGCCAGCTCGAGCACCGCGCGCATCCGCGGCTCCTTCGCGAGCAGGTCGCGGCGGAACAGGTACGGATCCTTGCCGGCTGCGTGCGCGGCTTCGTCGATGAACGCCTCGACCGCGTACGCGGTGTGCGAGCTGCCGACCACGCGCCACCAGAGGACGGGCAGGCCGACCTTGGTGGTCGTGAGTTCGACCGACACGTTCGGCACCGCGTACGGCAGGTTCGCCGCGCCCTCGACCGATGTCGCGTCGATCCCGTTCTTGACCATGAACGCCTCGAACGGCGTGCCGGCGAGAATCGACTGGCCGACGATCCGGTGGCGCCAGCCGACCAGCTTGCCGTCCGCGGTCAACCCCGCGTCGAGCTTGTGGAAGTACATCGGGCGATAGAAGCCGCCCTGGATGTCGTCCTCGCGCGTCCACTGCAGCTTGACCGGCTGGCCGTCCGCGCCCAGCGCCTTCGCGATCGACACGGCCTCGACCACGTAGTCCGACCACGCGTTCGCGCGGCGGCCGAAGCTGCCGCCCGCGTACAGCGTGTGGATCTGCACCTGTTCGGGCTTCAGGCCCGCGACCCTGGCGGCGTTGCCCTGGTCGACCGTCTGGAACTGGTCGCCCGCCCAGATCTCGCAGCTGTTCGCGGTCAGCTTGACGACCGCGTCGAGCGGCTCCATCGGAGCGTGCGCGAGATACGGGAATTCGTACGTCGCGCTGACCCTGCGCGCGGCACCCGCGATCGCAGCGTCGGCATCGCCGTCCTTGCGCGCGGACGCGCCGGGTTTCGCGGCGAGCTGCCGGTACTCGCGCATGATCTCGGCCGAGCCGCGCTTTTCGGCGTTCGTTTCGTCCCAGTCGACCTTCAGCGCGTCGCGGCCCTGTTTCGCGGCCCAGAAGCCGGTCGCGACGACCGCGACGCCGCCCGGCACCTGCACGACCGACACCACGCCCGGCACGGCCTTCGCGGCCGTCGCGTCGAACGACTTGACCGTCGCGCCGAAGCGCGGCGGGCGCTGAAGCAGCGCGACGCGCATGCCGGGGAAGGTCGTGTCGAGCGTGAAATGCGCGGTGCCGTTCGACTTGGCTGACCCGTCGACGCGCGGAATGCGATGGCCGATCAGCTTGAAGTCGGCCGGCTGCTTCAGCGTGACCTTGTCGGGCACCGGCAGCTTCGACGCGTCGGCCACCAGCGTGCCGTAGGCGGCCGTCTTGCCGCTCTTCTCGTGCGTGACCACGCCGTTGGCGGTGGTCAGCTCGCCGGCCGGCACCTTCCAGCGCGCCGCCGCGGCCGACACGAGCATCGCGCGGGCCTTGCCGCCCGCTTCGCGCAGTTGCTGCCACGAGTTCGACATGGCCGAGCTGCCGCCCGTGCCCTGCATCGTGCCGAAGGCGAGGTTCGCATAGCGTTTCGCATCGGCCGGCGCGCTTTCGACGCGTACGCTCGACCAGTCGGCGTCGAGCTCCTCGGCGACGATCGTCGCGATGCCCGTGTAGGCACCCTGGCCCATTTCCACGTGTTTCGCGACGACGGTGACCACGCCGTCGGGCGTGATGCGCAGGAATGCGTTCGGCGCGAAATCGGCGGCGGGTGCCGTCGCGGCGAGCGCGCGGCGGCCGAGGCCGGCCCATTCGAAGCCGATCGTCAGGCTGACGGCGGCCGCGGCGCCCGCGGCTTTCAGAAACGTGCGGCGCGACGGTCGCACCGAACCGCGATTCTCGAGTTCGATCGTCATGGTCAGGCTCCCAGTGTCGCTGCCGCGTCGTGGATCGCGGCCCGGATGCGGGCGTAGGTCGCACAGCGGCAGATGTTGCCGTTCATTGCCGCGTCGATGTCTGCGTCGGTCGGCTTCGGATTCTGTTCGAGCAAGGCGGTGGCCGACATGATCTGGCCGGACTGGCAATAGCCGCACTGCGGCACCTGCAGCTTCACCCAGGCGGCCTGCACGGCCTGCGCGGGCTTGCTCTGCAGGCCTTCGATCGTCGTGACGTGCTTGCCCGCGATGCCGGCGAGCGGCAGCACGCACGAGCGCACCGGCTGGCCTTCGAGATGGACGGTGCACGCGCCGCACTGCGCCATGCCGCAGCCGAACTTCGTGCCGGTCAGCCCCGCGTGCTCGCGGATCGCCCAGAGGACGGGCATCGACGGATCGGCGTCGAGCGTAACGTTCTTGCCGTTGAGGACAAACGAGGTAGGCATGTTTGTATGTCTCCATGGGGAAAACCCGGCATGCGCCAGGTTAGCGGGCAGTGTGCGCGAGCGCGCGATTTTTGCGTCTACCCAATCCTGCAAATTTATTGAACAATCCTGCAAATCCCCGGCGCGACGGCAAGCGATTCGCTATGCTCGCGCGGTTCAGGGAAACGAAGCGAGGAACCCGTCATGGACATGACCGAAATCGCGGCGTCGCGCGAATCCGGGCGGCGCGAACTGGCATCGCTGATTGCCCGCTTCGCGCCGACGGACGGCTCCCACTCGACGGCCGTGCCCGCGCTGATGCTGCATCGGCACGGGCATCCGGTCGATCTCGGCTGCGGCGTGTCGCGCGCCGCGCTCGTGATCGCCGCGCAGGGCGCGAAGCGTGTGATCGTGGGCGGCCAGGCTTACGAATACGACACGCGGAACTGCCTGATCGCGTCGATCGACTTGCCGATTCTCTCGCGCGTCACGCAGGCGTCGCCGGACGCGCCTTACCTGTGCCTGTCGCTCACGCTCGATCCGCAACGCATCGTCGAGCTCGCGGCCGAGATGCGGCTGCCGGAGCCGGATGCCGGCCCCGAAGGCGAGGGCATCGCACTTGCCGAGCTGACGCCGCCGCTGCTCGATGCCGCACTGCGGCTGTTGCGGCTGCTCGAAACGCCGGCCGACATTCCGGTGGTCGCGCCGCTGATCGAAAAGGAGCTGCTGTACCGGCTGATGACGAGTGGGCAGGGCACGCGGCTGCGGCACATGGCCGTCGCCGGCAGCCAGACGCACCGGATCGCACGCGCGATCGAATGGATCCGCGATCACTACGCGGAGCCGATGCGCGTCGACACGCTCGCGCAGGCGGTCAACATGAGCGTGTCGTCGCTACACCACCACTTCAAGCACGTGACCACGCTGAGCCCGCTGCAGTATCAGAAGCAGCTGCGGCTGCACGAGGCGCGGCGGCTATTGCTGCGGCAGGGCGGCGACGTCGGGTCCGTGGCCGCGACCGTCGGCTATGAAAGCGCGTCGCAGTTCAGCCGCGAATACAGCCGGCTGTTCGGCGCGCCGCCGATGCGCGACGTCGTGCATCTGCGCAAGAAGGAATTGCTCGGCACATAGCGGGCGCGCGGTTCATTTCGATTGCATCGCGCCTGGCTTCGTCGCGCGATGCGCGGTCTGCCGAATCGGGACGACATACAATCGGCGTGCCAGGGTTGCTGCGTGAGGATGCGAGGGAGCGGCGGACAGCGCTGCCGCGCCGCGCGCGAACTTCTGTTTCACGCATGCATCCCTGGATTGCGCGAACCGGTGCGACACTTGCCGGCAGCACACGAATCGACCGATCGAAACGCGCAAAAAAGTCGCGCCGTCACGAATTTTCTGCATGAATCGTGCTTTGCACGAACATGTTTCAGCAATGAGATTCGCGCCGATATCGCATCGGAAATGTTTCTCGCGCGCATCGTGTGTCGCCATCCAGCGATTGGAGCACGACGGTTATTGACATTGAATGTCGCCGAATCGAATGACGCCAGTAAAAATGAATAAAGGGTGTTGAAGGGTTCGTGCGGCACACGCCGTCATTTTTTCCGATATGCAGGTGGCGTGAAGGGCATGTCGGCCAGCATCGCAATTGCCGTTTTTTTGCCGCACGTTCGCATTGTCGGTCGAGAACTGATCCCGTCGGTATTTTCACGGATGAATCAATCGCGTTTCGCGGCGGCAGGTGTGCACATCCGGAAGCGTGCCGATATCGGCCGTGCAGGCTCCGCTGCACCGGGCGCCGCGTATTTCGATTCGTCGTTTTTCGGGCCTGCGAACGCCGTCGAACGGGCTGCAGCAGGCGGTCTGGCAGGGCCGATGTGCAGATCGGCCGCAATGTACGACCGCGCACTTCTCAAGTATGAAACACCCGTTCGCCACGCCCTTGCGGGAGGCCCCGCGGGCCGCATTCGTCCGCCTTTTTCAGCCTTGCTTCGCGGCATTCAATGATCGGCGCAAGCTGCCTACGGTTGTCGCGATACATTCCTGAAACGAAAAAAGCGATTCCTGGCGATATCGCCGCGCGTCGCGGACGGTAAGCGTCGTGCAACCGTCGGTGGAATCACGCATGGCATGCCGCTTGCAACATTGGGCGTACCGGCGAGCGGTCGACCTGATGCGACAAAGATGGGGGGCGACGTGTTCGTCAATAAGCAGTCGGGGAAACAGCGATGAAGACCAGAAGCAGTCATTCTTTCCGCGCATTCCTTGCGCATCCGTGGGGTAGTCGGACAGCTCGGAGTACGGCTCGCGATGCAGTGCCAGCCTCGCGGGTTCATTGCCGGTTTCCCGGCATCCGCGTGTTGCACGTGCTGGAACGCCTGTCGTTCCGCATGACAACCGGCCGACAGCGGTGCTCCCCTTCTTCCATCACGTCCGGGTGGACCGGGCTGTTCGTGCCGGACAGTTCGACCCCGACCCGACTTCTACCGTGCACGGCCGTATCGAGTGCGCCGTGCATATGCCGGCGCTGGCCGGACTAGCTCGAATACCCGTTGGCCGGATTGCCCGGAATATCGTTGATCGGTAACTCAGGGAGAAGCGATGCCGACTGACCGTAATGCAGGCCCGTTATCGCCACGATGACGTGCATGTTTTCGCTGGCGCTGCATTTTCGGTAGTTAACCATTTTCACGCATTTTCGATCGCTGACGCGAATGCCGTGTGCTGGTATGTCGCGGGTGTGAATTTCGAAAAAACCAGTCCCGAATGCTGAATTCCTGCATTCGGGTGCGTGAGGCAATTTGTTTTCTGATTTTTGAAAATCGATATTCAATATCGAAAATTTTCATAAAAATTCGGAAAACTAAAAATACGAGCCTGAAGTTGGCTTGGCCAAAAGTTACGTGGTCTCGGATTCGAGATGAATCGTTTTTTTTGTGATTGGATAGTGATCCTTATTTTTAGGGATTGCTCGAGGCAGGGAAGTTGAAGGCGTGCAGCTTTCCTCGCTTGTTCCGTCCACGCCGTTATGGAGTCGACCATGAAGAAGCTTCTGATTGCAGTAGCAGTTATGGCGGTTTCGGGTGCAGCGTTCGCAGCGAGCGGCACGGTTTCGACCAGCAATTCGTCGAGCGGTGGCCAGACGATGGCCGGTGTCGTCGGGTTCGGTTCGTTCACTGCCATGGATTCCGGCGCGGCGCTCGGCGCTGCCGGTGCAACGGCCGGTGGCGGCGCGAGCAGCTCGATCTCGTACACGAACCACACCAACACATCGACGGTGAGCGGCTTCGGCTTCGGCGGCGCACAAGCTGGTGGTTCCAGCGGCGCGAATGCCGGATCGACCGGCTGGACGATGTATCACTACTAAGCCGCGGCGCATAGCGTTCGTCATGGATAGGTGACAGGGATGCCGGGTTTCGTCCCGCGAGGGCGGACCCGGCGACCTGGCCACCGAATTTCCTCACAGCAAGGAATTGCTATGAAAGCCAACGTCATTTTAGCGACAGCGCTCACCGCCCTATCGTCAGTCGTGCTGGCGGCAGGTCCGACGACATTCAACCAGACGCAATCCGTCGCGGCAGGCGTCTCCGGTTCGGTGTTGGTCGGTACCGGCAGCTACACGAGCAACTCGACTTCGGTCGCGGGCGCGAACGCCGGAAGCACCGTGACACCCGCCGGATCCACCGGCACGGCATCCGCCTATCACGACTCGACTTCGACGGCCAGCGGCTGGGGCACGAACGGAGGCGCGTTCGCGGCAGGCGGCGGTATCGGTGCCGCAGGCTCGTTCGGTGGAACCGGCAACACGAGCGAGAACGCCAATGCGCTGTCGGGAGGGGTGACCGCCACGATCGTACTCGGCTCGAACCACTACACGGCAACCGGCGCGAACGACAACGGTATTGCCAACGCGGGGGCCGCTGGCATGGCGGGCAGTGGGTGGTCGGGAACGGTCGCGGGCTCGAACCACTACAACTCGTCGACGGTATGGGGCACGGGTCCGGCCGGATCGCCGTTCGCATCGGGCGGCAGTCAGGGCAGCTCCGGCGCGACCGCCGGCAGTCCCTGATTCGCGTGTCGGGGGGCCAGCTTCCCAACGACGCTGGTCTCTCTTTCCTCGCCTTGTTGTCACCGTAAGGAGTTGGCATGAAGCAGAAACTGATTGCCGCCGCTCTGATGCTCGCGTCCCTGACGGCGTATGGCGCTGACCGTGCTGCCGACGACGTGCAATCGAATGTGCAAACGTCAAGCAATCCTGACCAGACGACCAAACCGTCACAACAACACACGCTTTCGTCGGGCAGCGCCATCGGTGCATCGGCGGCCCCGCAATGGCCGGGCATGTCGGGCGGTTCATGGTCCCAGCTGGGCAGCGGCTGGAAGCAGTTCGGGGAAGCAGGCAAAGCTGAAGGAATTCAGGGGAATTAATACGGTTGCCTGGGTGGGAGGTCAAACCACGTCCGGAGATTGAAATGAACAGCAACAAGATCAGGGTGGCATGTGCGGCAATGTTCGCGATGGCCACGATCGGTGCCCAAGCGCAGACCGCCGACTCGACTTCAAGCGCGCAGTCCTCGACGTCGTCGACGGCAGTCAGCCTTGGCGGCGGCGCGAGCATGAACACGAACAACACGACCGGCGGCAATGCCACGAGCAGCAGCGGCGTTCGGAGCAGCGGCAATTCGAGCGTGCAGGTGAACTTGAACTTGCCGTCTTCCACGAGTGGCGGCTCGAACGTGACGCCGCAGAGCACGAGCTCGCTCGCGGCCGGCTCGCCCGGCACCAGCCCGTACAACACCCAGGCGGCGGAAAACGTCAACTACTCGGGCACCCAGACGATCAAGACGAACCCGGCGATCCAGGCGCCAGGTCTCACGACCACGCTGTCCGATACCTGCATGGGCTCGGTGAGCGTCGGCGTGTCGTTTCCGGGCTTCGGCGCGACGGGCGGCACGACCCTGGTCGACCAGGCATGCGTGCGTCGTCTCGACGCGCGTGAATTCCGCGCGATGGGGCTGACCGACGTCGCGCTCGCGCTGCTTTGCCAGAGCGACGCGAACCGGCGCGCGGTGGAAGCGACCGGGCACCTGTGCCCGGGCACGACCGCGCCGCTTGCGCGCTCGAACGTGGCGCCCTCCGCCGAAGCGACCGTGGCCGACGACGTGAAGTATCGCGATCCGCTCGTGCGCAACCGCATGGGCCTGCCGCCGCTCGATGCCGCCGCGCCCGTGCAGACGCGCCCGGTGGCGACGACCGCGGTCCAGGCGGCGCCGATCCCGGCGCCGGTGCCCGCGCCGTCGATCGCCGCGTCGGCGGCCAGCGCGGTGCCTGCTGCAGCACAGGCGGCCGCCGTGAAGGCGACGCAAGCGGCTGCCCTCGTGCCTGCCGCCGTTGCCGCACCGGTTGCCGCGGCCGCACCGGCAGTGAGCGCCGCGCCTGCGGCTGCACCGGCCGCGGTGAGCGCGGTGCCGGCTGCGGCCATCGTTGCGGCGCCGGCGGTCGACACGAAGACGAAGGAACCCGTGCCGGTGGTTGCCGACAAGGCTCCGGAACTCACGCCGGCCTCGACCGGCACCACGGCGCAAGCCACGGCGGCGCCTTCGGTCGACACGAAGACGAAGGAACCCGTGCCGGTGGTTGCCAGCAAGGCTCCGGAACTCACGCCGGCTGCAACGGACACCACGGCGCAAGCCGCGGCGACTCCTCCGGTCGAGACGAAGACGAAGGAACCCGTGCCGGTGGTTGCCAGCAAGGCCTCGGCACCCGCGCCGGCTGCAACCGACACCATGGCGCAAGCCACGGCTGCGCCTGCGGTCGATACGAAGGCGCCGGAACAACCCGCGCCGGCGGTCGCCGACAAGGCACCGGAACCTGCACCGGCTGCGACCGACACCGCCGCGCAAGCCGCGGCAGCGCCGGCCGCCGTCACGGAGACGCCGGATATCGCGCAATCCGGACCGGCCGCGACCGACGCCGCACCGCGGACCCAGGACGCTGCAATGTCCGCGCCCGCGATCGATGCGAAGGCTGCCGAACCGGCCACGCAGGCGGCAGCCGAAGCACCTGCGCCGGAAGCCGCGCAGCCCGCCGCAGCGGCTGCGTTTGCCGACACGCCGGCCGCCGACGCGAAGGCGACGGAAGCCGTCGAATCCGCTGCCGCGCCCGCACCGTCCGCCGACATGCCGGCCGCATCCGATCCGGCGCCGGCCACGGTTGACCAGCAGGCCGCCCCGGCCGCGCCGATGATGCCGGCGCCGACCGTCATCTCGACGAGCACGTCGTCGTAATCATGCGGACAGGGCGCCCGTGCGACCGGCATGCCGATCGCACGGGCGCCGCCGGGATCCGCGGCGCGACGCAGGTCGCAAGTTTGACGGGTGTTGGTCCCTCCCCGAGGTCAACACCTCTTTTTGCCTGACGAGGGTACAAGGAGGCCTCAATCATGAGGATCTTTTTGGTCGCGCTGCTGCTGGTCGGCACACAAGCCGCCGCGCAGTCGGTTTTTCAGAACCCTGCGGTCTTTGTCATCCTGAGCGAGCAGACCCTCGCGAATGCCGCGAGCGTCCAGCAGGCGCTGACGACGCTCGGCCGCGCGGACAACACGGCATGCGTGCCGATGATGATGGTCGGCGATCCGCAGATGATCTACATGATGCCGGCGGAAGGACACGCACCGTCGTGGCAATCGCCGGTGTACGGTCGTGGCGCGCCGTTCGAAGCGCAGACCGGGCCGACGCCGACCGGCAAGACGATCGGCGCGATGCAGCACGCGGAGGACATGCAGACGCAGCCGTGGAGCGACAGCAGCGCGATCACGCAGAAGATCGCTGGCGAGTCGAGCCTGTCCGCGTCGGCGCGAGTCAGCGACTGGCAGCGCAAGGGGCTGAACACGATCGAGACGGCGCCTGCGACGGAAGTGACGGTGAACGGCAAGACCTACCGTGCTTATCGCGACGATCTCAACCAGGCCGCGCGGCCCGTCGTCGAACCGCAGATCTACCTGCAGCGTGTCGTGTTCTGCCGATGACGAAACTTTCCCGAGCGGACATGCCGGCAGCGTCGCGCGTGGGCAGGGAGGCCTGCCGCGCACCGTTTCGCGCCGTCCGTTCCGCCAGACAACCCCATGCGGCGAGGCCATCGTGAACCAATGCTGCCCAATCAGACTGTCAGGCCCGCAGGAGGATGAACGGGCCCCGTGCACGCCGCAGTTCGTCGCGGTCCCGCGTCTCCATAGCGTGCCATCACGCCCGCTCGTGTATCTGTCGCAGCGTCCCGATGCGGGGCTCGTCGACTGTCTCGCGTCGCGCGGCTGGGACATGTGGCGCGCGAAATCCGTTGCGGACGCACTCAATCTCGTGAAGGCGAATCGCCTGCATGCGGGCATCGTCGATTTCGACGACCTCGCGTCGCCCGACGTCGCGTCGTTCGAGGCGCTGCTGCGCGATCCGCGGATCGGCTGGGTCGCGCTCGCCGACGACGAGCGACTGCGCGATGCCACAATCGCGCGCCTGATCCGTCAGTGCTGCTTCGGCTACGTGCGCAATGCGACGGCCTATACGACGATCGGTTATCTCGTCGGCCATGCGTACGGGATGCTGAAACTGGAGGAAGGCGATCCGGCCGCCGATGCCGCGCCGCCCGGCGGTACGATGATCGGCGCGTGCGACGCGATGCGCCGTCTGTTCGCGACGATCCGCAAGGTCGCGAACACCGAGGCCACCGTGTTCATCGCCGGCGAATCCGGCACCGGCAAGGAGTTGACCGCGTCGGCGATCCACCAGCATTCTTCGCGCGCCGACGCGCCGTTCGTCGCCGTGAATTGCGCGGCGATTCCGGCGACGCTGTTGCAGGCCGAGCTGTTCGGCCATGAACGCGGCGCGTTCACCGGCGCGCATCAGCGCAAGATCGGCCGCATCGAGTCCGCGCATGGCGGCACGCTGTTCCTCGATGAAATCGGCGACATGCCGTTCGAGAGCCAGGCGAGCCTGCTGCGGTTCCTGCAGGAGGGCAAGATCGAGCGGCTCGGCGGGTATGCGTCGATTCCGGTGGATGTGCGGATTGTATCCGCGACCCACGTCGATCTCGAGGCCGCGATGCACGCGGGCCGGTTCCGTGCGGACCTGTACTACCGGCTGTGCGTGTTGCGTATCGACGAGCCGCCGCTGCGCGCGCGTGGCCGCGACATCATGCTGCTTGCCGACCACATATTGCGGCGCTATCGCGGCGACAGCGCGCACCGGATTCGCGGCTTCATGCCGTGCGCGATCGAGGCGATCCACGACTATGCATGGCCCGGCAACGTGCGCGAACTGATCAACCGGATCCGCTTCGCGGTCGTGATGACGAATGGCCCGCTGATCTCGGCCGTCGATCTAGAACTGAGCCAGTACACGTCGCACCGGCCGCCGACGCTCGTGGAATCGCGCCGCCAGGCCGAGCGGCGCACGATCGAGGAAACGCTGTTGCGGCATCGGCGCCAGCATGCCGACGTCGCGGCGGAACTCGGCGTCTCGCGCGCGACGCTGTACCGCCTGATGACCGCGCACGGCCTGCACGGCTGACGCCGGTTGCGCCCGTGCGGCATGCGGCCCGGGCCCGCGCGGGCGCCGGCCCGTGGCGTCAGGCCGGCCGTTCGAAGCCCGATTCGACCCAGCGTGCGGCACTGGCCTTGTTGAGCTTGAACCCGGCGGAGACCTTCGCGTCGGCCAGCAGCTCGCCGTACGGGTCGAACGCCTTCAGTTGCGCATACGGCTCGAACTCGTCCGGCACGATGTCGAGCGTGACCGACACATCCTGTCCGTCGTCGTCCTGCACCGTCACTTCCTTGTGCAGCATCGCACGGCGTTGCTGCTCGTGTCGCATCAGCACCTCGGTCGCGGTCTTCACCAGCGTGCGGAACGCATTCGCGTCCATCGGCTTCGGATTCTTCTTGTCGCGACCCATCGTCCACGGGCCGACGAGCGCGGGCTCGGCTTCGCCGTCCTTGATCATCTCGACGGCCCAGCCGTCGTCGTCCTCGTTCTTGATGATGCGGGCCGTCCAGCCGTTGTCGCGCCAGAGGCCGTCTTCGTGAATGGTGGTGTCGTCGGGTTGCAGATCGGATTCGGTCATGGGGGAAGCGGGGAGTACGGGTAGCCGGCGAACGGGCGGGCGCGCGGCCGGCAATGGCGCGCTGCCCCTGGCCGGTCGCCCGGAGTGGCATGCAAAGGCCGCAATTTTACCCCGCGGGCCGTCCGTGCGGCCCGCGCGACCCGCAACGTCGGCCGTCCGGCCGACCCCGGCTGCCGCCGGACGAGCCGACCGGCGCCGATATCAAACTCGTATCACGCCTGCACGGATCAATTCAGACGGCGCCCCATATCCCGGCCGCGCGTTGCTGCCTAGAATGATGTTCGGGATAAAAATATCCTGAACGTCGATTCAATGCCGATCCGGCCGCGCACGCATTCCGCGTCGTGCGGCCCGGCGAACCTTCTGGAACTGCGCATGGGGAAATTCAGAATTCGCACTGTTTTCGCGTACGACTCGCCGCTGACGCTCGCTGGCATGGAGCACATTGCCGGCGACGCGTGCGCAATCGATCTCGTCGGCGTCTCCCGGACCCCGGGCGATCTGATCGAGGTGCTCGGCCGCCTCGACTGCGACATCGTGCTGGTCGACTATCCGATTCGCGGCGACGTGCAGCTGGACGGTCTCGCACTGTTCGACTGGCTGCACAGCACGCGCCCGAACGTCGGAGTCGTCGCGCTCGTCGGGAACGAGAATCCGGTGATCTTCCGCTCGATTCTCGCGAAAGGCGGCACGAGCCTCGTCAGCAAGTTCGACGAAGTCGGTCACATCGTCACCGCGATCCATTCGAGCTACAGCGGCGGGCGCTATCAGTCGCCGCTCGTCCGGCGCGCGCTCGATGCGGTCGCCGAGCACGACCAGGCGCCGGTGAAACTGTCGACGCGCGAGATCGAGGTGATGCGCCTTTATCTGGCCGGCCTGCCGATCAAGACGATCGCGCAGCGGTTGAACAAGGGCAAGCAGACTGTCAGCGCGCAGAAGATCAGCGCGATGAAGAAACTCGGCGTGACCAACGACATCGAGCTGGTCCAGCGGGCGGCCGGGATCGGGTTCGGCGGTGTCAAGGCCATGAGCCGGCCGGGCGGAGCGGGGTAAGCGTGGAAGAAGCGCGCAAGTAGCGCGAGAGGGGCCTGGGTCGTGCAGGGGCCGGGCGCGCATTGCCGGCCGGTCAGGCGAAATCCGTCGGCATCCGGCGGGATGCCGACGGATGGAGCGACGTCAGGCCGGCAA
The DNA here is from genome assembly GCF_020419685.1 of Burkholderia sp. AU33545. Classification (NCBI taxonomy): domain Bacteria; kingdom Pseudomonadati; phylum Pseudomonadota; class Betaproteobacteria; order Burkholderiales; family Burkholderiaceae; genus Burkholderia; species Burkholderia sp. AU33545. Next base: position 533,475 of record NZ_JAIZRQ010000002.1, on the reverse strand, counting down.
CGCGAATCGCGTGACGGCGTCGCGCAGCGCTTCGGCCTGGTCGCGCAGCGAATGCGCGGCGGCCGCGGCTTGCTCGACGAGTGCCGCGTTCTGCTGCGTGACCTGGTCCATCTCGCCCACCGCGCGGTTGACCTGCTCGATCCCCGCGCTCTGCTCGCGCGACGCATGGCTGATCTCGTCGAGGATCTCGTTCACGCGCCGCACCGACTGCACGATCTCGGCCATCGTCTCGCCCGCGTGCGTGACGAGCGACGCGCCGTGCTCGACGGTTTCGTTCGACGACACGATCAGTGACTTGATCTCCTTCGCGGCCGTCGCCGAGCGTTGCGCGAGCGAGCGCACCTCGGCCGCGACCACCGCGAAGCCGCGGCCCTGTTCGCCCGCGCGCGCCGCTTCGACGGCCGCGTTCAGCGCGAGGATGTTGGTCTGGAACGCGATCCCGTCGATCACGCCGATGATGTCGCCGATCTTGTGCGAGCGGTCGGTGATCTCGTTCATCGTGCGCACCACATCGTCGACCACCTCGCTGCCGCGCGTCGCGACCTGCGCGGCCTGGCCCGCGAGCGTCGCGGCCTGGGCGGCGCTGTCCGCGTTCTGCTTCACGTTCGCGGTCATCTGGTCCATGCTCGATGCGGTCTGCACGAGCGCGGCCGCCTGTTCCTCGGTGCGCTGCGACAGATCGGTGTTGCCCGACGCGATCTCGCTCGCGCCGACGTTGATGTTCTCCGTGCCCGCGCGCACGCGCGACACCATGTCGATCAGCCCGCTCTGCATCGTGTGCAGTGCATGCAGCAGGCTGCCGCGGTCGTCGTGCTTCACGCTCACGCGCCCGGTCAGGTCGCCCTGCGCGATGCGCTGCGCGGCGTCGAGCGCCACTTCGAGCTCGCCGCCGAGGTTCGCGCGCACGCTTTTCAGCACGAGCACCATCACGATGGTCGAGATCGCGCCGAGCACGGTCGTTATCGCGAGCCAGCGGCCGACGCTCGCGAGCACGGCCGAACGCACGTCGTCCGTGTACATGCCCGTCACGAGATACCAGTCCCACGGCGCGAAGCGCTGCACCGCGCTGGTCTTGTCCTGCGGCTTGTCGGCACCCGGCTTCGGCCACAGATATTCGACGAAACCCTTGCCGCCCTCCACGTTGCCGGCCTTCACGATCTCGACGAACAGGTGCTTGCCGTTCGGATCCGTGAAATTCGACACGTCCTTGCCGTTGAGCTCGGTCTTGATCGGATGCATCACGATCGCCGGCTTCGAATCGTTGATCGAGACGTAGCCGTCGGTGCCGTAGCGCATCGCGGCGATCGCCTCGAGCGCCTTCTGCTTCGCGTCCGATTCCGGCAATGCGTTCTGTTGCGACAGCTTGTAGTAGTGGTCGGCGACGTTCGTCGCCTGCGCGACCAGCGACGCAAGCTGGTCGCGGCGGTCCGTGATCATCGATGCGCGCGTCTGCCACGCGCCGACGCCGGCGATCACGAGCAGGCCGAGCCACAGGATGACGATCATCGAGGCGAGTTTCTGGTTCAGGGAAAGGGTGCGCATGGGTAGTGAGGTCGGTCGGTCGAACAAGCGCGCCGGAACGGCGTGACGGGATAATTCTTTGACGGCATGAAGCGGACGTTGCCGTAGGCGGGAAATCCCTTAGAAACGGCAGCGGCGCGATACCGTCGCGCGCGGTACGGGTATCTATGCATATACATACTCGTCGCCGCTATACTGTCGGGCGATGGCGGCTGCGCGTCGTGCCCCGACGGTCGGGTGAACGGCGGCGGCGTCGAACGAACCCGAAAGGAGGCAACGATGCGAATTCTGGTGGTGGGAGCCGGCGCGGTCGGCGGATACTTCGGCGGCCGGCTCGCGGCGGCGGGGCGCGATGTGACGTTCCTCGTGCGCGATGGCCGAGCGGCCGCGCTCGCGCGCGACGGGCTCCTGATTCGCAGCCCGCGCGGCGACCTGACGCTCGCGAACGTGCAGACGCTGCGCGCGAGCGACGCGGCCGCGCCGTTCGACCTGGTGCTGTTGAGCTGCAAGGCCTACAGCCTCGACGATGCGATCGCATCGTTCGCGCCGTTCGTCGGGCCGACGACGCTTATCCTGCCGATGCTCAACGGGATGCGCCATCTCGACGTGCTGCGCGACCGGTTCGATGCCGCGCAGGTGCTCGGCGGCCTGTGCGTGATCGCGGCGACGCTCGATCGCGAGCAGCGGATCGTGCAACTGAACGACACGGCGGGGCTGTCGTTCGGCGAGCTCGCCGGAGGCGAATCGGCGCGCGTGCGCGCGGTGGCCGAGGTGCTCGGCGGCGCGGGTTTCGATGCGACGCTCAGCGACGACATCGCCGCGCGGATGTGGGACAAGTGGGTGTTCCTCGCGACGCTCGCGGCGAGCACGTCGCTGTTTCGCGGTTCGATCGGCGACATTCTCGCCGCGCCGGACGGCCGCCGCCTGCTCGAGACGATGCTCGACGAATGCAGCGCGATCGCCGCGCATAACGGTTACAGGCCCGATCCCGCCGCGGTCGAGCGGATGCAGCGGATGGTGCTGACGCCGTCGCCGCTGACCGCATCGATGCTGCGCGACGTCGAAAACCGCGCACGGGTCGAAGCCGATCACGTGATCGGCGACCTGCTTGCCCGCCGTGACCCGCGGGCGGCGGATGCGTTGTCGTTGCTGCGGATCGCGCACAACCACCTGAAGGCGTACGAGGTGCGTGTCGCGCGGGAAAGCGCGGCGGCGTAGCCGAGGCAGCGGCCGTCGTCGATCCGCATGGCGGCCGCTCACCGGCGCGCGCGTACTTCCCGCCGGCGTTCGGTCGGCGGGGTGCCGCACTGCACAATTTTGCGTTTCGTGTCCGTTTCCACCCGCAACCTGCAAAAAAGTATCGAAAATCAGGCGTAAAGTTGGTGGAGCCGCGCACGCGATCGACCTACATTGCTTCCCATGCGACCGGTCGCGTTGCCGCACGACTCACGCGGCGAACGAGGCGAACCGCCGAACGGCCCGGCCAGCGAGACATGGGAATGGAGACGCCAGGATGATGCATCCCGATCTGGAAGTGGTCGACGTGCGACGCGACGAGTCGTTCAAGGTCTGGTCGCACGGCTATCCGTACCGCACGATCCGCTGGCATTTCCATCCCGAATTCGAACTGCACCTGATCGTCGCGACGAGCGGCAAGTATTTCGTCGGCGACCACATCGGCTCATTCGGCCCCGGCCACCTCGTGTTGCTCGGCCCGAACCTGCCGCACAACTGGGTCAGCGACATGGCGGAAGGGGAAACCGTCGAGCGCCGTAACCTGGTGATCCAGTTCGATCCGTCATTCGTGCGGCGCTGCATGGACGCGTTTCCCGAATGCCGCGACGCGCAGGCGCTGCTCGACGACGCGCGGCGCGGCGTCGGCTTCGACGACGACACGAGCGCCGCGATCGCACCGCTGTTCGATGAACTGCTGAACGCGCGCGGGATGCGTCGCATCGCGCTGTTCATGACGATTCTCGAACGGCTGTGCGGCGCGGCCGAACGCACGCTGCTCGCGAGTCCCGCGTACGACCAGGCTCACGTGACGCCGACGCGGCTCAGCCACGCGCTGTCGTACATCGGCAAGAACCTCGCATCCGAGCTGCGCGAATCCGATCTCGCGCAATTGACCGGACAGAGCGTCAGCGCATTCTCGCGCGCGTTCCATCGCCATACCGGGTTGCCGTTCGTCCAGTACGTGAACCGGCTGCGGATCGAATCCGCATGCCAGATGCTGCTCGCCGACGACGCGAACATCACCGACATCTGTTTCCAGGCCGGCTTCAACAACGTGTCCAACTTCAACCGCCAGTTCCGCGCGGTGAAGGGGATGGCACCGTCCGAATTCCGCGCGCTGCAGCGGTTGAACGCACGCAGCCGCGAGCTCGCGCTGCACGCCGCGCCCACCGGCAATCCGATGCCGCCGCGCGTGGTCGCGTCCGGTGCGCTCGGGCTCGTACCGCAGCCCGGATGATCGACGGGCATTCGCCCGCCTGACTTTCCTTGCCGTTTCACCCAGCCGATCGCGCCGTTCGCGTCGCGAGGGGCTCGCTTACCCACGAAAAAACCGCACATAACCGGAGACACCGTCATGACGCACGCATCGCTCGCTTCATCCCGCCGCCGCGCCGCCCGCATCGCGACCGTTGCCGCGGCAGCTGTCGCAACCTGGTTCCCGATGGTCACGCATGCGGCGCCGCTGCGGATCGGCATGACTTTCCAGGAGCTGAACAACCCGTATTTCGTGACGATGCAGAAGGCGTTGAACGACGCGGCCGCGTCGATCGGCGCACAGGTCGTCGTGACGGACGCGCATCACGACGTCAGCAAGCAGGTGAGCGACGTCGAGGACATGCTGCAGAAGAAGATCGACATCCTGCTTGTGAATCCGACCGATTCGACCGGCATCCAGTCGGCAATCACGCAGGCGAAGAAGGCCGGCGCGGTGGTCGTGGCCGTCGACGCGAACGCGAACGGCCCGGTCGATTCGTTCGTCGGCTCGAAGAATTACGACGCGGGCGTGATGTCGTGCGAATACCTCGCGAAGGCGATCGGCGGCAGCGGCGAGGTGGCGATCCTCGACGGCATTCCGGTCGTGCCGATTCTCGAACGCGTGCGCGGATGCAAGGCCGGCCTTGCGAAATTCCCGAACGTGAAGCTGGTCGACACGCAGAACGGCAAGCAGGAGCGCGCGACCGCTTTGTCGGTGACGGAGAACATGATCTCCGCGCATCCGAACCTGAAGGGCATCTTCAGCGTGAACGACGGCGGGTCGATGGGCGCGCTCGCCGCGATCGAGGGATCGGGCAAGGACATCAGGCTGACCAGCGTCGACGGCGCCCCCGAGGCGATCGCGGCGATCCAGAAACCGAACTCGAAGTTCATCGAGACGACCGCGCAGTTCCCGGCCGACCAGGTGCGCATCGCGCTCGGCATCGCGATCGCGCGCAAGTGGGGCGCGACGGTGCCGAAGGCGATTCCGGTCGACGTGAAGGTCGTCGATCGCGGCAATGCCAAGGGATTCAGCTGGTGAGCGACGCGCAACGCGACGTGGAGGGCGGCGGCCCGGCCGACGCCCTTCGCACGGAGAAGCCGATGGACACGATACTGACGCTCGATCACATCACGAAAAGCTTTCCGGGCGTGAAGGCGCTGTCGGACATTCACCTCGAAATCGCGCGCGGCGAGATTCATGCGCTGCTCGGCGAGAACGGGGCCGGCAAGTCGACGCTGATGAAGATCCTCTGCGGGATCCAGCAGCCGGATGCCGGCACGATCGAGATCGACGGCAGCGCGCGGCATTTCGCGAGTTATCACGACGCGGTCGCGGCCGGAGTCGGCATCGTGTTCCAGGAATTCAGCCTGATTCCGCACCTCGATGCCGTCGACAACCTGTTCCTCGGCCGCGAGCTGCGCACCCGCTGGGGTGTGCGCGATCGTGCGCGGATGCGGTGCGTCGCGGCCGGCATCTTCGCGCGGCTCGGCGTGACGATCGATCTCGACGCGCCATTGCGCACGCTGTCGGTCGCGCAGCAGCAGTTCGTCGAGATCGGCAAGGCACTGTCGCTCGACGCGCGCATCCTGATTCTCGACGAACCGACCGCCACGCTCACGCCGGCCGAGGCCGAACGCCTGTTCTCGATCATGCGCGAGCTGAAGCGGCAGGGTGTCGCGATGATCTTCATCTCGCATCATCTCGACGAGATTTTCGCGGTGTGCGATCGCATCACGGTGCTGCGCGACGGTCAGTATGTCGCGACCACCGACGTCGCGCGCACGGACGTCGAGCAACTGGTGCGGATGATGGTCGGACGCCGGCTCGAAAGCAGCTTCCCGCCGAAGCCGGCGCGCGCCGCCGATGCGCCCGCCGTGCTCGAAGTCGACGCGCTGCAGATCGAGCGCGACGGCCCGGTCAACCGCTTCGCGCTGCATGCGGGCGAGATTCTGGGCTTCGCGGGGCTCGTCGGTTCCGGCCGTACCGAGACCGCGCTCGCGATCATCGGCGCGACGCGCGCGCACCGCAAGGACGTGCGCGTGCGCGGCGCGGCGGCGAAGCTCGCCGATCCGGCCGATGCGTTGCGCGCAGGCATCGGCCTTCTGCCGGAGAGCCGCAAGACGGAAGGGCTCGTCACGTCGTTCTCGATTCGCGACAACATCTCGCTGAACAACCTCGGCAAGTACCGGTCGATGCGCTGGCTGATCGATCGCCGCGGTGAAGCGCGTACGACGAACGACGTGATGCGGCGTGTCGGCGTCAAGGCGCCGTCGATCCATACCGAGGTCGCGACGCTGTCGGGCGGCAACCAGCAGAAGGTCGTGATCGCGCGGTGGCTGAATCACCACGCGACGGTGCTGATCTTCGACGAGCCGACGCGCGGCATCGACGTCGGCGCGAAAGCAGAAATCTACGGGCTGATGCGCGAACTCACCGCGCGCGGCTACGCCATCATCATGATCTCGTCCGAGCTGCCGGAGATCGTCGGCATGTGCGATCGCGTCGCCGTGTTCCGGCAGGGCCGCATCGAGGCGACGCTCGAAGGTGACGAGATCGATCCCGACACGGTCATGACCCATGCCACGGGCGGCACGCGAGGAGCGACCCATGAACTTGCCTGATTCTTCTTCCCCGGCTTCCCCGACACTCGCGGCCGCGGCCGGCGAGATGCCGCCGCCGCGCGCGATGTGGACGCAACTGCGGCACTCGACGCTGTTCTATCCGCTCGTCGGGCTGATCGTCGTGTGCATCGCGATGATGATCGCGAGCCCGAGCTTCCTGTCCGCCGCGAACCTGGAGAACGTGCTGCGGCAAGTGTCGATCAACGCGATCATCGCGGTCGGCATGACCTGCGTGATCCTGACCGGCGGGATCGACCTGTCGGTCGGCTCGGTCATGGCGCTGTCCGGCACGCTGGCGGCCGGGTTGATGGTGGCCGGCGTGAATGCGGTCGCCGCGCTCGCGATCGGCATCGCGGTGGGTTTCGGGTTCGGCTTCCTGAATGGCGTGTTCGTTGCGTTCGCGGGGATGCCGCCGATCATCGTCACGCTCGCGACGATGGGCATCGCGCGCGGCCTCGCGCTGATCTATACGGGCGGCTATCCGATCGACGGGCTGCCCGACTGGGTCGCGTTCTTCGGCAGCGGCAAGGTGCTCGGCATCCAGGCGCCGGTGCTGATCATGCTGGTCGTCTACGCGATCGCATGGCTGCTGCTCGATCGGATGCCGTTCGGCCGCTACGTGTATGCGATCGGCGGCAACGAGCAGGCGACGCGGCTCACCGGCGTGCGCGTGGCGCGCGTGAAGCTGATCGTCTACACGCTGGCCGGGCTCACGTCGGCGCTTGCCGCGATCGTGCTGACCGGGCGCCTGATGAGCGGGCAGCCGAACGCCGGCGTCGGTTTCGAGCTCGACGCGATCGCGGCCGTCGTGATGGGTGGCACGTCGATCTCCGGCGGGCGCGGCGCGATCCTCGGCACGCTCGTCGGTGCGTTGCTGCTCGGTGTGCTCAACAACGGGCTGAACATGATCGGCGTGAACCCGTATGTGCAGAACGTGATCAAGGGCGGAATCATCCTGCTCGCGATCTACATAAGCCGCGAACGGTCGCGGTAACGATTCATTCATCAGACATCCGAAACATCAACGGAAGAGAAAACTCATGACGACACCCGAAGCCCAGCCGCGCATGACCGCGGTGGTTTGCCACGGCCCCGAGGATTACCGCGTCGAGCAGGTCGCGAAGCCGCGCGCGGGCGCGAACGAGCTCGTGATCCGCATCGCCGCGTGCGGGATCTGCGCGAGCGATTGCAAATGCTACACGGGCGCGAAAATGTTCTGGGGTGGCCCGAGCCCATGGGTAAAGGCGCCCGTGATTCCCGGCCACGAATTCTTCGGCTACGTGGAAGCGCTCGGCGACGGCGCGGCCGAGCATTTCGGCGTCGCACTGGGCGACCGCGTGATCGCCGAGCAGATCGTGCCATGCGGGAAGTGCCGCTACTGCAAGTCGGGCCAATACTGGATGTGCGAGGTGCACAACATCTTCGGCTTCCAGCGCGAGGTCGCCGACGGCGGGATGGCCGAGTACATGCGCATTCCGCCGACGGCGATCGTGCACAGGATTCCGCTGGGTGTGTCGCTCGAGGATGCGGCGATCATCGAGCCGCTGTCGTGCGCGATCCATACCGTGAATCGTGGCGACCTTCAGCTCGACGACGTCGTGGTGATCGCGGGCGCGGGCCCGCTCGGCCTGATGATGACGCAGGTCGCGCACCTGAAGACGCCGAAGAAGCTCGTCGTGATCGACCTGATCGACGAGCGGCTCGAACTCGCGCGGCAATACGGCGCGGACGTGACGATCAATCCGACGCGCGACGATGCGCGCGAGATCGTCCGCGTGCTGACCGACGGCTACGGATGCGACGTGTACATCGAGACGACCGGCGCGCCGGTCGGCGTGAACCAGGGGCTGGAACTGATCCGCAAGCTCGGCCGGTTCGTCGAGTTCAGCGTGTTCGGCGAGGACACGACCGCCGACTGGTCGATCATCGGCGATCGCAAGGAGCTCGACGTGCGCGGTGCGCATCTGGGGCCATATTGCTATCCGGTCGCGATCGACCTGCTCGCGCGCGGACTCGTCACGTCGAAAGGCATCGTCACGCACGGCTTCGCGCTGGAGGACTGGGACGAAGCGATCCGCGTCGCGAAGTCGCCCGAATCGATCAAGGTGCTGCTGAAGCCGGCGCGTTGAACGACGGCTCGTGCGATCCCTCACCGGAGACACCATGGAATACGTGATAGGCGTCGACATCGGCACGCAGAGCACCAAGGCGCTGCTCGTCGACCGGCATGGCACGATCGTCGCGCGCCGTTCGGCCGGCTACCAGCCCGACACGCCGCGCCCGCTGTGGGCCGAGCAGTGGCCGCAGGTGTGGTTCGATGCGGTGCTCGACTGCATCGCGGGCTGCGTGAGCGACGCGCGCGCGCACGGCGTGCCGGCCGACGCGATCCGCGCCATGTGCGTGAGCAGCCTGTACGGCGGCTCCGGCATTCCGGTCGACAGCGACATGCGGCCGCTGCACCCGTGCCTGATCTGGATGGACCGGCGCGCGACCGCGGAGGTCGACTGGGTGAACGAGAACGTGAACGTCGAGCGGCTGCGCGTGATCACAGGCAACGGCGTCGACAGCTACTACGGGTTCACCAAGATGCTGTGGCTGCGCGAGCAGCGCCCTGATGTGTGGGCAAATGTGCGTTATTTCCTGCCGCCGAACGCGTACGTGATCTATCTGTTGACCGGCGAAGTCGCGGTCGACCACAGTTCGGCCGGCAACATCGGCGGCGTGTACGACGTCGCGCGCCGCGAGTGGTCCGACGATGCACTCGACATGCTCGGCATCCCCGCGACCATGATGCCCGAGCGGCTCGTCGAATCGACCGACGTCGTCGGCGGGCTGCTGTCGCAATGGACGGAACGGCTCGGCCTGCCGGCCGGCACGCCGGTCGTCGCGGGCGGCGTGGATGCGGCCGTCGCGACCTTCGCGGCCGGTGCGACGCGCGCCGGCCAGCATGTCGCGATGATCGGCACCAGCATGTGCTGGGGCTACGTGAACCAGCACGTCGATGCGCGGCACGGGCTCGTCAGCATGCCGCACGTGTTCAACGGTCAGCGCGACCTGTACGTGTTCGGCGGCGCGATCACGGCCGGTGCATCGGTCGCGTGGTTCCGGGAACAGTTCTGTCATGCGGAGATCGATGCGGCGCGATTGCTGCCGCACGGCGACCCGCACGTGCTGCTCGAGGAAGCGGCCGAAAGCGTGCCGCCCGGCGCGGACGGCGTGCTGTTCCTGCCGTACCTGATGGGCGAACGCAGCCCGGTGTGGGACGCGAAGGCGAGCGGCGCATTCGTCGGACTGAGCCTCGCGCACACGCGCGCGCACCTGTATCGCGCGGTGCTCGAAGGCGTCGCGTTCGCGCTGCGGCACAACATCGAGGCCGGCCGGCGCGGCGCGGTGGCGCTGGACGACCGGTTGATCGTCGTCGGCGGCGCCGCGCATTCGGCGCTGTGGATGCAGATCATCGCGGATGTGACCGGTTTTCCGGTATGGACGATCGAGCAGGACGTCGAAGCCGCGATGGGCGCCGCGTTGCTCGCGGGCGTCGGCGCGGGGCTGGTGTCGCACGGCGACGCGCAGGGCGGCTGGGTCACGCTCGTCGAACGCGCGCGTCCCGATGCCGCGCGCGCGAATGCGTATGCGGCGTGCTTCGCGCTTTATACGGCGTTGTATCCGGCACTCAAGCCGATCATGCACGAACTGCGCGCGTCATCATGAAGGCACGATTCGATTTCAGCGGTGCGCGAGTGCTCGTCACCGGTGCGTCGAGCGGGATCGGGCGCGCTTGCGCGGTTGCGCTGGCCCATGCAGGCGCGCGGGTCGTCGCGGCGGGGCGCGATGTGGCCGCGCTCGATTCGCTTGCGGGCGAGATCGCATGCGAAACCTTGCGCATCGATATCGGCGGCGACGAACACGCGATCGATGCGGCGCTCGCCGTGCATGATGCGTTCGACGGGCTCGTCAATTGCGCGGGGATCGCGTCGCTCGAACCGGCGCTCGAGGTGAGTGCGGCGCACTTCGATCGCGTGATGGCCGTCAATGCGCGCGGCGCGGCGCTGGTTGCGCGGGCCGTCGCGCGGAAGATGATCGAACGCGCGGGGCGCGGCGCGGCATGCGCGCGGGGCAGTATCGTCAACGTATCGAGCCAGGCCGCGCTCGTCGGCCTGCCGGCGCATCTGAGCTATTGCGCATCGAAGGCGGCGCTCGATGCGGTGACGCGTGTGCTCTGCATCGAACTCGGCGCGCACGGAATCCGCGTGAACAGCGTGAACCCGACCGTTACGCTCACGCCGATGGCGCAGTTCGCGTGGAGCGAGCCGGAGAAGCGCGCGCCGATGCTCGCGGCGATTCCGCTCGGGCGATTCGCGGAACCGGACGAGGTGGTTGAGCCGATCCTGTTCCTGCTCAGCGACGCGGCGTCGATGATCAGCGGCGTGTCGCTGGCGATCGACGGCGGGTATACGGCGCGGTAGCGGGCGCAAGCGGCGGCACTCGCACGGCAGGTGGCCGTGCGCTTGTCGGGGCGAATGCCTGAGCAGGTCCGATGGCACGGGCGGACGCCGGCTAGACCGGGTCCTTGCTCGGCGGTCCGTCGGGTTGCTGCGGGTTGTCGTGAGGATGCCCCGGTGGCGGTGGCGACAACGGATCGTCTTCCGGATCGCGGTTCGGGTCGGCCGGGGGCTCGGGCATCGGGGTCGTGTGGTCCATGGGAAACTCGCGTAATGCGTGGCGGCGGTGGCGCGGCGGGCGTGCCTCGTCTCCGTTATAGGCAATCGGGCGGGTGTTTGCAGCGGGATTCTCGCAGCGGCATGCGGATTGCCGGCGATATGCGAGCCTCTGCAGGTATCGCGCCGGATCGCGCGAAGGCCGGCATCCACGATGTGCGGCGCGGCCGGGGCGTTCCGATGTCAGCGCAGATCCGCAGGCGTGTCGACGTCGCGAAGGATGCCGGGATCGTCGACGTCGAGCAGGTTCACCGACGCGCTGGCGAATAGCGCGCGGGCGCCCGTATCGCCGTCGAGCGCGGCGAGCGCATCGTAATGGTGCGCGGCGAAGCCGACCGGATGACCGCGTACGCCGCGATGGATGGGGGCGACGATCGACGCGTCATCGGCGTCGAGCGCGCGCGTGAGCATTTCGTAGGTAGATGCCGCGATCCACGGCATGTCGCCGAGCGCGACCAGCCAGCTGGTTGCTTCCGGCGTCGCACGGACACCGGCCGCGAGGCTCGCGCCCATGCCGCGCATCGCGTCGGGCGCGTAGACGACCTGGCAGCCGGCTTCGTTCAGCAGAATCGCGAGTTTCTCCGCGCCGGGGCGCACGACGGCGATCACGTCGGCCGTGGCCCCGGCGAGGCGACGGGCAGCCGCGACCGCAACCGGCGTGCCGTCGGGAAGCAGCGCGAGCAGCTTGCTGTGCAGACCGCTTGGGTCGAAGCGTTGACCGAGACCGCCGGCGAGCAGGACGCCGGTGGCGAGTGACGCATAGGACATCGGCGCGGGGGGAGGAAGGCAGGTGGGCCGATTGTGCGGGAGTGGGCGGGGATCGGCAAGTGCGGATGTTACCGATGCGTGCGCATTGCCGCCGGAAAGAATGTCCGCGGGCAGCTTCGTCGAGCAGAGTGTGCTCGACGGGGCTGGATATGGCGAGCGATTCGCTTTGCATCACGAGGCAATCGCGGTCGTAGCGCTGCCAATGCCACTATTCGCGTGGTAATGCGTGAAACCGGTATGGGGCGGTGCGTTGATCGATAGCGGACGGTTTCGCAAGAGCGTCGCCATCGGTTCGGTCAGACGAATCGCCTGTCGACCGAAGTCCGGCTCCGTCGGTGCGTGATTTGGCCGACGGGTAGATGACGGTCACCAAAGCGTCTTCACGTGCGCATACGCACGAATCTTTTCGTCGCGCGTGACGAGCGGCGCGCCGAGCCGCCGCGCGGTGGCGACGATCATGCGATCGGCCGGATCCTTGTGGAACGTGCCGGGCAGGGCGGTGGACTTCGCGGCGATGTCGGCGTCGACCGGCACGAAGCGCATGCCGTCGATTTGCGCGACCGTCGCGAGCCACGCATCGACGTCCATCGTCAGCGCGAGGCGTTCGTTGCGCACCAGCATCGCGATTTCCCATGCGGAGATCGCGGACGCGGCGAGCGTGCCTTCGCCGCGCGCGCGATCGATTGCGCTGCGGGCCTTCTTGCTGAGCGACGGATCGCCCGCTACCCACCACACCAATGCATGCGTATCCAGCACGATCACCGCGACGCCTCCCAATCATCTTCCGCAATCGGATCGAGAGGATTGTCGTAGCGCATGACCGAGCCGCGCAATATGTCCAATGGCTGGGCTTCGCTCGCGTGATACGGCCGGATTTCCAGCGTCGGCTTGCCGTGGTCGGTAACGATGAGGCTTTCGCCCGACGCCTCGACGAGCCGGAAGTATTCGAGTGCGCGGGCCTTGAATTCGGATTTCGATACGGGAGCGTGCGGCATCATGATATGAGCATGGTCATTTGACGATGGTCATTTTAGATCGGCGTGGCGACCTGATGCAAGCGACGAGCGGGACGGTCTCGGCCGACGTTTTCCGTCGTGGCACGGCTTTACCGGAGATCGCCGACGGGCGATGCAGCAAGCGGTCGGTCGCGCGACCGGCAACGCAGTGCCTGATTGTCCAGGTTGCATGCGCACGAGCTTTCGGAGGCTCGGGGAGATGCGGCGCGATCGGGACGCGCTCGACAGGGCAAGCAGAGCCCGTCAGAACAAGGCGCTGCCCGACCTGGATACGGTGAGTCGCGGCGAACGCCAGGAATTCCGACGCCGCTATCGCGGTGCTCACCCGAACCCGACGTGCCACAGGGGAAATGGCGGAACTTCGCGCGATTGTGCAGGCAGGTTGGAACGAATGAGTGGATGGATCGCATTGAGTGGCGCTCCCTCACCGCGGTGAAGAATGAGCGCCACAGAATGAACCGCAGTCCGTCAACTAGTCGTGATTGATATATTGCACTGGTAGTAACCGGTCTGTCGGCCTTCGCGCCCAACAATTACGAAGCGAATCCCGCATGTGGCTTGTCCTTTGCGGCCTGCGGTAGATTTCCAGTGCCATAGTTTTATATTGTTATTCACGGTTGGCTCACTCGGGTTTTCTGGGTTCGGGGTGAGCGTTGTTCCGTTAAGCGACTCTAATTGTGGCTGGGTGATTACTTCGTCAGTGCCGACGAAATCATAAATTTCGCATGGGTCACCAAGACCAATTGCAGAGGCCCGCCAATAGACCGGATCCGGTGAATTGAAAGAAAGGTTGTTATCCTTGGCACTCTGGCCGCTTCCGGCAATGGAAACATGCGAGGGGTCCACCGTAGAAGGATTGGAAGCGCTATTGTTGAATCCAACCGATTTTACGATCGCCTCCGTGTCGATTGCTAACAAAACGTCGATCACATCCGTGTGCATAATCGTCTCCTTAAAATGGATGCGCCGAAATCGCCAGGCAGGATTTCGGCATCATGCAATTTCCACCGATTGGCGCTAATTCTTAATGTCTAATTGTCATACCATAAGAACATAGCTCAAATTCGGAGGGCATGCTATCTCGATTTTGTAACGTCGGATATGTAATCGATTACGCTGCCAACGCTCGGGCGCTACTCGCGTGCATGCGCATTAATTTCTACCGAAAAGCCACCCTAAGCATCCGCCCACTTCCTCAACAGGTTGTGATAAATCCCCGTCAGTGAAATGACCATCGGATCCTTCGCGCCTTTTTCCGCCGACAACGTCTGAATCTGCGTATCGAGCTGGAACAGCAGCGTGCGATCGCCGTCGTCGCGCACCATGCTCTGGATCCAGAAGAACGACGCGACACGTTCGCCGCGCGTTACGGGCGTCACCCGATGCAGGCTCGACGCCGGATACAGCACGAGATCGCCCGCCGGCAGCTTCGCGCGATGCACGCCATATGTATCTTCCACGCACAGCTCGCCGCCGTCATACGCGTGCGGTTCCTCGAGAAACAACGTCGCCGACAGGTCGCTGCGCACGCGAAAATCCGTACCGCGCAGCAGCCGGATCGCGTTGTCGACATGCGTGCCGAATGCCTCGCCGCCTTCGTAGCGATTGAACAGCGGCGGAAACACCTTGAGCGGCAGCGCCGCCGAAAAGAACAGCGGATGCCGGGCCAGCGCATCCTGGATCGCATCGCCGACCGCGCGCGCGACCGGCGAACCTTCCGGCAACTGCCGGTTGCGTTTCGCGAGCGCCGACTGCGTGCCGGACGTTGCGTTGCCGTCGACCCAGTCGACGGCATCGAGCATTTCGCGGCATTGCGCGACCTGCGCCTTGGTCAGCACGCCGGGGATCTGAAGCATCATGATTCGGACTCCATGTCATGAGACGGCAGCTGCAGCGCCGCCGCGCGCAACGCATCGAGCGGCGACGACGCGAGATACGCGCGCATCTTCGCGACGAATGCGGGGGTGGCGGTGGCCGGCACGCGCGCGAGCCAGACGCGGGCTTCGTCAACGCGCCCGCGATCGGCGAGCAGCCGTGCGTAGTTGAACTGGCCGCGAAAATCACCGGCCTCGGCGGCGCGGCGATAGTGGTCGAACGCGGCGTCGACATCGACGGCCACGACCCAGCCGTCCTCGTAGAAGCCGCCGATCAGGTTGATCGATTTCGCATGGCCGAGCGCAGCGGCGCGGCGAAACCAGTCGAGCGCGGCGGCGCGATCCTCGGCGATGCCGTTGCCGAGCGCGAGCGCCGTCGCATGGTTGTACATGCCCCAGTCGAGGCCGGCCTGCGCGGCGAGCCGGTACCAGTACACGGCCACCGGTGCGCATGCGGCCGTACCCCAGCCGAACTCGTAGCAGCGGCCGAGCATGTTCATCGCCATCGGGTGACCGGCTCGTGCCGCATGCCGGAACCAGCCGAATGCGGCGGCCGGATCGCGCGCGACGCCGCGCCCGTCGAGCAGGTACTGGCCGTAGACGGCTTGCGCGTCGACGATCCCGTTTTCGGCGGCTGCCGCGACCCACGCCGCGGCGCGCTCGGGCGGCCCCGCCAGGATGTCGGCGAACGCGCGCGGCGACACCGACGCGAGCGCCTTCAGCGAGACGGTCTCCATCGATCAGTAGCGCGCGTTCAGCGTGACGAACGCGGAGCGGCCCGGCGCGATCGACGCATAGTGCGCCGGATACGCCTGATCGAAATACGTGCGGTTGAACAGGTTGTTCACGTTCAGTTGCAGATCGAGCTTCTTGTTGATCCGGTATTGCGCCATCGCGTCGAAGCGCCAGTACGACGGCACCGCACGCAGGTTCGCGGGATCGCCGAACACTTCCGACATGTAGAACGCGCCGCCGCCGACGGTGAACTTCGGCGTCACGTCGTAGTTCGACCACATCGTCAGGCTGTGCTTCGGCGTATTGGGGAACCGGTGGCCGTTGTTCGCGGCATCCTTGCCGTTGTCGCGCAGCTCGCTCTTCATGTACGTATAGCCGCCGAACACCTGCCACTGCTTCGTGATCTGGCCCGCGACACCGAGTTCGAGACCCTGCACGCGCTTGTTGCCGACCATCGCGTACTGGTTGTTCGGCAGCGTCACGCGCGCGTTCGTCGTGTCGATCTGGAACAGCGCGGCGGTCAGCGACAGCTTGTCGTCGAGCACGTTCCACTTCGTGCCGAGTTCGATGCTGCGGTTCTTCTCGGGCGACAGCTGATCGGCGTTCGCCCCGACGCCGCCGCGACCGGGTGTGAGCGACTGCGTTTCGCTGCCTTCGCCGAGCAGCATGCCGGCCGGCGTCGACGACGTCGCATACGACGCGTAGACGCTGCCGTTCCGCGCGGGCTTGAACACGACGCCGGCCTGCCAGTTCACGAGCGTGTCGTCGCGCGTGTAGGTCTTGCCGCCGTTCGCCCTGGTGTCGGTGAAGCGGGTCGAGTAGTCGTCGACGCGCACGCCGGCGTTCACTTGCCAGCGCGGCGTGAGCTCGATCGTGTCGAAGCCGTAGATCGACTTGGTCGTGGTTCGCGCATGCGCATAGTCGTTGTTGCGCGTGACGGAACCGGCCCACGGATCGTTCGGGTTCGGCGACCACAGGCTCGTGCAGTTGTAGCCGGACGGCGCGCCGATGCCTTTCTGACAGATCGTGCCCTTGTCGGTCGCGACCGTGTACGAATCGCGCTTGCCCCATTCGCGCGACAGCTCGATGCCGGTCGTGAAGCTGTGCTTGAACGGGCCGGTGCGGAATTCGCCGAACAGTTCGGTCAGGTTCGCGAGGCTGTTGATCGAGCTGTTGCGGTTGTTGTTGCGGCGCCAGACCTTGCCGTTGACCACGTTGCCCTGGCTGTCGTCGGGCTGCGTCCAGATGTAGTCCTGCGTCGATTCCGTGTAGCGCGTGGTGTTGCGCATCGTCAGGTTCGGCGTGATGTCGTGCTCGATCCTGATCGTGCTGATGTCCGACGTGGTCTTGCGGAAGTCGCGGTCGATCAGGCCGTAGAAGTTGTGGCGGTCGACGGGCGCCGGATGGATCGTGTCGACGTTCGCGGGCTTGTTCGCCGTCGTGTAGAAGTACGGAATGCCGCCGTCGGGCAGGTCGTCGGTCGACAGGTGGTAGTAGCTCGCGGTCACGCGCGTCGGCGTGCCGAGACCGAACGCGATCGACGGCGCAACACCCCAGCGCTCGTTGTTGACGGCGTCGCGGCCGGCGACGTCGTTGTTGTGGCTCATCAGGTTCAGGCGGAACGCCGCGTGATCGGCGAACTGCCAGTTGCCGTCGGCGGTGAAGCGGCGGTAGCGGTCGGTGCCGAGGCCGGCGCTCGCGGCAGCCGTCGTCCCGAGGTGCGGCGCTTTCGTGATCAGGTTGATGCTGCCGCCCGCGCCGCCGCGGCCGCCGTATGCGCCGTCGGAGCCCTTGGTGATCTCGACGCGCTCGGTGTTGAAGATCTCGCGCGTGGTCGCGCCCGTGTCGCGCAGCCCGTCGACGAACATGCTGCCTTGCGTGTCGTAGCCGCGGATGAACGGACGATCGCCGAGCGGGTTGCCGCCTTCGCCGGCGCCGAACGTGATGCCCGGCACGGTGCGCAGCGCTTCGGTCAGCGTCGCCGCACCGCTGTTCTGGATCAGCTCTTGCGGGATCACGGTCACGGACTTCGGCGTGTCGACGAGCGGTGCGGTGAATTTCGTGGATGCGGAGAAGTCGGCCTTGTAGCTGTGCTCGGTCTTGCCCTGGACCTCGATCGGCGCGAGATGGCCTTCGGTGCTGACCGGTGCGGGCGGCGGCGTGCCGTCGGCGAACGCCGGGCTCGCGGCGAGCACGCTGCACAGGGTGGTGAATTTGCCGAGCTTCAGCTCTTCAGGACGGGACTTCATGATGCGCTTCGACCTCGCGGTGTGGCCCCCGGAACGACGCGCCACGGGAATGTGCACGCCGTCGGGAATTATTACGATTTGGTTTCAGGCGGCATTCTATGTAATTTCTAAGTAAATGAGAAGCGTTCTTGTTTGCATTTGTGATGAGAGTGTTGACGAATGTTGCAGAGGGTTTGAACGCTTGCGGGGCGGGCAGGATGGTCGAATCGGTCTCGCAGAAATGCGATTCGCCGTGGCGGCGTGGTGGTGTTGCCGGAAGGGCGGAGGCGGGACTGGCTGCACCAGAGCATCGAGGAGCGCATCGTGCCGCTGTTTCGCGGCCTGGTCCTGGCGTTCGCTGATGCAGCCAGCAAAGCATATGCGAGCCTTCGTGCGAAGGCTCGTGCGACGGGCAACGCGCTGGCATCGGCCAATAGCTTTATCGCCACGACGGCCGCAGCGAACGGCTTGATCGTGGCCACACGCGACGTCGCGACGTCGCGCCGTTCGCAGCGGCGGGCTTGTGCGTGATCGACCCCGCGGGCCAGCTGACGCGGGGGCCGGCCGCTCCCGCATTATCCGCATCGAAAATGAAAAACGCGCCGTGCAAGGCGGCGCGTCGTATGCGTTACTTCTGTGCGCGGCCCTTGAGCCGAAGCAGTCTCAGGACCGGACGGGCGCGACACTGGATGCGGGTCAATCGATCCCGTGAAACACCGCATCCTCCGGCCCGAGGTACGCCGGTGGGCGCCACGTCGCGTCGCGCATCGAGTGTTGAACCAGATTCTCAACGCCGAGCAGCACCGCGAAGATCGCCATTCGCACCGGAATGCCGTTGTCGGTTTGCCGGAAGATCGCGAGGCGCGGATCGCGGTTCAGGTCGACCGACAGGTCGTTCGCGCCGGGCCGGCTGTCGCGCGGCAGCGGGTGCATGATCAGCGTGTCGGGTTTGCAGACGGAGTCGACGAGCGCCTGGTTGATCTGGAAATCCGGCGTGTAGCCTTCGAACGACTCGTCGGTGAAACGCTCCTTCTGGATCCGCGTCGCGTAGACGACGTCCGCACCGCGCAGCCCGGCCGCGAGGTCGTTCGTCTGCTCGATCACGTGGCCGTTCGTCGCGATCTGGTCGATGATGTACGCGGGCATTTCGAGCGTCGGCGGCGACACGAGCGTGAACTTCAGCCCGCGGTACAGTGCGAGCAGCTTGACGAGCGAGTGCACGGTGCGGCCGTATTTCAGGTCGCCGACGAGCGCGATATGCGCGCCGTCGACGATCTTGCCGAGCCGCGAGAACTCGCGCTGGATCGTATAGAGATCGAGGAGCGCCTGGCTCGGGTGCTCGCCCGGGCCGTCGCCGCCGTTGATCACCGGCAGGTTGGTCGCGCGCGCGAACTCCGCAACCGAGCCTTTCTCCGGGTGGCGGATCACGAGCGCGTCGACGTAGCCGGCCATCACGCGGCTCGTGTCATAGATCGATTCGCCCTTGGCCATCGACGAGAACGTGAAGCCGGTCGTGTCGCATACCGAGCCGCCGAGCCGGCAGAATGCTGCGCCGAACGACACGCGGGTGCGCGTGCTGGCCTCGAAGAACAGGTTGCCGAGCACGGCGCCTTCGAGCACGCGGGAGATCTTGTGGCGGCGCGCGATCGGCTGCATCACGTCGGCGACGCGGAACAGCGCCTCGACCGAATCGCGGGAGAACTGGTCCACGGAAATCAGCTGCGGCTTGCCTTCGAACAGGAATTGCTTCGCGAGCCCCTGCTTTTCTACGCTTTGCGTATAGTCCCCGCCATCCGGTGCCGGGCGTTCGACGATTTCCGACACGAATCGCTCGACGATCTCGGGCATGCCGCGCGATTCCTGCGAATCGTCGGGCAACAGCCACGTGTCCAGCGCACGGCGGCTGACGCCGATGCGGTTCGCGAACGCTTCGCGGGTCATGTTGAGGCGGCGCATCGCGTCGCGCAGGAAGGCTTGCTGGGGAACGGTCATCGGCGGCACCTGATGAGAAATATACGCGGTGCGTATATTAGTTCGAGGCCGGCCGAAGTCAAGGAAAATCTGCGCGAGGGCCCGTGTGGCCTGCGTCACGCCGGCCCGGCGAACACTGGCGCGCGGCGGCTGTCTCCGTATAATCAGGTCAGGCCCCGTGTCCTGCGAGCCGCAGGGCATCACGCCGCATACGATTCGCCCGGTCGGGCATGTTGACTCCAAGGAGAATGAGAATGACGCGTACGATTGCTGCAGTGCTGCTGGTCGTGACCGCCGCGCTCGCTGGTTGCAATACCGTTGCAGGCGTGGGACAGGACATTTCGAAGGGTGGCCAGGCAATTAGCGATACCGCCGAGAAGGCGAAGTAAGCCACCGGGTTCCGGAATGTAGAAGGCGCCGGGCCGTCCCGCGATCGCGGGGCGGCCCGGCGCCTTTTTCATGGCGCGCGGTGGGCGGCGTCAGGCGCTTTCCACGAACGCGTAACGGCCCTCGACCTTGCGCGGCGTGAACCAGCCGAAGTCCGGGAACAGCCGGTTGCGGACGAACCAGACGTAGCCGACCAGGATGACCGTCACGCCGAGGGTCGGCAGCGCGGCCGACGGATCGCGGCCGAGATCGGCGATGGTCTTCGGCACTTGCAGCAGCGACAGAATGATGAACGCGTGATACGCGCCGACGCGATGGGTCGCGAAGCCCCAGATGAACAGCAGCGACAGCGGCACCGTCAACGCGAGGAACAGCACCGCGGCGCCCATGTTGAGTCCGTCCACCAGGATGAGATAGGCGAGTGCGACGCTGATCAACAACTGCGCGATGCCGAGCGCGATCAGGACCTGGGTATGCACCTTGTTTTTCCTGCACAGTTCGGGGTCGGGGCGCGACGCGATCAGGCGCGCGAGCACGCGATCCTTGAGGCCCTGTCCGGCCAGCTCGGCAAGCACGTCGGCTTTCCTCGCGCCCGCGGACAACAGCGCCGCGATTCTTGTTTTGGCTTCCTTCTTGTTCATGGCGATGCGAATTATTGTTCGATGGTGGTCAAATGGCCCGGCCACGCGAATATTGCATCTTGCGCGACGGTACGCAACGATTTTGCCGCGTGCGGACACATTCCTACAGTCGTCGATGGCGGGCGGCGATGGCCATCGATCGACGCACGGGCTAGCCATCGAGACAACCGGCTGACGTGATGCGTGCCGGCGGCTCGCGCCGCCGCGTCGCACCCACCAGCATCCCCGCGACGACGAGCGCGATGCCGAGCACGCGCGTGCCGCCCAGCGACTCGCCGAACAGCGCGACCGCGAACAGCACGGCCGAGACCGGCGCGACCGCCGTGAACAGCGCGGCTTCGGTGCCGCTCGTGCGAGCCGAACCCGCGTACCAGCACAGATAGCCGAGCACGGTCGGCACCAGCGCGTAGTACGCGATCGCCGACACCGCGCCGATGTTCCAGCCGGTCGCCAGCGCGTGCCATTCGAACGCGGCCGGCACCAGCGCGAGCACGAAGCCGAGGCCCGACATCGCCGTCGACAGCGCGAGCGGCGGCAACGGCGCTGACAGCCGCCGGTTGAGCAGGATGAACACGGCCTCGCAAGCGACGGCGGCCAGCACCAGCGCGTCGCCGGCGAGCGTCCGGAGCGACGGCATGGCCTGGCCGGGCGCGAACGTGACGAACAGCACGCCGGCGGTGGCCAGCGCGGCCGCGCCCCAGTCGCGCGGCGTCTGCCGCTCGCGCAGCACGACCGCCGCGATCAGCGTCGACATTGCCGGCAGTGTGCCGAGCATCACGCCTGCATCGATGGGCGACGACAACTTCGTGCCGATGATCAGCAGCACCGTATAGCCGACACCGCCCGCCGCAGCCTGCACGACCAGCAGCACGGCGTCGCGTGTGGAGACCCGCGGCCATCGCATTCGCTGCGCTCGCATCAGCGCGAACAGCAGCGGGGTTGCGATCAGGAAGCGCAGTGCGGTGGCCGCGAACGGCGGCAGGCCGCCGGCCGCGAGGCGGCTCGCGATGACGGTGCTGCCTACGCCTGCCATTGCGGCGGCGAGATAGAGATAGCCGATCAGTCGTGTCTTCATGTGCCGCATCGTCGCGTGCGGCGGCACGGGCGTCTTGAACGAAATTGCAGCGCGTCGGCGAGCGGGGCGGGTGAGCGGGACGGCGATGCGTCCGGTGTCTCCCGTTGACCGGCAGCGCCGCCATCCAACGTGCCGGACGGCGACGGTCGACATCGTCGCGCACCGGTGGCCGCGCAGCGACGGCGAGGCCTGTTCAGCCTGCCTGCGTGAATCGTCCCGGCGTGATCCCGAACTGGCGTGCGAACGCGCGCGTCAGATGGCTCTGGTCGGCAAAACCGGCTTCGGCCGCGGCATCCGCGATCGGCCGGCCGTTCGCGAGCAGTGCGCGCGCCAGCCGCGTGCGGGACTGCATCAGATACGCGTGCGGCGTGATGCCGAGTTCGCGCGCGAATCCGCGTAGCAGCTGGAAGCGGCTCACGCCGCTCAGGCCGGCGAGTTCCGCCAGCGAAACGGGTGCGGCGGGCGCCGCATCGAGCCGCTCGCGGGCGACCCGGATCGCCGGTGCGACGCCGACGGGTGGCAGCGCGCGATTCGAGTGCCGCGCAAGCAGCCCGGCGACCAGCATGACGAGCGCCTCGTCGCGGGCGAGCGGCAGCGTGTCGTTTCCTGCGACGATCCGTGCATGCAACCGTCCGAACGCGGCCGCGAGCCGCGTGTCACGCACGGCGGGATGTGCGAGCTCGACGCCCCCGAGGCCTTCTTCCGCCGCGATGCCCGCGACCAGGGCGGGCGCGAGGTACAGCATCCGCCAACGCCGGCCCGTGCCCGTTTCGATCGGCATGCCGTCGTGCATCTCGCCCGGATTGACCATGATGGCGTCGCCGGTCAGCGCGTCGACCTGCCCGCGGCCGCTCCAGGACCGGTGCGCGCCGCTGACGATCACGCCGACCCCGAAGTCGTCGTGCGCGTGCCGCGGAAACGTGCGGTCGGACTCGAGGCTGATCGCCTCGATGCCTTCATCGGTGCGTCGGTAATGGGTGACACGGTGCATGGGCGCTCCTCGCGCCGGCAGCGGCGCGGATCACGTGCACTTTAGCGCGTTCCGGCGCCGCGCGCCCTTCATCCTTTTGGCCGATACCGCGCGGCGTGCGCAGACCGCACCATGGGCACATAAGCAGCGTACACGGCCCGCCGGGCCTGAAGCTGCGCGGGAGGCGGCAGGTGGAACGACAGGACACGGTATTCATTCAGGTGGGCGCGCTCGCGGACGGCTTCGCGCCGGACGCGAACATCCTCGCGCCCGTGGACGAGCTCGCCGGGCGGTCGCTGGCACTCGACGACGCATCGGGCGCATGGCGCGTCTATACGTTCGAAGCGGGCGCGCTGCAATGGCGCGACGCGGCAACCGACACGGGCGGCCGGGCGCCTTGCCGTGTCACGCGGCTGCGCGACGACCTGTACTTCGTCGACTACATCGACCCGGCAGCACGCGCGACGTCGGTCAGTCTCGTGATCGACGTCGGCGACGGCGTGTGGACGTCGGTGATCGGCACGCTGCCGACCGAAGCCGAAACGCATGTCGACGCGTTCACGCGCGTCGCGCGCGGGCTGCCGCTGACGGGCGTCGATGCGACGTTCCGGCACGGCACGCTCGGCGGCCATGCACAGCCGTGCCCGCTGCACGGGCCCACGCGCGAACTGATCGGCAAGCGGACGATGTATCGCTACAGCCCGACCGAATGCTACGAGCACATCTACCTGAACGAGAACTTCTACGCATGGCAGTGTCTGCAGGGCGTCGAAGGCGGGCTGGCCGACGTGGACCGCTGCCATTACTTCAGGCTCGCCGAGCAGCTGTATCTGTTCGTATGGCGCGAGAAGGTGGTGCCGACGCTCGGCGTCGTGCTGATCGACCTCGCACAACGCAAGACGGACGGCAAGATCTTTGGATACCAGGGCGGCGATTTCGGCATGCTGTCGAACTTCCCGATCGGCGCGCATGCGCAGGTGCTGAACGAAACCGTGCATCCGCTCTCCGACGAGGCGCAGCGATGAACGCCGTGCCGGGCAGCGGCCGCCTGCGTGCGGATTTCAGTGGCCGCGTCGTGCTCGTCACGGGCGCGGCGCAGGGGATCGGCGCGGCAATCGCGCGCCGTTTCGCGCAATCCGATGCATTCGTCGCGCTGGCCGATCTCAACGGCGATGCCGCAGCCGTGCAGGCGGACGCGCTTGCCAGCGCGGGCGGCGCTGCGCGTGCGTATCGCGTCGACGCCGCGAGCCGAGACGAACTCGTCGCGCTCGTCGCGGCGGTCGAGCGCGACGGTGGCCGGCTCGACGTCGTCGTTCATAACGCCGCGTACTTCCCGCTCACTCCGTTCGAGCAGATCGATGCGTCGCTGCTCGAGCGCACGCTGTCGGTCAACCTGTCGGCGCTGTTCTGGCTCGCACAGGCCGCGCTGCCGGCATTCGAGCGTGCGGGGGCGGGGCGGCTGCTCGTCACGTCGTCGGTGACCGGGCCGCGCGTCGTCTATCCGGGGCTCGCGCACTACGCGGCGTCGAAGGCAGGCGTAAACGGCTTCATTCGCGCTGCGGCGCTTGAACTCGCGCGCCGCAACGTGACGGTCAACGGCGTCGAGCCGGGGATGATCCGCACGCCGGCGGCCGGCAATCTCGGCGATGCGTCGGTCGCCGCGCAGATCGCGCGCGACATTCCGCTTGCGCGAATGGGCGAGCCGGAGGACATCGCGAACGCGATGCTGTTTCTCGCGTCGGCCGATGCGGGGTACATCACCGGGCAGACGATCGTCGTCGACGGCGGCGCGACGTTGCCGGAGAGCGGAGCCGTGCTGGGTGACGGGTAAGGGCCGCGCGCGCGATCGTGCGACGAGGGCCGTCGAATGGGCCGGCAGGGGCGCAGTCGGTGCGACCCGCGCACCGTCGCGCCGGTCGCGCCCGTCGCTACTAAAGCCAGCCGTTATGAATGAACTCGACGATCGAGTACCGGCGAGGTTCGAGTTCATGCTGCCGGACGGCCTCGACGATCCGCGACACGCCATCCGCGTAAGGCGACGCGCCGTACACGCGGGATTCGAATTGCAGGCTGCATGCGCCGTCCTCGATGCGGATCCGGTGGAACGCATGGCGGCCGAGCTGATCGTCGGGAATCTGCAAGGCGTCGCGCTGCTCGGCGGGGTCCCGCACGGAGTGGATGTCCTGCGCCGGAACGCCGAGCGACTGAGCGACGCCGACTGCGGTGCCGGGCACCGACGTCTTGCTGGCCTGGTGCGACTCCGTCACGCTGATGTGGCAGTCGCGAAAGAGATGGCCGCTGGTTTCCAGCATGCTCATGAACTTGAGCATCAGGATGTTCGTATTCGGACAAAGCACGACGGGGAAGTCGTGCGATGCGGTTTCGAGGTCGGAGCCGGTGGACAGCTCGACGAGCGGCGACCCCGTGGCGCGGCAGAATTCGATCGCGGCAGGCAGCTCGCGGCCGGATCCGGCGTGAACGACGATCGAACGGACGTTGCCACGGGCGGGGTCCGACCAGGCCATCACGCGACAGGTTGCCGGGGCGAGCCGGTGCGAGCCGAGCAGTTCGGCTGCCAGCTTGCCGGTGCCAACGACGAGTACTTGCATGGGATAGACGGGTTGAGGTTCGGGGTTCGATACGGAAACGGCGCGGGCCGTTCGACGACCCGGCGCGATCACGGTGCACCGCGCGGCGCGCCGTGATCGCGCATTATGCCCGGCGGCCTGCCGCTGTGTGTGGTGCGCATCTGCACGGCCGCGGCGTATCAACAGATCGACCTCGTCGATGATGACGCATCCGTCGCAGCACACACGGAAGCGTGAACGGCGCTACGCTGTCGACACACCGGCCGGGCATGCCCCTGTCGCGGCCGGCATCGCACCGAACCGCGTATCATCCAACCCCCTTCGACCCTGGAGAGCACATCGATGGAACACGACCTGAAAGGCAAGGCAGTCGCGATCACCGGCGGATTCGGCCACCTCGGCGTCGCAACAGCCGCCTGGCTCGGCCAGCGCGGCGCTCGCGTCGCGCTGATCGGCCGTGGCAGCGCGCCGGACGCGCAGGCGTTGCCCGGCGTGCCGGCCGATGCGCTGCGCCTCGGCGGCATCGATCTCGTCGATCCGCAGGCAGCTGCACGCGCGCTTGACACCGTGAATCGCGAATTCGGCCGGGTGGACGCGCTGCTGAACATTGCAGGCGCGTTCGTGTGGCAGACGATCGCCGATGGCGACGCAGCCACGTGGGACCGCATGTACGAACTGAACGTGAAGACGGCGCTGAATGCGTCGAAGGCCGCGCTGCCGTACCTGGTGGCGAGCCCGGCGGGCCGCATCGTCAACATCGGCGCGGGTGCGGCGTTCAAGGCAGGCGCGGGAATGGGCGCGTATGCGGCCGCGAAGGCGGGCGTCGCGCGACTCACCGAGGCGCTGGCGGCGGAACTGCTCGATCGCGGCGTGACCGTGAATGCGCTGTTGCCCAGCATCATCGACACGCCGCCGAACCGTGCGGACATGCCCGATGCGGATTTCACGCGCTGGGTCCGGCCCGAGCAGATCGCCGCGACGATCGGGTTCCTGCTGTCGACTGACGCGCAGGCGATCACCGGCGCATCGATTCCCGTGAGTGGTCGCGTGGCGTAGCGGCTGACGGGCGATCGCACTCGAGTACGACGTCAGGGCATGCGAAATCGCGCACGCGGAATGTGCGCGATCGCCGCGATGTCGATCAGCAGGTTGCACGGCTGCATACGGCCGGCGGCCTGCATGCCGCGGTCCATCACCGTATACTGGGCGTTCGACATCATGTGACTGAAGCCGTGACCAAGCCTGCCTCCGCGGATACGCTCGCCGACGATCCGCGTCCGACCCCGCCCGAACAACCCGAACTGGAAGACTGCTGCAACAGCGGCTGCTCGCCGTGCGTTTTCGACCTGTACGACGAAGCGCTGGCGCGCTATCGCGTCGAGCTGGCCGAATGGGAAGCGCGGCACGCGCAACTCAAGCATCACAAACGAGCTTGATACCCGCAAGCGGTCGCGCATGCCCCGATTCGCCGCGGGCGATGTGTGGTCCGACCCGTGTCGTCACGCGCCGGCGCGCATGCGTCGATGCATCGGTCCCAGCGCGGCAGACAACGCGACGCACACGAGCAACACGACCGTCAGCGCCCACATCGCCGTCCTGAACCCCTGCACGTAGTCGAGCGCACCCGGCTGCGCGCCGAGCCGCGCGAAGAACAGCCCGCCAAGTGTCGCCGCCCCGACGGCCGCGCCGATCTGCAGCATCGTGCTGACCATGCCCGATGCGACCCCGGCGCGCGCCGCGTCGACTTCCGCGAGCACGATCCGCACGACCGACGGCAGCACGAGGCCTTGCCCGATGCCGATCGCCGCGATGCCCGCGTAAAAGCCCGGGCCGGGCGCGTGTTCGCCGGCCAGTGCGGCGGCGGTCGCGACGCCGGCCGCGAGCATCGCGAAGCCGAGCATGAGCACGCGATGGCCGCCGAACCGGTCGACGAGGCGCGGCATCAACAGCGGGCTCGCGAGGAAGCCGATGCCGAGCGGCAGGATCGCCAGCCCCGACGCGAGCGGCGACCAGTCCAGGCAGCCCTGCAGATAGATCCCGTAGCTCAGGAAGAACGCGCTCAGCATGTAGAACAGGAACGCGAGCATGAGCCCGAGCACGACGACCGGATTGCGCAGCAGGCGCACGTCGAGCAGCGGATCGCGGCCGCCCGCGATCCGGCGCGCTTCGACCGCCAGCAGCGCGCCGAGCATCGGCAGCGCCCCGGCGATGCACGCGACCATCCACAGCGGCCAGCCCGCCTCGCGTCCGTGCGTGAGCGGGTAGACGAGCATCAGCAGGAACAGCGACAGCAGCACCGTGCCGGGCACGTCGATACGCTGGCCGCGTGGCGGCCGGCTTTCCGGGATGAAGCGCCAGCTGCCAAGTAGCGCGAAGACGCCGATCGGCACGTTGACGAGGAAGATCGCGCGCCAGCCGAGCCCGAACGGATGGAGGCTGATCAATGCGCCGCCGCCCAGTTGGCCGATCACGGCCGCGAGACCGAACACGAAACCGTAGAAACCCATCACGCGCACCTGCTCCTGCGGGCTGAACACGCCGCGGATCGTCGCGAGCACTTGCGGCGCGAGGACCGCGGCGAACAGGCCCTGGAGCACGCGGCCGCCGACCAGCACCGCGCCGCTGCCGGCGAGCCCGCACAGCGTCGATGCGACGACGAAGCCGGCCATCCCGATCATGAACATCCGCTTGCGGCCGTACAGGTCGCCCAGACGCCCGCCGGTGATCTGCACGACCGCGTTCGCGCATGCGTAGGCCGACACGACGAGCTGCAGCTCGGACGGTCGTGCGCCGATGCCGTCGCGGATGGCCGGCAGCGCGAGATTCACGATGAAGTAGTCGAGCGGCGGCAGAATGGCGCCGACCAGCAGGACCACGAGCGCCCAGCCGTGATGGCTGCGCGGCGGTGCCGCGGCGGCCGTGCCGGCCGGCGCGCAAGGGGCGAGGGTGTTGTCGGTCATGAACGGAAGTCCGGAAGAATGAGGGCTGCAACGCATGTCGAAGCCCGTTGAACCGGGCGCGTGCGAGCCGTTGAACCCATATTCTGCGGATTGCCGATGAATCGGAAAAGCGGGAATTGGTGGTAGCATCCATCGGGTTATTCGATGGATGGAGAGGGCGATGCGCGGTTTCGACCTGGATCAGTTGCGCACTTTTGCGGCGGTGGCGGATGCGGGCAGCCTTACGGCGGCCGCGCCGGTGCTGCATCTGTCACAGTCGACGGTGAGCGAGCAGGTGCGCAAGCTCGAATCGCGCGCCGGCGTGCCGCTGTTCGTGCGCAGCAAGCGCGGCGTGGAGCCGACACCGGCCGGCGCACGTTTGCTGCAGCATGCGCGCCGCATCGTCGCGCTGAACGAGGCCGCGTTCGACGAAGTGCGCGGCCAGGCGATCAAGGGCGAGTTGCGCGTCGCGATCACCGATTACTACCGGACGCACGAAGTCGCGGGCCTGCTCGCGCGGTTGCGGGAGTGCTACCCGCAACTGAGCCTGCACGTGAGCGCGATGAAGAGCGCGGAGATCGAAGCCGCGCATGCGCGCGGACAGATCGATCTCGGCGTCGTGATGAACCTGTCGAGCGGCCCGTTCCGGCCCGCGTCGGCCGATACGCGCTGGGTGCTACGGCGCGAGCCGCTGTCGTGGGTTGCATCGCCCGCGCTCGCCGAGCAGTTGCCCGAGCCGTTACCGCTCGTGTTGCTGCCGGACGACTGCATGATGCATCAGATCGCCGTGCGCTCGCTCGACGAGCAGCACGCGCCGTATGTGCTCGTGCACAGCGCGTCGGGCGTCGCGGGGCTGCAGTCGATGCTGGCGGCGGGGCTCGGCGTCGGCTGCCTGTGCGCATCGGCGATCGGCGAGGGTCTCGTGCGGCTCGGCGCGAAATACCGGCTGCCGGCGCTGCCCGACGCCGTGTTCTCGTTGACGCCGCCGATGCCGGGCGAACGCGAGACGGTCACGCAGGCACGCGAGGTGCTGTCGCGGCAGTTGCTGATGTGACGCAGGCATGCGCGTCGGCGCAGACGCACGTATTCGACGGGGGCGGCACCAATGAAAATATCGAGAGATTTCGGGATCGTCGTTCGACGCGCGGCGCTGGTCGAGAAAGCGGTCGACCTGTCCGCGGTCATGCGCGAATTCAATTTCGCCGAGTATTTCGACGAGTCGGACCGGCTGGTGTCGCTCGGCCCGTTCTTCGGCGGCGACGCGGCCGATGCGTGCATGAGGTCGCTCGAGCGGCTCGGGCTGGTCTACTTCGACGATTTCTTCATCGTCGAGGAAACGTACCCCGGTTGGTGCGAGGTGGAAGCTTTCTGAACGTTGCGTAGCAGGGAGCGATACGCATGAACGACGAACTGAAAAGCGAAATGGCGGCGCGGCTGCAGCACGCGCTGGAGCGGGTGGTCGACGAGCGCTCGCTGATCCATTTCCTGCGCGTGCTCGGCCATGACTGGCACAAGGAGCGCCAGCTCGACGCAGACGTGTCGCCGTCGCCATTCGGGGCCGCCGCGCTCGGCTGGGAAAACCGCTCGATCGGCGAGTACCTGGAGGCGATGGTCGACTGGGCCGAGGCGTCCGAGGATGGGCCGCGCTGCTACGACCTGCCCGACAATCCGTGGCGGCGCATGGCCGACATCCTGTTCGCCGGCAAGATCCACGAATAGCGCATCGCGGCGACTGGCGGGCGCAGCGGGCTGGAGCGGCCTAGTCGGCCGTCCCTTCGGCATACGTGCGCAGCCCGGTAGCCAGTGCATCGAACACGGCCCGGCAACGCGGGCTCGCCCGCAGATCCTCGTGCATGACCACCCACGTTTCCAGTTTCATCGCGGGCCCGTCCGGCAGCACGCGCACGAGCCGCGCATCGCGCTGCGCGAGCCGGTTCTGGCAGAAGCCGATCCCGTAGCCGGCGCGAATCATCGCGAGCTGCGCGAGATTGCTGTCGGTGCGCAGCGCGAACGCATCGCGCTTCCACAGCGGCATCCCGCGTCCTGCCGAGCGGATGAATGGCGTCACCGTATCGAAGCCGATCAGCGCGTGATGCGCGAGTTCGTCCGTCGACGACGGCGTCCCGTTGCGCGCCAGGTAGTCGTCGCGGGCATACAGCGCGACGTCGATCTCGCCAATGCGCCGTGCGACGAGCGCGTCCTGCGCGGGCGGCGCCATCCGCACCGCGATGTCGGCCTCGCGGTTCAGTACGTCCTGGATGCGGTCGGTCGGCACCAGTTCGATGACGAGCCCCGGATGATCGCGCCGCAACTGCGCAAGCATGGGCGGCAGGACTTCGACCGCGATCACGTCGCTGGCCGAGATCCGCACGGTGCCGCGCACGCCCGCGCCGTGGCTCGCGGCCGCGCGCTCGAACGCGGCTGCCGCGCTGCGCAGCGCCTCGGCGTGACCGCGCAGCGCGAGCGCTGCCTCGGTCGGCAGCAGCCCCGACGGCGAGCGCGTGAAGAGCGTTTGGCCGAACGTGGCCTCGAGCGCCGCGACGTGACGGCCGGCCGTTGGCTGCGTGATGCCGAGCGCGCGCGCCGCGCCCGACAGCGAGCCTTCCGTCAGCACGGCGAGGAAGGTGCGGTAGCGTTCCCAGTTCAGATCGATGGCCATACATAAATGTATAGCTAATCCATCATGTTCGGCAATTCCTTGCTAGGCGGCCTCGCGCCAGAATGCGTGCAGACAACGGTTCATTCACGGAGAACGACCATGACGGCAAACGCAGGCGGAACGCAACGACAGGCACTCGTGCTCGGCGCGAGCGGAGGCATCGGCGGCGAGGTCGCGCGTCAGTTGCGCGATGCCGGCTGGCAGGTGCGCGCGCTCAAGCGCGCGCTCGACGCCGAGACGGTGGAGCGCGACGGGATCGCCTGGATGCGCGGCGACGCGCTCGATCGCGAGGCGGTGGTCCGCGCGGCGCGCGGCTGCAGCGTGATCGTGCATGCGGTGAACCCGCCCGGTTACCGGAACTGGTCGACGCAGGTGCTGCCGATGCTCGACAACACGATCGCGGCGGCGACGGTGGCGCAGGCGACCGTCGTGCTGCCGGGGACGATCTACAACTACGGCCCCGACGCGTTTCCCGTGTTGCGCGAAGAGGCGCCGCAGCATCCGGTGACGCGCAAGGGCGCGATCCGCGTCGAGATGGAGCGGCGCTTGCAGGCGGCGACCGCGCAGGGCGTCCGGACGATCATCGTGCGGGCCGGCGATTTCTTCGGGGGGCATGCGGGCAACAACTGGTTCGGGCAGGGGCTCGTCAAGGCAGGGCGGCCCGTCGCGGCCATCAGCGTGCCGGGCCGGCCGGGCGTCGGCCATCAATGGGCGTACGTGCCGGACGTCGCGCGCACGATGGTCGAGCTGCTCGAGCGACGCGACACGCTGGAGCCGTTCGCGCGCTTCCATCTCGGCGGGCACTGGGACGCGGACGGCACGCAGATGACGCAGGCCGTGCGCCGCGTCGCGCAGCGGCACGGGATGCGGCCGACGGTGCGGCGATTTCCGTGGTGGCTTGTGTGGGCGGCGGCACCGTTCGTCACGACGATGCGCGAGATGCTCGAGATGCGCTATCTGTGGCGCGAGCCGCTCCGGATGGACAACGCGCGGGTGACGGCGGTGCTGGGCCGCGAGCCGATGACGCCGCTCGATACCGCGGTGGAGGCGGCGCTGGCCGGGCTGGGCTGCTTGCGATGACGGCGAGCGGGGCACGCGGATGGCGGGCCCGCATGCGGTTCATGTCCGTGATCGCATGCGCGCCTGCCACCTGCCGTCACGCGACGACCGGCAATACCTCGACCGCATACCGGTGCCGGAGGCTGCGCCCGAGCACCGGGTCGTGCAGTTCCATCTCGAATGTGTCACCGTCGCCCATCGCCGCGATCGCGCCGTGCACGGCGACCGTGCCGCCGAACATCGCGCAGCGCGCGGGCATCGTGCGCCGGTCGTCGAAGCGCTGCCACAGCGCATCGGGCGCGAGCAGCCCGCTGACGGCGCCGTGCTGATACGCGACGCGTTCTCCGCCAGGTCCGATCAACCATGAACGCATCTCGATCGCGTCCCAGTGATCGGCAACGTCCGCATGGCGCCACGCATCGCGGCCGAGCGGTTTCGCGCATACCTGCTTCGACACCGCGACGCCGTAGGCCTCGACTTCCCGATCCGTATGATCGGAACCGACCGTCACCAGCGTGCCGACCGGGCTGTCGATCAGCACGCACTCGATCTCGCCGCCCGAGCGCGCGCCGAGCACGCCGATCGACGCCGCCTGCGTGAGCAGCGCGGACGACACGCGATAGAAGCACGGCGTGGTCGACGGCGGCGCGACGCCGAGCGCCGCGAGTTCGTCGACGTGCGCGCGGATCGCGGCCGGATCGCGGCCGGCCCAGCCGGCAATCACGACACGTTCGATCTCGACGTCGACATGAGCGGGCGCACCTTGCGGGGACATCACGTTGAACGACAGGGCTTGCATGCGGGTATCCGTTTGAAGTGCGAATGAATGAAACGATCGGCAGGGACGCTCAATCCGCGAGCGGCCGGTGCGCGGTCTCGCGCGCGGCCAGCAGCGCGATCGACGTGACGACGAGCGACGCGGTGACGTACAGCGACACGGCCGTCGTCGTTCCCGTCTCGCGGAACAGCGTCGCGATCACGAGCGGCGCGAAGCCGCCGCCGACGATGCCAGCGAGCGTGTAGGCCAGCGACGAGCCCGCGTAACGCACGCGCGTCGGGAACTGTTCGGTGACGAACGCGCCTTGCGGGCCGTACATCGCCGCATGGATCACGAGGCCGATCGCAACCGCCGCGACGATCGCACCCGGCCGCGCCGAATCGAGCATCGTGAAGAACACGAACGCCCACACGATCCCGGCGATCGCGCCGGCGAGGTACACGGGGCGGCGTCCGAAGCGGTCCGACAGCGCACCGAAGAACGGCACCGCGAGCGCGTTGCACGCCGTGCCGATCATCACGGCCGTCAGTGCGACGGGGCGCGACAGGTGCAGCACGGTCGTCACGTAGGTCAGCGTGAACACGACGATCAGCGCGTACAGCACGTCCGAACCGATCCGCGACCCGCCCGCGATCAGCAGGCGCTTCCAGTGATACTTCAGCACGTCGGCGACGGGCACCTCGGCGGTCGCGTGCGATTCGGCGAGCTGCTCGAACTGCGGCGTTTCGTCGACGCCGCGCCGCAGCCAGAAACCGAACACGACGAGCAGCGCGCTGGCCGCGAACGGCACGCGCCAGCCCCACGACAGGAAGTCGCCCGACGTGGTCGACAGTGTCACGAGCGCGATGCAGCCGGTACCGAGCAGCGTGCCGAACGACGGGCCGATCTGCGTCCACGATGCGGACAGCCCGCGCCGCTTCTGGTCGCCGTGCTCGACCGACAGCAGCACCGCGCCGGCCCATTCGCCGCCGAGCGCGACGCCCTGCACGAAGCGCAGCGCGACGAGCAGGATCGGGCTCAGGATGCCGGCCTGCGCATAGGTCGGCAGCGCGCCCATCAGCGCGGTCGTGACGCCCATCAGCACGAGCGTGAGCATCAGCACCGCACGGCGGCCGATGCGGTCGCCGAGATTGCCGAACACGAAGCCGCCGAGCGGGCGCGATACGTAGCCGACCGCGTAGGTCGAGAACGCGAGGATCGTGCCGGCCAGCGGATCGACCGACGGAAAGAACAGATGATTGAAGACGAGCGCGGCGAGCGTGTTGTAGATCGTGAAGTCGTACCACTCGAGCGACGTGCCGATCATGCTCGCGGTCGCGAGTCGGCTGTTGCGGACGCGGCGGGGTGCGTGGGCGGCGGGCTGGGCGAGAGTGCTCATGGTGTCGGGCATGTCGTGAAGGATGACGGGATGACGCGCGTGCCGATGACGGATGACGCGGCCGGTGGCGAAGTCGGGATTCAGGCCGGCAGGGCGGCGGCGGCCGCTTTCGTTTCGGCATCGCGACCGGCCGCCGGCGGCGGCGCGGCGGCGCGCCAAAGCAGGTCGAAGGTGCGCACTTCGTCGTGACCGGCGATGGCGGTGGCGATGGCGGTGGCGACGCGGCGGGTGGCCGCCGCATCGCTGCCCTCGATCAGCACGAGCGCGTCGGCGGCCGGACGCGCGTCCGCATCGGCGCCGATCGGCGCGGACAGGTCCGGCACGGTGCGGAACAGCCGTGCCGCATGGATGCCGGGTTCGCTCAGCACCGCGTCGAAGCGCTCGCGCAGGTGCGGCACGTCGATGCGCTCAGGCTGCAGCACGAACAGCGCGAGATGCATGCCTTCGCCGTCGCCGGCCTCGATCGTCAGGTCGCCGACTCGCCGCTGCGTGCCCGTCATCCGTTCGAAGTTCGCGAGCGACCAGGCGGTCTGCCGCGTGAATGCGCGCCGATACGCGTCGCTGCGGAACACGTCGAGCGTGTCCGTCACGTAGAGCGCGAGGTACTTGCGCGGGCCGCCGTCCGTCGCGCGAAACCGTCGCGCATGCGTGAAGCCGGGAATCGCGACACGCTCCTGCATGTGCTCGCGGTCGTACCACGCGTTGAAATCGGCTTCGTGCGCGGGGTCGATGTCCGTCCAGACGCAGAGCTGGCCGTGTGGAAGGGAAAGGCGGGTCATGGCGGGTTCCTCGTGACGGGTGTGTCAGGAACCGCAGTGTCCCGAAGACGGGCCGTGCCCGTCCAACAAGAAAACAAATTCGCGGTGAACAGGTTTTCTTATGAGCGGCGCGGACGGCGTTTCGCCGGGGTGGCGGGCGGTGCGGATTCCGGCATGCGTTTTGCCGCTGCGGTCCGGGTTTTTCTTGTCGGGCGGACGGGAGCTTCGTCGACAGCCTCGGCCTTTGCCGATGCGCCCGTCTTCGCATGACTCGATGCGGCCGGCATCGCGCGTGCAACTTCGCTCGCCAGTTCCGCGATGCGCGCGGCGACCGGCAGGCCCTGCGTGCGATACGACGCGACGAGCGGCAGCGCGGGGAATTCGGGTTCGACGTCGAGCAGTTCGAGCGCGCCTTCCTGCAGTTCGCGCCCGATGATCGCGGGCGGCAGCGCGGCCACGCCGAAGCCGTCGGCGACGAGCCGGATCATCGCGGCGACCGACGTGATGCAGTTGATGCTGGCCGGCCGTTCGACGGCCGCGAACAGCCGCTCGATCGTTGCGTGAGGCCCCGAATGTCGCGAGAAGCTGATGATCGGATACGCGGCGAGCCGCGCGATGTCGAGCCGTTCGCCGCCGAGCCCGAGGCGCGGGCTGGCCGCCCAGCGCACCGGGAATTCGCACAGCGGCAGGTTCGTGAAGTCGGGGCCCGGCACCGGGTCGGTCTGCAGGATCAGGTCGACGCCGTCGGTGCTCAACAGGCGAATCAGGTGCAGCGTCGTATCGCTCGTGATTTCGACGTCGAGGCGCGGATAGCGCTCGCGCAATTGCGCCATCAGCGCCGGAAACCAGCTGTGAACGATCGATTCGATCACGCCGATCCGGATCAGGCCCGCGTCGCTCGCCGCGTCGATGTCGCGCCGCATCTCGCTGTCGAGCCGCACGATTCGCTCCGCGTAAGCGAGCATGCGCCGCCCCGCGGGCGTGAGCGTGGCCGAGCGCGTGTTGCGGTCGAACAGACGCACGTCGAACGCCTCTTCGAGCGACGCGATGCGGCTCGATACGGCCGCCTGCGTCGTGTGCAGTTTCTCGGCCGTGAGCCGGAAGTTCTCCAGCTTCGCGAGCCAGACGAAGGTTTCAAGAAACCGGATGTTCATCGAATTCCGAGCGGTGAGGCAGTGCCGCGCGGGGGCGGCGGGATCGGTCGATGTTAGCGGATTTCCGGGGCGTGAACGCGCGCCGTGCGTGCCGGGGCGGGGGGGCGGGCGTTCGAGTGCCGGAAGACGCGCGCCCGACCTTGTGCGGCCGCCCGCAACGCGGTGTCACGTGGGCTTCGTGTCTTCAGGCATCACAGCTTGTCGAACGCGAGCGTCGGCACATCGACGACCATCGCACCGCCGTCGGCCACGAGCGTCGCGCCGGTCACGAACGACGCGTCGGGCGAGGCCAGGAACGCGCACACGGCCGCGATCTCGTCCGGATCGGCCGCGCGCCGCAGCGGCACGTCGGCACTGACGCGCGCATAGGCGCCGTCGAGCGTGTCGCCGTGAGCGGACATCAGCGGCGCCATTTCCGCATCCGCCATCGGCGTGCGGACCCAGCCCGGGCACACCGCATTCGCGCGCACGCCGTGCGGCCCGTAGTCGCGTGCGAGCGAACGCGCGAGCCCGAGCAGTGCATGCTTGCCGACCGTATAGCCGCATACGCCGGGCCCGGCCGCGAGCGCCGCGATCGACGCGACCAGCACGATGCTGCCGCGCCGCGCGATCAGGTCGGGCAGGCATGCGCGTGCGCTGACGAACGCGGTGTCGAGGTTCGCATGCATCGCGTCGCGCCATTGCGCGTCGTCGGTTTCGTCCGCGCGGCCGAGACCGTGGCCGCCCGCGCATGCGACGAGCGCATCGACGGGGCCGAACCGTGCAGCGATCTCAGGCAGGAAACGCGCCCAGTCGGCCGTGCTCGCGGCGTCGCCGGCGAGCGCGAGGCCGCCTGTCTCGGCGGCGAGCGCGTCGAGCGGCGCCCGACGCCGCCCGATCAGCGCGACGCGATCGCCGCGGGCGGCGAAGCGGCGCGCGCACGCGGCGCCGATGCCGGTGCCTGCGCCGGTGATCGCGATCGTACGGGGTTGCGGGTGCGTCATGTCGTTCTCCGGAAGGTGTCGTTTCCGGTCACTTTAGGTGCCGCCGACGCACGCCGGTATCCGCCGAAAGGATGAACGCGTACCGGCCGGACGGTCGAGGGCGGTATCGCGCACCGGGCCGACCGGCCAGATCGCGGTCATTTTGCAAAAGCTGACGATGTCCGGCGCCGAATCGCTCTATCCTCCGTATTTTTGCGATGCGTCGCAAAAGCCCGGCAAAATGGCGCGGGCGCGCCCGCCCATCAGTGCGGGGCGCGACGGCCGCCCGATTCCGTCGTGCAAGCGGAGCGGCAGGCGGCAAGATCGGCGTGCGCATGCGACCGATACGGATACATCAGCTCTGCCGATGGCGCAGGGCGCGGTGGCTGATCGCCCGGTCGCGCATCGCGCGGCCGGACCATCGACAGGAACAGGGAGGGGCCGGCAATGAGGCTGGACGACGAAAGAGAAAGCGTGAACGTCGAGGATCGACGCGGCGGTGGCGGGTTCGGCGGCGGGCGCGCGACGATCGGCATCGGCACGATCGTGGTCGCGCTGGCTGCATCGTATTTTTTCGGGATCGACCCGCGCGTCGTGCTCGAAGGCGCGTCGGCGCTGCAGGGCCGGCAGCAGCAGGCCCAGCCCGCGCCTACGCAGCACCAGGGCGCACCGGCGAACGATCCCGGCGCGGTGTTCACGCGCAAGGTGCTCGGCAATATCGAGCGCACGTGGACGGGCGTCTTCAACACCCAGTTGCATGCGCAGTACCAACCGCCGAAGCTCGTGATGTTCACGAACTCGACGCCGACCGCGTGCGGCACCGGCCAGACCGCGATGGGGCCGTTCTACTGTCCGGGCGACCACAACGTGTACATCGATCTCGGCTTCTACGACGAACTGCGCAAGCGCTTCGGCGCGGGTGGCGATTTCGCGCAGGCCTACGTGGTCGCGCACGAAGTCGGCCATCATGTGCAGAACCTGCTCGGCATTTCCGACAAGGTCGATGCCGCGCGCCGCCGTTCGAGCGAAGCGCGCTCGAACGCGCTGTCGGTGCGGATGGAACTGCAGGCCGACTGCTTCGCCGGCGTGTGGGCGAACAACGCGCAGCGCGCGAACCAGCGGCTGATGGAGCCAGGTGATTTCGAGCAGGGGCTGAAGGCGGCCGCCGCGATCGGCGACGATCGGCTGCAGCAGCAAGGCCAGGGCTACGTCGTGCCGGAGAGCTTCACGCACGGCACCAGCGAGCAGCGTGTGTACTGGCTGCGGCGCGGGATGGAATCGGGCGAAGTGAGCGCCTGCGACACGTTCGCCGCGAACGCGCACTGATATTCACTGACAGGGCGGGGCGCGCATGGTGCCGCGCCTTCGTTTCGAGGCCGCCCGCGCGGCCGCTCCGGAAACTTCGCCGATCGTTCCGATCGCGCTCGATCGGCGTGCGCGATGTTCCGCGCCGTCTTCGACGTCCATGCTCGGTCCTGCGGCTCACGGCGCATGCCTTCCCGACGCAGATTCCGTCGTCGGGACACGGCCGGTGCGTGCGATGTCTCGCGCCACCGTCGACGGCCATCGTCGACCGCAGGGTTCGCGGCGCATGATGTCCTGACGTCGATTCGGTTGTCGCAACACGGCCGGCGCCTCCGCCATCCAGCACCAGCAGACGAATTGCCGATTTGTGCTCACCGGCCCATTTTCGGCGCCGGTAGGCTGGCCCGAACTTCGACGCGTGCGGCCGCCGGCCGCTCCCATCATGCCGACCTCATCCGTTCCCGCCGATCACGAAGCCGCCGACTGGCAGCGCGCGCTGCGCGCGTGCGTCGATGCGTTCGACGCGTTTGCGAGCCCGTCCGCGATCGTGTTCTACCGGCTCGACCTGAGCGGAGAGCCGGCCGATTTCGAGCTGTTCGGCATGCCCGAGTCGATGCATCGCACCTACATCGCGCGCTACCGGATGCTCGATCCGCTGCACCCGTCGCGCTGCGCGGCAGGCGCTCACGCGGTCGTGACGCTCGCTTCCCAATTGCCTGAGGAAAGACGCGATGCGTCCGCATACTGGACCCGTTTCCTGCGGCGCCACGATGTTGCCGACGTCGTCGAGATCTGGCTGCGCGACGACGCGGGCCGGACGATCGGCGCGTTTTCGCTGCTGCGCTTCGGGAAGGGCGAAGCGGGCGGTGGCGTCGGCAACGGCACGGCGGGCCGGTTCGCGCCGGGCGAGATCAATGCGCTGGCACGGCTGCAGCCTGTTGCCGAAGCCGCGCTGAGCCCGCTGCTGCGCGCACGGCGCGGGATTCACCGGATCGATTGCGAGGCGCGGCTGACCTACCGCGAGGAGCAGATCGCCCGCCTCGTACGCGACGGCCGCTCGAACAAGGAGATCGCGCGCGATCTCGCGCTCGGCCAGCCGACCGTCAAGACGCATCTGATGCGGATGTACCGCAAGCTCGGCGTGTCGAACCGCACCGAGCTGGTCGGCACGTTGTTCCTGTAGTTTTTCCGCATCCGCACCAGCATGCATCCCGCGCCATTCATCTGACGATAGCGCGGCGCTCGCACGCCGCCATTCCCCGTTCCCGGCTCACCCGCGTTTCGATCCCCCGCGCGCTTGCCAATTTGCGCTCACGGGGCGCGATCCCTCGTCGATACAGTGGTTCGACACCCGCATGCCGGAGCGCACGCGGCCCAGCCACGACAATCATCGAGACGCCCATGAGCACCACACACTTCGTCGCGGTCAGCGACACCGTGCGCACCTTCGTCGCACGCGATTTCGGCCTTTTCATCGACGGCGCCATGCAACCCGCGCACGCGGCCGCGCGACTCGACGTGTACGACCCGGCGACGGGCGAGCGGCTCGCGACGGTCGCGGATGCCGACGCGCACGACGTCGACCGCGCGGTCGCCAGCGCGAAGCATGCGTTCGACACCCGCGTGTGGAGCGGGCTGCGCCCGGCCGACCGCGAGCGCATCCTGCTGAAGCTCGCCGACCTGATCGAAGCCGATGCCGAAACGCTCGCGCAGCTCGAAACGCTGAACCAGGGCAAGTCGATCCACGTGTCGCGCGCGATCGAGGTCGGCGCGAGCGTCGAATACGTGCGCTACATGGCCGGCTGGGCGACCAAGATCACCGGCCAGACGCTCGACGTGTCGATCCCGTTCCCGCCCGGCGCGCGCTACACGGCCTATACGCGCAAGGAGCCGGTCGGCGTGGTCGCCGCGATCGTGCCGTGGAATTTCCCGCTGATGATCGCCGTGTGGAAGCTGATCCCGGCACTCGCGGCCGGCTGCACGATCGTGCTGAAGCCGTCGCCGGAAACGCCGCTCACCGCGCTGCGCCTCGCCGAACTCGCCCTCGACGCCGGCGTGCCGCCCGGCGTGTTCAACGTCGTCACCGGCGGGCGCACGTGCGGCGCCGCACTCTCGAGCCACCCGTCGATCGCGAAGATCTCGTTTACGGGTTCGACCGCCACCGGCAAGCTGGTTGGCGCGGCGGCCGTGCAGAACATGACGCGCTTCTCGCTCGAACTCGGCGGCAAGAATCCGATCGTGATGCTCGACGACGTCGACGTCGCGCAGGCGCTCGACGGCGTCGCCGCCGGTGCGTTCTTCAACCAGGGGCAGGTGTGCGCGGCCGCGTCGCGCATCTACGTGCACCGCAGCAAGTTCGCGCAACTCGCGGACGGCCTCGCGGGCGTCGCGCAGTCGATGAAGCTCGGCGCGGGCCTCGACACCACCGCGCAGATCAACCCGCTCGTCTCCGCGCACCATCGCGACAAGGTCGTCCAGCACATCGAGGGCGCGCGCCGCGCGGGCCTCACGTTCCTCGCGGGCGGCACGCCGGCCGACGACCTGCCCGGCTACTACGTGAAGCCGGCCGTGATCGCCGATCCGCATCCCGACAGCGCGATCGTGCGCGACGAGGTGTTCGGCCCGGTGATCGTCGTCGTGCCGTTCGACGATGCGGCCGACGCCGTGCGCCTCGCGAACGCGTCGCCGTACGGCCTCGCCGCGAGCATCTGGAGCAACGATCTGAAGCGCGTGATGAATCTCGTGCCGCAGATCGAGGCCGGCACCGTGTGGGTGAACTGTCACATTCCGCTCGACCCGTCGATGCCGTTCGGCGGCTACAAGCAGTCGGGCATCGGCCGCGAGTTCGGCCAGTACGCGATCGAAGGCTTCACCGAAACCAAATCCGTGTGCATCGCGCACTGACGCGCGGCATCCGTTCCGAACACCCCGAAAACCTCGAACCCCGATCCTCGAACGCGAGCGATCGCGGTTCAAACGATCCGAAAGTGGAGACTGCAATGAGCTACAACGAAGCGAAGTTCTGGCACCCGATGCTGCACCCGAACGAAATGAAACAGCGCAAGCCGATCCGCATCGTGCGCGGCGACGGCTGCTACGTGTTCGACGAAACCGGCAAGCAGTTGGTCGATGGCGTCGCGGGTCTGTGGAACGTGAACGTCGGGCACAACCGCCAGGAAGTGAAGGATGCGATCGTGCGCCAGCTCGATGAACTCGAATACTTCCAGCTGTTCGACGGCATCTCGCATCCGCGCGCGGAAGAGCTGTCGAAGAAGCTGATCGACATGCTGGAGCCGGAAGGAATGCGCCGCGTGCTGTACAGCTCGGGCGGCTCCGACTCGATCGAGACCGCGCTGAAGATCGCGCGCCAGTACTGGAAGGTGCGCGGCCAGGCCGATCGCACGAAGTTCATCTCGCTGAAGCAGGGCTATCACGGCACGCACTTCGGCGGCGCGTCGGTGAACGGCAACACGGTGTTCCGCCGCAACTACGAACCGAACCTGCCCGGCTGCTTCCACGTCGAGACACCGTGGCTGTACCGCAATCCGTTCACGCAGGATCCGGAGGAACTCGGCCGGATCTGCGCGGAAATGCTGGAGCGCGAGATCCAGTTCCAGAGCCCCGACACGGTCGCCGCGTTCATCGCCGAGCCGGTGCAGGGCGCGGGCGGCGTGATCGTGCCGCCGGCCAACTACTGGCCGCTCGTGCGCGAGGTGTGCGATCGCTACGGCGTGCTGCTGATCGCCGACGAAGTCGTGACGGGCTTCGGCCGCAGCGGCAGCATGTTCGGCAGTCGCGGCTGGGGCGTGCGCCCGGACATCATGTGTCTCGCGAAAGGGATCTCGTCCGGTTACGTGCCGCTCGGCGCGACGGCCGTGAACGCGCGGATCGAGGATGCGTTCGCCGCGAACGCGGACTTTGGCGGCGCGATCATGCACGGCTACACCTACGCCGGCCACCCGGTTGCCTGCGCGGCCGCGATCGCGAGCCTCGACATCGTCGTGAAGGAAGACCTGCCGGCGAACGCGGCGAAGCAGGGCGCGTATCTGCTTGAAGCGCTGCAATCGTTCCCCGAACGCTTCGCGGCGGTCGGCGAGGTGCGCGGCAAGGGGCTGATGCTCGCGCTCGACCTCGTCGCGAACAAGCAGACCCGCGAGCCGATCGACCCGCTGTCGGGCTACGCGAACGCCGTCGCGGAAGTGGCGCGCGAGCATGGCGTGCTGGTGCGCCCGGTCGGCACGAAGATCATCCTGTCGCCGCCGCTCGTGATCCAGCGCGAGCAGCTCGACCGGATCGTCGACGCGCTCGCGGCGGGCTTCGAGGCCGTGCCATTCGCGTGAGGCCGTAAAGCGGGAATCGCGTGACGCCGAACCGGCGGTGGAGGGCGGGATAACCCGTTCTCCACCGCCGGTTTGCCGATTTGCGCTATGACCGGATTATTTTGCCTGCGTATTTTTTCGACATCGGATCCGGATTGGATCGACTGGGGCTCCGGTGGCGACGTGCTGATGCGCCGCCCCGGGCCGACCGCGAAGCACGGAACGGAGCGGGCGCCGCAGCGCCGGCTCCGCCCAAAAAGGGAAGGAGACGAACATGTCGGGATGGTCTGGAGTGACCGGCGCCGCGGGCGATACGCCCGCCGGCAAGTCGGCTGAAGCAGGCGGCGG
The DNA here is from genome assembly GCF_020419685.1 of Burkholderia sp. AU33545. NCBI lineage: Bacteria > Pseudomonadati > Pseudomonadota > Betaproteobacteria > Burkholderiales > Burkholderiaceae > Burkholderia > Burkholderia sp. AU33545. The sequence goes on along the minus strand of NZ_JAIZRQ010000002.1, from coordinate 490,209 downwards.
CACGGTGCTGAAGGCGGGCGCGGTCGGTTTTCCGACCGCGCTGGCGAGCGCCGTCGGCCTCATCATGGCGAGCCCGGTGATTCTCACCGCGACATCGGGCTTCGGAATGGGCGGCTGGGCGTTCGCGGTCGCGATGATCATCGCGTTCGTGATGATGCAGGCGCAGGCGACCACCTTCTCCGAAGCCGCCGCGATGCTGCCCACGGCCGGCTCGGTTTACGATTACCTGTCGTGCGGGCTCGGCCGCTTCTGGGCGATCACCGGCACGATTTCCGCGTATTTCCTCGTGCACGTGTTCGCCGGCACGGCGGAGACGATCCTGAGCGGCATCATGGCGCTCGTCAACTTCGAATCGCTGAACGCCGCGTTCGAGAAGCACAACAGTTCCTGGCTCGTCGGCGTCGGCCTCGTCGTCACCTTCGCGATCACCAACATCATCGGCATCAAGGTGTTCAGCAAGCTCGAGATCGTGCTGACGGCCGGCATGTGGCTGTCGCTGATGATCTTCGGCATCCTCGGCCTCGCGGCCGCGCCGGCCGTGCATCTCGACGGCTGGTTCGGCGGCTCGGAAGTCGGCACGTCGGTGCCGGCGGTGCTGTCGCTGGTCGGGATGGCGATGTTCATGTTCGTCGGCTGCGAGTTCGTTACGCCGCTCGCGCCGGAAATGAAGTCGCCGGGCCGCACGATCCCGCGCGCGATGGCGCTCGGCCTCGTCGGCGTCGCGATCTGCATGTTCCTGTACGGCGCGGCAATCCGCCGCCAGGTCGCGAACGTGCCGGTGAGCCCGGACGGCCTCACGCACCTGCTCGACACGCCGGGCGCGATCCCCGCGTTCGCGCTGCAGGTGCTGGGGCCCTTCGGCCGCGTGTGGTTCGGCATCGCGTTCCTGTGCGCGGGCGCCGCGACGATCAACACGCTGATGGCCGGGCTGCCGCGCATCCTGTACGGGATGGCGATCGACGGCGCGCTGCCGCGCTGCTTCGCGTATCTGCATCCGCGCTTCAAGACGCCGGTGGTCGGCATCGTCGCGTCGGCGATCGTGCCGATCTTCCATGCGTGGCTGATCAACGGCAACCTCGACAGTATCCTGCACCTCGTGCTCGCCGCGACCTGCGCGTGGGGCACCGCGTATCTGCTCGTCACCGCGTCGGTCGTGATGCTGCGCATCCGCCGCCCGGATCTGCCGCGTCCGTATCGTTCGCCGCTATTCCCGCTGCCGCAGATCGTGTCGAGCGTCGGTATCGTGCTCGCGATCTGGTACATCACGCCACCCGGCATGAACGCGCGCGACATCTACGTGCCGTTCGGCGCAATGCTCGGGCTCACCGCGCTGTACGCGCTGTTCTGGACGGTGGTCGTGCAGCGCCGGCATCCGTTCAAACCGGTGCCGGTCGAGGAAGTGCTGCGCAACGAGCACGTCGCGTCGTGAGGCTCGCATTCACCCGGTGGCGCGCGGCGCCCGACACGCCGCCGTCCGGCTACCGGCCCGGCGCGATCGCCGCGCGCGTGCTGGCGGACCTCGGTGCGGTGCGCGATGCGCACCGCGGCGCTGCCGAACCGCTGGCCCGGCTGCCGAACGGCGTGCGCGTGAGCATCGAGGAACGCGTCGACCGTCAGTTCCTGATGCATACGGTCAGCGTGCAGGTGTCGATCAATGCCGACGGCCCGGCCGCGCAGGGCCATGCGCGCGTCCTGCAGACGGGCTGGCTGCGGCGCACCGGCATCGCGGCCGCGGCCGCGCCGGGATGCGACCCCGGATTCGTGAGGGCGGTGGCCGCGCTCGTCGCCGATTCGTCACTTGTCGATGCGCTACGCCCGCTGCACCTGACCGAATGCGGAATCGCCGCGCGCGACGGGCGCTGGACGCTCGCCGTCGTGCCGTTCGGCGGCAGCGAGATCGTGAACCGGATGCCGTCGTTTCGGCGCTATGTCCGCCTGACCGGCGAGCAGGCCACCGCGCTGTCGGTGGCCTGCCTTGCATTCGAAACTGCACTACGCGGAATTTTGCGGGGGTAAGCTATGCCGCTGCGCGCCGTGCGGGCGCAACGCGGATTCAGGGTTTCACCGGAGATGCCGATGCTGTTCCAGTCACGCTCACACGAAGACGTGCATGACCACGGGCTCGCGATCGCGGGTTGGCATCAGGTCTACCGCCAGATGACGCCGGGCCGGTTCAGAGGCACCGTCACGCAGGTGCTGTACGACGAGTTCCATTTCTTCCGCGAGACGACCAACCGGCGTGTCGCGCAAACCGGCGTTGCGCCGGCCGGGCGCACGTCGCTCGCGGTGCCGCTGTCGATGCCGCTCGCCGGCACGTTCCAGGGCCAGCCGGTCGACGGCTATGCGCTGCTCGCGCTGCGCGCCGGCGAGGATTTCGAATTCCACACGCCGGAAGGGATGGGGCTCGTCGGGATCAGCGCCGCGTCGGACATGATCGACGAGCTGTGCGAAGCCGAGTTCGGCGCGGCCGGCGCGCGCAAGCTGCGACACGTCACGCGGCTGTCGGACGCGCAAGGCGTCGCGCTCGGCGCGCGGCTGTCGTCGCTGATCGACGACGCGCAGCGCAACCCCGGCTGCCTCGAATACGCGGCCACCCGCAAGATGTTCCGCGACGCGATGCTCGGCATGTTCCTCGATGCGCTCGACCAGGGCATCGGCGCCGAGCGCCGCGACATCACGCACGCGACCTACAGCGATATCGTCAGCCGTTGCGAGAAACACCTTCGCGACCGGCCCGAGGAACCCGTCACCGTGCTCGAACTGTGCCGCGCGCTGCGCTGCAGCCGCCGCACGCTGCAGACGAGCTTCCAGCGCGTCGCCGACGTCACGCCCGTTGGCTATCTGCGCACGATCCGGCTGAATGCAGTGCGGCGCCTGCTGCGCACGACCTCGGCGCAGCAACTCGGCGTCGGCGAGGCCGCCGCGAGCTGGGGCTTCACGCATCTTGGCTATTTCGCACGCGAGTATCGCGACCTGTTCGGCGAGTTGCCGTCGCAGACCCTGCGTCCCGAATGACGCTTGCGCATCGCGCCGGTTCTGCCGGGCGCGGTCGCGTGTCGGCCTTGCGCTTCATCATTTGCTGATTTGGGATAGGGGTCCCGAATTTTCGCTGGATAGAGTCCTGTCACCCATATCGACAACACCATCGATCTGCACTGCGAATCGATGACATCAGAGGGGCGGGACATGAAGATCGGACGAAGACTGGCGGCGGCCGCGGCCGCGCTGGGCTGCATGAACGCACACGCGCAAACATCGGGCAGCGTGACGCTGTACGGCACCGTGGACACAGGCATCATCTATTCGACGAACCAGCAGTTCACGCGCGCCGACGGCAGCACCGGCAGCGGCCACGCATGGCAGATGGGCGGCGGCAACCTCGTGCCGTCCCGCTTCGGATTTCAGGGCGCCGAGCCGCTCGGCGGCGGGCTCGACGCGGTGTTTTCGCTCGAGCAGCAATTCCTGTCCGCGAACGGGCAGGCGCTGCAGGGCGGCACCGCGTTCAGCCGGCAAGCGTGGGTCGGGCTGCGCCAGGATTCGATCGGCACGCTCGGCCTCGGCCGCCAGTACGATTCGTACACGGACATGCTCGGCGTATACGTATCGAGCAACAACTGGGCGACGCCGTACGGCTCGCATCTCGGCGACGTCGACAACCTGAACGCCGCGTTCAACTTCAACAACGCGGTGAAGTTCACCAGCGCCGACTTCAACGGCCTGACGTTCGGCGGCACGTTCAGCTTCGGCGGGCAGGCCGGCGACTTTTCCGCGAAGCGCGGCTATGCGGTCGCCGCGACCTACACGCGTGCGCCGGTCGCGTTCTCGATCGGCTATCTCGACCTGCACCAGCCGCTCGACGCCGCGCTCGGCGGCGCGAGCGGCTATATCGGCGACTTCGCGTGCAGCAATCCGGGCGCGATGTACTGCCTGCTCCAGGACGCCGGCTCGATGCGTGCGTTCGGCGCGGGCGGCTCGGTGACGCTCGGCGCGGCGACGGTCGCACTGACCTATACGCACACGCGCCTCGGCGACAGCCGCTATTTCTCGACCGACGCGCAGCCGCGCAAGCAGGCGTTCACGTTCGACATCGGCGAGCTGAACGTCACGTACATGTTCACGCCCGCGCTGCAGGGCGGCGTCGCATACATCTTCAATGCCGCGCACACGGACGGGCGCGGCACGACGCGCTTCCATCAGGTCAACGTCGGTACGAACTACAGCCTGTCGAAGCGCACCGCGCTGTATGCGGTCGCGATCGGCCAGATCTCGAGCGGCACGGGGCTCGGCACCGACGCGAACGGCAATGCGGTGAACTACGCGCAGATTCCGGTGCTTGCGAACAGCAATTCGAGCCGGCAGCTGGCGGTGATGGCCGGGATTCGCGTGAACTTCTGACGGCGCGCACGTGGCGAGGCGGTCGGGGCGGCCGGCTGCGATGGCCGGCCGGTTCCGCCGCGTGCCACAAATTCTTAACGATCGACGTGAACAATGGCGTTCGCTTCAGGACGCCCGAAGCGTCGCCCGTGTTGCACACGTGTGCAACGCGAGGCCGACCCGCCACCACGCCGATCGAGAGAGACCACATGACCCTGCTGAGCCGCCTGCGCGCGCTGTCCGCCGCCGTTGCGCTGTCCCTTGCCGCCTCGCACGCCTTCGCGGCGGATCTCGTCATCGCGGGCCGCGACGACATCTATGGCAAGGGGCTCGCCGACGCCGTCGCCGGCTTCACCAAGCTGCATCCGGGCACCGACATCGAGCTGCTCAAGCTGCCGAACGCGAACCTGTACCAGAAGCTGAAGCTGTCGATGCGCGAAGGAACCGGCACGTACGACCTCGTGATGATGGACGACACGTGGGCGCCCGAATTCATCGGCAACGGCTGGCTGAAGCCGCTGCCGGCATCGCTCGCGGACGCCGATCTCGTGCCGTCGGCGGTCGCGCTGGGCCGCAACTCGGCGGGCGCGCTGTACGCGCTGCCGATCGTCGGCAACGTCGAGATGTTCGCGTACCGGAAGGACCTGCTCGCGAAATACAAGCTGCAGCCGCCGCGCAACTGGGACGACGTGCTGAAGATCGCGCAGACCGTCGGTGGCGCGGACAAGAGCGTGTCGGGCGTCGTGTTCCGCGGCACCAAGGGAAACCCCGTCGTGACGGGCTTTCTGCCGATCCTGTGGGCCTATGGCGGCGACGTGTTCGACCGTGCCGGCAACGTGACGATCGATTCGCGAGAGTCGCAGGCCGCGCTGAAGACGTTCCTCGCGCTGAAGGCCTCCGCGCCGAAGGACGTCGACGTGTATGGCGCCGCCGAAGTGCGCGATGCGTTGCAGCGCGGCACGGCCGCGCAGTCGATCGAGGTGTGGCCGGCGTGGATTCCGGCGCTCGACGATCCGAAGCAGTCGCGCGTGGTCGGGCAGATCGCGTTGCAGCCGCCGCCCGGGCAGACGGCCGGCCCGGCGCCGATGCTCGGCATCTGGCAGATGGGTATTCCGAAGGACGCGCCGCACGCGAAGCTCGCGCAGGACTTCCTGGCCTACCTGAGTTCGCGCGACACGCAAACGCGCCTCGCCGGGATCGGCATTCCGCCGACGCGCCGCAGCGTGTTCGCCGATCCGGCGCTGGTGCGCCAGTACCGCTGGTATCCCGATCAGCTGAAGGCGCTCGAGGCCGGCCGTGCGCGGCCGCGCGTGAAGGACTGGCAGCAGGTCGAGAGCATTCTCGGCGACCAGCTGCAGCTCGCGCTGACCGGGCAGGCCGCGCCCGACGCAGCACTGCGCCAGGCGCAGCAGAAGATCGCGCAGGCGATGGCCGCGGCGGGCAAGTGACGGCTTGCCGCCACGCTTCATCCGGAAACCGCGCATGAAAGCCCTCGGCCGCAGCCTGCCGTTCGTCGCGCTGCTCGGACCCGCGCTCCTGGTGCTGGCCGCGCTCGCGCTGTACCCGGTCGCGCAGGTGCTGATCGACTCGTTCTGCCAGGTCGACTACACGGCGGGCCGCCGCGCATTCGCTGGGCTCGCGAACTATCGCGCGGTGCTCGGCGACGACGCGTTCGCGGCCGGCTTCGGCAACACGCTGCGCTTCACGATCGCGGCATCGCTCGTCGAAGTCGCGCTCGGCTTCGGTCTCGCGCTGCTGTTCGTGCGCGCGTTTCCGGGGCGGCGCATTGCGCTGCCGCTCGCGATCCTGCCGATGATGCTGCCCACGCTCGTGTGCTCGGCGATCTGGCGCAACTGGCTCAATTTCGACGGCTTCCTCAACGCGCTGCTCGCCGCGTTCGGCATGGAAGGCGTGCGCTGGCTGTCCGATCCGCATCTCGCGCTGTGGTCACTCGCGCTCGTCGACGTGTGGCAGTGGACGCCGATGGCGTTCCTGATCGTGCTGGCCGGGCTGCAATCGATCCCGCAGGAGCTGTACGAAGCCGCGCGCACCGACGGCGCGAGCGAGTGGCAGTGCCTGCGCGACATCACGCTGCCGCTCGCGGCGCCGCAGATCGGCCTCGCGCTGCTGCTGCGCTCGATCGACACGTTCAAGCTGTTCGACAAGGTCTATGCGCTCACGGGGGGCGGCCCCGGCAACGCGACGCAGACGCTGTCGACCTACATCTACGACACGGGATTCCGCTTCTTCAACGTCGGGCCGGCGAGTGCCGCGTCGGTGCTGATGCTCGCGGCGTCCGCGCTGCTTGTTTCGGGGTACGTATGGCAGACGGTTCGCAATCGGCGCGCATGACGGCGCGACCCGCGGGCATCGCGCACGCGCGAACGCGTGCCGCATTCGGTCGCGCGGTGCCGTGGATGCTGCGCGCCGCCGCGCTCGCGCTGCTGCTGCTGCCGTGCCTGTGGATGGCCGGCGCGGCGTTCATGCCGACGCTCGAGCGCCTCGATCATCCTCTGCGGATCTTGCCTGCCGCGCCGACGCTCGAGCATTTTGCGTCGGTCTGGTCGAACGGCATCGGCGCGCCGCTCGCCAATTCGCTGCTGGTCGGGTTCGGCACGACGCTGCTCGCGCTGACGCTCGCGCTTCCTGCCGCGTATGCGCTCGTGCGGCTGCGGTTTCCGGCCCGGCTCGACTTGCTGTTCCTGATGCTCGTGCTGGCATTGAAGCTGATGCCGCCGATCACGATCGCGGTGCCGCTGTTCGCACTCGCGAAGCGGCTGCATCTGCTCGATTCGACACTCGGGCTGATGCTCGCTTACCAGATCTACGCGCTGCCGATGGCGATCTGGATGCTGCTCGCGTTCGTGCGCGACGTGCCGGTCGAATACGAGGAGGCCGCGTGCATCGACGGTGCGGGGCTCGCGCGGCGGCTCGTGCAGATCGTGCTACCGCTGTGCGCGCCGGGGTTGATCGCGACCGCGATCTTCGTGTTCATCGCCGCCTGGAACGAGTTCCTGATCGCGCTGCTGTTCGTGTCGACGCCGAGCCGCTTCACGCTGCCGCTCGCAATCGCCGGCTACGTAACGGAGAACGGCATCGACTGGGGCGACCTGATGAGCGCGGGGTTGCTGGCGTCGCTGCCGACGCTCGCCGTGGCCGGCTACGTGCAACGCTACCTGCTGCGCGGCTTCGCGGGCGGACTGAAGTGACGCGACGCGTTACACGCAGCTGTGCCGGACCACGTGCGTAACCGGCACGACGCGCGTGCGCGATGCGCCGTCGAACGTCTGGATCCGGTCGGCGAGCAGGTCGACTGCCGCGTGCGCGAGACCTTGCGTGTCCTGGCGCAGTGTCGTGAGCCGATACGCGTCGTATTCGGCGGCGGGGATGTCGTCGAAGCCGATCACGCGCAGGTCGTCGGGCACGCGCAAGCCGAATGCGCCGCGGGCGGCGTCGATCACGCCGAGCGCGAGCAGGTCGGACGAGCAGAACACGCCGTCCGGGCGGTCGCCGGATGCGAACAGTTGCCGCGCGGCGTCGATGCCGCATGCATGTGTATCGGAGCGCGTATCGATCATGTGGACGAGTACCGCATCGAACGCGTCGCCGCGTTGCAGCGCCAGCGCGAACGCATCCGCACGTGCGCGTGCGCTGTAGCTCGCAGTGCGCGGCCCGACGAACGCGAGCCGGCGCGCGCCGGCCCGCACGAGCCGTTGCGCGGCATGGGCGGCGCCCGCCGCGTTGTCGCTGATGACGACATCCGCACCCGGCAGGTTCGCTTCGCGATTGATCATCACGACGGGAATCCGGTGATCGAGATACTGCCGCGCGACCGACAGCGGCGGCGACGCGGACGTCATCACGAGGCCCGCGATCCGGTAGCTGAGCAGCCGTTCGAGCGATTGCCGGACCTGGTGCGGATCATCCGCGTTGGTGACGAGCGGCGTGAACGCGCGCTGACCGAGCGCGGCCATCAGGTCCGACAGAAGCCGCGCGCGGAACGGATTCTCGAACCCGGCCGTCACGACGCCGATCATGCTGCTGCGCTGCGTGATCATGTCGCGCGCGATCAGGTTGACCTGGTAGCCGAGCGCACGCGCGGCCACCATCACGCGTTCGCGCGTTTCGGGTGCGATGCTCGCCGTCGGCGAGAACGCACGCGACACCGCCGAGCGCGACACGCCGGCCCGCACGGCGACATCCGATGCAGTCACCCACGTTTTTCTTTCCTTGTCAGTCATCGATTCATGATCCCTTCGCGATACGAAGCTTCCACGCCGCTGGCCGACTGGATGTCGGCGCTCGACGACGCGCGGCCGCTGCATACGCTGACCCTACCGGGCAGCCATGACACCTGTGCGTATACGGTCGACGATCCGCTCGTGCGCACGCAGCGCGCACCGCTCGCCGCGCAGCTCGCGCACGGCGTGCGGCTGCTCGACATCCGCTGCCGGCACCGGTGCGATGCGTTCGACATCCATCACGGCGGGATCGCGCTCGGCATGTCGTTCGACGACGTGCTCGCGGACTGTACGCGCTTTCTCGACGCGCATCCGCGCGAATGCATCGTGATGTCGGTGAAGGACGAATGGCCTGCGCAGGCGTGCACGCGCAGTTTCGATGCGACGTTCGACGCGCATCGTGCGCGGCACCCGCGGTTGCGCTGGCATGCGGGCGGCGCGCTGCCGGCGCTCGGCGACGTGCGCGGCGCGGTGGTGTTGTTGCGGCGGTTCCGCAGCAGCCGGCCGCTGGGCATCGACCTGACCGCGTGGCCCGACAACGCGACCTTCACGATCGATCATCCCGATGCGGCGTTCGTGATCCAGGACGAATACCGCGTGCCCGTTGCCGGGTCGATCAACTACAAGTGGCGCGTGATCGATGCGCTGCTGACCGGCATGCCATCGCCGGAAAGTGGCCGCTGGGCGATCAATTTCTGCAGCGGTACGGGGATGGGCGCGAATCCGTCGGTGGTCGCGCGCGGCGACGGCAGGGTGCAGGGGATTCAGGCGCGGCTCGCGGCGCGGTTGCGCGAGCAACGGGGTTCGTGTGGCGCGATGCTGCTCGATTTCTGCGACGACGATGACTGGGCGTTGGTGCGGGCGCTGGTTGAATGCAACGATCACGTGCCCGGGCCGGGTGATGGGCGCAGGCTGGCGGGGTGCTAGTGAAGACTGGCAGGGCGGGCGTTTGGTGGAAGGTTGGGCAACCGAAATCTTGCGCGTCGGTGCCGACGCATGGCCTGCGGCCCGCTGCATGCCTGCGCCTGCTTTTGCGCGGCGTGTGGCGGGACGCCCGCTTCCCGTGAAGATCGGCACGTAGCCGAATGTGTGACGAGCGGTCCATGTTGCGAACCGAGGCCGATGGATAAGGTTGAACCGTTCGTGGCGGGCGCGGTTCGATCGAGTCCGTCGCGGATATCCGGATGTTTCTCAACTCGGCGGGAGGCAACGGGCACTGTGTGCCCGGCATCGCGCCGGCCCATGAACGTCGTCGTGGAAGGCAGAGCCTGCTTCGCCGCGAACTGTCCACGACGCAGGACTGCAAGGAGAGAGGTCATGGCAACGCTCGTCAACATCATGAAGGGCACCCCGAACGCGGTGCAGATCTGGGGCTTTCACGGCCCGTGCAACGTCAGGGACGTCGCAGCGGCATTGAATACCATCGCGTCCGGATTGAGCGGTGACGGTCACACGATTCACATCATGTCGGGAACGCACGGCTATTGCGCGGGGCAGGTCGGTGCAGTCGCCACGCGCGATCAGCGATTCGCCGCGGAAGACCGGGCGCTGGCTTCGCCGAAGACGAAGGACAACAAGCCGGTCGCGGTTGCGGTACACGACTTCAATACGGCGAAGCTGCCCGCGCCGGATTACGTGACGGCAGCGATGGCGAAGCTGAACGGCGACATGCGCGCGATCGTGCAGGGCGACCCGGGCACCGCGACGTTCCTGCTCGCGTATTGCTGCAGCGCCGGGACACCGTAACGCGCTGTTGTGCGCTGACGGGCGGACGCGGCGGTCCGCCCCGTTTCGCAACGACGTGGCGTCGTGCGGATACGCGTGCGGCCGTGCCGTTCAGCGCGTCGCGATCGCCACCGCCGCACCGGCCATTGCCGTCGCGCTCGTGCGGTTCGCGATCCGCTTCGCGCGTGCCGACGTGAGGAACGCACGCGCACGCGAAGCGAGCAGCGACCAGAAGCAGTCGGCCAGGATCAGGACCGCGAGCATCGTGCCGACGAGTTCCGTCCACGCGAGGACACCGACATGCGTCAGGTCGACGATCGTCGGCAACAGCGCGAGATAGAAGAGCATGATCTTCGGGTTACCGAGCGTGACCAGCGTGCCCGCGACGAACATGCGCCACGGCGACTGGCCGCGCGGCAGGTCGCCGGCCTTCGTGTCGGTCGGCGCGGTCCACATCTTCCATGCGAGAAACAGCAGGTACGCGACACCGAGCAGCTTCAGCACGAGCAGGCCCGTCGCGAACGTGCGCGCAAACGCGGACAGCCCGGCAACCGCCAGCGTGAGCCACAGCGCCTCGCCGATCCACATCGCGGCGAGGAACGGCAGCACGTCTCGCACACCGTTCGTCAGCACGCGCGCGACGAGCGCGGCGACGCTCGGGCCGGGCGTGCCGGCGGTGACGAGCAGGGCGATGGCGAACACGGCGAGCGCGGACAGCGTCATGACGGACCTCGTGGGCAGGGCGTTCGAAACGTATGAACTTTCGATTATAGTGACGGCCGTTCCCGCCTGCCTACCTCGTCGTGATGACAGTATCGATCCGGATTCGTCCCGCCACGCGGGAAGACGCGGCCGCGATGGCCGCCGTGGAAGTGGCCGCCGCCCAGCGCTTTCGCGACATCGGCATGCCCGACATCGCCGAAGGCGAGCCGACCGATGCGGCCGACGTGCGGATGCGCATCGACGACGGTCGCGCGTATGTCGCGACGGACGAAGCGGGGACGTGCGTGGGCTTTGCGTTCTACCGGCTGCTCGATGCGCGGCGGCTTTATCTGGAGGAGCTGGATGTCGCGCCGTCGCACGCGGGGCAGCGGATCGGCGCGCGCCTGATCGAACGGATCATGACGCGCGCCGCGCAGGACGGCATCGCACAGGTCGTGCTGTCGACGTTCCGCGACGCGCCATGGAACGCGCCGTACTACGCGCGCCTGGGCTTCGACGTCATCGACGACGCATCGCTCGACGACACGCTGCGCGCGATTCGCGCGCATCACGTGGCACGCGGGCTCGACGAGACGCAGCGCGTGTTCATGCGCGCTCACGTGCGCGCATGAACGCGTCGCCGACCGTCAGGCCGCGTCGCTGAGCGCCGGGTAGTCCGTGTAGCCCGTTTCGCCTTCGGCGTAGAACGTCTCCGGCACCGGCTTGTTCAGCGGTGCGCCGAGTTCGAGGCGGCGCGGCAGGTCCGGGTTCGCGATGAACAGCTTGCCCCACGCGATCGCGTCGGCGTGACCGCTCGCGAGCGTCTCCTGCGCCGATTCGAGCGTGAATTGCTCGTTTGCGATCAGCGGGCCGCCGAACGCCTCCTTCAGACGCGGGCTCAGTTGGTCGCCCGAATACGATTCACGCGTGAAGATGAACGCGATCTTGCGGCGGCCGAGTTCGCGCGCGACGTAACCGAACGTCGCGGCCGGGTCGGAATCGCCCATCGTATGCGCGTCGCCGCGCGGCGCGAGATGCACGCCGACACGGCCCGCACCCCACACGTCGATCGCCGCGTCGACCACTTCGAGCAGCAGGCGCGCGCGGTTCTCGATCGGGCCGCCGTACGCATCGGTGCGGTGGTTGGTGCTGTCCTGCAGGAACTGGTCGAGCAGGTAGCCGTTCGCGCCGTGGATCTCGACGCCGTCGAAGCCGGCCTTCTTCGCGTTTTCGGCGCCCTTGCGGTACGCGGCGACGATGCCCGGAATTTCATCCAGTTCGAGCGCGCGCGGCGTCACGAACGGTCGCGGCGGCCGCACGAGGCTCACGTGACCGCCGGCGGCGATCGCGCTCGGCGCGACCGGCAGGTCGCCGTTCAAGAACACCGGGTCCGAAATCCGGCCGACGTGCCAGAGCTGCAGCACGATGCGGCCGCCGGCCGCGTGCACGGCCTGCGTCACGCGCTTCCAGCCTTCCACCTGCTCGTCGGACCAGATGCCCGGCGTGTCCGCGTAGCCGACGCCCTGCGGCGTGACCGAGGTTGCTTCGCTGATGATGAGGCCGGCCGACGCGCGCTCGGCGTAATAGCGGGCCATCAGGTCGTTGGGCACGCGCGCGCTGCCTGCGCGGGCACGGGTGAGCGGCGCCATCACGACGCGGTTCGGCAGGGTCAGGTCGCCGAGGGTAACGGGATCGAACAGAGTGGGCATGGCAGATAACCTTTTCAGAAAGGCGGGATTACCGCCGCGTCGTGCGCGGCGTGCGGCCCGCATGGCCTGGGTCAGAGTTCACGGCGCAGGGCGTCGAGAAATGCATCGATGACGGCCTCGTTGCGCCGGAAGAACGCCCACTGGCCGATCCGCGTCGACGTCACGAGCCCCGCGCGCTGCAGCGTCGCGAGGTGCGCGGAGACGGTCGACTGCGACAGCCCGCAGCGCGCGTCGATCTGCCCGGCACAGACGCCGTGGTCGTACGGCAGCGTCTGCTCCGGGAAATGCGCGCCCGGCGTTTTCAGCCAGACGAGGATTTCCCGGCGCACGGGGTTCGAAAGCGCTTTCAGGATCGCGTCGATGTCGAGTTCGGTCGGCATGGAAGGGTGATGGTGTTTGGGGCGTTCGTCCGGAAAACCGGTGCAAATAGGGATCGTCGATGGGCGAATCATATATCGGAAAATTACGATACGCATGAAGGCACTGATGCAAGTGGGGTTGTTCGTCGGTCGGAGCATCAGCGAATCACGCGCCCCCGTACTGCGCGAACAGCCAACGGCGCATGGCCTCGAGCGCTTCCGAATGGGCATTGGCCTGCGGAAAGACGACGTAAAACCCGAGCGACATCGGAAACGAAAAATCGAACACGCGGCGCAGCCGGCCTTCCGCGATATCGCGTTCGACGAGCGGCTCGCTGGTCAGCGCGATGCCTTGACCCGCGACGGCGGCGTCGATGGCGAGCAGCGACTGGCTGAACCGCGGCCCTTTCGTGGGATCGGTCTGCCCCTTTCCGCCGAGCTTCTCGATGAACTCCGGCCACAGGTCGTGCGCGTCGTGCAACAGCGCATGCTTCGACAAGTCTGCGGGTGTGCGGATCGGCGGGCCGCTTTCGAGCAGTTTCGGGCTGGCGACGGCGAAGATGTCGAGCGGAAACAGCAATTCCGCGACCAGGCCGGCGGGGAACGCGGGCTTGCCGAGCCGGATCGCGATGTCGACGCCGTCGGCCCGGAACGACGCAAGGCGCTCGTCGGCGATGACGCGAACCTCGATGTCGGGGTGCAGGCGACCGAAGTCCGACAGGCGCGGGATCAGCCACTTCGACGCGAACGACGGCGTCGTGCTGACCGTCAGGACCATGGGACGCTGGCCCAGTGCGTCCGTGGCATCGGCGATTATCTGCAGCGCGCGCTGGACCGACGAAAAGTACTCGAGCCCTTCGCGCGTCAGCGCCAGCCCCCTGGGCAGCCGCCGGAACAGCTGAATCTCCACGACGTCCTCCAGATGCCTGACCTGCTGCGCCACCGCGCCCTGGGTCACGCCGAGTTCGTCGGCGGCCAGCCGGAAATTGAGGTGGCGCGCGGCGGCCTCGAACGCGCGAAGCGCATTGAGCGGCGGGAGGCGACGGGTACGCGACAGAGCCTTCATGCAGTAGAAAATCTACAGTGTGTGTGGAGAAATCATCGTTCGACAAGGCGATTATAGAGTCCTAGAGTGGCGCTTCAGCACGACGATCGCGGCGTTGAGCCGACCTATTCGGGAGAACAGCATGACTGTAGAGAAAGTGGCATTGGTGACGGCGGCGGGCAAGGGCATGGGCGCCGCGATCGCGCGGGATCTTGCGAGCAACGGTTATCGCGTCTCGCTGATGTCGCCGTCCGGCAGCGCGGTCGAGCTTGCCGCGGAACTCGGCGGTTTGGGTATGGCGGGATCCGTCACCGACGACGCCGACATCGAGCGTTTCGTGAACGGGACGCTCGCGAAGTACGGCCGCATCGACGCGGTCGTCAACAACACCGGGCATCCGCCGAAGGGCGACCTGCTCGCCATCGAGGACGACAAGTGGCACGAAGGGCTCGACCTGATCGTGCTCAACGTCGTTCGCGTGCTGCGCCGGGTGACGCCCGTGTTCCTGAAGCAGGGCGGCGGCGCAGTGGTCAACATTTCGAGCTTCGCGGCCGACGCGCCCGAGCAGGCGATGCCGGTGTCGTCCGCGCTGCGCGCGGCGCTGAGTTCCGTCACGCGCCTGTACGCCGATCGGTATGCGAAGGACAACATCCGCATCAATTCGGTGCTGCCCGGCTTCATCGACAGCTGGCCGGCGACGCCCGAGATCGTCGCCCGCATTCCGGCCGGCCGCTTCGGCAGGACGCAGGAGATCGCGCAGACCGTGACGTTCCTGCTGTCGGAAGGCGCCGGCTACATCACCGGGCAGAACATTCGCGTCGACGGCGGGATCGTGCGCGCGCTGTAAGCGGAAGGCGGCGCGCGACGCCAGGCATCAGTTGTGCCGCTCGCCGATCCGGTTTTCTTCCGGACTCCAGACGCTGAGCCCTTCCGTCGGGTCCATCGGCAGATCCCAGGGCCGCGCGGCGATCGCCTGCATCGTCGCGTCGAACCCGGCCTGCCGGCGGGCCGCGATGCCGGCGGGTGTGAAATCGATGTCCTTCCACTGATCGTCGCCGTCGAGCCGGGGCGCCGCGAGCTTGATCACGTGCATCGTGGTCTGGCAGCCCCATGCGGCGAGTGCTTTCACATCGGCCGACGTGCGCTCTGCCTCCGGCAGCCGCATGACCAGTTCCCGGATCACGTGGCGCAGCCGGTGAATCTGCTGCTGCCGCGCGATGTTGCTGTCCGTGCGGCTCGCGTACTGGATGTCCTTCTGCCGCTCCGACACCTGCCAGATGCTTTGCGGCTCCGGCCCGACCGGATTCCACATCTGCACCGAGAAGATGATCGAGCTGCGACGCGGCGCGTCGTCCAGCACGACCTCGACCGGCGTATTCGAGTAGATGCCGCCGTCCCAGTAGGGCGTGCCGTCGACCCGCACGGCCGGGAACGCGGGCGGCAGCGCGCCCGAGCTCATCACATGATCGATGCCGAGCGGCCGGTCGCGCGAATCGAAATAACGCATCGTGCCCGTGCACGCGTTGACCGCGCCGACGGTCAGTCGTGGCCGGCCCGCGTTCAGCAGGTCGAGATCGACGAGCGACGCAAGCGTGTCGCGCAGCGGCTCGACCACGTAGTAAGACGCACGCTCGACGCCGACCCGCGCCAGCGGCCCGAGCCAGGCGGCGGGATTCGGCCGGAAGAATCCCGGGAGGCCCGCGCCGATGACCGCGAGTTCCGAGCCGATCTTGTCCCAGCTCGTCGGGAAGCCCGGCACGTTCACGGCGGGTCGTTCGGTGACGTGTCGCCAGAATTCGGCCATTCGTTGCGCGCGGTGTCCGGGCGCGTTGCCGGCGATCAGCGCCGCGTTGATCGCGCCGATCGACGTGCCGATGACCCAGTCGGGCTGAATGCCCGCCGCCTCCATCGCCTCGAATACGCCGAGCTGGTAGGCACCCAGCGCGCCGCCGCCCTGGAGCACGAGCACGACCTGGCCCGGCAGTTTCGGATGTGCGGGTTGACTTGCCGTCATCGCTTGCCTCGTGTTCGGTGACGGCCGGCGGGGGCCGGCCGGATGGAACCAGTGTAGGCGATCGTCGGGCCGCATCCGTGGCGCCGGATGTTCGCGGGGCGCTGCGGCGCGCCGCGTCATTCCACGGTGATGGTCTCCTTCATGTACGGATGAATCCCGCAGAACACCTTATAGACCCCCGGCTTGTCGAAACGGAACGAGTAGGTCTCGTCCTGGTCGAGCGCTTTCGAGTGGAAGATGCCCGCGTCGTTGACGACGGTATGCGGCTCCGCGTCGAGGTTTTTCCACGTGACCGTCGTGCCG
This sequence comes from Burkholderia sp. AU33545, assembly GCF_020419685.1. Taxonomy (NCBI): domain Bacteria; kingdom Pseudomonadati; phylum Pseudomonadota; class Betaproteobacteria; order Burkholderiales; family Burkholderiaceae; genus Burkholderia; species Burkholderia sp. AU33545. The sequence goes on along the minus strand of NZ_JAIZRQ010000002.1, from coordinate 473,737 downwards.
GCCTTGATCGTGGTCGACATCGGCGAAAACATGAAATTGCGGATCGTCACGAGCGGGCCGGCCGGGGTCTGCGCGAACGCGGCGAGCGGCGTGCCGACGGCGGCCGCGCTCAGGATCAGCGCGGCCGCCAGCGTCGAGGGCTTCAGGAAGGTCATGTCGGTCTCCTTGTGTATCGGCATCAGGCCAGCGTCGTGTCGTGCAGCGACGCCGCGACGGGGTGGCCGGCGAAGTCGACGGTCGTCACGCCGAGCATCGCGGGCAGCCGGTCGCGCGGCACCGTGAGCGGCACCGGGCCCGGGCCGTTGCCGGCGGTCGGCTGCGGGAACGCGGTGGAGCGCGCGGTGTGGAACGTCACGTTGCCCTCGACCTTCGACACGATCTGGTGGATGTGCCCGTTCAGCACGGTGACCGAGCCGAAGCGGCGCAGCAGCGCCATCGTCTGCGGCGCGTCGCCGGTGCCCCAGCCCCACGGCTCGTAAATGGTCCACATTGGCATGTGCGAGAACACGACGATCGGCGTGCTCGATGATTGCCCCTTCAGATCCTGCGCGAGCCACGCGAGCTGTTCGTCGCCGAAGCTGCCGAGCCCGTTGGGCTTGAAATGCATCACGTTGACGAGTGCGACGAAGTGCACGCCCGCGTGATCGAAGCTGTAGTAGCCACGGTTGTCGGAAGCCTTGCCGAACCGGCTGAAATATTCGGCGCCCGAGCCGTCGGTCACGTCGTGTTCGCCGGGCACCGTGTGCAACTCGGGCACGCGCAGCGCGGACAGCAGTTGCGACGCGTGGTCGAATTCTTCCGCCTTGGACAGGTGCGTGATGTCGCCGGTATGGATCGCGAGCGCGGGCGCGGCAGGCATCCCGTTCACCAGATCGATCGTCTGCCGCAGCGTGGCCGCGACGTCGGGATTCGCGTCCTTGTTGAAGCCGATGTGCGTGTCGCTGATCTGCACGAACAGCGGCCGGCCCGCATTCGCGGGGAGTGCGGCGCCGCTTTGCGCGAGCGCGAGATCGAACGGTGTCAGGATGCCGCCCGACAGCGTAAACAGCGTGCCGAGGCCGCCGAACGCCATGCATTGCAGGGCCTTGCGGCGCGACGGGCGGGTGGGAGTCGATGAAGACATGTAAGCCTCGCATTCGTATGACGGAACCGGACGGCCGGATCGTCCTGGAATTAGCCGGCGCCTTCGCATTCCATACCGATGCGGCGACGGATTTATTCCCGCATCTTTGCGAGGCCTGACGCGGCCGTTCGATGCTTGCGGATCGCTGACGGAGCGCTGATGGATGGCCCGTCAATGTCCTGTAAGTGACACGTCACGTTTGCGTCATGTTCGCCCGATAGCCTGCGACACCGAATCATCTATCCGGAGCCCCTCATGCCGAATCCCGCGGCAACGGAAACCAGCGGTGCGGGCGGTCGGAGCACGCGCACCATCAGTCTCGCGTCGTTCTTTCCGATCGTTGCCTGCGGCATCGTCCACGTCGGCGCTCACCCGAGCGCGGATCCCGGTCTGGTCAAGGAAAGTTCGGTCCTGCCGATCGTGCTGCTCTTCGTCGCGCAGTCGGCGGCACTTTACTGGGCGCTCCACAAGCTGTTCTGAGCCGCGCAGGCCGACGCCATACCCGGCCGCGCGGCACGCGGCCGGTCCCATCGATTTTCAATTCGACCAAGACGTTACCGATGGATATCCGCTTCTTCAATCCGAATCGCACCGCCAACGCGTCCGCGTGGCGCGTGCTCCCCAACCGCTGGGATGCGGTCGCGTTTCCGCTGATGATCGGCATACTCGCGATGGCGATCGTCGGCTTTCACGAGACGATGGCGCCGATCGCGACCCTGCAGACGCAGAAGATCTCGCTCGATCCGTCGAACCTGCCCGAATACGCGTTGCGCACCACGCTGCGGATGCTCGCCGCGATGATCGCGTCGCTCGCGTTCACGCTGGTCTACGGCACGCTCGCCGCGAAAAGCCGCCGCGCCGGCATGGTGCTGATCCCGATCCTCGACATCCTGCAGTCGGTGCCGGTGCTCGGCTATATCTCGTTTACGGTCACGTTCTTCCTCGCGCTGTTCCCGGGCCGCGTGCTCGGGGCCGAGCTCGCGGCGATCTTCGCGATCTTCACGAGCCAGGCGTGGAACATGACGTTCAGCTTCTACCAGTCGCTGCGCACGGTGCCGCGCGACCTGAGCGAAGTGTCGCGCGGCTTCCACCTGACGTCGTGGCAGCGCTTCTGGAAGCTCGAGGTGCCGTTCTCGATGCCGGGGCTGATCTGGAACATGATGATGTCGATGTCGGGCGGCTGGTTCTTCGTCGTCGCGTCGGAGGCGATCACCGTCGGCAACCAGACCATCACGCTGCCCGGGATCGGCGCATATCTCGCGCAAGCCATCTCGGACAAGAATATCGGCGCGGTCGGCTGGGTAATCGTTGCGATGTCGGTCGTGATCCTGGCCTATGACCAGTTCCTGTTCCGCCCGCTCGTCGCATGGGCCGACAAGTTCCGGATGGAGAACACCGCGTCGGGCGACGCGCCGCAATCCTGGCTGCTCGACATGATGCGCCGCACGCATCTGATTCATCAGTTGCTCGTGCCGGCCGGCTGGCTGCTGTCGCAGGCCGCGCGGATTCCGCTGCGCGTGCCGTCGTTCAGCGGTATCGGCGCGCGTGGCGCAGCGAGCCATCGCCCGTCGCGCATCGGCGACATCGTGTGGGGCGCATTCGTGATCGTGCTGACCGCGTACGTCGCGTGGCGCGTCGTCAGCTTCGTCGCGACCGGCGTGACGATGAGCGAGGTCGGCCACGTGCTGATGCTCGGGCTGATCACGCTGCTGCGCGTGATCGTGCTGATCGCGATCGCTTCGGTGATCTGGGTGCCGCTCGGCGTGCTGATCGGGCTGCGCCCCGCACTGGCCGAGAAGATCCAGCCGCTCGCGCAATTCCTTGCCGCGTTTCCGGCGAACCTGCTGTTTCCGGTGTTCGTGATCGTGATCGTCCACTTCCATCTGAACGCGGACATCTGGCTGTCGCCGCTGATCGTGCTCGGCACGCAGTGGTACATCCTGTTCAACGTGATCGCGGGCGCGATGTCCTATCCGAACGACTACAAGGAAGCGACGAAGAATTTCCGCATCCGCGGCTGGCAGTGGTGGCGCCAGGCGATCCTGCCCGGCATCTTCCCGTATTACGTGACCGGCGCGATCACCGCGTCGGGCGGCGCGTGGAACGCGAGCATCGTGTCCGAGTTCGTGCAGTGGGGCGACACGAAGGTCGTCGCGCACGGCCTCGGCTCGTATATCGCACAGACGACCGCCGCCGGCGACTTCCCGAAGATCATCCTGGGCATCGCGGTGATGTCCCTGTTCGTTACCCTGTTCAACCGCCTGCTGTGGCGTCCGATGTACGCCTATGCGGAATCCCGGCTCCGTCTCGATTGAGAGTAAGCGCGATGCAAAATTCGACCGTAATCAACGCCCCCGCCCAGACGTCACAGCCGCTTCAGCCGCCGCGCCTCGGTGAGGAAATCCTGCGCGTGGATCACGTCTGCCGCGGCTTCAACAAGACGCAGGGCGAACTGCTCGTGCTCGACGACGCGAACCTGTCGCTGCGCGAAGGCGAGATCGTCGGGCTGCTCGGCCGTTCGGGCTCGGGCAAGTCCACGCTGCTGCGGATCATCGCGGGGCTGATCGAGCCGACCGGCGGTGAAGTGACCTATCTCGGCAAGCCGCTGCGCGGCCCGGCCGAAGGCGTCGCGATGGTGTTCCAGACCTTCGCGCTGTTTCCGTGGCTCACCGTGCTGCAGAACGTGGAAGCCGGGCTGGAAGCGCTCGGCGTCGGCGCACGCGAGCGGCGCGAACGCGCGCTCGCCGCGATCGACCTGATCGGTCTCGACGGCTTCGAGAACGCCTACCCGCGTGAACTGTCGGGCGGCATGCGTCAGCGCGTGGGCTTCGCGCGCGCGCTCGTGGTCGACCCGACGATCCTGCTGATGGACGAGCCGTTCTCGGCACTCGACGTGCTGACGGCCGAAACGCTGCGTACCGACCTGCTCGATCTGTGGACGCAAGGCCGGATGCCGATCAAGTCGGTGCTGATCGTCACGCACAACATCGAGGAAGCGGTGTTCATGTGCGACCGGATCCTCGTGCTGTCGTCGAACCCGGGTCGCGTGATCGCCGAGATCAAGGTGCCGTTCAAGCATCCGCGCAACCGGCTGGAGCCCGATTTCCGCAAGCTCGTCGACGACATCTACGCGAAGATGACCGCGCGCCAGACCGGCGAGGCGACGAAGAAGGGGCTCGAGCTCGGCAGCTGGATGCCGCGCGTGTCGACCAACCTGATGGCCGGCCTGATCGAGACGCTCGCGATGGCGCCGTATCACGGTCGCGCCGACATGCCCGAAATCGCACGCACGCTGCATCTGGAAGTGGACGAACTGTTTCCGATCGCCGAAGTGCTGCAGTACCTCGGTTTTGCGGACGTGCGCGAAGGCGACGTGTTCCTGACGCCGCCCGCGCGCGTGTTCGCGGAATTCGGCACGCAGGAGCGCAAGCTGATGTTCGCCGATCACCTGCTGAAGCACGTGCCGCTCGCCGCGCGGATCAGGAAGGTGCTGAACGAGCGCCCCGGCCATCGCGCGCCGCGCGTGCGTTTCGAGCAGGAGCTGGAGGATTTCCTGTCGGATGACGCGGCGGAGGAAACGCTCGACGCGGTGATCGACTGGGGCCGTTACGGCGAAGTCTTCTCGTACAACGACAAGACCGAGGTGTTCAGTCTCGAGGATGTGGAGAGCTGAAAGTCGAGTGCGCACCGCATCTCGTCACGCCGCGCCCCGACGAGACGCGGTCATGAGCCGTCCGTCTCTTCCCACTGGGCGAGAAGCTCCGGCGGAATGGCCTTGACGACATCGACATAGCGCTTTCCGACGAACTGTTCCGCGCGCCTGAGCAGCACCGGGATGGGACTGCTTGGTTCGTTCGTTTCGAACCAATGACGTGCCGTGTAGATCAGCGTCAGGGCTGCCTGCCGGTCCGTCGGTGCAAGATTGGGACGCGCAGCAATGGCAGCCGAGGTCGGGGCGGCTGGCTGTTCGCTATCCTGACATGCCGGTGAGGGCGCTGCTTCTGCGAGTACCGGCAGCGCATTCGCGTCGCCGTCCTCGTGTTCGTCCGCCGGCAAGATGTCCGGCCGCGCTTCGACCTGAGGATCGGTAGTTCGAAAGAGACGGAGCAGGCGAATCAACGGGGAAAAATCCGGCAGATACGTCTCGAGGTGCGTCGTGCACCACGAATCGATAGCCGATAAGCTCGAGATCGTATCGTCGAAGGCCTGCATTGTCGAAGGTTGCTGTTCCCGCAGGGTTCGCAACTGCAGGGCGACCGAATCAGGCGCGAGCGCGTCGACCGGGCGCGGATGCGCGAACGCGCGCTCGACGTCACGAACCTGCAACCGGGTGGCAGTCGATCGCGTCAATACGATTTCCCGCACATCCGCCAGCAACCCTTCCGGATCGGTCAGCGCCTGCAGTGCGTTCATTCGCATCTCAAGCGCTGCGTGGCGATCGTTGTCGGCGTCGGCCTGGGGATGGACATGATCCGGAAACGCATGCAACCAGGCCGCCAGTAGCCGCGTTCCTTCCGAAAGGCCTGCCACACCACCCAGGCGTGTGCGGCAGCGCGTATGCAGCACGGCAACGCGCATGTCCTTCGTGCGCGTCATCAACCTACGGCAGTCTCGCTCGATCTCGCTCCAGTTGAGCGGGTCCGGCGAACCGACGAATGTGCCGTATTGCACATCCTGTCTGGGTGCGATACCGGCAAACAGCACCACGAAATCGTGATCGTATTCGAGATCCGGCCCGCACGGATCCGTACCGTTCAACGGCCCCAGCCAGTCGTCGTGCGGTGCATCTGCGATGGGTGTAAGGCTAGGTTTGCTTGGGGCGGGAGACGATTTCTTGCTCATGGTCGATGTTTGGAGACAGTGTCGCGACGATTGAAAAGGCGTGCATGGCGTTCGGGCTCGAAGCGCATGCCGGTGATCGGCCGGTCGGTCGCCGGACTGCCCAGCCACCCGGACCAGCCCATCCGCTGCCGGCCGCCCATCACAGCTGGCGGCGCGCTCTCAGGCTTGATGCGAAGCTCCAGTTCCCATTCGAGCTCGTGCCCGACGAATGCCCGAACCCACTCGACGAGACGCGGCAGGTCTTCGCCTTGCGGCGTGAAGCGCAGGTATGCATCCAGATCGACAGGGCCGATCACGACGCGGAACCGGTGCTGACGGTCCGGAGCGACACGCCCGAGAACTGCGCCCTGGCCCATCGTCGCGGCGGCGCCCGGATACCCGATGCGCCCGCAGTCTGCAGGAGCGATTTCGATCCAGTGAAAGACGTTTTCCTCTAGGGCGACCGGGACGCCGAAGTAGTGTTCGAGCGTGGTGCGCAGCCCGTCCGGATTGCGCGATTCTCGAACGAGGTGGGCCGAGGCGGCCAGGCGTGCGTGCGATGGAAGCGGGCGTTGGTTGATTTCGCCGACCGCCTGCCCGGCCAGGCTTGCGATATAGAACGAGAACCGCTCGTCATGTTTTCGGTCGAGGCCGGCGGCTGCCTGTGCGGAAGCCCACGCCCGATAGAACAGGGTGAAGAACCGGTGATGGAAGATGTCGAAGAAGTCGACCGTGGTCGTGTCGTGGCGACTGCTTTCCCGGTCCTTCGCGATCTCGGTAACGTGGATTGGCAATGGACCGTGGGGTCCCAGCATGCCGAGGCCGAACAGCCGTATCTTGAGTCGCCCGGCCGCTTCGTGCGCGCTCGCGATTTCACACGGTGGGAAGGCCAGGCTCGGCTGTTGGCCCAGTCTGAACGGTTCTGCCTGTGGCCGGCGCGCGGTACCGACTGGATCGATCGCCGGGTTTGCGCCGATCCGCCGCAATAACGACAGGAACCCGAAGCGCCAGGGTTCGGCTTGCAGGGATTCGAGCAATTCGGGCGACAGTGCGTTGTCGCGTAACAAGGCGGGAAGTGTGGCGCGCGTCATCACAGGGCTCCGCGTGTGCCCGTGCGCGCTGGCCAGCGCGCGATCCTGCCGCGTTGCATCGAGTGCAGCTCCGTTTGCGTGAAGCTGTTGATCGACACGTGCCGCGCGAGCCAATGCTCGAGGATCACACCGAAGAGATAGGGGCTCACGCCCGAGAAACCTGTTTCGTCGACCGTCAGCGCGCATTCGATGCCGCGTCCGAAAGTCATCGGGCCGGTTCCCGGCAGCTTGCGTGTCACGGGGCGCGTTTTCGCGCCGACGAGGCTCTCGACCTGGCGGCCCTGTCCGGCGTCACCGTCCACGAGATACAGGCGCAGCAGATCGCGCAGGCCTTGTCCGCCCTCCCGGTGACCCAGCGCTTCGAGCGGCAGATAGTTGAAGTTCAGATGGCGAATCAGGCGCCATGCCATATCCCGTTCGGCATAAGGCGGCAACGGTGCGCTCGGCGGGCGAATGAGGCCGATGCTGTCGACCGGCGCGGACTGGGCCGTCTCCAGGTCGTGCACGCCGTTGCGCGGTACGAGCGTGGCGAGATCGCGGTTCGTCACCAGTGCCTCGACCGACAGGAAGCGGATGTCTTCGCCGTACGGCGCCTCGGTCTGGTCGACGAGCGAGAGAAATACCTCCGTACCGACGTAAGGCGTGCGCGTACCGTAGCGGCGTGCCGAATCGGACAGCAGGCGTCGCTCGCGCCGCACCGAAAAATAACGGCCGTGGTTGCCTTCGTCGTTGTTCAGCGTCTGATAGAGCGGCCGGAACTCGAGTTCGGAGGACGTTGCAGCGACCTGACCGTACACGGTGCGGACCGAGAACACTTCGTAGTCGAGCGGCGTGAGTCTCGCCGGCACCAGATGGAATTCGGTGTCGCGCGGCGAGATCTCGACCCGATCGGTATGCTTGGAGAACAGATTGATGACGGGGGTGCAGAAGAGCGCGAAGCGCGACGTATCGACGAGATTGGCGAGTGACCCTGGCGCCCGGTCGAGCAGTACGACGATCTCGACTTCCCGGCCATCGATGCGCGAGAAACCTTCGGCAAGGCCGTTCAACGCAAAGAACCAGAATCGCGCGGGGCAGGCAAAGTATTCATGCAGCAGGTTGTGCCCGTGGAACTCGGCCCAGTTGAGCGGCAACAGGCTTTGATCGGTGCGCAGTCCTTCGTGTTCGATCGCATTGTCGGTGACGGCCGCGAGTGGCCGGCCGGGTGTACCGAATTCGCCGGGCGCGCCGATCACGGAGGCAATGCCGCCCGCGTGCAGCAATTCGAACAGATGCGATGCTACCTGCTCGTCGCCCGCCAGATACACCGGAAGCCGGTCGAGTCCTTTCAGGTCGGCGATCCGCATGTTTCCCGTGGTCGCGAGCCTGATCCGCAGCGCCCCGCGCACTTGCTTATCGGGCAGGCTATATCGCTCCAGCGCCGGGATGTCCGGTGGAATGCCCGTCAGCCGCGCTTCGGTAATCGTGAGGGGCCACAGCATGACGTCCTGTCCGCTCGTGAACTGACATGCCGTGCGTTCTCCATCGGCAACCTGAGCGGTGAACGAGGTCCCGCGCGCCAGGCGATAGCCGTTGACCAGATTGCCCTCGGACTGTCCGGGGTACAGGCGTGCGATCGAGATCGACGGGGTCGGCGCGACGTAGTTCGGGTAGATGACCTCGAGCAGCCGCTCCGTGAAACGCGGAAACTCGGCATCGAGCTTGATCTGCATACGTGCAGCCATGAAGCTGAACGATTCGATCAGGCGCTCGACATAAGGGTCCGCCACATCGCCGGCCTGCATGCCGAGCCGGCGCGCGATCTTCGGATGCGCATGCGCGAACTCGGTGGCGAGCTCGCGCATGTAAATGAGTTCCTGGTTGTAGTAGTCGAGCAGTCGCGGGTCCATCGGAGAGGCCTCGTTGTGGTCGTTGTATGCGCCGTGCTCAGCCGGCGCGCATGCCCGTGATGCGGATTTCGCTCGTTTCGAGATCCAGCGAGCTTTGCACCATGAATTCGAGCGGATAAGGATCCATGTGAATCAGGCCACGCACTTCGAAGGCGAGCACGTTGTGATGTTCGCCTGCGGAGTCCGCATCGGCGTTGGTGCGGGGCGATACCACCAGCGAATCCGGAATCAGGCGCGGCTCGAAATCGCGGATGGCGCGGCTGATCATGGATTCGACGTCGTTCCACTGGCGCGATGCGATAAAGGTGCCGGCGAGCGGCGGTACGCCGAAATTCACGGTCGACGCAGCCGCTTGCGGATGGCGAGCGCGATCGATCCGGTCTTCGATGCTCGTCGTGTTGAGCAGATAGGCGAGATCGCGCTGCACGATGTCGCGCATCTGCTTGCGCGTCACGGTGTATTCCTCGGGGGCTTCGGTCTGTCGATGCGGTGCATCGTCGCGCAGGCGGTCGAGCAGGGTCGGCATCAGATGCGAGCTGGCTCGCCGCGGCGTACGTGCGGTTGGGGCGTTGGCTCCCGGTTGGCGTTTCCGGCGCTCAGTCATGGGCCTGATCCGCTTCGATTGCGAAAGGTGTGGCGCGCGAGCCGAATTCGGCGTGTGTCAGTTCGAACAGGCTGAAGTCACCCAGGTCGGTCGTCCAGGTTTTCTGCCCGAGCGCGACGACACCCGTGCGGCCGATGTCGTGCCAGATGGTTTCGCGCCCAAGGCGCACGGCGTCGCGGCAGGACTCCGAACCAGGATACCGGGCCGGCATGAAGCCGTGGATGACGCTGCCGTCGACGAGCGTGAGTGCGCAAGGCGCCCAGACCAGATCGACCGGTTGCGTCGGTTGCGACACGCGCCATGCCTTCAGGTCGGCGAACGGCACCCAGCGATAGTGTCCGGCCGTGATGACTTCGCAGACCGGGCCGAAACGGGAATCGCTGTCTGCGATCCATGCGGCTCGGCCTTGCGGCGCGACGAGCGGAGCGTCCGACACAGCCCGGAATGCCGCATCACGGATGGTGTCGGCCTGCTCGACCCGTCCGTCGGTAGCGTGGCGGATCGCGTCTAGCAGTGCATCGATCCAGGGCGGCGCCGCAAGGACGACACCCGGGCGTTCCCGGCCCGCGAGCACCTTCGCCCGCCACCGTTCGGCACGGATCAGGTCGCGATACATCTGCGCGGTTCGGGCCTGTCCCGGATCGAGCGTTGCCCATACCTGCAGTTGCTGGATCGCACGCGACCATTCGCCGACGATGCACAGCAGCTGGAACAGCGCCCAGCGATGAGGCGCGGTCGTCGGTTGCGAGCGGATGCGTGTCTCGATGCGTGTGATCTGGTCGATGAGGGGGACGTCGTCCGCGCGATGCGTGGAGCGGGGATCGGTGGTGGTGAATCCGGTCATGGTTGGTCTTTGCGCAAGGGCGCGGTCAATGGACTGTCCACGGACAGCGCATGGTGCTCGCGCCGGGAAAGCGGCGGAGGCGGTGAGGGCGCACGGCGCGCGGACGCGGCACGAAATTCGGGCGGCGCGAAGAGCTGCAGGATCTCCGGAACGGATTCGCCGCCGGTCACCAGTTCCACGTGTCCGTCCAGACGACCAAAGGCATCGTCGATCGTGCGATGACCGGACAGGAGCGTCTCGATCGAATCCGAATGCCCGGTTTTTTCGTAGGCATGGGCGTCGTGCGGGTGATCCGGGGCGACCTGGCGCGGAAGCGTGTCGTCGACCGATGGGGCCCATGCCGATGCGAGCGGCGTGCCGGGGTCGGTCAGTGCGCGCCAGTACTGCGCATGAAGCGCGTCGATCAGCGCGTCGGTGTTGCCGGCGTCGATGCCGACCGTGTCCGCTGCGGTACGCGCGCAGGCTGCAGCACCGTCCCGGGTGCCGATACCGAGGTGGCCGAGCATGTCGTCGTCTGCGTGCGTGGGACCTAAGACGCCGTCCAGCGGCAACGTGTCGACAACGAGCCGCGAGAGCGCGTCCTTCGGCGAGGGCGCGATGAGCGACGTGTTCGGCTGACGACGCCAGGGCAGGCGAAGGAATCGCATGAGTGTGTTCGATAGTGAAATATCTGAAAATCAAGTGCGAGTATCGATGAATCTTTCATCTCAAAAAAGCACCTTGTCAGGCGGGCATCTGAAGATCGGCGGCGGCGTGATTGTTAAAAAGTGCAACGGTTAAATAAAAACATTTTTTATAATCAATGAGGTGGCGTTGTTTTTTTACATTTCGGTTGGCTGATATTCGGAATTTATCTCGAAATAACAATGGCTTGTGAGTGATGCGATCGGCGGGGTTGCGCGAAGGTTGGGCGCTCGGTTGAAGTGATTCGTCGTGAACTTGGTGTGGCTGATATAAGACATTTCCTAATTCGTGATTTTGTGTTTGTTGGGTTGGTTAATTAATTGACTTAATTGTTGTTCCGTGTTGATAATGCGGCTCCTGATTCGAGTGGTCGTCATTTTCGAACCGGAGAGAGAAGTGTGTTTCGAACGTTCGATGTTTCGTCTGTCATGGAGTCCATGAAGGACTCCTGATTGGTGTGACGGATTCGTTTGAAATGCGCTAACAAACAGAACAAGACCACCATGAACATTTCACGCCAGATTTTGTTCGGCAAGCTCGGGGTCGAGCTTTACCGAGGAATCGAGTCGGCAACGAGTTTCTGCAAATTGCGCGGGAATCCGTTCGTCGAGCTCGTCCACTGGCTGCACCAACTGCTTCAGCAGCCGGATGGCGACCTGCAGCGGGTCGTGCGCCATGCGGAGATTGATCGCGATGCGCTCGAGCGCGATCTTGCGCGGGCGCTATCGGCGTTGCCGGCTGGCGCGAGTTCGATCAGCGATTTCTCCTGGCATATCGAAACGGCCATCGAACGAGGCTGGGTGCTGGCGACCCTCGGTCATGGCGATCGTCGCGTGCGCGGTGCATGGCTTGTCGCGGCGCTTGTGTCGACGCCCGAACTGCGACGCGTGCTTCTCGCGATTTCCCCGGAATTTGGCAAGATTCCAGTGGAAGATCTTGGCGACGTGCTTCCCGCTTGGATCGATGGGTCGCCGGAGGCAGCCGAAGGGCCGTACGATCATAGTGAACTGTCGCCGGCCCTGCCGGGCGAGACTTCGGGTGCCGTGTCGGGCGCGTCGAAGCGTAATTCACTCGAACAGTATTGCCTGGATCTCACCGCGCGAGCCCGCGCCGGCGAAATCGATCCCGTCATCGGCCGCGAGCTCGAGATCCGCACCATGATCGACGTGTTGCTGCGCCGGCGGCAGAACAATCCGCTGGTCACCGGTGAGGCCGGCGTCGGCAAGACGGCTGTGGTGGAAGGGCTGGCGCGTGCGATCGCATCGGGCAACGTGCCGCCGAATCTCGCGGACGTACGCTTGCTGAGCCTCGATGTCGGCGCACTTCTAGCGGGGGCGAGCATGAAGGGGGAGTTCGAGGCTCGCCTGAAGGGGGTGCTTGAGGCTGCGGCAAGATCGGCGGCGCCGATCATTCTTTTCGTCGATGAAATCCACACGCTGGTCGGCGCGGGCGGGCAGGCCGGAACGGGCGATGCCGCGAACCTCCTGAAGCCGGCCCTTGCGCGCGGCACGATTCGCACGATCGGCGCGACGACCTGGGCCGAATACAAGCGGCATATCGAGAAGGATCCGGCGCTGACGCGGCGCTTTCAGGTATTGCAGGTCTCGGAGCCGTCCGAGGCTGCCGCGACCGACATGGTTCGCGGGCTCGTGCCGACGTTCTCGTCGCATCACGGCGTCATCGTTCGCGACGAAGCAATTCGTGCCGCAGTGGCGCTGTCGCATCGCTATATTCCGTCCCGTCAGTTGCCCGACAAGGCGATCAGCCTGCTCGACACTGCATGTGCACGCGTTGCGCTGTCGCAGCACGCGACGCCCCGCGAACTGGACGAAGTGCGGCAGCGCTTGGCAGCCGCGCACGCCGAAGAGGCTTTGCTGGTGCAGGAGGCCCGAATCGGTCTCGATGCGGACAAGGCATTGAGCCGCGTGCGCGCGCGCATCGCCGTTCTGGCGATGGAAGAAGCGGCGATCGCGGATCGCTGGCGCGAACAGGTGGCAGCCGCACAGGCGTTGCTCGCCGGACGTGAAGCCGCGATCGCGGACGCAGAAGATCCACCGGTATCGGTCGACCAGCTGCGGGAACTCGAGCGGACGCTGGCCGCCATGCAGGGCGATGTACCGCTGGTCTTTCCCGAGGTCGGCGAGTCCGTCGTGGCCGAAATCGTTTCGGACTGGACCGGTATTCCGGTCGGACGCATGGTCACTGACGAGATTGTCGCGGTACGCCGCTTGCCGGAAACGCTGGGCGCGCGCGTGATCGGGCAACGCGATGCGCTGCACCTGATCGGCGAACGCGTGCAGACCGCACGCTCGGGGCTGACCGATCCGAAGAAGCCGCTGGGTGTGTTCCTGCTTGCCGGCCCGTCAGGCGTAGGCAAGACCGAGACCGCGCTGGCGCTCGCCGAGGCGCTGTACGGCGGCGAACAGAACCTGATCACGATCAACATGAGCGAGTATCAGGAATCGCATACGGTGTCGGGCCTGAAAGGCGCGCCGCCCGGCTATGTCGGCTACGGTGAAGGTGGCGTGTTGACCGAAGCGGTGCGTCGTCGCCCCTACGCGGTCGTGCTGCTCGACGAGATCGAGAAGGCGCACCGCGACGTGCACGAAATGTTCTTCCAGGTGTTCGACAAGGGATACATGGAGGACGGCGACGGCCGTCATATCGATTTCCGCAATACCACCATCCTGCTGACGAGTAACGTCGGCGCCGACCTGAGCGCAAGCCTGTGCGCGGATCCGGCGCTGTCGCCGGATCTCGATGGCCTGCGGGCCGCGCTTGCCCCGGAATTGCTGAGGGTATTTCCGGCGGCGTTCATGGGGCGTGTGACGGTCGTGCCGTACCGGCCGCTTGCCGACCACGCGCTCGCCAGTATCGTTTGCCTGCATCTGGATCGCGTCGTGAAACGCATGGCGGACAGCCACGACATCGCGCTTGCCTACGACGACGCGGTCGTGAGCTACATCGTCGGTCGCTGCCAGGTTCAGGAGACTGGCGCGCGCGTGCTCATCGGCTTTATCGAGCAGCACGTGCTGCCGCGCCTTTCCGCGCTCTGGCTCGATGCGTTCGCATCGCGGGCGCCGCTCGCGGGCATCGCGATCGGCGTGACCGATTCCTCCGCGCCGCCGGCCCTGGCGCTGTCGATAGAGGCAACCACTTCTCATCTTGTCGAGCCGTGCCGTTGAGCTCGACATCCGTCAACCACTGTCAGGAGACTGTTCATGTCCGCTAGCAGTTCGCAGAAGTTCATCGCGCGCAACCGTGCGCCGCGCGTGCAGATCGAGTACGACGTCGAAGTGTATGGCTCGGAGAAAAAAATCGAGCTTCCGTTCGTAATGGGCGTGCTCGCCGACCTGTCCGGCAAGCATCCGGTCGAACCGCTGCCCGCGGTGTCGGACCGTCAGTTCCTGGAAATCGATATCGATAACTTCGATGAGCGGATGAAGGCGATCCGGCCGCGTGTTGCATTCGCCGTGCCGAATACGCTGACGGGCGAAGGCCAGATGATGGTCGACATGACCTTCGAAAGCATGGAGGACTTCTCGCCGGCCGCGATCGCCGACAAAGTGGAGCCGCTGCGCCGGCTGCTTCAGGCGCGTACGCAACTGGCGAACCTGCAGACATACATGGACGGCAAGTCGGGGGCGGAGGCGCTCGTCACCCAGTTGCTGCAGGACCCGGCACTACTGAAGTCGCTGGCTGCGGCGCCGCGGCCCGAGCGGCACGAAGAAGGCGCGGCCGATTTGGGCGACGCGAGCTGACCGACCAACTGATCGAGGATGACCATCATGGCAAAACAGCAAGCACAGGCCGTCGAGGCCCAGGCGACCACCCAGTCTGACTTTACGCAACTGCTGGAGCGGGAATTCCGTCCGAAGACGGACCAGGCCCGCGCGGCGGTCGAACATGCGGTGCAGACGCTCGCGGAGCAGGCGCTCGCGCAATCGATCACGATCAGTGACGACGCCTACAAGAGCATCGCGGCCATCATCGCGCAGATCGATCACAAGCTTTCCGAGCAGATCAACCTGATCCTGCATCACGGTGACTACCAGGCGCTCGAATCCGCGTGGCGCGGCCTGAACCACCTCGTGTCGAACACCGAGACGGACGAGCATCTGAAGATCCGCGTGATGGATGTCTCGAAGACCGAGCTGCATCGCTCGATGCGTCGCTACAAGGGGCAGGCGTGGGACCAGAGCCCGCTCTTCAAGCAGATCTACGAGCAGGAATACGGCCAGCTCGGCGGCGAGCCTTACGGGTGCATCGTGGCCGACTACTACTTCGACCATACGCCGCCGGACGTCGATCTGCTCGGCTCGATTGCGAAGGTGGCGGCGGCCGCGCACACGCCGTTCGTGACCGGTGCGGCCCCGTCGGTGCTGCAGATGGAGTCCTGGCAGGAACTGGCCAACCCGCGCGATCTGACCAAGATCTTCACGCAGAACCTCGAATACACCGCGTGGAATTCGCTGCGCAATACCGAGGATGCGCGCTACATCGGCCTCGCGATGCCGCGCTTCCTGGCGCGCCTGCCATATGGCGCGAAGACCAATCCGGTCGACCAGTTCGATTTCGAGGAAGACACGAACGGCTCGAACCACAGCCGCTACGGCTGGGCCAACGCGGCCTATGCGATGGGCGTCAACATCAACCGCTCCTTCAAGCAATACGGTTGGTGCTCGCTGATCCGCGGCGTCGAATCGGGCGGCACGGTCGAGAACCTGCCGTGCCACACGTTCCCGACGGACGACGGCGGGATTGACATGAAGTGCCCGACCGAGATCGCGATTTCGGATCGTCGCGAGGCCGAGCTGTCGAGGAACGGCTTCATTCCGCTCGTGCATCGCAAGAACACCGGTCACGCGACCTTCATTGGCGCCCAGTCACTGCAGAAACCGGCCGAGTATCACGATCGCGACGCAACCGCGAATGCCAACCTATCCGCACGTTTGCCGTATTTGTTCGCGTGCTCGCGCTTCGCGCATTACCTGAAGTGCATCGTGCGCGACAAGATAGGCGCATTCAAGGAGCGCGAGGACATGCAGCGTTGGCTCAACGAATGGATCATGCATTACGTTGACGCCGATCCCGCGAACTCGTCGCAGGACACGAAGGCGCGCCGGCCGCTTGCGGCGGCGGAGGTGCTCGTCGAGGACGTGGAAGGCAATCCCGGCTACTACCAGGCGAAGTTCTTCCTGCGCCCGCACTTCCAGCTTGAAGGGCTGACAGTTTCGCTTCGACTCGTGACGAAGCTGCCGTCGATCAAGGAAGCCGCCTAACCAATCAGTGGGTCCCGCAGGGCCGGGTAGCGGGATGCTTCGCACCCGATGATCGGCCAGTTCTCAATCGTTTAATAAAAGGAGTACTACGCATGGCACAGGACATTTTTCTGAAGATCGACGGCATCAACGGCGAATCGCTCGATGACAAGCACAAGGACGAAATCGAGATCCTGAACTGGGACTGGGAAATCCAGCAGGAATCGTCGATGCATTCGGGTAGTGGCGGCGGCGCGGGCAAGGCGACCGTCAAGGATCTCACGTTCGAACACAACATCGACCGTGCGAGCCCCAACCTGATGAAGTACGCGCTGACGGGAAAGCACATCGACCAGGCCGTGCTGGTGATGCGCAAGGCGGGCGGCCACCCGCTCGAATACCTGAAGCTCACGATGAGCGACGTGATCGTCACGCGCGTGAAGCCGTCCGGCAGCAAGGCAGGTGAAGAGAAGAGCCGCGAGACGGTGTCGCTGTCGTTCTCGAAGGTCAAGCAGGAGTATGTCGTGCAGAACGCGCAGGGCGGCAGCGGCGGTGCCGTCACGGCGAGCTTCGACATCAAGGGCAACAAGGAAGCGTAAGTGCGGGGCGCCGCGCGTGGCCGAGAAGTCGTGTTCTCCGCGCGCGGCGCGTTTCGCGCTTCATCGAGGGGAATTCTGCATGCGTTCGATTCTGACTGCCGCTTCGCTCGCCGGTGTCGTGCTGCTCTCGGCCTGTGCGAGCGGCGAACCGAAGCCGAAGGAGCCGGTTCGGCTCGAACTGGCCGTCAAGGCGGCATCCGACGTCAATCCGGATGATCGCGGGCGCGCAGCGCCGATCGTGATACGCATCTATGAGCTGAAGAACGACAACGCATTCGCGGCGGCGGATTTCTTCACGCTGGAGAACCAGGAGAAGACCGTACTGGCCGACGACGTCGTCAAGCGCGACGAGTTCCAGTTGCGGCCTGGAGAGCATCGGAAAGTCGTGCGGCGGCCCGCTCCGGAAACGACCGCCATCGGCGTGATCGCGGCTTATCGCGATTTGCCGAACGCGGTGTGGCGGTCGGTCTACACGATGCCCGCTGCGCCTGACAAGGCGTGGTACCGCTTCACACCCAAGGTGAAGCTGACTGTCGATCTAGAGGCCAGGGCCGTCAAGATCGAGGAAGCGAAGAAGCAATGAAACACGTCGCGCAACACAACGGACGAAATGTATGAGCTGGTACGCCAAGGTCGCCTGGCAGGAAGGGTTGTTTTTCAGACCACAACTGTTCCAGCAACAGGAACGCTACTTCGAGAAGTACGCACACATGCGTGCGGCGCCGCTGTCGCCATTCTTCTTCGGCTTCGCGCATTACGGGCTTGATCTGGAGTCACTCGCGCTTGGGAAAGTGATCGTCAAGTCGGCCGCAGGCGTGTTCGCCGACGGCACGCCGTTCGATGCGCCGGGGAATACCCCGCTACCGCCACCGTTGACGATCCGCCCGGAACACCTCGACCAGGTGATCTATCTGGCGGTGCCGGTGCGCTTGCCGAACTGCGAGGAAACGACGTTCGAAAACACTGCGGATTCGATGGCGCGCTATCAGGTATTCGACACCGAGCTGCGCGACTCGAATTCGGTCGGACTGGCACCCGAGTCCGTGCAGTTGTCGAACCTGCGGCTGCGACTCGTACCGGAGAAGGAACTGGGCGATGCATGGATCGGCCTTGCGCTGACGTGCGTGAAGACCATCCGCGCGGACGGGAGCATCGAACTGGACGACACGATTGTGCCGCCGGTGTCCGGATACGGCGCGAGCGATTTGCTGACGAGCTGGATCACGAAGATCCACGATCTGGCCCACCTGCGCGCGAATGCGCTGTCGCAGCGGCTGGCCGGCACCGATGACACGACTGCGAGTGCGGCGACGGTTACGGATTACCTGCTGTTGCAGATCCTGAACCGATACGAGCCATTGCTGCAGCATATGCTGCGCGTGCCTACCACGTCGCCTGCCGATGTTTACACGCTGCTGATCGCGATGGCCGGGGAGCTTTCGACGCATCTGCGCACGAATACGCGCCGCCCGCTCGATACGCATCCGCCTTATCGGCATACGACACCGCATCTTTGCCTGAAGCCGGTGGTCGACGACACGCATCGGCTGCTCAATGCCGTGCTGGTGCGCAGTGCGCAGAGCATCGCACTCGAGGATCGGGGCCACGGCATGCGCAATGCGGTGGTCGATCCGGTGGATATGCAGGGCTTCGCTTCGCTGGTGCTGGCCGTGCATGCGGCGATGCCGCCCGATGCGCTGCGGCAGCAGTTTCTCGCGCAGGCGAAGGCGGGGCCCTCGGAAAAGCTGCCGAGCCTGGTGCGCAGTCATTTGCCGGGTATCGGCATGCAGGTCCTTCCGGTGCCGCCGCGACAGATTCCGTTCAACGCTGGATACATCTATTACGAGTTGATGCAGGGCGGGGCGCTGTGGGAGGAGGTGGTGCGCCATGGTGGGATCGCGCTGCACGTAGCCGGCGACTTCCCGTCGCTCGAGCTTGAGCTGTGGGGGGTTCGCGCGTGAATACCGAAAGTTCCTCCCGGAATTGTGGAATCGCGATCAGCGACGTATCGCCATGAGCAATCAATCTACCGGAACGAGTCCGTCGGAGAGCGGAACGAAACCTGATTCCATCAATCGGGAATCGAATGCGTCCAGCGGGTCGGGTATTCCTTTCCGAGAACGCCTGATTGCCGTCGAACGGGCGACGAATCCGTTGCGCGAAGCGGCATGGCCGCTTCTTCGAGCACTCGCCGAGATGCCGAATCATCTCGACGCGGGTGAAACATTCGTACTGCACGACCTGCTCACGCAGGAGGTGCGTACCTTCCAGAAGCTGTGCGAGCAGGCCAATGTTCGACGCGATCATGTGATCGGGGCCCGGTATTGCCTTTGCACGGCGCTCGACGAGGCCGCGGGACGAACCGAGTGGGGGAAAGAGGGCTCGTTCGGCATCCAGTGGATCAAGGCCGGGCTCGCCACGACGTTCCACGAGGATCGCGATGGCGGAGACAAGGTTTATCTGTTGATCGCCCGATTGCTCAATGAGCCAGGGGAGCATCTGCCACTCCTGGAAGTCATCTACGAGATGCTCAGTCTCGGCTTCGAGGGACGTTACCGGCACGAAACGAACGGAACGCGCAAGCACGAAGTGATTCGTCAGCGGCTCTATAACGAAATCACCATGCGGCGCGGATCGGCGCCCGCGAAGCTGTCGCCGCATTGGCAGTCGGACGCGAAGGGCAAGCGGCTGTCTTTTCACGATTTCCCGGTGTGGATCAGTGTTGCGTTCCTGTCGGTCATCCTGCTCGCCATCTTTGGCTGGTTCAAGTACGAGTTGATGAGCCGGAGCGCTTCGGTGCAGAAGCAGATTGCCGAGATCGGTCGAATGACGCCGCCGCCGGCACCACCGAAATTGCACCTGAAGCAGCTCCTGAAGGACGAGATTGCGGCGGGCACGGTTGGCGTTGACGAAGATGCACGTTACAGCGCGGTGACGTTCCGTGGAGATGCGATGTTCCAGCCCGGAAGCGTCGCGATCAAGAGTTCGATAGCACCGCTCGTTGCGAAGATTGCCAGTGAAATCGTGAAGGTGCCTGGCAAGGTTACCGTGCTCGGCTACACGGACAACGTGCCGATACGCAGCCGCCAGTTCCCTTCAAACGAGGCGCTGTCGGAGGAGCGGGCAACGCAGGTCATGCAGATGTTGCAGTCGGCTGGCGTCCCCCCTGGTCGCCTTGAAGTGGTCGGCAAGGGCGATGCCGATCCGATCGGTGACAACGGTACAGCCCAGGGGCGCGCGCAGAACCGGCGCGTCGAGATCGTCGTCGCGCAATAACGCGGGGCCCGCTTCCGGAAACGTATATGAAGAAGTTTCGCTTGTTTCTCGCATCCCGGCAGTTTCTCGGGTTTCTCGCGCTGATCGTTGCGGCGCTGGTCATCTGGTTCGTCGGGCCATTCTTTTCGTTTGGCGGCCTCAAGCCGCTTGCCGGTGCAGGCATGCGTGTGCTGCTGATCAGTCTGCTGCTCGTAGGGGTATTGCTTTGGCTCGCGGATCGGTCGACGCGCATTGTGTTTGTTGCACTGTCCTGCCTGCTGATCTGGTACGTGTCGCCCTTGCTGTCATTCGGCCGGACCTCGCCGTTTGAGCCAGCTGCCGTACGGCTCGCGGCGATTGCAGTGGTGGTGACCGTCTTCGTTGTCTACCGGATGTTCCGGCTCTGGCAGCGCGCGCAGGAAGACGAGGAATTCCTGAAGAAGATGCTGCACTTCGGCCGCAAGAAGGCGCAGTCACCCGCCGCGCGACGGCTGCAGAAGGTCGACGCCATTGTCACGAGTGCGATCGCGCGATTGAAATCGATGCGCACCGGCGCAAGAGGGCCGGGAAAGCTGTTTCAGGGAAAGCGTTACCTCTACGAGCTGCCGTGGTACATCTCGCTGGGCTCCAACGGTTCCGGTAAGACGAGTGCGTTGCTCAATGGCGGGTTGTCGTTCCCGATAGCAGAACAGATGCAACGTGCGGTCGCGGCGTCGGCCGGCGACGCGAATGCCGTGGATTGGTGGTTCACCAATGAAGCGGTGCTGATCGATACGACCGGTTACTACACGCGTCACGGTACATCGCCGGCCACGGAGCTGGACGCTCCGATTGATCTGCCGGATCCACGGGTGGTCAAGGACGGTGACGGGACAAAAACGGCCGGAGAAGGCAACGCATCGACCGTGCACGCCGCTGCAGGGGCTGCGTCGAGCGGAAATGTCTTTCAGTTTCGAAACGATACGCGCGAATGGCGCGAATCGCTCGACCGCGCTGAATGGCTGGGCTTTCTCGGTATATTGCGCAGGCATCGGCCTCGTGCCCCCATCAACGGTGCGCTGCTGACCATCGAGCTGACCACGCTGGCGCGCGCGGACGAGCAGGCGCGTATTGCCGAAGCGTCCGCGCTGCGGGCGCGTCTGGCTGAATTGCGCCAGGAGCTGGGGATCCGCTTCCCCGTCTACCTGCTGGTGACCAAGATGGATCGCCTGACGGGATTTCCCGAGTATTTCGGTGCGTTGACGGCCGAGAGCCGTGGGCAGGCATGGGGTTTTACGCTTCCGCAGAGCAATGGGGCAATTGCGAAGGAAGGTTTGCGCGCGCGTTGTCGTGATGAATTGACTCAACTGGCCGATCAGTTGTCGAGCACGGCTCATACGCGCCTTCAGGATGAAGACGAGGCCAGGAAAAATCGCCAGCTCATTCTGTTGCCGAAGGAGTTTTCGGCGCTGATCGAGCCGCTGGTCGACCTGATCGATCGTGTGTTTCTTGATTCGCGCTATGACAGCACGCAGCTTCATTCGAGCCTTCGCGGCGTCTATTTCACCAGTGCGCAGCAGGCGGGCAGCGCGGTCGTCGCCGAGCGCGACACGATCGTTCAACGTCTTGCACCTAAACGGTGGCAAGGCGGATCTGGTAAAGGCGACGGCAATTGGAGCTTCTTCCTGCATGATGTGCTGACTCGCGTCGTGTTTCCCGAAGCGCATCTCGTCAGTCCCAACCTGCGGTGGGAATACCGCTATCGGTTGCTGCGCCTGATCGGTCATGCGCTTGCCTTGCTGTTGTTCGTCTGGCTCGCGCTCGGCCTGCGCGTGAGCTTCGGTCACAACAGCGACTATCTCGACGTAATTGGGCGCAAGGTAACGGCGCTGGCGACGCGCGTCACGCAGTTCTACAAGGAACCGAAGCCCGCAGCCGTACCCGATGTGCTGACCGAAGCGCACTATTTGCCCACGGTTCCCAATCTGGATTTGTCGAGCCCAGTCAGCACCTGGCGCTATGGCCTCTATACGCCTCCGGAGATCGTGAAGGAAAGCGGTCGCACGTACGACGCGCTGGAGGACAATCTGCTGCTGCCGCAGATCGTGCGACGTATGGAAGACGTGATGTCCGGAGCGATTGCCGGCAAGGATGCGAAGACGGTTTACGACGCGCTGCGCGTGTATCTGATGCTGTACGACCGGGACAAGTACAACGCTGCCGATATCAAGGCATGGGTGCTGGATGATTGGGCGCGAACGGACAGCGCGGCAGTGTTCGGTGGCCGCGCCTCGATGATCGATCATGTCCAGCGGCTTTTCTCGGGCGACCGCGTCGTCCAGTCGCCGCTCATTCGCAACGATGCGCTGATTCAGCAGACCCGGGCGTTTCTCGACGGCAGCAACGCGACGGATCGCCTGTACCAGCGGGCAAAAGTAGCCATGCTGAAGGCGGCGCCGGACGAGTTCACCTTGCTTCGCGCGGTCGGCCCGCAGGCCGGCACGGTGTTCACCCGGGCAAGCGGGCAGCCGCTTTCGCGCGGCGTGCCGGGCCTGTTCACGTTCGACGGTTACCGGAACCTGTTCGCCAAGCGGTTGCCGGAATTCGTGCAGCTCGCCCGCGACGACGACGCCTGGGTCATGGGGCGTTCGTACCTGGGCGAGGCTCAAAAAAAAACGGCTGAGATCGTGAGCAATGCGATCGGGGCGGACGATGCGCTGACGGATGCAGTTCGCCGTGAGTATCTGGCCGAATATGCGCAGCAATGGGATGCGTTTCTCAACGACATCCGGACCGTGAGCGGCACGAGCCTCGCATTCGATCTGCAGGTGCTGCGCAGATTTGCGGCACCGGACTCGCCGCTTGTCCGGCTTACGCGGGCGGCCGTGCGCGAAACCACGCTCGCACAAGTCGTTTCCGGTCAGGATGGATCGTTGCTGCAGAAGGCAGCTGATCAGATTGGTCAGAAAGCGGACAAGTCGCTCGGCATTCGCGCGTCCGAGCGTGTGGAACGCGAGCTGGTCGACACGCATTTCGCCGCGTTGCGCGAGGTGGTGACCGGCAGCGCCGAGACGGGAGCAGGCACGCAAGCAACGGCCGCCCAGGCCGGCAAGTCGGGCCTCGACGAGGTTACGAACCTGCTGAACGATTACTACACGGCGCTGACTATTTCCGACAACGCGTTGTCGAACAACAGCATGCCGCCGGCAAACGATACGTCGGCAAAACTCAAGATGTCGGCGGATACGATGCCGGCGCCGTTTCGTGCGGTGCTGCTCCAGCTTGCCGCCAGCGGCTCGCGCGAAGTCAATCAGGGCATCGGGCAACTGCTCTCGCGCCAGATGCAGGCGTTGGTCGGGGATACCTGCCGGCTTGCCATCGAAGGCAATTATCCGTTCTCTCCGAACAGCAAGCGCGACGTCAGTATCGGCGACTTCACGCGGGTCTTCGCACAAGGCGGCGTCATCGACGACTTCTTCGTGAAAACGCTGGCACCGTTCGTGGATACGTCGACCAAGCCTTGGCGCTATCGAACGCTGCCGGGGGCGACGGAGCCGGTGCAGGGGCCGGACCTGGAACCGTTCGAGCACGCGAAGGCGATTCGCGATACGTTTTTCAATGATCCCGGCCGTAAGCAACTGACGTGGAAGGCCGACATCCGGATTCCCGAGCTCGATCCGACCATTACGAGCCTGTCGCTCGACATCGACGGTCAGACGACGCTTTACCGACATGGTCCGGTTGCGCCGTTCACGGTGTCGTGGCCGGGGCCGCGCGGTGGGGTGCATACCGAAATCACGGTCAGCCCGCGGATTCATCCCGACACGTCGACGATTGCGGCGGACGGCCCGTGGGCACTGATGCGGCTTCTGCAGAAAGGGCAGGTCGTCGAAGCGGCAACGGCCGGCCGTACCCGCATCGCGCTCGATTTCGATGGCCGCAAGGCGGTGCTCGACGTCACGAGCGCCGGGAGCGTCGCGAATCCGCTGACCAGCAATGTCCTCACGACATTCCGGTGTCCCACGACGATGCCGTTGTTCAACCTGGTGGACAGCGGCCCGCCGGCCGGATTGCCGCGCGGCGCCGTTCCGGTTCCGTCGCTCGACGCATCACATTGACCAGGACGGGAGGAATGGCGCAATTGCTTGAACATTGGGAAAACCGTGCCGGCGCACAGACATCGTCGATCGCCGTGCGCCTCAGGGCAGCGGAGCAGGCCGTCAATCCGTTACTCGAAGCGGCGCGTACGCTGTTGCAAGCTTTGGCGGATATGCCTGATCGGCTCGATGCCGACGGTATCGCATGGCGACGCCAGTGGCTGGAATCAGAACTGAGGGTGTTTGCGCGCGTGTGCGGCGAGCTTCGGCTTCGGCCCGAGCATGTCAGGTGCGCGAGCTATTGCCTGTGTTCGGCGCACGACGAAGCTGCCATGCAGACGAATTGGGGAGCGGGGCAAACCGGCGGCTTCGACTGGCAGACAAGCGGTCTGGCGGTAGCGCTGGGACACGATCGCCAGGGTGGGGACCGCGTGTTCCGGCTGATCGAAGACGCGCTGCGCAATCCTCGCGAACACCTCGATCTGATCGAGGTGTTTCAGGCCGTGCTCAATCTGGGCTTTCAGGGGCGTTATCGTTTCGTGAGCGGCGGCCGGCAGCAGCTTCAGGCCATTCACGAGCGCATACATGATGTGGTGGTCACAGGCGGACTATGTGCGGATCGCGACGTGGTGCCTGTTCGGTCGGCAAGACTGCCGGTCGAGCCTCGGATCCGCTCCCGCCCCTTCGTGCGCCGGTCCCGCAGGTGGATCGTCGGCGGACTTGTCGGGGCATTGCTACTTGGGGCCGGGGGATATGCGGCAGTGGAGCGTTGGACGCGCAGTATGCGCGAGCAGCGCGGCGCGTTCGCACTCGATGCGCTGGCAAGGCAACTCGAAGACCGGCTCAGGGATGAAATCGCTGCAGGGAATGTAGAGTTGATCCGCGATGCTGGAAAAAGTGCAATGACGATCCGATTCGGAGGGATGTTTGTATCCGGTGATTCAACCGTAGCCCCGTGGGGCGCATCCATCGTGGCGCTGGCCGGTCGGGAAATTGCCGGATTGATTGGCAATGCGAACGTACTGGTGGAAGGATACGCGGACAACTCGCGAGTCAGTCAGTCGCGTCGGGGATCGAATCAGGCTCTTTCAGAGGCGCGTGCCCGGCAGGTTGCGCAGATTCTTGTCTCGGCCGGCGTACCCGTGAAGCGTGTCGAAATCGTTGGAAAAGGCGATGCGGATCCTTTGGCGGACAACGGCACGGCTCAGGGGCGAGCCAGAAACCGTCGCATCGAGGTGACGGTGTCTGATTGATTCGTTATGGCAATCGGAATCGTCTGAATCGAGACGCATGCGCCGCGAACGCATTTGTTTGGCCAAACGTATTCGGGGTGTTTTTTGAGATGTTCACTGCGGCTAACATCTGACGGATTGCTGACGAACATCGCATCGAATCGCTAACCCGGAAGTACGAACTGCTTACGTCATGGATCCTCGTCTTCTTGCTGCGTACAACCAGGAGCTGCTCTATTTCAAGGAACTCGCGGCGGAGTTTGCCGACATGTACCCGAAGGTTGCGCGTCGGTTGGGTATGCAGTCGGGTGAGATCGGCGACCCCTATGTCGAGCGCCTGATTCAGTCGGCGAGTTTCGCGGCCGCGCGAATGCAGATCAGGATCGATGCGCGGTTTCCGGAATTTTCCGAGCGTCTGCTTGAAACCGTCTATCCGAATTTCATGGCGCCGACGCCATCGATGTCGGTCGCACGATTGCTTCCCGATCCCAGGGAGGGCGACCTGACAAACGGCTTTGTGGTCCGACGCGGTGCCCGGTTTGTGGGCGAGGTTCCGGATGGAGAACAAACACCCTGTGTGTTTACATCCAGCCAGGATGTCGCGCTTTACCCTCTCGAGATTGTCGATGCGAAGTTGACGGGCATTCCACCCGATATCCCGATGTTGCAGCGTTGGGTGCCAGCCGACAAACGGGTAAAGGCGGCGCTGCGCTTGCGCGTCCGCACGAGCAACCAGCGCAACATGGCGGAATTGACAGGACTCGATCGCTTGCCCGTGTACCTGTCCGGCGAAGCGTCGATCGCTTCGAAGCTGTTCGAATTGATCCATGCGGCAGGGATCGCAACGATCACGGGCGCGCCGGGTGAGTTCGGTACGTCGGGTGCGTCGTTCCACGCCGTCCGTGAAGGTGCAGTCGTACATGAAGGGCTGGAGCCGGGGCAGGGCCTGCTGCCGCTGACCTCACCCAGGTTCCACGGGCATAACCTGCTTCATGAGTTTTTCTCTTGTCCGGCTCGCTTTCACTTCTTTACGTTGACGAATCTGAAGAGAGGGCTGGCCGCGGTTCGTGGGCGCGAAGCCGAAATCGTCGTGCTGCTCGATCAAACGGGGGGCGAGTTGGCGAATCATGTCAATGCTCGATGCTTCGCGCTTTTCTGTACGCCGGTCATCAATCTTTTCCCGCACGCCGCCGACTCGATCGAGCTGCCATCCGGCAACGCGGAAGTGTTGTTGCGTCCGGTCCCGCTGAATCCGATGGACTACGAGGTGTTTTCGATTGATCGCTTTTACGCGAAGCTCGATGAGGACGCGGAGAGGCAGGAATTCATGCCGCGCGATGCGATGTTGCCGCGGGACGAGGGCGGACATGGGCGGTATTACAGAATCAGGCGCGAGCAATTCGTGCGGTCGAATACCGTGAGGCGCTATGGCACGCTTACGCCGCATTCAAGTACCGAATGCTACGTGTCGCTCGTCGACGAGGACGATCGACCGTATCCCGAGCGCATGAGCTGTGCGGCTGCCCATGTGTGGTTGACCAACGGCGATCTGCCGACTCTCTTCCATCGCCGTGGCGGACGTAGGCTGACGCCGGACATTTCGATGCCGATTGAACACGCTGCGCTTGTCCATCCACCGTCACCTCCACGGCCTCCGCTGGCGCAAAGTGACGTCGCGTGGGATTTGATCCGGCAACTGGGCTTCGACGGTCAGGCGTTGATGGATGCGCCTGCTGACGATGCGGCCCGCAGCTTGCGTCAGGCACTGAGCCTGTTCGTGTCTCCCGATAACACGCGTCAGCTACGCCAGATCGACAGTCTCGTCGGTATCAAGATCGGCGCCATCACCAGGAATTTGCCGGGCAATGGCCCACTCCGATTCGGCCGTGGCCTGGCCGTCGAGCTCACTGTCGACGAACGCGAGTTCGATGGCGTGAGTCCATATTTGTTCGGCTTGATTCTGGACCACTACCTGGCGCGATGTGTATCGGGACATTCGTTTATCCAGACGAGCCTCGTTTCCTTGCAGCGTGGTGCTGTCATGCGGTGGCCGGTGCGCATGGGAATGCGTGGCGTCGCGTGAACAGCGGTGCTATTTCAACTTGATCAAATAGACCGCTGTCGAGCGGCGTATTACGAGGGCTGTCATGTTGAGCTTCACTTCCAACCGAACGATTTCAGTGAGAGGCGTTGCACTGCCGAAGTCGTCTCAAGACGAACCGCTGCTGGAGCTGCGCGCGATTCACGGCCAGGAAGCGCTGTCCGAGGTCTACACGTACACGCTGGATCTGGCGACCCCTTCCGAGCCGTTCGTAGGTGAAACCCAGGCGGCCAATCTCGACCTGAAGTCGATGATCGGCAAGGAACTGACGGTGGTGGTCCAGCTGGACGGCATGGGCACGTACGCTGCGGGACAGCCGGGCAACACCGGCCGGGCGAACGTCGGCGCGGGCGAGCGCGAGATCAGCGGACTGGTATTCGAAGCACGCTACCTTGGCCAGGACAATCGTCGGGGCCGATACGAGCTCAAATTGAAGCCTTGGATTGCACTGGCGGCAGAGCGCAAGGACTACCGGATCTTCCAGAACAAGACGGTGATCGAGATCGTCGACGAGGTGCTCAAGAGCCATTACCTGTACTCGTACGACAAGCGCCTGGGCGAGATGTATTCGAAGCTCGAGTATCAGGTTCAGTACGGCGAGACGGACCTCGATTTCATTCAGCGGCTGATGCAGGAGCACGGCATCTACTGGTTCTTCGAGCACACGAACGGGTTCCACCGGATGGTGCTGGTCGATAGCGTGAGTGCGCATCGCCCCGTGGAGAGCGAAGCGTATCGGACGCTGCCGTACTACCCGCCGGATCAGCGCATCGACCAGGAGCATGTGAGCCGGTTCGACGTCTCGCAGAGCCTGCAGGCCGGGGTGTGGACGACGGACGACTACGACTTCCACCAGCCGAAGGCGAAGCTGACCGTGAATCGCCAGTTGCCGCAGAACACGGCGCAGAACGACCTTGAGCGCTACGAGTGGCCGGGCGACTACGTGGAGAAGAAGGAGGGTGAACAGTTCGCTCGAATCCGGATCCAGGAGTTGTACGCGAGGGGCGACCGGGCATACGGCCAGGGGAACTTGCGCAACGTGGTGTGCGGGACGGTGTTCACGCTGGCGAACTACCCGCAGGGCGATGCGAACCGCGCCTATCTGGTGATCGCGTCAAGCATCCGCGCGACCGAGATCGGGGACGTCAGTGGCCAGGGACAGAGCCGGTTCGAGACAGAGTTCGTGGTGCAGCCGCGTACGGTGATGTACCGCCCGGCGCGCACGGTGAAGAAGCCGCGCACGACGGGCCCGCAGACGGCGATGGTGACGGGCGCGCCGGGTAGCGAGATCTGGACCAACCAGTATGGGCAGGTGAAGCTGAAGTTCCACTGGGATCGCTCGCCGGCGATGGACCATACGTCGTCGTGCTGGGTGCGGGTGGCGTATCCGTGGGCGGGTCAGAACTACGGTTCGATACATGTACCGCGGGTAGGCAGTGAAGTGATCGTGGACTTCGAGAATGGGGATCCGGATCGTCCGATCGTGACGGGTCGGGTCTACAACGCGATGTCGATGCCGCCGTGGGAACTGCCGGAGAACGCGACGCAGAGCGGGACGCTGACGCGCTCGACGAAGAACGGCGGCTACGAGAACGCGAACGCGATCCGCTTCGAGGACAAGAAGGGCGAGGAGGAGCTGTGGATCCACGCGGAGAAGGATCTGCGAACGGACGTGGAGCACGACGAATCGCACGTGGTGGAACACGATCGGAGAAAGTCGATCGAGCACGACGAAACCACGACGGTGGGCCACGATCGGAACGAGACGGTCGGGAATAACGAGCAGGTCGCCATCAACGAGAACCGCTCGCACCGGATTGGCAACAACGACCTGAAGAAGATCGGCAACAACCATGTGGTGGAGATCGGTTCGGATCGTACCGAGACCGTGGGGAATCATCGACGTGACCGGATCGGGGCGAACCATACGACCGAGACGGGGGGGCATGCCGAGCACGCCGTGCAGGGGCAGTACAAGCTTCAGGCCGGTCAACGCATTACCCAGACGACCCGGATGGCAGAAGTGAACGCCTCGGATCGCATCGTCATCAAGGGGCCGGGCGGCACGATCACCGTCGATGCAGGCGGCGTGACCATCGAAGCCGTGGCGATCAGGCTGAAGGGCCCAGTGACGCAGTCGAGCGGCGCAGGTAACGGGTTGAGCATGAGCGGCACGCCATCGCCGGGCCGGCTGGCCAACTGTTCGGAGAGCACGCGATGAATGCGCCATCGAATCGGGAGAGGCTTGCCGCCGCGCATCGCGATGCCGATTATTTCTACCTGCTGGTTGATCCGCTGGCGAGCGGCGCGGGTTACAGCCCGATCAGCTTGCCGAATCTCTACGACGCGCTGGGCGATGCGGCAGTGACGCTGATCGAGCGTGCTGACCTTGCCTATGCGCCTGATCATTGCCCGCGTCTCGTGACGTTGGCTTCGCCCGGTTCGATACCGGATCCCGACTTGCTGGATGCCTCGTTGAGCTATGCCGAGGCAGAAGCCGGCAACGACAAGCGCTATGTGTGTGGATGGTTGAGCAGCGCAGAGGCACCGGAGTTACTGGCGCTCGATATTGCACAACGCTGCATCGTCGATCGAGGCGACGAAGCGGCATTCGTTCCGCTATTCGAGCCGATACGCCACGAACTGCTGGCGGCGCTGGCTCCCGACGAGGCGGCATCGTGGCTCGGGCCGGTCAAGCGCTGGCTGTACCCGTCCGCTAACGGAGAAGTCCTGCAGACGACGGAGCGACGCGGCGATGAGCGCCCGGTATCGGCCAACAGCCTGACCGTGCAACGGGATGTCCCGTCAGTTGTTCGCATTCTGGCTGGATGGCGTGCATCGCTGTCGTTGCCGCTGAGCTATGCCCCTGCCCGGGGACACGGCTTGGAATTGCCCTCGGATGCAGCGACGCGCGCGTGGCGTGAATTGCAGGATGCACGCGCGTTGGGATTGAACATGCTCGAGGATCAGATCGTGTTCGCGCTGCACCGGCTGAACCTGCATCCGAAACTGGACGAGTACTCGATCGTCCGCGAGGCGATTCACCACGCAGTGGCGACGGGTACGCCGCTCGCGGATCAATTCGATCGCTTCAGCGATACGACATGGGCGCAGATTCTGTCGGCCCGGCGATAAGGAGAATGAACTATGGCGGTCTCCGCTCAACTGAACGAATGTTCGAAACAAACCGCGCAATGCGATCCCGCCCGATGCAAGTCGTGCAAGCGGACGGGTATTCCGATTCTGCCGTTGCGCAAGGCCGTGACGCCGATTTTCGGGAAGCGGTCGATTTCGATGGAAGCATCGGGCTTCAACGAATCGCTGCGCATGCTACGCGCGGGTTACCTGTATGTGCTGCTCGACGGCAATGTCTGGCAGGCATACCAGGTGACCTATCAGGGCGCGCTGCGTCAATTCGACCCGCTGCAATCGCCGCCGCTCGACGCGGACGGCAACATTCCGCCGCTGCCGGAAAGCTGCATCAGCAATGGAGATGAGGTGGCGGCGGCGTTTCTGAACATCAGCGGCAACTATAGAAAAGCGCAGATCGCATTTGCGAACGACCCGTGGCCGAAGGAAGTGCTGAATGCCTATCGCACTGGCAAATCGCCGATGTCGCGTTTTGCGACTTACGACATCGCCAAGCTGAAGTCGGACCCGTCGAGCGCCGGCGCCGACAACGACAGCAACGCGATGGGCCTGACCCAGGTAACCGAGCTGGGTTCGAAGGTCTGGGAGTTCGTGGCGAATTCGGTGGATTTTCACAGCGTGCATGGGTTCTATGCACGTGCGCACCGGGTGGCCGCGATGCAGGCGTTCGTCACGTCGAGCGTGGCGAAATACCAGTTCAAGAAAGGCGTGCCGGTTCTGATCCTGCCTGATGCGGTCGGGATGGTGCAGGAGTACAACAGCCTGCGCGTCTATTGGATGCAGCAGCTTCAGAACTATGCCGGCGATCCGGAGAATCAGTACAAGTGCTTCACGTCGCAGGCGTTGTTGAAGCTCAGGGAGGTGGAAGCCGGGTGGGCCAAGCAGGAAGGTTTGGCGGCTGCGAAGGAGCAGGTCAAGCGCGTGAAGGACTGGAATTCGAATCCGGTGCTGGCGAACAAGGCCGCGCTACCGCCTGTCAACGTCGGGCAGGTTGCCGATCGAGTGGCGAAAGAGAAGACGAAAGCGTATCACCGGCGCCTGGAAGATGCCTACGATGAGTCGCTCCGCAGCAAATTCCAGACCGCGTATGACAACAAGATCAAGTATTTCGAGTCGCAGATCGATGCATTCGGCAAGCATTGGGATCGCTGGTGCGGGACGGATAGCTGGATGCGCCAGTGCGAGCACGATTACGACGGCGACAATCTGAAATCGGGATCGTGCCATGCGTACGCGAACATGATGGCCATCTGCATAGCGGGTGGGCCATCGGGTGCGCCAGCGCAGCGTGATCCGAAGGATCCGAAAAAGCCACCGCTGCTGATAGATGCGACGCAAAAGCGTTGGGAAAAATGGCTGCGCGACCCGAAGAGTCCGGTTTATCAGGCGCTATTGGCGAAGAACAAGAACTTCCTGGCGGGGTTGATGCCGAGTTCCGATGGCCTGAACGATTCGTCCAAGTTGTATGGGGCCATTCGCACCGCGGTCGAAAGCAAGGACATAGGCGGGGCATTCCTGCAGCCGAAGATCAAGCATACGGCCGGGGTGCTGTTGATGGCGGTGAATAGTGCAGCGATCAGCCTGTCGGCGAATGTCGGCGAGGAGGTGTCGAAGTGGGTGCGGAACTTGAATATCGGATGTCAGTACCTCTATAGCCGCACGCAACCCACGCGATTCCAGGTGGACCTGACGCTGACGGAATACATGTCGCTGCTCTCCGAGTCTCTCCATCGAGGCATGGAGAGCGGTGGAAAGAAAGTGCGTTCATTGCTGCTGGGAGGGCTGATCTCGATTCCGAATCCCAAGTTGAGGAATACGGTGATCAAGGTCACCGGCTGGG
Source organism: Burkholderia sp. AU33545 (assembly GCF_020419685.1). NCBI lineage: Bacteria > Pseudomonadati > Pseudomonadota > Betaproteobacteria > Burkholderiales > Burkholderiaceae > Burkholderia > Burkholderia sp. AU33545. Next base: position 441,167 of record NZ_JAIZRQ010000002.1, on the reverse strand, counting down.
CCATGGATAGTGCCGAATCGATTGGCAAGCGATTGCGCGACCTGGCGGGCAAGCCGAGTGGCGAAGCACTTGCGATCGGCAGTCTGTCGATGCGGTCGCTGGTGATGCTCGAGACGTTCGATCCGGCGGCCAGGAAGTTTTTCCAGGCCGTGAAGGTGAGAAGTAGCGATGCGGTGAAGTTCACGCAGATCACCGCGGTGTCGATGCATCGGAGATCGGGGCCGCAGAGTTTGCTGTTTTCGGCGGTGGCGCTGTGGATGTCTTATGACAGTTTGAAACAGTCGATGGACAGTGTGAAGACGACGGTGGGCGCGGCTTATCCGGAGGCGGAGATCGGTGCGGTGTCTGCGTCGATTGGTGCACTGGCGGCGGTGGTAGAGACTGTGGGGGTGTCGCTGAAGGCGTTCTCGAGTAGTGCGAGGACGGCGGCCAGGATGGGCGGGGCGTCGCGTGCCACGGTGGCGACGTTGAAGAATGTGGCGGATGTTGGTGGTGTGCTCGTTAAGGGGGCTGGGTGTGCGTTCGCGGCGCTAGCGTTTTTGGATGCGGCGCAGAGTGTCATGATGGTTAGACGGGCGGCGAAGCAAGGCGACGGGAAGTCTGAGATTGCATACAAGGTTTCACTGGGGCTTTCATTGCTAGCAGGTGTCTTTGGCGTTGCTTCCACTGTTGTCATGGTGGGTGTTTTTTGGGGGCCGTTGGGAATTGCCGCTGTCTTTGGTGTCTTGGCTTACTCTGCAACCAAGTGGGGGCAATCCGAAGAGTCTACACCGGTCGAAATATGGGCGCGCCGATGTGTGTTTGGAAAAAATAATGGAAGTCTGCTTTCCTGGAAAGCACCAGATCAGGCGGGCGACGCCGTTGCTGCACTGAATGCTGCATTATTGGGATTCAGTGTTGATGTTGGCTTTGAGAATGAATGGGATGCGGTGAGTGGTATGGGGGGTGTCGATGTAATAACAGCCAGCCATCAGACGCTGAATTACAGAATTGTGATGCCTAATTTCGACCCCATAATTTCTGCGTATGCGTATACCGTAAATGTGACGCGGCGTGGTGGTAAAACACAAGTGCTGACAGGTGGCCATGAAAATACCCAGGCGTTGGCGAACATTCAACCACCGCCTAATGGTAAGGCCGACTACAAATTCGATATGTCGAGGGGCAAATCGTCCAAGTCTACGAGGTTAGGTAAGCCAAAAATTGTAAGTGGAAGAATTCACCTGAACCCTGATAGCAAAGTCGTTGAGGTATCGATAACGGCTAGGTTTTATAAGGATCGTGTGGATGAGTACGGCTTTGCTGAAATAACATCTCAGGAAAAGTTGCAATGACGATTCAACCAAAGCTGAATCCTCCAGTTCGCGGCTGGCAAGCTGATTTGCCTGGGCCAAATTCTTCGCCAAATGATGAGCCGGGCTTGAGTGGAGATTTGCTTAATCACCTTGATGACGTATATTTGGAAATTGCTCGCTCATTTTTGAGTGTTAGGGGGGTGTTGTTTTGGTTAAATATTATTTGCATTCCAGTTTATTTTTGGTGTGCTGGTGGAATATTTGAATATCCGGATGATATTTTTCTTGTGACGATAAGTGTTGTGTTTGTATCCAGTTGCGTGTGGGGGGTACTGGTAATGTTCCGGATGGATATATCTCCTCCAAGAGATCTTCCTCTGCGCTTCAACCGGATGCGCCGCAAGATGTATGTGTATGAGATTGATGTGGTCTGGTGGAACCCGTTTATCCGCTGGCCGATTCGAGCTGTTGCTTACGACTGGGATGATGTTCGGGCCGAAGCATGGCAGAAGCAAGGCGCACTCAACGGTGGCCACGTGATGAAGTGGGGCGTGGTGTTGTCAGTTGTCAAGCCGGGCACGAACGAGGTGATCGATCGGTTCCAACTGGGGGCGAAAGGTGACGGTGAAGCAACATGGGCCTATATCTGTACGTACATGCAAGAAGGTCCGGGTTCACTGCCGCCGCCTGATTACCCGCCACGCGACAACGAAGACGAGCGCACATTGAACATAGCGTACCTATTGGCCCCGAAGGTGAACTGGCCTGCCGAGATGGACATCGAATCGCGAACTGCACCTGCGGATTCGGCCTGTCGTGCCTCGATTGTTGGCGGGGCATCACGATGGTAGTCGAGTCAAATGCCTTATCGAGCATGGCTTGCATCTCTCGGGACTCGCGATGATTCGACCGAAATTGAATCCTCCCACGCGCGGCTGGCAGGCTGATTTGCCGGAACCGAATGCCGTTCCGAACGAGGAACCAGTGTTGGATGGTTACGTGCCGAACCATCTAGGTGATGTTTATCTGGAGTTACCTCGATCTTATTTGAGGGTGCAGGGAGTTTTGATGTGGTTGGGTTTCGGTTCTGCGTTGTTTTCAGTTTTTATTTTCTCTAATTTAACGTTGGTTGATGTCGAGTCCTTCTTGATTTCTGGCGCTTTCTTCGTGGTATGCATTTGGTGTGTGATGCTAATGCTACGCTTGGATATATCTCCTCCTCGCGATTTGCCATTGCGTTTCAATCGCCTACGTCGAAAGATGTACGTATACGAGATCGATGTGGTGTGGTGGAACCCGTTTATCCGCTGGCCGATTCGAGCGGTTGCCTATGATTGGGACGATGTTCGGGCCGAAGCATGGTTACAGCAAGGCGCAATCAATGGTGGCCATGTGATGAAGTGGGGCGTGGTGTTGTCGGTTGTCAAACCGGGGACCAACGAGGTGACCGATCGGTTCCAACTGGGGGCGAAAGGTGACGGTGAAGCAACATGGGCCTATATCTGTACGTACATGCAAGAAGGTCCGGGTTCACTGCCGCCGCCTGATTATCCGTCACGCGACGACGAAGACGAGCGCACATTGAACATAGCGTACTTGCTGGCCCCGAAAGTGAAATGGCCTGTCGAGATGGACATCGAATCGCGGACGGCTCCGACGGATTCGGCCTGTCGTGCTTCGATTGTTGGCGGGGCATGACGATGGCAGTCGAGTCAAATGCCTTATCGAGCATGGCTTGCTTCTCTCGGGACTCGCGATGATTCGACCGGAATTGAATCCCCCCGTGCGTGGTTGGCTGGTAGATTTGCCAGGACCTAATGATGTACCGCATGATGAACCAAGTCTGGGCGGCCAGGCGCCAAATTATCTGAGTGACGTTTATCTCGAGTTGCCTCGCTCATTTGTGGATGCTCGGGGGCTTATGGTTTGCATGAATTTTATTTATGTTCCGTTCTTGGTTTTTTGTTTTAGATATCTTTTTGAGGATTTTGAGAATGTGGAGAGCGTAATGTTAGGGGTGGTTTCATTGATAATATCGATGTGGATTGTACTTGTAACTGTCCGATCCGATGTTTCTCCTCCGCGCGATCTTCCACTGCGGTTCAATCGTTTGCGCCGAAAGATGTACGCGTACGAAATCGATGCAGTATGGTGGAACCCGTTCATACGCTGGCCGGTTCGGGCGATTGCCTATAACTGGGATGATGTTCGAGCCGAAGCCTGGCAGCAGCAAGGCGCAATCAATGGTGGCCACGTAATGAAGTGGGGCGTGGTGCTATCAGTTGTCAAACCTGGCACTAACGAGGTGATCGACCGATTTCAGTTGAGAGCAAGGAGACGGTGAGTCGGCATGCGCCTATATCTGTACGTACATGCAAGAAGGCCCGAACTCGCTACCGCCGCCAGATTATCCGTCGCGCGACAGCGAGGACGAACACAGATTGAACATAGCGTACATGCTGGCCCCAAAGGTTAACTGGCCTGCCGAAATGGACGTCGAATCACGAACAGCCCCTGCAGAATTGACATGCAACGAATTGGCAACCGACGCTAACTGAAGTCAACAACACAACCTCAAACATCATTCAACGGAGCTACGATGAGAGCAATAGTCTTGGTGGGACACAGGCACATGTGCCCGGAGCACGGCGAGGGTGTTGTCGTGAGCGGTTCGACGGGGATGATCATCAATGGCCGGGCCGTGGCAGGGGTAGGCGACCGGATCAGTTGTGGCGCGGTGATTACCAGCGGCGCGTCGTTTTTTGATTTGGGCGACCGACAAGCTGCCCGAGTGGGTGACCGAACGAGTCACGGTGGCGAGTTGATCGAAGGAGAAGAGAGCTTTTGTGTGGAATGAATGCACTGACTTCGCCGTCGACATGCCCTGAAGGATTGCCACTGGTTGGACGGAGCGGCCAATCCTTCTTCTACATGGTGAGGCGACTTACCCGCGTCAATCCTCCCTTCGGCAAATCCCGCTGACTGATATCCGGCTCGATCCCCCCAGAATTGAGATATTCGATCTTCTCCATCCGCTGCAGTGCCAATTCGGCTGCTGATTCGTCACACCGATCACGAGTGCCGCGGCAAGCGCAAGCGCAGGCACATTGGTCTGCAGCATCGCGAACGGCTGCCCCTGAATTCGCAGCACGATTTCGGCAAACTCGCCGATCGGCGAATGCTATTCGTCGGTGACCAGCAGCACACGCGTGCCGAGCTTGTGCGCGGCTTGCGCGCCCCGGATGCTGTCGCGCTGGTAGCGGCGGAAATCGAAAATGACGAGCACGTCGCCGGGCTCCATGTCCGTGAGTGCGGCCGACGCCAGATTGACATTCGGTTCGACATACGGAGCATGCGGTCGCGCATAGGCGAGGGTGAACGAAATCAGCGAAGCGAGCGGCGCCGTGTAGCGTCCGCCGCCGCAGAAGATGCGGACTTCCGGCTTCGCCCGCAGCGCCACGCCGCATCGAACGCGCCGCGTCTAGCCCTTCGATCGTGGAGGCGAGCGACTGCGAGAGCCGCTGGAAGATCGATGCCCGAGGTCGAGTGGAACGCATCCATTCGAGAGAGCGACGAATTCATCGCGGTGTCGATCGCGCCGGGCAAGCGTCCGCTGTCGTCGATGGCGCCGACGATCTTGAAGAAGGACGGCAAGGTCTTCGAGGTGGTCGGCTCTCCGGGCGGCTCGCGGATCATCACGATCATGCTGCAAACCGTGCTGAATGTGATCGACTACGGGATGACGCAGCAGGATGCGGTCGGTGCGCCGCGCGTCCATCATCAATGGCTGCCGGACGAAGTCTATTGCGAGACCCGCGGCCTCTCGCCGAACACCCCTCGCGATCCGCGCAACATGGGCTACAAGATGGTCGAGCAGACGCCGTGGGGCGCCGCGGAACTGATCTTGGTCGGCCTGCCCGGCACGGAGGCGGTGAGCCATCAGAGTTCGGGCAACATTCTTCGGTGTCCGGCAACGTGCGGGTCGGCTACATCTATGGCGTCAACGATCCGCGCCGTCCGGCCGGTTCGTCGATCGGGTACTGACCTGCTCGCGGTCGCGCCACCCTGAAGGGCCGTAACCGGCGTTCGCGATCGTGCGAACGCCGGCACGGCGAACAGCGCGTCCGTTCGCGGACTTTCTCAGTATCGACACGTTCCTCGACATGGGCCGTTCGGCCACGAACGCGGTTGGAGACTCGATCGCAAGCGCCGTGGTCGCGAAGTGGGAAGGCGAGCTGATGCCGGAGTCCAAAGCGCGACCGCATGCCGCGCATCTCGACGCGGAACCGGAGCGCCAGAACGGCGATCCGGCGTATGGCGCCGGCCGGGCGACGTCCGTTCAAGTCTCAGCCGCGTCGTCGATGCACGCCGCGAGCACCATCGCGGCGGCGTTGCCCGGCGCCGAGCCGAGCAGTTGCGGCGCATAGACGCTGTCGCCGATCTCGATCGGCTGCCCCGACAGCGCGCACACGCCGCGCTTGCGCGTGGTGAACAGCCGCCACTTCTGATAACCGTAGTGCCCGGTGCATGCGTCGCGCCACGAAATCATCGCGGTGTCGGCCGTGGGCCGCTCGAGCACGCTGATCGTCGGCTTGCTCGTTGCGTCCCACGACGGCAGCCGGTCGCGCGTGACGCTGCGCCGCCGCGGCACGCCCCACGAGACGGACGGCATGTCGAAGCTGCCGATCGCGGCGACGGTCACGAGCCAGGGCGCTAAACGGTTGTTCATGTCAGTTTTCCTCGAAACGTTGCGCGACACCGCCATACGCGGCATCACGACAGGCGGATGCGCGGCTGCGCGCAGCCGTTGATCCGTTCGGCGATCCACAGCAGCGTCGCCTTGGAGAAGCCGTGCAGCGCCTGCTGGTGCCGCCGGTAGAGCATCAGGTGGCTGAACTGCGCGAAGCGCCCCTGGATGAAGCCGCCGCGAAAGAACCCGAACTGCCCGAGCGTGCCGAACGCGTCGTAGTCGCTGATCGACACGAGCGAGCCAAAATCGTGGAATGCGAACGGCGGAATCGGCGTGCCGTCGAGCCAGGCGGGCAGGTGCTTCGCGAGATGCTCGGCCTGCTGCGTCGCGACCTGCGCGGTCGGCGGCAGCGGCCGTTCATGGCCGTCGGGCAAGAGGCTTGCGCAATCGCCGATCGCGAACACGTGCTCGTCGCCCGTGGCCTGCAGCGTCGGCCCGACGACGATCTGGTTCGCGCGGTTCGTATCGAGCCCGTCGAGCGCCTGCATGAAATCGGGCGCCTTCACGCCGGCCGCCCAGACCATCAGGTCCGCTTCGGCGAACGAACCGTCGCCGTAGTGGAAGCCGTTCGCGTCGGCCGACGTGACGCGGGTCGACGTCAGCACGTGAAAGCCGATCTGTTCGAGCCGCCGCTGCGCCGACGCGGAAATCCTGGGCGGAAACGCGGCGAGGATGCGCGGGCCGCTTTCAAGCAGCGTGAGCTGCAGCCGCTCGCGCACCGTCGCGTCGCCATACGCCTGCGCCACTTCCAGCAAGCGGCTCAGCTCCGCCGCGAGTTCCACGCCGGTCGCGCCCGCGCCGACGATCGCGACGCGGAACGGCTCGTCGCGCGCGATGCTGCGAAAGACGCGCATCCGCAACGCTTCGTTGAAGGTCTCGGCCTGCTGCTGGCTGTCGATGAAGTAGCAGTGCTCGCGCACGCCCGGTACGCCGAAATCGTTGGCCTGGCTGCCGAGCGCGACGATCAGCACGTCGTATTCGAGTTCGCGTGCCTCGAGCACGAGTTCGCCGTCCTGCGAGCGGATCTCGCGGAGCTGCATACGGCGGCGTGCGCGATCGAGCCCCTTCAGTTCGCCGGGCTGGTACGTGTAGCCGTGGTCGCGTGCATGGGCGAGGAAGATCACCTGCTGCTGCTGGACGTCGCGCGTACCGGCCGCGATCGTGTGCAGCATCGGCTTCCAGATGTGCGTCGGACTGCGGTCGACAACCGTGATCTGCGCCCGCCCGGACCGGCCGAGGCGCTCGCCCAGACGGGTCGCGAGCTGCAGCCCGGCGATTCCGCCGCCGACGATGACGATGCGTGTAGGGGTTGTCATGGATAAATCATCACGTGATGAATAAGGTATGATCCTAGCGCTTCCCGGCTTCGCGTGTCAACGGAGCGGGGCGGCCGTCCAATGCCGGGGAAATGAAACCGGGCCCGAACGCGGGCATTCGAACCATTCAAGGGGAGCAGGAAAACGTGGCTGAAGTCACTGAGCGCGCGCCGTCGAAGCGGCGTACGCGCGGGCGGCCGCAGGCGGACGCATCCGTCGGTCCGGACGTGATACTGCGCGCCGCGCGCCGCACGTTTGCGAAGCGCGGCTACGACGCGACGAGCGTGCGCGAAGTCGCGCGCGAGCTGGGCATCGACGCGGCGTTGATCGCCCATCACTTCGGCACGAAGGAAACGTTGTGGCTGGCGGTCGTCGAGCAGATCGTCGAGCTGGCCCAACCGATGTTCGACGCGCTGCGTGCATTGCGCACGTCGTCGCTGCCGCATCGCGAGCGCGTACGGCGCGCGCTCGAGCTGTGCGTCGATCACGAATTCGACGAGCCCGACATGGGCATGTTCTTCTCGACGGCGGCGACCGAGGAGGGCGCGCGGCTCGACCGGCTGCAGGAGCGGCTCGTGCGCCCGTATCACGAGGTGATGTTCCCGCTGCTGGCGGAAGCGGTGGAGGCCGGCGAGATTCGGGCGGCGGACCCGAACGTGCTGTTCTTCATGATCGCGAGCGCGATCGGCATGACCGTGTCGTACAGCCACATGATGCGGGAGTTCACGTCGCTGCCCACGCGGCAGCACGAATTCAGGCAGGCCGTGCTCGCGGTCGCGCTCAACATCCTCGGCGATTGAGCGCCGCGCGCGCGATGCGCGCGGTCACGTCGCCGCAATCAACACAAGTTCGTGCACCGCGTTGCGCGCGCTTTCGCGCAGCGCATCTACGAGCGGACGGCGGCGTGCGGTACGCGATCGCCAGCTCGTACGCGAGCGGGCTGCACGTGCCAGTCAGTTCGCATAGCGTAATATATTGCGGCTGCATCGGCACGAACAGGCGCGGCATCAGCGCGACGCCGATTCCGACCGGGACCAGCCCGGCCGTCGTCTGCATCTGGCGCGGCTGCTGGACCACGCGCGGTGCGAAGCCCGCCTGCGCGCACGCCGTCACGAGTACGCGGCGGCGAAGGCCGGCGCCGAAGGGTTCACCGTCGCGCTCGGGCGCGAACTCGGGCCGCGCGGTGCAACGGTCAATACGGTTGCGCCCGGTTACATCGCCGAGACGCGCTTCTTCGGCGACGGTGGCGTCGCGCCGGCCATCGCGGCGACCATCCGCGAGCAGACGCCGGCCGGCCGCGCTGGCCATCCGGACAACATCGCGGACGCGGTCGCGTGGCTCGCCGGGCCGCGTGCGTCGTTCGTCACCGGCGCGACGATCGCGGTGAACGGTGGTTGGCGCGTCGGTTGAGGTGAGGGGGCAATGTGGTGCCGGCCGCGCGCATCAGTCGAGATCCGGCGGCGCATCGCCGAGCCAGCGCCGCGCGCCAGGCCCGTTGCGGCCCGCGCGGTCTTCCGGGTTCGTCAGCTTGCAGCGCTTCAGCGACAGGCAGCCGCAGCCGATGCATTCGTCGAGGTTGATGTAGAGCCGCTGCAACTCCTCGATCCGGTTCGCGACGCGCTGCTTCCAGCCGCGCGACAGCCGCTGCCAGTCCTTGTTCGTCGGCGCGGTGTCTTCCGGCAGGCTCACGAGTTGCTCGGCGATCTCGTCGAGCGAATAGCCGATCTTCTGCGCGAACACGATGAACGCGATCAGCCGCAGCACCGCACGCGAATAGTGACGATGGCTCGAGCCGTTGCGGTGCGACTTGATAAGCCCGCGCTTCTCGTAGAAGCGCAGCGTCGATGCCGGCACGCCGCTGCGCGCGGCTACTTCGCGGATCGACATCAGCGGCCATTGCGTGGTTTCGTCGATACCCATGACGCCCTCCGGGAAAGCTTGACTTGAAGTTAACTTCAACTTTTATGCTACGCGGCAGTTTAACCCGTCGCGAGGCATCATGCTCTTCTTATCCCCAGGCAGGACGTCGCCTTTGAGCGCCGCCTGCGCATTGCTGCTGACGTTGTCGGGCTGTCATGACGGCAAAGGCGAATCGTCGGTCCATCCTCTGCCCGAAGTCGGTGTGACGACCGTCGCGCCGCGCACGGTCCGCCTCGCGGACGAATTCAACGGACGCGTCGAAGCGGTCGACGCGGTCGAGTTGCGACCGCGCGTGAGCGGCTATCTGCAGCGCATCGCGTACAAGGAGGGCGACCTCGTCGCGCAGGGCGCGGTGCTGTTCGAGATCGATCCACGCCCGTACCGGATCGCGCTCGACCGCGCGAACGCGCAGCAGCAGCGGGCGCGCGCGGCCGCGAGCCTCGCCGATGTACAGCTCAAACGCGTGCGGACGCTGATCGATGCGCATGCAACCTCCCAGGAAGAACTCGACAACGCGCGCTCGACCGCGGAGCAGGCGCGCGCCGACCTGCGGGCGGCCGACGCGGCCGTCGCGGACGCGAAGCTCAATCTCGGCTTCACCGAAGTGCGTTCGCCGATCGCCGGGCGAGTCGGCCGCGCGATCGCGACCGCCGGCAACCTCGCGCGCGCGGACGAGACGCTGCTGACGACGGTCGTGTCGCAGGACCCCGTCTACGTCTATTTCGACTGCGACGAGCAGAGCTACCTGCGCTACAACGCGCGGCGCGCCGACCGGAAGCATCGGGCGATCGGCGCGGACCCGGTGCGCGTGGGCCTCGCGAACGAGACGGGCTTCCCGCACGCGGGCACCGTCGATTTCCTCGACAACCGGCTCGATCCGCAAACCGGCACGATCCGTGCACGCGTGCGGCTGCCGAACGCGGACCACACGTTCACGCCGGGCCTCTATGCGCGGGTACAGCTCGTCAGCGGCCGCGACCAGGACGCGCTGCTCGTCGACGACAAGGCGGTGCTCACCGACCAGGATCGCAAGTACGTATACGTGATCGGCGCCGGCGACAAGGCGCTGCGTCGCGACGTGACGATCGGCCGTGTGCTGGACGGCGAGCGGATCGTCGAGAAGGGGCTGCAGCCAGGCGATCGCGTGGTCGTCGACGGCGTGCAGCGGATCTACTATCCAGGTGCGCAGGTGAAGCCGAAGGCGCTGGCCGTGCATGCGGACGCGGGCACCGGGCCGGGCAGCGGCATGCAGGCCGTGGCCGACGCCGGCGCGCCGGTCGCGCAATAACGGGAGCCCTGCGATGGATTTTTCCCGATTCTTCATTGACCGGCCGATCTTCGCGGTCGTGCTGTCGATCGTCATCTTTGCGCTCGGCCTGATCTCGATCCCGATGCTGCCGGCCGGCGAATATCCGGAAGTCGTGCCGCCGAGCGTCGTGGTGCGTGCGACGTACCCGGGCGCGAACCCGAAGGAAATCGCCGAATCGGTCGCCGAGCCGCTGGAGGAAGCGATCAACGGCGTCGAAGGGATCATGTACATGAAGTCGGTCGCGGGCTCGGATGGCAGCCTGCAGGTCGTCGTCACCTTCCTGCAGGGCGTCGATCCCGACACGGCCGCCGTGCGCGTGCAGAACCGCGTGAGCCAGGCGCTGTCGCGCCTGCCCGACGAGGTGCGCCAGTACGGCGTGACCACGCAGAAGCAGTCGCCGACGCCGCTGATGTACGTGAGCCTCTATTCGCCAGACAACAGCCGCGATTCGCTGTACCTGCGCAACTACCTGACGTTGAACGTGAAGGACGAGCTGTCGCGCCTGACCGGCATCGGCGATGTCGGCGTGTACGGCTCCGGCGACTACGCGATGCGGCTCTGGCTCGACCCGAACCGGCTGGCATCGCGCGGGCTGACCGCGAGCGACGTGATCGCCGCGGTGCGCGAGCAGAACGTGCAGGTATCGGCTGGCCAGCTGGGTGCGGAGCCGACGCCGAAGAAGAACGACTTCCTGCTGTCGATCAATGTGCGCGGCCGGCTGCGCACGGTGCAGGAATTCGGCGACATCGTGCTGCGCAACGGCGACGACGGCCAGGTCGTGAAGCTATCCGACGTCGCGCGCGTCGAGCTCGGCGCGGGCGACTACACGCTGCGCTCGTATTTCAACGACCGGCATTCGGCCGTGGTCGGCATCTTCTTGTCGCCGGGCGCGAACGCGCTCGAGGTCGCGAAGGCCGTGTATGCGAAGTTCGACGAGTTGTCGAAGCGTTTCCCGCCGGGCATCGCGTATCGCCCGGTGTGGGATCCGACGGTGTTCGTGCGCGAATCGATCGGCGCGGTGCAGCACACGCTGATCGAGGCCGTCGTGCTGGTCGTGCTCGTCGTGGTCCTGTTCCTGCAGACGTGGCGCGCGTCGATCATCCCGCTCGTCGCGGTGCCGGTATCGGTGGTCGGCACGTTCGCGTGGCTTTATCTGCTCGGCTATTCGATCAACACGCTGACGCTGTTCGGGCTCGTGCTCGCGATCGGGATCGTCGTCGACGATGCGATCGTGGTGGTCGAGAACGTCGAGCGCAACATCGCACAGGGGCTGAGCCCGCGCGACGCCGCGCATCAGGCGATGCGCGAGGTGTCGGGGCCGATCGTCGCGATCGCGCTCGTGCTGTGCGCGGTGTTCGTGCCGATGGCGTTCATGTCGGGCGTGGCCGGCCAGTTCTACAGGCAGTTCGCGGTGACGATCGCGATCTCGACGGTGATCTCCGCGATCAATTCGCTGACGCTGTCGCCCGCACTCGCCGCGAAGCTGCTGCGCCCGCACGGCACGCCGAAGGATGCGCTCGCGCGTGGGCTCGACCGCGCATTCGGCTGGCTGTTCCATCCGTTCAACCGCTTCTTCGAGCGCAGCTCCGACCGCTATCACGGCGTCGTCGGTCGCGCGCTGAAGCGGCGCGGCGTGGTGTTCGCCGTCTATGCGGTGCTGCTCGCGGCGACCGCGCTGCTGTTCAACGCGGTGCCGGGCGGTTTCATCCCCGTGCAGGACAAGCTGTACCTGTTCGCGGGCGCGAAGTTGCCGGAAGGCGCATCGCTCGCGCGCACCAGCGAGGTGACCGAGCAGATGACGAAGGTCGCGCTCGGCACCGACGGTGTCGAGATAGTGCCGGCGTTCGCGGGGCTGAACGCGTTGCAGGGCGTGAACACGCCGAACATCACGAACTCGTATGTGATCCTGAAGCCGTTCGACCAGCGCCACCGCAGCGCCGCGGAAATCAACGCGGACCTGAACGCACGCTTTTCGGCCATCGGTGGCGGCATTACCTATGCGCTGATGCCGCCGCCGATCCAGGGGCTCGGCAACGGCTCGGGCTATTCGCTGTACCTGGAGGACCGCGGCGGGCTGGGTTACGGCGCCTTGCAGAACGCGCTCACCGCGTTCCAGGCCGCAGTCGCGAAGACGCCGGGGATGAGCTACCCGGTCAGCTCGTACCAGGCGAACATCCCGCAACTCGAGATGAAGGTCGACCGGTTGAAGGCGAAGGCGCAGGGTGTCTCGCTGACCGACCTGTTCAGCACGCTGCAGGTCTATCTCGGCTCGATGTACGTGAACGACTTCAACCTGTTTGGCCGCGTGTACCGCGTGATGGCGCAAGCGGATGCCGGTCACCGGCAGACGGCCGCCGACATCGCGAATCTGCGCACCCGCAACGCGAAGGGCGAGATGGTGCCGATCGGCTCGATGGTGACGGTCGCGCCCGCGTACGGGCCGGATCCGGTCGTCCGCTACAACGGCTATCCGGCTGCGGACCTGATCGGCGACGCGGACCCGAAGGCGATGTCGTCGTCGCAGGCGATCGCGAAGCTGCAGCAGATCGCGAAGGACGTGCTGCCGCCGGGCATCACGCTCGAATGGACCGACCTCAGCTATCAGCAGGTCACGCAGAGCAACGCGGCGATCGTCGTGTTCCCGCTCGCGGTGATGCTCGTGTTCCTGGTGCTCGCGTCGCTGTACGAGAGCTGGACGCTGCCGCTCGCGGTGATCCTGATCGTGCCGGTATGCATGTGCGCGGCGCTGTTCGGCGTATGGCTTTCCGGCGGCGACAACAACGTGTTCGTGCAGGTCGGTCTCGTCGTGCTGATGGGCCTCGCGTGCAAGAACGCGATCCTGATCGTCGAGTTCGCGCGCGAGCTTGAAATCCAGGGCAAGGGCGTGATCGAAGCCGCGCTCGAGGCGTGCAGGCTGCGGTTGCGGCCGATCGTGATGACGTCGGTCGCGTTCATCGCGGGCGCGGTGCCGCTGTTGATCGGCAGCGGCGCGGGCAGCGAGGTGCGAGCGGCCACCGGCGTCACCGTGTTCGCGGGGATGCTCGGCGTCACGCTGTTCGGGCTGTTCCTCACGCCCGTGTTCTATGTGGCGATCCGCAAGCTCGCGGGCGGCACGCCGGCCGTGTGGAGCGAACAGCACGGCACCCTCGAAGGAGAAAACCGATGAGCGCCGCGTTCCGTCTTTCCGCGCTCGTGATGTCGTTGACGCTCGCCGCGTGCGCGGTCGGCCCCGATTTCAAACGGCCAGACACGGCGGCTGCCGCGCGCTTCGCACGCGACGCGCATCCGGCCATGCAGGACGCGACGTCGCCCGACGCGTCGGCGGCTGCCGATGCCACGTTCTGGGGCGGCTTCGGCGATCCGGCGCTGACGCAGCTGATCGACTCGGCGCTCGCGGCGAACCACGACCTGCAGGTCGCCGTCTCGCGCTACGACGCGTCGAACGCGTTGCTGTCGCATGCCACCTTCGACCGCTATCCGACGATTACCGCGAGCGGCCAGATCGGCCACCAGCTAATGAGCAAGGACCAGGCGTTCGGCGCACCGCGCAGCCAGCGCGATACGCCGATATCCAATGTCGGGATCAACGCGGCGTGGGAACTGGACCTGTTCGGACGCGTGCGCAGGTCGATCGAGTCGCAGCGCGCGGAAACGGCCGCGAGCGCGGCCGACGTACGCGCGGTGCGTGTCGTGATCGCGGGTGAGGTCGCGAGCACGTACGTGGATCTGCGCGGCTCGCAGGAGCGGCTGCGGATCGCACGCGAGAACGCCGACAACCAGAAGCAGACGCTCGCGCTGATCAATGCGCGCGTCGGCGCGGGGCGCGGTTCCGAGCTCGATGCGGCGCGTGCGCGCGCACAGTACGAATCGACGATGTCGCGGATCGCCGTGTATGAATCGGCGATTGGCGTCGACGAGCACCGGCTCGCGGTGCTGACCGGACAGACGCCGGATGCGCTGATCGGCCGGTTCGACATCCCGAACGACGACGCATCGAAAGGCACGCCGGTGCCGCTGCCGGCGCTTGCCGCCGACATCGATCCCGGCACGCCGGGCGACCTGCTGCGCAGGCGCCCCGATGTCGCGGCTGCCGAGGCACGGCTGCACGCGGCGACCGCGCGGGTCGGCGTCGCGACGGCCGACCTGTTTCCGCGCTTTACGTTGTCGGGGCTGCTCGGCAGCGCGACGAGCAGCTATGGGTTCTTCCGTGCGGGCAGCGACACGAACTTGATCGCGCTCGGCGTTGACTGGTCGTTCCTCGACGTCGGCCGCGTGCGCGCGCGGATCGCGGCGAGCGACGCGGAGGCGGCCGGCCAGCTCGCGCAGTACCGGCAGACTGTGCTCGGCGCACTGGAGGAAACCGAGAACGCGCTGCTGCGCGTTGCCCGCACGCGGGACGAGACCGCGCACCTCGTGCGGGCGGCGGACGACAGCGCACGCGCGGCGCAGCTTGCGCAGACGCGCTTCGCGGCGGGCGCGATCGACTATTACGAAGTGCTCGACGCGCAGCGGACGCTGCTGCAGGCGCAGGACGCGGCGGCCGACGGGCGGATGCGCAGCGCGGCGTCGACGGTCGTGCTGTACAAGGCGCTCGCGGGAGGCTGGCCGGCGGGAACGGCGCAGGCCGCACCGGGGCCGGTCGCGCGATCGGTGCAGTAGCACGCCGGGCCGCGAGGCAGGCTGGCGCGGGTCGTCCGCCCGCCGTTCAACAGGGGGCGGAGCGCCGACCTGGTGTCCGCTGACGGCAGCCCCGCGCATCGCCGTCGCACCTGCCTTGCATCGCCGGCACCGCATGCGCGGCGCGGCAAACGGACGATTTCCCGCCGCGAAACATTGTTCTCCTTCGTCGTAAACGTCTCGAATGCGTGATATTTGCGCCGCCCGATCCGGTTTAGAGTGGCCGCAAATTGATGACGATGTGTCGTATGGCCGAAGTCGCAGGCCGTACCGATGCACCAGAGGAGTTGGAGACAAATGGCTGAAGGCAGGATTACGCAAGTTGAATCGTTCGGTTTCGAGCGCATTCCCGACGCATCGCGCTATGCACGTCCGATCGATCTGTTCCGGTTGCTGTTCGGCGGCTGCAATACGTTTTCCACGTCGGTGCTCGGCAGCTTCCCCGTGCTGGTCGGGCTGTCGTTCAAGTCGGGCGTCGCCGCGATCGTGCTTGGTGTACTCGCCGGCACCTGCATCCTCGCGCCGATGAGCCTGTTCGGCCCGCGCAACGGCACGAGCGACCCCGTGTCGTCCGGCGCGCATTTCGGCATCCACGGCCGGATCGTCGGTTCGTTCCTCGCGCTGCTCACGTCGATCGCGTTCTTCTCGCTCGCGGTGTGGAGCTCGGGCGACGCGCTCGTCGGCGGCGCGCACAACATGGTCGGCGTGCCCGTCAACGGCTTCACGCTCGGCGCGGCCTACATGGTGTTCGCGGTGCTCGTGCTGATCGTCTGCATCTACGGCTTTCGCTTCATGCTGTGGGTCAACAAGATCGCCGTGTGGGCGGCGAGCCTGTTGTTCGTCGCAGGCCTGTTCGCGTTCGCGGGGATGTTCGACATGAACTACGCGGGCAAGCTGAGCCAGGGCAGTGCAGGATTCTGGGCCGCGTTCGTCGGCGCGGTGCTGGTCGCGTTGAGCAACCCTGTGTCGTTCGCGTCGACGCTCGGCGACTGGGTGCGCTACATCCCGCAACAGACGCCGAAGCGGCGCGTGATGGGCGCCGTGTTCGCTGCCCAGATCGCGACCTTCGTGCCGTTCTTCTTCGGCCTGGCGACCGCGACGATCATCGCGTCGAAGGCGCCCGCGTTCATCGCATCGAACGACTACGTCGGCGGGCTGCTCGCCGTGTCGCCGCGCTGGTTCCTGCTGCCGATGTGCCTGATCGCGATCATCGGCGGGATGTCGACCGGCACGACCGCGCTGTACGGCACGGGCCTCGACGTGTCGAGCATGTTTCCGCGCTTCCTGAATCGTGTGCGTGCGACGTTGCTGATCGGCACGATCGCGATCGCATTCATTTTCGTTGGCCGTTTCTGGTTCAACCTCGTCGAAAGCGTCGCGACGTTCTCGACGCTGATCGACACGTTCAGCTGCCCGTGGATGGCGATCATGGTGATCGGCTACGTGACGCGTCGCGGCTTCTATCTCGCCGACGACCTGCAGGTGTTCAACCGCGGGCTGCGCGGCGGCCACTACTGGTTCACGCACGGGTGGAACCTGCGCGCGATGGGCGCGTGGCTGCCGGCGGCGTTCATCGGGCTGTCGTTCGTGAACCTGCCGGGCCAGTTCGTCGGGCCGCTCGGCAACCTGGCTGGCGAGTTCGATCTAAGCGTGCCGGTGTCGCTGCTGGTCGGCGGATTGCTGTATTTCGTGTTGCTGACGCTGCATCCGGAAGCGGAAGGTGTATACGGCCCGAACGGACGCTTCCTCGTGCGCGGCCGCAGGCAGGCGGCGCGTGGTGTCGGCGCGCCGGCGATCCAGCCGAAGGGGTATTGAGCGCCGCATCGCTTGCTGCTTCGTTTCGGTAGCCATCGTGCCGCCGCGCGGGAAAGCCGCCGGCGGCATGATCGTTTTCGGATCCGTGATTGCCGGTGCGGATGAGCGGCCTGACCTGTCCGTCAGCCCCGCAGCGGATCAGTGGAACGTGCTGCCTGCGAGCATCCCGCCGTCGACGATGAATTCCGCGCCCGTGCAATACGCGGATTCGTCGGACGCGAGAAACAGCACGAGGCTCGCCACTTCGTCGGGTTTGCCGATGCGCGCGATCGGCAGCCCGCTGTAGATCGACGATGGGTCGAAATCGGCGTATTCCGGCGGGCGTGCCATCACCGTGTCGATGCCGCCCGGATGGACCGAGTTCACGCGGATTCCATAGCGGCCGAACTCGAGCGCGGCGGCCTTCGTCATCCCGCGCACCGCGAACTTGCTCGCCACATACGCGCTGCCGCCGGCCACGCCTTCCATCCCGGCCGTCGACGACACGTTGACGATCGAGCCGCCGCTCGCGTCCTTCAGCGCGGCCAGTGCCGATTTCATGCCGAGCCAGCAGCCGACCTGGTTCACGTCGATCACCTTGCGATAGTCGTCGAGCGAACAGGACTCGATCGGCACGAGCTTCAGGATTGCCGCGTTGTTCACGAGGATGTCCAGCCGGCCGAAGTGCGCGAGCGTCGCATGAACGGCGGTGTGCCAGTCGTCTTCGTTCGTCACGTCGAGATGCTGGTAGCGCGCGGCGTTGCCGAGTTCGGCCGCGACGCGTTGTCCGGTGTCGTCCAGAACGTCGGCGATCACCACGCGTGCGCCTTCGGCGACGAATCGGCGTGCCTCCGCCTCGCCCTGGCCGCGGGCACCGCCCGTGATCAGCGCCACCTTGCCTTCGAGTCGTTTCATCGTGTTTTCTCCTGTGAGTGAAAGGGGACGCACGAGCCCGCTCGTGCGGCTGTCGACGCGTCGATGATGCGGACCGGATCGGCGCCATCCCGTGCGCGTGCTTCGGCGATGCCGCGCGCGATCGAGTCGCGCATGCCGGCGCGTTCGATCACTTCGACGCGCACGCCGGGATCGTCGGCGTCGTGGAGGTAGGCGACGCGCGTGACCGGGTTGCGCGCTTCGAACACGACGCGCAGGTCAAGCGCCGTGAGCTGCGCAACCGCGGCATCGAGATCGTCGACCGCTCATGCGACGTGATGCAGGCCCGCGAGCGGTTGCCCGTGCATGTCGCGGTACGGAGACGGGGCATCGTTCGTCACGTGGATCAGTTCGATCTGCAGGTTGCCGGGATACGAGAGACCGACATCGATCGTGACCGTCGCCGCTTCACCGAGGTAGCGGCCGCCGAGACGCACGTCGCCGGACACGGTCGACGGGATCGCATCGTAGCGGGCGCCAGCGCGCGATGCTGCGGTCGAGATCGGCAATCACATAGCCGATCTGGTCGACTGTGCCGAGGACGGGGGCGTTCATGGTGTCTCCATGGCGGGGGCGCGAGCATGCGCGGCGCCGTTCGATGCGACATGCGACGAATGACGGCCATGATGACAACAAACCTGGCGCTTCGTGCCATCCAAACGGACGAGCCGCGGGGGCACGGCGCGATGGGGGAGAGGCGAGTGGGCGCCTCCGCGCGTTATCGCGCGTTCGGGCCCTCGACCGTCACGTATCCGCTGTTTTCATGGCGGGCAGCCGCGCTGTCGTGGACGGTTGCGCGCAGGTTGGCCCGATCCTGTCGGACGTTGTCTCGCGGTCCGCTGTCGCGCAGGGTCGCACGGCCCGACACTGGCGCCTCGCGGTCACGGCAGCCGATTCACGACGGCAACCTGCCTTGACCGCGTGCGGCGGCGCGGCTGTGCCGGGCCGCCGCTC
Organism: Burkholderia sp. AU33545; assembly: GCF_020419685.1. NCBI lineage: Bacteria > Pseudomonadati > Pseudomonadota > Betaproteobacteria > Burkholderiales > Burkholderiaceae > Burkholderia > Burkholderia sp. AU33545. The sequence continues at coordinate 422,219 of NZ_JAIZRQ010000002.1, read as the reverse complement.
CGTTCGATGTGCCAACCTTGAGTAGAGAGCGACCCATGCAACATCCGACCATCCGTACCCTGGCCGGCGCGAGCGCGCCGAGGTCGATCGACGCCGCCCGCACCGCGCTGCTGGTGATCGATTTCCAGAACGAGTATTTCAGCGGCCGCCTGCCGATTCCGGAAGGACCGCGCGCGCTGGGCAATGCGCGACGCGTGATCGCGTTCGCCGATCGCGCCGGCATCCCGGTATTCCACATCCAGCACGTCGGCGCTGCCGGCGGCCCGCTCTTCGCCGACGGCAGCGACGGCTTCCGCTTTCATGCGGACCTGCTGCCGGCGCCGCATCACGCGGTCGTGAAGAAGACGTCGGTGAGCGTGTTCCCGACGACGGACCTCGACGCGCGCCTGAAGGCGGCCGGCATCGACACGCTGATCGTCACCGGGCTGATGACGCATGCGTGCGTCGCCGGCGCGGCCCGCGATGCCGTGCCGCTCGGCTACGGGGTGATCGTCGTCGACGACGCGTGCGCGACGCGCGATCTCGATGTCGCGGACGGCGGCACGGTGCCGCACAGCGATCTCCATCGCGCCACGCTGGCCGCGCTGTCGGACACGTTCGGCGACGTGTTGACGACCGGACAGGTGCTCGCGCTCGACGTCGCCTGATGCGCGTGCGGCCGGGCTCGAGCCGTGTGCGGCGGCGCGCAGGCGGACGACGCCCCTGGCGCGGTCAGGCGGCGCGAGGCGGCATGGCGGCGAAGCCCGGGCGATCGAGATGAGGCGGCCTGCCCGGGGCCCGGAGGCGGGCCGGGAGGCCTATACCTGGGCGGTGCGGGTTGGGCCGAGCGGGGCGCAGCCGATCGGCGGTGGCGGCGACGGCGGCGGTCAGTCCGATGGCGCGCAACAGCGAACGCCGATTCATGGCGAGTCCTCTATCTAATATGTAATCGGGGCGCCTTACGTTAGTCTGCTGGTCCTGCGACCGGGTTACACGGGTCATCAAGGCTGTTACCGCATGTCACGACGGCTTGCGGGCAGCCGGGGCGCCGGCCGCCGGTCCCACGCTTCAGACGCTGACGGCCCAATAGGGTCGGCCACGGCCACACGGGCATGTGTTTACAGTTCGGTCGCAGCGTTTTAGGCGAGCAGGCCCAATATTTGAGACTGATCTGGGTAAAAATTACCGTTTTTGCGTGGTTCCATCGATTCCGTTTGTTGTTTCTATGCAACCGTCAAGACGATGACACGAAAGAATGGTGGGATGAAAGCCTCCAAAAAGCATCCGTCAATCAGTCAAAAAAAGACGTTAAAACAAATACTTATAACGCTCCCCCACTTTCATTATTTCTAGTTCTGGAAAAGCTTATTTCTTTATTTGCGGATCGCGCCCCTAGGGTACACCCCTAAACTCACGGTTCCCAAACGGGCAACTATCCGGGCGCGGCCAGAAGGACCGATGGCGTTCCCGGGCGGTTGCAGACCGTTTATGAACAAGGTCGCGAGACCTGCCTCTTTTTAGAAGGGAGCTCCACGAATGAACAAGACTCTGATCGTTGCAGCAGCTGCAGCATCGTTCGCTACCGTCGCTCACGCGCAAAGCAGCGTCACGCTGTACGGCGTGCTGGACGCAGGCATCACCTACACGAGCAACGTCCAGCCGGCACTCGGCCAAGCTGGCAAGTCGCGTTGGGCGATGGGTTCGGGCATTGACCAGAGCCGTTTCGGCCTGCGTGGCTCGGAAGACCTGGGTGGCGGCCTGAAGGCAATCTTCACGTTGGAAAGCGGCTTCGGCATCGGTAACGGCAAGCTGGGCAACAACGGCGGCATGTTCAACCGTCAAGCATTTGTCGGTCTGTCGAGCCAGTACGGCACGGTCACGCTGGGTAAGCAGTATGACGCAACGCAAGACTACCTGGCGCCGCTGACGGCAACGGGCTCGTGGGGCGGCACGTACTTCGCGCACCCGCTGAACCTCGACCGTCTGAGCACGACCGGTGACGTCGCAGCGAACAACACCATCAAGTTCACGAGCGCGAACTACGCTGGCCTGCAATTCGGCGGCACGTACTCGTTCTCGAACAACACGAACTTTGGTAACAACCGTGCGTACAGCGCAGGCGTTGCATACCAATTCCAAGGCCTGAAGCTGGCGGGTGCATACTCGCAAGCGAACCTGGGTGACGGTACGAACGCAAACGGCGCGACGTCGTCGGCAATCGGTGGCATCGCTAGCCAAGGCCGCGTCCGCACGTACGGTGCTGCTGCCGGTTACGCATTCGGCCCGGCACAAGTCGGCGCTGCATGGACGCAAGCACGTCTCGACAACAACGCAGTTGGTCTGGGCACGCTGCGCACGGACAACTACGAAGTCAACGCGAAGTACAACCTGACGCCGGCTCTCGGCCTGGGCGCTGCTTACACGTACACGAACGCGAAGATCAACAACGGCAGCACGCACTGGAACCAGTTCGGCCTGCAAGCTGACTACTCGCTGTCGAAGCGCACGGACGTCTACGCACAAGCTGTGTACCAGCGTGCAGCGAAGAACGGCATCGGCGCGTCGATCTACAACGGCGACAGCTTCAGCAACAACCTGCCGAGCTCGTCGATCAACCAAACCGCAGCAACGGTTGGTCTGCGTCACCGCTTCTAAGCGTGACAAGCGGGGTAACCCGCTTCGCAGTATCGAAAAGGCGCCTTCGGGCGCCTTTTTTTCGCCTGTCGAATACGACGACGCGGATCGCGACGACGGTGCGTCTCGTCCGGACGCAAGAAAACGAGGCTCAGAGCCTCGCTTTTTGTTTGATATGGCCGGAGGTACGCTGCCGGCCCGCAGCGGCGTCAGCGCGTGTATTCGCCGTTGGCTTCCGGCTGGAACACGATCGCCGCGACCTTCATCAGCTTTTCGGCGCCGCTTGGCTGCAGCACCTTCACCAATTGACCGCGTTGCGTGCCCAGCAGCGCCATGCCGACCGGCGAGAACACGTTCAGGCGTCCGAGTTCGAGATTGGCGGCATCCGGATAAACAATCGTCCAGGTGGCCTGTTCCTGGGACGCTTCGTCGAGCAGCGTGATCTGCGAGTTCATCGTGACGACGTTCGCCTTGATGGCGTCGGGCTGTACGATATCCGCGCGCTCGAGCAGCGTGTCGAGCATCGTCTGGAAGCGCGGGTTGTGTTCGGCGTGCTTCTCGAGACGAGCGACGTCGAGTTCGGTCAACTGGTAAAGGCGTTGTTTCATGGCAGTTCTCCAAATGATCGGCATGGGGCAGGCATGGCGTGCCTATGGGGATCGCCCGGAGCCTGTCTGACCTGGCTCCGGGAGGAGGCCGTGCTGTCAGATCAGGCGCCGGGCAGGGGCGAGCGGTGCCTGGGCCGTGCGTCGAAGGCAGGGGTGCGCCGGATGGCCGGCGCGCGCACGCACGCCGGCCGGGCCGGACAGCGAAACCGAGAGAGGCGTGGGTGCGTGCATGGTGAATAGGGTATCGACGGGCGAATAAAACCTTACGATTCTACAACACAACCTTCCGGATCGGTGATTAGGCTGTCGGCCTTTCGTCAGGCATTGTTGTGGAAATGATTTAAGTAATGACGATCTCGCGCGGTGACACCGGTCGATTTTTTCCGAAAATGCAACGCTGTATGTTCAAACCAAGGGTTTCCCCTTGGTATTGCGAGCACTACACTTGATCCATCGCTTCAGACAGTCCCGCCGGAAGCGACGCCAAAAGAGAACATATTTCGGAGGTCCACCATGAAGTCGATCATCTACGCAGCGATCGCTGCATCCGTGCTTGCCGCCCCGATCGCATCGTTCGCGCAGTCCGAGCAGGGCTTGACCCGCGACCAGGTCCGGGCCGAACTCGTGCAACTCGAACAGAACGGCTACAAGCCGCTCGCGAGCGATGCGCAATATCCGCAGAACATCCAGGCCGCTGAACAACGCATCCAGCCGAACCAGCCGATGCTCGCCCAAGCCGACACGAGCGGCTATGGTGCGGTGGCGACGGGCGCAGGCCAGTCGGGCCGCCGCATGACGCGTGAAGCCCCGAATCCCGTGAACTCCGTCTACTTCGGCAACTGAACATCCCCGGGTCTGCCCGAGCACAGCATGTGACCGACGGGACGCGCGCTACTCGCGCGCGTCTGCGTCAGCAGAGCAGAACCTCCGTCGCCGCATTCCGGCGGCTTTTCCGCCCAGACGCTCGCGCGTTTGGGCCTTTTTTGCTGGGATGGGTCAGACGGACGTGACCGCCGGGGTGCCGTGGATATAGTGTTCGAGCTGGCTGATCGTGAATTGCTGATCGGCAATCACACTCTTCACGAGGTCGCCGATCGAGATCAGGCCGATGAGCTTGCCGTCCTGGAGGACGGGCAGGTGGCGCATCCGGTGTTCGGTCATCAGCGCCATGCACTCGTCGGTGGATTGCGAAGGTTCGACGTAGCGCACCTTGGCCGTCATGATTTCCTCGACGCGGGTGGCCTTCGACGAACGGTCCTGCAGCACGATCTTGCGCGCGTAGTCGCGCTCGGTGACGATGCCTGCGATGTCGTCGCCCTCCATGACCAGCAATGCGCCGATTCCCTTTTCCGCCATCAGCTTGACGGCGTCATAGACGAAATCGGCTTTCGTGACGGTGTAGATCGTGCGGCCGGAATCCGGCTTGGCTTTGAGAATTTGCGCGACAGTCGTGCTCATTTGCTTTCTCCGTGTGCGGGACGATGCAGGGAAGGCAGGGCGTGATGCGCGGCACCCGATGGGCCCAGTATAGCCGGGCCTGCTACGGCAGTCGCGTGACGTTTCCAGATTAGCGGTAAACTCCGGGCACGCACTATCCACACAACTCCTACATTCCTGATCGTTTCGATTGAATTCATGATGTCTTCGCGTCCCCAATCGCCCACGCAGGGCAATGGCCAGGCCGACGAGTGCGTGACACTCGTCGCCACCGCGTCGCTGCCCACGCGCTACGGTACGTTCACGTCGTACGCATTCCGCGTATCGGGCAGCGATGCCGAACATCTCGCGCTCGTGATGGGTGACGTCACCGGCGAGCAGTCCGTGCTGACGCGGCTGCATTCCGAATGCCTGACCGGCGACGTGTTCGGCTCCTACCGCTGCGATTGCGGCGAGCAACTCGATCTCGCGCTGCGTTACATCGCGGCGGAAGACCGCGGCGTGCTGCTGTATCTGCGTGGCCACGAAGGGCGCGGCATCGGCCTGAGCAACAAGATCCGTGCATACGCGTTGCAGGAGCAGGGGCGCGACACCGTCGAGGCGAATCTCGATCTCGGCTTGCCCGACGACGCCCGCGAATACGACTCGGCCGCAGCGATCCTCCGGATCCTCGGTGTGACGTCGGTGCGACTGATGAGCAACAACCCGAAGAAGTTCGACACGCTCGTGAAGCACGGCATTCCCGTCTGCGAACGCGTGGCGCTTGCGGTACCCGTACGCGAGGAAAACGAGCGTTACATCCGGACCAAGCAGGCGAAGTTCGGGCATTACTTCGAAGAAAACGAGTAACGAAAACAAGGGGCTCTTCGGAGCCCCTTGTCTCATCTGGATTTCGATGCCACACCGCGAGCAAGCTGCCTGCGCGCCAACTATCCGGTAGCCGTCTGCTTCCTCGAGCGTCTGTACGGATGTATCCCAATACTGCTGTCCGGGGCCGGCCAGGTGTGCGGACCATGGGCGGATAGCGGAGATGATATGTCCCCGATAAATTATCGCAGGCAAGAAAAAGCCCGCTACTGGAGCGGGCTGAATCCATGTTTGGAGACATGGAGGAGACGGATGTAACTTTAAGGGAAAACCCGAGGTCTGGCAAGCCCTAGTTGTAATTGTGCAACGCAGCGTTGGTGAGTTTTCCTGGCTGTGTCCGCGAAGCCGTTGCCGCTCTCACATTCCGGCCGCCCATGCATGCGCCGCAAACGCGCCGAACCGCTCCTGCGCAACCGGCACCGCGTACTTGTCGCGCATTTCCATCTCGATCCACGCACAGGCCTCGCGCGCGCAGTCGGTCAGCGCGTGCCGCGTCGCGTGTCCGTCGATGTCGTAGACGAAGCGCACGCCCACCTCGTCGTCGGCGACTTGCCGCTGCAACTGCTTGAGCTGCAATTGCGGCCCGTGCCGTTGCGACAGCGCGCGCAGCTCGTCGAAGTGATATTCGAGCCAGTCGGCGAAGAACAGCGCATCGCTGCGGCAGCGCAGACGGAACGCCGCACTGCGCGACGGACGCCGCGTGGCGCCGGCGGCCTGCGGCTCGCCGTTCGGCGCCATGGCTGCGTCGACGGGCGCAAGCGGCTGCCCGATCTGCCGGTACGGTTCGCGGTCGCGCAGCGCGTGCCACAGTAGTTCGTCGCCGGTGGCCCCGGACGGCTGCATCGTCAGGTCATGCTGGCCGTCGCCGATAGCGGCGACGTCGCGGATCACGAGGCGCAGCGAGCAGAGCGGCTCGTCCGCAACCAGTAGCGTCGCCGCGCGCGGCAACCCGCACACGAGCGGTGCCGCGCCGGCCGCCCGGAACACGAGCCCGTTGCGATCGAGCCGGACGAGCGGCAGCGGCCGCGGAAACGACGGGTAGGTGACTGTGATGCGGGCGCCGCCGGTACCCGTCAACCCGGGCATCATCGCGCGAAAGACCTGAGACTGGTCCACGGTGGTTCTCCTTCGTTACGGTTCCGCCCGGCCGGACTACGCGCGTTCCGGCTCAGGCGGCGATGGCCTGCCGGGCAGCCCGTCCCGGCTCAATTCCAAGTGCGGCAAACGTTTGCGGATCGATGTCGATCCAGCACGCGACAACCAGACGACCGTCCACCGGTTTCGGGGGGCCTGCCCGGTGCGCGTGCACGCCGATCCGGCGGAACAGCCTCTCCATGCTCGCGAACGTCACGCCGATCAACTGCCGCGCGCCCAGTTGCGCCGCGCATTCGACGACCGCGGCGAGCATCGGGCGGACGGCCCACTCGGCATTGCCCGGAGCGCCTTCGTCGCCGGTTGCAGCGAACCGCGACAGCTCCCAGACGGCTGCCGATTCCGGCAGCGCGACGTCGTCGGCGATCAGGTCGGCGAACAGCGACTTCAGCAGATACGGGCGCGTGGTGGGCAACAGGCGCGCACATCCGCACACGTCGCCGTCGGCGTTTCTCGCGAACACGTAGACGGTATCGTCGCGATCGAACTGGTCGCGCTCGAAACTTTCGTTCGCCGACGGGAGCGCCCAACCGAGCTGTTCGACGAACACGCGGCGCCGATAGCGCCCGAGATCCGCTGCAAGTTCGTGTGGCAACCGCCCTTCCTCGTGAACGAAGGTCCGCATGGTGTCCTCGGATCTGTACTTTGGTATGCACGCATTACAGCGCGCGTCCCGAGGGGGCGGTAACTAGTAACTCTTACAGGGTGAGGGTGGCCGATACCATTTGACCGATGGTATCGGTTTCCTGATCGGCGGGATTGAAATGCGGGCGGCTTTTGCTTATAAAGAGCGCCAGTCGTACGGAAATGTCAGAGGAAAGCGCGGCCGGTTGTCACTGGAGCGTGGGACCGGCATGATAGGCGTCGTTGCGACCGAGCAGCGACGATGCGACCGCGGCCGGCCAGTCGACGTGTGCGAGCCGCGCGGCGAGCACGGCGGCGGTGCGGAACATGCCGAGATCGGCGCCGGTGGCGTCGACGGCCATGATGTTGCTGCGCACGTCGCCGCCCGCGATCACGAACGTGCCCGTCGCGCGCTCGAGATACCAGTCCCAGCCGACCGTCAGGTATGCGACGCCGGCACTGGCCGGGCGATGCCATTCGGTGTAGCCGGCCAGGCGCGCGTCGATGGCGCTGTCGCGTAGTTCCGCGAGCAGCGATGCATCGAGGCCGCTCGCGACGTGGTCGAGCACGAGCGCGGCCAGTGCGCTTTCGGACAGGCGCACGTAGCCGTCCGGAGACGGGCCGCGGACCGGATGCAACAAAGGTGAAGTCATGCGCGGAATGTATCAGCCCCGAACCGGCGCTGGCACCTGACAGGTATGACAGCGTAACGTTGTCGGAGAATGAATGGAACTGCGCTGGCAGGATGCCTACCAACAATTCAGCGCCGCGGAAGACGAGCAGCAGCTCTTCCAGCGGATCGCCGCTTATTCTAAACGCCTCGGCTTCGAATATTGCTGTTACGGCATTCGCGTGCCGCTGCCGGTGTCGAAGCCGGCCGTCGCGATCTTCAATACTTATCCGGACGGCTGGATGGCGCACTATCAGGCGCAGAACTACATCGAGATCGACTCGACGGTTCGCGACGGCGCGCTCAGTACCAACATGATCGTCTGGCCGGACGTCGACCGGATCGATCCGTGCCCGTTGTGGCAGGACGCGCGCGACTACGGACTGTCGGTGGGCGTCGCGCAGTCGAGCTGGGCGGCGCGCGGCGCGTTCGGGCTGTTGAGCATCGCGCGTCACGCGGACCGGCTCACGCCGGCCGAGATCAACATGCTGACGCTGCAGACCAACTGGCTCGCGAACCTGTCGCATTCGCTGATGAGCCGCTTCATGGTGCCGAAGCTGTCGCCCGAGTCGAGCGTCACGCTGACCGCGCGCGAGCGCGAGGTGCTGTGCTGGACGGCCGAAGGCAAGACCGCATGCGAGATCGGCCAGATCCTTTGCATCTCGGAGCGCACGGTCAACTTCCACGTGAACAACATCCTCGAGAAGCTCGGCGCGACCAACAAGGTCCAGGCGGTCGTCAAGGCGATCGCGGCCGGACTTATCGATACACCCTGATCCGGCGCTGGCGGCGGGGCGATCGTGCCGCGCCGGCCGCCGCCGCCGCTCACTCCATCATCGGCTCCGCTTCCTTCGCGGTCCAGCTCACGCTGGAAATGCTCTTCTCCATGCTCATTCGGCTCGCGATCTGCTCGAGCTTCTGCTGATCCTTCGGGTGCAGCTTCAGCGTCGCGGTCACTTTCAGCCGGTCCGGCTGGTCGGGCACGTCTTCGCTCGTCAGGCTCTGGAACGACAGCGGCTTCGCGTACATCGAATTCGACAGCAGCGTGCGGATGTGCACTTCGTCGGCGTCCAGGCAGATCACCGTGATCTGGTATTCGCGCACGAGGTCGGCGTTCGACACGGGGGTTGCGTTGATCGCCTGGCTGACGCCGCGCAGCACCGTGTTGGTGAGCAGCACGACGCCCGTGCCGGCCAGTGCCGGCACGAAGTGCCCGGAGCCGGCCAGTACGCCGACGGCGGCCGAGCACCACAGCGTCGCGGCCGTGTTGATGCCCTGGATCGAGCCCTTGTCGCGCATGATCACGCCGCCGCCGAGAAAGCCGACGCCCGACACGACGTACGCGGCGATCTGCGTGACGCCGGCCACGCCGTTGCCGGTCAGCACGCCAAGCGTGACGAACAGGCAGGCGCCGCTCGCGACGAGCGTGATCGTGCGCAGGCCGGCCGTGCGTTGCCGCATCTGGCGTTCGAGGCCGATCGCGACGCCGCAGGCGAACGCAGTGAAAAGACGGAGTGCGAAATCGAGAGTCATGTTTGTTCTGCCGTGCCAAGTGCGCATGCCGGCCCGCGTCGCGGCGGCGCGAGGCCGAACGCGGCACGATGGCCGTCATCGCGCGGTACTGTACCGCGCGAATGCGTCATTCAGTGTGAAACGGATGGCATGCGGGCTCGCGGAACGCGAGCCGCGGCAGGAGAACTGCGTCGGACAGGCGTTCAGGCGGCAAGCGGCGCACGCAACGGAGTGCTGCAACTGTCCACGATGGTTCCTGAAGGAAGAATGGGCGGCATTCTAGTGGGCCGCCCGCGCAGGCGTCAACCCGTCCGGTGGCCGGCCGCGAACGGCCGATGCGTCACGGCGACGGCTACTGCGACGCGCCGATCGTCCCCGTCGCGAGCGCGAGCGCGGCGGCGGCCGACAGCGCGCCGGCATAGCTGTCGACTTCCGCGTTGCGGGCCGCGAGCAGCTGGCTTTGCGCGATCGTCGTATCGGTGACCGAGCCGACACCGTTGCGGTACGCGGTCAGCGCCGCGTCGTAGCTCGTCTGGGCGGCATCGACGAGCGCCTTGGCCGCGTCGTGCGACGCGAGGCTCGTCTGCACCGCGTTCTGCGCGGCGACGACCTGGCGCACGGCTTCCTCCTTGGTCCGCGTGAGGCGCGCGGACGCGCTTTGCGCGTCGTTGCGCGCCTGCATCAGCACCGCCGAGCGCAGGCCGCCGTCGTACAGCGGAATCGTCACGCCGAGGAACACGCCGCCGCCGTAGCGGCTGCCGTTCAGGTTGACGGTCGGCGCCTGGTCGCCGATCGCGGGCAGTGCGGTGATGGCCGTGCCGCCGCTTGCGTACGACGTCGAAGCGGACAGGAAGACTTTCGGCATGAACGCGGCTTCCGCGGCCTTGATCTTTGCGCGATTGGCCTGTTCGAGCGCAAACGCGCCCTGCAGGTCGGGGCGGCGCGCGATCGCGTCCGACACGATCGCGTCGACCGACGAACCGAGCGCGGGCGGCAGCGGCCGTTTCGGCAGCGCGGCGATCGTCGGCTTCGACAGCGGCGAGATGCCGAGCGCGGAGACGAGGGCGAGGTAGCTGTCGCTTTCCGTGCCGCTCGCCTGCACGAGCGCGAGGTTCGCCTGCGCACGGTTTTGCGTCGCCTGCGCAAGCTCGACGACCGTCCCGACGCCATGCTTGAGCCGCGCGCGGGACGCCGCGAGGATCGCGTCCGCGTTCGCGAGGCCCTGCTGCGCACTGGCCGCGCGCGAGCGGGCGGCTTCGTACCGGTAATACGCGACGGTCACGTCGTGGATCACCTGCTGGTGCACGGCCGTGAACGCGACGTTCGACGCGATCGACGCCTGCTCGGCCGCTTCGACGCGCGCCGCGCGGCCGCCGAAATCGAACAGCAGCCATTGCAGCGACAGCGCCGAGATCGTGCCGTGCACGGTCGTGTTGCTCGACGCGTCGCCGAGGAGCGTCGACGTCGAGCCGCGGCTCGTCTGGTACGCGCCCATCGCGGTCGCGGAAAGGTTCGGCAGGTACGCGGCCTTCGCGATGCCGACCGCGAGCGCCGCGTTGCGCGCGTCGTTCCATGCGATGCGCGTCAGCGGGTTCGCCGATTCGGCGAGATCGATCAGTTCGGGCAGCGTGTACGCATGGGCGGCATCGAGCGTGGCTGGCGGCGATACCGATGCGAGCGCGGGCGTGGCCGGCAGCGTGTAGTCGTGCGCGCCTTGCGCGGTCGTGAGCGGCGGCGCGGGCACGATGTCGCCCGCGGCCGATGTTTGCGGCTGCCACGGGCGGTCGGACGCCTCCGGCGCCAGATCGATCGACGACGTCGCGCAGCCGGTCAGCGCGACGGCGGTCGCGAGGGCGGCGGCGGCGATCGAGGCGGCCGGCGGTTCAGGTAGGCGCATGGGGAACAGGCTCCTTCGGTGTGGCTTGACGGGCGGCGTCGGCAATGTGCGCGAGCCGCGTGTCGATCAGGTTCAGCAGCGCGTCGCGTGCGGGGTCGATGGGGGCAGCGGGGGCGGCGCCCGGCGGTGGGGCCGGCGGCGCGGGGGAGGCCGCATGAGGCGCGGCTTCGCCGTCACGCAGGTCGACCACGCGTGCGAGCCGATCGCCGATCGCCGCGTCGCCCGGAGCGCGTTCGGCGAGCAGGAACAGCGGGCCTTCGAGCGCGCCGAGTTCCGCGAGTGCGCGCCGTCGCGCGGCGAGCCATGTGGCGGCCGGCCGCACCCACGACGGTTCGTAATGGATCAGGCCGAGCTCCTGCGCGATCGCGCCGTGGCGTGCGAACGCTTCGGCGGCCAGTGCGCGCCGCTCGGCCGGCTGCGCGATCTGCGCGAGGCGCCGCCACTGGTCGAGCAGCGCCGCGAGCGCGGTGTCGATCTGCTTGCCGATGCTGACCGGCCAGATGCGCGTGAACACGAGATACACGACCACGTTGCCGAGCAGGATGCCGATCGTGCGATCGCGCGCGAGCGTGAGGTCGAAGCCGGGGCCCGCGCCCTGGATCACGCACAGGAAGAACGCGAAGGCGACCTGGAAGCCGGCGTAAGCGATGCGCGGCGATCCGAACGCCACCCACGCGGCGAGCCACGCGCCGGCGAACACGAGCGCCATCAGCTCGCCGATCGACGACAGCGACGGCACGACGAACACGAGTGCGGCCGTCCCGATCAGCGCGCCGACGATGCAGCCGGCGATGCGCAGCGTCAGCTTCTCGACCGTTTCGGCCGTCGAGCCGAGCGACACCATGTAGCAGGTGATGAAGCAGGTGTGGATGCCCGACCAGTCGAGCTGGGAGTACAGCAGGTAGCAGAACATCGCGGCGACCGTCGTTTTCAGCGCATAGCGGACGTGGTCGGGATTGGTGCGCGCATCGGGCAGGAGGAAGCCGCCGCCGGGGGCGGGCGGCGCAGGCGGTGCGGCGGGCTCGGCAGGCGTGTCGGCGGTGGCCGTATCGGCCGATGCGTCGTTCGAGGCCGGTTCCGCGAAATGCGTGATCGCCGTGTGCAGATCCGTTGCGACGACGCGCGCGAGCGGCGGCAGCGTATCGGTTGCCGGCAGCGCGAGCGTCACCTCGACCGGATAGCCGCCGCGTTCGAGGATGGCGGCCATGTCGTCGAGCGTCGTTGCAATCGGCTCGACAAACGTGTCGGGCAGCCTTGCGTCGGGTTCGCGGTCGGCGAGCGCGACCGCGACGAGCAGCGCGGTGCTCGATGCGATGGCCTGCCGCAGCGCGACGACGTCGACGGCCGCCGACGAGCCTTCGAGCTTCGACAGCTTGAGCCACGTGAGCAACTGCTTGTCGCCTTCGCGCAGGCTCGCGTCGAACGCGGCGCGCGCGTTGTCGCCGTCATCGCCTCGCAGCCGCCGGGCGGCGAGCCGCAGCCGTTTCGCGAGCTGCGCCTGCGCGAGCTTGCGCGGCGACGGTGCGATCAGCAGGTTGACGACGATCGCGACGCCGACCGGGATCGCGACCATCAGCCACGCATAGAGCAGCGCGCGCGTCGCGGCTTCGCCGAACGGTGCCAGGCCGAGCTGGTCGAGCCCGAAGCCGACGATCATCGCGAGGATCGCGCCGACCGGGCGCAGCTTGCTTGCCGACGTCAGGTAGAGCAGGCCGACCGACAGCACGGCCATGCACGCGACGCGGAGGATCGAATAGTCGATGCTGAAGATCGCGACGCCCATCACGAGCGCGATGACGACCGTGACGAGCAGCAGCATCGCGACCGCGAGCACGACGCTCGTCACGCGGTCCGCGCGGTTCAGGAAGAACACGACGTATACGGAGATCGCGGCCTCCGGCGTGCCGTACCCGCTCGTCACCAGCACGACGAGCGCGCAGATCAGCGCGACGCGCACGGCCATCGCCGTGCGCCCGGGAAACGGCGCGAGCAGTCGCAGGACTTCGCGCGGGCCCGGCGAGCGGACCTCAGCGGCAGGCTGAGCCATGCCGGACCTCGACGATCGCACTGGCGCCGACGCGCACGAGCTTGCCGTCGGGTTCGTCGAGCTTCACGCGCACGGGGAAGCGTTGCGCGACGTGCACCCAGTTAACCGAGTTCTGCACGATCGGCAGCGAGCGCGGCAGGTTGATGCGAGCACTGTCCGCGATGCCCGCGCCGATGCCGACGACCTTGCCCGTCATCGGGCGGCTGCGGTCGATCATCGAATAGACGGTCGCGCAGTCGCCGAGCTCGATGCGGTTCAGCGACGTCTCGCGGAAATTGCCGACGGCGAACCATTCGCTCGCGTCGATCAGCGTGAAGATCGACTGGTTCGGTGCGAGGGTTTCGCCGGCGAGCACGCTCAGGCCCGTCACGAGCCCGTCGTGCGGGGCGCGCACGACCGTGTCGTCGAGCGCGTGCTGCGCGCGGGCCAGCGCGGCCTCGCGCGCATGCAGCGTCGCGATCGCGTCGGCGTCGTCGCCGATCGTCTGCGCGGACGCGCGCTGCTGCTCCTGCGCCTGCGCGAGCGACACGGCCGCGTCGCGCTGGCGGACCTTCGCCTGATCGAACTGCTGCGCGCTGACGTAGCCCTGCGCGGCAAGCGGTGCGAGCCGGTTCACGTCGCGCGTTGCGAGGTCGGCGTTCTGCGTCGCGCGCTTGACCTGCGCGGCGGCGACCGCCGCGTTCGAGCGCTCACCGATCAGCGACCGGCGGCGCGTGTCGAGCGATGCGCGTGCGAGCTCGAGATCGGCCTGCGCCTGCGCAACCGTCAGCCGGTACGGCACCGGATCGATTTCATACAGCAGGTCGCCTTTCGCGACGCGCTGGTTTTCATGCACCGCGAGCCGCACGATGCGCCCGCCGACAGGCGATGCGACATGCACGACGTCCGCGTCGATCGACGCGTCGTCGGTGGACGGGTAGGCCGTCGTGCGGTGGTACGCGTATGCGAGCGCCGCGATGCCGAGCGCGACGATCGCGAGCGCGATCGCACGGCCTTTGATGGACGGGCGGGCAGTTCCGGCGGCCTTCATGCGAACGGCCCCGTGCCGGTGAGCCAGACGATCACGGCGACCACGAGCCCGATCGCGGTGCAGACGGCAAGCTGGTAAGGGACCGTGGCGGCCCAGCCGGTCGCGACGAATATGCGGTGCGCGACGATCGCGCCGACGATGCCGATGATCGCGCTGACGAGCCAGAGCGGGAAATACGCGCCGAACAGCACGTACGACGGTGCGCCGCGCGATGCGCAGCCCGCGAGCGGCAGGGCGGGCGCCAGGGCGGCGGCGACGCGCAAGGGCGCGCGCGGCGTTGTTTTTCTCATGGTGTGGCGAGCTCGACGATGGGGGTGGATGCCGGGCGCGGCGCAATGCGGTTCGCCGCCGCGACGACGATTCCGCGATACGGAGCCGATAATAAAGCAGCACGATGCGGACCGCCAGCCGTCCGTCCCGCATGTGCGACACGCCCCGTGGCCGGCCGTGAAAGGCCCGGCGGCCATATCGGGCCGTCCGGAATCGCGTTTCGGCAGCGGCGTGCGGATCGTCGCGATTCTGCCAGCGTGCGCTCGTGTAGGGTTGCTAACGGACTGTAAAGGATCGTCAGATTAACGAGGGCGCGCTGCATTTCTCGTGCCGACGCGGCGGAATCGGCGTGGAAACGGCGCGATCACCGCCCGAAGCCACGCGAACTTCCACCCGTGGCCGCGACCGGTCGTCGTAGCCGGGATCTGTGTACCATCGTACGTATGGCGCGAAGCGCGGCATGGGGCGTCACGGCCCCGTGTGACGGATTTCGCGGAAGCCGTATTGCAACGAAGGTGAGCGCTCCATGCGAAGTTTCTTTGTCCGGTTCATTGCAATCGGCGTGTTGTTCCATCTGTACGTCGGGATGCGGATCATTCCCGACGCGTTCGCGTCGCCGGCGGCGCGCACGATCGCGGCGCTCGTGCTGGCGAGCTTCGTCGTGCTGATTCCGGTCGGCATGTTCTCGCGCCGCTTCGACGAAGGCTGGGCCGCGACGCTGGTCGGCTGGGCCGGCTCGCTCGTGATGGGCTTCTTTTCGTCGCTGCTCGTGCTGACGTTCCTGCGCGAATTCGTGCTGCTCGGCGTGTTCGCGTGGCGGCATCTCGGGCACGACGGCGCGTGGAGCGGCGCTGCAGCCGACACGGCGCTCGGCGTCCTGGCGGCCGCGGTGCTCGTCACCGCGATCGGGTTCGTCGGCGCGCGCCGCACGGCGGCGGTCAAGCGCGTGTCGATTCCGGTCGATGGGCTGCCGGCCGCGCTCGACGGGCTGACGATCGTGCAACTGTCCGACATCCACGTCGGGCCGACGATCAAGCGGCCCTATATCGAACGGATCGTGCGCGCGGTCAATGCGCTCGAGGCCGACCTCGTCGTCGTGACGGGCGACGTGGTCGACGGCTCGGTCAAGCGCCTGCGCGAGCATACGGCGCCGCTCGGCCGCATGCGGTCGCGGCACGGCAGCTTTCTCGTGACGGGCAACCACGAGTATTACGCGGGTGCGCACGAGTGGATCGACGAATTCCGGCGCATCGGGCTGACGGTGCTGCTGAACGAGCACGTGCTGATCGAGCACGACGGCGCGCGCGCGGTGCTCGCGGGCGTGACCGACTTCACCGCCGGCGGGTTCGATCCCGCGCATCGCAGCGACCCCGAGCAGGCGCTGGCGGGCGCGCCGCGCGACGTCGGCACGAAGATCCTGCTCGCGCACCAGCCGCGCAGCGCGGAAGCGGCGAGCCGCGCGGGTTTTACCGTGCAGTTGTCGGGGCATACGCACGGCGGCCAGTTCCTGCCGTGGCCGCCGTTCGTACGGATGCAGCAGCCGGTGATCGGCGGGCTGAGCCGCTTCGGCGATCTGTGGCTCTATACGAGCCGCGGCACCGGATACTGGGGGCCGCCGAACCGTTTCGGCGTGCCGTCCGAGATCGCGCTGATCCGGCTGACGCGCGGCGGTTAGCGAGGCGTCACTCGATGCGCGCGATATCGTCGAAGTCGAAGCGCGGGCTGCGCGGGAACAGGCCGGCCGGGTCGCCGTAGCCGAGATTCACGAGGAAATTGCTCTTGATCGCGGTGCCCGCGAAGAATTCGGCATCGACCTTCGCGCCGTCGAAGCCCGACATCGGGCCCGCATCGAGGCCGAGCGCGCGCGCGGCGAGGATCAGGTACGCGCCTTGCAGCGACGCGTTGCGGAATGCGGTGGCCTCGATCAGCGCAGCGTTGCCGGCGAACCAGCTCCGTGCGTCGGCGTGCGGAAACAGGCGCGGCAAGTGATCGTAGAACGCGAAGTCCATGCCGACGATCACGGTGACGGGCGCGGCCATCGTCTTCGCGAGATTGCCTTCGGACAACGCGGGCTTCAGGCGCGCCTTCGCCTCGGGCGACTTGACGAACACGAAGCGCGCCGGGCTCGAGTTCGCCGACGTCGGGCCGAATTTCGTCAGGTCGATCAGCCGGTGCAGCAGCGCGTCGTCGACGGGTTTGTCCTGCCACGCGTTGTGTGTGCGCGCGGTGCGGAACAGTTGATCGAGGGCGGCATCGGAGAGCGTCGTCATGATGGGATCCGGAAAGAAAGCGGCCGGGTCGCGCCGGCCGGCATGGCGGAAGAAAGCGGCGCCCTGGATAAGGGCGCGCTGCGACACGGCGCGATGATAGCGTGGCGCGCGAAAACGCACCGGCGTCGCAATCGGCGATTCGAGCGCTCGGGCGTGTGACGCGCCGGAATGACAGCGCATGGCGGCGCGCGTCGCCGTTGGCTACCATGCAGACATGGTTCGCCCGGATCGTTCACCCCTGCCTGATTCCGACATGTCGACGCCCGATCTTTTCGCCGATACGCCCGCGCCCGACGTGGACTGGTACCCGGACTGGCTCGCGCCGGCCGAGGCCGATCGCGTGCTGGCCGCGCTGATCGACGAGGTCGCGTGGCGGCAGGACACGATCCGCACGCCACGCGGACGCATTCCGCTGCCGCGGCTCACCGCGTGGCAGGGCGAGCCCGACGCCGTCTACGTGTATTCGGGAATCCGCAACGTGCCCGCGCCGTGGACGCCGGCTGTGCTCGACCTGAAGCGCGCGGTCGAGGCGACCTGCGGCGCGCGCTTCAACAGCGTGCTGCTCAATCGCTACCGCAACGGGCAGGACAGCCTGGGCTGGCATGCGGACAACGAGCCCGAACTCGGCGACGCGCCGGTGATCGCGTCGGTGAGCCTCGGCGCGATGCGCGTGTTCGACCTGCGTCATCGTGTGACCGGCGTCGTGCATGCGTACCGGCTGACGCACGGCAGCCTGCTGGTGATGCGCGGCCGCACGCAGGCCGAATGGCAGCACCGAGTGCCGAAGGCGCCGGCCGTGCAGGGCGAGCGCGTCAACCTGACGTTCCGGCGGGTGGTGACGGCGGAGGCGGGCCCGTAGCCGCGCCGACCGGATGGTTCGCCACCCGGGGTCGCGACCCGTTTTCAACCGATCCAGCCCATCGGTCGTCCATGCGGCACGTTGCCGCACACGTTGTGTGCGTGCGGGGGGAATAGGCCCGTAAGGCCCGTGCCATAAGGATTTCAGGTGGATTTCATCGACCGCCCGGTTCTGATAGGCAGGTGTAAGCCCTGATGGTGCGTCGCAACATTCCTTGACTAGACTGTCGAATAGCTGAAACGCGCCGCGAGCCGGCGCATCTTTTCGACATGTCCGACGCGTTGCCGATGCGGCGCGCAGGGCAGGAGCACAACCCGTGACCGTACTGGACTCATCCCTCGAACCCTCGCTGCACGTCTTCGAACAAGACGGCGGATGGCAATGGGCGCTGACGGTGAAGCGGGCGACCGGCGTCGGGGTGAAAGTCGTTGCATTCAGTCGGGAAGGCTTCCGCGGCGAAGCCGACGCCTATGCCGCCGGTCAGCTCGCGCGCGTCGAGTACGACGCCGCCGTGACGGCCTGACGCCGTCGCGCCGATCCCGTTCGCGGATCGGCGCGGTCGTTTATTTCCATCCGCTTTTCCATCCGTTTCCTTTCGTGCATCGGTCGGGACTATGCCGCCCGATGCCGCGCACGACGCACCCGAACGCATATCGAGCATTGCCGGCAGGCCGCCGTCATACCCGGCGACGTTCCGATGGGCAGTCCTGTCTATCGCTGTTATCCTTCCGATCGCATCAGGCTATATGAAGGCCCCGCGGTCCGGTCGGGCGCATCGGGCCGCCGGCCGCATGAGCCGGATCGTGTTGATCCGGTCCGGTCGAAAATCCATAATCAAGCATTGCGGGTCTTTCTTGAACGCTTCCATTCCGTCCATGTGCAGAGGGTCAATCCAACGATGAGCGGCGCATCGAAACCGCCGGCGAAGCCGGCAAGCGCGCCGCGTGCGACTGCGGGCGAGGACGTCGACCACGACGCGCCGAAGCAGGGCGCCAGCGACGACGAATCGTCCGGCGGCGCGTCGTCGTATCTGGTGCCGGGCCTCGAACGCGGGCTGCGGATCCTCGCCGAATTCTCGGCGCGCGAACCCGTGCTCGGCGCGCCCGAGCTGTCGAAGCGCATCGGCATCCCGCGCACGACCACCTTCCGCCTGCTGCAGACGCTCGAGGCGCTCGGTTTTCTCGAGCGCGTGAACGGCGACCGCCATTTCCGGCTCAGCGTCGGCGTGCTGCGGCTCGGCTTCGAATACCTGAATTCGCTGGAACTGACCGATCTCGGCACACCCGTGCTCGAACGGCTGCGCGACGCGACGGGCCTGTCGACGCACCTGCTGATCCGCGACCAGCGCGACGTCGTGTTCGTCGCGAAGGCGCAGAGCAACACGTCGATGTTCGGTTCGGTGAAGGTACACGTCGGCACGCGGCTGCCCGCGCACGCGACCGTGCACGGGCACGTGCTGATGGGCGACCTCACGCGCGACGCGTTGCGTCAGCTGTACCCGGAAAAGCGGCTCGAACAATTTACCGAACGCACGCCGGGCACCGTCGACGAACTTTACGAGCGCGTGCGTCACTACGCGCGGCTCGGCTACGCGGTCAGCGAGGCCGCGTTCGAGAGCGGCATCTCGGCCGTGACCGCACCCGTGCGCGACCATTCGGGCGCGATCGTCGCGGCGATCACCGCGACGGTGCCGCGCTCGGAGATCGGCGAGGCCGGCGAGAAGGAGCGCCTCGTCGAAGCGGTTTGCGGTGCGGCGGTCGACCTGTCGCAGCGCCTGAACTACCGGCCGCTCGAAAGCGACCCGACATTCGCGCACGCGCGCCACCGGGTCGCGATGTTCTGATCCGTCGCACGCGCCGCGTCGTGCGGCGTTATCCATCCATCGCCAATGAAAAAGAGCAGCCCGCGGGCTGCTCTTTTCGTTTCCGGCCTCGGGCGCGTGCGCCCGTCGCCGCTCAGAACGAATGGTGGATGCCGGTCAGCACGATCACCTGGTTCGCGGTGCTCGAAGCGCCGGCCGTGAAGAACGCGGCCTTCGCGCCGCCCGAGCCGTGCTCGTACAGCACGTTCGCGTACAGCTGCGTGCGCTTGGACAGCGAATAGATGTCCCCGAGCTCGACCTGCGTCCAGCGGCGGCCGGCCAGCGTCGTGGTCGCCGCGCCGCCCGCGATCGTGTTGAACGCGCTGCTGCGGTAGTTCACGCCCGCGTCGTAGCTCTGGAACGTATCCGAAAAGCCGTTCGACTGCATCTTCGTGCGCGTGTACAGGCCGTGCACGAGGAAGTCGCCGAACTGGTACGACGCGCCCGCGCCGATGTTCTCGACCTTGCTCGCGATGTAGCCGTTCGCGGTGTTCTGCCCCTGGAACGACGTGATGCCGGTCGTGCCGATCAGGATCGAGCGGTCATGCTCGTTCGAGTACACGGCGGACGCCTTGAACGGCCCGTTCGCATAGTTCAGCGCGACGCCGACCGACTTGCCGGTCGAGAAGTTCGTCGTGTTGCCGAGCGCCATCGTCGCCGCGGCCGAAAAGCCGGCGAAGCTCGGCGAACGGTACTTGACCGAGTTGTTATACGGCACGTTGCCGGTCGCGGCGAGCCCGTCGATGTTGCCGGGGTGGAACGCATACCAGCTCATCGCGAGGTAGGCCGTGCTGAGCGGATCGAGATAGTCGAACGTCAGCGGCGTCTGCCGGCCGAGCGTCAGCGTGCCGTAGCGTTCCGAGCTGAGGCCGACGAATGCCGCGCGGTTCCAGATCGTGTTCGCGGTCGCGAACTGGCCGTTGTTCGTATAGAAGCCGTTTTCGAGCTGGAAGATCGCCGACAGGCCGTCGCCGAGGTCTTCCTTGCCCTTCAGGCCCCACCGATCGGGCTGCGTATTGCCCTGGATCATCGCCCACTTCGCATGGCCGCCGACGTTGTTCACGTACGCGACGCCCGCATCCATGCTGCCGTACAGCACCACGCTGCTCTGCGCCCACGCGCCCGACGCGGCGCCCAATCCGATGACTGCCGCTGCTACCGCATGCTTGACCATTTGATCTCCTGAATCTCCAACCTGATGAAAACGTGCCGTGGCGGCACGCGCGGGAACGGCCGGCCGTCGCGCGTTTTCGCCATCGAGTGGGCATTCGTGTGTTCCATATAAGGAACAATGTGCCTCTGATGGAATGGAGTATAGAGGCGTCCAGCACCGGATCAAAAATAATTTTTTCGGGACGGATGGGTTTCGGGCCGATGCCCGGTGTCGGCGCGCGAAGCCCGCGTAAACCCGGTAAATCCCCGCCATATAACAAAAAAATTCGTTTGACGAGATCGGCGCGAGAGAGCGCCGACCCAACGGTCAGTGTTTTCCCTAGGACGTGCAGCTTTTTGTTTTACTCGCGGAAAGTCGCTCCTATAATCACCATCCATAAACTGCTGTTCCGGATATGGAACAAATCCGGAGCGAACCGAGAGTCGATCAGAAGGAAAGGTGTGAGATGTCTGAACAATGGGTTTGTGCCGGGCACGCCGGCGCGCTGTCGGAAGACACGCCGATCGAGTTCAAGCGGACCGACGGCGTCGAAATCGGGATCTACCGCGTCGGCGACGAGGTATATGCGCTCGAGAACGTGTGCCCGCATGCATACGCGCTACTGACGCAGGGGTTCGTCGACGAAGGCACCGTCGAATGCCCGCTGCACGAGGCCGTGTTCGACATCAAGACGGGCGAATGCCTGAAGGGTCCGGGCGGACGCGCACTGAAGCAGTACGCGGTGCGGCTGGCCGGCGAGGAAATCCAGATCAAGGTGGAATGACATGAAAGAAGCGACCGTCAACTTCAATCCCTTCCTGAAGCCGTGGGTGGCGCCGCAGCCGAACAACGTCGCCGGCAAGGGGCAGATCGAGATCCCGGGCCAGGTCGAGAACCAGGTCTGGCAGAACCGCAAGGCCGAGCCCACCCAATATGAAAACGACCTCGGCGACGCGCTCGAACGCGTGTTCGAGAGCGGGGCGACCGAGCTGGACGATGTCGTCGCGGGCCTGAACCGCATCGGCTTTCGCGCGCCGGACGGCACGGCGTGGACGCCTGAGCGCTTTCGCGCCGAAATGGCCTCGCTGGCGGAATGAGCGCGCGCACCGCGTGACCGCCGACCCGACGACAACCGCATCCGGAGCACACTGATGACGTCCCCCGCACAACACGAAACACAACACGACCCGGTCCGCGCGTATCTCGACCGCGGCATCAAGAACTACTGGTATCCCGTCGCCCCGAGCTGGCAGGTGTCGAACGCGCCCGTCGGCCTTACGCGCCTGTCCGAGCAGATCGTGCTGTGGCGCGATCACGAAGGCAAGGTTCACGCGCTGGAAGATCGCTGCCCGCACCGCGGCGCGCGCCTGTCGCTCGGCTGGAACCTCGGCGGCAACATCGCCTGCTGGTATCACGGCATCGAAGTCGACGGCGGCGGTACCGTCAATCGCGTGCCGGCGGTCGCGAACTGTCCGCTCGAAGGCATGAAGTGCGTGAAGTCCTATCCGGTCGAAGAGAAGGCCGGCGCGATCTTCCTGTGGTTCGGCGACGAAGCGCACGGCGAGCCGGCGCCGCTGAACCTGCCCGAGGAACTGGTCGACGACGCATACGGCCACTTCCTGTGCGTGTCGAACTGGAAGTGCAATTACCAGTACGCGATCGACAACGTGATGGACCCGATGCACGGCGCGTACCTCCATGCCACCTCGCACTCGATGGCCGAAGGCGACAAGCAGGCCGACATGCGCGTGCGCAAGACGGAAACGGGCCTGATGTTCGAGAAGATCGGCCAACGCGACGTGAACTTCGACTGGGTCGAGCTCGGCGAAACGGGCTGCCTGTGGATGCGCCTCGCGATTCCGTACAAGCAGAAGTTCGGCCCGGGCGGCAATTTCGGGATCATTGGCTTCGCGACGCCGGTCGACGGCGACAATTGCCAGGTCTATTTCTGGCGCACCCGCAAGGTCAGCGGCTGGCAGCGCGACGTGTGGCGCTTCATGTACCGCAACCGCCTCGAGGGCCTGCACTGGGACGTGCTCGAGCAGGACCGCTACGTCCTCGAAAGCCTCGCGCCGAATGCGCGCGATCACGAATACCTGTACCAGCACGACGTCGGCATGACGCGCGTGCGCCGGATGCTGCGCACGCGTGCGCAGGAGCATCTTTCCGCGCTCGACGCGCATCGCGCGGCGCAGGCGCAGGCCGCATCGGAGCCGGCAAATGGCTGAGCGCGCTCCGGTCGTGTCGCTCGCGGGTCGCCGCGTGCTCGTCACGGGCGGCGCGCGCGGGCTCGGCGCGGCGTTCGTGACGGCGCTCGTCGACGCGGGCGCGCAGGTCGCGTTCGGCGACGTGCTGGCCGACGAAGGCCGTGCGCTTGCCGCACAACTCTGCGAAGCGGGCCACGTCGCGCATTTCTTCGCACTTGATCTCGCCGATCCGGCGAGCGTCACCGCGTTCGTCGCGCAGGGCGCGGCGGCGCTCGGCGGCATCGACGCGCTGATCAACAACGCGGCGATCACGAACTCGGGCGGCAAGCTGTCGACGGAACTCGACGTGTCGACGTGGGATGCGGTGATGAACGTGAACGTGCGCGGCGTGTGGCTCGTCAGCAACGCGGCGCTGCCGTACCTCGCACAGTCGGGCCGTGGCGCGATCGTGAACCTTGCATCGGATACCGCGCTCTGGGGCGCGCCGAAGCTGCTCGCGTACGTCGCGAGCAAGGGCGCCGTGATCGCGATGACGCATGCGCAAGCGCGCGAGTTCGGCGCGCACGGCGTGACGGTCAACGCGATCGCGCCGGGGCTGACCGAAGTCGAGGCGACGGC
This sequence comes from Burkholderia sp. AU33545, assembly GCF_020419685.1. Lineage (NCBI taxonomy): Bacteria > Pseudomonadati > Pseudomonadota > Betaproteobacteria > Burkholderiales > Burkholderiaceae > Burkholderia > Burkholderia sp. AU33545. The sequence goes on along the minus strand of NZ_JAIZRQ010000002.1, from coordinate 398,524 downwards.
CTACGTGCCGGCCGAGCGCCACGCGTTCTACATGCAGGGCCGCGCGCTGACGCGCGCGCAGGTGCCCGACGACGTGACGGGCCCCGTGCTGTTCCTGCTGTCGGACGGCGCGCGCTTCGTGACGGGTCAACTGCTGCCGGTCAACGGCGGCTTCGTAATGAATTGAATTGAAGTTTCACTCTGAATGAAGGAGAGGACGATGGCGGATGCAGATCTCGAACGCAAGTCGTGGGACCAGCCGGAAGGCGCAAGCTTCGGCGACTGGATGGAAGGGCGTGTCGCGCGCTACGCGACGCGGCGCTACGACTGGGATGCGCTGAAGTTCCAGGCCGACTACGACCCGAAGTATCGCCGTGCGCAGATGCGCTACGTCGGCACGGGCGGCACGGGCGTCGCGAAGGACGTCAACACGGTGCCGGCCGGCAACTTCACGTTTTCGACGATGGTCATCCCGGCCGGCAACATCGGCCCGAGCCACATCCACATCGACGTCGAGGAAATCTTCTTCGTGCTGCGCGGCAAGATGAAGGTGATCTGCGAGCGCGACGGCGAGACCTGGGAAGCGATCCTCGGTGAGCGCGACCTGATCTCGGTGCCGCCGGGCGTGTATCGCACGGAAATCAACATCGGCGAGGAAGACGCGCTGATGTGCGTGATGCTCGGTTCGCCGAAGCCCATCACGCCGACGTATCCGCCGGATTCGCCGCTCGCGAAGATCAAGCGCTGAGACGGGGCGGAGCAAGCAATGAGTGTCATCGACAAACGTGAACGCGACCGCACCGCGGCGTTCGCCGCGCTGCTCGGGCAGTTTCCCGAACAGCGCTGCGCGGCCGGCGCGGCGGGCACGATCGGTTATCGCGAGGCCGGCGCGCAGCATGCGGGCCACGCGCTGCCCGTCGTGCTGCTGCACGGGATCGGCTCGGGCGCTGCATCGTGGGTGCGCCAGCTCGACACGCTCGGCGCGTCGCGACGCGTCCTGGCGTGGGATGCGCCCGGCTACGGCGTGTCGACCCCCGTGCACGGCGCGTCGCCGGCGGCCGCCGACTACGCGGCGTCGCTGAACGCGTGGCTCGAGGCACTCGGCATCGAACGCTGCGTGCTGGTCGGGCATTCGCTCGGCGCGATCGTCGCAGGCGGGTTGGCCCGTCTGATGCCCGCGCGGATCGCCGGCCTGCTGCTGATCTCGCCCGCGGGCGGTTACGGCAGCGCGCCCGCGGAAACGCGCGACACGCGCCGCGATGCACGCCTTGCCCTGCTCGAGGAACTCGGCCCGGCCGGACTCGCCGAGCAGCGCAGCGGCAACATGCTGTCGGGCGTCGCGAGCGAGGATGCGCGTGCGTGGGTGCGCTGGAACATGGCGCGCATCGTGCCGGCCGGCTATGCGCAGGCCACGCATCTGCTCGCGAACGCCGATCTCGCTTCCGATCTCGCCGGCTTTCGCGGTCGCACGGCGGTGGCGGTCGGCGCGAACGACGCGATCACGCCGCCTGCCGCGTGCGAGCGCATCGCCGCGGCAGCGCACGTCGGGTTGCAGGTGATTCCGCAGGCAGGTCATGCGGGTTACGTGGAAGCACCGGGGGTTTATTCGTCGCTGATCGACGCGTTCTGCCGTCAGTGCGATCGTCAACGGGGGCTGGAATGAGCGAACCGTTGCAGCAGCAGGATGCGGACTCCGCGAAGTCCGAGGCCAACTACGTGGTGCCGGGCCTCGAACGCGGTTTGCGAATCCTCGCCGAATTCTCGCCGCGTGAGCCGGTACTGGGCGCGCCGGAGTTGTCCAAGCGGCTCGGCATTCCGCGCACGACGGTGTTCCGTCTGCTGCAGACGCTCGAATCGCTCGGCTTTCTCGAGCGCGCGGACAAGGATCGAAACTACAAGCTCGGCATCGCCGTACTGCGGCTCGGCTTCGAATACCTGAGCTCGCTCGAGTTGACCGATCTCGGCCTGCCCGTGATCGAGAGCCTGCGCGACGCGACCGGTTTCACGACGCACATCGTGATCCGCGACGGCCGCGACGTGGTGTTCGTCGCGAAAGCGCAGAGCCAGTCGCCGGTGTTCAGCTCGATTCGCGTGAACGTCGGCACCCGCTTGCCCGCGTATGCAACGACGCACGGCCACGTGCTGATGGGCGACCTGTCGTTGAATGAGCTGCGCGCGCTGTATCCGGAGGGCACGCTGAACCGGATGACGAGCGCGACGCCGGAGACGGTCGACGCGCTGTACGAAGTGATCCGCGAGGATGCGCTGCGCGGCTACGGCGTCAGCAATTCGTCGTTCGAACGCGGCATTTCGGTGGTCACGGCGCCGGTGCGCAACGACACGCAGAGGATCGTCGCGTGCATCACCGTGACGGTGCCTCGGCCGGAGATCGACGCGGCGCTGATCGCCGACGGCCTGATCGACAAGGTGCAGCGCGCGGCGGCGGAACTGTCGCGGCGGCTCAATTACCGCTCGGATGACGAGCACACGTTTATGAAGGCTTTAGGACTCCGATGATTGAGATCGATCTGACGGGGCAGGTGGCGGTGGTGACGGGCGGTTCGTCCGGCATCGGCCTCGCGACTGCCGAACGGTTCCTGCAGGCCGGCGCGTCGGTCGCGATTTGCGGCCGCGACGGCGAACGCCTCGCGCGCGCGCAAGCGCTGCTCGGCGAGAAATACCCGGACGCGCAACTGCTCGCCGTGCGCTGCAACGTGCTCGACGAAGCCGATGTGGCCGCGTTCGCGCAGGCCGTGTCCGACCGCTTCGGCCGCGCCGACATGCTGGTCAACAACGCGGGCCAGGGCCGCGTGTCGACCTTCGCGGACACGACCGACGACGCATGGCGCGAAGAGCTCGATCTGAAGTACTTCAGCATCATCCGCCCGACGCGCGCCTTCCTGCCGCTGCTGCGCGACGCGCAGGCGCCGACGATCACCTGCGTGAACTCGCTGCTCGCGCTGCAGCCGGAGCCGCACATGGTCGCGACGTCGTCGGCGCGCGCGGGTGTGCTGAGCCTCGTGAAGTCGCTCGCGACCGAACTCGCGCCGCAGCGCATCCGCGTGAACTCGATCCTGATCGGCATCGTCGAGTCGGGTCAATGGCGCCGCCGCTACGAAGCGCAGGCGCAGGCCGGCGAAAGCTGGGAGGACTGGACGGGCGCGCTCGCCCGCAAGAAGAACATCCCGCTGAACCGCTTCGGCAAGCCTGACGAGGCAGCCTGGGCACTTTTTTATCTCGCTACGCATCTGTCGTCCTACACGACGGGCAGCCATATCGACGTTTCTGGAGGCTTTGCACGCCATGTCTAAAAAAACCACGGTTGGCGAGCTGATTGCCGCCTTTCTCGAGCAGTGCGACGTCAAAACCGCATTCGGTGTCATCTCGATCCACAACATGCCGATCCTCGACGCGATCAACTCGCGCGGCAACATCCGGTATGTCGGTGCGCGCGGTGAAGCGGGCGCGGTGAACATGGCCGACGGCCTCGCCCGCGTGTCGGGCGGCCTCGGCGTCGCGTTCACGAGCACCGGCACGGCGGCGGGCAACGCCGCTGGTGCGATGGTCGAGGCGCTGACGGCCGGCACCGCGCTGCTGCACATTACGGGGCAGATCGAGACGCCGTACCTCGACCAGGATCTCGCCTACATCCACGAAGCGCCGGACCAGCTCACGATGCTCGACGCGATCTCGAAGGCCGCGTTCCGCGTGCGCACGGTCGAGACCGTGCTGCCGACGATCCGCGAAGCGGTGCGCATCGCGCAGACCGCGCCGACGGGGCCCGTGTCGGTCGAGATTCCGATCGACATCCAGGCTGCCGAAATCGAATGGCCGGAAGATCTCGCGCCGGCGCACGTCGCGGTGCGCGAGCACGACGACGCACGCGTCGCGAAGCTCGCCGATGCGCTGGCGGCCAAGCGCCGTCCGCTGTTGTGGATCGGCGGCGGTGCGCGCCACGCCCGTGCGGAAGTCGAACGCCTGGTGAAGCTCGGCTTCGGCGTCGTGACGAGCGTGCAGGGGCGCGGCGTGCTGCCGGAAGATCACCCGGCGACGCTCGGCGCGTTCAACGTGCATGCGTCCGTCGAAGCGTTCTACAAGACCTGCGACGCGCTCGTCGTGGTCGGCTCGCGCCTGCGCGGCAACGAGACGCTGAAGTACAAGCTCGCGCTGCCGCAGCCGCTGTTCCGCATCGACGCCGACGCGCTCGCCGACAACCGCGGCTATCGCAACGAGCTGTTCGTGCACGGCGATTCGAAGCGCGTGCTGGCCGAGCTGGCCGATCGCCTCGAAGGCCGCCTGTCCGTCGATCCGCAGTTCGCGGCCGATCTCGCGGCGGCACGCGAGCAGGCCGTCGCCAGCGTGTCGGAAGGTCTCGGGCCCTACAAGAAGCTGGTCGATACGCTACAGGGCGCGGTGGGCCGCGACTACAACTGGGTGCGCGACGTGACGATTTCGAACAGCACGTGGGGCAACCGCCTGCTGAAAATCTTCGAACCGCGCGCTGGCGTGCATGCGCTCGGCGGCGGCATCGGCCAGGGCATCCAGATGGGCATCGGCGCGGCACTGGCCGGCGCGGCGGCGAAGACGGTCTGCCTGGTCGGCGACGGCGGCCTGATGGTCAACGTCGGCGAGCTCGTGACGGCCGTGCAGGAAAACGCGAACGTGATGATCGTGCTGATGAACGACCAGTGCTACGGCGTGATCCGCAACATCCAGGACGCGCACTATGGCGGCCGCCGCTGCTTCGTGCAGCTGCACCAGCCGGATTTCGCACAGTTCTGCGCGAGTTTCGGCCTCACGCACTACCGGATCTCGTCGCTCGACCAGGCCGAAGCGATCGTGCGCGAAGGGATGGCAAAGGAAGGGCCGGTGATGGTCGAGGTCGACATGCTGTCGGTCGGCTCGTTCGCATCGCAGTTCGCAGGCCCGCCGGTGAAGAAGGAAGAAACGCCGTCGGAGCGGCAGTATGCGTAACAACCACGCCCACGGGCATGCGCCCGTCGACATCGCGATGATCGGCTTCGGCGCGATCGGTGCGGCCGTGTACCACGCGGTCGAGCACGATGCATCGTTGCGCGTCGCGCACGTGATCGTGCCCGAGCACCAGCGCGACGCGGTGCAGCGTGAGCTCGGAAGCGCGGTGGAGGTCGTATCGTCGGTCGATGCACTGGCCCACCTGCCCGAGTTCGCGCTCGAATGCGCGGGCCACGGCGCGCTCGTCGATCACGTCGTGCCGCTGCTGAAGGCCGGCACCGATTGCGCGGTCGCATCGATCGGCGCGCTGTCCGACCTTGCGCTGCTCGACGTGCTGTCGCAGGCCGCCGACGAAGGCGACGCGACGCTGACGCTGCTGTCCGGCGCGATCGGCGGAATCGACGCGTTGGCGTCGGCGAAGCAGGGCGGCCTCGACGAGGTGCTGTACGTCGGCCGCAAGCCGCCGCTCGGCTGGCTCGGCACGCCTGCCGAGGCGTTGTGCGACTTGCGTGCGATGACCGAAGAGAAGGTCATCTTCGAGGGCACCGCACGCGACGCCGCGCGGCTGTATCCGAAGAACGCGAACGTCGCGGCGACGGTCGCGCTCGCGGGCCTCGGCCTCGACGCGACGCGCGTGCGCCTGATTGCCGATCCGGCCGTCGCGCGTAACGTGCACCGCATTACCGCACGCGGCGCATTCGGCGAAATGTCGCTCGAAATGAGCGGCAAGCCGTTGCCCGACAACCCGAAGACGTCCGCGTTGACCGCGTACAGCGCGATCCGCGCGCTGCGCAACCGCGCGGCCCGCTGCGTGATCTGAGCGTGCGACGCAGCCATTCGGGCCATTGAACGGCCGCCGGCGCCACGGCGCGGGCGGCTGCGCAGAGACAGATTAGTGGGACTTGTGACATGACTCCATTCGATACGAGCCTCGTACCCAACGGCGACATCCTGATCGGCGGCGAGTGGCGGCGCGGTCGCGGCGCGCCTTACGCGAGCATCTATCCGGCCGACCAGTCGCTGAACATGGAAGTATCGACGGCGAACGCGGAAGACGCGGCCGAAGCCGTCGTGGCCGCCGACGCCGCGTGGCGCCGCGCCGACTGGGCCGGCCTCAAGCCGCACCAGCGCGCGCTGGTGCTGTACCGGATCGCCGACCTGATCATGCAGCGTCACGAGGCGCTCGCGAACCTGCAGCGCCGCGACAACGGCAAGCCGATCGGCGAGACGCGCGTGCTGGTGGCGAGCGCCGCCAACACGTTCCGCTATTTCGCGGCGTGCCTGGAAACGCTCGACGAGGAACTGACACCGTCGCGCGGCGACTACCTGACGATGAGCGTGCACGAGCCGATCGGCGTGATCGCGGCGATCACGCCGTGGAATTCGCCGATCGCATCCGACGCGCAGAAGCTCGCGCCGGCGCTCGCCGGCGGCAACGCGGTGGTGCTCAAGCCGGCCGAAGTCACGCCGCTCGTGTCGCTCGCGCTGGCCCGCATCTGCGAGGAGGCCGGCGTGCCGAAGGGCGTGCTGAGCGTGCTGCCGGGCAAGGGCTCGGTGATCGGCGACGTGCTCGTGCGCCATCCGCTCGTGAAGAAGGTGTCGTTTACCGGCGGCACCGAAGTGGGCCGCGGCATCGCGCGCATCGCCGCCGAGAAGCTGATGCCCGTGTCGCTCGAACTCGGCGGCAAGTCGCCGACGATCGTGTGCGACGACGCCGATCTCGATCACGCGGTCAACGGCGTGCTGTACGGCATCTTCAGCTCGTCGGGCGAGGCGTGCATCGCGGGTTCGCGCCTGTTCGTGCAGCGCGCGATCTACGACACGTTCATGCAACGCCTCGTCGAAGGCGCGCGCAAGCTGCGCGTGGGCGACCCGACGCGGCCCGACACGCAGATGGGCCCGCTGATCACCGCGAAGCATCGTGAATCGGTGGAGCGCTACGTCGCGCTCGGGCTGGAGGAAGGCGGCCGCCTGCTGTGCGGCGGCGAGCGGCCGTCGGGCGACGGGCGCGAGGACGGCTTCTTCTACCAGCCGACGATTCTCGAAGGTTTGCCGAACACCGCGCGCATCTGCCAGGAAGAAATCTTCGGACCGGTGCTGGTCGCGATGCCGTTCGACGACGAAGCGTCGCTGATCGCGCAGGCGAACGACAGCGTGTTCGGCCTTGCCGCCGGCATCTGGACGCGCGACTACAAGCGCGCGTGGCGCATTGCGCGCGCGCTCGAGACGGGCACCGTCTGGATCAACACGTACAAGCTGTTTTCGATCTCCACGCCGTTCTCGGGCTGGAAGGAGAGCGGGATGGGCCGCGAGAAGGGCCGTCTCGGCATCCGCGAGTACATGCAGCAGAAGAGCCTCTACTGGGGCTTGAACGACGCGCCGCTGCCGTGGGCGAACTGAGCGAAGGGGAATGACGCAATGAGCATCTTGGGTATCGAGCAGATCACGTACGGTGTCGACGACCTCGCGACGTGCCGGCGCTTTTTCGCCGACTGGGGGCTGAAGGAAGTCGCGCACGACGACACGCGCGCACGTTTCGAAACGCTGAACGGCTGCACCGTGCTGGTCGTCAAGGCCGACGATCCGTCGCTGCCGCCGGCGTTCGAGGCGGGTCCGACGCTGCGCGAGGTGACGTGGGGTGTCGCGACGAAGCAGGAACTCGACGCGCTGCGCACGAAACTGGCCGGCCAGCCCGGCTATTACGCGCACGACGACGCGGTGGGTTGCATCGATCCGAACGGCATGGCGATTCGCGTCGAAGTCACGCGCAAGCGCGAACTCGACATCACCGGCTCGCCGTCGAACGTGTGGGGCCAGACGCTGCGCGTCGACCAGCCGAGCCCGATCTATCCGCGCGCGGAACCGGTCGAGGTTGGCCACGTGGTGTTCTTCACGAACTGCCTCGACGCGCAGGAAACGTTCTATCACGAGCTGCTCGGCTTCGAGACGTCGGATCGCTATCCGGGCCGCGGCGCGTTCATGCGTTGCGCGCCGCATGGCGGCCACCACGACCTGTTCCTGCTCGCGTTGCCGAACGGCAAGCGCGGCCTGAACCACGTCGCGTTCACCGTGCGGGACATCCACGAAGTGTTCGGCGGCGGCATGCACATCGACCGCTGCGGCTGGGAAACGCAACTCGGCCCGGGCCGTCATCCGGTGTCGTCCGCGTATTTCTGGTACTTCCAGAACCCGGCTGGCGCGCTGATCGAGTACTACGCGGACGAAGACGTGCTGACGCCCGAGTGGCAGCCGCGCGAATTCGAACCTGGCCCGACCGTGTTCGCCGAATGGGCCGTCGACGGCGGCCTCGACGGCAACACGCGCCGGCAGAAGGACGCGAAGGCGCCGGAAGGCAAGTTCATGACGGAGCGCAAATCATGACCGAAGCGAACACGCAGGCGTCGACCGTGCCGAGCACGGTCGTCGTGATCGGCGGCGGCCAGGCCGCCGGCTGGGTGCTGAAGACGCTGCGCGCGGAAGGGTTCGCGGGCCGCCTCGTGATGATCGCCGACGAGCCGCACCTGCCGTACGAACGCCCGCCGCTGTCGAAAGCCGTGCTGGCCGGCGATGCCGACATCGAGACGGTGCGCGTCGTGCGTCCCGACGAATTCGACGCGCTGAACGTCGAGGCGTGGCAGCCGGAACGCGCGGCGTCGATCGACCGTGCGCGCCGCGTGGTGAAGACCGAAAGCGGGCTCGAGATCGAATACGACCGTCTCGTGATCGCGACTGGCGGCACGTCGCGTCGCTTGCCTGATGCAATCGTCAGGACGCCGAACCTGCACTACCTGCGCACGCTCGACGAAGCGGCCGCGCTCGGCGAGAAACTGCGTGCGAGCCAGCGCGTGCTCGTGATCGGCGGTGGCTGGATCGGCCTCGAAGTCGCTGCGACCGCACGCAAGCTCGGCGTCGAAGCGGTCGTCGTCGAAGGCGCTCCGCGTCTGTGCGGGCGTTCGGTGCCGCAGATCGTGTCGGACTTCCTGCTCGACCTGCATCGCGCGAACGGTGTCGACGTGCGTCTGGGCGCGGCGCTCGCATCGCTCGACGCGCAACCGGGCGACGCGTCGAAGGTGCGCGCGACGCTCGCCGACGGCACGACGATCGACGCCGATTTCGCGGTGGCCGGCATCGGCCTCGCGCTGAACGCGACGCTGGCGAGCGACGCGGGCCTGGCCGTCGACGACGGCATCGTGGTCGACGAATTCGGTGCGACCAGCGACCCGGCGATCTTCGCGTGCGGTGACGTCGCGAATCATCACAACGGCTGGCTGAAGCGGCGCGTGCGGCTCGAATCGTGGGCGAACGCGCAGAACCAGGCGATCGCGGCAGCGAAGGCCGTGCTCGGCGTGCGCGCGCCGTACGCGGAGATTCCGTGGTTCTGGTCCGATCAGTACGACGTGAACCTGCAGATCCTCGGCGATCTGCCGGCCGATGCGCAGCTCGTCGTGCGCGGCGATCTCGCCGCGCGCCGCGCGACGCTATTTTTCGTAGGCGATGGGCATGTGAGAGGTGTCATCGCCGTCAACAACGCACGCGAGCTCAAGCTCGCACGCAAGTGGATGAACCAGGGCCGGGCTGTGGATACGGAAGCCCTGGCGGACACGACCAAACCGCTTGCCTGACCGGCGAACGATCCAGGAGACCCCCCGCATGAGCACTTTCGACAACGTCGTGGCCGGCAGGGCCACGATGGAAGCTGCCGCCTCCACGCCCGGCGCGATCATCGCGCGGCTCGAGCGGCTTCCGACCAACGCGATGCAGATCCGCGCGCGCGTGCTGATCGGCACCGCCACGTTCTTCGACGGCTTCGACGTGATCACGATCGCGGCGACGCTGCCGCTGCTGATTCACAAGTGGGGGCTGTCGCCGACGCAGATCGGCATGCTGATCGCGTCCGGCGCGATCGGCCAGCTGATCGGTGCGTTCCTGTTTCCCGCGCTCGCGGAAAAGCATGGCCGCGTGAAGGCGATCGCGTGGAGTTCGGCCGTGATCGGCATCACGAGCATCGCGTGCGGTTTCGCGCCGACGTTCGAGATATTCGTGCTCCTGCGGATCTTGCAGGGGCTCGGTCTCGGCGGCGAACTGCCGGTCGCAGCCACGTACATCAACGAAATCACGCGTGCGCACGGTCGCGGCCGCTTCGTGCTGTTGTATGAAATCGTGTTTCCGATCGGTTTGCTGGTGTCGATGGCGCTGGGCGCATGGCTCGTGCCGCGGTTCGGCTGGGAGATCATGTACTTCGTCGGCGGGCTGCCGTTGATCCTCGCGCTGGTGCTCACGCATCTCGTGCCGGAATCGCCGCGCTGGCTCGCGTCGCGTGGGCGGCTCGCGGAAGCCGGGCGCGCGGTCGGTGTGTTCGAATCGTCGGTGCGCGGCGAACTGCCGCCGGTCACGCAGGTGGCCGCGTACGACGAGATGGTCCGCCAGCACCCGAAGCGCCGGATGAGCGACCTGTTCAGCGCCGCGTATCGCAAGCGCACGCTTGCGGTCGCGACGCTCTGGGCGACCTGCGGGTTCATCCAGTACGGGCTGTCCACGTGGCTGCCGACGATCTACAAGAACTTCTATCACGCGCCGTTGCAACTCGCGCTGAATCTCGCGGTGATCGGCTCGGTGATGGGCGTGCTCGGGTCGCTTGCGTCGGCGCTGCTCGTCGACAAGCTCGGACGCAAGCCGGTGATCGTGTGGTCGTTCGTGCTGTGCGCGCTGTCGTTGGCGTTCGCGGGCCTCTATCACGCATCGTCGGTGTACGTCGTCGCTGTGTTCTGCTCGCTGTCGCTGGGGCTGATGGCATCGGGCTTCATCACCGCGTACGTCTATACGCCGGAGCAGTATCCGACGAGCATCCGTGCGTCGGGCTGCGGACTCGGCAGCGCGTGGCTGAAGATCGCGTCGTTCGCGGCGCCGATGATCGTGCCGCACGCGATCATCGGCGGCAGCCTCGCGCCGGCGTTCTACCTGATCGGCATCGTGCCGCTGATCGCGGCGGTGACCGTGCACTTCGTCGGGATCGAGACGAAGGGGAAGGTGCTGGAGGCGCTCGAAGCGTAAGCGCGGCTGGCCGCAACGGCTGATGTGGAAGGCCCGGACATCGTCCGGGCCTTCTTGTTTTCCGGCGACCGCGTTCGGCGCTCGCGAGCGAGCGGCGCGGGTAGTGCGGTGCGTCCGGTGCGAACGAATGTCGCATCGGCATCGTTTCGCGGTGGACTTAGAGTCGAACGGTAGCGAACGCAACGATACCGGGAGGATGACGAACGATGGCCAAGACATTTCCGCTGCATCCTGGGCATCCGGAGCGGATCTGCTGGGGATGCGACAACTACTGCCCGACGCATGCGATGCGGTGCGGCAACGGCTCCAGCCGCACGCAGCACCCGAGCGAACTGCTCGGCGACGACTGGTATCGATACGGCGACTGGGGCATCGAAGACGCGGACGCCGGCAACGAGAACGACAACGGGAATCGCAACGACAACGAATGCGCGACCGCGGCCGGCGATGCGCGTGCCGCGCGTTGCCGTGACGCAGGCGCGGTGCGCGATCCGGCAGGCGGCTTGCCGGATGGCCCGGTCGAACGTACGCTTTGTCGACACCCCGGCCCACCAGCAGGTTATCGACCATGCAAGCCCATCCTTTGCGTCTTTCCCCCGGCGACGATCTGCGCGTATCGGTCGAGCAGGCATTGTGCCGGCTCGACGCACACGCGGCATTCGTGATCCAGGGGATCGGCAGCCTGACCGTCGCGCAGTTGCGCTTTGCCGGTGTCGACGCGCCGACCGAACTGCGCGGCGACCTCGAGATCCTGACGCTGGCCGGTTCCGTCTCGCCGGACGGCGCGCACCTTCATATGTCGGTGTCCGATGCGAACGGCCGTGTGTCGGGCGGACACGTCGCGAGCGGTTGCGTGGTGCGGACGACCGCCGAGATCCTGCTCGTGCTGTTGCCCGCATATCGTTTCTCCCGTGAACCCGATGCAGGGACCGGGTTCAACGAGCTGGTGATTCGTCCGGAGTCAGGCTGATCGTGCGCACGGTCTGGCGTAGGTGACCGATGCGGCTTACCCCGGCACGAACACCCCCATCGCCGCGATCGCCATCGCGACCGTCGCGGCCCAGCCGCCCCACGCCAGCGCGCCCGTCACGGCGAACTTGCCCATGATGCGTCGGCTGCCGGCCATCAGCATCATCACGATCATGATCGGAACCGCGGTCACGCCGTTGATGACCGCACTCCAGTAGAGCGCGCGGATCGGGTCGAAATGCATGAACGTGATCGCGACGCCGCCCACGATCGCCAAGGCGATCACCGCATAGAATTCGGGCGCGACGCCGAGCCGAAGCGCGAGGCTGTTGCGCCAGCGAAAGCTGCCCGAGGCCGCATACGCGGCCGATCCGGCGAGCACCGGCAACGCCAGCAGGCCGGTGCCGACGATCCCGAGCGCAAACAGCATGTACGCGAAGTGCCCGGCAATGGGCTCGAGCGCGCGCGCGGCATCGGCGGACGTCTTCACTTCGATGTGGTGCATGTTGAGCGTGGCCGCTGCGGTCAGCGTGATGAAGAACGCAATGACGTTCGATACGCCCATGCCGACCCAGGTATCGAAGTTGATTCGTCGCAGCTGCGCGGGTGCCTGATGCGGTGCGTGCCGCAACGCGTGCTGGTTCGGCTCCGCATGCAGTTCCTCGACCTCCTGCGACGCCTGCCAGAAAAACAGATAAGGGCTGATCGTGGTGCCGAGCACGGCGATGACCGTGGTCAGGTAGGCGGCGGTCAGCTGGATATGCGGCCACACGATCGCGCGGCCGACCTCGCCCCAATGGACGGGCACGATGAGCGCCACCGCGACATACGCGAGCAGGACCAGCGCGATCCATTTGAGCAGGCGCGCATAGCGGTCGTACGGCACGAAAATCTGCAGCACGGCCGACACGCCGCCCAGACAGACGACATAGACTTCCTGAGGGCCGTGCAGCAGAAGATTGACCGCCGCGCCCATCGCCGACAGGTCGGCCGCGATGTTGATCACGTTCGCGATCAACAGCAATGCCACTGCGCTGTAGAGCAGCCATGACGGGTAGTGCGCGCGCATGTTCGACGCGAGGCCCTTGCCCGTCACGCGGCCGATGCGCGCGCTGACCAGCTGGATCGCCGTCATCAGCGGATAGGTCAGCAGCAGCGACCAGAGCAGTTCGAATCCGAACTGCGCACCCGCCTGCGAATAGGTTCCGATGCCTGACGGATCGTCGTCGGCGGCACCGGTGACGAGGCCCGGCCCGAGGCGCCGGAGCCACGTTACCGCGCGCGGACGAGGCTGCGCGGTATCGAGGGACTCGTTGTCGTTCATGTCGGCGGCCCGTGGGAAGGGGGCAACCGAGTCGCAATCGGCGTGCCCGGGCCATGGGACGGGCGGCGCCGGTCGGCTGATGCGTGTCGAACGCCGAGCGCGGCGCAGCAGAAAACCGGCTTGGCCGAGGCGCGGGAAGCGGGGCTGCGGGAGAAAACGGACCGGGCGCTCGCGAACGAGGGCGGCCGGACCGCGGCGCGAAGGGCGCAGCAGCGGCGATACGCGTCGGCGCGGGCGACGGGGCGTGCCAGACGTGCCGCGTCGGCCGCTCGACGGTTGCATCGCGCGCCGGATTGGCGGCGTGTCGTCGGCTGTCGGCGGCACGTCAGTGCCGGCGGTGCGGAATGCAAAAGACGGAAAGCCCCGGGTGTGACCGTCTCCGGGTCAGGGGCGCGCCATGAGCGCAACCGGTCCGGCGGCGCCCGTTCGGCGTCAACGGTCAGTCATTGCAACATCCCGATTGCTGCGCCCGGTCACCAGGCAGCCGGACATGAACGCCTCGCTCTGGCTGCTGGCGGCCGCGTTGCCGAAGCCTCGGCTGAGCGCATCGTATTTCACCTGCTCGGCACCCTGCGAACACGCCATCGGGCTGGCGTCGCGGCCTTGCGCGTGCAGCAGCGCTCGATCGCCGATCAGGTAGGCCAGCAGCGCGAAAAACGCGATGTGTACCACTCGTCTCATGATTCGTCTCCTCGTTGCCGAAGCGTAACGCGGACACGTTTCGTGAAGCACTTGGGGCTTCCCCCGGTAAACGTCTGCTGAAACGGCGACATGCCTGTTGTAATTGCGTCCCGTTCTTGTGCCGCGCGAACGCGGAAGGGGCAGTGGCCGGCCGCACCGGCGCGCGATTGACGCGAGTTTGACGAATGTCAGGGTACGGGCAGGGCGAGACGGTCGCGCCGGCACTCAAAGCGATAGCATGAATGCATGTTTCAACGGAACGCGATGCGCGCAAGCGATGGGCGCAGCGGATCCGAACGCAACGGGCACGTGCCGAACATCGCTATCGAAATAGTGAGGAATCCAAATGCTTAACGTCTCTTCCGTGCTGATCAGTCTCGCGCCGATGTGGGCCATTCTGCTGATTGCGTCTTCCGCCGCGACCTATCTGGTGTTCTGGCGCAAGGTCATCAAGTAAGCGCCGCACCGTTCATCGCACTGCCGTCACCGGCACATTCGAGATCCGCACGAGCCGATCCATCACGCTGCGACGGAACATCGACAGCATCGCGTGAAACGGATCCTGCCGTGGCGCGACGACGACGATTTCGTCGCAGCCGGTCTCGGCCGCGACGGCCGCGATCGTGTCGGCCACCGGCCCGACCTTCTTCACGATGCTGTACCGGACACCGGCTTCCCGCAACACCCGCTCCGCCATCGCCAGGTCGTCGCACGCGAACTTGTCTTCGATCGACTGAAGCCTCGACAGCGGGTGAAACGCCTCGAGCCGCGTCGCCTCGAGCGGCGCCTGCACGTTGATCAGCACGATCTCGGATGCGCAGCGTTCGCGATACAGGAAGGTCGCGTGGCGAACCGCCTGCAGCGAGCGAGGCGAATGTCCGACCGGAACCAGCAGTTTGAGCATGGAAAATGCCCCGTAGTCGAGATGTTCCCAGCGTAGTGCGCCGCCGGATCGCGCGACCTAAAGAGATTGGGCGGCCGCGTAAAAATGTCGTTAACGTCCGCCGCTTCGTGTTGCGCCTATTAGAAATATAAGAAATTTTAGTTTATGCGCATAAACGTTTACACCAGTCGAACGAGTGGCAGCCCGACACGGGCCGATTTAGTCGAATCCTCAATGAATCGCGGCGGAAAATATCGGAGGTTGGCCATCCGGCGTCGCGTAGAGTAGAGCATCGACCGCGGCGCGGCCGCTTTCCAGCGCCTTTCCGGCGCCTTCCCGGCCGTTCGGGACGGACTGCCGCCACCGCGCGGCCAGCCATTCCATTCCGATTCCAGGAGACCTCGCATGCCGCACGGCGCCCCGCAGCTTCTCGCTCCCGCTTCCATCACCGTCGACCCGATCGTGCGCCTGTCGGCCGGCGAGCTCGCGTCGGCGATCCGCGGCAAGGCGGTGTCGTGCGTCGAGACGATGCGTGCCTATCTCGATCACATCGAGCGCGTGAACGGCGCGGTGAACGCGCTGATCTCGCTGCGCGATCGCGCCGTGCTGCTCGCCGAAGCCGCGGAAAAGGACGCCGCGCTGGCCCGCGGCGAGTATCACGGCTGGCTGCACGGGATGCCGCAGGCGCCGAAGGATCTCGCGATGACCAAAGGGCTGCGGACGACCTACGGCTCGCCGATTTTCCGCGAAAACGTGCCGCAGGGCGATTCGGTCGGCGTCGGTCGAATGCGTGCGGCGGGCGCGATCTTCATCGGCAAGACCAACACGCCGGAGTTCGGCCTCGGCTCGCATACGTTCAACGAAATCCACGGCGCGACACGCAATCCGTACGACCTGACGAAGAGTGCCGGCGGCAGCAGCGGCGGCACGGCGGCGGCGCTCGCCGCGCGCATGCTGCCGGTCGCGGATGGCAGTGACTTCGGCGGCTCGCTGCGCAATCCGGCCGCGTTCTGCAACATCTACGGGTTCCGTCCGTCGCAGGGCCGCGTGCCGCGCTGGCCGGGCGTCGACGTGTTCATGCAGCAGCTCGGCATCGAAGGGCCGATGGGCCGCACGGTCGGCGACGTCGCGCAACTGCTCGCGATCCAGGCCGGCTACGACCCGAACGATCCGCTGTCGCTTGCGGAGGATCCGGCCGAGTTCGCGAAGCCGCTCGACAAGGACCTGCGCGGCGAGCGCATCGCGTGGGTCGGCGACTGGAACGGTTATCTCGCGACGGAGCCGGGCGTGCTCGCGCAGTGCGAAACGGGCCTCGCGACGCTGCGCGAGATCGGCTGCGACGTCGATGCGGCGCTGCCGGCGTTCGCCCCCGAGCGCATCTGGCGCCTGTGGCTCGCGCATCGACATCTGTTGTCCGGTGGCGGGCTGCTCGCGCACTATCGCGATCCGGCACGGCGCGCGCTGCTGAAGCCCGAGGCGATCTACGAGGTCGAAGGGCTGCTCGCGATGCAGGGTGTCGAGGTGTTCGACGCGAGCGTCGAGCGCACCGCGTGGCACCAGGCGGTGCTGAGCTTCTTCGATCGCTACGACTTCATCGCGGCACCGACCGCGCAGGTGTTTCCGTTCGACGTCGAGCAGCGTTGGCCGAAGGAAATCGCGGGCCGCGCGATGGACACCTACCACCGCTGGATGGAAACGGTCGTGCCGTGGACGCTGGCCGGCTGCCCGGTGATCAGCGTGCCGGTCGGCTTCAACGACGCGGGGCTGCCGATGGGGATGCAGCTGATCGGCCGGCCGCGCGCGGACCTCGCGGTGCTGCAGCTCGCGCGTGGCTACGAGCAGGCGGCCGACTGGGTCGGCCGGCGTCTGCCCGCGTGGATGGCTGCGTGATGCGTGCCGCGGTGTCGATCGCGGATGTCCGGAACAAGCGCTATTGATGCGGAAAAGGAACGAATCCGGACGCGTGTCCGACATCGCGCGGCAATCGCGGACGAATGCGCGCGGCGAGTCGGGACGGCCGCGCAATTGCAAGCCGCTGCGGCGCGCGATTTCGTTTCGATGTGTTTCAGTCGTTGCGGCGGCGCGCGACGCGCTTCGACAATATTGGCCTCAATCATTCGGGTACGAGGCAAACAGATGAAGCATATTCGCGCGACGGGCAAGCACCTGGCATCGGCGGGCATCGCATTCGGCATCCTGCTGGGCGCCAACGGCGCCGCGCATGCGCAGCTCGACCTGCAGTCGATCGGCTCGGCGCTGCTCGGCGGCGGGCAGCAACAGGCCGCACCCGCGCAGGGCGGCGTCGCGCAGCTGATGCAGGCGTACGTCGGCGCGAACCAGCAGGTGCTGGCCGGGCAGTCGTCGCTCGCGTCGGCGATGGGGCTCACCGGCGCGGCCGGGCAGGCGCAGCAGGCCGCCAGCCTGCTCGGTGGCGGCAACGCGTTGACGCCGGCCGTGCTGTCGCAGATGGGCGGCGCGCAGCAGTCGGTGTCGCAGGCGCTTGGCCAGGCGTTCGCGAGCGGCGGCCCGACCCACGGCCCGATCGACAAGCAGGCGTTCAGCAACGGCCTCGCATCGCTCGGCCAGGGCCTCACGCAGTATTCGCAGCTGCAGTCGGGGCTTGGCAATCTCGGTTCGACCAGCGCCGCTTCGCTGCTGCAGTCGGGCCTGAATCCGCAGAACATGCAGGCCGCGTCGTATATCGCGCAAAGCGCGCCGGGCCAGTTGCAGTCGCTCGCGTCGACGCTCAGCCAGGCCGTGCAATTCGCGACGAGCCAGGGCATTTCGGTGCCGGCGGTCGCGTCGTCCGCGCTGAAGCTGCTGCCGTAACGCAGCCGCACCCCGCACCCCACGCGCCGCGGTGCCGGCGGCGCGCGGCGATCCGGGATGGCCCCGCGCAACATGGGGATATCGCACGATGCTATCGTTCTGTGTTCCCCGTTCCCGGTGCCGGTTCATGACTGACTCGTTCGACCTCCCGCGCTACTTCGCCCGCATCGGCTACGACGGCCCGGCCGAGCCGACGCTCGACGTGCTGCGCCGGCTGCATCTGCTGCACCCGCAGGCGATCCCGTTCGAAAACCTCAATCCGCTGACCGGCGCGCGTGTCGCGCTCGACCTGCCCGCGATCGTCGACAAGGTGATCGGGCGCCGCCGCGGCGGCTACTGCTTCGAACTCAACAAGCTCTTCCACACCGCGCTTACGACGATCGGTTTTCGCGTGACGCCGCTGATCGCGCGCGTGCGCTGGATGCGGCCGCCCGAGGTCGTCACCGCGCAGACGCACATGCTGCTGCGCATCGATCTCGATGGCGCGACGTGGCTCGCGGACATCGGCTTCGGCAGCGCGACGCTGACCGCGCCGCTGCGCTTCGTGCCGGGCGAGCGGCAGCTGACGCCGCACGGCGCGTTTCGCATCGTCGGCGCGCCGGTCGACGGCGAGTTCGACATGCAGTTCGAGATCCCCGACGGCTGGCAGACGACTTACCGCTTCTCGCTGAAACCGGCCGAGTGGATCGATTACGACGCCGCGAACTGGTTCACGTCGACCTATCCCGAATCGATCTTCGTGAACGACCTGATTGCGTGCCGCGTGCTGCCGGACGGCCGCGCGGCGCTGTTCAACACCGTGCTGACGTTGCGCGACGCGGCGGGCGCGGGGCGCACCGTCACCTTCGACGACGCGGCCGCGTGGGGCGCGTGCCTGCGCGACACGATCGGCATCGATACGAGCGGCTTCGATCTCGACGCGCTGTTCACCCGGATGGCAGCGCGGGTGAACCCGATGTAAGGGTGTGGCGAGCGGCGGGGCGTCGACGTCCGCCGCGCCGCCGGTTCCGGTCTCCCGATTGACATTTGCTAGATTGCTAGCATACTAGCCAACATGACCGACGACGAAGTGAAGCAATTCAACGTGTACCTGCCGCTGAGCCTGATCCGGCAGGTCAAGCATCGCGCCATCGAAACGGAGCAGTCGCTGTCCGCGCTGGTGGCCGACGCATTGCGCGCGTATCTGGCCGCTCCGCAGCCGGGGGCCGGGCCATCCACCACGGAGGAATGACATGTCATCCGAGCGAATCGAAGCCGTGTACCTGACGACGCACAACTGGGGCAAGTCCGCAAAGTTCTTCCAGGCGCTGGGCTTCACGCTGGAATTCGAAACCGATCACAACTCGGGCCAGCTGAGAAACGGCGACGGGCCGTTTCTGTTCATCGCCGAAGTGCCGGCCGGCGAGACGCCTGCCATGCAGGTCGTGCTGAAGGTGCCCGACGAGCAGGCGGTCCGGCCGCAGCCGATCGTCGACGTGGTCACTCCGTTCGAGGATACGCACTGGGGTACGCGCGACATGACCGTGCGCGATCCCGACGGCCGTGTCTGGCGCCTGCAGGCGCCGGGCACGCCGGGCGCGTGAGGCCGCGGCGATGACCGACCTCCATCGGGACGCCCCCGACAGCACCGCCGAACGCGTCGCGCTGTGGCGCGCGCTGCACGTCGAACTCGATGCGCCGCCGCACGTGCTCGCCGACGAAGTCGGCCTGCGCCTGCTCGCGCCGGCGCCCGGCTGGCATCAGCGCGGCGACATGGATCCGCGATTCACGCAGCCGTTTCGCGCATCGATCGTCGCGCGGGCGCGCTTCATCGAGGATCTCGTCGTCGAGCAGGCCGCGCGGGGCGTGAGCCAGTACGTGATCCTCGGCGCGGGCCTCGACAGCTTCGTGCAGCGCCGGCCGGAGATGGCGTCGCGCCTGACCGTCTTCGAGGTCGATCCGCCCGCGCCGCAGGCGTGGAAGCGCCGCCGGCTGACCGAGCTTGGCTTCGGCGTGCCGGACTGGCTGCGGCTCGTGCCGTTCGATTTCGAAGCGAAGCAGTCGTGGCGCGACGCGCTCGTGCGCGCTGGCTTCGATCCGGGCAAGCCGGCGGTCGTCGTGTCCACCGGCGTCAGCATGTACCTGACGCGCGACGCGAACGCGGCGGCGCTGCGCGAAGTCGCGTCGCTCGCGCCCGGTTCGACGTTCGCGATGACGTTCCTGCTGCCGCTCGAGCTTGCAGATCCGGATGTGCGTCCGGGGCTCGAAATGGCCGCGAAAGGCGCGCGCGCGAGCGGCACGCCGTTCATCAGCTTCTTCATGCCGGAGGAGATCCGCGCGCTCGCGACGGAGGCCGGCTTCGCACGGGCCGAGCACGTGTCGGCCGCGGAGCTTGCACGTCGCTACTTCGCCGACCGCAGCGACGGTCTGCGTCCGCCGGACAACGCGGAAGAGCTGCTCGTCGCGACGGTGTGATCCCGGCGCGACCCGGGCTCACCCGTCACGCGCGTTCGAGCACGGCCATCTCGCGCACGACCACGAGCAGCACCGCGAGGCTCGCGCCGCCCGATGCGCGCAGGTCGGCGAGCAGGTGCTCGTAGCGCTGCAGCGCGGCGTCGCGGCGTTCGCGCCACGCATGGACGATCGTCTCGGGCGCCGTCGAGTCGGCCGATTCCGCGAGCGCGCTGGTGGCGAGCGTGCGCTTGAGCCGCGCGACTTCCGCGAGCGCAGCCGCACGCGCCAGCATGTCCCAGTGCGTCGGGGTCGGCAGCGTGGCCGCGCGTTCGCCGATCCACCCGTAGTTCAGCAGCGTGCCGAGCGAGAAGTAGACGCCCGCGACCAGTTCGAGGCTGCGATCGCAGGTCGCGGCCACTTCGGCGATGTCGAGCAGCGCGGCGGAGATGTCGCCGCTCGCGACGCGCACCGCGAGCGCGCTGTCGACGCCGGCATCGACCAGCACGCGCTGCCGCTCGGACAGCGCTTCCAGATCGTCGGCCGGCAGCAGCGACGGCAATTGCGGCGCAATGCGCTGCACCGCGTCGCGGCAGCGCGCGATCAGTCCGGCGACGCCGCCGTTGGCCACCGCGCCCGACTGAAGCTGCCGCAGGAACCACAACGCCGCGCGTTCCAGCAGCCGCGCGACGTCGACGAACATGCGCGCCTGCACGTCGTCGGCGACGCGGTTGTCGAGTGCGTCGATGTCGCGCCATACCGCATCGAGATCGAACACGTCGCGCGCCATGATGCAGGCGCGCACGATGTCGCCAGGCTTCGCATCGGTTTCCTCCATCAGCCGGTGCACGAACGCGCAGCCGACCCGGTTGACGAGCGCGTTGGTCAAGTGCGTCGCGAGGATCTCGCGGCGCAGCGGGTGGCGATGCATCGGTTCGCTGAAGCGCTGTTGCAGCGGCTTCGGGAAATAGTCGACGAGCATCGCGGCGACGAGCGGATCCTCGGGCACGTCGGATTCGAGCAGCGCGTCGTACAGCCACATCTTGCTGTAGGCGAGGAGCACCGCGCGCTCCGGCGACGTGAGCCCCTGTTTCGCGGCCTGCCGTTCGGCGATCTCGTCGTCGGTCGGCAGGAACTCGATCACGCGGTTCAGGCGGCCCGCGCGTTCGAGCCAGCGCATCAGGCGCGCCTCGGCGTCGAGCAGATCGACGCTGTAGCGGCCCGCGATCGACAGCGCCTGCGTCTGGTAGTAGTTGTCGCGCAGCACGAGCAGCCCGACTTCGTCGGTCATTTCCGCGAGCAGGGCGTTGCGCTGCTTCTCGGTCATCTCGCCGTCGGAGACGACGAGCCCGAGCAGGATCTTGATGTTGACTTCGTGATCCGAACAATCGACGCCGGCCGAGTTGTCGATCGCGTCGGTGTTGATGCGGCCGCCGCGCTGCGCGAACTCGATGCGGCCGAACTGCGTGCAGCCGAGGTTGCCGCCTTCGCCGACGACCTTGCAGCGCAGGTCCGCGCCGTTTACCCGCACCGCGTCGTTCGCGCGATCGCCGACCTGCTGGTGGGTTTCGCGCGCGGCCTTCACGTAGGTGCCGATGCCGCCGTTGTAAAGCAGATCGACAGGCGCCTGCAGGATGGCGCGGATCAGCTCGGTCGGCGGCAGCGCGTGCGCGTCGATGCCGAGCGCGGCCTGCACGGCCGGCGACAGCGGGATCGTCTTCGCGGTGCGTGGGTAGACGCCGCCGCCCGCCGAGATGACGGATGTGTCGTAGTCGGCCCAGCTCGAGCGTTCGAGCGCGAACATCCGCTGGCGCTCCGCGAAGCTCGTCGCCGGATCGGGGTTCGGGTCGAGGAACACGTGCCGGTGATCGAACGCCGCGACGAGCCGGATATGCGGCGACAGCAGCATCCCGTTGCCGAACACGTCGCCCGACATGTCGCCGACGCCGACCACGGTGAAGTCGGTCGTCTGCGTGTCGATGCCCATCTCGCGGAAGTGCCGCTTGACCGATTCCCATGCGCCGCGCGCGGTGATCGCCATCTTCTTGTGGTCGTAGCCGACGGAGCCGCCGGACGCGAATGCATCGTCGAGCCAGAATCCGTATTCGTGAGAGATCGCGTTCGCGTAGTCGGAGAACGTGGCCGTGCCCTTGTCGGCCGCGACGACGAGATACGGATCGTCGGGGTCGTGCCGCACCACGTCGGGCGGCGGCACGATTGCGTTGCCGGCGAGATTGTCGGTCAGGTCGAGCAGGCCGCGCAGGAAGGTCTGGTAGCACGCGACGCCCTCGCGCATCCACGCTTCGCGATCGCTCGGCGGCGGCGGGTTCTTCACGACGAAGCCGCCTTTCGAGCCGACCGGCACGATCACGACGTTCTTCACCATCTGCGCCTTCATCAGCCCGAGCACCTCGGTGCGGAAGTCCTCGCGACGGTCGGACCAGCGCAGCCCGCCGCGCGCGACGCGCCCGCCGCGCAGGTGCACGCCCTCGACGCGCGGCGAGTACACCCAGATCTCGAACATCGGCTTCGGCTCGGGCAGGCCGGGCACTTTCGCCGGATTGAACTTGAACGACAGGTACGGCTTCGATTCGCCGTTCGCGTCGTGCAGGAAATAGTTGGTGCGCACGGTCGCGTTGATCACGCCGAGGAACTGGCGCAGGATCCGGTCCTCGTCGAGGTTCGGCACCTGGTCGAGCGCCGTCTCGATCGCCTTCAGCAGGTGTTCGACCTGCACGTCGCGCGTGCCGCCGGTGGCCGGGTCGAAGCGCAGCAGGAACAGCTCGACCAGTTGCCGCGCGATCGCCGGGTTGCCGGTCAGCGCGCGCTCGATATAGGCATCGCTGAACGTCGAGCCGACCTGCCGCAGGTATTTCGCATACGCGCGCAGGATCGTGACCTCGCGTGCGCTCAGGTGCGCGCGCAACACGAGACGGTTGAAGTCGTCGTTCTCGATCCGGCCGGTCCAGATCCGGTCGAACGCGTCCTCGAACAGGCCCTTCACGCGCTCGATGTCGAATTCGGTATCGTCCGCGAGTTCGAGGCCGAAGTCATGCACCCACGCGGGCGCGGCATCCTGCGTCTGGATCCGGTACGGCCGCTCCTCGTCGACGCGCACGCCGAGATGCTCGAGCATCGGCAGGCTGCGCGACAGCGCGATCGGGTCGCCCGCGCGGTACACCTTGAAGCGGAATGCGCGCGCCTCGGCCTCGATCGGGCGGTACAGGTTCATCGCGAGCTGGCCCGACTCCTTCACGCGCTCGATCAACTCGATGTCGCGCACGGCCGTGCGCGCCGGGTAGTCGTCGCGATAGCCGGCCGGGAACGAGTCCGCATAGCGCTGCAGCAGGCGGTTGCCTTGTTCTTCTCCGAAGGCGTCGAGCAGCGCGTCCGCGAGATCGTCCTGCCAGCGGCGCGTGACCTGCACGAGCCGCGTTTCGAGCTCGCGCGTGTCGACGTCGGGCATCGTGCCCGGTTCCGCATGGACGACGAAATGAATTCGCGCGATCGCCGATTCCGACAGCAGCGGCGTGAACTCGACGGTCACGCCGTTGTACGCGTCGACGAGCAGCTTCGCGATGCGGCGGCGCAGGTCGGTGTTGTACTTGTCGCGCGGCACGAACGCGAGGCACGACACGAAGCGGTCGAAGCGGTCGCGCCGCACGAACAGGCGCGTGCGCTGGTGTTCCTGCAGGCGCAGGATGCCGAGCGCGATGTCGTA
This sequence comes from Burkholderia sp. AU33545, assembly GCF_020419685.1. Taxonomy (NCBI): domain Bacteria; kingdom Pseudomonadati; phylum Pseudomonadota; class Betaproteobacteria; order Burkholderiales; family Burkholderiaceae; genus Burkholderia; species Burkholderia sp. AU33545. The sequence continues at coordinate 374,683 of NZ_JAIZRQ010000002.1, read as the reverse complement.
GAGCTGATCCTCGTCGGCCTGGAACAGTTCGTCGCGCGGATAGGTTTCGAGCACCGTCACCAGCGACTTGCCGAGATGTCCCTTCGGCAGGAAGCCCGCACGCTTCACGATGTTCGCGCATTTGCGGCGCACGATCGGGATTTCGGTGTACGAACCGAAATACGACGTCGACGTGTACAACCCGATGAAGCGGCGTTCGCCGCTCACCTTGCCGTCGGCGCCGACCAGTTTGACGCCGACGTAGTCGAGATAGCCGGGCCGGTGCACGGTCGCGCGCGAGTTCGCCTTGGTCAGGAAGATGGGCCAGGGGCCGGTGACGATCTCGGCGGCGGCCGGCGGCAGCGGCGTCACGTCGGGCGCGCCGGGCGTGCGCAGCGATTCGCGCAGCAGGCCGAAGCCGGAGCCTTCCACGCCGCGCAGGCCGAAGCCCGTGCCGTCGGACACGAGCGCGTAGTCGCGCTGGCCGAGGAACGTGAAGTGATCGGCGGCCATCCACTCGAGGAACGCGCGCGCCTCGATGTCTTCCGCGGTGGATTCGCGGGCCTTCATGTCCTTGATCGTCGCGCGCGCGATGTCGACGATCTTCGGCCAGTCCTCGACCGACGCGCGCACATCGCCGAGCACGCGCGCGATGTCGTCGCGCAGCGTGTCGAGCAGCGCGGCGTCGCCGCAGCGGTCGACTTCGAAGTGAATGAACGACGCGAGTTGCGAATGGCCGTCGCCGGGCGTCGCGCCACCGGCGTCGACACGCTCGATCCCGCCGTTGCCGGCGCGCCAGATGCGGAACACCGGGTGCAGCGCGGAGTGCAGCGCGAGCCCGAGGCGATTGACGGCCATCGTCACCGAATCGACCAGGAACGGCATGTCGTCGTTGACGATCTCGATCACCGTATGGTCCGAGTGCCAGCCGTGCTGTTCGAGGATCGGGTTGTAGACGCGCAGCCGCTCGCTGCCGGGCACGAATTTCTGGGCGGTCTGCCAGTGCGCCATCGCGGCGCCGTAGAGGTCGGCGATGCCGCGATTCTGCAGATCATCGGCGTCGACGAAATCGTAGTAATGACGCAGGAACGGTTCGACGATCCGGAACGTGGCTTCGGGCAGCCGCCCGCGCGCGAATTCGACGACATCGGAGAGCAGGTGTGCGACGACTTCCTCGTTCTTCGCTTCCATGGCGGTCTCCCGGGTGGCCACTGGCTGCTGCGTGTGTTCGGCATTATGCGCCGATTGATGTGCCGGTTGCGTGACGGAGCGATGTGCGGACGCACAACGCGGAGCAGGGAAGGGAGGCCGCATGCAACGCCTGGCGCCGGCGTCGTATGGGCGGTCGGGCCAGGTGCGGTGGCGCCTGTCGTCGATCACGCGGTCTCCCTGACGCACCGCATCGTGCGCCCGGATGTCCCCGCAATCTCACCGCGATTCGAACGCACGTCGCCGGGCAGGTTGCACCGGCGCCGAAGTTGCCGGAATCAGCGCTCGTCGCTCCACAGCTTGCCGGCCGTCGCCCAGTTTTCCTTCTTCACGTCGGCGAGGATGATGTCGACCGAGCCCGGGTCGCAACCGAGCGTCTCGCACGTGACGCGCGTGATCGCTTCGACGAACGCGCGCTTCTGCTCGACGGTGCGGCCTTCGAACAACTGGATATTGAAAGTCGGCATGACTGAATGCTCCGATGGTTGGGGTGAACGATTCGTAGAGAGCGTGGCGATGGTATCGGTTCAGTCGCGATACGACGGATCGATTCGGTCGAGGCGGCGCAGCAGCGCCGGCCATTCCAGTTCACCCTCGATCGCGCCGCCGTCGCGCAACTGCTCGGCCGTGCGGTCGGCGACGGCCGGCTCGGGCAGCACGAGCGGCCCGCCGCCGGCCTGCGCGCGTATCTGGATGTCGCAGGCCTTGATCAGCGTATCCATCAATACATACGCCTCGGCAACGGTCCGGCCGACCGTCAGCGTACCGTGGTTGCGCAGCAGCATCGCGGATTTCGCGCCGAGGCTGGCGGTGAGCCGCGCACCTTCGGCCGGCGAGAACGCGAGCGCCTCGTAGTCGTGATACGCGAGATCGCCGTGAAACCGCAGCGCGTGCTGCGACGCGGGCAGCAGCCCGTCGCGCTGGATCGACACGGCGATGCCCGCCGTATTGTGCAGATGCATCACGCAGACGGCATCCGGCCGCGCGGCATGCACGGCCGCGTGGAGCGCGAAGCCCGTCACGTTGACCGCGTGTTCTCCGTCGCCGATCCGGTTGCCGGCCAGGTCGATCTTCACGAGATTCGATGCGCGAACCTCGTCGAACGTGAGGCCGAACGGGTTGATCAGGAAATGCCCGGGTTCGTCCGGCACCGTCGCGGACAGGTGCGTGTAGATCAGGTCGTCCCAGCCGTTCAGCGCGACGAGGCGATAGGCGGCGGCGAGATGGACGCGCAACCGGCGCTCGGCGTCCGAGATCGGGCCGCCGGGCTTCACGGTGTCAGGACGGTGTGCGAATGACGACATCGGGTTCTCCGAGGGTGAAGCGGCGCGCGACGATCACCGTGACCCACGACGCGAGTGCGAATGGGGCCGTGAACGCGGGGACGCCCGCGCGCGTCGCGAGCCACTGGATCAGCGCGGCGAGTGCGGCGGCCGCGAACGCCGCGCGCGGGCCGCGCGACATCAGCGCGAGCGCGGCGAGCGCGCCGTTGAAGCCGAGCAGGCCATCCGCGAACGACGCACCGTTCGCGCCGGACGCGACCAGCAGCACGGTCGACACGATCGCGCCGCCGAGCGCGAATGCGGCCGCGCGGCGCGACGCGACGGCGAGGCCGGCGACGATCAGCATGCCTGCCCATGGGCCTTGCGCGAAGGTGGTCTGTGCAATGCCCGAAAGCAGCGCGTCGGCGATGGAAGGCAACGTAAGGGGGGCACCTGCCGCCGCGTTGCTCGCATGCTGCGGTGCGACAAACGGTAGCCACAGCGCGGTGATGACGAGGCACGGGCTCGAATACGGGCACTGGCGCCAGCGGGCGAGCAGCACGCGCATCGCGCGCTGCACGAGTGCCGCGCCGATCGAGACCACCGGCACCAGCGCGATGGCGGCGAGCGAAGAAGGTGCGAACAGCACGGCGATCAGCGCGGCGAGCGCGCCGTTGAAGCCGTGCAGCCCTTGTTCGACGTCGCGGCGCTCGGCGCCCGTGAGCACGGCGGTCATGCTGGCGGCGGCCGAGCCGACCAGTGCGGCGGACGCGAGCCGCAAGTCGGTCAGTGCCAGCGCGGCGAGCAGCAGCGCGCCGCTGACTGCATTCGCCTGCAGGACGATCTGCCCGATGCCGCGCAGCAGCGTATGCAGGTCGATCGTCGGCGAGGCAGGGCGGGCGGTAGGCATGGCGGCGGTAAGGCAGGACGAGCCGCGAGCATAGGACACAATCCCGTGCACCGGAATAGGGAATTCTGGATAGTCAGGATTTGTGGCGGATGCCCCAAATTGGGGAATGCCCGGGGGACTGCGCATTGGCGTTTTCGGGCGAATTGTTGGCTTCGGTCGCGAATTCGGGCAATGGCCGGTACCTTTGACCCAAGTACGCGTGGTGGTTCACGTCTTCGATCGGGGATTCGTGCGACGATGTCCAGCATCGGACCAACCGGGAGGCGAAGGAATGCGCGCGGTGCGTTGGGCGTCGCTCGAGGGCGACGGCGTCGAACATCTGACGTTCGACCGGAGTGGCGGCGGCATCGTCGTCGAAAGCGCGGTGGTCGGCCAGCGGTACGGCCGCGCATACGGGCTCGCGTATCGCGTCGAGTGCGATCCGCACTGGCGCGTGACGTACGCGGTGCTCAAGGTGATGGGCGGCGGCACGCTGGCGTTGCACGGCGATGGCGCCGGGCACTGGCGCGACGGTTCAGGGCGTGTGCTGCCGGAACTGGACGGTTGCGTCGACATCGACATCGCGGCGACGCCGTTCACGAATTCGCTGCCGATCGGCCGCCTCGGTCTCGCGCGCGGCGAGCGGCGGCCGATCGACGTCGCATACATCTCGACGCCGGACTTGGAGGTGACGCCGGTCAAGCAGGCGTACACGTGCATCGAGCCCGGCCGGCGCTACCGCTACGAAGGCATTTTCCGGAATTTCACGGCGGAAATGGACATAGACGCCGACGGGCTCGTGATCGACTACGAAACGTTGTTCAAGCGCCTGCCGGCATTGCGCTGAACCGCCGCTCGCGTTGCCGCCGCGACGGCCGGCCTTTCATGCGCCGCCGCGAACCGGTCGATCCGCGCCGCGATCAGCTCCGGGTTGCGCGTGACGATCCAGTGCGCGCCGTCGATTTCCTCGCGCACGTGCTCGCCGAGCCAGCGATCGAGATCGACCGACATCTCGGGCGTCACGTAGCGGTCGCGCATCGGCACGAGGATCTGCACCGGCGCCTGCGCGTACCGCTCGCGCGGCTTTCTCGCCCGCGCGAGGAAGTTCGCGCGGTAGAGCTGCAACCCGTTCAGCGCATTCTTCAACTGCGCGGGGTCGCGTTCTGGCCGCACGCGCTCGGTCAGCTGCAGCCAGCGCGGCCACAGCGCGGCGCCGCCGAGGCGCCAGACCAGCGACGGCACGACCGGCAGATGGAAGAACGCGATGTACCACGACTTCAGGCTCTGCCTGAGCCGCATCTTCGCGCGGAACACGTGGTCGAGGCACGGGCCGGAGATCGACGTATAGGACGCGATCCGGCCGCGGAACGCGGGGTCCGTCACGGCCTCCCAGCACTGGATCGACCCCCAGTCGTGGCCGACCAGATGGAACGGCCGGTTGCCGCAGGTCGCGTCGGCCACCGCCTTCAAGTCCTCCGCGAGCCGCGCAAGGGCGTAGTCCGCGCGGCGGCGCGGCGCATCGGATGCGCCGGCGCCGCGCACGTCGTACGCGATCACGCGATAGCGCTTCGCGAGCCGCGCGCGGATCGGCGCCCACACGGCCGCCGAATCGGGATAACCGTGCACGAGGATCAGCGGCGGCGCGCGCCGCAGGCCGCTGACGTAGACGGCGAGTTTCACGTCGCCGGAGCGGACGGTCAGCATCTCGTGTGCGCGCGCCACGACGTCATGCCTGCGGAACCGGATGCAGCGGCACGCGGCGCGGGGCGGCCTGCGCGGCATGGCGCGCGTTGGTCGCGTCGATGTTCGCGAGCAGCGTGTCGAGCTCCTGCAGGTACTGATGGTTGTCGTGGTCCCACGGATGGAAGCCCGGGCGGAAGTAGTCGAGCCATTCGCGGGCGATGCTCGGGAACACGCCGTGCCTCGGGCTGTACAGATACTTCACGAGGCGCCACATGCCGCCGAACCTGCCGTGTTCGCGACGGTGCGCACGCATCAGGCGAACGTGGAAGTCGAACACGATCGCCCAGAACAATACCGTCGTCGTCAGCATCGTGCCCGTGCGCAGCAGGTAGCTGCCGAGGCCCGGCTTCATCACGGCGTTCCATACGTCGTACGACACCGCCTTGTGCTCGGTTTCCTCCATCGCGTGCCACATCCACATCTGCTGATAGCCTTCGACCGATCCGTCGATCCGGTGTTCGTGGCCCGACAGCAGCTGGTTCGCGAGGATCGCCGTGTAGTGCTCGAGCGCGATCGTGATCGCGAGCTGCATCGAATGCGGCAGCGTCTTCTTGAAGAAGCCGAGGATCGTCCACAGCCGCTTGTCGAGCTTGTGCGCGGGCAGGCCGGACGACTGCAGCAGGTCGTTGTACTCGATGTGCTCGCGCGTGTGCATCGCTTCCTGGCCGATGAAGCCGAGCACCTGCTTCTTCAGCTCCGGATCCTCGATGCGGTCGCGGTAGTTGCGCACCGAATCCATGAAGAAGCGCTCGCCGGCCGGGAACAGCAGCGACAGCGCGTTCATGAAGTGCGTGACGGGCACGCCCTGGACGTGCCAGTCCTTCGCGCGTTCGGGCGGCAGCGCGAAACGGATGTCGCGCCGCACCGGCATCATGTTCGGGGTCTTCATGATTGTTCTCCTCCCTGATTGCCTGCATTGTTGTAGGTGGCGTGAAGCGGCGTGGCCGCCGGCGCGCCGTAGCGCGCGGCCGCGCGGCGGGCCTTCGCGGCCTCGCGGCGCGTCGCGAGCACGACGAGCGCCTGGTACGCGGCCGGCAGGATGCGTGCCATCCAGTCCGCGCCCTTCGCGTCGCGGCCGATCAGCACGCGGCGCTTGTTCTTGCGCACGCCGGCGAGGATCGTGCGCGCGGCGTCGTCGGCGGTCGTGATGAAGAACTTCTCGAAGCTGTCCTTGCCCTGCTGCTCGCTCTCGACGATGAAGCCGACCATGTTCTTCGCGACGCGGCTCGATTGCGCGATGTTGGTGCGGATGCCGCCCGGATGCACGCAGGTGGCCGACACGCCGCACTTCATCATGTCGAGTTCCTGCCGCAGCGATTCAGTGAAGCCGCGCACCGCGAACTTGGTCGCGTTGTAGCCGCTCATCCCCGGCTGCGCGAAGATCCCGAAGATGCTCGACGTGTTGATCACGTGACCGTCGCCCGATGCTTTCAGGTGCGGCAGGAACGCCTTCGTGCCGTGCACGACGCCCCAGAAGTTGATGTTCACGATCCACTCGAGATCGCCGTATTCCATGCCTTCGATCGTGCTCGACAGCGCGACGCCCGCGTTGTTGAAGATCAGGTTGACCTTGCCGTGTTCCTTCGCGGTGTCGTCCGCCCACGCGAACATCGCGTCGCGGTCGCCGACGTCGAGCACGCGCGTCGACACGCGCACGTTCGGCGCGATCGTACGGACGATCCGCTCGGTTTCGGCGAGGCCGACGCCGTTCTTGTCGGCGAGCGACACGTGGCAGCCGGCCTGCGCGAGCTGCACGGCGAGCGAGCGGCCCATGCCCGAGCCTGCGCCCGTGATCGCGGCGACCTTGTTGGCGAAATCTGTCATGTCGGTGGCTCCTTGTCTGACTCAGGCCGCTTCGGCGGAAGTGGAAGCGGAAGCGGCGGGCGCGACGACGGGCCGCGCGCTCGTGTCGTGGTGCGGCGCGCGATACGCGTGGTAATCGGCGATCGAGAAGTGCGCGGTCGCCTGGCGGAAGCGCCAGGTGAAGCCCGGCCACAGCGTCGTGTTCTTGCCGGTGCGCGGATCGAGGTACCAGCTCTTGCAGCCGCCCGTCGACCAGATCGCCTTCTTGAGCCGGCCCTGCAGGTCGCTGTTGAACTGCGCCTCGACGAGCGGGCGCACCTCGATCGCGTCTGCACGTTCGCGGCGCATCGCCTGCAGCGCGCCGAGGATGTATTCGATCTGCGACTCGATCATGAACACCATCGAGTTGTGGCCGAGGCCGGTGTTCGGACCGACGATCATGAAGAAGTTCGGGTAGCCCGGCAGCGTCGTGCCGAGATACGCGTGCGCGCCGTCGCGCCAGGCGTCGACGATGTCGAGGCCGCCGCGGCCGATGATCGCGCCGCGCGGATACGGATCGGCGACCTGGAAGCCCGTGCCGTAGATCAGGCAGTCGACTTCATGACGGCGGCCGTCGGTCGTCACGACCGCGTCGGCTTCGATGTGGTCGATGCCGGTCGTGATCACGTCGACGTTCTTGCGCGACAGCGCCGGGTAGTAGTCGTTCGAGATCAGCACGCGCTTGCAGCCGAGCGTGTAGTTCGGCGTGACGGTCTTGCGCAGTTCCGGATCGGGAATCTGCTTGCGGATATGGCGCAGCGCGAGCTTCTGCACGTTCTTCATCAGCGACGGATGGATCGCGAAGCCGAGCACGCGCGATTCGAGCATCCAGTAGATGCTGCTGCGCACCGCCTTCTGCGTGAACGGCAGCGTGCGGAACAGCCATTTCTCGAAGCCGGTCAGGTTGCGGTCGGGCTTCGGCATGATCCACGGCGGCGTGCGCTGGAACAGCGCGAGCTGCTTCACGCGCGGCGCGATCTGCGGCACGAACTGGATCGCGCTCGCGCCGGTGCCGATCACCGCGACGCGCTTGCCTTCGAGCGCGTAGTCGTGATCCCACTGCTGCGAATGGAACGCGCGCCCCTTGAAGTTCTCGACGCCGGGAATCGCCGGCAGCGCGGCGCGCGACAGCCCGCCCATCCCCGACACCAGCACACGCGCCGACAGCCGCTTGCCGTTCGCGAACGTGAGGTGCCAGCGTTGCGCGACCTCGTCGTATTCGGCGCGCTGCAGTTCGTGGTTCAGGCGCAGGTGAGGGCCGACGCCGAAGCGTTGTACGCAGTCTTCCAGGTATGCGCGGATCTCCGGCTGCGGCGCGAACATGCGCGTCCAGCGCGGGTTCGGCGCGAACGAGAATGAATAGACGTGCGATTGCACGTCGCAGGCACACCCGGGGTAATGGTTGTCGCGCCACGTGCCGCCGACCGACGCGGCCTTCTCGAGGACGACGAAGTCGGTCACGCCTGTCTGCCGCAGGCGGATGGCCATCCCGAGACCGGCGAAGCCGGTGCCGATGATGGCGATGTCGATGGTTTCGTCCAGGCCGTCGTGGCCGGGCGGGCCGAAAGGCAGCGTGCGAGCATTCATCCGGGTGTCTCCGATTTGGCTCATTTTTTAATGTTACATTGGTTGATGTAACGATAGTGGGTGAGCCGGGAAACCGCAAGAGGCTAGAAGCGGCGCTCTAAGGGCCAGAAACCGCGCGGGAAAAGGCTGAGCGGGGTTTGGAACGGGACGGCTTCCGCATTGCGGGATGCGCGGAAACGGCCGTCGGCAGGGCGGGGGAAGCGAGCGGCGGGGCCGCCGGCGCGCGGCGGCCTGTTTGAAACGCTATCGGGGACGGATCGGGCGGGCGACCGTCTCATGGAAAACCCCGGCGACGATCGTGACCTGCGCGAGCGCGTAGAGGCCCCAGATCAGGTAGTCGATGCCGGGAAAGCCGCCGAGGAAGCGTCCGACGCCGATCAGCGTGTCGGAGCCCACGAAGATCAGGCTGCCGACGGCGACCAGCGGGCCGCGCGTGCGGGCCGCGAGCGCGAAGCTCGCCATCGCGCACAGCACGAGCATGTAGACGGCGACCGGCGCGAGCAACTCGCCCAGGTGCGGAAGGAAGGCCACGTAGAACGCCGGCGCGGCGATCCAGAGCCCGATCAGCGCCGCGATGCGCCAGCCGTGCGGCCGCGCGCGCCAGCGCACGAAGATCGTGCAGTAACACAGATGAGTGAGCAGGAACGCGCCGAGGCCGAGGACGAACGACAGCGGCCAGTCGGGCAGCCCGAGCAGTACGTCGCCGAGCACCGCCGTGGCGAGCGCCGCGCACAGCCACGCGCGTTCGCGCGGTGCCGCGCAGGTGCTGCCGGCCGCGAGCAACAGGATGCCCATCGCGGCTTTCGCGGCGGCCTGGCCGGGATAGGGCGCGGCGGCGAGCGACAGTCCGTACAGCAGCGCGGCGGCGACGGCCAGCGGCCAGAGCCGGCGATAGGTGGCGGGAAGCGTGGCGATCAAGGGGGGGCTCCGGATTGTCGTGGTCCGCGGTGGACGGCGCGCCGTCGTGGGCGCGGCTGCTGGCCATTATCCGGAAGAACGGCCGGGTAAAAACCGGCGAATCCTTCTAGGCGCGGCATGGTGACGGTGCGGCGGTGTGGCGGTGCGACGGTTCGGCGATGTGGCGATGCGGCGATGCCGGTTCGGGCCATGCGGCGCCGGTACACCTGCCGCCGCGCCGGTTGTTCCGATGCGTTTGCCCCGGTCGAACCGGGGCAAACGCAGAGGTTTCGGCTTGCTATCATCGCCGCGTATCGACGTTGTCCCGCCCGGCCGCGCTACAGGGTTCGCAGGCCGGCGCGACGGCCGCGCCCGGCGAGGGCAGGCCGCCGCGTTTTCAATGAATCCGTGCCGGGTCCCGCCAGCGCACCCGATGCAGAGGCTGCGTGCGGTCCTCATGACCAACAGGTTCGACATGACCGAACTGCTCCACGGCGACGGCGCGATCCGTCGCACGACGCCATACGGCTCCTCGATCGAAAACACCTATGCGGGCGTGCTGTCGTTCATGCGCCGCACCTATACGCGCGCGCTCGACGGCGTCGACGTCGCGATTTCCGGCGTGCCGCTCGACCTCGCGACGACCTATCGTTCGGGCGCGCGGCTCGGGCCGGCCGCGATCCGCGCGGCGAGCGTGCAGCTCGCGGAGCTCCATCCGTATCCGTGGGGCTTCGATCCGTTCGACGATCTCGCGGTCGTCGATTACGGCGATTGCTGGTTCGATGCGCACAACCCGCTGTCGATCAAGCCTGCGATCGTCGAGCATGCGCGCACGATCCTGCGCTCGGGCGCGAAGATGCTGACGCTCGGCGGCGACCACTACATCACGTATCCGCTACTGGTCGCGCACGCGGAGCGCTACGGCAAGCCATTGTCGTTGATCCACTTCGATGCGCACTGCGATACGTGGGCCGACGACGAGCCGGACAGCCTCAATCACGGCACGATGTTCTACAAGGCGGTGAAGGAAGGGCTGATCGATCCGGCGACGTCGGTGCAGGTCGGCATCCGCACGTGGAACGACGATTTTCTCGGGATCGAACGACTCGATGCCGCGTGGGTGCATGAGCATGGTCCGCGCGCGGCGGTGGAGCGGATCGTCGACATCGTCGGTGCGCGGCCCGCGTACCTGACGTTCGATATCGACTGTCTCGATCCGGCGTTCGCGCCCGGCACGGGGACGCCGGTCGCGGGCGGGTTGTCGTCCGCGCAGGCACTCGCGATCGTGCGTGGGCTCGGTGCGGTGAATCTGGTTGGCGCGGATGTCGTCGAGGTTGCGCCTGCTTATGATCACGCGGACATCACCGCAATTGCGGCAGCGCATGTCGCGTGCGATTTGCTGTGCCTCTGGCGGCAGAAGAAGGTGGTGGGCGGCTGAAGCGGGTAGGCCGACGTGCACGGCCATGTCATGCAAAAGGCCGGCGGGACGGGTGCCTGCGGGCCTTTTTTCATGCGCTGCGCGCAACGTCGACGGATCGATGGCCGTGGGTGGATTGCTTGCCGTGGGGCGAGCAGAAAAACTCGTCGTGCGCTTTCGTGGAGGGTGCCTCCCGCCCCGAAGCCGGTATTCACCGCGCCTGATAGCGGTAACTCGCGCGGGGATTCCAAGCTTCCCGGCAGCCCTGCGCGCCGTCCTTGACGAAAGCAAGGCGACTCCACATCACGCGCATGTGCCGATTTCCTTGCTGAGAAGATTCGGTCCGAACGTTCATGACGGTTCGCAGGCCATGAGCATTCGCGAGTTGCATCGTCTCCTCGGCCCGAACATCGAACATCCGTCGGCCTTCCGGAACGGGGCCGTGACGCAGGGACATGACCAGTACCGCACCATCGCAAAGAAGAGCACTGACATTCGGCATCGCGCGGCGACGTTCGTGCTCGTCAAGGTGCATCCAAACAGCGGACAGCAGTACAAAGTGGAACTCTTTTCGTCTGGAACGCAGTAGCGCGAGATCCGGAAGGCTATCGTCCAGCCATTCAATCCGGGGAGACGGATACTGCCGGATTCCTGCAACTCGCAGCGCGTCCACCGGTTCGACGGCTACGACCGAATGCCCCATCGTCGCAAACGCAGCAGCGTCGGTTCCGATACCGGCTCCGACGTCGAGGACGCAGGACGGCGCCATCGGCACGAGATGCATGATGGGCGCGTGATGCTCCGCAAACGAAATATGTTGCCATTGCTCGATGAGCAATGGCGCATTCTCCGCGTAGCCCTCCGTTCCGCTGACATTAACGGACACGCAGCCCTCCATGCGCCGGTGTTTCGGAAAGTTTGCCAGATTGTCGTCGATTCAGCGCCAGTGACCCGATGTGCGGAACTGGCCGAAACCGGAAGTTTGCCTCAGGTTCATGTTTCGCTCGCTGGGCTGCAGCGTCGATATTTCGTTGTCGACCCGAAGCGGTCTTCCGAATGCACCGATAGCGGCCACTCGTTGTTGGGTTTCCGCGTTAGTATGATTCGCATCTGATTGAGACGGATCGAGATAGATCAACTATGAAACTCGAAATCGAGGGCAGACCGGTAAACACCGTGCCGACTCCGATACAGGTTACACGTGCGCTTAAGTCGCTGCGAAGCTACGGCAAGTCATCCTATGCGTCATTGACTGACGATGCAGGCAATTACGTGCAAGTAGCCGGCGGTGGCGCCAGCTGTATGATCGAGCGCTTTGAATTCGGCGCGCAACGATGGAGAGCCTTCCATAACAAACCTTCGCCTGTACGCCCTGACGGCACGATCCTGGTCTTCCGAGCGGGCAACCTTCCGATGCGCTCAGATGAATGGTTCACGGCCGATCAGGTCGTGGAAGTATTTCTGGCCTTCCTTGGCGGAACATCGTATCCGCCATTTGTTCACTGGCGGTCAGCGCCGGACCTCTGAGCTTGAGGCCCTCAGTGAGCCGTCTCGAAGCAAGTAGGCCGACTGGCGCTCGTACGCAGCGGGTGAATAGGGTTGCCGATCAAGATCGGCCTGCACGCTATATTCTCCGTAGCCTACAAATTCATAGTAGACAGCCATAGTCTCTGCATGTGAACGCGTCCAGAATGTCCAGACCCATTCACTTCCAGGTTCATTAAGCGCACGTGCTGCGTCGCCATCTGGTCCATATGGAATGCATGCTGGAAGCGATTGTCCGTGCCCGTTGGGGCATAGCCAAATCTCATGCAGATATCCGAGGGAGTGTCTCATTTCGGGGCGGCCTAGATTAGTGATTCGGTCATCCTGTGCGAACGCGTGGCAATCGAACTCTTGAACGAAGCATTGTCAACCATCTCCGTACTTGTTGCGAGTGTCTCTTCCTGGCCGATCGCGGCCGGCCGCCGCCCTGCAACGCGCGACCGACGCAGTTCGGCCCTGAGCAGCCGTTGGTTGCCTCCACTCTCAATGTCCGTTTCCAGAGGCTACCCGCCAACGGAACCCAAAGGGTGCCACTGGGCCAAGTTGCCGACTCAGCGCTGGCGATAGCTCCGCGAGATGTAACGTGCTCGCGACAGGCATCCGGCCGGAACGAGTCATGGCACTGACAGAATGCGTCGACGATGAAGCCGTCACGCCACGCCTCAGCGGGACTTGCTCGCGCCGGTGCCGAGGAAGGGAAACGCGGGTGCGCGTTGAAAGTCCTTGGAGACTTCGCCGCCGAATGAATTGCGCTGATCCTTGCCGAGGTCGAGACGTTTGACAGGTGCGCCGGCGGAGAAGTCGACCTTGTTGAGATCGACCCAGAAAGTACTCGGGGTGACGGCCGATTCGAAGAAGTAGAGCATGCGCTTGTGATCGGCGACGGTGCGCCAGCGTGTGGACGATATATTCGGCTCGCCCGGGGTGGTGATCCCGAACGGCACCGACACGTTACGGATCACGCTGAAAACGCTGGCAAGTGCAATGGCTGGGTCTTCACTCTTGGGGATAGCGTTGACGTAGAACGAGGCGCGCGCAAACCGGTCAGCAGAGCGATTGGTGCCAGGCAGCCAGACGGTGCCGCCTATCTGCTTCCAATATTCGTTCAGTGCAAGCTGCTCGTCGAAGGTCGGTGAATTGGTCATGACCTGGTACTGCCGACCATGATGGATGATCTGCTTGCCGCCGATGTACTCGACGATGGCGCTGTCGCCAGTCGCGTCTGACATGGCGAGGTGCAGTGTGGCGAGGCGCTGTTCTCCGGGGACGTTGTCAGTGACGATTGTGAACGGCTCTTTCTCAAGCGCAGCGACCGCTTCCGCGACGGTGGCGAAATTGTCCAGCACGTACTGCGCCCATGCGGCGATGGTGAGTCCCGGTTTCGAGTTTTTGTCGAAGGGGGGATATTGCGACTCGACGAGCCAGAGCAGTTCAGCGGCTAGCCCCTTTTCGTTCATGCCGTCGGTGGTGGAGACGTCATAACCGGTAGCCACGACGCTACCGTATTTGGCGGTCCATTTAAGAGAGTTCGGACCGGATTCACCGGTGCGGGTGATGCCACGCGGCAGGATGTAAAGATTGGTGGCGACGTCGAGCTTCCAGTCCATCGATCGGGCGGTGATAACGTCGTCGTTGTCACCGTGATAGACGACGCGTGTGCAGGCTAGCGATCCGGCCGGATCGACGAGGAGCGTCGCTGCTGCGGCGAGACAGGTCAGAACGACGCAAAAAGGGCGGCGCATGGCAATTCCTCACGCTGTGTTGGTGATTACAGATCGCTCGACGCCGACGCTCGCTGCGAAGGCGACTCGTGTCCGCCTGCTGCGATTGATTACCCGGGCAATATCGCGTCGACAACGTCTGAGGAAAAGGGAAGTATTGGATTTCCGTAATGCAGTTGTCAACTGGGCCGTTGCAGTCAAGTGTGAGATCGGAATGCACGCTGGGTTGTACCTTCTCTCCTTGCGGTGCAATTTCGTTACTCTTTCAGCGGAGTACGATCGGCTCCTCAAAGCCGATAAATGGCCATTCTCGATGGCGCAGTGAATGTCGCTTCCTGGCCGAAACCGGAAGGTTGCCTCAGGTCCATGTTCCGCTCGCTGGGCTGCAGCGTCGATATTCCGTTATCGACCCGCAGCGGTCGTTCGACGCGAAGGCTGCCGATGGCCGAAGGAAGCCAGAAATCGGTCGGTCAAGATGTGGCACGGGAAAACGCAGAGTAAAGAAGCATGTCGGCCGTGAGCTGCCGGTAGCGCCAAGAAGAAGCGGTCATTAACGCTCGCATTATGCGGTGCTGGAGCGCAAAGCACGGAAAGTACTTACACGGGGAGGCGGAATCTTCCTGGTGCCAAACAACGCTTCTTGAAGTGAATCCAATGTTGAAATTGACCGGTGCGCGGAGGCATTGCGCTGCGGGGCGTACCCTCACCAGCACGCTTCGTGGCGCAATGCCGGTATTCATCGAGTGTACTGCTTCTTGTCGACATGGGCGTCGAGCGATCCCAGTAGATGCAATATGACTTCGTCGACACGATTAGCAATGCAAAACATGTCGTTCGTCGCTTTGGAGCGCCCGAACGTCACGGGACGGGTGCCGCCAGCTGCGTGATTTCGCATAAGGTCGCTTGCAGCGAGTCTCGGACGATTCGCTCAAGGAGTGCGGCTAGCCAGACGTAGGCTGAGGATCGTACGGCGGCACCGCTCTCTTGAATTGGCGAAGATGGTGAAATGACTGCGGTATCCGCGTGGGCTCTGTCGAACTCGGCCTTCACCTGAACGGCGAGGGCGTCGATGTCGGTTAGCTATCCTTGAGAGAGCTGGGGTTGATTTACCGATATTTGACTACTTGGCATTACTATTCATTTCAACTGCCGTTATGCCCACTGGGGTGATCATGTAACTCCGCAATCGCCTGCTGATTCTGGTCACTGTGACCATTTCACGGCGACCGGCGCGCCTTCAGGACACCGCGCGTAAGGATTCCGCGTACGACCAGTTGACGCCAGAGACGTTGACGACGGCCTGCCACGCGGCTTCTTGATTAGCGCCGTCGAGGAGGTGTGGGTGGAGCTGCGCCTCAATTGGGCCTGAGAACTTCCCTTGAGCGGAAGCGAAGAATTGCCCTGAAACCTCGGTTCCGAACTTCGAGGCCTGGACATACCGGCCCGCTGCCGTCTCCGGCTTCTGATTCATGCCGGGAATGAGGTTCGCAATTGGGATAAACAGATACTTCACGGCCAGGCTAGCATGTCGCGAAACGTTGGTCGCAGTCGCCGCACCGGGCGAGACAGCGTACACGGCCATGCCGGAAGGTAGCCGACGCGCCAGCGCCGCAGCCCACCACGCAACGATGAGCTTCGCGTCGGCATACGCATTGTTGGGCACGTACCTCACGTTCGGCCCGTTGCGCAGCAGGGCTTCCATAGCAGCGGTCAGGTCGCCCTGGTGGTATTTGGCAGCGAGTGCGTCCACGTCGGTGTACTTGAACATGGGTACACCCCCTCGGGCAGGTTCCGCACTGGCAATAACAATCCGCGCGTTGGGGCTCAGCAAGTTGGCGCGGAGCAATCCGACAGTCAATCGATGATGGCCGATGAGCGGGGCCTGAGAAGCCTCGACGCCTGCCGCAGTGATTACCCGCTGCTTACCTGGGACCATCCCGGCATTGAGCAGTAGGAAATCAATCGGCCGACCTCGCTTGACGAGTTCGGCGAGCGCGGACTGGACGCTGGCCGGCGCGTCCAACTCCAGCTCCAGCGGCGTGAAGACTTGTCTTTTAGTTTCCGCTGCGAGCCGAGCGGCCGTTTCCTGGACCCGAGCCAGGCTACGGCCAGTGACGATGATCTCGCGCCAGCCGTCTCCGGCAAGTATGCGGGCAGCCGCATAACCAAGCCCCGAGGTGGCGCCGGTGACGAGTACGATCGAATGTTCCATGGGCGTCGCAGTGATGAAGGGGGAAGGTCGAGTCGTGAGGGCACGCGTGGCCACGGACGACTTGCTAATTTAGAACTATTCAGTTATATATTGACGCGATGACGAGTGTCAAGGATTTTTGAACCAAATGATTCAAAATGCTGCTAGACCGAGGGGCAGACCGCGCAGCTTCGACGAGACAGGGGCGCTGGAAAAGGCGACTCAAGTGTTCTGGTCGAAAGGCTACGACGGAGTGACGATTGACGATCTCGTCGCCGGGATGGGTGTGGGACGGCCGAGCCTGTATGCCGTCTTTGGGGACAAGCGGGCGATATTCTTGCGGGTCCTTAAGGTGTACGCAGAACGGAAAGGCGCATCAGCCGCGAAGGCACTCCTCTCACCAAAGGGTCTTCGCGACTCGATCACGGGCTTTCTCAGGTACGCCGTCGAAAGTGCGACCGAGAAGGAGTCCGCCCGGGGCTGCCTTCTGATTTGTGTCGCGCCGCTTGTGGACGACCCTGAGGTCCGGCAGTTTCTGCAAAACGCGGCCGCTGGTGGCACCGCGCTGGTGGAAGGTCGTTTCCGGGACGCTATCGGCGCGGGAGAAATCCCATCTGACTTTCCGGTAGCCGTGCGCGCAACCCAAGTCACGGATTTAGCGCGTGGGCTGACCATGCGTGCACAGTTAGGCACGCCGCGCAAGACGCTCCTCAAAGATGCTGAGGAAGCGGCCGACCTGGTGCTCCAATCGCGTCGTGGAAACGCGGTGCCAGAAAGTTGAGGCTAGCGTTAAGCGGCGTTGTGGGGCAGCAGGCTTTGATAGTTGCCGCTTCGCGGCAACATGAGTTGACCATGCTCTCTGGCAATCGTCGCGCGCAATCTCGGCAACTGGAAACCCCGCGGCATCGAACGGCTTGTCTGTGAGTCATCCTAATCCGACCTCAAGATGCAGCTGCTCGTACTGCTGAATGGACCGGCCAGAGTTTCATAGACACTCACGAGCCGTTTAGCGCGTAGCGCCGCTCAAACTCTACAGGTGACAGGTCGCCGGCGAAACCATGCCGGCGAATCGGGTTGTAGAACATCTCAATGTAATCGAATACGTCCGTGGCAGCAGTAGCCCTGTTCGGGTAGATGCGCCGCTTAATTCGCTCCTTCTTCAACGCGCTGAAGAAGCTTTCGGCAACGGCGTTATCGTGGCAATTACCGCGACGACTCATGCTCGGCACCATATGGTGAGCCCTCAGGAATGACTGCCAGTCATCGCTGGTGAACTGACTGCCCTGATCCGAATGCACCATAACGCCGGGACCCGGTTTGCGTTTCCAGACTGCGGCCAGCAAAGCCTGCAATACCAGGTCGCTGGTCATCGTTGATCGCGTGGCCCAGCCGACGATCTGACGCGAGTACAGATCCATGACCGCCGCCAGATACAGCCAGCCTTCATAGGTTCGGATATACGTGATGTCGGTGACCCAGACCCTGTTCGGCGCGTCGGGGGCGAACTCCCAATTCAGGACATTGGCCACCACGCCGACCGGACCGCCACGATGCCGAGGCTTGCTGCCGTAGCCAACCTCGGCGCGCAATCCTTCTGTCCGCATTAACCGGAGCACGCGGTGACGACTGCACGTCTCGCCCGACTCTCGCAAATCCATCGTGATTTTGCGGTAACCGTAGACGCCGCCGCTGGTCAGCCAATGAGGCTTGATCAGACCCAGCAGCCGGTCCTCCTCGCGCTTGCGCGCACTGCCCGACTGACGCTGCCAAACGTAATAGCCGCTGCGATGAACGCCAAGCACTCGGCACATCGTACGCAGACAATACTCGTTGATATGGGCCCGCATGAATGCGTACCTTGCCGTCATACCTTTGCAAAGTACGCGGCGGCCTTTTTTAGAATGTCGCGCTCCTCGGTCACCCGCTTGAGTTCGGCCTTCAGTCGCCGCACCTCGGCGCTCTGGTCCAGTTCAGCCTGGCGCACGACATCTGGCTTATCGAACTTCGCCCGCCAGGCATATAGGCTGTGCGTCGTAATGCCCAAACGCTGGGCAACATCTGCAACCGAATGACCACGCTCGGTGACTTGCTTGACTGCTTCGATCTTGAACTCATCCGTGTACCGCTTGCCGCTCATATCGACCTCCTCGGTTGCCATAAATTATGGCTCGAAGATGTCTACGAAAGGCTGGCCGGTCCATAAAGAGAGCCCATCGGACGTGTCTTACTGGCCGTGCGTCGACGCGAATGCGAACGCGCCCTGGGGATACGATTCGAATGGGGTTTCGTCGGCGCAGTATGGAAAATTGACTTTCACCCGCCCGTCGTCGCCATAGATCTTCGACAGTACTTCGCACATCCGCTTCGGATGAAGACTGACTATGCCGAATGGAGGCGCGCCACTCTGCACTTGTCTTCCCATGAGTCTAATGATCGGTGTTACATGGTCCTTCGCTGATTCACCTGAAAAATAGATTCCCCACGCTAACTCATAGAGTCGATCGCGGGTCGCCAGTGGAATAGGCTTGTCGTCCGGAACCGTGGCAAGAAGCTGATTCATAAGTGACTCTATCCGTGAAAGCGCCCCTGGATGTCCCCCAGCGGCTGCCACTTGCGCTGCGCCAGTGCCAATGGAACTGGCGCTCGAAATTTGCTCAAACGCAGTACTCGCGTATCGCGCCGACTCGTGTCCAAACCCTGCCAATGTAGTTCTCGCAATCGGCCTAATATCGCCCTTGACCTGTCCATCAATGCCGTCGCCTATCACAGGCCGGGGATCAAACGCCACTCGTGCCACGGCATCAACTACTTCGGCGGGCGGAGATTGCATTCGCGAGGCTAGCTCGACTTCATAGAAATCAAACGCGCCCTTGATAGGTTTCCCTGCAAAGGCGGCAGCAACACGGGCATATATAGCTGGCGGACTACACACCCTCGGGCCGTGCTGGCCCGGACTACTGCGGTGTAGGTCTTGACTGAGAGCGCGTTCGGCCCCGATGGCGAGCCAGTCAGGGGAATGCGGGTCGATATGTTCGAGAGTCGAAGCGGCGATTTCAAAGTGCTCGCTTTCTTTGATATTCGCTGAAACGCATTGGGGATTTTTCCAGATGGGCATGGCTGGCATCGCCCTGAGCTTCCGGAATTCCGTCTTCCGAGCGGCTGCCCCATGATCTCCCACCCAGAAGCCTGCAAGGAACGTCAGTACGAATCCAACCAGCACATATCTGCGGTCCATTTCCCCGTTGCTCCGACAAGAGTTAGTTTTTCGTTTTTGCAGTTCGGTCTAGCGCGATTTACGTCCGTGTCGGACGGCAGAACTGATTTCTGCCCGTGGTGATCTCGCGCGGGTGCGTGCGCAAGATGAGCGGAATTGTCAACGATTCAGATGCTGAAGTCGAGTGACGGCTTCTGGCCGAACGCCGACGTTCGTTCCCGGCGTTCCCCGGAAATCCGCGATGAACCTTTCTTGTCTGGATCGGGTTACGACGGCGCGGTATGCAGTGTCGGCGGGTGATCAGGAACATCAATCGAGTGCATCGCGTTGTACTTGCAAGGGCAGCACGAATCCGCACCTCCCCTGAGCCGACCTGCACGCGGTAAACATGCAATCGTGAAGACCTGGGCGTTGTCGGATTCGCACGTCCACGCAGGCTATTCGTCGTCGGGAAGCTCGCTGGCGCGCTGCCCACGAAAGGTGGGCAAGCGCCAGCTAAACCGAAGCGAAGCAAGCCGAATGGCGACGCAGAGGATTGTCGCGAACCATGGCGTCCACCACTGCGTCCAGTGCGCGGAGGAGAACAGAACTTGTGCGCCCGCACCGGCGAGCGCAGCCGTCGCATAGACCTCGCGGTCCAAAATGGCCGGCAGGCGCGAAAGCACGACGTCGCGCATGACACCGCCGCCGACCGCAGTCACGATGCCGAGCAAAATGGCGAGCTCCGCATTGTGTCCGAAGCTCAGTGCCTTTTGCGCACCCGCAACGGCGAACAGGCCGAGCCCGATCGCATCGAAGAAGAGGACGGGCTGCCGTAGACGGCGTACCGGCGCATACGCGAAAATCGCGACCGCGGTCGCGAGCACGGAAGCCGCCAGATATCTCCAGTTTGAAAGCCCTGCGGGCGGAATCGCGCCAATGCAGACGTCACGCACGATTCCGCCGCCGCATGCCACCATGAACGCGATGGACAAGATGCCGAACAGGTCCAGCCGCTTTTGGCGAGCGGCAACAGCGCCGCTCATCGCGAATACGAAAGTTCCGACCAGATCGAGGGTGAAGTAGGCCGCGTGCGAATTCACGCCGATGTATCTTGCTTGTCGAGCCACGCCCCGGCCGCGCATAGCATCGCTTCCAGCCCCGTACGCAGCGTCGGGTCGAGTACCGGCGCGAATTTCGGCGAATGGTTGCTGGGAATCTCGTTGAGCTTTTTCTCTGCCAACGCCTTTCTAAACGTATCCGGATCGGTTCCGCCGATGAACCAGAACCCATACGGCACGCCCCATTCGCGCCCGAATACGCTGAAGTCCTCGCTCGCCGCTGCCGGGGGCGTTTCGTAGGCGCGCTCGCCAAAGTGTGCTTCGAAAGCCGCCCGCACACGCTCGGTTGTCTGCGCGTCGTTGATCGTCAGCGGATAGCTCGAGAGCGTCGTGAATTCGGGCTCGCGTGGTGCGTTGGAAGCCATGCATTCCGCGCAACAGATGCGCCGGATCGCACCCAGCATGTATTCGCGCACGTCTTCGTCGAATGTGCGCATGTTGAGCTTGAGCGTCGCGTCGTCGGGGATGATGTTCTCTTTCGTTCCAGCCTGCAGCGCACCAATCGTCAGCACCGCACTATCGCGCGGGGAGATTTCCCGCGATACGATCGTCTGCAGACGGAGCGTCGTCGACGCCGCCATGATGACCGGATCGATCGAGGTTTGTGGCTGCGATCCGTGCGAACCGCGTCCAAACAGCCTTACCTTCAAACTGTCGCCCGCCGAAAGAATCGTGCCGCTCCGATAGCCGACCGTGCCCGCCGCGCCAACCATGACGTGCTGGCCAAGGATCACGTCAGGCTTAGGGAAGCGTTCGGCCATGCCGTCGTCGATCATGCTGCGGGCGCCGCGCGCCACTTCCTCGCCCGGCTGAAAGACCGCCATCAGCGTTCCGCGCCAGACGTCCCGGTGCGCAGCCATCAGGTGCGTCACACCCATCAGCCAGGTCACGTGCATGTCGTGGCCGCACGAGTGCGCGACGCCCACTTCGAGGCCATCCTCGTCCTTCGCCCGCGCCGTGCTGGCATACGATAATCCGGTCGCTTCTGCCATCGGAAGCGCATCCATGTCGGCGCGCAACATGACAGTCGGACCGTCGCCGTTGCGTAACACCCCCACGACGCCGGTCACGCCGACACCCCGCGTAACGTCATAGCCGACATTTTCGAGATAATCGGCTGCAATACGTGCGGTGCGCACTTCCTGCATCGACAGTTCGGGATGCTCGTGCAGGTCCTTGTAGATCGCTTCGAGCTCAGGCAAGAGGCTTTCGATGGCGTCCTTGGTCGCTTCCACCAATGCAGGCATGATCGATCCTTTCAAATGGTTCTTTGCGGTGGCCGATGTCGCATCGCACGCGCCGGCCGTCGGTGAAGCCTGGCAGCGCCTGCGCCCGATCTGGCGACCCGGCGGCAGGACCGCGGTACGCAATCCGCCGACTAGTCCGATGCCTGCGACAGGGCGAAACACGGAACATCCGGGCGAGCCGCCTCTACCCTGGCACTCCGTATTACGGTTCCGTCAAATCGCCTACTGCCGCCGAAGCGGGACAGGAATACAAGAGAACCATAGTCTCGATAGCGGTAATCCGGAAGTCCTGTCGATTCATGAGACAAAGCGGTCACCCGCAGGTCCGGCTCGGCGAGACGGCGTATGACTCCTCCTGGCCGAACCCGGAAGTACGCGTCGCGCCCTGCAGCGAAGTATCGGCACGATAGCCGAACGTTCGTAGCTGCCTCACCGGACCTCGCGCAGAAGATCAATTGTCCGAGCGGAATCGACGTTCGAATGGCAGTTCAAAAGTGCTGCAAGATGGCTGAACGCCGACAGTGCGCTCGACGTTCCCCCTGAAATCCGGGAAGAACGAAAAAAGGCCGACGGGCAGGGCACCCGTCGGCCTTTTCCAGATGCGTGCGCGCCGCCCGTTACTTCGCCACCGAAGCCGTTGCCACGCGCTTGTCGGTCCACGCGTTATCCGCGACGCTCAGCTTCTGCGGAATCAGTTTCGCGGCGAAGAACGCATCGGCCACTCCCTGCTGCACCGCGACGATCTTCTCGTCGATCGGCACCGCACCGAACGGCACGCGCTTGATCCACGTTTCCACGAGCGGCGACGGCAGCCCGACCTTCGGCGCGATCAGCGCGGCCGTCTCGGCTGGATGGCCGTTGACCCACAGCCCCGTCTCACGCGCCTGCTTCAGGAGCGCGCCGATCACGTCGGCGTGCTGCTCAGCAAAATCACGCGTTGCCTCGTAGAAGTTGTTCGCGGGCGTAAGACCCGTGTAGTCGGACAGCGTGCGAATCTTCAGCGAACTCTGCGCGGCGGCGTAGTACGGATCCCAGACGGCCCACGCGTCGACGTTGCCGCTCTCGAACGCGGCGCGCGCGTCGGCGGGCGGCAGGTACACGGGGCGGATCTCGTCGTAGCGCACACCTGCTTGCTTCAGCGCCTGGAGCAGCAGGTAGTTCGCGCTCGAACCCTTCTGCAGCGCGACCTTCTTGCCGCGCAGGTCGGCGAGTGAGCGGATCGGCGAATCGGCCTTCACGAACACAGCTTCGTTGTGCGGTGACGGCGGCTCCGCGCCGACGTACACGAAGCGCACACCGGCCGCTTGCGCAAACACCGGTGGCGGCGCGCCCGTATAGCCGAAGTCGATGCTGTTCGCGTTCAGTGCCTCGAGCAGTTGCGGGCCGGCCGGGAATTCGAACCACTGGACGTTGTAGCCGAGCGGCTTGAGGCGCGCTTCAAGCGAGCCCTGCGCCTTGATGATCGACAGCAGGCCGGCCTTCTGGTAGCCGATGCGCACGACCTTGTCGGCGCCGCCCTGCGCGAACGCGGATGTGGCTGCGACGGCGACGAGCGCCGTCGCAGCGGCGCGGGTGATCCAGCGGGTGAAACGAATCATCGAACAGGCTCCATGCGAAACGTCTTCGGGGAGCGGCGCGTGCCGCTCGGTTGGAAGAATCGTCGCATGGGCGGTCGGGCCCGCAAACGAAGCATTGCCGATATGAATATGACGGCGGCGGTCCTATGCTTTGTCGCCGTCGCCTTGTGGGTCGGGCGTGCCGGCCTGTCGTGCCGCTTCGTCGCTGAGCTTCTTGTCGAGGATCGTCGCGACGCGGCCGCCGAGATAGGCGCTTGCCGCCGTCTCGAGCGCTCGGTTCGTCTCGCCTTCGACGAAGACGGCCGCAAGCGGGCGCAGGCGCCAGATCGCGTCGACGAGCGCGGGCACGTCGGTGACCGGCGGCAGCGTGCCGGCGTCGTAGCGGTCGAGCCGCTTCACGACGAGATCGACGAGCAGCCGCGCGATCGCGTCGAAATGCGGCCGCGCGAGGCTGATCACGTCGAGCAGCTCGCGCGGCGGGATGCCTTCCTTGGTCATCGCGGCTGCCGCTTCGAGCAGCGCGGGGCTTTTCGCGACGAACGACAGGCCGCGCCGTTCGAGCAGACCGAGTTCGGTCACGCGTGACAGTTGCGATGCCGTCTGCGGGCCGAACATCTGTGCGAGCTGCGCGAGCGAATAGGTCTTCGGCAGTTCGTGCGACCAGCGGCCGCCGATCGCGTTCTCCAGGCCGAGGATCGAACGCAGGTCGTGGCCTTCGTCGATCGCCATGATCAAGTCCTGGATGTTCGACAGCGTGTAACCGCGCGCGAGCAGGTGGTTGATCAGCTTCAGGCGGGCGACGTGCGTGTCGTCGTAGATGCCGACGCGCCCGCGCTTCTCGGGCGGCGCGAGCAGTCCGCGATCCTGGTATGCGCGGACGTTGCGCACGGTCGTGTCGGACACGCGTGCGAGTTCGTCGACCGTGTACTCGTTGCGGGAATCCGGTGCGGCCTCGTCTGGCATGGTTGGAGTCTGTCTTGGCATGCGGCCATTCTAGCGCGACGCGCCAGGCTCGGGCGAGGCGGGAAGGGTGCGTGCGCCGTCGCCGAGCGCGCGCTGCATCAGCGCGGTATCGATCCAGCGGCCGTGCTTGAAACCGACCGCCTTCAGCACGCCCGCCGGCTCGAAGCCGAATGCGCGGTGCAGCGACGTCGAGCCGCCGGTGCCGCCGTCGGCGATCACCGCGATCATCTGCCGCCACGGGCCGGTCTCGCACCGCGCGATCAGCGCCGCGAGCAGCGCGCGGCCGATGCCGCGGCCGCGCTGCGCGTCGTCGATGTAGATCGAATCCTCGATCGTGTGGCGGTACGCGCTGCGCGTGCGATACGGCGTCGCGTACGCATAGCCGGCGATGCGGCCGTCGCATTCCGCGACGAGATAGGGCAGCCCGTGACGCAGCACCGCGTCGCGGCGCGCGCGCAGTTCGTCGACGTCGGGCGGCGTCTCCTCGAACGACGCGACGCTGTGGCGCACATGGTGTGCATAGATCGCGTGAATGGTGGGGAGATCGGTATCGGTCGCGTCGCGGACGACGCAGGCGGGGGCGGCGGACATGGTGGCGGACCGGGTGGACGAAACCGCTACTATGCCGGCCGCGAGGCGGCGCCGTAAAGGCATGGGTCGCGTCGCGCGGTCAGGAGAAGCCGCGCCTACAAATGGCCGTCCGCGTCGCGAACCGCGTCGGCGATCGCATCCGCGACGCGCTGCACGCGCGGCGAGCGCCGCACGTCCGGGTGGACGACGAGCCAGATCTCGCGCTCGACATCGCATCGGGGCGCGGACGTCAACTCGACGAGCGCGGCGGCAGTCGACAGCGACGGATCGGCCGAAGCCGGCGTGCCCGCGTCCGCATCCGTCGCCGACGTGTCGACGAGAAAGCGCGGCAGCAATGCGACTCCCGCGCCGGCCACGCACGCACGATGGAGCGCGGCCAGATCGTTGGCGATGAACGCGAAGCGGCGCCCGGCCGCGAAGCGTTCGAGCCATTGCTGCTGCGGCATTTGTGCGAGTGCGTCGTCGTAGCCGAGGAATGCCCAGGTGTCGGGCGGCGCGGCGGCCCAGTCGGGCGACGCGCACAGCGCGAAGCGCATCGTGCCGAGCCGGCGCGCGGCCAGCCCCGGCTCGCTCGGCCGCGACAGGCGCACCGCGAGGTCGGCTTCGCGCGCGTAGAGGTTGGCCGCGTGCATCTCGCCCATCAGGTCGATCCGCAGCGCGGGCCATGCGCGCTGCGCGCGGGCGAGCCGCGGCGCGAGGAAGTGGCTCGCGAATACCGGCGACGCCGACACGCGCACGACACCCTCGAGCGCCGCCGCCCCCTGCGCGGCGCGCGCGAACGCATGCACGTCGGCTTCGACGCGCGCGGCATGCTCGGCGAGGTGCAGGCCTTCGTCGGTCGGCGGCCAGCCGCGTGGCAGCCGGTCGAACAGCCGGATGCCGAGCGCGGACTCCAGCGCATCGATGCGCCGCGCGACCGTCGAGTGCTGGACCTGCAGCGTTCGCGCGGCGGCCGACAGGCTGCCGCCGCGCATCACCGCCAGGAAATAGCGGAGGTCGTCCCAGCTCATCGGCGGCGCGGACGCCGGCGTCGGATCGGTCGAATTTTGCACGGTAGATGGGCGTGAAACGGGAATTCCGATCGATTATGCACGATGAGATGATCGTGTCACATCATTCGATTGCGAGGAACGTCATGACCCAGACTGCCACTGCCACCCGGATCGGGATCGACCGCTACGGCGATGCCGGCGTGCTGCGACGCGTCGATGCGCCCGTCGCGCCGCCCGGCGCCGGCGAGGTGCGGATTCGCCAGACTGCCGTCGGCGTGAATTTCGTCGACATCTATTTCAGGACCGGCGCGCATCCGTTGCCGGCACTGCCGGACGCGCTTGGTGTCGAGGCGGCCGGCGTGGTCGATGCGGTCGGGCCCGGCGTGACGGGGCTGGTACCGGGCCAGCGCGTCGCGTATGCGGGGCTGCCGACCGGCAGCTACGCGAGCCTGCGCACGCTGCCTGCCGAGCGCGTGGTGCCCGTGCCCGACGGCGTGAGCGACGACGCGGTCGCGGCCGGGCTGCTGAAAGGCATTACCGTCTACATGCTGCTGCACCGCGTGCGCCACGTGGGGGCCGGCGACACCGTCCTCGTGCACGCGGCGGCCGGCGGCGTCGGGTTGCTGGCGACGCAGTGGGCGCGCGCGCTCGGCGCGCGGGTGATCGGCACGGTCGGCTCGGCCGCGAAGGCGGCACTGGTGCGCGCGCGAGGGGCGGAAGTGGTGGTCGACTACCGCGAGGAGGATTTCGTCGCGGCGGCGCGTGCGTTCGGCGGCGGCGCGGGCGTCGACTATGCGATCGACGGGATCGGCGGCGACGTGCTGACGCGCACGCTCGGCGCGGTCCGGCCGTTCGGGATGGTCGCGAGCATCGGGCAGGTTGCCGCGATCGGCGCCCGGCAGACGATCGACCTCGATGAACTGGGCCCGGCCCGCTCGATCGCGCTGGCGCGGCCGAGCGTGCTGGGCTTCATCGCGCGTGACGTGGCGGGGTATCGGGAGGCGGCGCGCGCGACGCTCGAACGGCTCTCGGGCGGGATGCACGTGGAGATCGGCGCGCGGCTGCCGCTCGACCAGGCGGCCGACGCGCATCGTTTGCTGGAATCGCGACAGACGACGGGCGGGGTGGTGCTGGTGCCGTGACGGCGGACCGCGCGTCGTGAACGGTCGCCTCGCTGCGCCCCTCTGCGGACAGGCGGCGGAGCCACGGTGCCGCTGCGTGCCCGCCGATCAGTGATGCTTGCGCAGCGGCGCGCTTTCGACGAACCACGCGAGCACGAAAGCGATCGCGATCACGCACGCGGCCGAGAGATACACCACGTGCAGCGACCCGGCGAACGCATGCAGGTACGCCTCGCGCACCGCAACCGGCAACTGGTGCACGACCGCCGGACCGAGCGCGGGCGGCAGCTCCGTGCCGGCCGGCAGCGCCTGCGTGATTCGCGACTGCAGCCCGTGCGAGAACAGCGCGCCGAATGCGGCGACGCCGAGCGAGCCGCCGATCGAGCGGAACAGCGTCGCGCCCGACGTCGCGACCCCCATGTGCCGGAACTCGACCGTGTTCTGCACGGCGAGCGTGAGTACCGGCATCACCATGCCGAGCCCGATCCCGAGCAGCGCCATGTAGGCGTACATCGTGTGCAGCGGCGTGTCGAGCGTCAGCGTCGACAGCAGCGCCATCGCGATGCCGCCGATCAGCGTCCCCGCGATCGGAAACGGCCGATACGTGCCGAGCCGCGAGATCAGCCGGCCGCTCGCGACCGACATCGCGAGCATCCCGCCCATCATCGGCAGCAACTGCATCCCGGCCTGCGACGGCGTCGAGCCCTTCACCACCTGCAGATAGAGCGGAATGAACGTGACCGAACCGAACAGCGCGATGCCGACGACGAAGCCGATCAGGCTCATCAGCACGAAGGTGCGCTGGCGGAACAGTTCGAGCGGCATGATCGGCTCGGCCGCAAGCCGTTCCTCGTAGATGAAGCCGCCGATCGCGACCACGCCGAGCACCAGCGTCATCCACAGCTGCGCCGACGACCACGGCAGTAGCGAACCGCCTTGGCTCGTGAACAGGATCACGCAGGTAAGGGCCGTTGCGAGGAACGCGGCGCCCATATAGTCGATCCGGTGCTTCACGTGCGCGGTGTGCGGCCGGAACGCGACGCCGATCACCGCGAGCGCGACGAAACCGAGCGGCAGGTTGATCGTGAAGATCCAGCGCCACGACAGATGTTCGACCAGGAAGCCGCCGAGCAGCGGCCCGACGATCGTCGCGAGGCCGTACACGCCGCCGAACATCCCCTGATAGCGCGCCCGGCGGTCGGGCGGCACGAGGTCGCCGATCGCGGCCATCGTGACGACCATCAGCCCGCCGCCGCCGAGCCCTTGCAGCGCGCGCAGCACGATCAGCTGCGTCATGTCCTGCGCCATGCCGCACAGCGCGGAACCGGCGAGAAACAGCACGATCGCCGCCTGCAGCACGATCTTGCGGCCGTACAGGTCGCCGAGCTTGCCGTACAGCGGCAGTACGACCGTCGACGACAGCAAATACGCCGTGACCACCCACGACAACTGGTCGAGGCCGCCGAGCTCGCCGACGATGGTCGGCAGCGCGGTCGACACGATCGTCTGGTCAAGTGCGGACAGCAGCATGACGAGCAGCAGCGCGGCGACGATCAGCCCGGTCGGCGCGTCGCGACGGGCCGCTTCGGCGGCCGGTGGGGCAAGGAGGGTATCGGTTCTCATCGAGATATCTGCCATGGCAGGGAATTGGTCGAAATATAGAGTCAATTCATTGCCTGGTCAATTTCTGCCGTACCTGGATTTGTTGCATCGGTAACAGAAGATTGCGAGCCGGAAAATTGATCGCGATCAGCCCGGCAGCGGGCGGGGCTCAAGTTTTTTGCAGGCTAACCGTAATCCAGAGTGCCGCGGACCGATTGCCGCGGCACTCTTTACCGCTCACGTCCCGTCATGAACCTGAACGCCCTGTTTTCCCGCTTCTCGATCCGTACGCGGATTTTTTCCACGCTCGGCCTCGTCGCCGCGCTGCTCGTTGTTTCGGGCCTGATCGGCCTGACCGGCATGCAGAGCTCGAACCGTGCGCTCGACGAGGCCTATACGCGCCAGCTGGCCGCGAAGACCGCGCTGTCCGCCGCGAGCCTGAACCTGACGATCGTGCGCACTACGCTCGACCGCGCGCTGCTGCATCCCGAAGCGCCGGAAGTGCCCGATCTCGTCAACAAGGCCGAGAACTATCTCGCGAAGGCCGACGCCGCGTGGCGCACCTACGCGACGATGCCGCACGACGGCGACGAAGGCCCGCTCGCGACGCGGCTCGACGCCGCGCGCCAGGCGCTGATCGGACAGGCGTTGAAGCCGTTGATCGACGCGATTCGCGCGGGACATCGCGACGATGCCGACCGGCTGCTGATGACGGTCGCGCCGCCGCTGTCGGTCGCGCTCACGCAGGCGACCGATGCGCTTGACGCGTACCAGGCCGTGCGCGGCAAGGACGTCTACGACACCGCGCAGACCTATTACGGCTGGATGCGCGCGGGCGCGATCGCCGGCATTGCGTTCGGTCTCGCCGCGTGCCTCGGCTGCGCGATCGGCCTGCATTTCGCGATCACGCAACCGGTGAACCGTCTGCTGTCGCATTTCCGCCGCCTGTCGGACGGCGACCTGACGTCGGAAGTGCGCTGGTCGTCGCGCGACGAGATGGCCGAGCTGGTCAAGGGCGTGACGGGCATGCAGCGCAGCCTCGCCGATACGGTGCGCCAGGTCAGCCAGGGCTCCGAAGCGATCTCGACCGCGACGCACCAGATCGCGGCCGGCAACACCGACCTGTCGCAGCGCACGGAGGAGCAGGCGTCCGCGCTGCAGGAGACGGCCGCGAGCATGGAGCAGCTGACGGCGACCGTGAAGCAGAACGCCGATCACGCGGTCGAGGCGCAGGCGTGCGCGGACAACGCGAGCGAGATCGCGACGCGCGGCGCGGCGGTCGTCGGCGAAGTGATCGGCACGATGAACGAGATCGACCAGAGCTCGCAGAAGGTGGCCGACATCATCGGCACGATCGAGGGCATCGCGTTCCAGACCAACATCCTTGCGCTGAATGCGGCGGTCGAAGCCGCGCGCGCGGGCGAGCAGGGCCGCGGCTTCGCCGTGGTCGCGGGCGAAGTGCGCACGCTCGCGCAGCGTTCGGCGTCGGCCGCGAAGGAGATCCGCACGCTGATCGGCGAGTCGGTCGAGCGTGTCGCGACGGGGTCGCGGCTGGTCGGCGTGGCCGGCGCGACGATGCAGGACATCCAGCAGGCGATCGGCCGCGTGACGGGCATCATGACCGAGATCGCGGCCGCGTCGAACGAGCAGCGCGACGGGATCGAGCAGGTGAACCGCGCGGTGTCGCAGATGGACCAGGTGTCGCAGCAGAACGCGGCGCTGGTCGAGCAGGCGGCGGCAGCCGCCGCTTCGCTCGAGGAGCAGGCCGACGGGCTGCGCCGGGCGGTGGGGGCGTTTCGCGTCGCGTGACGTGCGGCGGCGGGCGGGGCGGTCGGTCCCGCGCGCACCCGCCGCCCGCCGTGTCAGCCGCCCGTGAGTTGCGCGGCCGAGCGCGCCGACGCGACGAGCAGCAGCTTCATCGTCGCGCGCGTCGCGCCGACGAACAGCTTGCGGGCCGCGCGCGCATCGAGCGTGTCGAAGTCGATCTCGGTGAGGATCACGCACGGTGCGGATTGCCCCTTGAAGCGATAGATCGAATCGAGCAGCACGTCGCCTTCGCGATATTCAGGGTTGCCGAACAGGTCGTACTTGCCCGTGAAGCGCTTGACCCGATGCGGGCCGAGCTGGTCGAGCCGCGCGAGCACCGAGCTTTCGCGGCCGCGATACGACAGCACCGCGATGTCCTGCTTGCGGAAGCCGAGCGACAGCGCGTGCGTGATCGCGCGCTTGGTCGCGTCGATGCACGCGTCGGCGAGCGCGTCGCCCGCGCCGTCTTCCCCGTATGACGACACCGTCGGATCGGAACCGTCGAACGGGCTGCCCGAGCGCAGTTCGGCCGCGAGCGGCTCGACGCGGCCGACGACGTCGCGCACGAATTCGAGCAGGTCGCGCGGGCTGCGGTAGTTCGTCAGCGCCTTCAGCGTGACCCAGCCGGGCAGCGCGACGGGCTCGCGCAGATAAAGGTTCTGCAGCGGATCTTCCAGCCACCACCATGCGCCGTCCGGTGCCAGCAGGCGCTCCAGTGCGGCCGCCCACGGCGCATGGAAATCCTGACCTTCGTCGACGATCAGCACATCGAAGCGCCAGCGTTCCGGAACCGGCGCTTCCGCGAAGTGCGCCTCGAGTCGCTCGAACGCGCCGGGCGCGTCGAAGTCGGGCGTATAGCCGCCGTCGCGGGCCACCCAGTCGCACAGCTGATGGTAGTTCGCGATCTTCGCGCCGGGCGGCGCGATGCGCGCGATGTAGTCGGCGAGCGGCCGGTTGAAGCATACGTAAAGCACGCGCTTGCCGGCCGCGACCGCATCGCGCATCGCCTGCACCGCGAGCTGCGTCTTGCCCGAGCCGGCGGTGCCCGTCACGCGCAAGCGGAACGGCGTGAACTCGAGCTGGCGCGCCCACGCGGCAAGCCCGCCAGACAGCCGCGTGACGAGCGTGCCGGCCTGCCCGACGAGCGCGCTCGTGTCGGGCGTGAGCGCCAGCTCGTCCGCGAGGAAATGATGCAGCTTCGCTGCGTTCGGCAACGGTTCGTCGTGCTCGGGCAGGATCTGCAGGATCACCTGCGCGAGCTGCGCCTTGCGCGACGCGTCGACGATGCGGTCGGCCGCGACGCCTGCGATCGCCGTTTCGCGGATCGCGTAGTCGGGGCAGTACAGCAGCGCCTCGACGCCGTAGACGCCCGCGCCGAGCGCGGCGGTCAGCCGCCGGTGCAGCGTCTCCTGCGTGCGCGCGAGCTGGATCGGGACGTTGCGCTCCTTCTGCAGGTAGACCTTCACGAGCCCCTTCGGCGTTTCGCGCAGGAAGCCGGCCTTCTGCTCGATCAGCAGCACGCGGCCGGCCGGGCTCACGACGACGAACGCCGCTTCGCCGAACACCGAGAAGCCCTGGTCGGCACGCGTCCAGTGCACGCCGTGATAGACGGTGTAGCTGTCCGGCAGCGCGTGTTCGAGGGCGGCAAGCGTCTCGCGCTCGCGTTCGGCCGCACCGGTGGCGGCGAGGTTTTTCCAGTCGTCGGGAATGAGGCGGGCCATGAAGTCGGGCGGCGCAGGCCGGTCGTGAACAGGGTCCGGCTATTGTACTGAGGAACCGGTTCACGGCCGCCGCGCCGCGCGGGCGCCGGCCATGCGAAAGAGGGGGCGTGCGTGCGGGAATTACCCGCGTGCGAGCCGCTTCGCGAGATCGGCGCTGAGGATCGCCATGCGTGCGGGCTTTTCGTAGCAGACGACGTCGAATGCGCGGATCACTTCGCTGATGTCCGCTTCGCTCGCGCGGCCCGTGAGCAGGTCGCCCGTCAGCACGAAGATGGGCGCGCCCGGATTGTCGGACGTGCGCACTGCCTTGATCGCGGTGGCGGCCGTGCCGTCGTCGAACAGCCATTCGGTGACGACCGCGTCGAACGCCTGGCCCTGCAGCGCGTCGACGAACGGCGCGAGCCCGTCGAATGCGGCCGTCGCGAAACCCTGCCGCTCGAGATAGCGGCACAGCTCGGTCGCGCTGACGCGATCGGGATCGATCACCGCGACGACGAGCTTGTCGCTCTCCGCGCGGCGCGGATAGATCTC
Organism: Burkholderia sp. AU33545; assembly: GCF_020419685.1. Taxonomy (NCBI): domain Bacteria; kingdom Pseudomonadati; phylum Pseudomonadota; class Betaproteobacteria; order Burkholderiales; family Burkholderiaceae; genus Burkholderia; species Burkholderia sp. AU33545. The sequence goes on along the minus strand of NZ_JAIZRQ010000002.1, from coordinate 341,936 downwards.
GATCTTGTGCACGTCGTACGCGTTCTGGTACAGCACGCCCGTGTGGCGCAGCACGCGCCAGCGGCCGTTCTGTTCGTACGCGACGAACTCGGGGCGCGCGCCGGCTTCGAGCGGCGCGCCGATCCAGGCGGTACACGGAATTTCGGCGACACCGGCGTACAGGACGGCTTCCTGCGAATAGGCGCCGACCATGCCGGGGTCGAGCGTCTGCGCGCCGAACAGTTGAGCGGCGGGCTCGCCGTACGCTTCGGCGACTTTCTTGATCTGCGCGAGCGTCCATGGGCTGCTGCCGCGCAGTTTGCGGTGACCCTGCGAAAAGCTCAGGTCGAGGATGCGGCACAGCTCGGTGGTTTGCTGGCGCTTGCCGATGCCGTTGCGAGTCATTAGCTCGCGCACGCGCTCGGCAACCGCGAGGGAATCCGTGGTGATTGCTTCAGTGGTCATGCTACGGGAACGGATCGTGACGTTCAGAACGACGCCTTGCGGCAGTCTCGGCGGACAGTCTTGACGACGTCCAGGGGCGAGCCGACCGGCCACGCGCGGAAAAGATAACTTTACCGCAAAACGACTGTCATTCAATGTCGCAAAAGGTGCGTTTCTGTGAAAGGTGTGTCACGACGTTACGCACGATCCGGCGGCGTGTGCCGCGCGCCGCTGCCCCGCTCGCAACCTTCAGGCACGGATCGCGAGGGGCCTGGACAGGATTCCTTGTCTGGCCGCGCGTAATTGCGCCGCACTGCCGAAGAAGTGCACCAAAGTAGGGCGAATTCATGGCCGGGAACCGCGGCATCATGTCACTCTGGCGGCGACAAATTTTTACAGGACGTCGTGCGCCAGGCTCGACGGAGTCGCGTCTTATACGCGGATTGTTTGACGGTTTACTCTAAAAAACCGATGCTGCCCCGTTTCGGGAGCGGGCGTGAATGCGGCGGGGGCCCGTGCTACGATTTCGCGGTCTCAAAATAGTGTTGAAGCGATGCAGAAGAAATTTGTGATGCGCGGGTACGAGATGAACTGCGAACCGCGCGTGACGGAGGACGGCAAGTACGCCGCCCAGGTCGAGGTCACGAAGCTGGGTTTCAGCCGCGAGGCGGCATTCCGCAAGCTGGGCGAATTCGATACCGAAGCGGATGCCGTCGCCTATGCGAAGAAGTTTTCCGAAGAATGGCTGAGCCGCTACGCGTAGCGCGTCGTTCGGCCGTGCAGGACGGGCACGCTCATTCAACGCGAAAAACACGACGGACGTTCCGAATGCCCGGCGTGGATGGCATTGGCGAAGCGCCGCAGGATCGCCGGTTACACGGCGATCCTCCAGTGTCCATCTCTTGAGAAGTGCGAACCGATGGATCGACGCGCGTGCCATCGCGGCCATCGATCGACGGCGGCCGAATGCGATCGACCTACGCCGGCATGTACGTGAACGGTTCGCCGTCCTCGCGCTCGACCGACAGCATCCGCTTGAGTTGATCGAGCGCGAACAGCTGCGTGCCTTCCGCCGCCGCTTCGGCTATCGCGGCATCGACGAGTTTCCTCGCGCGCGCGAGGATCACGGATCGCTGGCGCGCGATCTCGAGCACCATGCGTTGCTCGATGTTCTGCCGGCTCGATTGCTTGTCGCTCAGGTGGCGCCAGCGATCGCGAAGCTCTGCCCAGGTGACGCGCTGAAATTCCGGAATCGCGTGCGGGAGCGTGCCGGCTTCCGCGGGCTCGGGCCGCGCACGCAATGCACAGCGCAGCGCTTCGCGGGCGCGCCACTCATCCGAAAACGGCGCATACACGTCACGCGTGCGGCCGATCGGATTCGCGCGTTCGATCTCCTTGTCGAGCAGGTAGCCGAGCCGCCGCAGCGCGGAGCCATGCGCGAGCATGGCCGGATCCAGCACGCGGATCCGGCGCGACGCATCCGCGACGTGCGCTTTCAGTTCCCACAGCGTCAGGCGGAGGTGCTGCACTTCGAGTATCAGGCGCTGTACGTCTGCGTAGGTGCACTTCGTCCACCATTCGGTGAGGTCGTTCAGCTTCGGGGGATCGAATGGGGGGAGGATCATTTTTACTGCAGCGATACTGTATGGATGTACAGTTTATCGCGCGGTAACATAGCGCCGTCAAGGCGAAAAAATGGGGACGGCCGATGAGCGGAAAACGACCGGCAGCGGGGCTGCGGCCGGTCCGTTCATCGCGCGTCCCGCACGTTCGCCAGCCCCGTCCGGAACCCGACCGCATGATCCGGTGCATGCCATCGCGAACGTCGATGGATGCGCCGGACGTATCAACGCCAACAGAGAACAATGACGACAACCTATCCGCTGCATGACACATTGACGCACGCCGACTCGGCGTTTCCGGCCGAAGCCGACATCGTGATCGCCGGCGCCGGCATCATGGGCTGCGCGGCCGCCTATTACCTCGGCCTGCGCGGCCTGAAGGCCGTCGTGCTCGACAAGTCGCGCATCGCCGGCCAGCAATCGACGCGCGCTTGGGGCTTCGTGCGGCAGCAGGGCCGCGAGTCCGCCGAAGTGCCGCTGATGATGGCCGGGATGCGGATCTGGGAAGGGCTCGAGCAGGCGCTCGGGTTCGATCTCGAATGGCGGCAGGGCGGTTGCCTCTATATGGCGGACAACGAAGACGACTGGGCATCGTTCCAGGCGTGGCTCGCGGTCGCACGCGAACACGGGCTCGACACGCGCACGCTGACACGCGCGGAAATCGACGCGCGCGTGACCGGCCTGTCGGCGCAAGCGCGCACGCTCGGCGGGTTGTATACGGCGACCGACGGGCAGGCCGAGCCGCGCCGTGTGGCCGCCGCGTTCGCGGCGCGCGCGACCGAAGCCGGCGCGCGTTTCTTCGAAGGGTGCGGCGTAACGGCGATCGAGACCGCCGGCGGCGCGGTCGTCGGCGTCGTGACCGAGCGCGGCACGATCCGCACGCGACGCGTGATCTGCGCGGCCGGCGCGACCAGCTTCCGGCTGCTCGACGGCGTCGGCATCCGGCTGCCGCAGCAGGCCGTGCGCGGCACCTGCATGCGCACCAACGTGCTGCCCGACGTGTCCGCATCGACGATCTGGGGGCACGGCCTCGGCATTCGGCAACGCAGGAATGGTGCGATCAATCTCGCCGACGACATGCAGGTCGACGTCGACCTGACGCTCGGCCACCTGCGCGGCTTGAGCCTGTTCTGGCCGGAGTTCTGGTCGCAGCGCGAGAAGTTCCGGCTGCATCTGAATGCGGCGGCGTGGCGGGATGTCCGCGCGCGCATCGGCGGTGGCGGCGGCGCGATCGAGCCGCGCGATCCGCAGCCGCAGCCGAATCGCGCGCATGCGCCGCGCGCGCTCGCGAAGCTGAAGGCGATCTTTCCCGCGCTGAAGGACGCGCAGATCGTCGAGGCCTGGGCCGGCCTGATCGACGTGGTGCCCGACGGAATTCCGGTGATCGACGCGCCTGGCACGCCGTCCGGGCTCGCGATCGCGACCGGCTTCTGCGGGCACGGCTTCGCGATGGGGCCGATCGTCGGACGGCTGCTGGCCGAATGGGTCGATACGGGCGAGCCGTCGCTCGACCTGTCGGCGTTCCGTGCACGGCGTTTCGCCGACGGGACGATGGTCCGGCCGCGCAGCATGCTGTAGCGGACGTGCGCGCGTGTTCCCGTCGTAGAATCGAGCCCGCAATCTTCAGGAGATTCCCCGTTGGCAACGCCCTCCGACAAGCGCCGCCCGTTGCGCTCACGCCTGCGTCGTGCCCGCGACCCATGGCGGGCGCCGCGTGCGCGCACGCTGTTCACGCGTCCGGCGACGTCGCCGCGGCGCACGCTGCTGTTCCGTCTCGGCGCGGTCGTGGTGCTGTGCGTGCTCGCGTTTCTCGTGCTGTATCTCGATCGCGACGGCCTGCGCGATTCGACCAAGAGCACGCCGATGAACGTCGCGGACCTCGTGTACTTCACGATGGTCACGGTCGCGACGGTCGGCTACGGCGACATCGTGCCGGTCACCGCGCGCGCGCGTCTGATCGATGCGTTCTTCATCGTGCCGATCCGCATCGGCATCTGGTTCATCTTCCTGGGCACGGCATATCAGTTCGTGATCCAGCGCGTCATCGAGGAATTCCGCATGAAACGCCTGCAGAAGCAGCTGTCCGATCACATCGTCGTATGTGGCTACGGCCTGTCGGGGTCGATCGCCGTGCGCGAGCTGCTCGAAAGCGGCGTCGATCCGTCGACGATCATCGTGATCGACGCGCAGCAGCAGGCGCTCGAGGCCGCGACGTCGCTCGGCGTGACCGGGCTGCTTGGCGATCCCGCGCACGAGGATCTGCTGCAGCAGGCGCAGGTGCGCGCGGCGAAGGCCGTGATCATCTCGGTGACCGACGACCCGACCGCGATCCTGCTGACGCTGTCGGTGCGCAGCATCGCGCCGGAGACGAAGATCGTCGTGCGGATCCAGGAGAACCTGTATCAGCGGCAACTGCGGCAGGCGGGCGCGGACGTGATCGTGTCGTCGACGAAGATCGGCGCGCTGCTGCTCGCGGACGCGGTGCACAGCCGCTATATCGTGCCGTTCGTGAACGACATGCTGTCGACGCGCGGGCGGGCGACGCTGCTGGAGCGCGAGGCGTTGCCGCACGAGATCGGCTGCATGACGAACGTCGTGCCGGGCGCGATCGTCGTCGGGCTCGATCGCTGCGGGAAGATCCATTCGTTCTACGAGGATCCGCCGTGCCGGATCGAGGCGGGCGATACGCTGGTCGTGATCCAGTCGGCTAGGATTCCGGACCCGGACATGTGAGGGCCGGTTGGGCAATAACCCGGCATGGCAGCCACTGCCGCGCCGTGACCTGTGCATCCCCGCTTGATAAGCCACCGCGCGTTATTTAGTATGACGTAATCGCGTCGTGCGCCGCGCACGAGCGTGATCATCGAGGAGACACATGCAATTCAGGTCGGCGGCGCCCCAGACGATCGTCGTGATCGGTGTCGTGATTGCCTGCGCGCTCATGGGTCTGTGCGTGCTGCAGTTGTTCCAGAGCCGCAACGACGCGCTCGAGCGGGCGAGCGAAACTTCCCGCAATCTGGGCCTGATCGCCGAGCGCGACATCGAACGCAATTTCGAACTCTACGACCTGTCGCTGCAGGCGGTCATCGCCGGGCTTCAACGTCACGACGTGATGGCTGCACCGGCGACCTTGCGGCGCGCGGTGCTGTTCGATAACGCGATGACGGCACAGTTTCTCGGTTCGATGCTGGTGCTCGACGCCGGCGGCAACATCGTCCTCGATTCCGCCAGCGACGTGCCGCGCCGCGGCAATTTCGCCGATCGCAAATACTTCACCGTCCACCGCGACAATCCGGATGCAGGGCTCTATGTCAGCGACCCGTTCCCGTCCCGCCTGCGCGGCGGCTCGCTCAGCATCGGGCTCACGCGGCGGATCTCGAACCCCGACGGCTCGTTTGCCGGCATCGTGCTCATCGCGGTCAACCTCGAGTATTTCCATCACCTGTTTGCCGGCCTGTCGCTCGGGCAACATGGATCGATCTCGCTGATCGGCAACGACGGCGTGATGGTGATGCGTCAGCCGTACGACGTCCACACCGTCGGTCGCGACATCAGCCAGGCCGCGACGTTCAAGCGGTTCCAGGCCGCGCGTGAGGGCGTGTTCTCCGAAACCGCGTCGCTCGACGGCGTGCGTCGCCTCTACTACTTCAGGCACCTGCCGAAGCTGCCCCTGATCGTCATGGTCGCGGAAGCGGAGCAGGATATCTATGCGGCATGGCGGCACCGTGCCGTGACGATCGGCGCGCTGGTGGCGACGTTCGGCGCCGCGTTCATCGCGGTGTCCTTCATGCTCGGCACGCAGCTCCGGCACCGGATGCGCGCCGAGTCGGAACTCGTGCTGCTCGCCCGCACCGATGGTCTCACCGGCCTGAACAATCGCCGCAGCTTCGCGGAAGTGCTGGATCGCGAATGGCGTCGTGCGCGGCGCGCACGATCGGTTTTCTCGTTGCTGTTCGTCGATGTCGATCGCTTCAAGGCCTATAACGATACCTACGGCCATCAGGCGGGCGACGACGCGCTGGCCGCGGTCGCGCGCTGCATCGGCGACAACATCCGACGGCCGGCCGATACCGCGGCCCGCTATGGCGGAGAGGAATTCGTCGTGCTGCTCCCCGATACGTCCGAGCCGGGCGCCGCCCAGATTGCCGAGCGGATTCGCGCGGCGATCGACGAGCTGCCGCTCGAGCACGCCGGCAGCGAATACGGGCATGTCACGGCCAGTATCGGCCTGGCGAGCTGGACGCCCGAGCACGATGCCGAGGCCGACGCCGTGATCAAGGCAGCCGACGAGGCGTTGTACTACGCAAAGGCGACCGGCCGGAACAAGGTTGCCGCCTTTCAGCCGCCCGCGTGACGCGAGTCACGACATGCGGCCGTAAGACGTTATGACGTACACCGAATAATTTATCGATTTATATCGGTTGGGAATGCCGGATCGCGAGAACAGAATCATCGCTTCCGGAACCCGAACGCATGTGTGCCGGCGCTCCAGCATCCACTTGTCGTGGTGATGGTGACCGCGTGTGCACGTGTCGGGTTCCTGTCTCCACGTAGACTTCGCCGGCCATGCGGCGAACAAGGGAATGCGATGAGTTCGATCGACCTGAACGCTGTCACGCCGGTTTCCGCGCCCATTCGCTCGGCGAGCGATGTGGCGCGCCTGATCAATTCGACGGACAGCTCCGTCGGCCATGCACGGATGATCGTGCTGCTCGCGCTCGGCGGCGTGTTTCTCGATGCGTACGATCTGACGACGCTGTCTTACGGCATCGACGACGTCTCGCGCGAATTCGGCCTGACGCCCGCGCTGACCGGGCTGGTCGGCTCGGCGATCATGATCGGCACGATCTTCGGCAGCCTGATCGGCGGATGGCTGACCGACAAGATCGGCCGCTACCAGGTGTTCATGGCCGACATGCTGTTCTTCGTGATCGCGGCGATCGCGGCCGGGCTCGCGCCGAACGTCTGGGTGCTGATCGGCGCGCGCTTCGTGATGGGGCTCGGGGTCGGCATCGACCTGCCCGTCGCGATGGCGTTTCTCGCGGAATTCTCGAAGTTCAGCGGCCGCGGCAACAAGGCGTCGCGGCTCGCCGCATGGTGCCCGATGTGGTACGTCGCGTCGTCGGTGTGTTTCCTGCTGATCTTCGGCATGTATTTCCTCCTGCCGGCCGAGCATGCGGGATGGCTGTGGCGCGCGTCGCTGATCTTCGGCGCGGTGCCCGCGCTCGTCATCATCCTGGTCCGGAATCGCTTCATGAACGAATCGCCGTTGTGGGCCGCGAACCAGGGCGATCTGGCCAATGCCGCGCGCATTCTTCGCGAGTCGTACGGCATTCACGCCCATGAAGCGGACGATGTGCCGCGTGCGCCGAGCCAGCCGCCCGTGCGGATTCGCGTGCTGTTCCAGCGTCCGTATCTCGGGCGAACGATCGTCGCCAGCGTGATGAACCTGTGCATTCCGTTTGAATACACGGCGATCGCGTTCTTCCTGCCGTCGATCCTGTCGCAGTTTCTCGGCGCGGGCGTGTTCGAGACGATCGCGGCGTCGCTTGCGCTGAACGTGCTGTTCGCGTTTACCGGCGGCTTGCTCGGCATGCGCCTTGCGTATCGATATCCGTCGCGCCACGTCGCGATTGCGGGTTTCGCGCTGCAGTTCGTCGCACTCGTCGCGCTCGCGCTGGCGGGGCATCCGCATGGCGCACTCGCGGTCGGCCTCGTGCTGCTGATGCTCGGCACCTGGCTGTTCGCCGAGGGCTTCGGGCCGGGTGCGCAGATGATGATCTATCCCACGCTGTCCTATCCGGCGGCGATCCGCGGCACGGGGGTCGGCTTCGGGCGCTCGCTGTGCGGAATCGGCCAGGCGCTCGCGCTGTTCGTGCTGCCGATCCTGCAGGCCCGTCTCGGCACGGACATGTTCTGGGTCGTCGCAGTCAGCGCGGCCACGCCGATCGTGTTCCTGTTGATCGTGCGCCATGAACCGACGGCGCGCGATATCGACGACGAGGCGGCGGCGTGAAGGCGGGCCTTGCCGGGATCCGCAAAACAAGTTCGCCGCAACGCCGGCCTTCGCGCTACAGTTGGCGTCATCCGCCTTCCGCCGAAGGCCGACCGAGGTCGAACCATGCAACTTCAAACCGGCAACCTGTTCAATGTCGAAGCAACGCGCGGCAACGACGAGCGGGTCGATGTGCTCGTCGCCGGCGCGCGCCTGAACGTCGAGCGGATCGTGTCACTGGGGCATACGAGCCCCGACGGGTTCTGGTATGACGATTCGCGCGCCGAATGGGTGGTGCTGCTGTCGGGCGCCGCGGTGCTCGAGTTCGAAGCGGACGCGACGCTGCACGACATGCGCCCCGGCGACTACGTGCTGATCGAACCGCATTGCCGGCATCGCGTCGCGTGGACGCATCCCGACGAGCCGAGCGTCTGGCTCGCGATCTATCACGACCGCTGAAACGCGCGGGGCGCCGCGTTACCCGCGCCCCACGAACGGCATCGTGGTCGCCATGATCGTCATGTTCAGGATGTTCGTATCCAGCGGGAGATTCGCCATCTGCACGACCGCGTTCGCGACATGCGTGACGTCCATCCGCGCCTCGGGCGCCATGCGTCCATCGGCCTGCAGCACGCCTTCCGTCATGCGATCCGTCAGCGACGTCGCCGCGTTGCCGATGTCGATCTGACCGCACGCGATGTTGTACGCGCGGCCGTCGAGCGCGAGCGACTTGGTGATGCCGGCCACCGCGTGCTTGGTGGCCGTATACGCGATCGTGTTCGGGCGCGGCGTATAGGCGGAGATCGAGCCGTTGTTGATGATCCGGCCACCCTGCGGCGTTTGCGCCTTCATCACGCGCCACGCGGCCCGCGCGCACAGAAAGACGCCCGTCAGGTTCGTCGCGACGACGTCGTTCCATACGTCGAACGCGTATTCGTCGAGCGGAACGGCCGGCGCGTTGCGGCCGGCATTGTTGAAGAGGACGTCCAGCCGCCCGAACTGCCGCGCGATCTGCGCGAACGCGTGTTCGACCGATGCTTCGTCGGTGACGTCGGCCGGAAATGCGTGTGCGTCGCCGTGGGCGGCGACGATCGCCTCTTTCGTCTCACGCAGCGATGCTTCCTTGCGTCCGATCAGCGCGACGGTATATCCGGCGTTCGCGAGTGCGATTGCCGCCGCGCGACCGATGCCGGATCCGGCGCCCGTGACGACGGCGATCTTCTTCGAGACAGACATGGCTTGATTCCCTGCGGGTTGGGTGAGGAAAGCGGCGGCGGCCGCGCGATGCACTCGCCGTGCGCCGGTCGAAGCGACATGCTACCGCGCACGCCGAATTACGCGACGCGCGCGACTATTTCCTGCGCGCAGGCGGCGCCTTCCGTGTGCGCGTTCCGGTTTCCGCGAACAGGCTGACCACGACCTCCCGCAACCAGCGGTTGCCTTCGTCCTGATTCACGCGCGCATGCCACAGCATGTGAATCGGCGCGCCTGGCAGCGTGACCGGCAACGCGCGCCAGCCCAGCGAAAACGGCGCCGCGAGCTGCAGTGCAAGATGTTCCGGCACGGTCGCGATCAGGTCGGTGCGCTGCAGGATGTAGCCGACGCTCATGAAATGCGGCACCGTCAGCCGCACGCGGCGTTTCACGCGGCGCCGCTTCAGCCATTCGTCCACCTGCCCGTGACCGGTGCCCGCCGACACCACGACCAGATGTTCGGCGTCGCGCCACGCGTCGACCGTCAGCGGCGCGTCTTCGAGCGGATGCCCGTGCCGGAACAGGCACACGTAGCGCTGATCGAACAGCCGGCGCTGATAGAACCCGCCCTGAAGTTGCGGCAACAGCCCGATCGCGAGATCGACGCGGCCGTCGGCCATCTCGTCGCGGAGGTTGACGCTCGTGTTGCGCACCGTATTGAGCGCGATGCCCGGCGCTGCGCGCGACAGGTGTTCGAGCAGCGCGGGCAGAAACACGACTTCGCCGATATCGGTCATCCCGATCGTCATCGTACGCGACGCGCGCAGCGGATCGAACCCGGTCTCGGGGTTGAGCGCGGCATGCAGCGTCGACAGCGCGTGCGCAACCGGTTCGGCCAGGCGCAGCGCGAACGGCGTCGGGACCACGCCGCCCGGGCCGCGCACGAACAGCGGATCGCCGAGCCGGCGGCGCAGCTTCGCGAGCGCGTTGCTGACGCCCGGCTGGCTCATGTTCATCTGCTCGGCGACGCTCGACACGCGCCGTTCCTGCATCAGCCGCTGAAACAGCAGCAACAGATTGAGGTCGATCTCGCTCAGTTCCATTATTCGGCGTGGCCTCCGGTCATTCCGTACAGTGATGAAGCAGATTCCCGGCATTTTATTGTGGGATGACGAGACGCTGCTGAAAATACCGACACGGCGCAGGCATTCGACAGGCGCGCCGGGCAGGTCACGCGCGCCGCGCGCCTCGACCACGCATTACTTGAATATCGGAGACACGTTCATCATGCAGACGAAACTGAGGATCGCGATCGTCGGTGCCGGCATCGGCGGCCTGACGCTGGCGCTTGCATTGCGCGAACAGGGCATCGACGCGCAGCTGTACGAGCAGACCGACGTGCTGCGCGAGGTGGGGGCGGCCGTCGCGCTGTCGGCCAACGCGACGCGTTTCTATGAACGGATGGGATTGCGCCCGGCTTTCGACGCGGTGTGCGCGGAGATCCCGGGCCTCGTCTATCGCGACGGACGCAGCGGCGCGGTGATCGGCCATCATCGCGGGGAGCCCGACTACCGCCGGCAGTTCGGCGGCTCGTACTGGGGCGTGCACCGCGCTGACCTGCAGGCGATTCTGTCGAAGGCGGTCGGGGTCGAGCAGATTCATCTCGGCCATCGGCTCGTCGATCTCGCGCAGCATCCGGAACGCGTCACGCTGACCTTCGCCAACGGCGAACGCGTCGACGCCGATCTCGTGATCGGTGCGGACGGCGCGCGTTCGATCACGCGGCGCTGGATGCTCGGCTACGACGACGTGCTGTATTCGGGTTGCTCGGGTTTTCGCGGCGTGGTGCCGGCCGAGCGGATGGACCTGCTGCCCGATCCCGAGACCATTCAGTTCTGGGTCGGGCCGCACGGCCATCTGCTGCACTATCCGATCGGCGACAACGGCGACCAGAACTTCCTGCTGGTCGAGCGTCATCCATCGCCGTGGCCGTCGCGCGACTGGGTCATGCCGGCGGAGGAGGGCGAGCAACTGCGCCTGTTCGGGGACTGGCATCCGGCGGTGGTGCAGATGATCACCGCGGTGCCGATCAGCCAGCGCTGGGGGCTGTTCCACCGGCCGCCGCTCGGCCGCTGGAGCCGCGGGCGCGTGACGCTGATCGGCGATGCCGCGCATGCGCTGGTGCCGCATCACGGGCAGGGCGCGAATCAGTCGATCGAGGACGCGATGGTGCTGGCCGCGCAACTGGCAAAGGCGGGGCCGGGCAACTGGCGCGAGGCGCAGGAGGCTTACGAGCGGCTGCGGCGCGGCCGCACGCGCAAGGTGCAATACGCGTCGATTTCCGCGGCCGACGTGCTGCATCTGCCCGACGGGCCGGCCGCGCAGGCGCGCAATGCGCGGCTCGGCGAGCGCGACAGCGTGCTGCATCACCTGGACTGGATTCACGATTTCGACGCACTCGCCGACGAGCCGAACGAGCGGCAAGGCGGGACATGGCTTTGACCTGACAGGCGCGGCGCAAGCCGCGGCAGTGCGCCGGGCGACCGGTGCGGCGGTTACGCGGTCGTCCGTCGGGAATGCGGTCCGGCCGCGCTGCCGTCACGCGTAGTCGGCCAACTGTTCCGCATCGCGCTTGACCTGTTCGATGTCGCGAAACCGCGCGGCCGGATGCGCGTCCGGCAGCCGCGCCGACCCGCCGAACAGCTTCTCACGCAGCGTGCCCGGCGCGTATTCGGTCGGATAGACACCGCGCCGCTGCAACTCCGGCACCAGGTAGCGCACGATGTCCTCGAAGGTTTCGTGCGCAACGGCATACGCGAGATTGAAGCCGTCGACGTCGGTCGCGGCGACCCATTCCTGCAGGATGTCGGCGACGGTCCGCGCGGAACCGACGAATACGGGCCCCATCCCGCCGATGCCGCCCCAGGCCGCCAGTTCCTCGATCGTCCATGCGGTATCGCCGCCGGCCAGATGCTCGACAGCCGACACGATCGCATTCGTCTCGACGCGCCGGACGGGATCGGTCGGTGCGTACTGGCCGAAATCGATGCCGGTCCAGCCGGACATGAACACGAGCGAGCCGTCGTACGAGACATAGCGGCGGTACTCGTCGAATTTCGCCTGTGCCTTTTCGTCGGTCTCGTCGACGATCACGGTGACGAGGTTGTAGATCAGCACGTCGTGCGGGTCGCGACCCGCGGCCGCGGCTTGCGCACGCACGTCGGCGACATAGCGCGCGAGTTGAGGGCGCGTCGGCGCGGCGACGAACACGCATTCGGCGTGTCGAGCGGCGAACGCCTTGCCGGGGCCGGACGCGCCGGCCTGGAACAGCACCGGCGTGCGCTGCGGCGACGGTTCGCACAGGTGATAACCGGGCACGTCGAAGAAGCGCCCCTTGTGGCCAATCTCGTGCACCTTCTCCGGATGCGTGAACACGCGGCCGTCGCGATCGCGCACGACCGCGCCGTCTTCCCAACTGCCTTCGAACAGCTTGTACAGTACCTCGACGTATTCGGCCGCGACCGCATAGCGGTCGTCGTGCGTGCGCAGCCCGTTGTCGCCGACGTTCTTCGCGCCGCTTTCCAGATACGACGTGACGATATTCCACGCGAGCCGGCCCTTCGTGTGATGGTCGGCGGTCGACAGCCGGCGCGCGAACGTGTACGGATGCTCGAACGTCGTCGACGCGGTGATGCCGATGCCGAGATGCTCGGTCGCCATCGCGATCGGCGCGGCGAGCTGCAGCGGATCGTTGACCGGAATCTGCGCGGCCTGATGCAGCGCGTGGTAGTTGCTGCCCTGGTAGACGTCGTAATAGCCGATCACGTCCGCGATGAAGATCGCGTCGAAGATCCCGCGCTCGAGCACGCGCGCGAGATCGGTCCAGTAGTCGAGATCCTTGTACTGCCACGAACGATCGCGCGGATGCGCCCACAGGCCGGGCGACTGATGGCCGACGCAATTCATCTCGAACGCGTTGAAGCGAATGGTCTTGCTCATCGTGCGGCTCCCGATTCCGTGCCGGCGCCTGCACTTGCACCATTGCCGACGCGCCAGACGAACGGCGGCGTGCGTCCGTTGATGACCCAGTCGCCGACGATCCGCGCCTTGTAGACGAGCGGATTGTGCGACGACACCGTGCGCGCGTTGCGCCAGTGACGATCGAGCGCGGTCGTACTGCGCGTCGCGGAGGCGCCGAGCGCGTCGAACAGGCGTGTCGCCGCGCGCAGCACGAGTTCCGACACGACGAGCTGGCTCTGCGCGGATTCGATTTCGGCCGCGACGTTCGCGGCACGTTCAGCCTCATCGTCGCCACCGAAGCGTGCGACGTACGCCTGCTGCAGCGGCTGTGCGGCGCGCAGCGCGAGCGCATCGGCCGCATAGGCCCACGACGCGATTTCGCCGATCACCTGCTGAAGTTGCGCATCGTCGCCGGCGCGCGCTGCGTTGCCGTGGCTGTATACGCGCGAGCGGTTGCGCACGAGTTCGCCCGCGTCGCGCACGATCGCATGGCCGATGCCGGCCAGCGTGGCGACATGGAACAGCTGGTAGAACGCGGTCTGGTATTTGAAGCGGCGTGCGAAATCGATCACGTTGTCGGCGTCGACCGCCGCATTCTCGAAGCGTGTCGTGCCGCTGCCGGTCGTCGTCTGGCCGAAGCCGTCCCAGTCGTCGTCGCGGATCACGCCGGGCTGCGCGGTGGCGACCGCGACGATCACGTCGCTGCCGTCGTGCGCGCGCTGCGCGAATACGTCGATCCAGTCCGCGAACAAACTGCCGGTGCTGTAGAACTTGCGGCCGTTCAGCACGAACCGGCCGTTCTGCTCCGACACCTTGGTGATCGTCTGGCCAAGCGGGACGTCGCCGGCTTCCGACCATGCGTTGCCGACGAGCTGGCCGCTCGCGAAGCGGTCGAACCACGTCGTGCGCAGCGGCCCGGGCGGCGCGTTCAGCCAGTCCTCGACGAACGCGAAGTGCCCGCGCAACGCCTGCGGCAGATTGGAATCGGCGGCGGCGAGTTCGGTCAGCAGCCGGAACAGCTGCGGCAGCGATGCGCCGGCACCGCCGTCGCGCACCGGCAGCCGTATCGCGCCGAAGCCGGCGGCCTTGAGCCAGCCGATCGCTTCGTGCGGCAGTTCGCGGCGGCGTTCGCGCTCGGCGGTGCCGGCGGCGATGCGCTCGAAGAGGGGGCGAAACCGGCTCGCGAGTGCGTCGTAGTCGGTGCCGGTGGAAAGATCGGTATCTGCGTGCGACGAAGTCATGCGGTGTTCCTCGAAGGGCGGGGCCGTTTGCATCGGGATGCCAGTATAGGAAGCACGCCGCGCGCATTCCAATAACGGATTCGCAGATCGTTATCGTCGCTGCGCATTACGCGGATCAACGACGGGAGGCGTCGACGCTCGGGCATCGATTGCGATGCCGAAGCGCGGAGGCGGACGTCGTTCTGTGCAATGTAGTTTGTTATCCGAAGGAATATCGATACGAGAATCGCTCGGTTTGCCGGCTTGCGTGACGCTGCTAGATTGAGTGCTTTCGTCATTCGACAGGAGAGCTCGATGTCAGATACGAGTGCGACGATTCAGGCGCGCCCGGCCGACGCAGGACCGCAGGTTGCCCGCGTAATCGCCGACGACGCGCAGGCGATCGCGGTCGCGCATGCACTTGCGCAGCGGCTGGCCGAAGGGGCAGCAGAACGCGATCGCGAGCGCCGGTTGCCGCGCGACGAGATCGAATGGTTCTCGCAGTCGGGGCTGTGGGCGATCACGGTGCCGAAGGCGTACGGCGGCGCGGGTGTATCGCACGTGACGCTCACCGAGGTGATCAAGATCGTTTCTGCGGCCGATGCGTCGCTCGGGCAGTTGCCGCAGAATCACTTCGGGCTGGTCGACGTGATCGCGCTGACCGGCACCGACGCGCAGAAGCGCCATTTCTTCGCCGAAATCCTCCGCGGCAAGCGTTTCGGCAACGGTTTCTCGGAGAAGGCCACGAAGCATGTGCTCGACCTGAAGACGCGCGTGCGGCGTGATGGCGACGACTATCTCGTCGACGGCACGAAGTTCTACTCGACCGGCGCACTGTTCGCGCACTACGTGCCGGTGCTCGGCCTCGACGATGCGCGGCAGGCGTGGCTCGCGTACGTCCCGCAGCCGACGCCCGGGCTGACCGTGATCGATGACTGGTCGGGCTTCGGACAGCGCACGACCGCAAGCGGCACGGTGGTGCTCGACAGCGTGCGCGTGCCGGCTTCGCATGTGCTGAACGCGCAGCGCGTATCAGACGAACCGACGCTCAACGGCCCGCTGTCGCAGATCATCCAGGCGGCGATCGATGCCGGCATCGCGAGGGCCGCGATCGCCGATACCGAGACGTTCGTGCGCACACGCACGCGGCCCTGGGTCGACAGCGGCGTCGAGCGCGCGGTCGACGATCCGTTGATCGTCCGCGAGATCGGCCGTCTGCATATCCAGCTGCATGCTGCGGAAGCGCTGCTCGAACGCGCGGCGCGCACGCTCGACGAGATCGGCGCGCGCGGCACCGTGACCGACGACGATGTCGCGCGTGCGTCGGTCGCGGTCGGCGAGGCGAAGGTGCTCACGACCGAGATCGCGTTGCTCGCGGGCGAGAAGCTGTTCGAGCTGGCCGGCACGCAGTCGACGCTCGCCGAGCACAATCTCGACCGGCACTGGCGCAATGCGCGCACGCACACGCTGCACGATCCGGTGCGGTGGAAGTATCACCTCGTCGGCAATTACTACCTGAACGGGGTGCGGCCGGCGCGTCACGCGTGGAATTGAACCGACGCTTTCGCGAGCCGAAATGTCGCGCGCGCCAGCCATGCTGCGCAGCACGGGCCGTCTCCCGGGCGAACGTTCCATCACATCGCTGAGCCGCATGCCGCCCGGACTTTGTCCTGCGCGGCATGCGAGCCGTTCTTTCGTCCCGCTGCGCTGAAATCGGTGCCGGCCCACCCGGCACGTCGATCGGCGCGGCCGCGCCCACGCGGCGTTCGACCGTCTTCCGGAATCCCGCGACGCTGATCCGGCATCCGCCGATTATTACGCGAATGTTGATTCTGTATCGATTTAGTGTATCGATACAGAAGATGATATAGTGCGGCCAAACCACGCGAGCGATTTCTCCGGAAGATAGAGGGCCGTATCGCGAGGCTCCCCGAAACCGCTTTGCTCACCGGATTTCTCACGGACGATTTCCATGCGTTTACCCGGCTTTTCCGCGCTTGTCGCGCTTTTCCTCATTGCGACGGACCCCGCATCGGCGGCCGTGCAGGCCGCGGATCGCGTCGCCGCGGGCAAGGCGCTGGCCGTCGCGGCCGACTGCGTCGCGTGCCATACGGTGCAGGGAGGGCAGCCGTTCGCGGGCGGCCTCGCGATGCCGTTGCCGATGGGCGACATCTACTCGACCAACATCACGCCGGACAAGCAAACGGGGATCGGCAACTACTCGGAGCAGGAATTCGCGAACGTGCTGCGCAAGGGGCTTCGGCGCGACGGCGGCAACCTGTATCCGGCAATGCCGTATCCGTCGTACACGAAGTTCAGCGACGACGACATCGCGAACCTGTACGCGTATTTCATGCACGGCGTCGCGCCGGTGCACCAGCCGAACCGCCGGCCGGATTTCCCGTGGCCGCTGACCATGCGCTGGCCGCTGAAGATCTGGAACGCGCTGTATCTGCGCGAAGGCGCGTATGTGTCGAAGCGCGGGCGGGACGCCGAGTGGAATCGCGGCGCCTACCTGGTGCAGGGCGCCGCGCACTGCGGCACCTGTCATACGCCGCGCGGCATCGGGATGCAGGAGCTGGCCTACGACGAAACCGGCGCCGGCTATCTCGCCGGCGCGCCGCTCGCGGGCTGGCAGGCGTTCAACATCACGCGCGACCGCGACGCGGGCATCGGCACGTGGACGATCGCGCAGATCGTCCAGTACCTGCGCACCGGCAACGTGCCGGGCAAGGCACAGGCGGCCGGCCCGATGGCGGAAGCGGTCGAACACAGCTTCAGCCGCATGAGCGACCGCGATCTGAATGCGATCGCCGCCTATTTGTCGACCGTACCGGCGGCGAAGGGCGCCGATATCGCACCGCGTTCCGCGCAGGGGCGCAAGACCGACGATTACGTCGCGGTACGCGCCGCGGCCGCGATGGGCAGCCCGGCGCCAGCCGGCGCGTCGCTCTACCTCGATCATTGCGCGAGCTGTCACGGGATGACGGGCGCCGGCACGGCGGACGGATTCTTCCCGTCACTGTTCGCCAACAGCGCGGTCGGCACCGCCACGGCGTCGAACCTGCTGCAGGTGGTCATGCATGGCGCGAGCGTGAACAACGGCGCCGCGCACTATTTCATGCCGGCGTTCCAGACCGAACTCAAGGATGACGAAGTGGCGACCTTGGTGAACTACTTGAGCGACCGGTTCGGCAATGGCAAGGCTCGCGTGAGCGCGGCGGATGTCGCGAAGATCCGCACGGCCCCCGCCCACTGACAGGAGATACACGCGATGAAGGATTTCGACGTGACCGACGACGCGAACGCGCAGCGTCGCCGCTTCGTGAAGCTGTCGGCCGGCGCGGCGCTTGCCGCCGCACTGCCTGCCGGCATGCTGATCGCACGTGCAGCGGCTGCGCCAGAGGCCGTGCCGCTGCGGGATTTTGCCGGCGTGGCCGCCTACCTGACGCGCCGCGCGACGCTTCCGTCGCGCTATGTGCAATCCGTCTACGACGGTCTCGTCGCGCAGGACCGCGAATTTCCCGCGCGGCTGCGCGCGCTCGCCGTCGCGATCGACATGGGCACGCAGCCGCTCGACGCGCTCGTGCGCACGCTCGGCGTCGCGGCCCCCGAGTTGCGCACCGCCGCGCTGGCCATCATCGAGGCCTTCTACACGGGCAGCGTCGGCCATGGCGGGCAGGCGCGCATGGTCGGCTACGAAACCGCGCTGATGTTCGAGCCGACCGCCGACGTCACGGTCATTCCGACCTACATCCGCGCGCGCCCCGAGTACTGGACGGCGCGCCCGACCGCCGACGCCGGCTGACCGGCCTATCGAACGAGGATCGAAATCATGAGCAGTACCTATGACGCGGACGTCATCGTAATCGGCGCCGGCATCCTGGGCGGCGCCGTCGCGCAGTCGCTGACGCAGGAACGCAAGTCCGTCATCGTGCTCGAGGCGGGGCCGGAGGTGAAGCGTGCCGAGCTCGTGCGCGCGTTCCGCGACTACGGCAACAAGTCGGACTACAACGGCCCGTATCCGGACCTGCCGTGGGCGCCGAAATCGTCCACGGGGCGCTATTCCGATCGCTACATCGACAGCGTCGGCCCGGTGCTGCAGAAGCCGTCGTTCCTGCGCCTCGTCGGCGGCACCACGTGGCACTGGGGAGGGGCGACGTGGCGCATGCTGCCGAACGATTTCCGGCTGCGCAGCCTCTACGGCCAGGGGCGCGACTGGCCGATCGGTTATGACGAACTCGAGCCGTGGTACCAGCTCGCCGAAGAGCAGATCGGCGTATCGGGCTCGGATACCGACGACCAGAGCGGCCAGGGCGGCGGGCCGTTCCCGCCGCGCTCGAAGCCGTATCCGATGCGGCAGCAACCGTGGTCGTACCTGACGCAGCAGGTCGCGGACAAGGTCGCGACGATCGGTCATCGTTTCGTCGACGAACCCAACGCGCGCGCGACGCGGCCCTACGAGGGTCGACCGACCTGCGCCGGCAACAACAACTGCGCGCCGATCTGCCCGATCGGTGCGCAATTTTCAGGCGATCGCCCGGTGCTGCGCGCCGTCGCGCAGGGCGCGCGGCTGCTGACGAACGCGGTCGTCTACAAGATCGAGCGCGGCGAGAATCGCAAGATCGCCGCGATCCATTACATGACGCCGGACGGCAAGAGCACGCGCCTGACCGCGCGGACCTTCGTGCTCGCGGCGCATGGCGTCGAGATTCCGAAGCTGCTGCTGATGTCGGGTGTCGCGAATTCGTCGGACCAGGTCGGCCGCAACATGATGGGACACACCGGCCGCGCGATCGCGATGCTCGCGCGCGAGCCGGTGTGGGCCGGGCGCGGCCCGACGCAGCAGGGCAGCATCAACACGCGGCGCGACGGCGCGTTTCGCCGCGAACACGGCGCGATCCGGCATTTCCTCGACAACACGGTGCCCAACGAGGTCGTCACGCGGCGGCTGATCGCGCAAGGTGTCGTCGGCGACGCGCTCGATACGCGGATCCGTCACGACGCGGCGCGCTATCTGAAGATCGCCAGCTACGTCGAGATCCTGCCCGACCCGCGCAACCGCGTGACGCTGAGCGATCGCAAGGATGCGCTCGGGCTGCCGACGCCGCGCACCGACTACGACGTGTACGACTACGCGTTGCGCGCGGCATCGCAAGTGCTCGACGACTACCGCGATTTCCAGCGGGTGTTCGGTGCGACCGAGATCGTGAACGACATCCATGCGTGGGTGCCGAGTTCGCACATCATGGGCACGACGATCATGGGCAGCGATCCGGCCGATTCGGTCGTCGACCGCGATTGCCGTACGCACGATCACCCGAACCTGTTCATCGCGAGCACGGCCGTGCATCCGAGTTCGTCAGTGGTCAATCCGACGCTGACCGGGTATGCGCTGGCGCTGCGGATGGCAAGGACGATCGCTGCGGAAGTCTGACGCAAGCAAGGCGGCCGGCGGCGCGCGCATACCGCCCGCCACGGCGGGGCCGCGCTCGGCCCCGCATCATTTCACGCATTCCAGTGCGTACTTCAACCCCTGTCCGAGCAGCCCGCGCCACACTTCCCACGTGTGCCCGCCGTCGACGATGCGCAGTTCCGCCGGGTTTTGCGCGCGGCGCAGGTGCGTGTACAGCACGCTCGATTCGGCCTGGATCGTCAGGTCGTCGTCGCCCGCCGCGATGAACATCGGCACGCGCCAGTTGCGCGCGAAATAACCGCGCATCAGCGCCGGGTAGTTCAGCTCGTGCCACACGCGCGGGTCGAACTGCCGGTCGCCGAACACGCCGACATAACGTGCGGCGGAATTGAGCGGCGGCTCGTTCGCGTAGATCGCGGGGCTCAGCAGCATCGCGCCGCAGAACAGGCCCGGCTCGAGCAGCGAGAAACGCAGCGCGCCGAAGCCGCCCATCGACACGCCGCCGATCGCGCGGCCCGCGCGCTGGTTCGACACCGCGAAGTGCGCTTCGACTTCAGGCAGCAGGTCGTTGAGGAACGCGCTCTGCATCTTCTCCTTGCGGTCGACGTACCAGTCGGTGCCGCCTTGCGGCATCACGATCACGACGGGCGGGATCTCGCGGCGCTCGATCAGTGTGTCGGCGGTGGCCTGCAGCCGGCCCTGCGTGATCCAGTCGTTTGCGTTGCCGGCGTTGCCGTGCAGCAGGTACAGCACCGGATAGCGCGCGCCTTCCGGGTTGTAGCCGGGCGGCAGGTAGACCGTGTAAGACCAGTCGCGCTTCAGCGACGCCGACCGGAACGCGCGCAGCACGACGCTGCTACCCGGATTGACCGAGGGTTCCTGGGCGGCAGGCGCGATCGTTGCGGGCGGGACGGTCGCGGCCGCGGGCGCGGACGACGCCGGCGAAACCGCGGGCCCGCCCGGCGTGGCGTGGGCGGTGGCGATGGCACCGGCGATCAGGGCGGCGGCGAACGGAAGGGCGAGTCGGCGCATGGTGAACCGTTTCAGGAGAGGCGCCCGCTATCGTAGCAGCGGCGCATGACGGCGCGGCGCATCATCACCGCGGACGGAACGGGAACGGCAGCCGCGACACGAGCGGCGCATAGAGCTTCGCGACGAGATACAGCAGGCCCATCGCGACGACGTCGGCGGTCAGGCCGAGCGGCACGTTCAGATAGCCTTCGGTCGCCTGGTACAGCAGCGAGTCGACCGCGAGCGAGATGCCGGTGCCGGCGACGAAGCACAGCAGCCCCTGGCGGCCGATCGTGCCGATCCACGGCATTGCATGCGCGACCTTCTTCATCCACCCGAGGTGCACGAGCTTGGCCGCGAGCCACGCGATCGCGAGGAAGTTCGCGAGCCGCAGCGCGCCGAGATTCTGCTTGATCGACGGGTCGGTCGGGAACGGCTCGATGCGCAGCCGGTAGTACGCGCCGGCCGCGACGATCGCGAGCGACACGGCCGTCAGCAGCCAGCCCTGCGGTTTCGGTGCGAGCGTCTGGTAGACGGGCTGGCAGCGTGCGATCACGCCGAGCACGAACAGGAACTGCCACGCGAACGGATTGAAGTCCCACGGCGCGCCTTCGACGGTCGGCAAGAAGCGCGCAATGTGCGGCGCCGCGTACCAGAGCGAGCCGCTGAACGCGAGCATCAACCACGGCTGCGTGCGCGCGAGCGGCAGCGCGAGCGGGACGAGCAGCGCGAAGAACGCATACATCGGCAGCACCGACGCGAGATACGGCTGGCGGCGGAACAGCAGGATGTCGCGCAGCGCGGCGAGCGGCTTGTGCAGCAGGCCGTCGAGATCGTTGGTCGGCATGTTCGGGCCGTCGATCGAGAATGCGTTCAGCACGGCGGTGATGAGCAGCATCAGGCCGGCCGTCACGAGGAAAGCACGGTAGATCTCGAAGGCACGGCGGATGAAACGTTGGCGCGCGGCAGCCTCGTCGTGGCGCTCGGCCAGCGAGTTGTACGCGATGGCGGTCGCGAAACCGCCGAGGAACACGAACACCTCGGCCGCATCGCACAGCGCGTACGCATGCAGCGTCACGCGCGACAGGATGCTGCCGCCGATGTGGTCGACGACGATCACCAGCAGCACGAGGCCGCGGAAGAAGTCGAGCTCGGCGTAGCGGCCGGCCCGGGCGGCGGCGGTCATCGGGCCGCCTCCCGGCGCGCGCCGCGTGCGCGGCCGGCACCCGCCGCGCATGAATCGGGGTGAAGCATGACTTCGTGAAGAAATGACGAACGGATGCGCATTGTGCCACCGATGTGACGCCGTCCGGGTTTACGCGGATGGTGGGCCGGCCAGCCGCTACCGACAAGCCTGGTCAGGCCATGACGAGGACAGGGCAGTTGGACGAGCGCAACGCTTTGCGTGCCGGCCCCACGCCCATATGGACGGGCGGTTTGCGACGTGACACCATTTTGTCCTCGCGGCCGCACACCGCGCAGTCCGCCCTGCGGGCCACCTCTATAAAACAGACCAAACAATCGCCGGGCGCATGGCCTGCCCGGCACCCGGCTCCGGAGATTCGTCATGAAGAAGCACGTCATTTTTGCCGCCGCGCTGGCCGCTTTTGCCGCGCCGGCCTTCGCGCAGGACAGCGTGACGCTGTACGGCCTGATCGACGAGGGCTTCAACTACACGAACAACGTGAACGTAGGCGGGGTCGGAAAAACGAATTACCAGCTCGCGAGCGGCTACGCGCAGGGCAGCCGCTGGGGCCTGAAGGGCAGCGAGGACCTGGGCGGCGGGCTGAAGGCGATCTTCACGCTGGAAAACGGCTTCGACGTGAACAACGGCCGGTTCAATCAGGGCGGCCGGATGTTCGGCCGCCAGGCGTTCGTCGGGCTGAGCGCGTCGCGCTTCGGCACGCTGACCTTCGGCCGCCAGTACGATTCAGTCGTCGACTATCTCGCGCCGCTGACCGCGAACGGCAACTGGGGCGGCACGCTGTTCTCGCACCCCTTCGACAACGACAACACGGACAACTCGTTCCGCGTCAACAACACGGTCAAGTATGCGAGCCCCGACTGGAACGGGCTGTCGTTCGGCGGCACCTACAGCTTCAGCAACAGCACGGGCTTCTCGACCAACCGCCAGTACAGCATCGGCGCGCAGTATTCGCTGGCCGGGCTGCAGGTCGCGGCTGCCTACCTGCAGGCGAACAGCCCGGGCGTCGGCAACGCGGGCGCGATCGCGGCCGACGATGCGAACTTCGTCGCCGACCGCCTGCGCATCTTCGGCGGCGGCATCAACTACACGTTCGGCCCGGCGACGGTCGGCTTCGTCTATACGAAGACCGACGTGAAGAACCCGGTGTCGACCGTCTACCTGCCGGCGTCGACGTTCTCGGGCCTCGGGCTGACCGCGACCAAGTTCCAGAACTTCGAGATCAACGGCAAGTACCAGCTCACGTCCGATTTCTATCTCGGCGCGCAGTACGTGTACACGGACGGCAAGTTCGACGCCGCGGCCGGTTCGTTCAAGCCGAAGTACCACACCGTCGGGCTGATGGCCGACTACAGCCTGTCCAAGCGCACCGACGTCTACCTGCAGGGCGCATGGCAGAAGGTCGCCGGCGACAAGACCGGCACCGCCGCCGATGGCGGCTACGTGGTCGGGACGGACGGCCCGTCGTCGTCGGCGAACCAGTTCGCGGTGCGCGCCGCGATCCGCCACAAGTTCTGAGGTCGACCTGCCCGCGCCCGGGGGCGGATTGCCCCGGTGCCGGCTTTCGTCATGCTGGCCGGTGGGCGTCGTCGAGCGTTTGCGCGAGCCAGTCGACGAAGATCCGCACGCGCGGCGCCAGATGCCGGCCGTTCGGAAACATGACCGACACCGGCAGCGGCGCGGCATGCCATTCCGGCAGCACCTCGACCAGCGAGCCGTCCTCGAGCAGCGGCGCGAGCCCGTCGCGCGGCACCTGGATCAGACCCAGGCCTGCGATGCAGCACGCGAGATACGCCTGCGAGCTGTTTACCGCGACCACGCTGCGCATCTTCACCGTCTGCAGCGCGCCCGAATCCATGTCCGCATATTCCCAGTCCAGCTCACGGCCCGTGCGGCTCGAGAAATAGCCGACCGCGACATGGTCGGGCAAATCGTCCGGCGAGCGCGGCGTGCCGTATCGCGCGAGATACGCGGGCGACGCGCAGTTGATCTGCGCCATCTCGCCGACGCGGCGCGCGACCAGCGACGTGTCGGACAGCACGCCGACCCGCACCGCGCAGTCGATGCCGTCTGAGATGAGATCGACGAAGCGGTCGGTCGTGCTCAGCACGACGCGCAGGTCGGGATAGCGCGCGTGGAAATCCGGCAGCGCCGGAATCACCTTGTTCAGGGCGAAGCGTTCGGGCAGGTCGACGCGGATCACGCCGCGCGGCGCGGCGCCGGCGTCGTCGAACAGCGTCTCGGCATCGTCCAGATCGGCCAGCAGCCGCGTGCAGCGCTCGTAATAAGTGGCGCCCTCGGCGGTCAGCGCGACGCGCCGGGTGGTTCGCTGCAGCAGGCGCACCCGCAGGTGTTTTTCCAGATACTGGACGGCATTGCTGACCGTCGGGCGCGGCAATTGCAACTGCTCGGCCGCTTTCGTGAAGCTGCCGAGGTGGGCGACGCGCGCAAAGATGCGCATTGCATGCAGATGGTCCATGCGGAGCGAAAGCCTGGGCGAATTGGGACAGGCTCCATTGTTAATCAGCGTCGAATGATTTGGTTGGACGTTTCGCGTTTATCGCGCGCCGCGATGCGTCCAGAATCCGGTTCATTCACTCACCACCGCAAGGAAACGGACATGGACAAGCGTCAACTGGGCCGCACGGGCCCGCAGGTGTCGGCGATCGGGCTCGGCTGCATGGGGATGTCGGATCTCTACGGGCCGGCGGATCGCGACGAAAGCATCGCGACGCTGCATGCGGCGCTCGACAACGGGATCACGCTGCTCGATACGGGCGACTTCTACGGGATGGGCGACAACGAGATGCTGATCCGCGACGCGCTGCGCGGCCGCACGCGCGACCAGGTGCTGATCAGCGTGAAATTCGGCGCGTTGCGCGATCCGGCCGGCGCTTTCGTCGGCTACGACGCGCGGCCGCAGGCGATCCGCAATTTCGTCGCGTATTCGCTGAAGCGGCTCGGCACCGACCACATCGACATCTACCGGCCGGCGCGCGTCGATCCGGCGGTGCCGATCGAGGAGACGGTCGGCGCGGTCGCCGATCTCGTGAAGGCCGGTCATGTGCGCCATATCGGCCTCTCGGAGGTGGGTGCCGACACGATCCGCCGCGCGGCGGCCGTCGCGCCGATCGCCGACCTGCAGATCGAGTACTCGCTGCTGTCGCGCGGGATCGAGGCGGACATCCTGCCCGTGTGTCGCGAACTCGGGATCGGCGTGACGGCCTACGGCGTGCTGTCGCGCGGGCTGCTCGGCGGCGGCTGGAGCGCGGCGCGGCAGGGTGAGCGCGACTTCCGCGCGGCCAGCCCGCGCTTTCAGGGCGAGAACCTCGCGCACAATCTCGCGCTGGTCGACGCACTGCGCGCGATTGCCGACGAAAAGGGCAGCAACCCGGCGCAGATCGCGATCGCGTGGGCGCTGTCGCGCGGCGACGACATCGTGCCGCTGGTCGGCGCGCGCAAGCGCACGCAACTCCAGGACGCGTTGCAGGCGTCAAAGTTGCAACTAACGGTCGATGATCTGGCTCGCATCGAAACGGCGGTTCCCGCCGGGGCGGCTGCCGGCGAGCGTTATCCGGCCCCCCAGATGGCGCACCTCGACAGCGAGCATGGCCGGGGGCCGACGCACGCAGCCTGAACGGCGGGCATGGCGGGATGATGAGGCGACGAGGCCCGCCGGGTGGGCCCGAGCCAGCCTCAGGCAAAGCCAGATGGCCGGCGGCGTGACGGTGGTTCATCATCGGCGCCGTCTTCAACCGGACGGAACGCCCTCCATGCAAACCCATACGCTGACGATCATCGTGCTGGTCTTTCTGCTGGCCGGTGCGGTCAAGGGCATGATCGGCCTCGGGCTGCCGACGATCGCGATGGGCCTGCTGACGCTCGCGATGCCGCCGTCGGCCGCCGCGAGCCTGCTGCTCGTGCCGTCGTTCATCACCAATGTGTGGCAGCTGTGGCTCGGCCCGTCGTTCGGGTCGTTGCTGCGGCGTCTGTGGCCGCTGCTCGCCGGGCTGACGATCGGCACGCTGACGGGCGGGCTGCCCGCGCTCGCGGGCGGCAGTGCGTGGACCCACGCGGCGCTCGGCGTCGTGCTGGTCGCTTACGGCGGCTGGGGGCTCGCCGCCGCGCGATTGCCCGCGCCGGGCCGACACGAAAAGTGGCTGTCGGCCGCGATCGGCTATCTGACGGGCGTCGTGACGGCCGCCACCGGCGTGTTCGTCGTGCCTGCCGTGCCGTACCTGCAGGCGCTGCGGCTGTCGAAGGATGACCTGATCCAGGCGCTCGGGCTCTCGTTCACCGCGTCGACGATCGCGCTCGGGCTGCAGTTGCGCGTAACGGGCGCGCTGCAGACGGTCGATCTCGGCGTATCGGCGCTGGCGCTCGTGCCGGCACTCGCGGGGATGATCGGCGGGCAATATGCGCGGCGCGTGATGAGCGAGAAGACTTTCAAGCGCTGCTTCTTCGTCGGGATGACCGCGCTCGGCGCCTGCATGGCCGCCTCGGCGTGGCAGTGAGCGGGCATCGCCGACACGCGCAATGCGCGCAATGCGCGCCCCGCGTGAATGCCCCGAAGCCGGTTTCGAGCGCCGGCTTCGAGGACGCTCACGGAGCGGCGGCCAGGCCGCTCAGGCCGGGTCGGCGTACTTCAGCGTCCACCCGAACGCGCGGGTGACGCCCGCACCGAGCGCGAACGGCGCGGTCTTGCACGCGAAGTTCGAATGCAACTGGCCGATCGGCGTCGTCGACAGCGGGTTCGTCGCGCCGTTGACCGTGTCGAAGGCGGACAGCGTGCAGGTGTCGAACCCGGACGCCGCATAGCCGGTCGCGGCGCTGTTCGCGTACGTCACCGATGTGCCGTCGCCGTTTGCTTGCGTCGACGCGAAGTCCGCGAACGACGCGAAGTCCGTCTCGACCGACAGGTTACCGGCGAGCGTGCCAGAAGCAAGCGTGTCGCTGCGCGAGATCGTGCCGTGCGCGAACGTCAGCACGGTATGCACCTGGAGGTCGAGATCCGTCGTGTACGCCGCGTTCTTCGACGCGAGACGAAACTTCGCCGTGTCGAACGACACGACGACCTGGCCGTTGGCCTGCTGCACGTTGAGGTTCTTGTAGTACGTGACGGGCACGTAGGTCTTCCCGTTGTACGACACCTGCGGCACCAGCAGTGCATAGCCCAGATCGGTCGTCCCGTAGATCAGCTTGTCGGAGAACGGCACCGGGTAGTACGGCGTGAACGAGTTGTAGTCGGGCGCCTGGCTGAGATTCAGGTTGATCACGCGGCGGCCGTCGCGCACGGTGAGCAGCGCCGCGTCGTACGGATGCGCGGTATCGCCGGGCTGGTTGTACCAGGTGAGCGTGTAGCGCGGCAGCGCGTCGAGCCACGCATCGTAGGCCGCATCGTCCATCGGCGCCTTGCCGCCGAAGCCAAGCTTGTTCCACCACGCGTTCACGTAAAGGTACTGGTGCAGCAGGCTGAAATTCTCGCCCATCACGCGCGGCTTGCCGCGATAGGCGTCCGTGCCGCGACCCTTGACCCACATGTTCACCGACGGCGTCGGCAGCGACGGGTCGTACCAGTACGTGTCGAAGCGACGCGCGGCCCGGTAGATGAACGCGTACGCAATCTGCTTTTCCTGATCGGTCAGCACGCCCGCATTGGCCGCTGCCGTCAGGATCTCCATGAACGCGGAATCGCCGTACGGGCCGATCGAACGGCCGTAGTCGAAGCCCTGGCCGTCGGCGTTCAGCTGCGGCAGGATCAGGTCGACCGACTTGCGCAGATAGCCCTTCAGTTCCGGCGTGAGGTTCGCCTCGTTGCCCATCTCGAACGTGCGCTCGGTCACTTCGCCGATCAGCAGCGTGCTGTAGCGGTCGTAGCGCGCCTGGTCGTAATAGGTCGTGTGCGTGTTCGACGCTTCGTCGGAGAACCCGCCCGACGAATCCTTGCGGATGTGGTTCGTCAACGTATAGAGCAGCGCATCGCGCGCGCCCATCGTCGCGACGGCCGGATCGGTCGCCGACGAGAACGACGGATTGCTCCAGCCGAGTTTTTGCCGCAGGCCGGCAATTCCGTAGGACACCGCATAGTAATTCTGCGCGGTGTTGAGCGACGCAATGTCGATCGGCGTGCCGGCGGCCGGGCAGGTGCTGGTCTTGCCGCTTGCATCGGGACCGAACATGTCGCAGAAGGTGAGCCGTTGCTGCAGCGTCGCGAGCATCGCGTCGCTGAAGACCTCGTTGAGCATGCCGTGCGCCTTCAGGTTGTTCAGCGCGACGAGGTAGTAGTACTCGCCCCATGACGTATTTGCATACGCATAGTCGCTGCCCGACTGCGCCATCATCGCGGTCGTGATCGTCTGGTACGTCGCCAGATAGCTTGCGTATTGCGGGTCGCCCTTCGACTTCATGTCGATCAGGATGTACGACAGGCCGAGCGCGAGCTTGCCGGGAAGGAATTTGTCGCCGGTGTTCGTGTCGAGCACGTGAACCGGCGAACCGTCGCCGAGATCCATCACGACCTGCGTGAAGTCGGGCGACTTCCGGATCAGGTCGAACAGCGCGCGCATCTGGCCCATCATCGTGACCGGAATGCTCGTGCCTGCCGGCACGCTGGTGTCGGGTGCGCCGTAGACGAGCGCCTGCAACGAGTTCGGCGCGAGCGCCGGTGTCGACGGCGGGGGTGACGAGGGTGGCGAGGCGGTCACGTCGTTGCCGCCGCATGCGCTGACGAACAGGACGGAAAGGGCGCTGAGCGCGGCGCCGAGCGCGAATCTGCTGCGCATATGCATTGTGTCTCCGGGTTTTCGAATAGTGATGAAGGTTTGAATCGCAACTCGGGCAGGCAAGCGTTCTCCCTGCGCGGGCCACGAAGGCGTCGCGCTGAAGGCGAAGGAAAACGTTTTCCAAATTTAGGCATCGATTGCTTCGATGTCAATGCGCTTTCACGCCGGAGACGCCGGTGAAAACCCGGATGCCTGAAATGGCAGATGTCGTGAAGATGGGGTGTTGATGCCGGAATTACCGAGATTTATTATTATTTTCGCTGCAATGCAGCGTGCCATATCGGCAGCGACGGAAGCGTTGGAAAGGTGCTCGGGCGGCGCGCTTCCAACGAGATGCAAGAGAAAACGTTACCCCTGAAAATCGAATCAAGCCGGATCTCGGCTGTCGATTCCGTCCGGCGGCCGCCCCGCGGCGATGCTAGAGCTGCGCTTCGATCGCCGCCTTGTCGATCACCGACCAGACCTGCCGGATCTTGCCGTCGTGAAATTCGTAGATGACGTTCTCGGCGAACGTGACGCGCGTGCCGTCGACGGCGAGCCCCATGAACGTCCCTTTCGGCGCACACGCGAAGCGAAGCCGGCACGCGACGCGCGGCGGTTCGCACACCAGCAGCCGGATCGCGAAATGGGGATCCGGAATGTCGCGGAAATCCTGCTCGAGCATCGCGCGGTAGCCGGCCAGGCCGAGCGGCCGGTCGTTGTGGATCACGTTGTCGGCGACGTATCGGCCGAGCGCCGGCCAGTCCTGGCGGTTCAGGCAGTCGATGTAGGCGCGGTAGTGCGTGGCGAGATCGGGTTTCGTCATGACGGGGTGCCTCCTCGTGTATCGCCCGGCTGTTGCGGATGGCGCGGGCGTTCAGCGCGATGACGTTTCGCCCGACAGATACGACACGAACGCCTGCGTATATTTGGGCAGCGCATCGAACGATCGTGCGCAGAGCGTCAGCTTGCGGTGGCTCCACGCGTCGGACAGCTCGACGAGCCGCACGTCCATCGTCTGCATCGCGCGCTCGGCCGCGTGGCGCGACACGATGCCGATTCCCACGCCGCTTTCGATCACGCGGCAGATCGCATCGAAACTCTTCAGCTGCACACGGTAGCGGATCCGCTTGCCGAGCGCACGCGCCTGGTCCGCGAGATGGACCTGCAGCGCGCTGCCGTCGGTCAGCCCGATGAAATCCGCGTCGGCGATCTCGTCGAACGCGACCTTGTCGCGCGCGGCGAGCGGATGCCCGGCCGGCACGACCGCGATCAGCCAATCCTCGCGGAATGGCTTCTGCTCGAGCCCGCCGAGCCCGACCGAATCGGCGACGATGCCGACCTCGGCCGTCTTGTTGCGGATCGCGTGCACGATTTCCTGGCTCGAGCGCTCCTCGACGCTGATCGACAGTTTCGGATGATGCGGCAGGTACGCGGCGAGCGCGTCGGGCAGGTATTCGCTCAGCGAGGCCGTGTTGCAGAGCAGGCGGATATGCCCGCGCAGCCCCTGGCCGTATTGCTGCAGTTCGCCGCGCATGTGGTCGATCTGCTGCAGCACCGTGCGCGCGTGATGCTCGAGCGCGCGGCCGGCGTCGGTCACCTGCGCGCCGGACTTGCTCCGGTGCAGCAGCGGCACGCCGAGTTCGTCCTCCATCCCGCGAATGCGCTCGCTTGCTGCCTGCAGCGTGATGTGCGTGCGCTCGGCGCCGCCCGTGATCGTGCCGGCCTCGCAGATGTTCAGGAAGAGCCGCAGGTCGGTCAGGTCGAATCGCATGGCGGGGTGGGGACGCGTAAGGATTGGTATGGCCGATAAGTTAGCAGGAACCGCCGCACCGGTCTCAGGCTGGGCCTGAGACCCCGTTCGCCGGTTCCGCATTTTCGGGGCGGGATCGATGCCGGATCATGGCCGCATATCAACCGGGGGAGACTGTCATGCGGGTCGATTCGTCGTGGGGTGTGTCGTTCAAGATCGCGTTGCACCTGCTGTTCCTGTGCATCGGGCTCGGGTGGGCCTGCGCGGAACTGGTCGACTGGCTGCGCTGAGCGGGCGCCCATCGCAGCCGCATCGGCTGTCCGATGCGGCTATATCGAAATTGAAAGCCATTCGAAATTTCGGCCCATCGCGAAATTTCTTCCGCATCGCGCGGCAGAAACCGTCAAGTTTTCCCGAAATTGACCGTATTACCGGTAACGAGTGTCCGCCGGCGCCCGGTTCGTGATCGTTTGTCATGATTGTTTGCATCCGGTTACACGTCGGCCGTTCCGTTTTTGAGATGCTTGAAAGATTGTCAAATCGGAGTCGATCGTCCATGAAACAGCGCGAGATTTGCCGCAAGTCGGCGTGGCTGTCCGGCCTCGCCGCGGTGCTCGTCATGGCCGGTTGTGCCAGCACGCAGTCCGTCCCGCCGAGCGACACGCTGGCGGGATCGCCGTCGGGGCAGCCCGCCGCCGCACCGGCGGCCACGCCCGCGACGCCGCCGCCCGCACCCATTCTCGTCGCGCAGAAGTACGTGGTGAAACGCGGCGACACGCTGTCGGGCATCGCGTCC
Source organism: Burkholderia sp. AU33545 (assembly GCF_020419685.1). Classification (NCBI taxonomy): domain Bacteria; kingdom Pseudomonadati; phylum Pseudomonadota; class Betaproteobacteria; order Burkholderiales; family Burkholderiaceae; genus Burkholderia; species Burkholderia sp. AU33545. Next base: position 310,522 of record NZ_JAIZRQ010000002.1, on the reverse strand, counting down.
GCGAACGACTGCAGCGTCGCCGACCTGCGCACCTGGAACAAGCTCGATGGGCGCGGCAGGCTGCGCATGGGGCAGGTGCTCCGCATCGTTCGCCAGCAGCCGTTGCAGGCATCGGGCGCGAATGGCAGCGCGCCGGCCGCGGCGCCGGCCGCCGCGAGCAATGCGGCGGGCGCCGCGCAGGCGAGCGCGTCGACGGCGAGCGACCGGCAAGTCGTGAAGGAAACCAGGCGGCACACGGGTGCGGTGGCGCTCACGTGGCCCGCGCGCGGCAAGATCGTCGACGCGTTCCGGCCGGGGCAGAACCGGGGCATCCAGATCGCCGGCCGGCCGGGCGACCCGGTTCGCGCGGCGGCCGACGGCCGCGTGATGTACGCGGGTAGCGGCCTGAACGATTACGGCACCCTGATCATCGTCCAGCACAACGCGGATTTCCTCACGGCCTATGCGCACAATCGCAAGCTGCTCGTGAAGACCGGCGACATCGTGCGCCGGGGCGACGAGATCGCCGAGATGGGCGACCTCGACAACTCGCGTGTCGCGCTGCTGTTCGAAGTGCGGCGCGACGGCAAGCCCGTCAATCCGATGCCGTACCTGCCTTCGTCGCAAGGGTGATGCAGGCCGCGCCGCTGGAACGCGGCGGCGCTCGCTGCTACGCTAGGGCCTGTTCATGTGCGTCCCGCCGCATGCGGGGCCGACGGACGTCTTCGGGGATGCGCGGCGTATGCCGTCGCGAGCCGGCCGTCGGCGTGAATGCGTGTGCATCGTCGATGCGCACGTATGTTGCTTCGTGCCACCGTTTCCGACAGAACACCCTTCACCCATGGAACACTCTCCGACACGCCGCTCGCTGTTGCTCGCCGCCGTCGCCGCGCCGTTCGTCGCCGCGTGCTCGTCGGCACCCGTCGCCGACCAGGGCCGCGCACATGCCGCCCAGGCCGAACTCGCCGCGCTCGAAAAAGCGTCGAACGGTCGGCTCGGCGTCGCCGCACTCGATACGTCGAGCGGCACGCGCATCGCGCATCACGCGCGCGAGCGCTTCCCGCTGTGCGGCACCTATGCGGTCGTCGCCGCCGCCGCGATACTCGCGCGCGGCTCGCTCGACGCGTCGCTGCTGCCGCGCCGCATCCTGTATCGCCGCTATGAAGTCGTGGCCGGCTCGCCGGTGACGGAAAGCCACGTCGACACGGGGATGACGATCGCGCAGCTCTGCACGGCGATGCTGCAGTCGGGCGACAAGGGCGCGGGGAACCTGCTGATGGGCGTGCTCGGCGGTCCGCAGGCCGTCACATCGTTCGCGCACGAAAGCGGCGACACCGCATTCCGGCTGGACCGCTGGGAACCCGAACTGAACCAGGCGGCGCCGCGCGACGAGCGCGATACGTCGACACCGGTCGAGATGGTCGACACGCTGCAGCGGCTGCTGCTCGGCGATACGCTGCGCGAGCCGCAGCGTGCGCAGCTCACGGAATGGATGACCGGCGGCGCGCGCGGCGCGACCGGAATCGCGGCCGGCGTGCCGCCGGGCTGGCGCATCGCTGAAAAAACCGGCACCGGCGGCTACGGCACGACGACCGACGTCGCCGTGCTGTGGCCGCCGTCGCGCGCGCCGATCGTGTTGGCCGTGTCGTTCACGCAGCCGCGTGCCGACGCGGCGGCACGTGCGGACGTCGTCGCGTCGGCGGCGCGCATCGCGACGGGCGCGCTCGCCGCCACGGCCTGAGCGTCCGGTGCACCTCGCGTAAAGCCGGCGTTTGGCTTATCGTGTCGATCAGCGCGCGCCGGTGTCGGCGCGCGGTCTTGCCGCGCCGTCGTTGGGTGCGATCGATCCGTCTACCCCTTCGTCATGCGCCGACTTCCACCCCTGCACGCGCTGCAGATCTTCTCGACAGTGGCCCGCCACCGCAGCTTCACGCGCGCGGCCGAGCAGCTGTGCCTCACGCAGGGCGCGGTAAGCCGGCAGATCCAGACACTCGAGGCGCATTACGGCTTCCCGCTGTTCAAGCGGCACGCGAAGGGCCTCACGCTGACGGCGGAGGGCGAGCAATTGCTGCCGGTGGTCAACGAGAGCTTCGCGCGGATCGAGGACATCTCGATGAAGCTCACGCGGCAGCGCACCGATCTCGCGCTGAAGGTGCCGACTTGCGTGATGCGCTGGATGCTGCCGCGCATCATGCGCTTCCAGGGTGAGCATCCCGAGCTCCACGTGCAGATCACGACCGCGTGGCAGCACATCGTCGATTTCTCGACCGAGCCGTTCGATGCGGCGGTCGTCTACGGTACGTCGCCGGGCGCTGGCGTGTTCGCGCTGCCGCTGTTCGACGAGCGCTTGACGCCGGTGTGCGCGCCCGAGCTGCGGCAGGCCGTGCCGCTCGATGCGGTCGGCGATCTCGCGCACCATACGCTGCTGCATCCGACGCGCGACCACCGCGACTGGCGCGCGTGGCTCGATCACGCGGGCGAACGCGCCGTCGACGCGGAGCGCGGGCCGACCTTCGACACGCTCGATCTCGCGACGAATGCGGCGATGCAGGGCTTCGGCGTCGCGATCGGCGACGTGACGCTCGTCGACGACGACGTCGCCGCGCGCCGGCTCGAACGGCCGTTCGACATCGTGCTCGAGACCGGCGCCCGCTATTTCTTCGTTTATCCGGAGAGCATCGGCAGCCAGCAGAAGATCCGCGCGTTCAGCGACTGGATCGCCTGCCATCGCGACTGACGCGCGACGTCTCCTGCAGCAGGCGCTACTGGTACGTCACGACGGCGATCATCGGCGCATGCGCGTTGCCCGCACGGTCAGGTAAAACGATTGCGCGCGAGGCCTGCGTAAAGGTCGTGGTCTTGATCGTGCGCAGGCTGGCCGCGTCGATGAACGCGACTTGCCCGCTCGCCGGGCGCGGGCAGTCGGGGCGCACGTGCGCGTGCGCGGCGTCGGCCGTGTCGAGTGCGAACGAGCACGGCGGCTCGACGATCATGCCGGTGAAGTGGATGACGCCGGACGCGCCGGCGGCAAAAGACGAGGACGACGCCAGAAGCGAAGCAGCCAGGGCAAACGAGGCGGCAAACAGGCGATGCTTCATGACAGGCTCCAGAGAGGAAGCGCGTCGCAGCGGGGCCGCTCGAATGGCAGTCCGTCAACGCTGCGATGCTGTATGCGTAAACGGCAATTCCATCGGACCTCTTGAATGAAAGAACGGGAAATGACGGCAACGAGCAAATGACGCCGCATTCCTCCAATCAATTTATCTCAAATTTGTGCGGCCGCAAGTCAGGGTATTGCCGATGGCGCAAGCTCGCGGCAATCCGGCCAACGGACAGGGGTTTTGCAGGTGAATCGTTGAGAACTCAACGATTCGACGAGGGTGCGAATTGCGGGGTGCAGAAAGAAAAACGGCCGCTCGTGTGACGAGCGGCCGTTTCCGCATCGACGCAGGCGATGCGGCGGTCAGCCCGCGCGCTTGCGCATCGCGCCGACGATCACGAGCAGCACGATCGCGCCGATGATCGACGCGATCCAGCCGGCGCCCTGGCCCGGCGCATACCAGCCGGCAGCGCGGCCGACGTAGCCCGCGACGAGCGAGCCGACGACGCCGAGCACGACGGTCATCAGGATGCCCATTTTGTCGTCGCCGGGCTTGAGCGCACGGGCGAGGAGGCCGACGATGAGCCCGACCACCAGGGTTTCGATGAATTGCAGCATGAACGCCTCCCTATAGCTGTTGATCTGTTGACGAAAGGAAATGGACCCGCGCGGCGCGCGAGGGTTCCATTCGGCGTGCGTGCCGGTGCATTGGCGCACCGACGCACGGGGTGCCGAGTATCGCACGCCCGCGCGTCGCACTCATGTCAGTCGACCGGATCGAGGCGGCGGTAGCCTTCGGTCGCGCGCAGCAGCGTGCGCGTGTAGTCGCGTGCGACCTGTCCGGCGCGCACGTCCTCGATCCGCAGCTGTTCGACGATCTCGCCATGCTGCATCACCGCGATGCGCTGGCACAGGAAGCCGATCACCGCGAGGTTGTGGCTCACGAGGATCATCGTCAGTTTGCGTTCGCGATGCAGGCGGCGCAGCAGGTTCAGGATTTCGGCCTGCACCGACACGTCGAGCGCGGACGTCGGCTCGTCGAGCAGCAACACGCGCGGCTCGACAATCAGCGCGCGCGCGATCGCGACACGCTGGCGCTGGCCGCCCGACAGCTGGTGCGGATAGCGGAAGCGGAACGACGGGCCGAGCCCGACTTCGGACAGCGCGCGGGCGATGCGCGCGTCGGCGTCGTCGATCGCGTGGATCGACAGCGGCTCGCGCAGCGTCTGGTCCACCGTGAAGCGCGGATGCAGCGACCCGTACGGATCCTGGAACACCATCTGCACGTGGCGGCGAAATGCGCGATCGGGCGTGCCGCCGACGGGCCGCCCGTCGATCGACAGGCTGCCGCCCGCGAGCGGCACGAGGCCGGTCAGCGCGCGCAGCAGCGTCGACTTGCCGGAGCCCGATTCGCCGACGAGCCCGAACACCTCGCCGTCGCGTACCGCGAAGCTGGCATCGCGCACGGCGTCGACGTGACCCGTGCGGGTCGGGAAACGGATCGATGCGTGATCGACGTCGATCATCGTGCGGCCTCCTGCGGTATGTGAGCGGTCGGCGCGGGCGCAGCGGCGTCGAGCCACGCCGGATCGCGCCGCAGCACGGGCAGTTCGTCGGGCGGGTTCACGAGCGGCGGGTTCGCCGCGAGCAGCCCGCGCGTGTAGGGATGCGTCGCATCGCGCAGGTCGCGCGCGGCGCAGGTTTCGACCACGCGCCCCGCATACATCACCGCGACGCGATCGCAGAACGACATCACGAGCGGCAGGTCGTGGCTGACGAACATCAGGCCCGTGTTGTGCCGCGCGATCATCGCGTCGAGCACCGCGAGCACCTGCATCGACACCGCGACGTCGAGCGCGGAGGTCGGCTCGTCGGCGATCAGCAGGCGTGGGCCCGTCGACACCATCATCGCGATCATCACGCGCTGGCCCATGCCGCCCGACAGCTCGTGCGGATACGCATCGGCGACGCGCGCCGGGTCGCGGATCTGCACGGCCGCGAGCGCGTCGACGATCCGCTCGCGCAGCGCGCGGCCGCGCAGGCGCGGCTCGTGCCGCCGGAACGCTTCGCCCATCTGCTTCGCGACGGTCATCACCGGGTTCAGCGAATACTTCGGATCCTGCAGGATCATCCCCATCTGGCTGCCGCACAGGCGCCGGCGTTCGCTCGCGGACATCGCGAGCAGGTCCTGGCCCGCGAAGCGCATCGTGCGGGCCGACCAGCGCGCGGCTTCGGGCAGCAGGCCGAGCAGCGCGCGGCCCGTCAGCGACTTGCCGGAGCCCGATTCGCCGACGATGCCGAGCCGTTCGCCGGGCGCGAGCGTCAGCGACAGGTCGCGCACCGCGTCGGTGACGACGCCGTCGTGTCCGCGAAAGCCGATTTTCAGGCCGTCGATCTCGCAGAGCGGCGCGGGCGCGGTGGTGGAATTCATCGGCATGTCATGCTCCATGGCGGGGATCGAAGACGTCGCGCAGCCCGTCGCCGAGCAGGTTGAATGCGAGGCTCACGAGCAGGATGGCGATGCCGGGCAGCGTCGCGACCCACCACGCGTCGAGCAGCACGTTGCGGCCCGACGCGACCATGAAGCCCCACTCGGGGCTCGGCGGCTGCGCGCCGAGGCCGAGAAAGCCGAGGCCCGCGACGGTGAGGATGATGCCGGCCATGTCGAGCGTCGCGCGCACGATCACCGACGACATGCACAGCGGCATGATGTAGCGCAGCAGGATCCGCGGGCCCGACGCGCCTTGCAGCCGCGCGGCGTGGATGTAGTCGGCCTGCGCGATGCGGATCGTCTCCGCGCGCGCGAGCCGCGCATACGCGGGCCACGCGGTGATCGAGATCGCAACGACCGCGTTGATCACGCCGGGCCCGAGCGCGGCCGCGAATGCGAGCGCGAGCACGATCTTCGGGAACGCGAGCGCGATGTCGGTGATGCGCATCAGCACGCTGTCGACGAAGCCGCCGCAATAGCCGGCCGTCGTGCCGATCGCGAGGCCGATCGGCACGACGATCACGACGACGAGCATCGCGATGCCGAGCGTGAGGCGAGAGCCCGCGATCATCCGTGAAAGGATGTCGCGGCCGAGCTGGTCGGTGCCGAGCCAGTGCGATGCGGAGCCGGGCGGCAGCAGCCGGTCCGACAGCACCTGGCGCAGCGGATCGTGCGGCATGATCAGCGGGCCGACGATCGCGACCACGATCAGCGTCACCAGGATCGCGAGCCCGAACAGGTTGAGCGGATTGCCCGCGAAACGGCGCCAGCGGCGGTAGGCGAGGCCGAACGCGGCCTGCGAGCGCGACGCGGGCGCATCGGAAAGCAGCCACGCGCGCAGCGTGAGAGGTTCGGCATTCATGGACGGGTGGCCTTCGGCATGGTCGGTGAAGGAAGCGAAATGGAAACGGTCATGTCGAAGCGGCCCTCAGCGCGCACGCGGATCGAACACACGGTACAGCGCGTCGGTCAGCAGGTTGACGGTGATGAACATCACGCCGATCACGAGCGTCGCGCCGAGCACGGCATTCATGTCGGCGTTCAGGAGCGCGCCGGTCAGGTACGAGCCGAGCCCCGGCCACGCGAACACGATCTCGGTCAGCACCGAGCCTTCGAGCAGGTTGCTGTAGGTGAGCGCGATCACGGTGAGCAGCGGCACCGCGATGTTGCCGAACGCATGCCGCCAGATGACGCGCCGCTCGGACAAGCCCTTCGCGCGCGCGGTGACGATGTATTCCTGGCTCAGCTGGTCGAGCATGAACGAGCGCGTCATCCGGCTCAGGTACGCGACCGAGTAGTAGCCGAGGATCGCGGCCGGCAGCGCGATGTGCGACACCGCGTTGCGGAACACGTCCCACTCGCCCGCGAGCGCCGAGTCGATCAGCAGGCTGCCCGTGCGCGGGTCGACCATCCCGTCGTACACCGGATCGAGCCGGCCGGGGCCGCCGACCCAGTGCAGCCGCGCATAGAACAGCAGCAGCCCCATCAGCCCGAGCCAGAATACCGGCACCGAATTGCCGATCAGGCCAACGAAGCGCGCGATGTGGTCGATCGGCCGGTTGTGCTTCACCGCGGCCGCGACGCCGAGCGGCACGCCGATCGCGATGCCGATCACCGTCGCGATCGTCGCGAGTTCGAGCGTGGCGGGGAACACGCGCCTGATGTCGTCGAGCACCGGGTTCGACGTCAGCAGCGACATGCCGAGATTGCCGTGCAGCACGTCGCGCGCGTAGATCAGGAACTGCGTGACGAGCGGCTTGTCGAGGCCGAGCGCGATGCGCTCGGCCGCGTAGGCCTCGGCCGACGCGCGATCGCCGAGGATCGCGAGCACGGGATCGATCGGCACCTTGCGGCCGATCACGAACGTCAGCGCGAGCAGCCCTGTGAACGTGACGGCGAGCGTGAGCGCCCAGCGCAGCACGCGTAGCACCCAGCGCACGGCCGGGCGCCGCGCGGGCAGCGTGCGCAGTGCTTCGAGGGAGGAGGCGGGAGTCGACATGCGGCGAACCTTATTGCTTCTTCAGGTTACGGTACGACACGAGGTCGTTGATCGGCCCGACTTCGAGCCCGCTCACGCCGGGCCGCGTCGCGACCTGCGCGACCTTCTCGAACATGATCACGAACGGCGAGCGCGCGAGCATTTCCTTCTGCATCGCCTGGTACCGCTGCGCGCGTTGCGCGGCGGTCGGCTCGGCGAGCGCGGCGTCGGTTTCCTTCGTCAGTTGCGGAATGTCCCAGCTGTTGCGCCAGGCCAGCATCTTGTAGCTCGACTTGTCGGAGTTGTCGGGGTTCCATGCGAAACCCTGCGCGTTGCTGTGCGGGTCGATGTAGTCGGCCGACCATTCGCCGATGTAGATGTCGTGCTGGCGCGCGCGGTATTTCGCGAGCGTCTGCTTGTTGTCGCCGGGGATCAGCTGCACCTTGACGCCCGCCTGCGCGAAGTTCGCCTGCACGGCCTGCGCGATCTCCGTGTACGGATAGTCGTTGCGCACGTCCATCGTCACCGAGAAGCCGTTCGGCACGCCGGCCTTCGCGAGCAGCGCCTTCGCCTTCGCGACGTCGAGCTTGTACGGGTTCGCATTCAGCGTGCCGAGGAAGCCTTCGGGCAGGAAGGTCTGGTGCACCTTGTAGGTCGTCTTCACGACGTTGGCCTGGAGGCCCGCATAGTCGACCAGCCACTTGAGCGCTTCCTGCACGTCGGGCTTCGCGAGCGTCGGGTTCTTCGTGTTCAGGCCGAGATACAGCAGCGTCGCCTGCGGCGAGGCCGTGACTTTCGCCTTGCCCGACTTCACGACCGACGCGAGATCGTCCGGGCTCAGGTCGCGCGCCGCGTCGACGTCGCCGTTTTCCAGCAGCAGTCGCTGGCTCGCCGCTTCGGGCACGTGGCGCAGCACGATGCGCTTCATCGCGAGCGGCAGCCGGTAGCCGTCGAAGCGTTGCAGCACGATGCTGTCGCTGGGCGACCACTTGACGAGCTTGTACGCGCCGGAGCCGGCCTCGTTGGTCTTCAACCACGCGTTGCCGAAGTCGTTGCCCTGCTGGTGCGACAGCAGCAATTTCTTGTCGAGCACCGACGCGGGCCACGAGCCGAGCACGTTGAGCACGAAGGTCGGCGCGTATTTGTGATCGGTCGTGATCGACACCGTCTGGTCGTCCAGCTTCTTCACGTTCGCCACGACGTTGGCCTTCGTGAGCCCGATGCCGGTCAGCACCGCGGCCGGTCCCTTGTCGAGCAGCACCGCGCGCTGGATCGACCATGCGACGTCGTCGGCCGTCAGCGGGTTGCCCGAGTGGAACTTGAGGCCCGACCGCAGCTTGAACGTATAGGTCAGGCCGTCGGCGCTCACCGTCCACGACTGCGCGACGTCGCCGTTGAATTTCGACGGATCGCGCAGGTCCACGCGCACGAGCCGGTCGTACGTGTTCGCGACGTACTCCTCAGGCACCAGCTCGTAGATTTCGCCCGGATCGAGCGTCGTGAATTCGTCGAGCAGCGTGGCCATCACGAACATGTCCTTCGGCGTTTCCGCATGGGCGGTGGAAAGCGGAACGGCGGCGAACAGGGACGCGGCGGCCAGCGCCGCGACGAGCCGGGAGGTCGGGAATTTCATGGGCGCTTCTCCATCTGTCGTTTGAGTCGTTGAACGTGAACCTGCATGAAAAAGGGGGCGTGCAGCATCGTTACATCAGGCGCCACGGGCCGCTCGCCGCGTTGTCGATCTGCGGCAGCGCATGCGAACCGGGCAGCTCGTAGTGCCACCACTCGCTGTCGATATGCGCGAAGCCGGCCGCATGCATGACGCCGAGCAGCAGCAGCCGGTTGCGTTGCACGTGCTCGGGCAACCCCGCGTGAAAGTGGCCCGACGCGGCCACCATCTCGTCGAAGCCGGTGCCCATGTCGAGCGGCTCGCCGTTCGCGCCGACGAGCGTCAGGTCCAGCGCGGTGCCGCGGCTGTGGTTCGACCCGCGGCCGAGATCGGCGACGAAGTTCGGATCCGGCAGGAAATCCCACAACACCTGCTGCGCCTCCGGCGGCCGGTACGCGTCGTAGATGCGCAGCGTGAAGCCGGCCTGCGCGGCGACGTCGACCGCGCGGCGCAGCGCGGCATCGGCCGGCTCGAGCAGCAGACAGTGCGCGTTGCGGTAGATCGGCTTGCCGGTCAGGTTGCGCTCGGTCGCGTAGACGAGATCGATCTCGATGCGATGCGTGGCGGGCGTGATTTCGACGAGACGGTGATGGTTCATCGGCGGTCCGGTTGACTCAGGATTCGAATTGGTCGAACGTGCGCTGCAGTTCGCGATTGCGCGCGACGCGCCGGTCGACCGCGGGACCGAGGCGGTCGACCACGGCGGTGATCAGCAGGTTGAACAGGCAGGTGAGCGGCGCGAGCGAATCCCAGAACTGGCCGACGTCGGTCTTCACCTGCAGCAGGTCGGCCGGCCATTCGCGCGCCCACGGGCAATACAGATCGGTGACCAGCGCGAACGGCTGGCCGCGTTCGGCGGCGGCCTGGCAATAGCGGCGCGCGCTGCGCGAATACGCGCGCGTGTCGGTGACGATGCAGTACGGCCGTTCGAACTCGGAATTCAGCGAATCGACGTACGAGCCCGACTGGCCGTCGGAATAGAACACGCGTGGGCGCAGGTATTCGAGATAGCTGCTGAACGCATTGCTGATGCCGCGGGTCGACTGGATGCCGAGGATGAATACGGCATCGGCATGCGCGATCCGGTCCGCGACCTGCGCGAACACCGGTTCTTCGGCGAGCCGGTACACGTGGCGGATCGCGTCGAGCTCGCGGTCGAGCGACGACGCGAGCGTGCCGCTGCTGCGATCGCTGTCGCCTTCGCCGGCGGTCGTTTGCGTGGCGGCGGCGCGGCGGTACTCGTCGAGGCGGTCGGTGATCATCCATGGACGATCGCCGTCGCCACGCAGTTCGCGTTTCAGGTCGTCGAGATTCCGGTAACCGACGCTGCGCAGGAACCGCCCGACCGAAATGCCGCTGGTGCCGGTCTGCTGCGCGATCTGGTCGGCGGTTTCGAGGCCGAGCCGATCGAGGTTCGCGAGCATGTAGCTCGCGATACGCTTCGCGGTCGGCGTCAGATCGGCAAAGCGGGATTCGACGGTATGGGCGAATGCACAGGTCATCGGGCTGTTAGATCGTTGTCATTGGATGATTCTTTGACATCTATCTAACAAAGCCAAAATCATTGGCGCCAGCGAATAAAAACTATCGTTTGCCAGAGGATGATAGGGGTGGACGTGCGCGTCCGACGAGAGGATCGCGATGGGCAACGGAGAAATTGTTCCTGTCACGCATAATTCGCGTTCATGCCTGACAGGGATAATTTGCCGGGGCGCTTCGCCGCGCGGCGCCTCGACGACATGCCGCGCGCTCGAAGCCGGGCACGCAAGCGTTCGACGCGTTGCCCATCGACTACTGCTGCATGTCCGACGTCTCGCGCAGCCGCCAGATCGCATTGCACTGCTGGCCGCCGAGGCTCGTCGAGCGCAGCGTGATGACGGTGCCGGCCGCGATCTGATACCAGAAATGCGTCATCAGTTCGGTGCCCTTGCTCTGCGCCTGTCCATCGATCAGCACCTCGCATCGCAGCGGCGACGGCGTGCCGGACGGATGCGTGATGTACACGTTCAGTCGCGCGATGTCGCGGGTCGCGGTCAACATGATCTCGTGGTTCGCGCTGCCGACGAGCATCGTGCCGCCCGGTTCGTCGATCGCCTGCAGGTACGCGCCCGCGCTGCGCTCGACCGCGGCGGAAGTGACGGTCAGCCCGGCCGAACGCACGAACCCGGTCGCGGCGATGCTGGCGGCGGCCGTGTCGGATGGCGACGGCGTGCCGTCCGACAGCGCGAACGGCACGCCGTCGCGCAATGCGGCGTCGACGTGGTTCGCGTAGTAGCGCCAGCGGTCGAGGAAGCGAATGTCGCCGGTCATGTGCAGCGCGCGGATCGGTTCGCCCTGATAGCGCAGCGTCGTGGTGCCGTTGCTCGCGTCGAACGATTCGTGAATGCCGTTCTTGCTGACGAAGTTCTGGACCGGGTCGAGCAACGCGGTTTCGCCGCGTGCGCCCCACAGGTGCAGGAACGTCGTGTCGATCCCGAAGCATTCCTGGAAGTCGGTGCCGATGCGGGCGACGCAGTCGCGCAGGTGCGCCGCGAAGCGCGCCCACGCGGTGGCCGTGCCGGCGACGAGTCCGGCCTGTAGCGCACCGCCGTGACGCGTCCGCACCTCGTCGACGACGAGGCGCCAATGCTCGTCGCGCCGCTCACCGATCAGCGGCGTGACCACGAACGTGCAGAACAGCGGGTCGGGGCACGCATACAGGCGATCGTCGGCGATCCGGGAGAACAGGTCGAAGGAGGGCGCGCAGAACCAGATGTCCGCGTCGTACAGCGCGAGTTTCGTGATGTGCGGATTGCGCGCGCAATAGCCGGCGGCCTCGATGAAGCGGCCGACCGGGAGCGCATGCGCGCTCGACGCTTCGATCACGTCGACCGACTGGCTTTCCAGGATGCGCCGCTTGTGCTCGGACAGCCCGTAGCCGATGACGGCCACCTGTCCGTCGTAACCCGTGTGCCGCAGCGACAGCAGGAACGGCACGAGCATCTCGTACCACGCGCGGTTGTTGTCGTTGATCGCCACGCAGACCGCGTGCCCGTTCGAATGCATGGTGCCTCCCGTCGCGCGTGCGCGGCTCAATAGCCGACGTGACGCTCGCAGACGACCGCGCCGCAGCCGCGGCTGTCGTGATACGTGATGTGAAACTGCTTGTTGTCCCACAGCCATTGGAATACGGCCTGGTAGACACCCGACGTGTTCATGTCGTGCAGTACGATCTTCTTGCGCGCGAGCGGGCCGAACCGGTTCAGTTCGGCGAGCGTCTGCTCGTACGTGTGCGTGGTGTCGATGAACAGCAGGTCGGATGCAAGCGGCTCCATCGCGAGATCGTCGGCGATCCTGAATTCGAAGTCGATCTCCAGTTCATTCGCCGCGTGCTTCAGCTCATTCTGGATGTGGAAATACTGATCGGTGATGTCGACCGACACCAGCCGCTTCGGCTGCGCGAGCATGAAGGCCGTCGTGGTCAGGCCGGTGAATACGCCCAGCTCGACGACGCTGTCGCATCCTTCCGCAGTGCGGGTGTAGAAGTCGAAGCGCGACGGGCTGTCGCCGAGCCAGCCGATCGGTTCGATCTTGTACTGGAGAAATTCCAGGCGCAGTTCTTGTAATGAGCGCATTGCGTGGTCCCCGAGCGAAGCATATTGGATGATGGATGCACCCGCGCGCCGGCGTCGCCGGCCGCGCGGGCAGCCGGCCTTATTTTGCCAGCGTCCGGTACGACACGAGGTCGTTGATCGGCCCGATCTCCGGCCCGGTCGTGCCGGGGCGCGTCGCGACCTGCACGACCTTCTCGAACATGATGACGAACGGCGAGTTCGCGAGCACGGCCTTCTGCAGCGCCTCGTAACGCTGCGCGCGCTTCGCGGGCGACGGCTCGACGAGCGCGGCCTCGGTATCCTTCGTCAGTTGCGGGATGTCCCAGCTGTTGCGCCATGCGAGCATCTTCGTCTTCGACTGGTCGGAATTGTCAGGATTCCAGGCGAAGCCGCGCGCGTTGCTGTTCGGGTCCATGTAATCCGGCGACCATTCGCCGATGAAGATGTCGTGCTGGCGCGCGCGGTACTTGCCGATCGCCTGCTTCGCATCGCCCGGAATCAGCTTCACGCGGATGCCGCCCTGCGCGAAGTTCGCCTGGAGTGCCTGTGCGATCTCGAGGTACGGATAATCGTTCGGCATGTCCATCGTCACGTCGAATCCGTTCGGCAAGCCGGCTTTCGCGAGCAGCGCCTTCGCCTTTGCGACGTTGAGCTTGTAGGGGTTCGAATTCAGCGTGCCGAGGAAGCCTTCGGGCAGGAAGGTCTCGTGCACTTTGTATGTCGTGCTGACGATGTTGCGCTGGATGCCGTCGTAGTCGACCAGCCACTTCATCGCCTGTTGCACGTCGGGTTTCGCGAGATTCGGGTTCTTCGTATTCAGGCTCAGGTACAGCAGCGCGGACACCGGCCACGACGCGACCTTGATCTTGCCGGCCTTGGTCAGCGAGGCGAGGCTGTCGGGGCTCAGGTTGCGCGCGGCGTCGACGTCGCCGTTTTCCAGCAGCAACCGCTGCGCGGATGCCTCGGGCACGTGGCGCAGCACGACGCGTTTCATCGGGTACGGCGCGCGGTACTTGTCGAAACGCTGCAGCACGATGCTTTCGTTCGGCGTCCACTTGACGAGCTGGTACGGGCCCGAGCCCGCGTCGTTGGTCTTCAGCCAGGCGCTGCCGAAATCGCTGCCCTGCTGGTGCGACATCAGCAGCTTCTTGTCGAGCACCGACGCCGGACACGCGCTCAGCACGTTGAGCACGAAGCTCGGTGCGTACTTGTGGTCGGTTTCGAGCACGAAGGTCTGCGGGTCGACCGCGCGTACCTTCTGCATCACGTTCGCCTTCGTGAGGCCGAGATCGGCGAGCACGCCGGCCGGGCCCTTGTCGAGCAGGATGGTGCGCTGCAGCGACCACGCGACGTCGTCGGCGGTGACCGGGTTGCCGGAGTGGAACGTGAGACCGGGGCGCAGCTTGAACGTGTACGTGACGCCGTCGGCGCCGACCGACCAGGATTGCGCGATCTGTCCGTCGAAGCGCGTCGGGTCCTTCAGGTCGACCCGCACGAGCCGTTCGTAGGTGTTCGCGACGTACTCGGACGGCACGAGCTCGTAGATTTCGCTCGGATCGAGGGTCGTGAATTCGCCGAGCTGGGTGGCGACGACGAAGATGCCGGGCGGCGTCGCGGCCTGCGCCGGCAGCGCCGGAACAAGCGCGGCGAGCGCGGCGCTGACGAACAGCCGGGACAGCAGGTGCTTCATGCGGGCTCCGTGGAAAGGGAATCGTGGTGCGATTCTCTCATCGACGGCGGCCCGGATGAAAAAATTCGACGGACGCGCATGATGGCGCCCGGGTGACGTGGCTTGCGGGCCGGGCGGAGCGCCCGGCGCCGGTGGCGGTCAGATCACGCAGCGCGCGATCGCGAAGCGCATCGCTTCCTCGGCCGGCTCGCTGCCCGAGCCGCGCACGACCTTGACGACGGACCCGTTGCCCGACGGCGTGAGCGTGACGAAATACGAGCGCGACCCGACGGTGATGTCGGTCACGCCGTTGTGCTGCGACTGCGCGGTGCCGGACAGGCGGCTGTCGAGGCAGTTGGCGATCGCGTGGGCCGGGCGCGCGGACGACACGTAGATCATCGGTGCCGAGCCGGACGCGGCCGAATCGGACGAGGGCGCCGAGCCGCAGGCGGCGAGCAGGGCGGCGGGAAGGAGCAGCAGGAATCGTTTCATGATCGGGATCGTCGTGTGTCTCGTGTCGAGGCTGGGGCGCGGGGTACGCGAAACGCGGAGCTTCGCGACGAAACCGCCGGAATCGTGCCGTTGTCGACGGTCGATGCGGGTGGCGGCTGACGTCGAAGTATACCTGCGGCACTTGACGCGAACGGCCTGCTGAAACGATTCGATACAACAACAAGCACCCGCTGCCGCACGGCGGCAGCGGGCGTTTCAAGCGATGGCGAATCGACGCTTGCCGGCGTTACTGGCCGATCTTGTGGCTGACCGCGTTTTCCTGCTGGTTCAGCACGTGCTTTTCGCCCTGCGTAATGTGACCGCGATCCTGCGCGGCCATGTCCCGCTCTTCCTGGCGGATTTTTCGGTCGTCACGGTGCAGGCGCGCGGCCTGGGCGTGCGACATCTCGCCTTCCTTCACTTCGTGACGGATCCGGCGATTCTGGTTGGCGAGGCGCTGGTTGACCTCCTCGCGGCGCGGATGCGCTTGCTGCCACGGCGTTTCGGCGAACGCGGTGCCGGTCAGTACCGACATCAGGGTGGCGGCGATCGTGAGATGGCGGGTAAGGGCTCGCATGACGTTTTCTCCTGTCGTTGCGCGTCACGAAACGTGCGCGCTTGTGGAAAAAACGCTGTGCGCCCCCCGGCTGTTGACGTTTCCGGCTGTATCGATTGCAAGTCTTCATTACAGCGGCCAGGCCGGCCGAGCATGCGTCGCGCGTCGGCAGCGTCGGCCCGTCAGGTGAGCCGATACGCGGGGCTCGGCGTCACTTCGGCCGGCAGCGGTTCGCGGTTCAGTTCGAGCAGCGTGCGCTCGATCGTTCGCGTCATTGCATCGAGCGCGAGCTGGTTCGGTCCGTCGCCGAACGGCTCGGCGATCGCATGCGCGATCGCGTCGAGCGCGATCAGCGTATAGGCGACGAACACGGTGACGAACGGTGTCGCCGCGCCGATCGAATCGACGAGACCGAACGGCAGCAGCGCGCAGTACGCGTAGATGGTCCGGTGCAGCAGCACGTCGTACGAGAACGGGATCGGCGTCGAGGCGATGCGCTCGCAGCCGCTCACCATCGACACGAGATCGTCGAGGCGCACGTCGAGCATCCACAGCCGGGTATCGGCGAGATGGCCCGCGTCGGCGCGCGCGGCGAATGCTTCGCGTAGTTCATGGACGATCGCGATCGGTGCAAACCGGGCGGCGACGATGCGCGTATAGGTCGCGCCGTCGAGCAGCGTGCGCAGGTCCGCTGCAGGATCGGTGCCGCGCAGCTGATGCTTCAACGCATGGACGAACGCGACGACCTTGCGCACGAACGCCTGCCGTGCAGCGTCGTCGCCGTCGATCGCGCCGTAGCAGAGCGCCTGCGACACCAGCGTGCGCGTGGCGGTCAGCACGCCGCCCCACAGCTGCCGTCCCTCGCGATAGCGTTCGTAGCTCGCGTTGTTGCGAAACCCCGCGAAGATCGCGAGCGTGAGGCCGATCAGCGTGAACGGCGTCGGATTCAGCGGTACCTTCTCGCCGAGCAGGCGGCCGCCGCCCCATACCGCGACCAAGCTGATCGCGAGCGTCAGCGCGAGCTGCGGCAGGATGGTCGGCAGTACCGATCCGTTCCAGACGAGCAGCATCCGAAACCAGTGCTCGCGCGGCCGAACGATCATCGCGGCGCTCCGTCAGGCAGCGGCCGACGCCGGCGCGGCCGCGCGATGCAGCAGCACGGGCACCGACTTCGACGTCGGCGTGTTGCACACGTCGCCGACGCTGTCGAGCGGCACCAGCGGGTTCGTTTCCGGGTAGTACGCACCGATGCAGCCGCGCGGGATGTCGTATTCGACGAGCAGGAAACCGTCCGCGCGCCGCTCGATGCCGTCGTGCCACACGGTTTCCATGTCGACCCATTCGCCGGCCTTCAGGCCGAGCATCGCGAGGTCGTCGCGGTTGGCGAACACCACGCGGCGCTGGCCGAATACGCCGCGATAGCGGTCGTCGAGCCCGTAGACGGTCGTGTTGTACTGGTCGTGCGAACGCGTCGTCATCAGCGTCATCAGGCGCTCGCCGTGCAGTGCGCGGGCGCGCTGGATCGGCGTGTCGGTCGGCAGCGCATGCGCGATGAAGTTCGCCTTGCCCGTCGGCGTCAGCCATTCGCGGTCGCGCGACGCGACGCGCAGGTGGAAGCCGCCCGGCCGCGCGATGCGCGCGTTGTAGTCGTAGAAGCCGTCGACGGTCGCCTCGATCGCGTCACGGATCTTCGCGTAGTCGTCCTTGTACGCGAGCCAGTCGATCTTGCCGCTGCCGAACAGCGCATGGCCGATGTGCGCGACGATCGCGGGCTCCGACATCAGGTTCGGCGACGCCGGCTTGTTCATCCCGTACGACACGTGGACCATGCTCATCGAATCCTCGACCGTCACGCCCTGCGCGCCGTTGTCCTGCAGGTCGATCTCGGTACGGCCGAGCGTCGGCAGGATCAGCGCGTCGCGGCCATGAATCAGGTGGCTGCGGTTCAGCTTCGTCGTGATGTGGACGGAGAGATCGCAGCGGCGCATGCCTTCCCACGTGCGTGGCGTGTCGGGCGTCGCCATCGCGAAGTTGCCGCCGAGGCCGATCAGCACCTTCACGTGGCCTTCGAGCATGCCTTCGATGGTTTCGACGACGTCGTAGCCGTGATGGCGCGGCGGCTCGAAGTCGAACACGTGGCCGAGCCGGTCGAGAAACGCCTGCGACGGTTTTTCCTCGATGCCGACCGTGCGGTTGCCCTGCACGTTCGAGTGGCCGCGCACCGGGCACAGGCCCGCACCGGGGCGGCCGATGTTGCCGCGCATCAGCATCAGGTTCGTCAGCATCTGCACGGTCGCGACCGAATGCTTGTGCTGGGTGATGCCCATGCCCCAGGTCGCGATCACGCGTTCGCTGCGTGCATAAAGTTGCGCGAGGCTGTCGATCTGTTCGTACGGCACGCCGCTTTCGGCCGTCAGCGCGGACCAGCTTTCGTTGCGCAGATCTTCGGCGAACGCATCGAAGCCGGCCGTGTGCTCGCCGATGAACGCCGTGTCGAGCACACGCGGCGCACCGGTGGCGCGCGCGGCGTCGTCGAGTTCGAGCACGCGCTTCGCCATCCCCTTGATCAGCGCGAAATCGCCGCCGATCGTCGGCTGGATGAACGTCGACGCGATCTTCGTGCCCGACATCGTCAGCATCTCGAGCGGGCTTTGCGGATCGGCGAAACGCTCGAGTCCGCGTTCCTTCAGCGGGTTGATCGACACGATCGTCGCGCCGCGCTTCGCGCATTCGCGCAGCTCGCCCATCATCCGCGGATGGTTGGTTGCCGGATTCTGGCCGAATATGAGCAGCATGTCCGCGTGCTCGAAATCGTCGAGCGTGACGGTGCCCTTGCCGACGCCGACCGACGCCGGCAGCCCGCGGCTCGTCGCCTCGTGGCACATGTTCGAGCAGTCGGGGAAGTTGTTGGTGCCGTACAGCCGCACCAGCAGCTGATACAGGAACGCCGCCTCGTTGCTCGCGCGGCCGGACGTGTAGAACGCCGCCTGGTTCGGGTCCGGCAGCGCGCGCAGGTGGCGTGCGATCAGCGCGAACGCGTCGTCCCACGCGATCGGCACGTAGCGGTCGGTCCGCGCGTCGTACACCATCGGGTCGGTCAGGCGGCCGTGCTGTTCGAGTTCGAAATCCGACTGTTCGAGCAGCTCGGCGACGGTGTGCGCGGCGAAGAATTCGGGCGTCACGCGCTTGCTCGTCGCTTCGGCGGCCACGGCCTTCACGCCGTTCTCGCAGAATTCGAACGTCGAGGCATGCTGGCGGTCGGGCCACGCGCAGCCCGGGCAGTCGAAGCCGTCCGGCTGGTTCTGGCGCAGCAGCGTGCGGTAGTTGCCGCCGGCGACCTTTTCCTTGATCAGGTTGATCGTGACGGCTTTCAGCGCGCCCCAGCCGGCGGCCGGGTGGGTGTACGGTTCGATACGCGCGGCGGCGGATTTCTTTTTCATGATGCGTGTGTCGGGGTCGATGCACGGAGAGTACGCGCAGTGTTCCGGCCGCTGTGTGTACACCTTTCGTCTTCGAAAAAGAGTACAGTTGCGGCCAATCAGGCAGTGCGGACCGCAACTGTGTTGTTGAAGGGACGTTGAAAGGGAGGCGCGTGAAGCGTTACGAACAACTGGCCGACGATCTGCAGGCGCAGATCGAGCGCGGCGTGTACCGGCCTGGCGAGCGGATTCCGTCGGTGCGCCAGGCGAGCCGGCAGCAGCAGCTCAGCGTCACGACCGTGCTGCGCGCGTATCTCGTGCTCGAGAGCCGCGGGCTGATCGAGAGCCGGCCGCAGTCGGGCTATTTCGTGCGGGCGCGGGCCACGGCGCCGGCGGAGGCCGAGCTGCACGTGTCGGCGCCGGCCGACGAGCCGTCGGCGGTGGACGTGAGCCGGCTCGTGCTGTCGACGCTGCGCTCGATCGCGCGCGACGACGCGGTGCCGCTCGGTTCGCCGTATCCCGATGCGTCGCAGTTCCCGGTGCAGCGTCTTGCGCGCTACGCACAGGCGATCGGCCGGCGCCGCACGCGCTGGGGCGTGATCGACGACCTGCCGCCAGGCAACCAGGAGCTGATCCGCCAGATCGCGCGGCGCTACGCGGAGCGCGGGATCCCGGTCGAGCCGGGCGAGATCGTGATGACGATCGGTGCGACGGAGGCGATCAACCTGTGCCTGCAGGCCGTCGCAAAGCCCGGCGACACGATCGCGGTGGAGTCCCCGACGTTCTACGCGATGCTGCACGCGATCGAGCGCATGGGCATGCGTGCGCTCGAGGTGGCGACCCATCCGGGCGACGGCATCGATCTGGACGCGCTCGAACGGATCCTCGCGCGCGAGCGCATCGCCGCGTGCATGGTGATGCCGAATTTCCACAATCCGCTCGGCTTCCAGATGCCCGATGCGCGCAAGCGCGCGCTCGTCGAGCTGCTCGCGAAGCATGACGTGCCCGCGATCGAGAGCGACGTCTATCACGAGCTGCATTACGGCGACACGACGCCGAGTGCGCTGAAGTCGTACGACCGCGACGGGCTCGTGCTGCATTGCGCGTCGTTCACGAAGAGCCTGTCGCCGCGCTACCGGATCGGCTGGGCGATGCCCGGCCGCTACCGCGACCAGGTCGAGAAGCTGAAATTCCTGAACACGCTCGCGACGCCTGCGATCGAGCAGCTCGCGATCGCCGAATACCTGAAGCACGACGGCTACGATTTTCATCTGCGGCGGATGCGCAAGCAGTATGCGCAGCAGGCGAGCCTGATGAGCGCGATGGTGCGGCGCTTCTTCCCGGAAGGCACGCGATTGTCGCAGCCGCAGGGCGGGTATGTGCTGTGGGTCGAGCTGCCGCCGCAGGTCGACGCGATGAAGCTGTATGCGCTCGCGCTCGCGCAGGGGATCACGATCGGGCCCGGCCACATGTTCTCGGCGACCGCCGATTACCGGCACTTCATCCGGCTCAACTACAGCTATCCGTGGTCGCGGCAGATCGAGGATGCGCTGAAGGTGGTGGGGCGGCTCGCGTCCGAGTGTGCGGGGCGGTGAGCGGCGCCACGCGCGCGAGATGCCGGCGGCGACCCGTTGCAGGCCGCCGCGGCAAGCACTATCGCGCGTGCAGCGCCGGCATGTCGGCTTGCGCCGCGCCGGCCATCCGGCGCATGTCGAAGCCCGACGGATGCTGGTACACGCGCAGCCCGAATTCCGGCAGCACCGCGATCAGGTGATCGAACAGGTCGGACTGGATCGCCTCGTAGTCGACCCAGGTCGTCGTGTCGGTGAAGCAGTACAGTTCGAGCGGAATGCCCTCGGCCGTCAGCGGCAACTGGCGCGCCATGCACGTCATGTCGCGGCGGATCCGCGGATGGCCCTTCAGGTAGTTCGCGACGTACGCGCGGAACGTGCCGAGATTCGTGAGCTGACGGCGGTTCGCCTGGCATTCGCCGGCGGCACCGAGCGTGCCGTTCCATTGCGCGATCGCGTCGACCTTGTCTTCCAGGTAGTCCTTCAGGAGTGTCAGGCGTTCGAGCCGTTCGACCTCGTCGTTGCCGAGAAAGCGCACGCTCGTCGCGTCGACGAACAGCGCGCGCTTGATGCGGCGCCCGCCGGCCTCGGTCATCCCGCGCCAGTTCTGGTAGCTTTCGGTGATCAGCTTCCAGGTCGGCACCGTGATGATCGTGTGATCGAAGTTCGCAACCTTGACCGTGTTCAACGTGATGTCGATCACGGTGCCGTCCGCGCCGGCCGATGGCATCGTGATCCAGTCGCCGATCCGCAGCATGTCGTTCGACGACAGCTGCACGCCGGCGACGAGGCCGAGCAGCGTGTCCTTGAAGATCAGCATCAGCACCGCGGACATCGCGCCGATGCCCGACAGCAGCAGACCGATCTGCTTGCCGGTCGCGTCGCCGATCACGACGAGCGCGGCCGTGATGAACATCACGAGCTTGACGAGCTGCATCGCGCCTTTCAGCGACAGGCGCGGCTGGTCGCGCCGGCTCGTGCGATGCGTGTGCTCGAGCGCGGACAGCGTCGCGCTGATCGTCATCGACACCAGGAACACGATCAGCGCGAACAGCACCTTGTCGGCGGTTTGAGCGGCCACGGCGGGGATGCCGGGCACCGCGCCGAGCCCGAGCTTGATCACGACGAACGGCACGATGCGGTTCAGCCACTTGAATGCGCCGAACTCGAACAGCGCGTCGTCGATGCGGGTGGCCGACAGCCGCGCAAGACGCGCGACCACGCGGAACAGCAGGAAATGGGCGGTGGCCGTGATCGCGCCGGCGGCGGCGAGCAGGATGAGGATGCCGACGAGCGGCGCAAACCAGGATTCGTTCAGGGTCATAAGGGCAGACAGGGTCCTTCTCGTGCGTTGAATCTGCGCCGCGATGCGGCGCGCGCCCGCTGAAGGGCACATGAAAGGGACCGTGATTGTGCCATCGGGTTCCGCCCGGATGCCGCAAATGCATGACGTAGGGCTCCGGAACATTTTCACCGTTACGTCGCACTGCCTTGTTTTCATGCCGGGCAACACACTGCGCGCTTGCCATGCAATGCCCCCTCGGGGCACGTGTCGCGTAGCGGCAAGCGGGGTAGAAGGCTAGGCGGCCGCGCGCATGCGTGCGAAGCCGTTGCGCAGGTGGCGGCCCAGTTCCGCCGCAGCCGGCGTGGGCTCGCCGCGCGGCAGATGGAGGTTGATCGCGAAATTCGGCAGCGCGGGCAGGCCGCTGTCGGCGGGCAGGATGTCGAGATCGACCGGTACGGTGGACGCGAGCCAGACGGTCACCGCCAGATCGGAGCGCACGGTCGCGGCCGTTGCGTCGATGCTGCCGTTCTCGAACACCGTGCGCCATGCGCGGTCGCAGGCACGCAGTGCGTCGAGCACGGTCGGGCGGAACGCGCAGGTCCGGTCGACCATCGACACGGGCAGCGGTGTCTGCAGATGGGCGCTGCCACCTTTTGCGCCGACCCAGACCAGACGGTCGACGGCGACGCATTCGCCGCGCGACGGGCCGACCGGCGCCTCGATCAACGCGACATCGATCTCGCCCTGCCTGAGCGCCTTGCGCAGTTCGGGCGACGCCGCGCACACGAGCGACAGCGCGACTTGCGGATGCGCGTGCGCATAGCCTTTCAGGATCGGCGCGAGACAGCTGCCGACGAGATCCTGCGGCGCGCCGATGCGCACGGCGCCTTCCATCGCGCCGGCCGTCATGTCGGTCAGCAGCGCGTCGTGCGCGGCGAGCAGCCGGCGCGCCTGCGCGAGCAGACGCTCGCCGTCCGCGGTGAGCAGCAGGTTGCGATGCTCGCGCACGAACAGCGGGCCGGACAGCATTTCGAGCCGCGCGACCTGCTGGCTGACCGCGCCTTGCGTCAGATGCAGCGCGCGGCTCGCCGCCGTCATGCTGCCGTGATCGGCGACCGTGACGAAGGCGCGAAGCAGGGCGATGTCGAGGTTGCGTACCATAGGTCGCATTATGAATGCTAATGGAAGGCATAAAAAGCCTTCGCTTTCGTAATGCGTGGATCGCGGGTAAAACCGGGCTTCGACGACCATGACCGGAGGCCCGCGTGCCGCTTCAAGACTACTTGCCGCTGATGTTGTTCGTGATCGTGTCCACGGTGACGCCGGGTGGCGCGACAACGCTGGCGACAGCATCGGGCGCGCATTTCGGCTATCGGCGTTCGTTGCCGATGATGGCGGGCATCGCGGCCGGCCTGGCATCGATGGCCGCCGCCGCCGCGGCCGGGCTCGGCAGCGTGTTGCTGGCGCTGCCTGCGCTGCAACTCGGGATGAAGGTGCTCGGCTCGCTGTACCTGCTGTGGCTGGCCACGCGGATCGCGCGCGGCGGCAAGCCCGGCGTCGACGCGGCCGTGCATCGGCCGCAAGGGTTCGTCAGCGGCGTCTGGATGCTGTGGCACAACCCGAAGGGCTGGGCGATGACGCTCGGCGCGGCCGCGTCGTTCGCCGCGCTGGCGTCCGGCCCCGTGAGGCTCGGGGTATTGATCGGGCTGGCATTCGGCGTGGCGGCGATGGCGTCGCTGTCGCTCTGGTGTTGTGCCGGGCTGCTGTTCGCGCGCGTGCTGCGCACGGAGCGGCAGTGGCGTTGCGTGAATGCCGGGTTGGGCATCCTGCTCGCGGCGTCGATCGTGCCGATGTGGTTGCAGTAGCGGCGCCACGCGCGGCGCGGCCCCGGCATTCAGCGCGAACCGGCCCGCGCGGCCCCCGCCGGCCGTCCGCCCGCGCCGCTCGACCATCGCGGCAGCCGCAGCGTCGTCACGAAGCTCGCCGCATGCAGTGCGCAAAGCAGGCCGAACGCCCACGCGTAGGCGGCCCCGTGCGTGCCGCCGGTCGACACGGATTCGGCCTGCAGCCGCCATGCGAGAAGCAGCGTGCAGATCGTCGTGAACGTCGGGCCGCCGAGGCGCTGGACGATATTGAGCGACGTCGTCGCCATCGGCAGGTTGCGCCGTTCGACCGACGCATACGCGGCGGAAATCGACGGTGCGCCGATCGCGCTCTGGCCCATCCCGCGCAGAAACAGCGCAGGCACCAGCACGTAGGGATCGTAGCCGGCCAGCGCGAGATACACGAACGGCAGCGTCGCGGCGAGCGCGAGCAGCGCGCCGGCGGCGGCCAGCCGGCGCACGCCGAACCGGCCGGTCAGCGCGCCCATCGACGGATAGGTGACGAGCATGCCGAGCCCGAGCGGCGCCAGCAGCCAGCCCATTTCGCCGGGGGAGCGGCCGCACGCTTCGATCAGGAACACCGGAATCAGCATCTGGCCCGCGTAGATCGCGCCGTTGGACAGGAACTGCGTGGCAGCGGCCGCGCTGAATACGCGCGAGCGAAACAGCGCGAGGTCGATCAGCGCATGCTCGCCCTTGCGCCGCGCGACGCACAGGAACGCGGCGAGCAGCAGCACCGAACCCGCGATCGCGGCGATGCCGGGCACCGCGTCGATGCGCTCGGCGCCATACAGGAACAGCACGAGCGCCGGCGACAGCAGCGCGAGGCCGACCCAGTCGAGTTCGCGCCGCTGCGTTTGCTCGCGGTCGCCGGGCAGGAACCACACGGCCAGCGCAAGCGCCAGTGCACCGACCGGCAGATTCACAAGAAACAGCCAGCGCCATGATGCGTGCTGCAGGATTGCACCGGCGATGACGGGCCCGAGGATCGGCGCGATCAGCACGGGCACCGCCGCGTAACCGATCACGCGCGCCATCTGCTGGCCGGCCACGCGCGCGATCATCATCTGCGCCATCGGCGCGAGCAGCCCGCCGCTGACGCCCTGGAGCACGCGGAATGCGATCAGCGACGGCGCGGACCACGCGAGCCCGCACAGCGCGGACGTCAGCGTGAACGCGGCGAAACACCACAGGTATAGCGCCTTCGCGCCGATGCGGTCGACCAGCCAGCCGTTCAGCGGCAACACCAGCGTGAGGGCGAGCAGGTAGGCGCTCGTCACCCACTGGATCGTCGACAGGCTCGCGTGCAGGTCGGTCGCGAGGCTTGCCAGCGATACGTTGACGATCGTCGCGTCGAGTTGCGACAGCAGCGAGCCGAGCGTTGCGACCGCGCTGACTTTCCAGATCGATGGATCGAGCCGGCCGGCCGCGTGGCCCGGCACCCGCTGAGCGCGTTTGTCGCTCACGCGCCGCGCCGGTCGAGCAGCGCGAGGATTTCTTGCGTCGGGCCCGTCTCGCCTAGACGCGGGAACAGCCGTTCGACGCTGTTCGTGTGCGCGTCGGCGTTGAGGTCGGTCATCGCGTCGACCGCGAGCGTCACGTTGTAGCCGAGCTCGTGCGCCTGGCGGGCCGTCGATTCGACGCCGATGCTCGTCGCGATGCCGGTCAGCACGATCTGTGTGACGCCGGCCGCTTTCAGGTGCGCGTCGAGACCGGTGCCGGTAAACGCGCCCCAGGTCTTCTTCGTCACGATATGGTCGCTCGGCTGGCGGTTCAGTTCGGGCAGAAGATCGGTCCAGTCGGCGGGAAGGGCATCCACACGCACCTGCTGCTGCGTGCGGCCCGGCGCGCTGCCGGCGACGTTGACGAGCACGACGGGCAGGCCGCGGCTACGGAAGGCGTCGAGCAGTTCGCGCGCACGCTCGATCACCGGTGCGACCGGGTGGGCGGTGGGCAGCGCAACGATGCCCTTCTGCAGGTCGATGACGACGAGCGCCGTTTGCGTGTCGAGACGGGTTGTGCTCATGGCGTGATGCTCCGTGAATTGGGCGAAGAAAAGCGTGCGCGCGGATGCCGCGCATCACGCAGGCGGGGTCATTGCTCGCCGATGCGCCGGATCAGCGGAATCGCGGCGGCGAGTGTGCAGATGTCTTCCGGGCCGAGCTTCTCGATCGCGGCACCGAGCCACTTGTGCTTCGCGCTGTCGCGCTTGCGACGTGCCGCGAGGCCGGCTGCGGTCAGCAGGAACAGGATCTGGCGGCCGTCGGTCGGATGAGGCTCGCGTTCGACGAGCCCGTCTTCTTCGAGGCTTGCGAGAATGGCCTTCATCGACTGCGGCTTCATCGCCTCGGCGCGGGCGAGATCGGCGGTGGTCATCGGGCCCTGTCGTTCGAGCCGCGCGAGCGCGCTCGTCTGCGACATGCCGAGCCCTTCGGATTCGATCTCGGAACGCAGCCGGCGGATCAACTGGCCGACCGCGAGGGTCAGTTCGGCGGCGACGGTATCGGCGGAAACGCCGGGTGTGCGTGGCGGTGTCATGCGGCGGATCATATAACACGACAGTTTAACTTGCAAGTTAAACTGTCGAATTTGACATCGATGCGGTCGGAGTGGCGGGTGGTGGCGCGGCAACCACCGGTGGGCGGGACGTCGGCGGCGGGCGGCGGCGCGTTACGCGCGGCGCGGCGACGGAATCGGCACGACGTCGTTGTACTTCGGCGATGCATCCTCGTGCAGCAGGTCGCCGAGATATTGCGCAAGTTCGTCCGCGGCGAGCGCGGACGGAATCTGCAGGTTGGCCGGTCGTCGCTTGCCGTCGGCGCCGAGATCGAACACGGCCCAGCGGCCGTTCGAACGCACGACGGCGAGCAGGCGTCCGAACGCGTTGAAACGGTATTCGTCCTGCATGGCATCGCTCCTTCGTGAATGAGCGCGCCGGCCGCGCGCGTCGTGCCTACTGGATCGAGCAGGCCAGCCAGCGATGGATCTTCAGTGCATCGCTCGACACGCCGGCGCGCGTCGGCGCGCCAAGCAGCACGACAGTTTCGCGGCGGCCCTTCACGTGCATGCGCATGACGACGCCGTGCCCCGATTCGTTGATGAAGCCGGTTTTCTGCATCCGGATCGGCAGTCGGCCGTAGCGGACGAGCGGATCGGAGTTCACGTACAGCAGATCGCCATCGCCGGCCTGCACGGTGGTCGACGTGTCCGTCGAGAAATAGCGGATCAGCGGATCCTGCGCGGCTACGTCGACGAGCCGCGCGAGATCCTCGGCGGTCGACACGTTGTGCGGCGACAGGCCGGTCGGTTCGCGGAAATGCGTATGGCGCATCCCGAGCCGGCGCGCCTCGCGGTTCATCGCCTTCACGAACGCGGCGCGGCCACCCGGATAGTCGCGGCTCAGCGCGGCGGCCGCGCGATTTTCCGACGACATCAGCGCGATATGGAACATCTGGCGGCGCGACAGTTCGGCGCCGATCGGCAGCCGTGAACCGGTGAACTTGATCGTGTCGCGGTCGCGCGAGCTGACGCGCAGTACGCCGTTCAGCGGCCGGTCCGCGTCGCGCGCGACGACGGCGGTCATCAGCTTCGAGATCGACGCGATCGGCCGCACCGTGCGTGCGTTGCGGGCCAGCAGCGGCGTGCCGGAGTCGACGTCGAGCACGTAGGCCGCGCGCGAGTGCAGCGAGCGTACCGCGCGCGGGCTGTAGCCGCAGCTCGCGAGCAGGCGCGGCTTCGCGGCGGGGCGTGGGTGGACCGCGTTCGTGCGTTTCGCGCGCCGGTGCGGTGCGGGCGCCGCGTGACGCTTGACCGCATGATGCTTCACGCGCGGGCGGCGATGCTTGACGGCCTTGTGCTTGCGGGTCGCGGGTTTCTTCTTGACGACTTTCGCATGCGCATGCGGCGACGCGGTCCGGTGCGGCTGCGCGGATGCGTTTGTCGCGAACGCGAGTGTCAGCAATGAGAGGGCGATGATCAGGGTGGTCCGGGCGCGAGGCAGGCGCGCGATGAGGCCGGTCAAGCGAAAGTCTCCTTTTCACGCGCGTTGCGGCGGCGCGAAATGCGTGGGCGGTCAGTGGCTGCGGGAAATTATAAGGTCGATCGCGTGGAGATGACGATGGATGTGTGCGCATTGATGCGTGATGCGCGCGGATTTCTGCTGTTTTTTTGCGGAGGGTCGAACGCGTGCGTTCGTCGGCGGGCGCCTGGCGTGTCGACTCAACGCGGCCAGTTCCGCCGCGATACGACCGCGAAGCTGATCGCGATCGAACCGGTGACGGCACGCGGCTGCGCGTCGTCCAGCGCATTGCCGAAGCGGAAGCGGCGGCTGCGACCGTCGGCGCGTGCGGTGCGACGCTCGGGCGCCGGCGCGTCGGGCTCGGCATCGCTTGCGTCGGTGACGACCGTGTCGTGCGGCACGTCGGTCAGGCACTCGGCCGCATGATCGAGAGGCATGATGGTGAATTCCGAAAGGGGTGTGCCCGTATTGAACGTCACGCCATTCGATCAGTAAAATGAATGTTTCGATCGATACGATTCCTTTGAAGAATGGAATTGAAACTGCTGCGCACTTTCCTGACGGTCACCGAGCTCAGCCATTTCAGCCGCGCGGCCGACACGCTGCACATGAGCCAGCCGGCGCTGAGCAAGCAGATCGGCGCGCTCGAGGCGAGCCTCGGCGGCAAGCTGTTCGAGCGCGGGCGGCATGGCGCGGAGCTGACGCCGTTCGGTGAACGCTTCCTGCCCGACGCGCAGGCGCTCGTGCGCGATGCCGACGAGATGCTCGCGCGCGCACGGGAGGCGACCAGCGGGCAACGCGGGCATTTGCGGCTCGGCATCTGCCTGTCCGTGCTGACGCTCGTGCCGAAACTTGTCGCGGAATTCCGGCGCAGCAATCCGGGCATCGCGGTCACGCTGAGCGACCTGTCGTCGTCCGAGCAAACGCGTCGGCTCCGCGCGGGCAAGCTCGACGCGGGGTTCCTGCGATTGCCGCCGGATGAAGGATTGTCGTCGTTCAAGGTGATCGACGAAGGGCTTGCGCTCGCGGTGCCGCCGCACCTCGGCTTCAAGCGCGTGCCGGCCGATCTCGACGTGCTCAACGAGATCGGCTTCATCGCGCTGCAGCGCGCACGCGGCCCCGGGCTCGCCGCGCAGATCGACCGGTGGTGCGGCGAGCGGCGCTTCGTGCCGCAGGTCACGCAGCAGGCGGAGGACGTTCAATCGGTGCTCACGTCGGTCGCGGCCGGGGTCGGCGTTGCGTTCATTCCGTCGCGTGCGCAGTACCTGCTGCGCGACGCGACCGTGTTGCCGCTCGCCGGCAGGGACGCGAAATGGCGCGTCGGGCTGGCGTGGCTGTCCGGCCGCGACGATCCCGTGACGACGCGTTTCGTGTCGTTCATGCGCGCCGCGATCAAGGGCGCGTGACCGGGCGTATAGTGTCCGCGATTGCATCCGTCCTGAATGCCGGTCCCGCGCCGGCTCGCGAACCCGAACCGATGACTTCAGAATCCGACGACGCCCCGCTCGATCCCGCACTCGTTGCGACGCTCGCGACGCTGCACGAAGCCGCGACCGATCCGTCCGGCAGAACGTGGTCGCTGCCGAAGATCGCGAAGCGCGCGCAATTGCCGATGAGCACGCTGCGTCGCGTGCTGACGCAACTCGACGCCGCCGGCCTGAGCGCGACGACGCTGAACGACGACGGCACCGGCAGCGCCGCATTGACCGAAGAGGGGCGCGCCGTGTGCGCGCAACTGTTCGGCGCGAACGACGGCCAATGAGAAAACGGGCCGCCCGAAGGCGGCCCGTGGTGGTGCGGTCAGACATGCGGCGTCGGCCGCATCACCGCGGCATCACCACCGCGCCGTTACGCCACCCATGATGGAATGACGGTAGGTCTGGTCGTTCAGCCCGTGCCGGTAGCCGATGTCGAGATCGAACCAGCGCTTCGGCGAGTAGATCGCGCCGGCGATCACGAACGCAGGATTCGCGCCGGCCGTGCTTTCGGTGTTGCGCGACAGGCCGATGTCCGCCACGAACTGCAGCGTGTCGGTTGCCTTGTAGAGCGCCGCGGCCGACACGGCCCAGACCGAGCGCAGATCGCCCTGGCGGTTCGGCTGGTAGGCGAGACCCGCATTCGCGAGCAGCGAGAAGCGCGCGACGTCGGCTTGCGCGAGCAGCGTCGCGCCGGTGCCGACGCGGCCCGTGCCGAGCCCGCGTCCGTCGTTGCCGGTCGGCATCGTCACCTTCGGTTTCAGCGCAAGCGATAGCGGCCCGTGTTCGACGAAGCGCCATTTCATGCCGATCTCGACATCGCCGATGCCCGCGCCGTTGTCGTCGGTCCGCGTTTGCAGATGCGTGTAAGGCGCGTTCACGTAGAGATCGACGTGCTCGCCGAACCCGCGCGTGAGCGTCGCGTTCCACAACTGATGGCGGCCGTTCTCGTCCTGTTTCGGGGTTTCCTCGCCGTTGAACTCGAACTGCCAGTTCGCATTGCCCTGCGTGCCCGTGTCGTCGCTGACGAGCGGATGAGCCGCGTAGGCATCCAGCGGCGCGAGGAGGGCGCTCGCGGCCGCGAGCGGAAGCATTCTTCTTTTCATCATGTCACCTGTAGTGCGTCGTGGGCGGCCGGCCCATGCGGGCCGGCACGCCGTCGCCCGGGGGAAATCAGAACCACTGCTTGTAGCGGCGCACATAGATCGTCTTGACGATCTGCGCGAGCAGGATGTAGCCGACCATCGTTGCGGCGAGCCACAGCCAGTAGGTGCCCGGCAGGTGCATGAAGCCGAGCGAATCCGCGAACGGCGAGAACGGCAGCCAGCAGCCGATCGCGATCGCGGTGAATGTCGACAACAGCACAGGCAGCGCGGCCGTGCTCTGCAGGAACGGAATCTTCTGCGTGCGCAGCAGGTGCACAACGAGCGTCTGCGATACGAGGCTCTCGATGAACCAGCCCGAGTTCATCACGATCTGGCCGCCCGAGCCGCCTTGCAGGTGATACATCGCGCCCGCACCGAACACGGTCCACATCAGCACGTAGGTCGTGATGTCGAACACCGACGACGTCGGCCCGACCCACAGCATGAAACGGCCGATGTTGCCGGCTTCCCATTTGCGCGGCTTCTTCAGGAACTCCGGATCCATCTTGTCCCACGGCAGCAGCATCTGCGACGTGTCGTAGATCAGGTTCAGCACGAGCAACTGCGTCGCGAGCATCGGCTCCCACGGCAGGAACGCGCTGGCGACGAGCACCGAGAATACGTTGCCGAAGTTCGAGCTGGCCGTCATGTTCAGGTACTTCAGGATGTTGCCGAACGTCTCGCGGCCCTTGATCACGCCTTCCTCGAGCACCATCAGGCTCTTTTCGAGCAAGATGATGTCGGCGGTTTCCTTCGCGATGTCGGCGCCGCTGTCGACCGAAATGCCGACGTCGGCGTCGCGCAGCGCGGGTGCGTCGTTGATGCCGTCGCCGAGGAAGCCGACCGTGTGGCCGTTCGCCTGCAGCGCCTTCACGATGCGCGCCTTCTGCAGCGGCGTGAGTTTCGCGAACACCGTCGTGCGTTCGACGACTTGCGCGAGCGTCGCATCGTCGAGCGCCTCGATTTCGGCGCCGAGCACCGGCTTGCCCGGTTCGAGGCCGACCTGGCGGCACACTTTCATCGTGACGGTCGGGTTGTCGCCCGTCAGCACCTTCACCGACACGCCGTTATCGCGCAGCGCGGCGAGCGCCGGTGCGGCCGATTCCTTTGGCGGATCGAGGAAGGTCAGGAAACCGCGCACGACGAGGTCGCGCTCGTCGGCGGTGCGGTATTGTTCGCGTTCGTCGCCGCGCGGGATCGCGCGCGTCGCGAGCACCAGCACGCGGAAGCCGTCCTCGTTGTATGCGTTTGCCTGTTCGAGCAGTCGCTTGCGCGCGACGAAGTCGAGCGGACGCACGCCGTTCTCGTCCTGCACGTGGGTCGATACCGCGAGCATTTCCTCGACCGCGCCCTTGCAGATCAGCAGGTGCGCGCCGTGCGTGTCCTCGACGACGACCGACAGGCGGCGGCGCACGAAGTCGAACGGCAGCTCGTCGATCTTCCTGTAGCCCTGCGGCTTCACGCGCTCGCCGATCTCGTCGGCGCGCGCGACCACCGCGATGTCGATCAGGTTCTTCTGGCCGCTCTGATGGAAGCTGTTGAGCCAGCCGAGCCGAAGGATGTCCTCGTTCCGGTGGCCGGACAGGTCGAGATGGTGTTCGAGGATGATCTTGTCCTGCGTGAGCGTGCCGGTCTTGTCGGTGCACAGCACGTCCATCGCGCCGAAGTTCTGCACGGAGTTCAGCCGCTTCACGACGACCTTGCGGCGCGCCATCGCGATCGCGCCGCGCGCGAGGTTCGCGCTGACGATCATCGGCAGCATCTCGGGCGTGAGGCCGACGGCCACCGCAAGCGCGAACGTGAGCGCGCTCAGCCAGTCGCCCTTGGTCAGGCCGTTGATCATGAACACGATCGGCACCATCACGAACATGAACCGGATCAGCAGCCAGCTCACGCTCGCGACGCCGCGGTCAAAGCTCGTCTCGATGCGCTTGTGGCTCACCACGTTGCGCGCGAGCGATCCGAAATACGTGTCCTCGCCGGTCGCGACGACCACGGCCGTCGCGGTGCCGCTGACCACGTTGGTGCCCATGAAGCACACGTTCTCGAGATCGAGCAGCGACGTCGACGCGTCGTTCGCCGCGCCCGGCGTGCCCGCCATGCCCGCGTGGGCCGACTTGCCGGCAACCGCGCCGAGCGTGTCGTACTTCTCGACCGGCAGCGCTTCGCCGGTCAGCACCGCCTGGCTGATGAACAGGTCGCGGGACGCGAGCAGACGCACGTCGGCGGGAATCATGTCGCCGGCCGACAGGTGCACGATGTCGCCGACCACCACTTCGCGCATCGGCACCTCGCGTCGCGCCGGCTCGGACGTTTCGGTCACTGCGCGCTGCACGGTCGCCGTCGTGCGAACCATCGCCTTGAGCTTTTCGGCCGCGCGCAGCGACCGGAATTCCTGCACGAAGCGCAGCAGCGCGCTGATCGTGACCATCGCCAGCAGGATCGTCATGCCGACGTAGTCGCGATCGTCAGGTGCCGCGAAATAGACGTCGGTGAAGAAGCTGATCGCGGCCAGCACCAGCAGCACGTAGACGAACGGATTGTGGAACGCATGCAGCAGCTGGCGCGTCCAGTGCGGCGGCTTGTCGTGCGCGATTTCGTTCGGGCCGTCGTGCTGCAGGCGGTCGGCGGCCTGCGCGCAGGTGAGGCCGCGCATGCTGGTATGCAGCGACTTGAAGGTTTCTTCGAGCGGGCGAGCCGCTTCCTGCGCGGCGCGCATGACGCGCGGTTCGTTCTGCTGACCGGGGCCGGCGTTGATGAAGCCGCGCTGTTTCTTTTGCGAGGTGTTTCGTTGTGTCATGAGTCGCTCCTTGCGCACGCGGCGGCGGACGGGAAGCGACCGTGACGTTATCGACGCACGAACGCTTCCCGCCGCGTCGCGCCGGGCGCGATCGGCTGTGGATCGGTGAAGGGAGGAAGGCTCGCCGGCGCGCGGAGTGCGGTCCGCAGGACGAAGCGCGGCGTCGCACCGGCGAGCGGTAATCGACTACTGTCGTCTGAGTTCATCTGTACTCCTGTCGGTTGCGGGTCGGCGGCACGGGCGATCGGCAGCCGCGCACGCTCGAGGGCGCGCGGCCGGACGGCACGCGAACGGAACACGCACGCGGCGTGCGCTGCGTGCGGCGCGAACGTATGCGCGCGGCAACGCACGGTTGCGCAGCGCGTACGTTCGGCGATATTGAAAAAATGGGCGGGGGATTCTGGCCGGTCAGGCCGGAAGGGCGCCGCATCCTGCTTCCCGGGATGCGGCAGAAGACGAGGCTCTGCGCGGTTTCCTCAGGCAGCAGTCAAGTCGGTCGAGGACCAACTACAACTCGCATCGGTGTTCACAGAACACTCCATGTAATCAGACGGGGGCGATGGTAATGGGTCGTCGTGCGAAGCGTCAACCCTTTTTCCGCCCTTTTTTCAGGCAATTCCTGGAATACGTCGGCGCAATGGCGCCGGCTCCGCGGACGAAAAAATGCGCGCACGCCAGGCAGGCATGCGCGCGGTTGCGTCGAGGCGACGTACCGGTTACTGCGTGGCCGCGGTGACGGCAGCGCCTGCATCGGCGATACCGGAACCGGCCGGCAGCGCGGTGCACGACGTGCTGGCCGGCAGCATCGCCGCACGCGCGCCGCCTTGCAGCTTCTGCTGGATCTGAGCGGGCGTGAGGTTGCCGTTCACCGACAGCATCAGCCCGACGATGCCCGTCACCTGCGGTGTCGCGAGGCTCGTGCCGCTCGCGGTGCCATACGTGTCCGTGCCCGGTGTCGTCGTACCGCTGTTGGCCGTCGACAGGATGTTGACACCCGGCGCGCTCAGCGCGACGTCGGAGCCGAAGTTGCTGAACGATGCGCGGCGCCCGGTCGCGTCGGTCGCGCCGACGCTGATCACGCCGCGGCAGTTCGCCGGCTGGTCGAGCGCGGTCGACAGGCCATCGTTGCCGGCGGCGACGACGACGGTCACGCCCTTCGCGTTCACATCGTCGATCGCCTGCTGGAACGTCGCGCTGCACGCGCCGACGCCGCCCAGGCTCAGGTTGATGATCTTCGCGGGATTCGGGTTCGTCGGCACGCCGGCGACCGGGATGCCGGCTGCCCAGCGCATCGCGTCCGCGATGTCGCTCGTCGTGCCGCCGCACTTGCCGAGCACGCGCACCGGCAGGATCCGGCCGAGCCACGACACGCCGGCGACGCCGATGCCGTTGTTGGCGGCGGCGCCGATCACGCCCATCACGCGCGTGCCGTGCCAGCTGCTGGTGCTCGGTTCGCTCGCGCAGTGATAGTACGGGCCGCTGGTGTCGTCCAGTTCCTGCTGCGTGACCCAGTCGCCCGGATCGGATGCATCGGTGCCGCGCGTCTGACCGTTGTTGCTGGTGTTGGCGTTCGAGATGAAGTTGTAGCCGGACAGCAGGTTGCCGACGAGGTCGGGGTGCGGCCGGTAGCCGGTGTCGAGCACCGCCGTGACGACGGTCGGCGCACCCTTGGTTCGCGTCCATGCGGGCGGCGCGTTGATGCCGACGCTGGCGTCGGACAGATACCACTGCTGGCCATATGCGGGGTCGCTCGGCGTGTCGCGGATTCGCATCGGGTGATCGGGTTCCGCGTAGTCGACGTCGCCGTCAGCCGCGAATGCCTGCGCGAGCGCCGCCGCGTCGCCGGACGCGATGCGCTGGCCGATCGATAGCACGGCCGCGCCGTCCGAGAGGGTTCGCTCCACCTGCACGTTCAGCGGTGCCTGCGACGTCGTCACGGCGGCATACGTCCGTGCGGCGCCGGTCGTCGTCGGCGCTGTCCAGCGCGTCATCGAGCGCTGGATCACCGCGTCGAGCCGCGTGCCGGTGTCGATGGCCGCCATCGCGCGCGCGGCTGTCGGCGTCTTCAGCCTGACGATCAGGTGATCGACCGGCGGCTCGGCCGGCGCGGTCGGCTGGGCAGCCATCTGCACGGCGGCCTGCTGCGTCGCGCATGTATTGCTGCCGTTGGTCGCGGGCGGGGTCGTCGGGGAAGGCGAGGGCGAGGGGGCCGGCGCTGCATTGGAAGGCGACGGACTGCCGCCGTCGCCGCCACCGCCCCCGCAGCCGGCGATCGGAAGAAGGGCCGCGGCAGACAGCATGCCGGCGAGCATGCGCGCATGAGCGGAGCGGGCCAGCGCGAAATTGAATCGTTTGGCTCTCATGGTGAAACTCGATCCTCGTAGATAACCGTCGTGCTGGCGGTTGTGCCTGGCCGGCGTAAACCGGACCTGTTTTTTATCGGGCGTGCACGGGACTGCTGCGACGCGCCATGCATTGGGTAACGGCTGATGAGGCGGTTTCTTGAATATGTTTTCGGGTGAAAAAGTGCGAAACGCAAACGATTGCCTTGCTGTATCGCAGCATGAACGCGCGTTTGGAACGGATGATCTGTTCACGCGGTGCAAGATCGCAGGCGGTTGATCGGGCGAAACGTGCGGCGCGGGCGCTTTTGCGCGCCACGGAAACGATTGTTCGCGGCGTGGCCTCGACGATGGTGTTTGGCGCTTTCCCCGATGAGGTGCGAATTTTGTCAGGCGTACGATCGCGATTCGATCAACGTTTCGTCAGGAGAAAAGCATGGATCGCCGCTTCCGTTGGCTGGCCGTCGCACTGACCTGCGCGCTGGCGGGCACCGCGCATGCGCAGGCGCTCACCGGCACGCTGAAGAAGATCAAGGACACGGGCATCGTGTCGCTGGGTATCCGCGAATCGTCGGTGCCGTTCTCGTATTCGGACAACCAGCAGAAGAACATCGGTTACTCGCGCGACATCGCGGCGCACATCATCGATGCGCTCAAGGCCGAGCTGAAGACGCCGAACCTGACGGTGAAGGAAATCCCGATTACGTCGCAGAACCGGATTCCGCTGCTGCAGAACGGCACGATCGACTTCGAGTGCGGGTCGACGACCAACACGCTGGAGCGGCAGAAGCAGGCCGCGTTCTCGAACAGTATTTTCCTGTACGGGATCCGCTTCAGCACGCGCAAGGATTCGGGTGTGAAGGACTTCACGGACCTGGCCGGCAAGACGGTCGCGACGACGGCCGGCACGTCCGACGAGCGCCTGCTGCGCAAGCTCAACGAGGAGAAGGGGATGAACATGACGATCATCAGCGCGAAGGACCACGCTGAAGCGTTCATGAACGTCACGACGGGGCGCGCGGTCGCGTTCGTGATGGACGAGCCCCTGCTGTATGGCGAGATCGCAAAGGACCGCAATCCGGGTGCGTACACGGTGACGGGCACGCCGCTCGTTCACGAAAACTACGCGTGCATGATGCGCAAGGACGATCCGGCGTTCAAGCGCGTGGTCGATGGCGTGATCGCGAAGATGCAGACCTCCGGCGCGGCCGAGAAGCTTTATGACCAGTGGTTCATGCAGCCGATTCCGCCGAAGGGCGTGAGCCTCAATTATCCGCTGTCGCCGGAGATGAAGCAGCTGTTCAGGAATCCGACGGATCAGGCGCAATACTGATCGAAGCGTCGTCGTGGTATTGCATCGCACATGAAAAGCCGCCGGCAGATGCCGGCGGTTTCCGTTTCTGGTGCGCTCGCTGGCGCGGCGAAAGTGTGCGTCAGACCTGATTTCCGGCCCGGGTGCTGCCGGCCTGTCAGGTGTGCCGAAATCGGCATTCAACCGTGCCCGCGCCATGGGATTCCTGTCGCGCTGCGCAACAACAGGCACAATACGCACTTCGCCGCGCACCGTTGTTCGTTGTTCGAACAGCACGGCGCGTGTCGCCGCCGTCCGAATCTTTCCCGGTTGTCATGAACGCCTCGCTCACACCCGCGCGCGAATCGAACTCGCCGCGCTTCCTGTTGTTCCTGATCTGCCTGTTCGCCTCCGCCGGCCAACTCGCGATCGACATCTACGTGCCCGCGCTGCCCGATATGGCGCGCTCGTTCGCGACCACGCCGCAGGCGATCCAGTCGAGCGTCTCCGGCTACATGGCCGCCTACGCGCTCGGCCAGCTGATCTTCGGCCCGGTCGCCGATGCGTACGGGCGCAAGCGCGTGCTTGCGTTCGGGCTCGTCATCTACACGATCGGCTGCCTGCTGTCGCTCGGCGCGCCGAACCTGGAGACGTTCGTGCTGGCGCGCTGCCTGCAGGGCTTCGGGATCGCGACCACGAACCTGCTCGCGAAGGCGATCATCACCGACTCGTTCTCGGGCCAGGCGCTGATGCATGCGTTTACGTACATGTCGATCGCGTGGGGGCTCGCGCCGATCATTGCGCCGGTGATCGGCGCGCACCTTCAGGAATGGTTCGGCTGGCGCGCGTGCCTCGTGTTCCTGCTGGTGTACTCGCTGGTGATGTGGGCGCTGCTGTGGCGCTATCGCGAAACCTTGCCGAAACCGGTCCATCTCGAGCCGCGCACGCTGATGGCGAACGCGGGCAAGGTGCTCGCGAGCCCGGTGTTCCAGAGCTGCTTCCTCGCGCAGGGGCTGTGCTACAGCATCCTGCTGGTGTTCAACATCGTCGGGCCGTTCATGGTGCAGACCACGCTGCACAAGCCGCCGACCTTCTTCGGCTATCTCGCGCTCGGGATCGGACTGATGTATTTCCTCGGCGGGCTGTCGAACCGGATTCACGGGCGCGGGCTGCCGAGTGCCGAGCAGCGGCTGCGCATCGGCGCACGCGTGATGGCGGTCGCGGCGGTCGCGATGCTCGTGCTGGCGCTGACCGTCGGCCTGCGCGTGTGGACGCTCGCGACGCCGGTGCTCGTGATGGGCTTCTGCGCGGGCGCGATGTATCCGACGCTGATGGCCAAGGGCAATTCGCTGTTTCCGCATATCGCGGGGCTGACGAGTGCGATCCTCGGGTGTGCGCTGCTGCTCGTGTCGTCCGCGATGATGGGCCTCGCCGGTTTCGTGTCGGTGCAGGTGCTGACGCCGCTCGCGGTGTTCTTCGTCGTGCTGTCGTTTATCGTCGTATGGATGGTGACGAAGCTGCTGCGCTACCTGACGCAGCAGCAGGCCGCGAGCGTGGCGTGCGGGCGCGGGGAAGCCGCGTAAGCCATATAGGCCGCGTGAACGCGTGCCGCAACGGCACGCCGGCCGCTCACAGCGGCTGCGCCGCGCCCGCCTGCGCCAGCAGCGAAATCGCGGCCGGATCCGGCATTCCGTTCGAATCGATCGCGCCGGCCTTGGCCAGTGCGTCTAGATCGCTGTCGACGCCCGGCTGGCCGACCACGAACGGCGTCGTCAGGAAGGCCGGTGTCGACAGTGTGACCGAATAGCGCTGCTGCAGATTCGTCACGACCGCCGATTGCGCGGACTGCACCGCACCCGGGCTGCCCATTACGCTCTGGAAGTGCGCATTCCCCTGGAAATTGCCGATCAGCCCGGCCGTGTTGGTGCCGAGTTGCGCGGCGAGATAGACGAGCATCAGCTCGGTCTCGGGCGTCGTGTTGAAGGTGCCGCCCGCGTAGGCGAGCGAATGCAGGCTCGTGCCGCTAGACGCGACGGTGATCACGCACGGCAGCACGGCGTTGACCGTCACGCGGTAGTTGCCGCCGCCGTCGGTCAGCGTCGTCGCCGAGCCTTGTGCGCAACTGACCGTCACCGACGCGCTCGCGAGCGCGGCGCCCGTGGCGGCCGTGCCCGACAGCGCGATGGTCTGCGTGTTGGTGTTGTTGAAGCAGACGTCGACGCCGAAGCAGGCGTCGCCGTTGCAGCCTGCAAGTGCCGCGACGGCGGCGACGCAGGCGGTGCCCAGCGCGGGGCGGATGAAGCGCGGGTGGCGAAGGTTCATGGTCGCGGGCCTTTGGGCGAGTGAAGCAACCGGTGGGCGCCGGCGGGGCGGTGCCGCTCCTATTTTATGTCTCGAATCCGGGCGGTGCTTGCCCGTTTTCCTGACGGGACGCGGCCGAACGTGCCGGATCCTGAACCTTTCGATTCCCTTCGCAATTGGTTATGCTGCGGGACGATTAAAAAACGACGAGAGAACGCGCCGTTCCCGACGGAGCCGGTGCGCCGTTTCCGACATGAACCTGAAACGACTGATGGGGCGGTCAAGCCTCCCGGATTGCGAGGGCGATCCGGCATCGATGGCATGCACGCCCCGCGACGCGGTGCGACCCGCGCGTATCCGCGGCAAGGCCCGCATCGGCAACGCGGCGGTGGCCGCCGCGCTGCTGGCCGGCGCGGCGTTCCTTTGCGTCCCGGCCTTAGCCGCCCCGGCCGACGCCGGCGATGGCGCGATTCCGTCGGTAGCCAATGCGCCTTCGGCCTGCACGAACGTGGCTGCCGCAGCCTCCTATCCCGTGGCCCACGACCCCGAAGCGGCGCCGCCGCTGACAGGCCGCGTGACCGACATGACGGGCGTGCTCAGTGTCGCCTGTGCGTCCGAATTGACCGACCGTCTCGCCGATCTCGAGCGCCGGCTCGGCGTGCAGATGGCGATCCTGCTGGTCGGGTCGACCGGCCACGCGACCATCGAGCAGTTCGCGACCACGGTGTTCGAGAAATGGCGTCTCGGCGAGAGCAAGATCGACAACGGTTTGCTGCTGGTCGCCGCACTGAACGATCGCACCGTCCGGATCGAGGTCGGATACGGCCTCGAAGGCGCGATTCCGGACATCGTCGCAGGGCGAATCATCCGCGAGCGCATCGTGCCGGCGTTTCGCGAGAAGCGTATCGAAGCCGGCGTGAGCGATACGGTCGATGCACTGGTGCGGGAGATGACGCCGCCGCAAATGGCGGCGTCGGATAGCGCACTGCCCGACGAGGACGCTCGGCGCGCGGCGTCCGGCGATGCGAAGCGGCTGTCGAACGGCTTGCCGGAGACTCCCCCCGACGACGTCGGGAGCTTCCTGTTCTGGTTGCTGCTCGGCCTGACCGGCGTCACGCTGGGTGTCGTCACCGAATGGCGCAAGCTGCGTTGGCAGGTGATGTTGCCGGCCAGCTTCCTCGTCGCGACGATCGTGCCGG
Source organism: Burkholderia sp. AU33545 (assembly GCF_020419685.1). Lineage (NCBI taxonomy): Bacteria > Pseudomonadati > Pseudomonadota > Betaproteobacteria > Burkholderiales > Burkholderiaceae > Burkholderia > Burkholderia sp. AU33545. Next base: position 270,266 of record NZ_JAIZRQ010000002.1, on the reverse strand, counting down.
TTGCGATGTTGCCGGTCGGCGCGATTTTCAGAGGCGATCTGGAAGCGATCCTGGGTGCGCTGGCGATCGTCCCGACGAGCATCGGTGTCGGTGCGTGGCTGCTCGGTATCGGCGTCGTTCGCTCCGCACGCGTGCGCAAGAATACGGCGATCATCGGCGGGACGTTGCTGGCGTTGATCGGGATCGGGCATCTGATGGGATATTCGCCCGGCGAGGTTCTGGTGGCGGTCTTCTGCGTGGTGGTGGCGATCCTGTGGATCGTCGAAAAACTGACGGGCAGCGATGGGTCGTCATCCAGCTCCACGTCCTCGTCTTCGTCTTCGTCCTTCAATTGGCCATCGTCCGGCTCGGGCTCGTCCAGTTCCAGTTCCAGTTCGTCCGACTCATTCACCGGCGGTGGCGGCTCGAGCGGCGGCGGCGGGGCATCGGGCCGCTGGTAACCGCCATGCGCGGCGCGTGCGCGAACGTTTCTTTTCAACTTACCGCTCCAGCCGGAGCGTTCAACCGGAAGTCACAAACAATGAAATGGTTTCGAATCCTGCTCGTGTGCTGCGTGCTCGCGCCGCTCGCCGGTTGCGGCTACAACGCGATCCAGTCGTCGGATGAGGACGTTAACGCCGCGTGGTCGGAGGTGCTGAACCAGTATCAGCGTCGTGCCGACCTCGTGCCGAACCTTGCCGCGTCGGTGAAGGGCTACGCGTCGCACGAGGAACGCGTGCTGACCGAGGTGGCGTCGGCCCGCGCGCGCGTGGGTAGCGTGCAGATGACGCCGGAGATGGCAAAGGATCCCGCCGCGTTGGCGGCGTTCGATCAGCGGCAGGGTGAACTATCGGGCGCGCTGAGCCGGCTGATGGTGGTGTCGGAGCGATATCCGGAGCTGAAGGCGAACGAGGCGTTTCGCGACCTGCAGACGCAGCTCGAAGGCACCGAAAACCGCATCGCGGTCGCGCGCGGCCGCTATATCAAGACGGTGCAGCAGTACAACGTGCAGATCCGCCAGTTCCCGGGTGTCGTGATCGCGCGGATCTTCGGCTATCAGCCGCGCCCGAACTTCAGCGTCGCGAACGAATCCGCGATTTCGACCGCGCCCGTCATCGACTTCTCCAATCAGCCGCCGAAGACGAACGCAGCCGGCCAGTAAGCGGCCTGCCCGCGCACTCAGGGCTTGCGCGCGGCCGGCTTCGCGAACGCGCCGCGCACCTCGAAGCCGATCGCATCCGCCACGTTGCCGCGCGCGTCGACGAGTTCCAGCCGGTGCCTTCCCGGCCACGGCATCCACGCGAGGCGGTCGGCGTGCCCGATCACCTTGTCGTCGAGCCGCCACGCGAACCGCGCCGCATGCCCGGAAGACCGCTCGAACCAGATCCGCTGGTTCTTCGGCGGAATGTCCGGATCGATCGCGAAGATCGTGCCGTCGGTCGGCGCACCGATCGTCAGCGGTGCGCGCGCGCCGTTCTTGCCCGGCGTGACGGGCGCCGCGAGCCGGATCGTGTCGAGCGCCGTGCCCGCGATGAACCACTCGTCGCGCGACGGCTCGACGTCGCGCTCGAACGTGATGCGGCGCGTTTCGACACCGGCCGGCGGACGTGGCGCGCGGCTCGGCAAGTCGCGGTGCAGGTAGCCGACGACGGCCGACCACACGGGCGACGCGCCCGTCACCCCTGACACGTCCCACATTGGCGAGCCGTCCGCATTGCCGACCCACACGCCGACCGTATAGCGCGACGTGAAGCCGACCGTCCAGTTGTCGCGCATGTCCTTGCTCGTGCCGGTCTTCACCGCCGAGAAGAAGCGCGTCGCGAGCGGATTGTCGAAGCCGAACGTGCGCACGCGCGCGTTGTTGTCGGAGAGGATGTCGGTGACGACGAAGCTGGCTGCTTCGCTGAATACGCGCGTGCCGTTGTCCGTGCGCCCCGATCCCGATATGCCGGACGTGGGCGACGGCGCGGGCAAGTCGACGATCTTGCGCGCGACACCGCCGTTCGCGAGCGCGCGATACGCGTTGGTCAGCGACAGCAGCGTGACGTCCGCGCTGCCGAGCGCAAGGCTGAAGCCGTAGTAATCGCCTTCCTGCGCCAGCGGCAGGCCGAGCGCGGTCAGCGTGCGCGCGAAGCGGTGCGGCGTGACGAGCACGAGCGTGCGCACGGCCGGCACGTTCAGCGACCCGCCGAGCGCGCTGCGCACGCTCACCCAGCCCTTGAAATCCTTGTCGTAGTTCTGCGGAATGTAGAGTCCGCCACCGGCCGCGAGGTTGATCGGTGCGTCGTCGAGCAGCGATGCGGCGGTCAGCCGTTTCTCGTCGATCGCCTGCGCATAGAGGAACGGCTTGAGCGTCGAGCCGGCCTGGCGCGGCGCGAGCACGGCGTCGACGTCGCGCGCGCTCGACAGCGCCCCCGACGAACCGACCCATGCGCGAATCTCGCCGGTCGCGTTGTCGATCACGACGACCGCGCCGTCCTGCACGTTGCGCCGGTGCGCGGGCGCGTTGAGCTCGGTTAGCGCGCGCGTCAGCGTGTCGCGCGCGAAGCGCTGCAGCGGCGCATCGAGCGTCGTGCGCACCTGCGCGCCGGCCGCCGGTCTGACCTCGGCCGCGATGCGGCGCGCGAAGTGCGGGGCGAGGGCGGCGCCGTCGTCGCGCACGGCGTTGGCCGGGCGTGCGATCACGAGCTGCACGTAGCCGTCGAGCGATGCGCACGCCTGTTCCGCGTGCATGTCGCGCAGGATCCGGCACGCACGCTCGGCGACCTTCGCGCTTGCTGCGTTGGGAGCACGCACCAGCGCGGCCGCGATCGCGGCTTCACGCGCGTCGAGGCCGGACGGCGCCTTGCCGAACAGCACCTGCGACAGCGCGGCGAGCCCGACCGTCTCGCCGCGGAACGGCACGAGGTTCAGGTAGGCCTCGAGGATCTGGTCCTTGCGCCAGCCGCGCTCGAGCAGCAGCGCGTTCATCGCCTGCGTGGCCTTCTGCGGCAGCGAGCGCTGGCCTGAGCGGCGCGGCGAATCGCTGAGCAGCCCGGCGAGCTGCATCGTCACGGTCGACGCGCCGCGCGTGCGCTCGTTCCACAGATTGCCCCACGCCGCGCCGGCGATCCCGCGCCAGTCGACGCCGCTGTGTTCGTAGAAACGCTTGTCCTCGGACACGACGATCGCCTCGCGGAACGCGGGCGACACGTCGGCGAGCGATACCCAGTCGCCGCGCCGTTCGGTGAGGTCGACGCGCGTGCGCTGCAGCGGCGTGCCGTCGCGCGCGAGCAGCACCCAGTCGGAACTGCGCCAGTTGCGGCGCACGTCGTCGTAGCCGGGCAGCGCGTGCGCGACCAGCGGCGCGGCGAGCACGACGGCGACGAATACGCGGCCGGCGAAACGCACCGGCCGCGGCAATACACGATCGATCATCACGTACTCGTTACTTGCCCGCGTCGGCCGGCTTCACGGTCATCGGCGGGTTCGGCCACAGGCCATATACGGACGGCGCGTACAGCGCCTCGACGCGCGTCGGCGGCAGCCCGAAGGTGCCGACGTTGTTCAGCCGCACCGTGTATTCGACCGAGAGTTTGCCCTTCGGCAGATAGTCGTAATACGCGCGGTAGCCGTCGAAGTCGCGTTCGATGAACGCCGGCCACGCGCCGTCCGGGGATTTTTCGCCCTGCGTCGCGGCTTCGGAGTCGCGGCCGAGGCCGGAGCCGAGGATCGTCGCGCCGGACGGGATCGGATCGTTGACGACGACCCACGTCATGTCGCTCTGCGCATCGATGTCGAGATGCACGCGCACGACGTCGCCGCGCGTCAGCACGCCCTTGACGGCGGGCGACACGGGCGTGACCGTCTTCGTGATCCGGTAGCCGGCCGCGAACGGCGCGCGCAGCGGAACGGCCGCGAGGCTTTCGACGGTCGCCCACGGGCGGCCCGTTCCGTCCTGGATGACGGACAGCGTGGCCGGCGCCTGCGCCGCACGCGGCCACGGCATCAGCACGCTGCGCGCGGCGGCGGCGCGGGTCGCGGCGGTGGCCGACGCGGGGGCGTCGGCGGGCGCCGGCGGCTGCGACCAGGAAATCGCGCGCTCGTTGCCGCCGAGCGCGACCTTCGTCGTGCCCGCCACCGGCGTGCTCTCGTAGGTGCGCGAGAAGCGTTCGATCGCGAGCTGGCCGAGCGCGTTCGACGTCGTCGTCTGCCATGCGCCCTGGCGTTGCAGCGCGAGGAGGCCGGTCGCGATGCGCGGCATCTCGTCCTTCCACGCCGGGTCGCCCGCGAATTCCAGCGCGAGACGCGCGGCGTTGGTCTCGTTGCTCGTCATCAGCCACCACAGATCGTCGTCGCGCGCGGTCGAGAACACGAGCTGCGTGCCCTGGTACGTGAGGCGCGCACGCAGGATCTGCTCGACCTGCGCGCGTTTCTCGTCACGCTGCGGGATGTCCTTCACACGCGTGAGGATCGCGTGATAGTCGATCACCGCCGACGTCGGCCACTGGTTCGGTGCGATCTCGATCGAACCGAGCATGCGGCCCTGCGCTGCACCGTAACGCGACAGCGCCTCGATCGCGGCGAGCTTGCGCAGATCGCGATCCTGGCGCGGCGCCCACGCGTTGCGCTCGATGCGGCCATCGACGAAGCGTGCGAGCCCGGCCTCGAGCTGCGTGCGCAGGTCTTCCGGCAGCGCGAAGCGCGCGTCGAGGCGTGCGGCCTCGTCGGCGACCACGAGCAGGTAAGACGACAGCGTCGGGCTGCCGTAGTGTGCATCGTCGGACGACGGTGGGAAGTAGCTCGCGAGGCCATCGCTGTCGAGGTACACGGGCATGCGTGCAACCAGCGCCTGCCATTGCGCGGCGTCGTGCAGGCCGATCGCGCGCGACGTCTGCTGTTCGAGGCAGCGATACGGATAGCGCTCGAACCAGCGCCGCACGCCGGGCAGGCCGTCGGCGAGCTTCGACTGCAGCGACACGGCGATGCCGCCGCGCGGCGCGCCCTGTGCGTTGTTGACGGCGCCGGCCGGAGCCGACACGGGCACCGTCAGCGTGCCGTCGACCTGCGTGAGCGTGGCCTGCTGCACGGTGACCGGCAGCGCGGGCACGACCTTCTGCGCGACGGCCAGCGCATCGGACGCGCGCTTGCCACCTTGCTCGGCCGCCTCGATGCGCCAGTTCAATGCGCCGGCCGCGTCGAGCGCCTGCTCGGGCACGGTGATCGTCCATGCAACCTCCGTCGCCGCATTGGCCGCGAGCGACACGGTTTGCGGCGCGACGTCGAGGCCCGTCACGCGCGGCGTCACGACGACCTGCATCGCGCGGTCGGTCGTGTTGCGCAGCGTGACCTGCGCGCGGAACGCATCGCCTTCACGCACGAGCGGCGGCAGTCCGGAGATCAGTTGCAGATCCTGGGTGCTGCGAATCGACGTGCTGCCGGTGCCGAAGCGATCGGGGCCGACCGCCGCGATCGCGACGATCCGGAAGCGCGTGAGCGCGTCGTTCAGCGGCACTTCGACGGTCGCGCTGCCGTTCGCGTCGAGCGTCACGCGCGGGTTCCACAGCAGCAGCGTGTCGAACAGCTCGCGTGTCGGCGAGCTGCCGCCGCCGCCGCCCGCCGGCACGGCCTTGCGGCCGAAGTGGCGGCGGCCGACGATTTCCATCTGCGCGGTGGCCGTCTCGACACCGTACGCGCGTCGCTGCAGCATCGCGTCGAGCAGGTCCCAGCTGTTGTTCGGCATCAGCTCGAGCAGCGCCTCGTCGACGGCCGCGACCGCGATCTGCGTGCCGGCTGGCGCCGGCTGGCCGTTCGGCAGCGTGACCTTCACGTGCGCCTGCGCCTTGCTGCGCACCGTGTACCGCGTCGCGTCCGTCGTCACGGACACGCCGAGACGATGCACGCCCGTGCCGACCTTGATCTCGCCGAGGCCATAGCGGAACGCGGGCTTCGACAAATCGACGAACGCGGTCGGCGCTTCATAGTGACGGCCTTCGCGCCAGAACGCGCGGGCCCATTCGACCGGCGCCTTCCAGCCCCAGGTGAAGAACGAGTACCACGGCACTTCGCGAATTCGGCCGCGCAACGCGAGCACCGACACGTACACGTTCGGCCCCCACGATTCGCCGACCTTCAGGTCGACGGTCGGGTTCTTGCCGTTGAGTTCGACGATGTGCGTTTCCATCACGCCGCCGCGTTCGACCGCGACGAGCGCGGTTGCGTAGCGGAACGGCATGCGAACCTGGAAGCGGGCCGTTTCGCCCGCCTCGTAGGACGTCTTTTCCGGGATCACGTCGATCCGGTCGGTGTTGTCGCCGCCGAACCAGAGTTCGTCCTCGCGCGTGACCCAGACGGACGTCGACGCATTCGACGTGCGGCCGTCGCCGTCCTTCGCGACCGCGATCAACTGGACGTTGCCGGCCTGTTCGAGCGTCGCGTCGCAGGCCATGCGGCCCTTGTCGTCGGTCTTGCCCGAGCACAGCACGCCGAGGTCGCGCGTGTCGCTCTTGTTGTCGTATGCGTAGAAGCCGCCGACCATCCGCTTGCGCGACGACGTCGTGATGTGCGCGACGCCCTTGATCTCGACCGCCACCGATGCGCGCGGCTTGCCCTGCAGGTCGACCGCGAGCGCCTGCACGGGCACGCGCTGGCCGACCGACACCCAGCGGCCGGCCTTGATGCCGGCCACGACCGCGGCCGGCCACAGGATCGTGTCGCCGCGGATCGTCTGCACTTCGCCGTTCGGGTCCGCGAACGTCGCCTCGAGCGCGATGCGCTTTGGCGCGTCGACGTCGGGCAGGCCCTTGAGCGTGACGGTGCCCGCGCCGTTGCGGTCGAGCGTCAGCGGCAGCTTGTCCGCGATCAACCGGGTCGCGTCGGGATCGTTGTTCGCGGCCGATGCGCTGTCGCCGTCCTGCGCATCGTCGTCGGCATTGCCGTCGCTGCGCTCCGGACGATACGGCGTGAAGCTGAAGTCCTCGAAGCGATCCGCGAACGGCGGCGACGCCCACTTCATCAGCGCCGACACCTGCACGGGCAGGTTCGATGCGCCGCCGCCCGACACGTAGTCGATCTGCACCGCGAGCGGCGCTTCCTTGACCGCGACGAGCGGGCTCTTCTGCGCGTCGCGCGCGCCGATCGACCCCTTGAGCACCGGCAGGCGGAATGCCTCGACACGGAAGCTGCCGCTGTAGTAGCTGGCGGTCGGTGCATCGTCGGGGCCGCCTTCGAGCGAGACGCTGTATTCGCCGAGCTTCGCCGCGGGCGGCAGCGTGAATCGCGTGTCGGCGCTGTGGTCGGCGGACCACGTGAGCGGCAGCTTGTAGGTCTGGTCGGAGCCGAGGTGGCGGATCGTCACGCGCGTCGGGTATTGCGCCGGAAACGCGAGGCTCTGCAGCGTCTCGGTGCGCAGGAAGTGTTTCATCGACACGGTTTCGCCGGCACGCAGCAGCGTGCGGTCGAATACGGTATGCGCGCGCACGGTCGGCGCGCTGTCGGTGTCGGTCGGCACGTTGAAGCGCCACGATTCGATCCCGCGGTTCCAGTTCGAGCTGACGAACGCCATGTCCGGGCCGGTCCTGGGATCGTCGACGCGCGCCGACACGAAGTAGTCGTCGAAGCGCTCCGACTGGCTGCATTCGTGCTTCGGCTCGAATGCACCGTCGATCTTCAGCAGGCCGTGCACATCGGTCTTGCCGGACGCGATTTCGTCTCCGTTGCAATCCGACACGCGGATTCGCGCGTTCGGCACGGGCTTGCCCTTGTCGAGCGTCGTGACCCACACGAGGTTGTTCTCGCGGCCCTGTTTCAGATGCACGCCGAGGTTCGTGACGAGCACGGTGGTACGTACGTACATGCTCGACGGCTTCGCGAGCAGCGAGCGGCCGAGCGCGGGCGACGCGAGTTCGAGCACGTAGAAGCCGGGTTTTTCGATCGGCACGCCGACGACCTCGAACGGACGCAGCGCCTTCGGATCGGCCTTCGGCAACGTCAGTGCCTGCGCACCCGGCTCTCCGGCGAGCAGCGACAGCGAGCGCACGTCGATGCGACGGTTCTGCGGCGCGGGCATCTTTTCGCCGGCCTGGAGCGGCACGTAGACGGGGTGCTGGCCCTTGCGACGGAGCAGGCCCGGGATGCGCTCGTCGATCGTGCCGGCCGTCATCGACCAGTTGTCGAAGCGCTCGACGGTGCGCATCCATTGACGAATCGCGGTGTCGTCGTCGACTTTCAGGTTCGAGAATTGCGCGCCGCTCGTGTTGAGGCCCGCGACATGCAGGTCGGCCTCGACGTTGCGCAGTGTGACGGGCACGAGCGCAGGCGTATCCGGTTCGGCGAAACGCTCGACGATCCCGAAGGTGCCCGACGAGAATTTCGCGAGCGGCGGCATCGGCGCGGTGCGCGTTGCGAGCGGGAACAGGTCTGCGTTCGCGAGCGCGCGGTCGGTCACGTCGTGCAGGCCGGACGGCAGCTCGATCGTCAGGTTCTCCTGCGCGGGCAGCGGCGGGTTGAAGGTGACGGTCGTCACTTCGTCGCTGTGATCGTCGGCCGCGAAGGTCGGTGAAAGCGAACCGTCAGGGCCGCGCAGCTTGATCGCCTCGGCGTTCTTGCGCGAGATCGGCGCATTGAACGACAGCGTGAGCGGACGCAGCGGCGTGCAGGGCGCCTTCGCATTTTCGCGCTCGCACGAGAAGCTCGCGGCGAACGGCGCGCGCACGGTGAAGTCGAAGCGGCGCTCGGTGTCGTTCGCGATGCCGCTCGGGCTCGCGACGCCCTTGCCGTAGACGAGTTGCATCTTCGCGCTCGCGGGCAGCGCCTGCGCGCACGACAGCGTCAGCACGCGCGCGGCGTCCTTCTTCAGCCCGAAGTGGTCGAGCAGCGCGTTGCGGGTATCGTCGTCGGCGGCCGTGACGGGGATGCGGTTGCCGATGCCGACCGCTTCGCACCAGATGTTCGCGAGCGCGGAGCGCGGCTCGGCCGGGCCGTTCAGCTTCAGCACGAAAACCTGGCGCTCCTCGATCTCGCGCGAGCCGGGGCGCACCGTCACAGGGAACGGGCCGCCGGTCTGAAACGTGAAGCGGCGCGGGCCGCTGACCGCATTGCCGGCGACCGAGCGCAGCGTGTCGTTGAGCGCGACGGAGCAGCGCACGCCGGGCGGCAGGTCGTTCTCGAAATCGTAGACCCACGTCTTGTCGTCGAGCCAGTGTCCCTGGCCGCGTGCGGCGGTGGAGTCGTTGCAGGTCATGCGCGCGGGACTCGGCGCGGAGGCGGAACCGAACGCGACCATCGGTTCGTCGAACTTGACGACGCTTTGCCGCACTTCGGTGACGGTGCCTTGCGGCGACACGCTCACCGTGCGTGCGGCGCCCGCATGCAGCGACAGTGCCGCGGCAGCGCCGAGCGCCGTGACCGCGCCGATGCGCCAGAGCAGCCGTTTGGTGTGACGGGTTGAATTCGTATTGTTGTGCTTGTCGTGCTGCTTCATCGCTCGATGCCCTCGGAGGGAAGCTTTCTGTTTGATTGCACGCGATTCTAACCGACGCGCATGTGAGCGGATGAATGGAGACGGCGTGTCGCCGGCTTGCGACACGCCGGCATTCCGAAGCAGAATTGTCGCGTCGACGACACAAAAATGCAGCGAAATGTCGATTGTCTCGGATTGCGGAACATTTATTGGACTATAAAAGCATTGTCCAATTCGAATTGTGCGCGTACATTTCAGGGCCGCGCGAAAGTTTGAGAAATATCAAGCGTGGTTTTCCCGAATCCGGTGTTCGAGAGAAGGAAACATGCACAACGACAACACCCCCCACTCGCGTCGCGATCGCGACGCAGCCGCATCCGGCATCACGCGGCGTCAATGGCTGCAGGGCGCACTGGCGCTGACGGCGGCAGGCCTCACCGGCTCGCTGGCGTTGCGAGCCTTGGCCGATAATCCCGGCGCCGCGCCGCTCGATACGTTCATGACGCTCTCCGAAGCACTGACAGGCAAGAAAGGGCTGAGCCGCGTGCTCGGCGACCGCTTCCTGCAGGCCTTGCAGAAGGGCTCGTTCAAGACCGCCGACGGTCTGTCGCAACTCGCCGGCGCGCTCGCATCCGGTTCATTGAGTCCCGATCAGCAGGCCTCCGCGCTGTCGATTCTCGAAGCGTGGTATCTCGGCATCGTCGACAACGTCGTGATTACGTACGAGGAAGCATTAATGTTCAGCGTCGTATCCGATACGCTCGTGATTCCTTCGTATTGCCCCAACAAACCCGGCTTCTGGGCCGAAAAACCGATCGAGAGGCAAGCCTGATGGCCGATACCGATACGCAAAAAGCCGACGTCGTGGTCGTCGGATCCGGTGTCGCAGGCGCGATCGTCGCGCACCAGCTTGCCATGGCCGGCAAGTCGGTGATCCTGCTCGAGGCAGGCCCGCGCATGCCGCGCTGGGAAATCGTCGAACGCTTCCGCAACCAGCCCGACAAGACGGACTTCATGGCGCCGTACCCGTCGAGCCCGTGGGCGCCGCATCCGGAATACGGCCCGCCGAACGACTACCTGGTCCTGAAGGGCGAGCACAAGTTCAACTCGCAGTACATCCGCGCGGTGGGCGGTACGACGTGGCACTGGGCTGCGTCGGCGTGGCGCTTCATCCCGAACGACTTCAAGATGAAGACCGTGTACGGCGTCGGTCGCGACTGGCCGATCCAGTACGACGACCTCGAGCATTACTACCAGCGCGCGGAGGAAGAACTCGGCGTGTGGGGCCCCGGCCCCGAGGAGGACCTGTACTCGCCGCGCAAGCAGCCGTATCCGATGCCGCCGCTGCCGTTGTCGTTCAACGAGCAGACGATCAAGAGCGCGCTCAACGGCCATGACCCGAAGTTCCACGTGGTGACCGAACCGGTCGCGCGCAACAGCCGTCCGTACGACGGCCGGCCAACCTGTTGCGGGAACAACAACTGCATGCCGATCTGCCCGATCGGTGCGATGTACAACGGCATCGTGCACGTCGAGAAGGCCGAGCAGGCCGGCGCAAAGCTGATCGACAGCGCGGTCGTCTACAAGCTCGAGACGGGTCCGGACAAGCGCATCGTCGCCGCGATCTACAAGGACAAGACGGGCGCCGACCATCGCGTCGAGGGCAAGTATTTCGTGGTCGCCGCGAACGGCATCGAGACGCCGAAGATCCTGCTGATGTCGGCGAACCGCGACTTCCCGAACGGTGTCGCGAACAGCTCCGACATGGTCGGGCGCAACCTGATGGACCACCCGGGCACGGGTGTGTCGTTCTATGCGAGCGAGAAGCTGTGGCCGGGTCGCGGCCCGCAGGAAATGACGTCGCTGATCGGTTTCCGCGACGGTCCGTTCCGCGCGACCGAAGCCGCGAAGAAGATCCATCTGTCGAACATGTCGCGCATCAATCAGGAGACGCAGAAGATCTTCAAGGCCGGCAAGCTGATGAAGTCCGACGAGCTCGACGCGCAGATCCGCGATCGTTCGGCCCGCTACGTGCAGTTCGACTGCTTCCACGAAATCCTGCCGCAGCCCGAGAACCGCATCGTGCCGAGCAAGACCGCCACCGACGCGATCGGCATTCCGCGCCCGGAAATCACCTATGCGATCGACGACTACGTGAAGCGCGGCGCCGTGCACACGCGCGAAGTCTATGCGACCGCGGCGCAGGTGCTGGGCGGCACGGACGTCGTGTTCAACGACGAGTTCGCGCCGAACAACCACATCACGGGCGCGACGATCATGGGCGCGGATGCACGCGACTCGGTCGTCGACAAGGACTGCCGCACGTTCGACCATCCGAACCTGTTCATCTCGAGCAGTTCGACGATGCCGACCGTCGGTACGGTGAACGTGACGCTGACGATCGCGGCGCTGGCGCTGCGGATGTCGGACACGCTGAAGAAGGAAGTCTGACCGTGCGGAAATCTACTCTCACCTTCCTCCTCGCTGGCTGCCTCGCGCTGCCGGGCCTCGTGCGCGCGGCCGACTCGGCCGATCCCGCGCAGATCAAGCGCGGCGAATATCTCGCGGTCGCGGGCGACTGCATGGCCTGCCACACCGCGAAGGGCGGCAAGCCGTTCGCCGGCGGCCTCGGCATGCCGGTGCCGATGCTCGGCAAGATCTATACGAGCAACATCACGCCCGACCCGGACACCGGCATCGGCAACTGGACGTTCGACGACTTCGAGCGCGCGGTGCGTCACGGCGTGTCGAAGAACGGCAACAACCTGTACCCGGCGATGCCTTACGTGTCGTACGCGAAGATCAACGACGACGACGTGCAGGCGCTGTATGCGTACTTCATGCACGGTGTCGAACCGGTCAAGCAGACGCCGCCGAAGAACGAGATTCCCGCGCTGCTGAGCATGCGCTGGCCGCTGAAGATCTGGAACTGGCTGTTCCTGAAGGACGGCGCGTACGCGCCGAAGCCGACGCAGAGCGCCGAGTGGAACCGCGGCGCGTACCTGGTGCAGGGCCTCGCGCACTGCAGCACGTGCCACACGCCGCGCGGCATCGCGATGCAGGAGAAGTCGCTCGACGAGACGGGCGGCAGCTTCCTGTCGGGTTCGGTCCTCGCGGGCTGGGACGGCTACAACATCACGTCCGACCCGAACGCGGGGATCGGCGGCTGGACGCAGCAGCAACTCGTCCAGTACCTGCGTACCGGCAGCGTGCCGGGCCTCGCGCAGGCGGCCGGTCCGATGGCCGAGGCGGTCGAGCACAGCTTCTCGAAGATGACCGACGCCGACATCGGCGCGATCGCGACGTATATCCGCACGGTGCCGGCGGTGGCCAGCGGCGACGCGAAGCAGTCGCGCTCGTCGTGGGGCAAGCCGGCGGAAGACGGCCTGAAGCTGCGCGGCGTGGCGCTCGCGTCGTCGGGCATCGATCCGGCGCGGCTGTATCTCGGCAACTGCGCGACGTGCCACCAGATGCAGGGCAAGGGCACGCCGGACGGCTATTACCCGTCGCTGTTCCACAACTCGACGGTGGGTGCGTCGAATCCGGCGAATCTGGTGCAGGTGATCCTGAACGGCGTGCAGCGCAAGGCCGGCAGCGAGGACGTCGGCATGCCCGCGTTCCGCAACGAGCTGTCGGATGCGCAGATCGCCGCGCTGGCGAACTACCTGACCGGCCAGTTCGGCAATCCGGCCGCGAAGGTGACCGAGCAGGACGTCGCGAAGGCGCGTTGACGCCGGACGCGACGCGGCACGAAGCAGGGCAACACTGACAAGAGGAGGCGCACAGCACATCGGGCGGACCCCGATGCCGGTTGTTGCAGAGCGGGGCGGGCGGCCGGCAGCCGCCCGTTCCGGTTCACAGGCAATCCGGTGCGCGCGGTTCGCGCACTGCTTTCGTTGATCACACCATGACACCGAATCAACCGTTTCTCGCTTCCCAGCGCGATGTGCTGCTGCTGCTGTCCCGAATCCTGCTCGTGATCCTGTTCGTGATGTTCGGCTGGAAGAAGATCGTCGACTTCTCCGGTACGATCGCGTTCATGGGAAGCGAGGGTGCGCCTGCACCGATCGTTTCGGCGGCAATCTCCGTCGTGATGGAGCTGTTCGCCGGCATCGCGATCCTCGTCGGTTTCCAGACGCGGCCGCTCGCGCTGCTGCTTGCGCTGTATGCGATCGGCACCGGCTTGATCGGCCACCACTACTGGACGATGACGGGCGGCGAGCAGATGAACAACATGATTCATTTCTACAAGAACATCGCGATCTCGGGCGGCCTGCTCGCGCTCTGCGCGGCGGGCCCCGGACGTTTTTCGATCGATCGCGGGTAAACGGATCGCCGGCGCGCGCATGGGGCGCGTGTCGGACGGTCGGGACTCCGAGGGGGCAACATTTTGCGACTCAAACATTTCGCATGGCTGATCGTGGCCGCCACGCCGGCGGCCGCGTTCGCACAGACAAGCGTGACGCTGTACGGCCGGATCGACGGCGGCGTCGAATACCTGAACCACATCGCGACGCCCAACGGCAGCTCGACGCGCTGGAGCGCGGAAGGCGGCGACTGGGGCACCAGCATGTTCGGCCTGAAAGGCGTCGAGGATCTCGGCGGCGGGATGTCGACGGTCTTCAACCTGGAAACCGCGTTTCAGGTGATGAACGGCACGACGGGCGGCGGACGCATGTGGTCGCGCCGCGCGTATGTCGGGCTGAAGAGCGACACGTGGGGCCAGTTGCAGGCCGGCCGCAACCTGTTCATCGACAGTGATGGCGTGTGGGAATTCGATCCGTTCGTGCAGCAGGCGTTTTCGTCCGCATCGCTCGTGCGCGGGCGCAACTGGCAGCAGAGCAGCAACAACATCGAATATCACAGCCCGGTGATCGGCGGCTTCGACGTGCAGGCGCAATATGCGTTCGGCAACCAGTCGCGCGGCTTCAACTACGGCGCGGCCGACGACTTCGGCCGCTCGGACGGGATCATGATCTCGTACCACTCGCCGGTGCTCGACGTGCGCGGCATCTACGACGAGCTGCGCGACAACAACGGCAAGTTCAGCAATATCTTCACCGCGTCGCGCGAGTATTTCGTCGGCGCGAACGTGAAGGTGTCGAAGTTCAAGATCCAGGGCGCGTATACGCACTACCAGGCGCCGGATAGCCCGGCGGGCGTCGCCGATCGCGCCGATCACTACTGGCTCGGCGCGACCTACACGGCAACGCCGCAGTGGGCCGTGACGGGCGGCGGGTATTACGTGAAGGTCGGTGACGGCGGCGGCGATGCGTCGCACGATCCGTCGGGGCACGCGATCATGTACGTGCTCGGTACGACGTACAACCTGTCGAAGCGCACGTTCCTGTACGGGACGGTCGCGTATGTGCGCAACGGCGGCAACTCGAACTTCTCGCTGCTCGCGTCGCCGCGCGACGCGACGTCGGGCACGAGCCCGATGACGGGCGAGTCGCAGACGGGCGCGTATGTCGGGATGATGCATACGTTCTGATCGAGGCGTAGCGCACGCAAGGCACGGGTGACGGTGGCCCGTGCCTTGTTGCGTTTACGGCGACGGACGGTCCTCCGGCGCTGCCGGTTCATGTGAGCAGTGTCGATCACACAAAAGGAAAGACCCCGCCGAAACCGGCGGGGTCGGTGGATCGACGACGTTGCGGCCGCGCACGTGCCGCGCATCGCCTGTCAGTTAATCGAGTGCCTTCCCGGCCTTCTCGTCCATGCAGCGAATGGCGAGCAGCGTCATCGCACCACAGCCGATCGCATACCACGCGGGTGCGTTCGGGTTGCCGGTCGCCGCGATCAGCCAGGTCACGAAAAACTGCGCGAAGCCGCCGAAGATCGCGACGCCGACGCTGTAGACGAGCGCACCGCCGGTCGCCCGAACCGCACGCGGGAACAGCTCGCCGAGCATCGCACCGGTCGCGCCGATGTTGATCGCGTGCACGACAGACAGCGCGGCGATGATCGACAGCAGCGACGCGGCGCCTGGCCACCGGTTCAGCGCGACGAACGCGGGGTAGATCGCGGCCATCAGCACGATGCGCGTCCACCAGACGATTCGGTTGCGCCCGTAGACGTCGGACAGGTGGCCGCCGATCGGCGTCACCAGCATCAGGATGGCGCCGGCGACGCAGCCTGCCGTCATCGACAGCCAGGTCGGAAGATGCAGCACCTGCACGCCGTAGATCGCCATGTAGAACACGATGATGTAGTGGATCGACGTGCCGCCGATCGTCACGCCGAGGCCCGCGAACACGGCCTTGCCGTGGTGGCGCAGCACGTCGGCGAGCGGCAGCGACGCGACCGGCTCGTCGTGCGTGGCGGCGTGCGCGGCAGCCGGCACTTCCTCGACGGTCTTGCGCAGCCAGTAGCCGAGCGGTACGAACAGCGTGCCGATGATGAACGGCACGCGCCAGCCCCAGCTTTCGAGCTGCGCGGCATTGAGCGTCGACGTGAGCGCGACGCCGGTCAGCGCGCCGGCGAGCGCGGCGAGCCCCTGGCTCGAGAACTGGAACGACGCGTAGAAGCCGCGGCGGTGCTGCGGTGCCTGTTCGAGCAGCAGCGTCGTCGACGCGCCGACTTCGCCGCCCGATGCGAACCCCTGCAGCAGGCGTGCGAGCACGAGCAGCAGCGGCGCGGCGATGCCGATCTGCGCGAAGGTCGGCGCGACCGCGATCGTCGCGGTGCCGAGCGCCATCAGCAAGAGCGTCAGGATCATCGCCTTCTTGCGGCCGGCGCGGTCGGCATACATGCCGATCACGAGGCCGCCGAGCGGACGCGTGACGAAGCCGACGCCGAAGCTCGCGACCGCGAGCATCAGCTGCCCGAACGACGAGTGGACCGGAAAGAACAGCTTGCCGATCAGGATGGCGAAGAAGCTGTAGACCGTGAAGTCGTAGAACTCGAGCGCGTTGCCGACCGCGGCGGCCGCGATCAGGCGGCGTTTCTTCGCGGCGGCGCGGGCATCGGCCGGCGACCCGGCGAACGGAAGGGCGGACGTTTCCATGGGGTTCCCCTGCTAAAGCGCGAAACTGCGTGATGAAGGGCCGTCAGGCCGCGAGCCAGGCTTCGGCGACGCGGACCCAGTAGCTCGCGCCGATCGCGAGGATGTCGTCGTTGAAGTCGTAGCCGGGGTTGTGCACCATGCAGCCGCCCTTGCTGCCGATCCCGTTGCCGATGAACGCATAGCAGCCGGGGCGCGCCTCGAGCATGAACGCGAAGTCCTCGCTGCCCATCAGCGGCGCGGCCTCGGTCTCGACACGCTCGGCGCCGAGCATCCGGCGCGCGATGTCGGCTGCAAACGCGGTGGGTTCGGGATGGTTGACGAGCACCGGGTAGCCGTAGTCGTAATCCACTTCCGCGGTGAGGCCGAAGCTTTCTGCCTGGCCCTTCGCGAGCGCTTCGATGCGGCGGGCGAGCAGCGCGCGCACGTCGGCGTTCAGCGCGCGCACCGACAGCTTCATCACGACGGTTTCGGGAATGATGTTGAAGGTCTCGCCGGCCTGCACGCTGCCGACCGTGATCACGGCCGCATGCTGCGCATCGACCTCGCGCGCGACGATCGTCTGCAGCGCGACCATGATGCTGCCCGCGGCCGACATCGGATCGCGTGCGAAGTGCGGCATCGCCCCGTGACCGCCGACGCCGCGCAGCGTGATCGTCACGCGGTCGGCCGACGCCATCGCGGCGCCGGCGCGGAATGCCATGTCGCCGGCGGCGCGGCCCGGCATGTTGTGGATCGCGAAGATCGCATCGCACGGGAAGCGGTCGAACAGGCCGTCGTCCATCATCGATTTCGCGCCACCGAAGTTTTCCTCGGCTGGCTGGAAGATCAGGTTCAGCGTGCCGGAGAACTGGCGCGTCGCGGCCAGGTGACGCGCCGCGCACAGCAGCATCGCGGTGTGGCCGTCGTGGCCGCATGCATGCATCTTGTTCGCATGGCGGCTCGCGTAGGGCAGGCCGGTGGCCTCGGCGAGCGGCAGCGCGTCCATGTCGGCGCGCAGGCCGACGGTGCGCGTGCCTTGTCCTTCGCGCAGCACGCCGACGACGCCCGTCTTGCCTATGCCGCGATGCACTTCGTAGCCCCAGCCGGTGAGCAGTTCCGCGACGAGATCGCTCGTCAGCGTTTCCTCGAACGCGAGTTCCGGGTGCGCATGGATGCGGCGGCGCACTTCGATGAGGTCTGGGGCGATCGCGGCGATGCCGGGGATGACGGGGTTCACGGCTTGCAGCATGGTGTCTCCTGTGGGGCCGGTGGACGTTTGACGCGCATATGACGGTAAAGGATATAAATTTCTTTTGCGCACCAGAAGCTGCTAAATTGCTTTGGTGCACACCACCGGTTGCCGCTCGGGAATACCCTGAGCCTGCATGCGCCGCGCTGCACGGGGGTTTCCACGAATCACGCATGCCGCCATGAAATACCATCAGTTGAAAGCGTTCGTCACCGTCGCGGACGAAGGGAGCATCCGAGCGGCCGCGCGGCGCCTGAACGTGTCGCCGGCGGCGTTGACGAAGGCGGTCAAGGAACTGGAGATCGCGCTCGGCGTGTCGCTCGTCGTGCGCACCGCGCGCGGCGTGCAGCTCACGGCGTTCGGCCAGCAGTTGCAGGTGCGCGCGCGGCTGATCGTCGCCGAGATGCAGCGTGCGCGCGACGACATCGAGCAGGCGCAGGGCGCGATGACGGGCTCGGTCGCGGCGGCGATCACGCCGGCCGCCGCGGTGACGATCCTGCCCGACGCGTTTCGCGCGTTCCGGCGGCGCTTTCCGGTCGCGCGCGTCAATCTGATCGAAGGGTTTCCGGGCGTCGCGCTGCCGCGGCTGCACGACGGATCCCTCGATTTCGCGGTGGCCGTCGTCGTGCCCGAACTGCTGGCGGCCGAGTTCGATCACGCGGAACTCTATGCGAGCCGATCATTGATCGTCGCGCGCAAGGGGCATCCACTCGCGTCGGCCACGTCGCTCGCCGATCTCGTCGAGGCCGACTGGCTGATGAATCCGTCGCCGGAAAGCTCGACCCAGGTGCTGTTCAACACGTTCATCGCATACGGGCTGCCGGTGCCGCAGCGGGTCGTCGAATGCCCGAGCTTCGGCCTCGCGCACAGCCTGATGACGGGCTGCGACCTGATCGCGTCGATGCCCGAACAGCTGCTGCAAGGGGAGTGGGCGCGCGACCAGCTCGTGGTGCTGCCGATCCGCGAGCGGCTGCCCGGCGTGTCCGTGCAGGTCGTCACGCGCCGCGACAGTCCGCTCACGCCGGCTGCGGCAATGCTGCTCGACTGCCTGCGCGATTCCGCGCGACGCAAGGGGCTCCGTTGAGCATGCTCCATGCGGGCCACACAATGCATCGAATAGTGATCCTGATTATTGGTCGCACGCCTAGGATCGGCCCCGCTTGCGGCACGCCCGCCGCGAGCCGGTATCATAGCGGCCGGCCTGCCGCCCCGGCCGGCTTCCGACAACACGCCATCCGGCATCCAGCAATCAGAGGCATCACATGACCAGTGCAACCCAATTCGACAACGTATCGGTCGTCAAGCGCGCGAACGTCTATTTCGACGGCAAGTGCGTGTCGCATACCGTGCTCTTCCCGGACGGCACGCGCAAGACGCTCGGCGTGATCCTGCCGTGCGCGCTCAACTTCGGCACGGACGCGCCCGAATTGATGGAAGTGCAGGCCGGCAAGTGCCGCGTGAAGCTCGACGGCAGCAGCGACTGGCAGACCTACGGCGCCGGCGAATCGTTCTCGGTGCCGGGCAAGAGCCGCTTCGACATCGAAGTGCTCGAGACGCTCGACTACGTCTGCAGCTACCTGTAAGCGCGCAAGCACGGTCGCGACGCGTGCGTGCGGCCCGTGCGCCCACACAAAAAAGCCCCGCCTAGGCGGGGCTTGTCGCATGCGGACGGCGCAACGCCGTCCGGCGCGGGGCTTACAGGCAGGCGCTGATGTCGCCGGCGGCAGCCGCGTCGCCGCGCACGCCGACCCACGTCTTCGCGTCCGGCTTCGACGACGGGCGAACCATCGCGGCCACGCCGTTCGGCGGCTGCTGGCCCGGTGCGTAGACATCGGTCGCGAGGCCGTTCGCGAGCACGTTCTGCGAGATCACCTGCTGTTGCGACTTGTCGGCCCAGGTCTTGGCGATGCACGCCGAGACGTCCGGGGCGGCCTTCTGGCTTTGTCCCACGTTCTGCACGGCCGGATCGGCCGCGTGAGCAGAAATTGCCACGGTCAATGCGATGAGCGGTAAGTATTTCACGTTCACGTTTTATCTCCCTCGAGTCGTGATTGATTGAGTGGGATGCGCAGCAGAACTGCGTGCCTGTGAGATTGCATCGGACAAATGCGGTTCCGGCGATTCCGAAACAAGTTGTTAACGCGCTTGCCAAACGGCACTCCGGATGCAATGCGTTCTGTCGCGCGGCGGCATGCGTCGTGCGCGGTCCGTGTGGAGACGCGACAACGACGTCATGCGTCGTGAGGTCGGCTCGCTGCCCTGAGGTGTGGCGGATTGACGGCCGCGGCGTGCTGCATGTGTCTGCATGTCGCGCCGCGACGCTTCTTTATTGGATGACGATGTGGAACGGCTGAATGATGGCCCCGTCGCATGAGTACCATGATGACAAACTTTCGTCCGATCGATTGTCAACGAAGTTTAAACGCCGGACGCGGCGGCGCGCGCGGTGCGTATCAGCCCGCCTTGCGCATACCTGCGTCGCGCAGGTTGACGGGTACGACCGGACGGAAGCGTTCGCGCTTCTGTTCGTCGTCGAAGTGCTGGAGCGCGGGCTTGATCAAGTCGCTGCGCGACACGATGCCGATGATGCGCAGCGATTGCGGATCGTCGACGACCGGCAGGCGTTCAAGGCCGAGCATCGCGAGCCGCGATGCGACCACGCGGCACGTTTCGTGCGCCTGCGCGACGGCCGGCACATGCTCGGCGAACGCGTTCGCGACCACGCCGCCGGGACCGGCCTGCGCGCGCTGCGCGTCGAGCGTCGCGCGATCGACGATGCCGAGCAGGCGGCCGTTCTGCACGACCGGGTATGCACGGTGTGTCTGCTTTACGCCGAAGTACTGCGACTCGACCGCGTCGAGCGTCATGGCCCCGTCGATCGCGACGAGTGCGTCGGCCGAGGTCATCACTTCGGCCACGTCATGGCGTTCGAGCGGATCGACGCCGTATTCGCGGTAGATGTGATACCCGCGGCGCGCGATCTTTTCCGTCATGATCGAACGCTTCATCACGACGGTCGCGAAGCCGTGTGCGACGAGCGTCGCGGCGAGCAGCGGCAGCAGTGCGTTCGCGTCGTGCGTGAGGCCGAACGCGAACACGATCGCGGTCAGCGGCGCGCCGAGCGTCGCGCCGAGCGTCGCGGCCATGCAGACGAGCGGCCAGAGTGCCGGATCGCCGCCGGGCAGCACCGGCGACAGCACGGTGCCGAGGCCGGCGCCGAGCATCAGCAGCGGGGCCAGCACGCCTCCCGACGTGCCGGAGCCGAGCGCGATCACCCACATCACGGCCTTCACGATCAGCAGCGCGAGCGCGATCTTCAGCGCGATGTGCTGGTGCAGCAGGTCGCCGATCACGTCGTAGCCGACGCCGAGCGCGCGCGGCTCGAGCCAGCCGCCGACGCCGATCACGATCGCGCCGAGCGCCGGCCACCACATCCAGTGCACAGGCAGCTTCGCGAAGGCGTCCTCGACGCGGTACAGCGCGGCCGACAGGCCGCACGCGAGCATGCCGGACAGCAGGCCCGCGACGATGCACGACAGCAGAGCGACGGGCGTCGGCGATGCGGTGGCCAGCGGAAACAGCGGGCCGACACCGAAGAACACGGCGCGGGCGAAACCGGCCACCGCGCACGCGAGCGCGACCGGCAGGAAACTGCGCGGACGCCATTCGAACAGCAGCAGTTCGACCGCGAGCAGCACGGCGGCGACCGGCGTGCCGAACACGGCGGTCATGCCGGCGGCCGCGCCCGCGACGAGCAGCGTCTTGCGTTCGGCCGCGGTCACGTGCACACATTGCGCGATCAGCGAGCCGAGCGCGCCGCCCGTCATGATGATCGGGCCCTCGGCACCGAACGGGCCGCCGCTTCCGATCACGACGCCGGACGACAGCGGCTTGAGGATCGCAACCTTCGGCGACATGCGGCTCTTGCCGAACAGGATCGCCTCGATCGCTTCGGGAATGCCGTGGCCGCGGATCTTCTCCGAACCGAAGCGTGCCATCAACCCGACGATCAGCCCGCCGATCACCGGCACGACGATCACCCACGCGCCGAGCGTGTTGTGGGCGGGCGAGCGGTCGGCGAACGAGAACTGCTGGAAGAAGAACAGGTTCGTGAATAGGTGGATCAGGCTCAACAGCACGAACGCCGCCAGCGTGCTGAGCACGCCGATCCCGGCAGCCAGCAATGCTATTCTGGGCAGGCGTTCGTTGGTCGAGAAATCGCGTTTGTGTGGTGCGTTCATCGGAGCAGGGAAAGGTTGGTCAAGCCTGGGTCAATAATCGATCTGCGGAACCTGGAACGTGCCCTTGAGCGATTTCAGTTCCGTGCGGTGCATGGCCGCGAGGCGGGCGAGCAGCGTTTCGCCGGCTTCCTCGAGGTGGACCTCGACCTGCCGGCGGTCCGCTTCGCTCGTCTTGCGCTTCACGAGCCCGAGCGCCTCGCAGCGCGTCACCAGCGCGACGACGCCGTGATGCTGCGCCTGCAGGCGTTCGGCGAGTTCGCCGATGGTGGCCCATTCGCGATGCGGGTAGCCCTTGATGTGCAGCAGCAGCAGATACTGCAGCGGCGTCACGCCTTCGCTTTGCGCGGCGCGTTCGGAGAAGCGCTCGAAGCGGCGCATCTGGTAGCGGAACTCGGACAGTTGCTGGAAATCGGCTTTGGTCAGCGAGCGTCGGGTATCGGTCATTGCGGTCGGTCGGGCAGGAGTTTCGGCAACGTGAAATATATCACAATATGATATAAATGGACGATTTTCAGCGGAATGGAGCACATTTCGTTGTTCGTCGGCGTTACGCGGCCTCGAGCATCCGCGTCTGCTGGTACAGGCCCGTGACGAGATCCGTCTGCGTAATGATGCCGACGAGCCGTCGCGATGCGTCGACGACCGGGATGTGGTGGTGGCCCGAATGTGTAAACAGCGGCACCAGCGCGGTGATCGGCATGGTCTGCGGCACGGACGCGACGTCGGGGGTCATCACTGTCGCGACGCTGGGCGGCTGGCCGCCGAACGACTGCGGCAGCCGCGCGGCCAGCTGCTGCCACAGCGGAGCGGGGCGGCGCAGCTGGCGCGTGAGGTCGGCGCGCGTGACGATGCCGATCAGGCGATCGTCGCCGTCCACGACGGGCAGTGCCTTCACGCGATGGCGGTCGAGCAGCGTCAGCGCCGCCGTCACCGAGGTCGACGGGGCGACTTCGATCGCGTTCTTCGTCATCAGGTCGGCGCACGTGAGCTGGCTGAACGTGCGCGCATACGCTTGCATCTCGGTTTCGCGCAGCAGCATCTCGAGGTCGTCCGGATCGACGTCGAGCCATTCGCCGCGGCGCTTCAGCACGGCGTCGAGATCGGCGCGCGTGAAGCCGCCGCGTGCCGGCGCGGCGTTGGCGCCTTGCGGCTTCGCGTCGGGACGCACGCCGCCGTGCGGATAGCGGTGGCCTGTCAGCGCGTGGTACACGAGCGCGGCCGACAGCAGGATCGCCGATTGCAGCGCGATCGGCTCGACCACGAAGCCGAAGCCGAGCGAGTGGATCGCGGGGCCGCCGAGCACGGCCGTCAGCGCGACCGCGCCCGACGGCGGGTGCACGCAGCGCAGTACGAACATGCCGCCGATCGCGAGGGCGACCGCAACCGCGGCGGCCGTGATCGGATCGGCGATCGACTGCGCACACGCGACGCCGACGGTCGCCGCCACCAGGTTGCCGCCGATGATCGACCACGGCTGCGCGAGCGGACTCGCGGGCACCGCGAACAGCAGCACCGCCGACGCCCCCATCGGCGCGACGAGCAGCGGCACGAGGCCCGGCACGCCGGGCAGCAGCCGCATCGTGACGCCGACCGTCGCGATGCCGACGAGCGCGCCCGTGCACGAGCGCATGCGCTCGCGCCAGCCGAGCGTCATCGGATGGGGAATGAAGCTGTGCAGCCATTGGCGGAATGTGCGGCGCGACGGGGAGGAGCCTGACGACATGGACGATAAGCGGTAAAAATGACGACGCGGATGACGCAGCGCAAGGAAGGCGTAGATTATATCGTGTTGTGATATAAATTGTCGCGCTGCATCAAGGCGTGGCAGGCGCGCGACGCGTCCGTCTTGCAAAAACCTTTCATCAGATGAAAGCTTGGCGACGCTGCAACCGCGCAAATTTGTCTGCGGCGGCGTACAATTCGGGCCACCGAATCCCCCGATATGCCACAACCACGCACGCGATGCCCGCTCTCCCGCCCGTTCCCCGGCATGGCGATCGCTTGCGCATCGTTCGCGCGCACGCCCCGATTCCCGTCTGACGCGAGCGCCGCCGACGTTTTCCCACCGACACTCCCCAAGCCAATTCAATGGACATGCTCGAAAACATGCGCCTGTTCGTGCGCGTTGTCGAAGCCGGCAGTTTCACCGCGGTCGCCAAAGAAATCGATGCGACCACCGCGCAGGTATCGCGCGCGGTGTCGAATCTCGAAGCTCACGTACAGACGCGGCTGCTGCATCGCACGACGCGCCATCTCGGCCTCACCGAAAGCGGCGAACGCTACTTCGAGCGTGCGAAATCGATCCTCGCCGAATTCGACTACGCGAACGCCGAGGCGCGCAACGCGCTGCTGCGGCCGAGCGGCAAGATGCGCATCCATGCGATGACGGGGCTCGGGCAGAGTCATGTCGTATCGTCGATCGTGCGCTACCAGGAAGACAACCCGGACGTTTCGATCGAGCTGACGCTCGCGCAGCGGATGCCGAACCTCGTCGAGGAAGGCTACGACGTGTCGATCGTGACCGCGTCGCAGCTGCCCGATTCCGGCTACGTCGCGCAGACTTGCGGAACGAGTTGCAGCGTGCTGGTGGCATCGCGCGAATACCTGGCGCGGCATGGCACGCCGACGACGCCCGATGATCTGCCGAACCACGTGTGCCTGCGCCTCGATACGCCCGCATCGCCGGCCAGCGAGTGGCGGCTCGAGCGTGGCGACGACGAGGATACGGTGTACGAGCTGCAGCCGGCACCGTTCCAGGTCAACGTACCGGATGCGCTGTGCGTCGCGGTGCGGGCAGGGCGCGGCATCGCGTGCGTCGCGCTGTACACCGTGCTCGACGACATCCGCGAAGGGCGGCTGATTCGCGTGCTGCCCGATTACCGGCTGCAGACGGTCAGCGTGTATGCCGTCTATGCGACACGCCGCTATCTCGACGCGAAGATCCGCACCTTCCTCGACCATCTGCGTACGACGCTCACGCCGGCGCTGGAGAACGATCTGCGCGAACTCGACCGGCTCGCCGTCGAGCCGGCGCCGGGCAGCCGCCAGCGCGCGTGATGCTGCCGCCGTTCGCTCGCCCGGCGGCGCCGGGCGTCATGCGTGCGGCGTGACCCGAATCCGTTCGAAGCGGCCGGCGAGCCACGCGTAGGCGGCGATGCCGATCAGCCCGTGTGCTGCGACGAACCACAGCGCGCCCGCGAACGAGCCCGTGTGCGCGACGAAATAGCCGATCGCGAGCGGCGTGACGATCCCCGCGATGTTGCCGAGGCCGTTGAACACGCCGCCGCTCAGGCCGACCATGCCTTCCGGCGCGGTATCGGCAAGCACGGCCCAGCCGACCGCCGCGAGGCCCTTGCCGAAGAACGCGATCGTCATCAGCGCGATCACGACGGTGTTCGACGACGCGCCGTTCGCGAGCACGAGCAGCGTCGCCATCGCCATCCCCACGACGAACGGCGTCTTGCGTGCGCGCGACGGATGCACGCCGCGCCGGATCAGCCAGTCCGACAGCACGCCGCCGAGCACACCGCCGGTGAAGCCGCAGAGCGCCGGCAGCGCGGCGACCCAGCCGGCCTCCATGATCGTCATTCCGCGTCCCTTGATCAGGTAGATCGGGAACCACGTGATGAAGAAATAGGTGAGCGCCGTGATGGCGTACTGGCCGACATAGATCGCCCACAGGTTCCGGTGGCGGAACAGCTGCGATGCGTCGCGCCACGATACGCGCTGCCGGTGCCGGACGCGGTTCGCCTCGAGATCGACGAGCGCGCCGCGTTGGCGCAGGTCGTCGCGCTCGGCGTCGCTCACGCGCGGATGGCTGTGCGGCTCGCGATACCACGCGAACCAGAGCGCCGACAGCGCGACGCCGAGCATCCCCATCCACAGGAACACGTGTTCCCAGCCGAGCGCGTGCGTCAGCCAGGCCATCGCGGGCGCGAACAGCACGACGGCCATGTACTGCGCGGAATTGAACAGTGCCGATGCGGTGCCGCGCTCGGCAGTCGGGAACCAGCACGCGACGATCCGCGAATTGGCCGGGAACGCCGGCGATTCGACCAGGCCGAGCATGAAGCGCATCGCGAACAGCGCGAACGTCGCGGCGGCCCCCTGCACGGCAAACCAGCCGACCGTGCCCTGCAGCATCGTGAAGACCGACCACAGCAGCAGGCTCAGGCCGTACACGCGGCGCGCGCCGAAGCGGTCGAGCAGCCAGCCGCCCGGAATCTGGCCGATCGCATAGGCCCACGCGAACGCGGAAAAGACGATACCGAGCTGCACGGGCGTCAGCCCGAGGTCGTGCGCGACGCCGGTGCCGGCGATGGACATCGTCGCGCGATCCGCATAGTTGACGACGGTGACGGCGAAGATCAGTGCGAGGACCGTGTAACGGACGCGGCCGATCGTGCGCGACGCGGTGGATGAGGCGGGCGACGCGGCGACGGCGGCGCTGCCGCTGGATCGATTGGGCATGCGAGTCTCCTGGCCTTCGTCGTGCGAAGGTGATTGGTTTGGTGTCGTGGTCGGGGAAAGCGGGCGGCGCTCAGTTCGTGACGCTGGTCGGCGGGCGCTGGCCCGCGAAGCACGCGGCGAGGTTGGCGAGCACGATCCGGCCCATGGCGTCGCGCGTCTCGTGCGTGGCGCTCGCGCGGTGCGGCTGCACGACGACGCGTTCGAGTTCGAGCAGCGCGGCCGGCACGCGCGGTTCGTCCGCGAACACGTCGAGGCCCGCGCCGGCGATCGTGCCGTCCGCGAGCGCGCGCACGAGCGCGGCTTCGTCGACGAGCTTGCCGCGCGCGACATTGATCAGGAATCCTTGGTGGCCAAGCGCGGCGAGCACGTCGGCCGTCACGAGCACGTTGCCGTGATCGGCCGATGCCGCGAGCACGAGCACGTCGCTGTCGCGCGCGAGCGCGACCAGGTCGGGCACGTAGCGGTAGCCGCTGTCGCGATGTTCGCGCGGGCCGAAGTAGCTGACCGGCATCCGGAACGCCTGCGCGCGCTGCGCGATCGCGCGTCCGACGCGGCCGAGGCCGACGATGCCGAGCCGCTTGCCCGTCACCTGCGTCGCGAGCGGCTGCGCGGTCTTGCCCCAGCGGCCGGCGCGCACGATGCGCTCGCCGGCGCCGAGGTCGCGCAGCGTCATCAGGATCAGCCCCATCGCCATGTCGGCGACGTCGTCGGTCAGCACGTCGGGTGTCGTCGTCACGTGAATGCCGCGTGCGCGGGCGCGATCGAGATCGACGGCGTCGGTGCCGATGCCGTTGATCGCGACGATTTCGAGCGCGCTCAGCCGGTCCATCAACGCGGCGGACAACCCGTTCGCGCCTCCCGTGACGACGCCGCGGATGCGCGACGCGACGCGGTCGAGCAGCGCGTCCGGCTGGTCGGCAGCGTACAGGCAATGCACCGCGTAGCGCGCGGACAGTTCGGCGTCGATGGTGTCGGGAAGCGGCTGGGTGAGCAGGATGTCGATGGTCATGAAGGTCTCGGTCGTCGTGCGCGGCGCGGGCCGCGCATCAGGTGCAACCGAGTATAGGAACCGTATCGATATCGGTCTAACATCAAGAGACTATTGATTGATTCACGATTTGAATGATTGAACTGAACCAGCTTCGTTGCTTCGTCGCCGTGGCCGAGGAACTGCACTTCGGCCGTGCGGCCAAGCGGCTCTTCATGACGCAGCCGCCGCTCAGCCGGCAGATCCAGTTGCTCGAACATGCGCTCGGCATCGCGCTGCTCGAACGCAGCAGCCGGCAGGTCAGGCTGACCGCGGCCGGCGAGCGCTTCCTGCGCGATGCGCGGCACATCCTCGAGTTTTCCGCGCGGGCCGAGCAGGCCGCGCAGCGCGTCGCGCACGGCGGGGCTGGCCGCATCACGCTCGGCTTCACGGCCGTCAGCGCGTACCGAATGATTCCGGCGCTGCTCGCGCATGCGGCGCACGCGCTGCCGGACGTCGACGTCGAACTGCGCGAAATGGTGTCGACCGTGCAGATCGACGCGCTCGCGTCGCGCATGCTCGATGCGGGCTTCGTGCGCCAGCGCGCGGCGCGCCATCCGCTCGAATACCGGCTCGTGCAGCGTGAGCCGATGCTCGTCGCGGTCGCGCAGGGCACGCCGCTGGCGGCGTACGAGCGGATCGGCCCGGACGAGCTGGACCGGCAGCCGTTCATCGCGTATTCGCCGAACGAGGGCAAGTACTTCCACGACATGATCTCGGGGATGTTCGCCAGCGCGGGGCGCTTGCCGAACTACCTGCATTACGTCGGGCAGACCCATACGATCCTCGGCCTGGTGCGTGCCGGGCTGGGTGCCGCGCTGGTGCCGGCTTCGGCGCGCGAGCTGCATGTCGACGGTGTGGTGTTCCGGCCGCTCGCGGGCGTCGACGTGGCGGCAGAGCTGTATCTCGCGTGGCGCGCGGACAACGACAATCCGGCGCTACCGCTGTTCAACGCGATGGTCGGGCAGTTTCTGACGGAAGGGGCGGACGGCGTCGTCGTTTAGAAAAAGTCAGTTGTCTGACGATATCCGCCGGCACGCCTGACGCACGCCAGGGGCCCGAGAGACCGTAATGCGCCGGCTCCGCGTTGCGCTCCGGCCCGAAATTGCCACCAGCAATCCCGGTTTTTTCATGCCCGTCACGGGAAAACCCGCATTTCGCCCTCATCGGTCGTCGTATTACTGTATCGATACACTAAATCGATACAGTCGCATCGGAAGACGCGATTGAAAAGGAGACGGCCATGAGTACCTTCACCCGGCGGCGCTTTCTGCAAACGGCGTCCGCCGCCACGCTCGCGGTCGCGGGCGGCTTGCCGGAAATCGGCCGCGCGGCGCAGACCGTGACGCTGCGCTGCTCGTCGTCGATGCCGGCCGACCAGAACGCCGCGCACTACGTGTGGTACGAGCGCCTCGCGGCGAACCTGAAGGCGAGCGTCGGCGACGCGATTCGGGTCGACTACTTTCCGAACAGCCAGCTCGGCAAGGAGAGCGACGTCGCGCAGCAGGTGAAGATCGGCGCGATCGACATGATGATCGCGGGCTCGTCGATCTGGGCCACGATCGCGCCGGAGCTCGGCATGCTCGATCTCGGCTACCTGTTCGACAGTTATGCGCACGTCGCGAAGGTGCTCGACGGCCAGGTCGGCACCAGCCTGAACGCGCTGCTGCAAAAGCGCGCGGGCTGCTCCGTGCTGACCTGGGGCTCGCACTTCGGCGGACGCTGCGTGTTCACGAAGCAGCCGGTGACGGCGCTGCAGGGCGTGAAGGGCACGAAGCTGCGCGTGTTGCCGACGCCGGCATTCATGGACACCTTCAAGGTGATGGGCGCGGTGCCGACGCCGATTCCGTTCGGCGAGCTCTACATGGCCGTGCAGACGGGCGTCGTCGACGGGCTCGAGCACGATCCGGCCACCGTGCTCGCGAGCCGCTTCGACGAGATCGTCAAGTCTTGCTGGCAATCGCACCACGTGTTCGCGGCGATGACCGTCGTGATGGGGCGGCGCGCGCTCGAGCGGATTCCGGCAAACCTGCGCCCGGCGTTCGACCGCGCGGTGGCCGACGCGACCGCGCAGCAGCGCGCGATCGCGACGCAGAAGGCCGTGCAGGCGGAGGCGGCGCTGAAGCAGCACGGGATGACGTTTCATCCGATGGCGGATGCCGAGCGCACGGCGCTGCGGCAGGCGATGCACGACCGCCTCTATATGGCATTCGCGAAGCAGTATCCGGCGACCGCGCCGCTGTTTCCGGCGATTGCCGCCGCGCGGGGTTGAGCGATGGATACCGGTTCCGTTTCGAGCGTCGCGCCGGCCGTCGACTCAGGGCGCCCCGTGCGCGCCGCCCGCGCGCTGGATGCGGCGATGCGCTGGATCGAATACGTGTCGGCCGCCGTGCTGGCCGTCGACGTGCTGGTCGTGTTCGTGTCGGTCGTCTTCCGCTATTTCCTGCACGATCCGGTCGACTGGGCCGAGGAAGTCGCGAGCGCGCTGATGATCGTGCTGGTGTTCTTCGGCGCGGCGACGGTGCTCGGCCGCAGTCAGCACGTCGGCATCGACCTGTTCCGCGGCTGGCTGCCGGCACGCTGGCAGGGCGCGCTCGTGCAGATCGGGCACTGGATCGTCGCGGCGGTGTCGCTGAACCTGCTGGCGTCGTCGTGGCAGTTGCTCGGCGACTCGTACGATCAGTTGACGACCGGCGGCCTGCCGGGATGGATCAACGTGTATCCGATGATGTTCGGCGCGCTGTTCATGAGCGTGTTCGCGCTCGCGAACGCACTGAACGCGCCGCGCCGTCGCGTGCTCGGCACGCTTGCGTGCTGCGCCGTGCTCGCAGGCGCCGTGTACGGCTGGAACGCGCTGCGGCCCGAGCACGCGATCGCGCCGGGGGCGCTGCTGATCGCCGGCTTCGTCGGCGGGCTCGTGCTGGGCGTGCCGATCGGCTTCGTGCTCGCGTTCTCGGCGCTGCTTTACTTCCTCGCCGATCCGACGCTGCCGTTGCTCGTCTACTCGCAGCAGGTGATGGCAGGTGCCGATCACTTCGTGCTGCTCGCCGTGCCGTTCTTCGTGCTGGCCGGCTTGCTGATGGAGTCGAACGGGATGTCCGCGCGGCTCGTCGAGTTGTTGCTGCGGATCTTCGGGCGCGTGCGCGGCGGGCTCGGGCTGATCGTGATCTTCGCGACGGCGTGCTTTTCCGGCGTGTCGGGTTCGAAGCTGGCCGATATCGCGGCGGTGGGCAGCGTCGTGATGCCGGCCGTGCGCCGCGCGCGGCAGGATCCCGACGAAACCGCGGCGCTGCTTGCGTGCAGCGCGGTGATGGCGGAGACGATTCCGCCGTGCGTGAACATGATCATCATGGGCTTCGTCGCGAACATCTCGATCGCGGGGCTGTTCGTCGCGGGCATCGTGCCGGCGGCCGTGCTCGCCGCGTCGCTGGCGGTCGTGACCGTGATCTGCGGACGCCGGATCGACATCGACGCGGTGTTCGTCGAACGCCGCGCGTGGCTGCCGCTCGCGGGCGGCGCGCTCGTCGCGCTGATCATGGTCGCGATGATCGGCAAGGGCGTGACGTCGGGCATCGCGACGTCGACGGAAGTGTCGGCGTTCGCGGTGGTCTATGCGCTGGTGGTCGGCTGGGCGGCGTTCCGCGAACTGACCTGGCGCTCGGTCGGCCGCGTGTTCGTCCGTGCGGCGTCGATGGCGAGCGGTATCCTGTTCATCGTCGCGGCGGCGTCGAGCGTGTCGTTCGCGTTGTCGATCGAGCAGATTCCCGCGCTCGTCTCGGGCACAATGACAGCGTTTGCCCATCAGTACGGCTCGACGGCGTTCCTGTTGCTGGCGGCGCTGCTGATGATCGTGTTCGGCGCCGTGCTCGAAGGCGCGCCCGCGCTGATCATCTTCGGGCCGCTGCTCGCGCCGATCGCGCTGCAGCTCGGCATCAACCCGCTGCATTTCGGTACGGTCGTGGTGGTGGCGATGGGGCTCGGTTTGTTCGCGCCGCCCGTCGGGCTCGGGCTGTTCACGACCTGTGCGATCACGGGGACCGAGGTCGCACGCGTGGCGCGGCCGATGGTGAAATACCTGCTGGTGCTGTTGGTCGCCCTCGTGGCGCTGATCTTCGCACCGGCGTTTTCGTTGTGGCTGCCGGCCCGTTTCGGCCTGTAGCCCGTTCATTGCAAGACGACATGAGTACGATTCAGGACGTGGCCCGTCATGCGGCCGTTTCGGTCAGCACGGTTTCGAACGTGCTCAACGGCCGCACCGATCAGATGAAGCCGGAGACGCTCGAACGCGTGAAGGCGTCGATGGATGCGCTGCAGTACCGGCCGAGCACGCTGGCGCGCCAGCTCAAGACGGGACAGACGCCGCTCGTCGGGCTGCTGGTGCCGTCGATGGCGAACCCGATGTACGGCTACATCGCGCGCGAGATCGAGGCTTGCGCGCAGGAGCAGTATGGCCATCGCGTGCTGATCGGCAACACGTACCGCGACGCGGGCAAGGAGGCGTCGTTCTTCGACGACCTGTTCGCGCACGGCGTGCGGCGCGTGATCGTGATCTCGTCGCTTGCCGACGAAAGCCACCTCGAACGCGCGGCCGAACGCGGGATGACGGTCGTCAGCTACGACCGCCGCGCAACGCCCGGCGCACAATCGAAGGTCGATCACGTGACGGCCGACAACGAGGCGGCCGCGCGGCTCGCGACCGACTGCCTCATCGCCGCGGGCCATACGCGGCTCGCATTCGCGACGGTGGCCGGCGTCACCGTGAGCCGCAGCGACAAGATTCGCGGCTTTCTCGCGGCAGCGCGCGACGCGGGCGCCGATGCGCAAGTGCTCGATGGCGGTCCGGCGAACGAATATGGCGACGCCGTGATCGTCGAAGTCGGACGTGCGCTCGGCGCCGCGCTGGCGGCCGATCCCGCGCGGCCGACCGGCATCGTCGCGGTCAACGACCTGTTCGCGCTGGGCCTGATGGCCGGGCTGCGCGACGGCGGATTGCGCGTGCCGGACGATGTGTCGGTGGTCGGGATGGATGGTCACTTCCTGTCGGCGATCTCGTGGCCGGCGCTGACCACGGTGCAACTGCCCGTCACGGACATGGCCGCGGAGATGGTGCGGCGCGTGATGCGGCACGACGGCGACCTGTCGGAGCCCGGGCAGTGCGTGTTCCCGGGCGTCACGCTCATCGAGCGCGCATCGGTCGCGCCGCCGCCGCGTGCGGTCGAATCGAACGGAGCCCCCGCATGACGCGTGTCTACGTGACCCATCCGTCCGGGATGCTCGATTACTACTTCGGTGCGAAGGCGCTGCGCGCGCTGCAGGCGATCGCGGACGTCACGTGCAATCCGCTCGACCGTGAGCTCGGCACGGACGAGCTGATCGCCGCCGCCCAAGGATGCGATGCGATGATCGCGTACCGGCAGACGCCGGCGCCGCGCGCGCTGTTCGCGGGGCTGCCCGCGCTTGCCGCGTTCCTGCGCTGCGCGGTCGACATTCGTACCGTCGACGTCGACGCGGCGAGCGAATTCGGCGTGCTGGTCACGCAGGCGAGCCCCGGTTTCGGGCCGGCCGTCGCGGAGTGGGTGATCGGCGCGATGATCGACCTCGCGCGCGGGATCGGCGCCTATGCCGCTACGTACCACCGCGGCACGCCGCCGCTGCCGCGGATGGGCCGCGAATTGCGCGGCAGCACGCTGGGCGTGGTCGGCTATGGACAGATCGCGCGCCATCTCGCGCCGATCGCGACGGCGTTCGGGATGCGCGTGCTCGTGTGCGATCCGTACGTGCGGGTCGACACGCCGTCGATCGAACAGGTCGACCGCGCGACCCTGCTGCGCGATGCGGACTACGTCGTGTGCCTCGCGCCGGCGACGCCCGCCACCGCGAACCTGTTCGACGCGGGCGCGTTCGCCGCGATGAAGCCGGGTGCGTGCTTCATCAATGCGTCGCGCGGCGAGCTCGTCGACGAGCAGGCGCTGGCCGACGCGCTCGACGGCGGCAGGCTGGCCGGTTGCGCGCTCGATGTCGGCCGGGCGACGGACCAGATGCCCACGCCCGAGCTCGCCGCGCATCCGCGCGTGATCGCCACGCCGCATATCGGCGGACTGACGCGGCCGGCGGTCGAGCACCAGGCACTCGAGACGGTCGAACAACTCGCCGCGCTGCTTGACGCACGCGTGCCGAACGGCGCGGTCAACGCCGCGCACGCGACGCGGCTCGCACGCTGGCGGTCGGTCGACGCATCCGCCGCGCCGGGCGCGCGATGACGCACGACCTGGCCGGTACACGGTCGTCGCCCGCATGCGATTGCCATATTCACATTTACGACGATGCGTATCCGCTCGCGCCGACGGCGACGTTCCGCCCGCCGCATGCGCCGGTGGACGCGTATCGCCGCGTGCAACGGGCGCTTGGCCTCGCGCGCGTGGTCGTCGTGCAGCCGACCGGTTATGGGTTCGACAACCGCTGCACGCTCGATGCGCTGGCCGCGCTCGGCCCGCAGGCGCGGGGCGTGGTGACGTTGCCGGTCGACGTGCCGGACGCCGAGCTCGAGCGGCTGCACGCGCGAGGCATCCGCGGTGTGCGGTTCATGACGCTGTCGGGCGGCGTTGCGCGATGGGACGAGCTCGAGCGGATGGCCACGCGAATCGCGCCGCTCGGCTGGCACATCGACCTGCAGCTCGATGGCCGGACGCTGCCCGACGTCGAGGCGATGCTGACGTCCTTGCCGGCGCGTGTCGTCATCGATCACACGGGCAAGTTCCTGACGCCGGTGGCTCCGGGTGCGCCGGCGTTCGTCGCATTGCGGCGCCTGCTGAATCGCGGCCACGTTTGGGTGAAGCTGTCCGCGCCTTACGAGACTTCACGATCCGGTGCGCCCGGTTACGACGACGTCGCACGCCTTGCCACCGTGCTCGCGCGCGAACATTCGGCGCGCTGCGTGTGGGGCAGCAACTGGCCGCATCCGAACGCGTCGCCGGTGCCCGACGATGCGCATCTGCTCGGCTGGTTGCACGCCTGCGCGGCGGACGAGGCGGTCGGCCGCGCGATACTCGTCGACAATCCCGCGGTGCTGTACGGGTTCGATGCGGACACCTCGATCGGCGCCGCGACGTAAGATCCTGTCGGCCGGACGCGGGCCGCGCTTCGATGGAAATCAATCCCGACCGGGTGCGATGCGTCGCGGCGTCGGCAACATCCTTACTGTTCGGAAAGCTGACGCGCCGCGCACGCTTTCGATCGCGAAAAGGCAACGCGCCGCCGTGCCGACCGCTTGACGCTGCATGCCGGTCGGCGCAGGATACGTGCGTGCATTTGGAGCGGGGCGCGCTGGCCGCGTGTTCCCGCATCAGCGACGCGCACAAGAACAACGATGAGCCTTCACGCACTCGTACCGGAATCCCGGCGCCGCAGCCGCCGGCCCGCCACGATTTTCCCGACGCCCGTCGCGTCACGTATCCGTCATCCCGTTTCGTACCGTGCATCGGTACACTTTCCCGTCCGCGCGCTGGCCGCGACGACGAGCGGTGCCGATCGGCGCCGGCGCGTCGCGCGCCAGCCCGTCGCGCCCGAATACCGTATCGCGCATGACGCTTACACCGGCGTGTCGTGACGCCGCCGCCACGCGTCCACGCATCGTGCCGTTAACGCTCCCGCGCGCGCGGCGGCACCGGAGTCCGAAGCATTTCGATTGAGCATGACGCAGCTTACGCACGCAGTTCAGTTCGAGGTTCAAGGAGAAAAACTCATGTCGCAGCTTTCGAATGAAGCAAACGGCAGTTCGGGGAGTGGCAAGGCAAAGCTGATCAAATGGGCGATCATCATCGCCGGCGTCGCGATCGCGGCACCGGCCGCGCTGTTCGTCCTGAAGGGGATGATCGCGCTGATCACGGCGGCCGTGATCGGCCTCGGGGCGATCTATCTCGCGCCGGTCGTCGCGATGAAGTTCGCGAACCAGAAGGTGAAGATGATCGTCGAGGAAGCGCAGTCGAATCCGATCGAGACGCTCATCAACCAGCTCGCGGAAAAGCGCCAGGCGGCGCAGAAATTCGCGGACAGCATCACCGCTTTCCGCACCGAAGTGAAGAACTTCGAAAACAAGACCGAGCTGTTCGAGAAGCAGTATCCGGAAGACGCGCCACGCTTTCGCGCGCAGCTCGACACGATGAAGCAACTGCTTGCGTTTCGCGAAAGCCGCTACAAGCAGGTGCAGGCGGAACTGAAGAATTTCGCCTCCGCGATCGACCGCGCGAAGGCGATGTGGGACATGTCGCAGGCGGCCCAGCACATGAACAAGCTCGCGGGCCGGCAGACGGCCGATACGTTCGAGCAGATCAAGACCGACGTGGCCGTTGATTCGGTGATGCGCTCGGTGAACAAGGCATTTTCCGAAATGGAGACGTCGCTGCTGGACAATCCCGAGGTCAAGCAGGCGCAACAGCAGGCGGTGATGAACGGCACGCCCGTGCCCGGCCCCGATGCGGCACAGGCCGCTGCATTGCCGTCGAAACCACAATAACTTCCCGCAGGCACGCAACCATGAAAAAACTTCTCGGTGCAGTCGTGTTTCTGGTGGTGCTCGTCGGCGTTTGGATCGTCCACCAGGGCGGCCTGTCGACACTGATTCCCGCGCACGATGCGGCGCCGGGCGCGACGTCCGCACAGGCAGGCGACGCGGGCCAGCCCGCGCAGACGTCGACGTCCTCCAACGTGCTGCCGGCCGGCTTCACGCCGCAGACGAGCACGCTGAAATCGATCGCCGAAAACGGCGTCGTGCGCGTCTCGGTGCAGAACCCGAGCGAGCCGTTCTTCGGCGAGGACAAGGGCGCGCCGCACGGCTTCAACGTCGAATTCGCGCGGCTGCTGTTCTCGGATCCGTCGTTCTCGCATGGCGGCAAGCCGGTCGTCGTCGATACGCGTCACGAAGTCGACACGTACCCGGGCGTGCCGAAGCAGCTGCTCGACACCGATGCGAAGGGCAACCATGTCGTCGATGTCGCGATGGACGGGCTGACGTTCCCGGACAACACGCCGGCGGGCGTCGTCTACTCGGTGCCGTACGTCGATGATTTCGGCTATTCGCTGATCGTGCGGCAAGGCTCCGCGATCCGCTCGGCCGACGATCTGGCCGGCAAGACGGTCGGCATCCTGAAGGGCGACCCGGACGTGCGTGCATTCGTCACGCGCCAGTATCCGAACGTCCGGTTCGTCGAGGTCGACGATTCCGATCCGGCGTTCATCGCGAAGAGCCTCGACGGCCATGCGGTCGACGCGTTCATCTACGACTATCCGTTCGCGGTCAGCTCGATCAAGGGCACCGACCTGAAGTTCGCGGTGACCAAGCTCGACGGCTCGAACATTGCGTACAAGATCGGCGTGCGTGCCGACGACCAGGACCTGCTGATCTACCTGAACGCCGCGATCGCGAAGCTCAAGCAGTCGCCGCAGTATCTGGACCTGCTGCGCAAGTACTTCGTCAGCGACCAGACGATGACGACCGCGGCCGCGTCGGGCGAAAAGACGTACGTGGTGAAGGCGGGCGACACGCTGAACATGATCGCGGCGAGCAAGCTCGGCAGCGGCCAGCGCTATCGCGAGATCCAGCGCCGCAACAACCTCGCGAACCCGAACCTGATCCTGGCTGGCCAGCATCTCGTGATTCCGGTCCGGTAGGCGCGGCGTGGAGCGAAGAAGGTGAAGTGGGGAAGGTGAAGCACGGCGCGCGGCACGGCGGATCGTTTTCGCCGTGCCCCGCGACGCTTTGCATCAGTGCGTGATCGACAGGAACAGGTAGGCTGCGAACAGCGACAAATGCACGACACCGTGCAGCACCGTCGTGCGTCCCTGGCTGAGCGTCAGCGTGCTGACCAGCAGCGTCAGGGACAGCAGCACGGTTTCCATCGCGCCGATGCCGAGCGTGAGCGGCTGGCCGACCCAGATGAACACGGCCGCGACGGTCGGAATCGTCAGCCCGATGCTCGCGAGTGCCGAGCCGAGCGCGAGGTTCATGCTGGTCTGCAGGCGATTCGCGCGTGCGGCGGTGACGGCCGCGAGCCCTTCGGGCAGCAGCACGAGCGCGGCGATCACGATGCCGACCGCCGCTTCCGGCGCGCCGAGCTTCATCACCGCATGCTCGACGGCCGGCGACAGCAGCTTGGCGAGCAGCACGACCGCGACGAGGCTCGCGAACAGCAGCACGAGGCTGGTCAGCGCGGTGCGGCCGCTGGGCGGCGCCGCGTGCACCGATTCGTTCGCGCTGTCGTGCTCGGTGAGGAAGTAGTCGCGGTGGCGCACGGTCTGCACGAACACGAATGCGCCGTACAGCACGAGCGACGACACGCCGGCGAACGCCAGCTGCGATTTCGAAAAGAACGGGCCCGGCGCGGCGTTCAGATAGTTCGGCATCACGAGCGACAGCACCGACAGCGACGCGAGCACCGCGAGCGCCTTGCTCGCGCCGCGCCCCTGGAAATCCTGTTCGCCGTGCTTCCACGCACCGACCAGCAGGCAGAGGCCGACGATGCCGTTGCAGATGATCATGACGGCGGCGAACACGGTGTCGCGCGCGAGGCCCGATTTCTCGGGGCCTGCGCCGAGCATCACCGACACGATCAGCGCGACTTCGATGACAGTCACGGCGACTGCGAGCACGAGCGTGCCGAACGGCTCGCCGACGCGGTGCGCGACGACTTCGGCATGGTGGACGGCGGCGAACACGGCGCCGGCGAGCGCGGCGGCGAACACGGCGATGACGAGGCCTTCGGCCGGCACGACGCGCGACAGCGCGAGTACCAGCCATGCGGCAAGCGGGGCCCAGAGGGTCCAGCGCGGGAGCTGGTTGGACGAGAGCGGCATG
Source organism: Burkholderia sp. AU33545 (assembly GCF_020419685.1). NCBI lineage: Bacteria > Pseudomonadati > Pseudomonadota > Betaproteobacteria > Burkholderiales > Burkholderiaceae > Burkholderia > Burkholderia sp. AU33545. The sequence goes on along the minus strand of NZ_JAIZRQ010000002.1, from coordinate 232,024 downwards.
GACGGTTTCCTATGCGAGTGACGGCGCGCGACGTGCCGTCACGGGTTGACGAAGCCCGGCCGGATGATCCGCCGAACGAGGATGATGAAGCCGATGCGCGGCAGCACGGAACTGCGCTGCCACGGGTTCGCCGCCGTAAGGCGGCGAGGGGCGCGGGCGGGCGGAGGCCCGTCGCTGGATGAAACGGTTCGATGCGACCGAGTGCTGGAGGCGGGCACTCGCACGTGACGACAGGCATGCCGGGCGGTATTGAACCGACCCCGAAAGGGCGCGGACGATGGACGGCAACGTCGTGACACGCGGTTTCCCCCTGAAATCCGGCGAATTGTCGAATTTTATCAGGCGTTCGGGGGGCACTATCTCATATTCGAACGCTTTCATTGACCTTTCGATTTGCAAAAAGTGCCCCGACCGTTCGATTTTTTGAGTTTTACAGTTTCCGTAACGGTCTCTTGCACGACAAATTCGGGCTCGCCCTGACATAAATCTACCGACCGGTCGGTTTATAATCGCTCGCACCTCCACTTCATGACGGATCGCAAGCGATGGCTGTTTCTTCTGCACATTCGGTGAATTCGGGCGCGCTGGCGCCGTCGGCGGTCGTCGGCGTGATCGGCGCGGGCGCGATGGGCGCGGGCATCGCGCAGGTTGCCGCGGCGGCCGGCCATGCGGTGCTGCTGTACGACCTGAACGAAGCCGCGTGCGACAAGGCGCTTGCCGGCATCCGCGCGCAGTTCGCGCGGCTCGCGGAGAAGGGCCGTCTCGAGCCGGCGCAAGCGGAGGCGGCCGGCAGCCGCATTCGCGCGGTGCGCGCGCTGGACGAGTTCGCCGGCGCGGCGCTGATCGTCGAGGCGGCGGCCGAGCGGCTCGACGTGAAGCGCGAGATATTCGCGACGCTCGAGCGCCATGTCGACGATCGCTGCGTGCTGGCGACCAACACGTCGTCGATCTCGATCACGTCGATCGCGGCCGGGCTGCGAGCGCCGCAACGCGTGGCCGGCCTGCATTTCTTCAATCCGGCGCCGCTGATGGCGCTCGTCGAGGTGGTCAGCGGGCTCGCGACCGCGCCGGAAGTCGCGCAGGCGCTGTACGACACCGCCGCCGCGTGGGGCAAGCGGCCGGTGCTGGCGAAGTCGACGCCGGGCTTCATCGTGAACCGCGTCGCGCGGCCGTATTACGCGGAGGCGCTGCGCGTGCTGAACGAGCAGGGCGGCACGCCGGCGTCGATCGATGCGGTGATGCGCGAAGCCGGCGGCTTCCGGATGGGGCCGTTCGAGCTGATGGACCTGATCGGCCACGACGTGAACTTCGCGGTGACCGAGTCGGTATTTCGCGCGTACTTCAATGACCCGCGCTACACGCCGTCGCTGATCCAGCAGGAACTCGTGAACGCGGGCTTCCTCGGGCGCAAGTCGGGGCGCGGCTTCTATTCATATGCCGACGGTGCGACACCGCCCGCGCCCGAGCTGGAAGCGCCGCGCGATGCGCCGGCCGACGTCGCGCTGTTCGCGCAGGACGGCCCGGCCGCCGCGCTGCATGCACGCTTCGCTGAACGCATCGCGGGCGCACGGCAGAGCGGCGCGCATGCCGACGAACTGCTGGCCGTGGCCGGCCGCGCGTCGATCGCGCTGACCGACGGCCGCACCGCGACCGCGCGCGCCGCGCAAACCGGCGTGGCCGATCTCGTGCTCGTCGATCTTGCCCGCGATTACGCGCAGGCCGGGCTCGTCGCGCTGACGCGCGCGCTCCAGTGCAGCGATGCGGCCTATGCGGACGCGGTCGGCCTGTTCCAGCAGGCGGGTTTTCGCGTCGTCGGCGTCGCGGACGTGCCGGGCATGGTCGCGATGCGCACCGTCGCGATGCTCGCGAACGAGGCGGCCGACACGGTGAACCAGGGCGTGTGCTCGCCCGCCGATCTCGATCTCGCGATGGAGAAGGGCGTGAACTACCCGTGCGGCCCGCTCGCGTGGGCCGATGCGATCGGCATCGGCCGCGTGCATCGCGTGCTGTCGAATCTCGCGGCGAGCTACGGCGAGGACCGCTATCGCGTGTCGCCGCGCATCGCCGCGCTGCACGCGGCCGGCCGCACGTTCCGGTCGTAGCCGCCGACCCCGTTACCCCGAACACGATAACGACATCACTCCATTGGAGGAGCACCCCGATGACTCACCCGACGCATCCCGCCGCCGCCTTCGAGCCGATCGAGACCGCCAGCCGCGACGAACTGCACGCGCTGCAGCTCGAGCGTCTCAAGTGGTCGCTGCGCCACGCGTACGACAACGTCCCGCACTATCGCCGCACGTTCGATGCGGCGGGCGTGCATCCGGACGACCTGAAGTCGCTCGCCGATCTCGCGAAATTCCCGTTTTCGACCAAGAACGATTTGCGCGACAACTATCCGTTCGGGCTGTTCGCGGTGCCGCGCGAGCAGGTCGTGCGCGTGCACGCGTCGAGCGGCACGACGGGCAAGCCGACGGTGGTCGGCTACACCGCGCGCGACATCGATACCTGGGCGAACGTCACCGCGCGCTCGATCCGCGCGGCCGGTGGCCGCCCGGGCGACACGCTGCACAATGCCTTCGGCTACGGGCTCTTCACGGGCGGTCTCGGGATTCACTACGGCGCGGAACGGCTCGGCTGCATGGTCGTGCCGATGTCGGGCGGCCAGACCGAGAAGCAGGTGCAGCTGATCCGCGATTTCGAGCCGAAGATCATTCTCGTCACGCCGTCGTACATGCTGAACCTGATCGACGAGATGGTGCGGCAAGGGATGGACCCGGCCGAATCGTCGCTGAAGATCGGCATCTTCGGTGCCGAGCCGTGGACGCAGGCGCTGCGTGAGGAAGTGGAGACGCGCGTCGGCATCGACGCGCTGGACATCTACGGGCTGTCGGAAGTGATGGGCCCGGGCGTCGCATGCGAATGCGTGGAGACGAAGGACGGCCCGGTGATCTGGGAAGACCATTTCTATCCGGAGATCATCGATCCCGTCACGGGCGAAGTGCTGCCCGACGGCAGCCAGGGCGAGCTCGTGTTCACGTCGCTGACGAAGGAAGCGATGCCGGTGATCCGCTACCGCACGCGCGACCTCACCGCGCTGCTGCCGCCGACCGCGCGCACGATGCGCCGTCTCGCGAAGATCACCGGCCGCTCCGACGACATGCTGATCGTGCGCGGCGTGAACGTGTTCCCGAGCCAGATCGAGGAGATCGTCGTGGCGCTGCCGCAGCTGTCGGGCCAGTTCCAGATCACGCTGTCGCGCGACGGTCACATGGACCGGCTCGACCTCGCGGTCGAACTGCGCTCCGAAGCGGCCGCGTCGGTCACCGAAAGCGCTCGCGCGGCGCTCGCGCGCGAGTTGCAGCACCGGATCAAGACGATGGTCGGTGTGTCGTCCGGCGTGACAGTGCTGGCGGCTGGCGGCATTCCCGCGAGCGCGACCGGCAAGGCCCGGCGCGTGATCGACCGCCGCCAGGCCGCGTAATTCGGATGTTTGCCGTTCTACCTGAGGAAACCTGTTCGATGGATGGATTGAAGACCCTGGCTGTCGCCGTCGATGCGCGCGGCATCGCGACCGTCGCGCTGCAGCGCGGTGACGTGCTCAACGCGTTCGACGAGACGATGATCGCCGAGCTGACCGACGCGTTCACGACGCTCGGCGGGCGTGACGACGTGCGCGCGATCGTGCTGCGCTCGGACGGCCGCGCGTTCTGCGCGGGTGCCGACCTGCAGTGGATGCAGCGCGCGAGCGCGAACGACGCGGCCGCGAACCTGCGCGACGCCGAGCGGTTCGCCGCGATGATGCGGGCGATCCGGCAGTGCCCGAAGCCGACGGTCGCGCGCGTGCAGGGCCACGCGTTCGGCGGCGGCGTCGGCCTGTGCGCGGCCTGTGACATCGTGATCGCGAGCGATCACGCGCGCTTCTCGGTCAGCGAGGCACGTTTCGGGATCCTGCCGTCGGTGATCGGCCCGTATCTGGTCGAGGCGGTCGGCCAGCGCCAGGCGCGCCGGCTCGCGCTGACCGCGACGCAGCTCGCGGCCGCCGAAGCCGTCGCGATCGGGCTGATCCACCAGGCCGTGCCGCCCGACGCACTCGACGCGGCGCTGGACAAGACGCTCGCCGAGCTGAGCCGCAATGGCCCGAACGCACTGATGGAGATCAAGCGCTTTTTCGACGCGATCGGCGAGTATCCGCCGTCGGACGAACGCGCGGCGTTCACCGCGCAGACGATCTCGCGCGTGCGGGCGACGCCCGAAGCAAAGGAGGGCTTCGCCGCGTTCTTCGCGAAGCGGCCGCCGGCGTGGGAGCCGGTCGCCGAATAAGGGCGGGGCGCGGCCCGTCGGGCCCGCGGCGCGATTTGCGTCGCGGGCGCGGGCGCTTGCTCTACAATGCGTGACCCCCGGCGCGCCGCCGGCCCAGCCCTGACCGCTTCTTCGCTTCCGATGATCGTCAATCGCCTTATCTCCGAGATCCTGTTCGGCTTCACCGGCTTGATCGGCATCATCAATCCGATCGGCATCGCGTTCCTGTTTCTCGAGCGCACCGAGGCGCTGACCGAGCACGAGCGGAACCTGCTCGCGAAGAAGGTGGCGTTCAACGCGTTCATCGTGTTGCTGGTCGCGTTCTTCGCTGGCACGCCGGTGCTGCACTTCTTCGGGATTTCGATGGAAGCGCTGCGGATCGGCGGCGGCTTCGCGGTCGCCGTCGCGGGGTGGCAGATGCTGAACGAGCCTGACGGCCCGGCGGGCGGCGGCGATACGCCGATCAAGCCGATCAATGCGAACGCGATCATGACCCGCGCGTTTTTTCCGCTTACCGTCCCGCTGACGGTTGGCCCCGGCTCGATCGCCACCGCGATCGCGCTGAACGCGAATCGCACGCACAAGCTGTCGGAGTTCATGCTGTCGAGCATCGTGTCGATCGCGGTTTCCGCGCTCGTCGCGGTCGTCATCTGGCTGACCTACAGCCGTGCCGCGCTACTCTCGCGCTATCTCGGCACCGAAGGCACCAAGGTCGCGAAGCGCGTGTCGGCGTTCCTGCTGCTGTGCATCGGCGTGCAGATCATGCTGACCGGCTTCTCCGAATTCCTGCAGCCGCTCGCCGACCAGATCAAGTAACTTCGTTCGTCATTCGACGCGCAACCCGGGCCCGAGCGACGTGTCCGGGCTGCGGGGGGCGTTCGTCCGTCCGGCCTTGGCCGGCAGCGCGCGTGCGCACCGATACGCGTTTGCGCGCCGCGGGATACCATGCGACGTCCGGCGGATGCATGCCCCGGCGTTCGCGCCCGGCGCGGCGAACCGGGGTGCGCATCCGGCCGTCACCCCACTTCAATGACGAGGCGCGCGATGGAATACGTGAAATTCGGGTCGACCGGGATGGACGTGTCGAAGCTGGTGCTGGGCTGCATGACGTTCGGCGAGCCGTCACGCGGCACGCATCCGTGGACGCTGCCGGAAGCGGAAAGCCGCCCGATCATCCAGCGCGCGATCGAGGCCGGCATCAACTTCTTCGATACCGCGAACATGTATTCGGACGGCACGTCGGAAGAGATCGTCGGCCGCGCGCTGCGCGACTTCGCGAAGCGCGACGACGTCGTGATCGCGACCAAGGTGTTCTACCGGATGCGGCCGGGGCCGAACGGCGCGGGGTTGTCGCGCAAGGCGATCATGACCGACATCGACCAGAGCCTGAAGCGGCTCGGCACCGACTACGTCGACCTGTACCAGATCCACCGCTGGGATTACGGCACGCCGATCGAGGAGACGCTCGAGGCGCTGCACGACGTCGTGAAGGCCGGCAAGGCGCGCTACATCGGCGCGTCGTCGATGTTCGCGTGGCAGTTCGCGAAGGCGCTGTACACGTCGAAGCAGAATGGTTGGACCCGCTTCGTCAGCATGCAGAACCACCTGAACCTGCTGTATCGCGAGGAGGAGCGGGAAATGCTGCCGCTGTGCGAGGCCGAAGGCGTCGCGGTGATTCCGTGGAGCCCGCTCGCGCGAGGTCGGCTGACGCGCAACTGGGACGAGTCGTCCGGCCGGCAGCAGAGCGACGACGTCGGCCAACGGCTCTACGACGCGACGGCCGATGCCGATCGCGCGGTCGTCGAGGCCGTTGCCGCGATCGCCGCCGCGCGCAACGTGCCGCGTGCGCAGGTCGCGCTCGTGTGGGTCGCGCACAAGCGCGGCGTCACCGCACCGATCGTCGGCATCTCGAAGCCGCATCATCTGGACGATGCGCTCGGGGCCCTGCAACTGAAGCTGACGGACGACGAAATCGCGGCGCTTGAGGGCCCTTACGTGCCGCACGCGGTGGCTGGCTTCAACTGACCAACCGCGCGAAACCGGCGGGCTGCCGCCGCCGCCCCGTCGCGCACGGCGTTCAGCGCGCGGCGGCGAACATCGGGTAGGTGAACAACCCGAAGTGGATCGCGTTCAGCCCCGCATGCGCGAGCGCGGACGCGAGCAGCCCGCCGCGCCGCCAGGCGAGACCATAGCCGAAGCCGGCCACCGTGCCGAGCACGATCCAGGGCCAGCCGCCGGCCGCGTGCGCGGCGCCGAACAGCACCGCGCCGATCGCAAGCGCGGCCCATGGCCCCCATCCGAACCGTCCGAGCACGCGCGTGAGTCCACCCTGCACGTAGCCGCGGAACAGCGCTTCCTCGGCGAGCGTGACGAGCAGCACGTTGTTGACGAGCCACATCCAGCCCGACGCCGGCCATTTCGGCGCCCAGCCGACCATCCCGAAGGCGAGCGCGCCGGCCAGGCAGGCCGCCGCCGTCGCGACGGCCGCCACGGCACCGGTGCGCAACGCGCGCGCCGGCGGGACGTCCGGCGCGGTCCACGGCAGCGCCCACAGCAGCCACAGGCCGACGAGCGGCTTGTCGAAATTCAGGTACATCGTGAACGGCACGGCATCCGGCGTGAAACGCATCGGCTCGATCACGCGCGGATTGTGGAAGCCGGGGATCAGGTGCAGGGTCAACGCGATCGCGAGCGCGGCAAACACGACGTGCGCGCCGATCCGCACCGCGAACGGACGGCCCGGCGCGACGCCCCAGGCGGCGGCCACGAGCAGCGCGATCGGCGCGAGCACGATCGGCTCGAGCTTGCCGAACGCCAGCGCAGCGGCATAGCCGAGCGCGGCAAGGGCGATGCTCAGGACGTGCAGCGGGCGCTGCCACGCGAATGCAGCGGCCGCGAACAGCGCGAGCCAGATCGTGGCACACGGGAGAAGCGAGAGAGACATGGGGCGATGCAGGGTCGGACGAAACGCCGCGCATCATACCCTAGCGGCCGTGACATGCCGCGGGGCGGGCAGTCAGCGGCCGGCGATTTCGGTGACGCCGTCGCGGCCAGGGATGTCGACGCGGTTGCGCTCGCGCATTCGCCGCCGGTACCAGAAGGTCCACAGCAGCAGCGTGCCGAACACCGTGTAGCCCATGATCGGCGACACGACGAGCACGCGCTCGACGGGCCATGTGACGACCATCCACAGGCGCAGCAGCATCTCGAGCGTCATGCACGCGCCCCACACGAAGGTCATCAGCCGCAGCATCTGGCGCAGCCCCGGCTGCTCGGCCCAGACCGCCTCGAAACGCGCGGCGCCGCCGGCCATCTCGCGGGCCACCGTCGCGCGCGCGAGATAGAAGATCAGCGGACGATCGCGGAACAACGACAGCAGGAACACGACGCCGATCGTGCCGGACGCGAGCGATTCGCGCATCAGCAACGTGCGCGCGCTGCCCCCGAGCGCCATGCCGGCGATCGACAGCGCGATGCCGAGCAGCACGACGGCAGCCACCGCATCGATGCGGCGCGAGCGGATGAATTCGACGACGGACCAGACGATCGGTGGAATCGCCGACGCATACAGTGCACCGGTTTCGCCGAAATACGGATGCGCCACCCGGTATGCGACCCAGGGCAGCAGCAGGTTGACGACGAGTTCGAGGATCAGGCCGGCTCGTGGTTTCACGGAAGCGGGTGCGCGGGCGGGGCGCGGGGCGGTGATGTCGCTTCGAGTATATCGAAGTCCGACCCCGCGCGCCCGCGCCCGGTGCCGTTGCGCGCGCACCGAGAACGGGCGGGACCATGTACCGGCCGGGCGGGCGTCGCGGCGGCGACAGGGTTGCCCCGGCACCGTTCGGCGCCGCGTCCGTCCGGCACGCGGCGGTCATCGGCCGGTCCGAGGTTCGTCAGGCGGTCGCGGGCTGGACGATGATCTTCACGTTCCGATCCTTGTGGTTGACCAGTTCCTCGAAGCCATGCGTGACGATGTCGCCGAGGTTGATGCGTCCGGTGATCAGCGGCTGCACGTCGATGCGGCCGTCCGCGATGAAGCGGATCACGTCCGCGAATTCGCCGTTGTACGCGAGCGATCCGATCACTTCCTTCTCGGTCGACACGATGTCGAAGAAGTTGAACGACGTCGGCTCCTCGAAGATGCCGACCATCACCGACCTGCCGGCCTTGCGGATCACGTCGATCGCAAGCTGCGCGGTGGCCGTGTGCCCGATGCACTCGAACGACACGTCGGCACCGTAGCCGCCCGTCAGCGCCTTGACTTCCGCGATCGCGTCGGACGCCTTCGGGTCGATCACGACCGTCGCGCCGACTTCCAGCGCCTTCTGCTTGCGCGCGGCCGACATTTCCAGCGCGATCACGCGTCCGGCGCCCGCGGCCTTCGCGCACATGATCGTGCACAGGCCGATCGTGCCGGCGCCGACTACGACGACGGTCTGGCCGACGATGTTGCCGGCCTTCTTCACCGCATGCAGCCCGACCGCGAGCGGCTCGATCAGCGCGCCGGCCTCGGTCGGGAAGTCGTCGGGCAGCTTGTACAGCAGTTCGGCCGGCACGTTGACGAATTCGGCGAACGCACCGTTGTTCATCAGCCCGGTGAACGCGAGGTTCTCGCAGATGTTGTACAGCCCGTGCCGGCAATACCAGCAGGTGCCGCAATGCTGGCACGCGTCGGCCGTCACGCGCTCGCCGACCGTGAAACCCGTCACGCCGGCGCCGAGCGCCGCGATTTCTCCGCTGAATTCGTGGCCGAGGATGCACTGTCCCTTAAGGCCCGTCAGCGGATGCGGCGCGTCGACGGGGATGAACACGGGCCCGGCGACGTACTCGTGCAGGTCGGAGCCGCAGATCCCGCACCAGTGCACGCGGATCTGGACCCAGCCGGCCGGCGGATGCGCCGGAACGGGAACCTCCTCGACGCGGATGTCGTTGCGGCCGTGCCAGACGGCGGCCTTCATGCTGGGAGCGGTGTTCGGTGCCGGTGTACTCACGTTGCTGTCTCCGTCAGGTTGTTGTCGGACGCGCGGCAAGGGGTTGATGCGTCCGTCGCGCGATTGCGCGAGCGACCGACATGCAGGAACGGGGCCAGCCCGAATGGGCGGTCGGGTGGTGACGGAGCGGGAGGGGCGGTGTGCGGTGCAGCAACTGGCCTTGCACCGGCATCAGCGCGTGCAGAGCGAATCGTGCCTGAAATTTGCTGCGCTTGCGACGGGTTGGGGCGGGTGAGACCCCGGGACATTCGTCTCAGCTGATTGAGACGAAACGTGAGACGCGTGGCTGGGTGGCTGCGCCTCCACCACCGTCGTGCCAGCCAATTGTGCCGATCGGTGAAACGCATCGTTGCGCCCACTCCCCCCTTTACTTGAAGTCAAGTTCAATTTGTATCATCTGCGGCAATGTCCGATCGCATGCGTGCGCGGCGGTGGCACCGGAGGCGGCGCATGACCGAATCGGCCGGCGCTGCTGCGCGAAGGGCCGAGCGCGGCGCGGCTCGTTTCAATCTTCACTGAAGGTCGTCCAGGATGCCAAACTTCATCGAAAGCCTGATCTGCGGGTACGTCTCGTACCACATGCTGGTAGCCGACGAGCGGGACGCGATGCCGCTGCCGGCAGAGGTCGGGGTGGCCCGGCCGCCGGAGCGCGCCGGTCGTGCGTCATCTCCGGAGCCTGTCGCACCTGGCGTTTCACCGTTGCGGCCGCAACTGTTCGTGTCGGTTCTGGAAGCTGGCGACGACGGCTTGCTGGTGCGCTGGAGCGAAAGCGGGCGCTGCCATTACGGCGAGCAACGCTGGCGCTTGCGCGTCGCGTTGCAGGCGGGCCGCTGCGCGATCTCGGGGCAGGCGATCGAGCCGGGTGAACCGGTGTACCGGCCGGTGCGGCGGCCGGTGCCCGTCAACGGCGACGAGATGATCCACCCCGCGTCGGTGCCGCCTGCGGCCGGCGCCGCGCGTCACGTTGCACCAGCCTGCGGCGAGGCGACGGATCCGGACGATGCCCTGGGCTGAGCGCGACCGGTTGCACCTGCGTGTTACTTGAGATCTTTCCGGTACTGAATGAACCCCGCGTTGGTCGCGAGCTTGTCGTACAGCGCGCGCGCGGTCGTATTGGTTTCGTGCGTGAGCCAGTACACGCGGCTCGCGCCGGCTTCGCGGGCCCGCTCGTACACGGCCTCGATCAGCGCACCGCCCGCGCCTTGTCCGCGTGCGTCGGCCGCCGTGAACAGGTCCTGCAGATAGCAGTACGGCCCTTCGGTCCAGCATGAGCGGTGATAGATCGCGTGCACGATGCCGACCAACGTGCCGGACGCATCGAAGGCGCCGAGCGCGAACATCGGTTCGGCGGGATCCATCAGGCTCGCCCATGTCGTCGCGAACACGGCGTCGCTCAGCGCGGTCTCGTAGAACCGCTGGTACCCCTGCCACAGCGGGCGCCACGCGGCTTCGTCGGCGGCGACGAGCGGTCGGACCGTGATGCGCGTCGCGTCGTTCTCACGGCTGGCTGCGTCGCGCGCCCGCGCCCGCGCGTGGCGGATCGTAACGAGCGACTCGCGTTGCGTACCGCTGGCGTCGAAGTTTTCCGGCGAGAGCCACGCTTCGAACGCGGCGCGCACGTCCGGCCATTCGCCGTCGATGATCGAGAACCATGCCGTGTCGCGATTGCGGCCCTTGTAGATGATCGCCTGCCGGAACGTGCCCTCGTAACGGAAGCCGAGCCGCGCGGCCGCCTTGCGCGACGGCTCGTTGAGCGCGTCGCACTTCCATTCGTAGCGGCGGTAGCCAAGCGTGTCGAACGCGTACTTCATCAGCAGGTACTGCGCTTCCGTCGAAATCGGCGTGCGCTTGAGCCGCGGCGAGAACGTGACGGAGCCCACCTCGATTACGCCGTTGGCCGGGTCGATGCGCATCAGCGCGAGCGTGCCGACCGCGCGGTTCGTCGCGCGGTCGATCACCGTGTAGTGCAGCGGATCGGCGCTCGCCGCCGCGCCGCGCGCGTAGTCGCGGTAGCTCGACTCGTCGGCGTACGGCCCGTGCGCGAGATAGGTCCAGTCGCCGCCGTCGGGCGCCAGCGCATATGCGGCGTACAGGTCGGCGGCATGGCGGTCGGCGTCGAGCGGTTCGAGGCGGCAGTAGCGGCCCTCGAGCACGATGCGCTCCGGGCGCGCGCGCGCGGACCAGTCGGGAACGGGGTGGCCGATGGGCTGCTGGAAGTCGTTGGTGAGCGTGGACAAGGTCGATCTCGCTTCGGTTGGCGGCCGGCGACATGCCGGCATGCAGACGATCGTAGTCCCGGCGAGGTACCATGAGAAGCGCCAGACGATGGCAAATTTATGGTGCCACGAAGGCGCGACGATGGCGCCATGCACCGAGACTTCCACGCCGCGATATTCCGATGACGACTGCCATTCCTTCCGGTGCCGCGCCACTGCTGCCGCTCGACGCGCCGCTCACGCGCACGGCCGGCGCGCCTTCCTTGCAGCGGCAGTTGCTGCGCCGCGTGCGCGATGCGATTCTCGGCGGCGCGATGCCGGCCGGCACGCGGCTGCCCGGCACGCGTGCGCTGGCCGAGACGCTCGGCGTGTCGCGCAACACGACGGCGGCGGTCTACGAGCAGCTCGTCGCCGAAGGATTCCTGCAATCCGATCGTCGCGGCACGCGCGTGGTCGGCCTGTCGCGGCCGGCCGCGCCGCGTCGGCGGGCCGCACCGCCGGCCGTCGCGCAGCGGCTCGGCCGGATCCGTCCGAGCCTGATCGGCACCGGCGAATCGGACGGCTTCCGGCCGGGCGTGCCCGCGCTGTCGCATTTCCCGGTCGATGCGTGGCGGCACGCGATCGACCGTGCATTGCGCCGCGCCGGCCGCGACCTGCTCGCGTACGGCGACCCGCTCGGCGAGCGCGCACTGCGCGAGTCGATCGCGCGCCATCTGGCCGTGACGCGCGGCGTGCGCTGCGATCCCGAGCAGATCGTGATCACCGAGGGCGCGCAGGGTGCGATCGCGTTGTGCGCGCAACTGCTGACGAACCCGGGCGATACGGTCTGGGTCGAGGAACCCGGCTATCGCGGCGCGCGCACCGCGATGCAGGCGGCCGATCTCGACGTCGTGCCGATGCCGGTGGACGCGGAGGGGCTGCGCGCGGAGGACGCGAACTGGCGCGAGCGGCCGCCTCGGCTCGTCTACACCACGCCGTCGAACCAGTTCCCGACCGGCGCGGTGCTGTCGATCTCGCGCCGGCTCGCACTGATCGACGCCGCACGCCGGCATCGCGCGTGGATCATCGAGGACGATTACGACAGCGAGTTTCGGCATACCGGCGAGCCGATCGGCGCGTTGCACGGGCTCGCGGCCGACTCGCCGGTCGTCTATCTCGGCTCGTTCAGCAAGACGATGTTTCCGGCGTTGCGGATCGGTTTTCTCGTGCTGCCCGACGCGCTGCTGGCCGCGGTGCGGCCGGCGTTGCCGGAGATGCTGCGCGGCGGGACGCGCCACGTGCAGCTCGCGCTCGCCGATTTCATCGAGACGGGGGAGTACGGGCGGCATCTCGGGCGGATGCGCCGGCTGTACCGCGACCGGCGGCGCTTGCTGCTCGCCGCGCTGGACGACGCGTTCGCCGTGCCGCATCAGGTCGAGGGCGGGCCGTGCGGGCTGCATCTGGCGCTGCGGCTGCCGGCACGCTATCGCGACCGCGCGATCGTCGAGGCGGCGCGCGTGCACGGGATCGGGCCGTTTCCGCTATCGGGTTTTTCGATCCATGCGACGTCGGCGGCCAACGGGCTCGTGCTCGGGTTCGGCAATACGTCGGCCGATGCGTTCGCGCCGATGCTGCGGACGTTGTCGACGATCGCGTATCGGGTCGCGGGCGATTGAGTCGCGTCGCTGCGCATCGCCGGGAGGCGAAGCGGGCGAATCGGAACTTACCGCACGCGTTCCTCGCGCATGATCCGGCGGGCAGCCGCCAGGCCGAGCACGAGCAGCACCGCGACATACGCGGCGACCGCAGACCACGCACCGTGTTGCCAGAACGTGCCGCCGACCGAGCCCAGCACGCTCGACCCGAGGTAATAGGCCAGCAGGTAGAGCGACGCGGCATGCCCCTTCGCGGAACCTGCAAGGTGGCCAACCCAGCCGCTCGCGACCGCATGCGCGATGAAGAAGCCGATCGTGATCAGCACGATCCCGACGATGATCGCGACGAGCGAATGCGACAGCGTCAGCGCGAGGCCGGCCGCGAACACGAGAATGCCGCTGATGAGGACGGGCGCGCGCCCGAGACGATCGGCGAGTGCACCGGCGCTCGATGAAGACACCATCCCGAACAGGTAGGCGCCGAAGATCAGCCCGCATGCGGTCGCGCTCAGGTTGAACGGCGCGGCCGTCAGCCGGAACCCGGCGTAGTTGTATACGGTCACGAACGCGCCCATCATGAGGAAGCCGACCGCGAATACGAACGGCAGCCGCGCATGATGCAACTGCGCGTTCCACAGCCGCAGGTGGTGACGCACCGTCAGGTCGGTTCGCTTCACGAAGCGTCGCGACTGCGGCAGCAGCATCACGAACGCGACCGACGCGACCAGGTCGATGATCCCGATCGTCAGCATCGCGGTGCGCCAGGAGAAATACTCCTCGAGCGCGCTCATCCCGATTCGCCCGATCATGCCGCCGAACGCGGTGCCGCCGACATAAAGACCCATCGACAGGCCCAGCCCGTCGGCGGCGATTTCCTCGGCCAGATAGGCCATCGCCACTGCCGGAACGCCGCCGAGCGCGAAGCCTTCGAGCGCGCGCCAGATCAGCAGCAGGTTCCAGTTCGGCGCGATCGCCGAGAGCACGTTGAACAGTGCCGCGAGCGTCATCGACGCAAACATCAGCCCGCGTCGGCCGAAGCGTTCGGACAGCGCGCCGGCGCACAGGATGGAGACCGCCAGCATCCCCGTCGACAGCGACAGGGATAGCGAGCTCGACGCCGCGCCCAGGTTGAACTCGCGCGCGAACGCAGGCAGCAGCGGCTGCACGCAGTACAACAGCGAGAAGGTGGAAAAGCCGGCCAGGAAGAGTGCCAGTGCGATGCGCTTGTAGGCCGCCGAGCGGGGCGACACGCCGGCGGGCAGCGCATCCGGCGCGGCGCTCGGGGCGTGCGTCGCGGCGGACGAAATCGCGGGATTCGACATGGTATGGACCCGATGGGCTGCGGAATAGCCGAATTCTTGCGCACGGTCATATATATGTCCAATATATGAAATGAACCGTAGCAATACCTTTTGCGAATGGCTGGATCGCCATTTCCGTCGACCGAGATCACATGGAACTTCGACATCTCCGATACTTCCTGGCCGTGGCGGCCACGTTGAACTTCACCAAGGCCGCGGAGGCGCTCGGCATGGGGCAGCCGCCGCTGAGCCAGCAGATCAAGGCGCTCGAGAACGAACTCGGCGTGGAGCTGTTCAGGCGGACCGCACGCGGTGCCGAGCTGACCGTTGCGGGAGAGGTGTTCGCGGAAGAGGCACGGCGCGTGCTCGACGATGCGGAGCGCGCGGCGCGGGCGGCAAAACGGGCCGCGCGTGGGGAAATCGGGCAACTGCGGGTCGGATTCACGGGGACGGCCGCCTTCAACTCGAAAGTGGCCGACCTGATTCGCCGCTTTCGCGAAGCGTTTCCGGATACGGACCTGACGTTGCAGGAGGCGACCTCCGGCGTATTGCTCGAGGCGCTGGAAGCCGGGCGGCTCGATGTCGCGATCGTGCGTCCGGAGCGTCGTATCGCGGACACGTTGCGGGCAGCGGACTGGGACGAGGAGTCGATGTTCGTCGCGATGCCGGTCGCGCATCGCCTCGCGCAGCGGCGTCGCATCGACCTGGCGGAACTGGCCGACGAGGCGTTCGTGCAGGTGCCGCGCGAAGCGGGCAGTGCACTGTTCGACGACATCGTCGCGGCGTGCAATGCCGCCGGCTTCCAGCCGCGCATGGCGCAGCCGGCGCCGCAAATCGCGTCGGCGGTGACGCTCGTCGCGGCCGGGCTCGGCGTGTCGATCGTGCCGAAGGCGATCACGCAGGTGCGGGTCGCAGGCGTCGTGTATCGGCAGGTCGCGGGCAACGGGCTGCGCGCGAGGCTCGCGATTGCGTCGCGACGCGACGACCCGTCGGCGGTGGTGCGCAACTTTCTGCTGCTGGCCTGGTAGCGCGGGACGCACGTCGTCGTGCGCATCGCCGCGGTATCGGGTGGATATTCTGATTGACGAACCGTGAACTTTGCCCGGACCGAACGCTGTCGCGGCTCCTCCGTCGCGTGACGACCCGGCATGCGGGTTTCGATTCGTATGTTCCGGATGCCGCTTGGACTATAAATGGAGGGGTGTACCGGTGCTTGTCGGGCGCCCGCGCGTGGCGCGCGGGGCGGCGCCGCGACTGCCGGGGGAGGTGCACCGTGGTTCGCCAGACGCTTGCTCGCGCCGTGCTTCGCACCGCGTTGATCGGGGGCGTATTCGCCTCGTTGCTGTCGCCATCGCCAGCTGTTGCCGGAGCCGTCGCACCGCCCGCCACACCGCCTGTCATGAAGAACCGGCTCGCCGCATCGCCTCACTCGATGCCGGTCGACTTCCCGGCGATCGTCGACCGTTACGGCCCGGCGGTCGTCACCATCATGACCGCCGCGCCCGACCAGCAGGCCGGTGGCCCGTCCTTCGCGATTCTCGATTCCGACGATCCGCTTGCCGCGTTCTTCCGCCGCGGCGGTCCGCCGGCGTCCGCACAAGGTCCACTGGCGCCGGCGCCCGATACGTCGCCGCGCACGCTGTCGGGCAGCGGCTCGGGCTTCATCGTCAGCGCCGACGGGCTGATCCTCACGTCCGCGCATGTCGTCGACGATGCGACCGATGTCACGGTGCGACTGGCCGATCGTCGCGACCTGAAGGCGACGGTGCTGGCCGTCGATCCGCAGAGCGACGTCGCCGTGCTGCGCGTCGACGCGACGAAGCTGCCGGTCGTGCGCATCGGCGATTCGTCGAGGGTGCGCGCCGGCGAACCGGTGATGACGATGGGTGCGCCGGACGGCTCTGGCAACACGGTCACGGCCGGCATCATCAGCGCGACGTCGCATGCGCTGCCGGACGGCAGCGGGTTTCCGTTCTTCCAGACCGACATCGCGGTGAATCCCGACAACTCGGGCGGCCCCGTGTTCAACCGCGCGGGCGACGTGATCGGCATCGCGGTGCAGGTCTATACGGGCGCCGACCGGTACGCGAGCACGACGTTCGCGATCCCGATCGCGCTCGCCGTGAAGGTGCGTGCGCAGGTGCAGGCACAGAGCCGCGCCAATGCGCAGGCGCAGCGCGCGTCGTCCGGCAACGCGCTCGGCGTCGACGTACAGGACGTCGGCGTCGGGCTGGCCGCTGCGTTCGGCCTGCCGCGTCCGGCGGGCGCGCTCGTCAACGGCGTCGATCCCGGCTCGCCGGCCGCCGCGGCGGGCGTGAGGCCCGGCGACGTGATCGTCAAGTTCGGCGACAGGCCGATTGGCCAGTCGGCCGAACTGAACGACCTGGCCGCCGCATTGCCGCCAGGCGCAAAGGCGCCGGTGCGGCTGATCCGCAACCGCGCGCCGATGATGCTGACGGTCACCGGCGCGGCGACCGGCGACGCGATCGACAACGCGGGTGCGACGGGCAGCGCGGGCACGGTTGGCGCGGGCGGTGCCGCCGGCGTGGCGATGGCGGCCGCGCGGCCGGCTGACAGCGGCGATCGGCTCGGGCTGACGATGCATCCGCTGAGCGACGCCGAACGGCGTTCGACCGGGCTCGCGGTCGGGATGATGGTGGATGCGGTGCGCGGGCCGGCCGCGAACGCGGGCATCCGTCCGGGCGACGTCGTGCTCGAGCTCAACGACACGCTGCTCGAAACGCCGGACGACGTGCAGTCGCTCGAGGCGAAAGGCGGTGTGATCGCGGTGCTGATCCAGCGCGAGAATGCGCGGAAGTTCGTGTCGGTGCGTGCGCGGTAGGGTGTTGACGGGAGGGTGGGAAGAGCGTCGGTGTGCGGCCAGAGGCGTCACTCACGAAGGCGTTTGACCGGATGTTTGTAAGGCGGCTACACCTCCGCCATCGGCCGTTCGCGGCTTGCGCGTAGCGACGTGCCTGGTCCATTCATTGACGCTGCCCAGACGGAAATCCATGGGCATTCGCTTGCCATGCCGCTAACACGCCAATCACCAGCAGCGACGCGACCACCCACGGAAAAGAAGCGACGCCTACCGTCCCGAGTAGTACCCCACCGACAATTCCACTACCGGCAAACGAAAGATTGAACACCGTCACCAATGCGGACTGCGCGATGTCAGCCCCCTCGCCGGCTGCATCGGCCAAAGCAGTCTGAAGAAGGGTCGGCGCTCCGCCGAAACTGAAGCCCCAGATCGCAACGCCAACGCAGATGACCGTGGGTGACGTGGCGCCTAACCCAAATATCACCGAAACGCAGGCGAAGGCTCCGAGCCCGCCCAATACCAACAGGCGCAGCCACCCGTCAACGAGAGAACCGATAACCCAAATGCCGAGCATGGAAGAGATACCAAAGATCAGCAGCACAGAATCCACATCGCGCGCCAGTCCGACCGATGCCAGGTAAGGCGCAATGTACGTGTAAAGAATGTAATGTGGAAGAATCCAGGCCATCACCACGAACAGCACGGGTCGCACGCCCCGGATCATGAGGACTCGCCGCATCGGCAAACGGTGGTTCGTCATCTCGCCAGGATAATCCGGCACTTTCCAGCACACCAAGGCCATTAACGCCAGTGACATCCCGGACATAATGCCAAAGATGCTGCGCCAGCCGACCATACTGCCGAGCCAGACGCTTAACGGCACCCCGACCGACAACGCCAAAGGAATGCCGATCATCGCCACCGCAAGCGCGCGTCCCTGCATCGACGCGGGAACCATACGCCGCGCGTATGACGCCAAAAGGCACCAAGCCAGTCCGGTGGCGAGTCCCACAGCAAAGCGCGTAGCCAGCGTCAGCACGTAATTCGTCGACACCGCAGTGATCGCATTGCAAACGAGAAACGCGGCCAACACCAGCAACAAGACATGCCGCCGTTGCCACTTACGGACAACTGCGGTCAGCGGGATGGCTGCTACACCCGACCCGAGCGCACAGAGGGTTACAAGTTGCCCAGCCCAGGCTTCGCTGACGTGGAACCCTTGTGCAATCTCTGGAAGCAAGCCAGCCGGCACAGTTTCGTTCGCTGTGGCGATGAAACTGGCCATCGCCAATGCAAACAACGCTCCCACGGGGAGACGATTCACCGTCTCAGCGCATCCGATACCCACGGTCGCTGCCCCGCAATTTTTATCCATCTTGTTCTCCAGATTTCAACGTTTTCCCTCGTTGGGGCTTGCAGAGTGGCAGTCTGACTAGTAAACATGGATTTGATAATTGGCCGCGCATTTGAATACTTTTCAAATCTGGATGAAGAATGGCAACTGATCGACTGGGCGACATGCGTTTGTTCGTGGAGGCAGCGGCACTGGGCAACTTGTCCGCTGCCGGTCGTAAGCTGGGATTCTCACCGGCAGCAGCGAGCGCGCGGCTCACCAAACTGGAAGCGGCACTCTCAACAAGGCTATTCGACCGCAATACAAGGCAACTACGCCTAACCGAAGAGGGCCGGCTATACCACCACCACTGCCGCATCGCATTGAGGGCCATCGAGGATGCCGAGGCCGCACTCAACGCGAGCCAGGGGATAGCGCGCGGCAAGGTTCGGATTTCGGCATCGGCCGATTTCGGCCGCAATCTACTGAGTAGCTGGCTAGAAGACTTCGTTCGCACGCAGCCCGAGCTGAAAATCGCACTTAACCTGACCGACTCCGTCTCCGACTTGCTGCAAGACGACGTGGATCTCGCAATCCGATTTGGAAGGCCAAACAATCCTTCACTTATCGCACGGCAACTTGCACCGAACTGGCGAGTGCTATGTGCGTCTCCTGAATATCTGACCAATCACGGCACGCCGCGGATCCCGGCTGACCTGGTTGCCCATCAGTTTGTCGTTCTGGTTACGGCTGCAGGCCCGTTGAACGAATTTCACTTCGTGTCCGAAGGCAAGCGTTGGAATCACACCGTAGCAATGGAAAACGCATGGGAAACAAATGATGGCGCCTTGGCACGTGCGTGGACACTTGCCGGGTTCGGCATAGCCCGCAAGACAATATGGGATGCCGCAGCGGATATTCGTGCAGGCAAACTTCAGGTCGTGTTGCCGGAGTGGGTCGAAGGTGAGCCCGGCATATATGCCGTGTTGAACCGAAATCGCTATATGACTCCACGCGTGAGGGTGCTACTGGACTTCCTGGTCGACCGCTTCCAGCGTGCGATGTCCGAGGGCATCCTGGCCGGGATGCCCGCGCCATCAGGGTCGGAAAACCTAGGCTAACTTGCGATAGTCACTGACTTTCAAAGTGCGCCAGCGGTGAGATTCCCGATTAGGGCGTCGCTAGCAGGTGCGGCTCGTGACATGCGGTGAACAGACATTCGAGGTGCGCTATGTGAGTGTCCCGGATGAGTCGGCAGCGGTCAGTTGCTTTTGACCGCAGCCGGCCAGGTTCCGTCATTCGCTCGCGCGACGCGACGGACACTCGAATGTCCGCATCGGATAGTGACGATTTGCTTGAGGGGCGCCTGCACCAACCGTGTCGGGCAGTCGTGAATCGACACAGCGAAGCTGACACGTTCGATCTCACGCGACGTCCACGACGATTTTCCCGCGTGCGGTGGCGTTCGTGATGGCGTCGTAGGCGCATTCTGCGGATCGCAGGTCGAACCGGCGCGGATCGAGATTCGGAGTGAGCTTGCCGGCTTCGACCAACCGTGTGGCCTCGCGCAGTATCGCTCCGTGATGCGCGCGATGCATGCCCGTCAGGAGCGGATAGAGGGTGAAGACCCCAGAGTACGTGGCTTCTCGGAAAGACAGCGGCGCCAGCGCATGCGTACCCCAACCCAACGCGCTGACAACATGGCCAAAATGCTTGACCGCAGCAAACGAAGCATCGAGCGATGGGCCGCCGACGGTGTCGACAACGAGGTCGAAGCCAGTGTCGTGCGTCAACGATGCGACATACTGTTCGACGGATTGCGACCGGTAGTCTATTGGCTTAGCGCCGAGCCGCGCAACGAGATCGTGGTCGCGTGAACTTGCTGTTGCAAAAACTTGAGCACCGAGTGCGCGCGCCAGTTGCACCGAGATATGTCCGACACCGCCTGCTCCACCTTGCACCAGCACCGTTTCGCCCGCTTGCAGATGGGCCCGATCGACAATGCCGGAATAGGAAGTGATGAACGCGAGGGGTAGCGCCGCGGCTTCACGCATCGATAGGTTGGAGGGCTTGATCGCAAGCAGATCGGCATCCACCGCCGCATACTGGGCCAGCGAGCCCTGAATGCCGCCGACGCCGCCCGTCATACCGTAGACCTCGTCGCCGACATGGAAAGCGGTCACGCCCGGCCCGACGGCATCGACTACGCCAGCCATATCGATGCCGAGCACCAGCGGGAGCGGATGCTTCGCATGCGCCGCGCTGCCAGCGCGGATCTTGGTGTCGAGCGGATTGAGACCGCTTGCGGCAATGCGCACGCGCACCTGGCCGTGTGCGGGTTCAGGCATCGAGATTTCAGTCAATTCGAGCGGGCCGTTGTAGCGGCTGAGGACGAGCGCTTGCATAGTCATGGTGGTTTCCAATCGGGTTGTCTTTCCGTTGAGCTAATGGGTCGATGGGTTCATCGTGACGTATGCTATAACGCATGTAAATCAAAGTTTTAGCACGGAGTCCATGCAAAAATGAATGACCCGTACCTGGATTGGGGCGATGTCCGGATTTTTTTGGCGATTGCCCGCTGCGGCACGCTGGGGGCGGCAGCGAAGCGCGTGGGCCAGACTCAGCCCACCATGGGGCGCAGGTTGCGCGCACTCGAAGACGCGCTCGGACATATGCTGTTCCAGCGCACGAGCAATGGCTTTGTGCTGACGGATGAGGGTGCTACGGCGCTCGCCTATGCCGAGCGAATGGAGGAGGAAGCGCTTGGATTCACGCGCGCGCTCACCGGGAAAGAGACCCAGTTGACGGGTCTGCTCCGTGTCTCCTCGTCGGACTGGTTCGGCGTGCACATACTAACCCCCGTGTTCGCGCGCTTTCTAGCGAAGTACCCGGGCATCTCGTTGGAACTCGTCACGGATTCGCGCCTCTACAACCTCGCGCGGCGCGAGGCGGATCTGCTATTCCGCATCACGCCATTCGACGAACCCGACGTCATCCAGCGCAAGCTGATGCACATCGATTATGCGTTGTACGGGCACGTCGATCTCGTCCCGCCGACACGCGGGGACGGTGACGGCTACACGCTGATCAGCATGGACAGCGAGTTCAGCTCGCTGTCCGACGTCGAGTGGGTCAAGCGCATGCTGCCCCGGGCCAGGATCGTGTTCGGCAGCAACAATCGTGGAGTACAGGCGCGCATGTGTGCCGAAGGATCTGGCTTTGCAGTGCTGCCCTGTCCGCTGGGTGATGCGACGCCGGGCATCCGACGAGTCGATTTAGGCGAAGCCCCGCCGGGTCGCGATGTTTGGCTTGGCTTTCACCGCGATTTACGTCGAGTCGCGCGACTGCGCGCACTTCTGGATGCAACGATTGATTCGCTAGCGAACCTTTGAGTGAGGCGGGCGATCAATGCCTCCGTGCGATGTACGTCCGCTTCGCTGGACCGCCTTTCAAAGAATGCCCCCAGGGTATCGCAACAATTGTCCTCCAGTGGCTATACGGGTTTGCTCGCGCCCGGCCGTGCGAATGACCGTTGTTGCCAGGAACCGGCCAATTCACACATGGCAACTCGAAGTGCCCTTATGGGTCGAGATGCACCGCTCGGACGTCGCCCGCTCGCTCGAGCGGCGCGACAGCATCGTATGGCGCAGTTCGGCCACGAGCCGCCGGACGGTCAGAACATCTGGACGTCGGATATCGGCCCGAGACCTGCCCCTGTCCGACTACCGGCGGATGCGTTTGGTCGCCGGGCTCGCCCTCATATTTGCACGACGTCTCGCGCCCGTGTGAACCGATTGCCATCGGCCGAACCGCGGCTTGCCTTTACCTCTCGGATACGCGACATTTCTGGAACCGCCCTCAGGGGAGCAGAACACCCTGATCCAGGACAGTTTGTCACCGCAGCATCCAGGAACAATGCGCATCCCACCGCTAAAAGCCATCGTCGCGTTCGAGAGTGTCGCCCGGACAAAGAGTGTCAATCGGGCGGCCGATGAATTAGGGTTAACGCCGTCGGCGGTCAGCCATCAGATTGCCAATCTCGAATCCATGGTTGGAAGACCCTTGTTCATGAGGCTGGGGCGGGGACTGGTGCTGACGCCAACGGGTCAGCAGTATCTGGCCGATGTCACCGGATCGCTCGCCGACCTGAGCCGCGCGACGGAGCGCGCATCGAGCCAGTCGGGTATCGAGATTCTTCGCATTCATTCGAGTCCCAGCTTTGGGTTGATGTGGCTGCTGCCGCGGCTGACCTTGTTTCAGGAAGCGAACGGCGACATTCAGTTGAATCTCGCGTGCTCGTACGAGGACGTGTCGTTCACCTCGGGCCACTATGACCTCGACATAAGGCATGGCTACGCCCATTGGACCGATGGCGAGATCAAGACGCTACGCAACGAGTTCATCACGCCTCTTGCCTCGGAGGAATACCTCAAGCAACACCCGGTGCGTACCCCCGAGGATCTGCTCGAACGGCGCCTGATCTTTTCGGAGACGCCTCTCGTACAGTGGAAGCAATGGTTCGGCAAGTTCGGCGTCGCGGTATCGCACAAGGCATACGATTTCGCGTTCGACCGCTCGTACATGTCTCTCGAGGCCGCGGCATTGGGACACGGCATTGCGCTCGAAAGCACGATGCTCGCATCCGTCCATCTCAAACGAGGTTCACTCATACCGGTCTTCGATCGCACGTATGCGGTCGAGGTCGGAGCTCATCACCTCGTTTACCCTGCCAGGAATCTGGACTTGCCACGCGTGGCCAAATTTTTGGACTGGGTCGAGCAAGAGACCAGCCGCGCCGCCTTGTAGCGTCGGGCCGCGCAGGGCGGGGCGGCGGCGCCCCAGCGTTATGCCAAAGGGGCGCATTCTGACACCCGTGAGTCCACGTTCCAGCCACACCTGAAAATTCTTCAGCAATAGTTGAGCCGAACTGCATTGATCGAGATAGTTGAAGCACTGAAACTGCGTCTACCAACTAACGTGATCGATGGAGACAAACATGTTGCTCGACAGCAAAGTGGTCATCGTAACCGGTGCCGCCTCGCCGCGCGGCATCGGCAAGGCGACCGCAAAAGCGCTCGCTGCGCAAGGCGCGCGCGTAGTGATTCTGGATCTTCACAAGGGTGATGCCGAGAGTGCTGCGCGTGAGTTCGGCGAGGACAACCTCGGCCTCCACTGCGATGTGACCGACAAAGCCGCATGTATAGCTGCCGCCGCGGCGGTCATCGAGAAGTACGGCCGTGTAGATGGATTGATCAACAACGCAGGTATCACGCAGCCTTTGAAGACGATGGACATCGGCGCCGACAACTTCGATGCGGTCATCGACGTGAACCTGCGCGGCACGCTCTATATGTCGCAAGCGGTCATTCCGCAAATGCGGGCGCAAAGGAGCGGCAGCATCGTCTGCATGTCATCCGTTTCCGCGCAACGCGGCGGCGGCATCTTCGGCGGTCCGCACTACAGCGCAGCCAAAGCCGGTGTGCTCGGTCTCGCTCGCGCGATGGCGCGTGAACTCGGCCCGGACAACATCCGCGTCAACTCGATCACCCCGGGTCTCATTCAGACCGACATCACAGGCGACAAGCTCACGACCGAGATGCGCGCCGAAGTCATCAAGGGCATTCCGCTCGGCCGACTCGGCGATGCCGCGGACGTCGCGAACGCCTGCCTGTTCCTCTCGAGCGACCTGTCGACTTACCTCACGGGCATCACGCTCGACGTCAACGGCGGAATGCTGATCCATTAAGTACGACATCGGCCGCGGTTGCGGCAGATGGGGCAATGCACCCGGCGGTAAAACCCGGGGCGATATGGCAGGAGACAACCATGAAAACGAAGGCCACCGCGCCGTCAATGGCGGGCGATGTCACGAAGCTCGCCGACCCGGCGAGCTTCGAATCAAAAACGTATGCGAAAGTCGGACGGCGCCTGATACCGTTCCTGATGCTGTGCTACCTGGGCGCTTATCTCGATCGTGTCAACGTGGGCTTTGCAAAACTGCAGATGCTCAACGACCTGCGCTTCAGTGAAACCGTGTATGGCCTCGGCGCCGGTATTTTCTTTCTCGGTTATTTTCTCTTCGAGGTACCGAGTAATCTCATGTTGCACAGAGTAGGCGCACGAAACTGGCTCGCTCGCATCATGCTGACCTGGGCTGTGATTTCGGCCTCGTTTGTCTTCGTCAAGTCGCCCACAACGTTCTATATTCTCCGCTTTATGTTAGGCGTGGCCGAGGCGGGGTTCGCGCCGGGCGTCATTCTGTATCTGACATACTGGTTTCCTTCGGCACGGCGCGCAAAAGCACTCTCACTCTTTTTCATGGCTATTCCGCTGGCCGGCATTGTCGGCGGCCCGCTGTCCGGTTACATCCTGCATGCGTTCCAGGGCGTGCAGGGATTGGCTGGCTGGAAGTGGCTGTTCATCCTCGAAGCCCTGCCGTCGCTGCTCCTTGGTGTCACGATCCTGTTCTACCTCGATAACGGTATCGCTGCCGCGAAGTGGCTCACCGATGCGGAGAAAGCACTCCTCGCACGCAACGTGGCGAACGACAACGCGCACAAGATCGCGCATGTGTCGATCAGGTCGTTCATCGGCGATCGTCGTTTGTGGTTGATGGCCTCCATCTACTTCTGCGTCGTGCTCGGTCAATATGGGCTCACATTCTGGCTGCCGACGATCATCCGCAAATCCGGTGTGGCCGATCCGCTGTGGGTGGGCGTCTTTACAGCCATCCCGTACCTGTGCGCGATCATTGCGCTGCCGCTGGTGGGAGCGAGCGCTGACCGGCATCGCGAACGCCGTCTGCATCTTGCGATCCCGATGCTCGTATCGGCAGCGGGCTTCGCAACGCTTCCGACACTGGGCGGAGTCGGCGCGTCGCTGGTGTGTGTCAGCGTCGCCGCCGCAGGCATTCTCGCTTCGTCTTCGCAGTTCTGGTCACTGCCGACCGCGCTTCTCGGCGGCATGTCCGCCGCGGCGGGTATCGCGGCGGTGAACTGCTTCGCCAATCTCGCCGGCTTCTTCTCGCCGGCCATCGTGGGCTGGTTGAACGATCTGACCGGTAAATCGACGGCTGGGCTCATCTTCATCTCCGTCGCGATCGTCATCGGTGCCGGGCTTGTTTTCCTCGTGCCGGCCAAAACCGTCAATCGCTGACACCGTCCGCTGCAAAGACTCACCTTTTTGAATCAAGGATCCACCATGAACAATCCGTCATCAGATGGGCTGACGCTCGCCGAGCGCGCCTACCGGATTCGCAGAAACGCATTGCTGATGGGCGAGGTACAGGGCCAAGGCTATATCGGCCAGGCGCTCGATATCGCCGATGTACTCGCGGTTGCCTACTTTGGCGCGATGCGCTACCAGCCCGACAGTCCGGACTGGGAAGGCCGCGATCGCTTCCTGTTGTCCAATGGTCACTATGCAATCGCGCTCTACGCCGCGCTTTTCGAAGCCGGCTTCCTGCCACCGGAAGAACTCGAAACCTACGGCAGCGACGACAGCCGGTTGCCGATGTCCGGAATGGCGAGCTACACGCCCGGCATGGAGATGTCCGGCGGCTCGCTCGGCCACGGTCTCACGATCGCGGTGGGCCGCTGCCTGGGACTGAAGCGCAAGGGCTCGAACGCCTTCGTCTACACGCTCTTCTCCGACGGTGAACTCGACGAAGGCGCCATCTGGGAGGGCCTCATGTCGGCCGCTCACTGGAAGCTGGACAACCTGATCGCCATGGTCGATGTCAACAACCAGCAAGCCGACGGTCCGTCCTCGACGATCATGGCGTTCGAGCCGCTCGTCGAGAAGCTCGAAGCATTTGGCTGGTTCACCCAGCGGGTGGACGGCAACGACATTGACGCAGTGAAGGCTGCCTTCGATGCTGCACGCAATCATCCGAAAGAGCAGCCCCGGATCATCGTTTGCGATACCCGCATGGGCTGCGGCGTGCCGTTCCTCGAAGAACGGGAAAAGAACCATTTCATCCGCGTCGACGCCCATGAGTGGCAACTGGCGCTCGCAGCACTCGAAGCAGGGAGACAAGCATGAGCGACACCACTCTCACCACGAAGCCGCGCCTGAAGACCTCGGCGATGATCGCGTCTATTGCCGGCGAAGGACAGGTCACGCGTTCCGCCCCGTTCGGTCATGCGCTGGCCCGGTTGGCTCGGGAGAAGACGAACGTAGTTGGCATGACTGCCGACCTCGGCAAGTACACCGACCTGCACATCTTCGGAAAGGAGTTTCCAGACCGTTACTATCAGATGGGCATGGCCGAGCAATTGCTGATGGGCGCGGCCGCCGGTATGGCGCATGAAGGCGCCCAGCCGTTCGTGACGACGTACGCCGTATTCGCAACCCGTCGCGCGTATGACTTCATGCACCAGGCCATCGCGGAAGACAACCTCGACGTAAAGATCATCTGCGCACTGCCGGGGCTTACGACCGGCTACGGACCGAGCCATCAGGCGGCCGAGGATCTTGCGCTGATGCGCGCGATGCCGAACATGACGGTCATCGATCCGTGCGATGCGCTCGATACCGAGCAGATGGTGCCGGCGATCGCCGCGCATAACGGGCCGGTGTATGCGCGCCTGCTGCGTGGCAACGTTCCGGCCGTGCTCGATGAATACGACTATCAGTTCGAACTCGGCAAAGCCAAGCTGCTGCGCGACGGCGCCGACGTTCTGATCATCTCCTCGGGCATCATGACGATGCGCTCGCTGGAAGTCGCGAAGGTGCTCGAAGCGGACAACGTAGGCGTTGGCGTATTGCACGTGCCGACCATCAAGCCGCTCGACACCGAGACGATCTTGCGTGAAGCCCGACGCACGGGTCGCATGGTCGTGGTCGCCGAGAATCATTCGGTGATCGGCGGTCTTGGCGAAGCGGTCGCGACCTCGCTGCTTACGGCGGGCGTGACGCCAATGTACCGTCAAATCGCACTGCCCGATGAGTTCCTCGGTGCGGGCGCGCTGCCGACCTTGCACGATCGCTATGGCATCTCCACCCACGTCATGGCCAATACCATCAAGGGCTGGCTTGGTTGAGCCCACAGCGTTGTCCCGGCGCAGCACCACGGCGGACATCGCTTCGCCTGCGTATGAAACATGTCCTCGGCTAGCTTGAGCGGGGAGGGTGCGTCGGTTCCATCGACGCACCCTCCTGAAAAAGTAGGCTGCTGACATGTGTCAAGCAAAGCCTGCCCGACTGAAGAAGAGCGCTGACGGGCCGCTTGCCGCTTGTCATCGGCCTCTCGGAATGAGCGAGCGACTGGCAGCGCCGGGTCGGCCGCGGTCGGTTGCTTTTGACCGCAGCCGGCCACGACCACTCATTCGCCAGCGACTCCACATGGCCGTGCGAGCGTGTGTTGATACCTTGGTAACTGCGGCCCGGCCTCGATCCACGCCGCCTGCCACATGACCGAGACGTGGCGTGGCAGAAAAAAGGGGCGATGCCTCATTTGCGATGCCCCTATCACCGGCTACGGTGCCGATGTGCTGCGCGGCTGTATAGCGCGCAGATATCGGGCTATATCCCCCGCTGCGTCGCGAGCGCTACGCATTACACCGATGAGCGTGGCAGACGCGGCGCCGCACCACTCGCCGTAACCGACAAACCACAAGCGTTCCTCGTCGCTGGCTCGCGTCCCGTCTGTCCTCGGCAATCCGTTTGCATCACAGATCTGCAGCGGGTCAAGATGTTTGAGTGCGGGGCGGAACCCGGTGCACCAGATCACGACATCGACGCGGGAATGCGTGCCGTCGCTCCACGCGACGCCGTCTGTATCGAAATGGCTGAACGGACGCATTGCGTGCAGAACGCCACGCGCACGCGCGTCCCGTACAGGTGGCACCATGACGATGTCGCCCAAACCACCTACTGGTGCCGTCATCGTGTGCCCATCGCGAAGAGCCTGCCATTTGGCTGTCGCGCGTTCGAACAAGACCCGGCCATCTACGTCGTCTGGAAGAAAAACCGGTTCCTGCAACGTCACCCACATGGCGTTGCAGACGGTCGATACCTCCGCCAGGATCTGCGCGCCCGAGTTGCCGCCGCCCACCACCAGCACGTTTTGTCCGCGCAGATCGTTCGGATTGCGATACTGAGCCGAATGCATCTGACGACCGCGAAAGATCTCGCGTCCAGGATAGTCGGGGACATACGGCGCGCTCCAGGTACCGGTCGCACTCACGATCGCCCCGGCGAGCCATTCCCCGCGATCAGTACTGACCAGCAACCCACCCTGAACGCGTGAAACGGATTCGACATGAACGGGGCGTCGGACAGGGATGTGATAACGCTCCTCATATCGCGCCAGATAGTCGATAACCTCGTTGCGCGACGGGTATCTGTCGTGTGATACGGGCATCTGCCAGCCTGGCAGCGAACTCCATTGCGACGGCGAAAACAGGTGTAGCGAGTCCCAGGTATGTCGCCAGGCGCCTCCTGGGGCGCTTTGGTTATCCAGCACGAGATAGTCGAGCCCCGCGCGACGCAGAAAGTAGGCGGTGGCAAGCCCGGCCTGGCCACCGCCGATTACCACGACATCAATGTCTACAGGCATCCGCTTTCGTCCCATCTCATGATTCGGATTCCGGCGGTCACGCCGCCCATTGAGCTCAAAGGCGGTGGGCGGTGCACTGCACTACGTGGCCACCCGCGACGTAATCACGTGCTCGAGGCCAGCTGGCCCGACCGGTGCCTCGGCGAGCCACGGAATGAGTGCGGTGCGCTGGGCCAGATCGTCCGCCACGCGGCGGACGAACGGCACCTCGTAAGTGCCCCGCTGGCACAGCATCGGGTCGGTCGTGCCACTCGCCAGCAACGACTGGTTGATGACCCACGCGTACGGCGTAATTCCCGCGCGCGCGAGGTCGGCGCTCAGGCGTTCCGCTTCGTGAACCGGCGTGGCTTCCGGCAACGTGACGATCAGGATGCGGCTGTAATCCGGGTCCCGCAGGCGCGGCAGCAGTTGACGGACCGACTCCGGCATGTCGCCTTGTGTGCGCATCACTTCGCGGTGATAGGCCTCGGCAGCGTCCAGTAGCAGAATGGTGTGCCCGGTCGGCGCGGTGTCAAGCACCACGAAGCCGGACTTGCCTTGATCGACCGTGCGCGCGAAGGCCCTGAAGACGGCGATTTCCTCCGTGCAGGGCGAGCGCAGATCTTCCTCGAGCATCGCCCGGCCGCCCGCATCGAGGTGCGATGCCGCTTTGGCCAGCACCTCCTCGGTGTACTGCTGCACTTCGCGCGCCGGGTCGATGCGTGTGACGCTCAGGCGAGGCACGACGCCATCGACGGTGGCGGCCACGTGCGAGGCCGGATCGGTGGTCGAGAGGATCACGTCGTGTCCGCGCCCGGCCAACGCAACTGCGATCGCGGCTGCTACCGTGGTCTTGCCCACGCCGCCTTTACCCATCGTCATGATCACGCCGCGGCCCGCGGCCGACAACTCGTCTACCAGGCCGCCCAGGCCCGGCGGCAAGGCGGTGTCGGGCATCCGGTGTTCGCTCGGCATGCGCACGCGTTCGGGATGCGCCATGTCGCGCAGCGCATCCAGCCCGACCGTGCCGCGCGGCAGAAACGGAATGCGCGTCTGCGGCAAGCCCGCCAGTTCGTGCGGCATGTCGGCCAGTGCCTGTTGCGCACGCCGGGTCATGGCGGTCGCAATCGCGTCGTCGTTACGATCTGTGTAGAAGAGTCCGTTGATCGCCAGCACCTGGTTGCAGATGCCGAGGTCGGCCAGTTCGTGCCGCGTGCGATTCGCTTCGCGCAGTGCTGCGACTTCGGGCCGGCTCACCAGCACGACGGTGGTCTGGGCTGCGCTCGAGAGCCGTTCGACGGTTGCCGCGTAGAGCGCTTTCTGCTTCTCCAGTCCGGCCAACGGTCCGAGGCACGAGGCGCCCCCCGTCGACGACGAGATGAACTCGTTCCACGCCGAAGGCAGCGTCAACAGGCGCAGCGTGTGGCCGGTCGGGGCGGTGTCGAAAATCACGTGATCGAAATCGGCCGTTGCGGCGGGGTCGCCGAGCAGTTTGGAGAATTCGTCGAAGGCAGCAATCTCGACCGTACACGCCCCGGAAAACTGCTCTTCCATGTTGCGGATCGCCGCGGCCGGCAAGACGCCGCGATACGGTTCGACCATGCGTT
The DNA here is from genome assembly GCF_020419685.1 of Burkholderia sp. AU33545. NCBI lineage: Bacteria > Pseudomonadati > Pseudomonadota > Betaproteobacteria > Burkholderiales > Burkholderiaceae > Burkholderia > Burkholderia sp. AU33545. The sequence goes on along the minus strand of NZ_JAIZRQ010000002.1, from coordinate 201,279 downwards.
CCCGGTAGGTCTGCGCGGCCGCTTCCGGATCGATGTTCAACGCGAACAGGCCCGGCGCGCCCGGCACCGCGGTCGGCAACTGACTCAGGCGGACGCCGAGCACCTCGTCGAGATTGGAGGCCGGGTCCGTGCTGACGATGAGCACCCGCTTGCCGGCATCGGCCATGGCAAGGCCCGTGGCACAGGAAAGCGATGTCTTGCCGACGCCGCCTTTTCCGGTGAAGAAGAGATATCGGGTCTGCGTTTCAGGAAGGGACATGAGTGCTCCTTAGCAGCAGCCCGAGCCCGGCGAACAGCAGCTGCCGGCCTTGATATGAGGCTTTTCCTCCGTCGTCAGCGCAATGCCGAGTTTCTGCGCAAGCTGCTGGCGCGACGGATACATCCCCGTCGAGACGATATGGCCGTCGACCACGAGGATCGGCAGCCGCTCCATGCCGGCTTCCATTTCCTTGACCACCGCGGCGTTGGCGGCGAACGCCTGCGGCGCGTGGCCCAGGTTGTAGCGGGCCACCGTCACGCCGTGCGCCTCGACCCACTTCAGATCGGCGGCGAATTGCGCCAGTACGGGGTCGACGTCTACGCCGCAAACGCCGGTCGAGCAACACATGGCGGGATCGAACACTTCGAGATTCTTCATGGCAGGCACCTTGGAGCAATTGGAATTCAGCGACTTCCACAAGCTCGGATGCGTCTGCGGACAAAGATGCGTGAATTCGGGCAGACCGCGGATCGCTTCGGGAATGAGGGTTCGCTCAATGCGTGTGAATCCGCGGCGCGCAAAAAAATTGAGGGCGGATTCATCGTTCGGAATAAGGTATAGCGCGCGCAGTGATCGCGTTTGCGCCAGCGCAATGGATGCGTCGATAAGTCGGCCACCCAGACCGGATGCGCGCAGCCGCGGGTGAACGGCGACCGAACGCAAAAGGGCCGCATCGCCAACTTGCTCCAGCCCGGCCACCCCGACGATCCCGGCGTCCCGTACGGCGACGTGGAAGCCGTCGAGGCTTTGCGCCGTGAGGTCGCTCGCGGGTAGCCCGCACAGGTCCAGCAACGCAAGGATGCCGCCGAAGTCTGTGGCGACTGCCGGGCGAATCTCATCAACGGGCGTGCTCATGCCAATTCTCCCTTACGTTCACGGTGTGTAAGTGGCTGCCGGATGATCAAGGTGATTTTTGTGCGGAGGCTGCCAGTGTAGTCCCGCGTGGTAACGGCAAACACCGGGTCGTAGAGGGGCGCCGGCGTCGCGGCGAAAAGGGAGACGGCGTAGCAGATGGTTCCCCACGAGACAAGCTGGGCGATTGCCAGCGCCCATGTCACGGTGTTGTCGTTCTCGTTGCGACGGGGAGCGAAGGCCGGCATGCGGTCAATCCGTTTCCAGAGTTTGTCGATTTCCCGATCGATATCTTTCACGTCAGGCTCTCCGTTCTGTCATAGACCATCTGGCTCGACCATTGTGGTGCCTCAGCTTGCAGAGTGGCGACGGTACGCGTCTTGACGCACGTCAAGGAGGACCGGACTGCCCTTGCCATCATGGAAAGCCGTCTTCAGTGCGACCAGAACAGTGCGGGGACCGACTACCGACGTATGCGCAAGAGCACTACACCGGACAACATCGCTCTTCGTAAAAGTGAGGTGACGGTCATCTGCGATGTGACCGTGCGGACGTCCCCTTATAGGCCCAAAGCCGTCATCGGCCTCAGTGCTTGCAGAAGGACGGATTTGGGTCGGCAGCGATCAGTTGCTTTTGACCGCAACCGGCCATATCCGGCCATTGGCATCAGCCGCATCAAGGGCTGCTCTTCGATCGAAAGCAGACGTCTCCGCTTGAACGGTGATTGGCCATAACGGTTCTACATTCTATCGATACGCTGCACCACGTGCGGCAAGATAGGTGCCATTTTGAGATTGATGCGCGGCTTAAGCATCTTGTCGACGACGCGTCAACCGGCGCCACTCTCGCTGCACGCGAGTCGTCTCTGTTAGAGGCGTCGGGATAGAAGTGAACGCAACACTTTGAGATAAACGACACAACCGGATGCGAACGCAGAACAAGCGGAACCTGTCCACCTGAGCGCTTTGTCAGCGATTAGCGTCCCGAATCGAGTATGTGGATTCCCAGCCGCCACCGAGCGCCTTGCACAGCGTGACGAGGTTAGTGTCGGCGGTTGCCTTGCTCTGCTCGAGATTGCTCTGCGCCGCCACCAGCTGCTTCTGCACGTTCAGTACGTCGAGGTAATCGACCGCGCCAGCTTTGTACCGTTGCTGTGCGATCGCGAGCGCGCGCTGGTTCAGCGTTACCACGGATACGAGCCGATCGCGCCGGCGCTGTTCGGCAGCGTAGACGACAAGCGCGTCGTCCACCTCCCGCCATGCCTCGAGTACGGTACGTTGGTAGTTGATCGCAGCCTCCTGTTGTTGCGCTTCACGCAGGTGGAGCATTCCCTTGAGACGCCCGCCCTCGAAGATCGGAAGTGTAATCGACGGTCCGATCACGAACTGGCCCGATGCCCAGTTGGCGAGGCTCGACAGCTGCAGGCTCTGGAATCCCGCGCTGCCGTTCAACGAAATGCGCGGATAGAAGTCGGCCTTCGCCATTCCGATCGACGCCGTCGCGGCATGCAACTGTGCCTCCGCTCGCCGGATATCCGGTCTGCGCTGCACGAGTTCGGACGGAAATCCGATCGGCACCTGCTCGGGGAGCGGCGGAACGTCGCGAGACTCGCCGAACGCATGCCGCAGCGCCCCCGGCTCCTGGGCGAGCAACACGCCAATCGCGTTGATCGTCGTCTCGCCTTTCGCTTCGAGCGTCGGAATCAGGCTTTCAATCGATTCGGCCTGTGCTGACGCATTTGCGACGTCCAGCTCCGTCGTGACCCCTTCGCGTACGCGAACTTGCGCGAGGTTTACCGCGTCCCGGGCAATCTCGAGGTTCTGCCGCGCGATACGAAGCTGAGACTGCGTATCGCGCAACTCGATATAGTCGCGCGCAAGCTCGGCCCGGACCGACAGCAGCACCGCATTGCGGTCCTCGTATGACGCGTCGCTCAATGCGGTCGCCGCTTCGACGCCACGTCGAACCCGGCCCCAGATGTCGATCTCCCACGACGCATCGAAGCCCGACTGATACAGATTGTAGGCCGGCGAACCTTTGGACCCCGGCAATGCTGCCACGCCGACCGGCGAGGTTCCCGATGCCGATTGCGGTTGCGTCTGTGTCGGCGTGACGCCAAGCAACGACAATATCCCGTTCTCGCTTCCACGCTCGCGGTCATACGATGCAGCGCCGACGATGGAAGGAAGTTCCGCGGCACCGGCGACCCGCTGTTGCGCACGGCTCTGGCGCAGGCGCGCCGACGCCACCGCCACGTCCAGGTTCGCGTCGGCGAGCTGCTTTTCCAGCGAGTCGAGCACCGGATCGCCGAAGAGCGTCCACCAATCTGCATTGAATTGCGATTCGACGGTCTTGCTCGATGCTTGCGCCGCTTCCGTGCGGCTGAAGACATCGGGGGTCGAGGTTTTCGGACGCTCGAAGTCCGGACCCAACGTGCATCCCGCCATCACGAGACACGCGAGTATCGCCAGTACCGTCTCGCGGACGGAGAATTCGTTCGTATTCATTTCCCGTTCCCTCCCGCCGTCGGCGCATCGCGATGCTTGCCAACAGCTACCTCCGCTTCGACGGAAAGCCCGACGCTCAGTGCGGACGCTGCCTGCTGTCCGCGGTCGATCGTGATCTTGACCGGTACGCGTTGCACGACTTTGGTGAAATTGCCCGTCGCGTTGTCGGGCGCGATGGGCGCGAAGCTTACGCCGGTCGCGGGCGCGAGACCGTCCACGTGACCTCGAATCACCACGCCCGGAAAGCTGTCGACCTTGATGCGTACGCCGGCACCGCGCCGCATGTTGGTAATCTGGTTTTCCTGAAAGTTGGCCACGACATACGCGTCCCGGAGCGGAACGATCGCGAGAATCGCCGCGCCGGGCGTCACGAACGCGCCCACACGCGCGGAACGTCGCCCGATCTTGCCGTCGACCGGTGCGCGGATCTCGCTATAGGACAGGTTGAGCGTCGCCTGTTCCAGTGCCGCCTCGGCACGCGCCAGTGCCCCTGCCGCCTTGTCGCGCCCGGCGCGCAGGACGTCGAGGTTCTGCTCGGTCGCCGTCAACACGGCCCGATCGCGCGCTTGCTGTGCAAGCTGCTCGGCAAGCGTCGTCGCAGCATGCTGCTGCTCCTGTGCCGTCCCTGCACCAGCTTCCGAGAGATTCTGGTAGCGCGATGCATTGGCCCGCGCAAACGCGATACTGGCATCGTCGGACCGCAGCGTCGCGCGCGCCTGCTCGACGAGCGACGGCTGCCGTGCGATCTCGGCGTCGAAATTGGCCACGGACGCCTTGGCCGCGACCACATCCGCCTGGGCACTCAGCAATGCTGCGCGGAAGTCGCGATCGTCGATGCGTACCAGCAACTGGCCGGCCTTCACCGACTCGTTGTCGTCCACCAGGACATCGGAAATCTGGCCGGCGACGCGTGGCGCCACGAGCGTGAAGTCGGCTTGCACGTAGGCGTCGTTCGTGGATTCGGTTTCGGGTGCGGAAACGAGCCGTGCGCAGCCCCATACGGCCATGCCTGCCGCGACCAGGGATGCGGCAACGTAAGTGGTCTTGAACGGAAAACGGGTGGCGGTCGACATGATTTCGTCCATCAACGGGAAGGAGGCGGCGTAATGGTCCACGGCGGATAGATCCGCACGGGCAACACCGGAACAAGGAAAAGAAGTGCAACGGCGACGCCCGCCATCACGCGATAAAGATCGGCCGACGTCAGCACGAACGCCTGCTCGTGGACTCGGTGCGCAAGTTCGCCGAAATCATGAAGGCTGTCGATGCTCTGGTCCGTCATCGCCATGTGGTTGCCCAGGCGGTCCACCAGCACGTTCGAATGGAAGCGTTCGCGAGCGGTACCGACACCTTCGATCAGCGCAGTCGCCGCAGCGGCGGAGAACGTCTTCAGCGAATTGAACATGGCCGACGCGAACGGGCCCTCGGTCGGCGGCAAGCCCGTCGTCACGCCCATCAGGATCGACAGGATCACCATCGGCTGGGCCGCGATCTGTAACGACTGAAGCAGGTAGAAGTTGTCGCGAATCCACTCGGACGTCATCACGCTGCCCATCGCGCAGGTCGTTGCCATGAGGGCAAGGCCGATACCGAGCACCCAGCGGCGATCGATCTGCCTAAGGTTCAGCACGGCGGCGGTCAACGGCAGCGTGATCAGCAGCGGAAGCGCGACCAGCAGCGACAGCGGAGCCGTCTGCAGCGCTCTGTAGGCGTGAACCTTCGCGAGATACTGTCCCGGTATCGCAGCAACGCCGACCAGCAGCACCACAGCGCCCGTGAGCGTGAGGAGGCCGTGCGCGAAGTTGCGGCGGCCGAGCATCTGCAGCTTGAAAAAGGGCAGCGGGTGAAACCATTCGTTGACGAAAAACACCGCAAGCAGGAGCGCCCCGCCGGAAAACATCGCGCAGACGAAGCCGGAATTCAGCCAGTCGAGGCGATCGCCTTGCAGAAGACCGATCACGAGCATCGCCACGCCGGGAAAGCCGGTGAGGAATCCGATCCAGTTGAACGAACCGAACCGTTCGAGTTTCAGCGGATCGGCCGGAAGGCCGAACTGAATCGCCACACAGCTGCCGATCCCGAGCGGCACGATCTGAAGAAAGGCCATGCGCCAGCTGACATACTCCGTCCACAACGCAGCCAGCGGCGTGCCGAGCGCGGGCCCGAACGTCGCGGTCAGCGCGTAGCCTGCTAGCCCGTACAACTTTACCTTGGGCGGCAGATAGCGCAGCGCGACGATGATCAGCATCGGCGGCAGGCAGCCGCCCGCCACGCCCTGCAGCACGCGCAGCACGTAAAGCGCGGGCAGGGTCGGCGCGATCGGGCAAAGCATGCCGAAGATCAACGTGGCGACGACGGCGCCGATCGTGAATCGCTTCAGCGTGAAGGTCATGCCAAACCACGGGGCGAACACCATCGTCGCCACGTTGGCGGCTTCGAACAGCGCGGTCAGCCACGTCCCGTCGTCATGTCCGATCGACAGTGCGCCTTGAATGTCGGCCATCGCCGCTGCGGTGACTTGTTCGTTGAGTATCGCCAGCAACGACGCGAACAGCATTCCGGTCAGGCCGATAGCGACACGCGGCGACAATGCAGCGTGACCGGAGCCTGTTTGCACCGGCGTCTGCGTGCTCCGCACCGGCGCGTGCGCCGGTGCGGGTACGCCGAGCGGCTCGCTCGTTCCGGTCGTCGAAGGGTTGGCGGAACTCATAGGATCCCTTGGCTACTGAGATTGGAGAAATGACGGCATGGGCGCGACGCCGTCAGCGTGCGCCCGGTTCATGGCGACGCGCTTCGTCGAAGTACTGCGGCGCTTCCCGGCGATCGAACATGCCGTACTCCCGCACGATGCGGATATGCCGAACGCGCGTATCGGAACGCAGATTCGCTCCGCGTTCGAACGCGGCGGCGGCAGCTTGGTCGCGCCAGGTCGCGACGACGATCACATCGCCGGGCGTCAACAGCGCGTCGAATGCGTCCCATGCAACGAGGCCGTGCGCCTGCGTGTCGAGCCCCAACCATCCGGCAACCGCTCGCGGACTTGCCTGCCTGGGCCAGTCCGGCGCGCACGTCGCGTCCAGCAGCGTGACGGCCGTGCCTGCGCCGACCTCGGTCACGTCGAGGCGCTGTTCCTGCAGGACCTGGCCTGCCGGAACACACGTATCGGCCACGACCTGGCCGATGCGCAGCTGGTAGTCGGAAAATATGCGATCGCGCGCGACCTGCTGAATGGTGTGGTGCTTCGTCGAGGTTCGCCAGCGCACCAGCGACTTCTCGTCGCGCCAGCTCGACAGCGACAGAAGCCATCCGTCCCGGGTCAGGCTTCCATAGCGCGTGTTGTCGACGAACCCGTCGATCTTCTCGAGTTCGGGCCGAAGCATCTTCGCCATGCCGAGATAGGCATCGAACTGTTCCGGTATCGGCTTGACTTCAAGCATTGCAGCAAACATGGCGGACTCCTTCATTCGGTTAGCGATACGACGCAATGCGCAATGCGCGCGGCGCCTTTGATGCGGGCCGGTATCGTCGTGCTGTCGCAGCCACGCGGTGATGGAGTTCATTGTCGGAGATGAAGTGGCGCTCTCATAGCGCGGGCAGTTTCGGTTTTGGGCCAATGAGTGAGCGAATTGCGCCACGGCCGCAATGGACGTCTTCATTACCTGCACGACCAGAAAGACGCTGTTGCCGTCCGGCCGGCACGACCGGCATCGGCGAACCGCGAGTGGCACGATCGACATGCTTCATGCCGAATGAAAATGGATCGATTGCGGCCATCCTGACGCGCTTTTGGGTCACCCGAACGTGTGAAAGCTCGACGTGCAGCATCGCGCGCATACAATCGCGACGTAGGGATTCAATCGACCGCGTCGGGAGGCGGAATGGACAAGTTGCGCGAGATGGAAGTCTTTGTGGCCGTCGTCGACCGCGGCAGCTTCACCGCCGCATCGGAGAAGCTCGGCTTGTCGACGGCAGCGGTTTCGCGGGCGGTGCATTCGCTCGAAACCCGAATCGGCACGCAACTGCTGGCGCGCACGACGCGCTCGGTGCGGGCGACGGACGCGGGCACAATCTACGCCGATGCGTGCCGCAAGGTGCTGGACGTGATCACGGACGCGGAGGTGAATATCGCCACGGATCATGAAAACCCCGTGGGCACGCTGACCATTTCAGCCCCGGTGCTGTTCGGCCAGCGATTCATCGCGCCGCTGGTGAATGCATTCGTATTGCGTTATCCCGATGTCGACGTCAACGCCGTGTATGTCGACCGGACCACGCGGCTGCTCGAGGAGGGTGTCGATATTGCCATCCGGATCGGCCACTTGGGCGACTCTTCGGTATTCGCGCTTCCGTTGGGTGTCGTTCGGCGGCGAACGTATGCAGCGCCTGCCTATCTCGCTGCGCACGGAGAACCCGCGCATCCGCGCGACCTGCTCCATCACGACTGCGTGTCATGCACCGGCGTGTCGCTTCCGCTCGAGTGGGTGTTTCACGACAACGGTTCGCGAGTGCCCGTTCGACTTCGGCCGCGGATGATCGTCGATCTGGTTCCCGCCGCCGTTCTGGCTGCCGTCGATTGCGTGGGCGTGACCCAGCTCTTGTCGTATCAGGCTGCCCCGGAGGTGCGCGACGGCAGGCTTCGGCCAATCCTGACGGCGTTCGAGCACGAGCCGATTCCCGTAAGCCTGCTCCATGTCGAGCGGCGAGGCGCGAGCGGGAAGGTCCGGGCCTTCGTGGATTTCGTTACCCACACGCTGCGCAACAATGCAGAACTTCAGGGCACGGACGTGATCGCGACACGGAGCTCGCGGTAGGCGGCCACCAGCGAATCGAGGTCGAACGCGCGGTTCAGGCCGCTCGGATTCGGCAGCACCCATACACGCGCACCGCCGAACGTATCGGATTGCGCGCCCCACTGGATGTCGCGCTTGCCGGACATCGCCGCAAGGGCGGTCTTGCCGAGAAACGCGACGTACCGCGGCGCATGGTATTGGATCTTCCGCTCGAATCCCGATGCGGCCGCTTCGAACTCCGATCGCGACAATTCGGCGGCACGGGCCGTCGCACGCGAAACGGCGGTGGTGAGCCCGCAACCATATCGAAGCAGCGTGCGATCGTCATCGGGACGAATCCGTTCGGGCGAAAAACCGGCCAGGTGAACGACGCGCCAGAATCGGTTGCTTGCGTTCGAGAAATGATGGCCCGCCGAGGCCGAACCGAGCCCTGGGTTGATGCCGCAAAAGATCACCGACAACCCGCGTTCGAGAATGTCCGAGAGCGGCTGAACCGGATTGGCGTGACTCACGGATGCAATTGCCGTTGCGAATGCGAACCGGCCGCGTCTCCCGCACCGGCCTGCGCGTGCCGATTCGAATCGGCCGTGCTCCTGAACCGTTGCCGGTACTGTTGCGGCGTGACGTTGAGCCGCCGCGCGAACGTCGCGCGCATGTGCGTGGCACTGTGGAAGCCGCATTTGAACGCGACGGTCTTGAGCGGTGCATCCGACGTTTCGAGCAATGTCCTCGCGGTATCGACGCGAATCTGTTCGACGAACGCGGACGGCGTCACCTTTGCATGCTTGGCGAACAGCCGCGAGAAGGTCCGGCGGCTCACCGACACGGCGCTCGCGAGCTGCTCGATCGACAGTGTATCGGCGATGTGGTCGGTCACGTACTGGTGGACCTTGCCGATGATCGGGTCCTCGTCCTTGCCGGCCGAAATGAACGGACTGTACTGCGACTGCCCGCCTTCGCGCTGAATATAGACGACCAGTTGCTTCGCGATGCGTACGGCCATCTCGTGTCCCCAGTCTTCCGATACGAATGACAGGCAAAGATCGATGCCTGCCGTCACGCCGGCGGACGTAAACAGTCGCCCGTCCCGGATGAAGATGCTGTCGGGTTTTACGCTGGCCAGCGGAAACTCGTTTGCGAGGCGCGCTGCAACCGCCCAGTGCGTCGTCACGGCCTTGCCGTCGATCAGGCCCGCATGGCCGAGCAGAAACGTTCCGTTGCACACGGAGCCGAATCGCGTCGCGCCCCGTGCCTGGCACTGCAGCCAGCCGAGGACGTCGCCGGAGGGGCAGGCGTCCGGCAATTGCGGGCCGCCCGCGACCAGTATCAGGTCATATTGCGCGTCGAGATCCCCGAAGCCGAACTGAACGGACAACTGCATTCCGTTCGAACACGTCACGGTGCCGGCCCTCTTTCCGACGAGGGAAACCTCATACCTCTGATGAACAGGAAGATACGTGTTGGCTTCCGCAAATACGTCCAGTGGGCCTGCGACATCCAACGCCTGCACACCATCGAAGACGACAATGGCGACTTTCATTCCTGACCTTCAGCAAATAAGAGCCCGCTCGCGCGGAGGCACCACGTACCGCGACTGCTGCATCGCGTTTCGAGCCGGCGCGGCGACCTGGTGACGAGCGTTGCGCCAGATTACCGCAACGGACGGACCGCGTGGACACACGGTCCGGTAATTGACTTTTGCGGCGCAGGAAGAAGGCTGAATGTAAGCCGTGCCGGCGTGCTCCGACGTTTGTGGAGCGGTAGCAGTGTGTCGGGCGCCGAAACCGGCGACGCGACGTGGCCGAAATCTCGCCGCGATTGGCCGCGCAAGGTTGCATGTCCGGGTTTCCGCTCCCGCTCCGCCTGACTAGACTGGGTTCGGCAACGCGCGAGGCAACGACGCCGCCGAAGATGGGCACGGAACCGAATCGTCGTATCGCTCGCAACGCGTCACGTGGCGCCGCTGTTTCGAAGGAACGACGCGGCCCGTCTGCGACCGGTATCGGCGTCGAAAGCGTGGCCTCGCCCGGAATACGTTTGCGGAGGAATGTGTCATGGATGTCGGAATCATGCTGTATGCCGGCTTTCGGCTGCTCGAGGCAAGCGGTCCAATGGATGTTTTTCAGGAAGCGAATCGCCAGTGCGGCCGGATCGTCTACGAACAGCACCTCGTCGGACCGGTGCCCGGGCCCGTCGTCTGTTCGAACGGAACCGCGGTGGGCACGACAGCGTGCCTGGCGGACGCGGCCGCATCATTCGACATCGTCGTGATACCCGGTTCTCCGTTCGACGGTCCGGAGCGAGAGCATCGTGCGCTCGTGGACTGGCTTCACGAAACCGGATGTCACGTGCGGAAGCTCGCGACGGTATCCAACGGAGCGTTTCTGCTCGCACGTGCCGGCCTTGCCGATCGTCGCTGGCTGGTCACGCATCCGTGCGGCGGACAGCGTCTTGCCGACGAGCATTCGCAGGTGAACGTCGTCGCCGGTCAGCATTGCGTGAAGGACGGCAACGTCTATTCGGCGGACGGCGTGCACGCCGGCATTCGCGTTGCCCTGGCGCTCGTCGGCGAGGATCTGGGCCAGCGCGTCGTCGAGCGCATTGCCAGAAGATTGTTGGCGTAACCGCACTGAAGTGGCGCACGAGCGGGCGCCATCGGTCACGCGCGCTCGGTCCGGGACATCGCGTCGATGAGCAGGCGCATCGCGTCGCAACCCGCCGTGGCCCGGAAAGCGCTCATTTTGGCCTGCAAGCGCGGTTCGTCCGCGCACCGACGGCTTCGATCGTTGGCAGAATGATCTCGACTCCTTCGCAATTCTTTCATGTGTGCGCGCACGAACGTGCGCGATGAGTCGGGCCTGATACAACGAGTCCGTTGGAACGATCGTCCGTGAACGGGTTTGGAACGCACGCTGTTCTCGAGTTGGAAGGCAAATCATTCATCGTCATCGGTCGCCGACGCGGTCGGCGCCCATTTCCCTACGAGGCAGTCATGTCCCGGAATCCCGCTGTTACGTCGCAGATTCTTCCGCCACCTGCTCACGCCGGCGAACTGATGTCCGGCGCGGACATCATCCTGCGGGTGCTCGCCGAACAGGGCGTCGATACGCTGTTTGGATACAGCGGCGGTGCAATCCTGCCCACATACGACGCCGTGTTTCGTTTCAACGAATTGCACAAGGCAAGCCCCAAGCGCCAGATCCGGTTCGTCGTTCCTGCGAACGAGCAGGCTGCAGGCTTCATGGCTGCCGGCTACGCGCGTGCCAGCGGAAAAGTGGGCGTGTTCATGGTGACGTCCGGCCCGGGCGCGACGAATGCGGTCACGCCGATCGCCGACTGCAACGGGGATTCGGTTCCTGTCGTCCTGATCTGCGGACAGGTTCCGCGCGCAATGGTCGGCACCGATGCGTTTCAGGAAGCGCCGGTCTTCAACATCATGTCGGCGTGCGCAAAGCAGGTATTTCTCGTCACCGATCCGGCGAAGCTGGAGCAGACGCTGCGAAGCGCATTCGAAATCGCTCGCACCGGCCGTCCGGGACCGGTGGTCGTCGACGTGCCTAAGGACGTTCAGAACTGGGTGGGACCTTATCTCGGCCACGGTACATTGCAGTTTCGCGGGTACTCGGATCGACTTCGAATGGTGGCAAAAGGCGCCCGTCTGGACGACGACAAGCGTGCGGCATTCTTCGACCTGCTGGCGCAGAGCCGGCGCCCGCTGCTCTATGCGGGCGGCGGCATTGTCGCAGCGGAAGCGGCAGGCGAGCTGCTGCGGTTTTCCGAGCGCTACAGGATCCCCGTCGTGACCACGCTGATGGGCATCGGCGCGATACCCGCACGATATGAGCTGGGGCTTGGCATGCTCGGCATGCATGGCACCGCCTGCGCGAACTACGCGGTCGAAGACTGCGATTTCCTGATCGCAGTGGGTGCCCGGTTCGACGATCGGGTCGTGGGCGGCCGCCCTGATCGATTCGCGCCACGCGCACGGCATGTGGCTCACATCGACATCGACGAGGCGGAAATCAACAAGGTCAAGCGGGCGCAGTGGAGTCACATCGGCAATGCGAAGGACGCGCTGCGGTCGTTGATGACGCATGACCGGATCGTGCAAAGCTCCGCGGACTGGCTAGATCGAGTCGCGGAACTCAAGCGCCGCCACGGGATGAATTTCGACCGGAACAAGTCAGCGATTCAGCCACAGTACGTGATCGAGAAACTCAGCGAGATGACGGGCGGGCGCGCGATCGTCACGACTGGAGTAGGCCAGCATCAGATGTGGGCCGCTCAGTATTTCGATTTCGTCGAGCCGCGCACCTTCCTCACATCGGGCAGCATGGGCACGATGGGCTTCGGGCTACCGGCTGCGATCGGTGCGCAGTTGGCGAGGCCGGATGCCCTGGTAATCGATATCGACGGTGACGGCAGCATCCGGATGAATGTCGGCGAACTCGAGACGGCGAGTACGTATGGTGTGCCCGTGAAGGTGCTGCTTCTCAACAACTGCGGCGACGGGATGATCCGGCAGTGGCAGCGGCTCTTCTTTGATGGACGGATGTTCGTGAGCGACAAGGCGCTTCATCGAAAGGACTTCGTGATGGCGGCTCGGGCCGATGGATTCGAATTCGCTTGCCGCGTCGATACAATCAGTGAATTGGAGGCCAAGCTTAGGGCGTTCATTGAATTTGAGGGGCCAGCCTTCCTCGACGTAAGGATCGACCCAGGTGCCGATGTGTTCCCAATGGTCGGGCCGGGTCAAAGCTATTCGACGATGGTCACGGGGCCCTTTATCGCGGCCCGAGCGGGCATTGAGCGTGGAGCGCACCACGAAGGCCCCCCGAACAGGACCGATATGTTCTGATGCTGCTGCACTCTGGCGCTGCGGCACATAACGCGTGCACGAACGTGAAGCAGAGCGGTCGGGGCGGAGCATATCGTATGCCAGCCCCCCGCATTGCTTCATATCGCCGACTTCTATCCCGATGCTGGTCGAACATCATGATTGACGAAAATCTGATTCATAAGGCGCTCGCAAACCCCTTGAGGCGCGAAATTCTGGCGTGGCTGAAAACGCCGGATCGAGGATTCGCGAGAGGAGTCGTCGACTTTCGTCATGGCGTGCCGTCGAATGCGATCCATGCACGTAGCGGTCTATCGCAGTCTACGGTATCTGCACATATCGCGACGTTGATTGACGCCGGGCTTCTCGTTTCGAACCGAGTGGGTCAGTGGATTTTTGTGTCTCGTAATGAAGAGGTAATACGCGCGTTCGGCAAGCATGTCTACTTGCATCTTTGACAAGTTCGTTGGCGCATCGCGGACAGACGAGTGTCTAACGTCGGCGGCTCTTATACATCTGTTTGCGGACGTTCCAGGCAAGTACACTGAAGATCCGCTTCGGGTCGATCTGCGTCGGTCGCGCGTCGCAGGGCGGCGGACGGCCGCGTTCGGTCACAAGCGGTCGGTCGACTTCAACGTCCAGATCGTTGACAATTGCGTATGGGTCTTTGGCCACTCCCAGTCACGAAATCGTATGAGGTGCCTAGTCATACATGAACTACCCTCCACTTGAACTTGGTGCTGTTTTCCAAACGGACTGGACAGAGCATCCTATTCGCGTGATCGCGTTTGATGCAGATGCGGTCATGTATGACGCTTGGTGGCCACACAAGCAAGCCTGGGGCATGGAGAACCTGTCCGGCACCTTTAGCTACTACCGCGTGCGACGCACCTTGTTCTTGTCACGAGCGCATTATCTGCGAACCGATGAATACACTGAGCTCGAGGCTAGCATTCACAGGCCAGATCTTCCCTTGGCCTACGCGCAGTTCGAATCGTTGAACTGGTATGACCAAAGGCCCGAATCTCTATCGCAACTGGCTCAACAGATCGCCCAAGCACGAGGCCATCAAAACCCGAGCGATGATGCTTCGCTTCTAAAAACATCAGCCATCTACCTCGCGCCTTTCGGTCCAAAGGGCAGCCAGAAGCCGCCGACGGTATGCTATGCGCAGGACGGCTATGCGTTCAACGAATCAGAAGTTCTATGGAACGCGTGGCAATTGCAGGCCGCGCACCTAGGTGATCGCCATCTCACGAGCGGCATCGGCATCTATCGTTTGGGGGTTCGGCGGCGCACCCCGACTTTCTATATCTGGGGTTCTTTGAGCCAGTTGAATGGAGGAACGAATAGCTCGTAAGAAAGGGGAGCCACGATTGCTCCTGTCGCTGCTCTGCGTCCCGCGAACGGCCGCTTCCGGGATAGCCCGATGGCTGCTTCGGGTCGATCTGCGACGGTCGCGCGCGCTGGGCTACGGACATTGGCGTGGCGGTAGTCTTGAGCGCGTCGTTACCCTGCCTCAGGGCTCCCCAATCGTTGTCGCCTCAGTTCGGCCCAGTCAATGAGCGCCTCCATTGACGGTCCGAGCGCAACTCCCATCTCGCTCAGCACATATTCGACCTTCGGGGGCACCTGAGGATACACGGTACGTTCGACGATACCGTCTCTCTCAAGCTGGCGAAGCTGTTGAATTAGCATCTTTTGATTGACGCCCTCGATCAGTCGCTCCAACTCGGAAAAGCGGACCGGTCCTTTGGCGGCAAAAAGCTGGCAGATGATGATGATCTTCCATTTTCCATCGAGCACCCGTAACGCCTCGGTGGTCGCGTTAGCCCATACGACGCGCTGCTGCGGATCATCGCAGTTCCATTGTCTGATTTTTCCCATACATACCTTTTGGTGCGTTACCCACTTTTCTGTAGGTTCTTGTCACTGTGGGGTGTACTACTTAGTATAAAGCCCGACAGCAACGACAAGTTCGAGAACAAGGGCAACATCATGGAAATCGGCATCATCGGTATCGGCAATATCGGCGTCACTCTTGCACGCCGTCTGAAGGCCGCGGGTCACAACATCCGCGTCGCGAACTCGAAGGGGCCGGCGGCGGTTGTGCATTTCGCAAACGAAATCGGCGCGACGGCGTGCGATGTCAAGGGGGCGATCGCACGAGCGGACGTGATTGTCCTGGCGATTCCACTACCCGCAATGACCAACCTGCCGGCCAACCTGTTCGACTCGGTTCCTTTACATGTTCCGGTGGTCGATACCAGCAACTACTATCCTGGCCTGCGCGACCCGAGGATCCCGGAAATCGACGCCGGGATGCCTGAGAGTGTATGGGTATCCCGACAGCTGCGCCGGCCAGTCATCAAGGCCTTCAACAACATTCTCGCGTATTCGCTGGCGCATCTCGGTCTGCCGGAAGGGTCGCCCGACCGTTTGGCGGTTGCTGTTGCGGGCGATGACGACGATGACAAGCAAACCATCATGGAATTGGTCAATCAAATCGGCTTCGATCCCGTCAATGCCGGTTCGCTGCAAGACTCGTGGCGCCAACAGCCGTCGACGCCTGCCTACTGCTGCGATTACGGTGCGCAGATGATGCGCAAAGGCCTAGCTGCTGCGATCAAGGAAGAAGCCGCTGTGAAGCGAGATCGGATGCCGGAGCTTTTCGCGAAGCTCGGCCCGACTCCCAGCCATGACGAAGTCGTTGCGATGAACCGAGCTGCGAACGCCGTGGCAGGCTTCTCGTCGCGGTAGGTGATTGGCAACACACCTGATTGTTCAGGAAGGCACCGCTGATCTCACTGTTTCTGCGCACAAGCGACTGGCATGTCGGGGCCATTGCCGCCTGCGCCGTATTGCAATCGATCGAGGACCGTGGCCGCGTAACGCGAAGGCGTGTCATCGCCAACCCGCCCATCGTTACGGGCGGGCGTACGGCCGCTTGACTCGGCGCACGTGTGCGAAGCGGTCGGGCGAATAGAACGGCTCCTATGGGTCGATCGGCGCCGGTCGCGCGTTGCAGGGCGGCGGCCGGCCGGGTTCGGCCATGAGCAGACACTTAGACGCCGATGTACTCCAAGTGAATGAGTGGATATGGTCTTCCCTGTCCATCCAGTGGAGAACGGCCCGTCCGTTTGAAACCCATTTTTTCGTAAAAACCAACGGCTTGACCGTTCTGCTCATTGACATCGGTTGTCATTTTGGGGTGAAGCTTCAGGCCATGACGGACTAGGGCTGCACCAATGCCAGTCCCTCGGCAGGCTGGATCAACGAACAGTGCCTCCATGTGGCCGTTGTCGATGAGCATGAACGCCTGGGCGTAATCATTGGCATCCACTGCCAACCAGAGCGGAGCTTTCGGGAGGAAGTCACAGACCAAATCATCAATGGCTTTGCGGTCCTCGGGGGACAGGAAATCATGTGTAGCGTCGACTGCACGGCGCCAAATTTCAAAGGCACGAGCGCCTTCCTCGGGACGGGAATTTCGAATAGTAATCATTGTTTGATTATAAGCACTGCGAGGCTTGGAGGCTGAATCTGGTTCAGAGAGGCCCGCCTAGGAAGGGCCTCGACCTGTCGTCAGAATGACCGCAACGGGTTGCGCCGGTCGCGTGCGCTGGGCGGCGGCCGGCCGAGTTCGGCCACAATCGGTCATTCGACACTTGGGCTCAAATTGCCGACAATTGGGCACGTCCGATCTATAGAGAACTCATATGCCGGCTGATCGCGATTTCCACTCGACCTGGAGCAAGACCTCGGAGTATCTACGCGAGGCGCGAGTTCACCTCTCCGAAACTGCCGAGGGAGTGTGCACGGATGAGATCGCCGAATTTGAGGAATTCTTGAATCACAACGAGTTCGAACTGGCGCTGGACGCCATCGAAGCCTCTTTCAGGAAGGGAGACGATGCGAACTGGCGCGTACTGGAGTATATGGCCATGGCAGCGCTGAGCATGGAGCTGGTAGATCGCCAAAGGACGTACGATCAATGGCTAACACAAGCGCGAGGCTGGAATTACAGGACGGTTCTGCCACGATAGGTTGCAAGACGAATGGCCGGTTTGCGTCGAATTGATGGACCGCTCCGGGTCGATGCCGGACGCCGACTTCGCGCGAAAGCGCATCGCTCGATGCCCGTCATGGACGGGATCACACCGATAAGCGCAAGCGTTGAATGCCGGCCCCGGTCGAAACAGCGGCCATCTGATCGTGGAGTAGTATTCCCCCATGTCCAGGTTATTGCTCGGCCTCTGCTGCGCGCCGTCAACCATCCGTGACGAGGGTGGCAAGCTCATCAAAGGGTTTGGAAACTCCTTCAACGATGCGTGCGGTGGCGTCGGCCGCGACGACGGCATTGATGGGAATGCATCATGTCAATCGAATGGAAGCACCGTGCAAGGCTATTTATCCAGCGTTTCTGGCAGCCGACCAGTGCGTGCATGACCTGCATGCCGGGGAGCTGGGGCAGTATTACGAGCGTTGCCCACTGGACGATTGCATTGCATACAGGTCTGCTTACCGGGCTTCTGGCCGTACTTTTGACTTTCACGCCTGCGGCAAAACTCTACACGCATCGATACGGCAATGCGCTGGTCGTCGGCTTCCTGACAATGCTGGGCGACGTCTACTCGCACACGAGTCACTACCGAATCCCCTATGTCGAGCACATCCTGACGGGTGTAATTTCAGGTCTCTTGACACTGGCAGCCTCATATCTCTTCGAAGACCGCGCGCGACGTCTTCGGGCGGTATGGGCTCGAGTTTTCGGATAGCGTATCCGTTGACTTCCTGAGCCCTTTCGGCCGAACGGCAAAAGGCTTCCCGGTGTGGCTACGCTTCATGATCGGGAGACTGCGTAAGGACAACGGGAGTTCGCGGCTGTGACATGCCCCAGCGTCAGCGTGCGGCCAGCTCGAGCCGGTCCGACGAAATTGGCGAGCGTCGGCTTCGCGTCCCGAGTGCGATGGTCGCGGGCCGCACCGAGAACGTTGGTGTTCCGGTGACGCAAAACCATTTGTACCGCCCGGCAATCAACGGTATTCGCCAAGACAGCGACTGTTCCGCAGTGCCTGACTCGATGCGGGACGTAACGTGATCTGCATCAAAGCTCGCATGCGATGTGCCACGTTTAATGTGCGGAGCGGAATCGCTCGTTTTTGAGGCTGCCGTGCGCCGTGACCGACGCTGGCGTCTGCCCGCGCAGCGGCGCGCCGCCGCCTCGGCTTGGGCCGGGAAGCAATCGGGAGACTGGACATGCTGCGCGATGTGCTGGTGCACGTAGACGGGAGCGAGTCGGGGCGGCGCAGGGTGCAATTCGCCGTCGACTTGGCAATGAGCGTCGGTGCGCGACTGAGCGGAATACACGTGACCCCGCCGGCGGAGGTTCCGCCTCTGTACAAACCGACCCGCGTGGCGGAAGTCACTGCATATCTCTCCGCGAAGCTGGCACAGGACAGTACCGCGGCAACGGTGGCCTTCAGGGAAGAAGCCGTGGCGCGCCTTGCTGATGCATGCTGGTTCGAAGCGAAAGGCGACGTAGCCAAAGGCATCAGCGACCGAGCCCGCTACGCGGACCTCGTCATCATTGGCCAAGACGAATGGCAAGGCTCGCCCGAAACGCATCCCTTGCCGATCGCCCACTCGGTTGCCGTCCGATGCGGTCGCCCGGTCCTGGTTGTGCCTGCCGCGGCACCACCATCACTGGTCAGGGCCGCCGTTGCCTGGGATGGCAGCCGTGAATCCGTGAGGGCCGTCCACGATGCCTTGCCGCTGCTGCGGCTGTCGCGGTTGGTCCGGATCATCGCGTTCGTTTCTCCGACGGCGGAGGGCAGCGAGGACGACGCGGAGAGTCTCCTGGACCACCTGACCCGACATGCCGTCGCTGTCGATTCAGCCGTACTTCGGATCGGTTCCACGGAAGAGCATGGTTCACTGCGTGAACACATTGAGAACGGGCCATACGACTGGCTGGTGATGGGCGCTTACTCTCATCCCATGTGGATGGAGTTCATCCTCGGTGGCGTCACTCAGTCCATCCTCCTGTCGGCGAAGATACCCGTGCTGGTTTCCCATTGACGAGGTGAGTGGATGGACGCCAAAGGATTGCAGCGCACGGGCGTTTTTCGGGGCCTTTGGGGGCGTCTGAAGGAGCACCCGCTATCCCGGGTCGGGCCGGGGCTGATCACCGGCGTCGCCGACGATGACCCCAGCGGGATCGCCACCTATTCCCAGGCGGGTGCCCAATTCGGGCTGAACATGCTTTGGACGATGCCGCTGGCGTACCCGTTGATGGCGGCGGTTCAATCGATGTGCGCGAACCTTGGCAGGGTCACTGGAAAAGGGCTCGCGGCCAACATCAAGACCGCATTCCCGCCGAGCGTGCTGAGGAGCGTCGTGTTGCTGCTGCTCGTTGCGAACACGCTCAACATTGCTGCCGACGTTGCTGCCATGGGCGAGGTTGCGGAGCTCGTCTCCGGTGTCGATCGTCACCTCATGACGGCGTTCTTCGTGTTCGGGACGCTTCTGCTGCAGATGTTCGTTCCCTACCATCGCTACGTCTTCTTCCTGAAGTGGCTCACCGTCTCCCTGCTCGCTTACGCGGCGGTTCTCTTTACGGTTCATGTTCCGTGGGGGCAGGTTGCACTGCGCACGGTCTGGCCCAGGTTCACACCCAATGCCAGCGCCGCCGCCGTGGTGGTCGGTGTCTTTGGCACGACCATCAGCCCATACCTGTTTTTCTGGCAGGCCTCCGAAGAAGTCGAGGACATGCAGGCGAACCGCGGCAGTGCGCCGCTGGTAAGCGACGCGCGTGTCGCCGACGCGGAACTTCGACGTATCCGGTGGGATACGTGGAGCGGCATGCTGTACTCCGACGTCGCCGCCTACTTCATCATTCTTGCGACCGCCGTCACCCTCCATGTGGCTGGCGTCACCGACATCAACACGGCGGCGCAGGCAGCTAGCGCACTGCGGCCGCTCGCCGGCAACTTTGCGTACATGCTTTTCGCGCTCGGTATTCTCGGCGTGGGGCTGATCGGTGTGCCGGTGCTGGCGGGTTCCGGCGCTTACGCCCTGTCCGAGGTGATGGGCTGGAAGGAGGGGCTCGAACGCAAGGTGGGCGATGCGCGCGGGTTCTACGGGATCATCGCCGTCAGCGTGCTTGCCGGACTCGGAATCCAGTATTCGCCAATCAGTCCGATGAAGGCTTTATTCTGGAGCGCGGTGATCAACGGAGTGGTCGCCGTACCGCTGATGGTCGTCATCATCATCCTTGTCTCGAAGAAATCGGTCATGGGCGCTTTCACGGCGAGTCGGCCGCTGATTGTCCTTGGCTGGATTGCGACCGCGATCATGGGGGCGGCGGCCGTGGCAATGTTCATCCCTGGCTGACCATGCGGTGAACGTTCGGTTCACGTTGCGACCATCGGCTTTCGCCAGCACGCGAGCCGGATCGGCAAGGAGCGGCACGATGCGACGCGACGGCCGTCGGACGGACGGCGCGTCACGGCGCGTCACGTGCGTCCGCACGATGCCTTACGGCTTGGCCCCCATCACGAACTCGAACGTCGCCACGCCGTCGACGCCACCCGTCACGCGGTCGCCCGGCTGCAGCGCGCCGACACCGGCCGGCGTGCCGGTGAAGATCAGGTCGCCGGCCTTCAGCTCGACCGAGCGCGACACGTACGCGATCACGTCCGGCACGGCCCAGATCATGTCCGCGAGATCGCCTTGCTGGCGCGTTTCGCCGTTGACCGCGAGCCAGATCCGGCCGCTTGCCGGGTGGCCGGTCGCGGTCGCCGCGCGCAGCGCGGTCACGGGACCCGACGCATCGAAGCCCTTCGCCCAGTCCCACGGCCGGCTCAGCTTCTTCGCCTCGGCCTGCAGGTCGCGGCGCGTGAGGTCGACGCCGACGCCGTAACCCCACACGTGCGACAGCGCGTCGGCCGGGTCGATCGACCGGCCGTCCTTGCCGATCGCGACGACCAGCTCGATTTCGTGATGGAGGTCGCTGGTCAGCGGCGGATAGGGGACGGTGCCGGCGGCCGGGACGATCGCGTCGGCCGGCTTCGTGAAGAAGAACGGCGGTTCGCGGTCGGGATCGGCGCCCATTTCGCGTGCGTGGTCGGCGTAGTTGCGGCCGACGCAGAAGACGCGGCGCACCGGAAAGCGCGCGGACGACTGTTCGACTTCGACGGAAGGACGCTCGGAAGCGTCGATGACGTATGCGGACATCGGATGGCCTCGTTCGATGAAAAGACGGATGCCGTCGCCCGCGCAATGCACCACGGGCCGGCATGCATGGAACGATACCCGACGCATGCGCGCCCGGATGCGACGCAACTGCGTTTTAACCGGACAAATCTACGCGTCGCCGGCCGCCGGCGCATCGTCGCCGGCCGGCAGCGCGGCGTTCGCGTCCCGGTACGCCTTCGGCGACACGCCGACCCGCGCGCGGAAGCGCCGCGCGAAATACCCTTCGTCGCGAAAGCCGACGGAGCGCGCGATGTCGGCGATGCGCCGGCTCGTATGGGCGAGCAGCGATTGCGCGAGCGCGATCCGGCGCTCGGTCACGAGATCGGTGAAGGTGCTGCCGGTTTCCTTGCGCACCAGGTGTGCGAGGTAGTTCGGCGACAGGAAGGCGGCCTCGGCGGTGGCCGCGAGCGTCAGGTCCTCGCGGGTCAGGTTCGCGCGCACGTGGCGCAACACGCGCGCGAGCGCGTCGCGCCGGCCCGCGCGCTGGGCGCCGCGCTGCGCGAGCTTGTCGAGCGCGCCCGCGTATTGCGTGCAGACGAGGCCGATCAGTTGCAGCAGATAGCCGCGCAGCAGCGTGGTCGAGCCGAAGGTGCGCACGCGGTCGGCATCGAGCATGCACAGCGCGAGGCGGCGCGCCTCGTCGAAGGCGTCGCCGGTCAGGATGAAGTCGAGATGTTCCTGGAAGCGGAACGGCGTCAGCTCGGGAAAGCGGTGCGCGGGGACATCTTCGAGATCGAGCGGATCGACGTCGAGATCGGCGCGCATGAACGCCTGGCTGAAGTTGATCACGACGAAGTGCGCGCCTTCCGGATGCGGAATCAGGTGCTCGCGGTGCGGCAGCACGAACGCGAGCGCGCCGCGCGGAAACGGTCGCGTGACGCCGCCGATCCGCTGTTCGGTGTCGCCGCCGAGATTGAACTGGATCTGGAAATACGCGTGCCGGTGCGGCTCGGTGATCGCCTGGCGCGACGCCTGGTCGCGGATGTAGAAATCGAGCCGGTCGCTGCGTTCGGGCATCCCGTACAGGCGCGGCGGGGCGGTGGATGGCATGAAGGATTCTGCTGTTCGTGACGCGGTTGAGCCGCGATGGTACAGCGAACCGGGCGCGGCCGGAATCCGTGGGCGCGAGCCGCGCAGGCCGGCCGGGCGGTGTGCGCCCGCCCGGCGACAGGGCAATCAGGCGGCCGGATGAAAGCCCAGGTAGCGGCAGCGCGTGCCGGCCTCGTCGGTCGCGAGCCGGCTGGATGCGCCGACCGATCGGAGCGTGTCGGCGGTCGCGGTGCGATTCGTGAGCAGCGTCCATGCCGTCGGGGCGGCCTCGGCGGCGCCCGTCGCGCGCGCATCGTCGAGCGTGCTCAGCGCGGCCAGCAGGCTGTCGGCGGGCGGCGCATGAATCGCGAAGCCTTCGTTCGCGACGGCTGCCGTATCGATGCCGAGCGCCGCGCACAGTCGCGCGCGCAACGGCGTCTCTGCCTCGCTCGCGGCCCGCGCGCGCGCGATGTCTTCGCGCGTGTGCGCATCGACGATCGTGCCGCCGCGGGTGAGCGGCGCCTGCTGCCATGCGTCGGGCGGGCACTGCTTGCCGTCCGGCATCAGCGGTACGAACGGATTGACCTCGGCCGGGTAGATCCGGCACACCAGCGGCCGTTCGTCGTAGATCCCGCAGCGCAGGTCGTCGAGCAGATTCGGGCACGGCCCGGCATGCGACGCGGTGAGCAGGGTGGTGACGCGTACCGGCAGCGAGCCGCTGAGCGCGGGCGACGAACGTGCCCGCTTGTAGGCGGCGAACGCGTCGTCGGGGGCCGGTTCGACGGGCCATGGCATGGCGTCGCACAACAGCTCCACGTGGCCACCGTGCCGCAGCCATGCGGTGGCCTCGGCGACGGTCAGCGGAATGCGCAGGTCGTGGCAGCAACGGCCGCAGCCGGTGCATGAAAAGTCGATGTCGTTCTGAGTCATTCGGATAGGGAGTGGGATGCGACCGGCTTCGTCAGCCGGCGATCAGCGGCGCGACGCGCCGGCGCAGTTCGGGCACGATCTCGGCGTCGAACCACGGATGGTGCTTGAACCATGCCTGGTTGCGCGGCGACGGATGCGGCAGCGGCAACACGTCGCGGCCATAGTCGCGCCATGCCTGCACGGTGTCGGTCAGCGTCGCCTTGCGCGTGTCGCGCAGGAAATGCCGCTGCGCGTACTGGCCGACCAGCAGCGTCAGCCGGATCGACGGCAATTCGGCGAGCAGCCGGTCGATCCACAGCGGTGCGCATTCGGGGCGCGGCGGGTTGTCGCCGCTCGCGCCGCGGCCCGGGTAGCAGAAGCCCATCGGCACGATCGCGAAGCGTGTCTCGTCGTAGAACGTGTCGGCGTCGACGCCGAGCCAGTCACGCAGCCGCTTGCCGCTCGCATCGTCCCACGGGATGCCGCTCGCATGGACGCGGGCGCCGGGCGCCTGCCCGACGATCAGGATGCGGGCGTCACGATGTGCGCGCACGACGGGGCGCGGGCCGAGCGGCAGGTCGGCTTCGCAGGCGCGGCACGCGCGGATTTCGGTGAGCAGCACGTCGAGCGGCGTGCGCATTCGTTTCGGCATCGATTCTGAACGGGGACGGATCGGCGGCACGAACGCAGGTGCGTCCATGCCGCGCGGCGCGCCGGCGCGGACCGGCGCATCGCGTAAGGCGTTCCGCGGGGCACGGCATAGCGTTGCGCGGCGGCCCCGGCACCCCGTGCCGGGATCACCCGCCCGCCGCATCGCCTTCGGCAACCGCAGCATCATACAACGCCGTCTGCGCGATCGCCGCGGCGATTGCCGCGTCGTCCTGCGTGCCGTCGAGCATGCCCCAGCGCCGGTATTGCAACAGGAACCAGCGGCCTTCCTGCGGATCCGGCCGGTTCACGGCGCCGCCGTCGTGGAAACGGATCGGCAGCGGCGGCTGCGCGAATGGCCCCGCGCCGTAGTCGCCGAGCAGGCGCGGCGCGATCAGCCGGGCCGGCACGCCGAGCGCGTCGGGCGACGCGAGCCAGTCGGCCGCGTCGCGACGGTGCGCGGCATCGTCGAGCCACGCGCACGCATCGACGAGCGTGCGGATCAGTGCACGCGCGGTGGCGGGATACAGTGCGACGAAATCGCGCCGGGTCGCGAGCACCTTCTCCGGATGATCGGGCCAGACCTCGCTGGTGACGGCGACGGTCCGGCCCGCGCCGCAGGCTTCGGCCACCGCGTGCCACGGCTCACCCGCGCAGAAGCCGTCGAGCTCGCCGCTCGCGAGCGCCGCGACCATCTCGGGCGGCGGAATCACGACGCTGCGCACGTCGCGCAGCGGATCGACGCCGTGTGACGCGAGCCAGTGGTTCAGCCACATCGCATGCGTGCCGGTCGGGAAGGTCTGCGCGAGCAGCGGCTTGCGGCCGAGTGTCGCGAGCGCCGCGCGGACGTCGCCGCTTGCGCGGTACGCGTCGGCGAGGCCGCGGGCGAACGTGATCGCCTGTCCGTTGCGATTCAGCACCATCAGCGCGGCCATGTCGGTCTGCGGGCCGCCGATGCCGACCTGCAGCCCGCACACGAGCCCGTACAGCGCGTGCGCGGCGTCGAGTTCGCCGGTCAGCAGCTTGTCGCGCACGGCGGCCCAGGATGGCTGGCGGCACAACTCCAGCGTCAGGCCGTGGCGTGCGCCGAGATTCAGGTGCTGCGCGACGATCAGCGGGGCGGCGTCGCTGAGCGCGACGAACCCGAGGCGAAGATGCGCGCGTTCCGGCGCGGGGGGAGGCGAAGGTTTCATGGCATTCATGACGGGTGGGTCGCATCGAGCAGTTGCCGCGCGATGTCGACGATGCGCTGGCCCTGATCCATCGCGCGCTTGCGCAGCAACGCATACGCATCGTGCTCGGACAGCCTGCGCTGATCCATCAGCAGGCGCTTCGCGCGATCGATCAGCTTGCGTTCGGCGAGCTCGCGCTCGACATCGGCGAGCCGGCGGCGCAATGCATCGTCGTGCGAGAAGCGCGCGAGCGCGACTTCGAGGATCGGCGCGAGGCGCTCGGCCGACAGGCCTTCGACGAGATACGCGCTGACGCCGGCGCCGACCGCCGCGTGAATCAGCGCCTGGTCGGCATCGTGGCTGAACATCAGCACGGGGCGCGGCGCGGTCGCGTGCATCACGGCCAGTTGCTCGAGCGTGTCGCGCGACGGCGAATCGGTATCGATGATCACGACGTCGGGGCGCTGCTCCTCGACGGCGGCGGGCAGGCGCGCGGGCGTCGCGACGTCGTTGAGCATCTCGTAGCCGAGGCGCGCGAGCGCGTCGCCGAGTTCGCCGATCGGCTTGTCGGTGTCGGTGACGAGCAGCACGCGCAGGCGCAAGGGTGGAGCAGGCGTACTCATGAGGCAAACGGCGGCGGCAAAATCGCGGCGCGACGATACGCGGATCGGGCGCAGTGGCCCCGTGCGGACATCGTGTCGGCACCGCGTGCGGCGCTCTGGCGGCCGGTGCGAGCCGCGCCGCTGCTTTCATGATAGATGGGCGGCCGGTGCCGCGTGGTGTCACGCATGCTACGCGGCCCGGGACAGGGTCGTTTCGATCGCGGCACCTGCGTGTGGCACATCGTGCACGGCCGCTTCCCCGATCGCGCCGCCGACGAGGATCACGGCCGGGCTGCCGAGCCGCGCTGCCTCGATACCGCGCGCGAGATTGCCGAGCGTGCCGGTCCAGCGGCGTTCGTCGGGCGTGCCGGCCCATTGCACGGCCGCCGCCGGCGTCGACGCCGGCAATGCGGCGAGCAGGCCCGCCGCGATGCTGTCGACGCGGCTCATGCCCATGTAGATCGCGAGCGTGGTGCCGGTTGCGGCAAGTGCCGCCCAGTCGGGCTCGCCGTGGTCCTGGCGGTGTGCGGTGACGAACGTGACGCCCTGGCAGTGCTCGCGGTGCGTGAGCGAGATGCCGAGGCTCGCGGCCGCCGCGAATCCCGACGAGATGCCGTTGACGATGTCGACCGGAATCCCGGCGGCGCGCAGCGTCGCGAGCTCTTCGCCGGCGCGGCCGAACAGCAGCGCGTCGCCGCCCTTGACGCGCACGACGTGCGCGCCGCGCAGCGCATGGCGGCGCATCAGTTTCTCGATGAATGCCTGCGGCGTGGAGCGGCAGCCGCCGCGCTTGCCGACGCGGATCACGCGCGCGTGCGGCGCGAGTTCGACGATGCCGGGCGCGACGAGATCGTCGAGCAGCAGCACGTCGGCGGCCGCCAGCGCCTTCACGGCCTTCAGCGTAAGGAGATCGGGATCGCCGGGGCCGGCGCCCAGCAGCGTGACTTTACCAGTCGTCATGTCGTATTCCAGTGCCGCGTGCGTGCGGCGATCGATAACGCGTTGTTGCTTGCGGCGGCGGCGGGCGGTCGAAGCGACCACGGCATCCGGCCGTGCCGAACACGGGGGACGTCGTTGTCCTGGTCTGCTGCGCCCGCCTGCGACGGCGGGCCTGACTTGCGGGGACTGCCCACCGGCGCCGTTGCCGGTGTAGACAGGTTTCAGCAATATCCGGGCCAACCTGCGCGAGCCTGGCGGCGAGCGGGGCGATATGCACGGCGATATGCGCTGCATGGCGCGCCACGATGGATGCCGACCCGCATACGGCCGGGGGACAGCGGCGCACGCGATGCCGTATCGGCGTGCATCGCGCCCCGTCAGCACGCACCGCGATGTCGCACGGCGACAGTGCTGCAGCGCACCACATCTGTGCCTCGTTGCATCCCGACGCGTCGTGCACGGCGCACCGCAGCGATGCGTGCGACGGCCGGCGAGCCTTGTGCGGCGGGGCCGCGCGCGCGATTCGGGCCGACATGGCATGGCGTTTGCGTAAGCTGGTTCGGGCGGATCAACGGCGATTCGTCCGCAGTACCGATTACAGACGCGCCCGGCAACGGGCTTCATGGGCAACGGCGTCCTACACATCGGGTCTCGACGAGACCGGGTGTGCAGGACGCCGTTTTTCGTTTGGCGGATGACATGACCGACAAAGCTACCCGTATCGATCTCTTCAGCTTCCGCACCGCGCCGATGCGCGCGTTCCACATGACGTGGATGGCGTTTTTCGTGTGCTTCTTCGCGTGGTTCGCATGCGCGCCGCTGATGCCGCTGATCGCGCGCGAATTCCACCTCACCGCGGCACAGGTGGCGAACATCAACATTGCCGCGGTGGCCGCGACGATCGCCGTGCGGCTGCTGGTCGGCCCGATGTGCGACCGCTTCGGCCCGCGCCGCGTGTATGCCGGGCTGCTCTTGCTCGGTGCGATTCCCGTGTTCGCGGTGTCGTTCACGCACGACTACCTGTCGTTCCTGATCTGCCGGCTCGGCATCGGCGCGATCGGCGCGGGCTTCGTGATCACGCAGTACCACACGTCGGTGATGTTCGCGCCGAACGTGGTCGGCACCGCGAACGCGACGACGGCCGGCTGGGGCAACGCGGGCGCAGGCGCGACGCAGGCGATGATGCCGCTCCTGGTCGCCGCCGGCCTGATGCTCGGCTTCGGCGACGACGCGTCGTGGCGCATCGCGCTCGTCGTGCCGGGCGTCGCGATGCTCGCGATGGCCTGGGCGTACTGGCGCTTCACGCAGGACTGCCCGCAAGGCGACTTCGTCGCGCTGCGCAAGCAGGGCGTGACGGTCGACAGCGGCAAGAAGGGCGGCTGGGCGAGCTTCTTCGCCGCGTGCGGCAACTATCGCGTGTGGATGCTGTTCGTCACGTACGGTGCGTGCTTCGGCGTCGAGGTGTTCATCCACAACATCGCCGCGCTGTACTACGTCGATCACTTCCAGTTGTCGCTGAAGGATGCTGGTTTCGCGGTGGGCCTGTTCGGGCTGCTCGCGCTGTTTGCCCGCGCGCTCGGCGGCTGGCTGTCGGACAAGATCGCCGCGCGCCGCAGCCTCGACGTGCGCGCGGCGCTGCTGTGCGCGCTGATCGTCGGCGAAGGGCTCGGGCTGATCTGGTTCTCGCATGCGCAAGGCATCGGCATGGCGCTCGTCGCGATGCTGACCTTCGGCCTCTTCACGCACATGGCCTGCGGCGCGACCTATGCGCTCGTGCCGTTCATCGACCGCAAGGCGCTCGGCGGCGTCGCGGGGATCGTCGGCGCGGGCGGCAACGTCGGCGCGGTGGCCGCGGCCTTCCTGCTGAAGGGCGTCGGCGACGTGCAGCACACGCTGAGCCTGCTCGGGCTCGCCGTCACCGCGACCGCATTGTGCGCGATGGCCGTGCGCTTCAGCGAAGAACACAAGGCACGCGAGGCCGAGCTGCGCGACCGCGCGCTGGCCGCCGCGAACGCCATGAACTGATCGACCGAAGGAAACGTCATCATGAAACTCATCGTCATCGGCCACGGGATGGTCGGCCACAAGCTCCTCGAATGCGTCGCCGCGCAAGCCGGCGCGGCGGGCGCGCTGCAGGTCACGGTGCTCGGCGAGGAACCGCGCCCGGCGTACGACCGCGTGCACCTGTCGGAATTTTTCGCGGGCAAGTCGGCGGACGATCTGTCGCTCGTCGAACCCGGCTTCTTCGAGCGTCATCCGCAGTTCGACCTGCGCCTGAACGCCCAGGTCGCGTCGATCGACCGTGCCGCGCACACGGTCACGCTCGCATCCGGCGAAACGCTCGCATACGACAAGCTGGTGCTCGCGACGGGCTCGCGTCCGTTCGTGCCGCCGGTGCCGGGCCGCGATCGCGCGGGCTGCTTCGTGTACCGGACGATCGAGGACCTCGAGGCGATGCAGGCGTGCGGCACGCACGCGAAGCGCGGTGTCGTGATCGGCGGCGGGCTGCTCGGCCTCGAATGCGCGAAGGCGCTGCGCGACATGGGGCTCGACACGCACGTCGTCGAATTCGCGCCGCGGCTGATGGCGGTGCAGGTCGACGACGGCGGCGGCCGGATGCTGCGCGCGAAGATCGAGGCGCTCGGCGTGACCGTGCATACGGGCAAGAACACGCTCGAGATCGTCGACGGCGAGGAAGGCACGCACCGGATGGCGTTCGCCGACGGCTCGCATCTCGACACCGACATGATCGTGTTCTCGGCCGGTATCCGCGCACGCGACGAGCTGGCGCGTGCGTGCGGCCTCGACATCGGCCCGCGCGGCGGTGTCGCGATCGACGACGCGTGTCGCACGAGCGATTCGGACATCTACGCGATCGGCGAATGTGCGGCCTGGAACGGCATGGTGTACGGCCTCGTCGCGCCGGGCTACGACATGGCGCGCGTGGTCGCGAAGCAGCTCGGCGGCGGTGTCACCGATGCGGCCGA
Source organism: Burkholderia sp. AU33545 (assembly GCF_020419685.1). Classification (NCBI taxonomy): domain Bacteria; kingdom Pseudomonadati; phylum Pseudomonadota; class Betaproteobacteria; order Burkholderiales; family Burkholderiaceae; genus Burkholderia; species Burkholderia sp. AU33545. The sequence continues at coordinate 171,489 of NZ_JAIZRQ010000002.1, read as the reverse complement.
TGCGGCCGACGCCGCGTTCGCCGGTGCCGACATGAGCACCAAGCTGAAGCTGATGGGCGTGGACGTCGCGAGCATCGGCGACGCGCATGGCGCGACGGCCGGCAGCCGCACCTACCAGTATGCGGACGAGCGCCGCCAGGTCTACAAGAAGCTAGTGGTGTCGGACTGCGGCAAGTTCCTGCACGGCGCGGTGATGGTCGGCGACGCGGCCGAATACGGCACGCTGCTGCAGATGATGCTGAACCGCATCGAGCTGCCCGAGTCGCCGGAATTCCTGATCCTGCCGTCGTCGGACGGTGTGGCGAAGCCCGCGATCGGCGTCGACGCGCTGCCGGAAGGCGCGCAGATCTGCTCGTGCAACAACGTGTCGAAGTCGCAGATCTGCGCGGCGGTGGCCGACGGCGCGACGAGCCTCGGCGCACTGAAGTCGTGCACGGGCGCGGGCACGTCGTGCGGCGGCTGCGTGCCGCTCGTCACGCAGATCATGAAGGCCGAGATGAAGAAGCAGGGTCTCGCGGTCAACAACCATCTGTGCGAACACTTCCCGCATTCGCGCCAGGAGCTGTTCCACCTGATCCGCGTCGAGCGCATCACGACCTTCGACGAACTGCTCGCGAAGCATGGCCACGGCCTCGGCTGCGACGTGTGCAAGCCGGCGGTGGCGGGCATTCTCGCGTCGTGCTTCAACGAATTCGTGCTGAAGAAGGAGCATGCGGGGCTGCAGGATTCGAACGACTACTACCTCGCGAACATCCAGCGCGACGGCACGTATTCGGTCGTGCCGCGCATGCCGGGCGGCGAAGTCACGCCGGAAGGGCTGATCGCGGTGGGCCAGGTTGCACAGAAGTACGGGCTCTACACGAAGATCACCGGCGGCCAGCGTGTCGACCTGTTCGGCGCACGCGTCGAGCAGCTGCCGTCGATCTGGGAGGAGCTGATCGCGGCCGGTTTCGAATCGGGCCACGCATACGGCAAGGCCCTGCGCACCGTGAAGTCGTGTGTCGGGTCGACGTGGTGCCGCTACGGCGTCGACGATTCGGTCGGCCTCGCGATCGACCTGGAGAACCGCTACAAGGGGCTGCGCGCGCCGCACAAGATCAAGTTCGGCGTGTCCGGCTGCACGCGCGAGTGTGCGGAGGCGCAGGGCAAGGACGTCGGCATCATCGCGACCGAGAAGGGCTGGAACCTGTACGTGTGCGGCAACGGCGGGATGAAGCCGCGCCACGCGGAACTGCTCGCGTCCGATCTCGACCGTGCCACGCTGGTCCGCTACATCGACCGTTTCCTGATGTTCTACGTGCGCACGGCCGACCGGCTGCAGCGCACCAGCGTGTGGCGCGACAACCTCGAAGGCGGGCTCGACTACCTGATCGACGTCGTCGTGCACGACCGGCTCGGGATCGGCGCCGAACTCGAGGCCGACATGCAGCACGTGGTCGACACCTACGAGTGCGAATGGAAGAAGGCCGTCACCGATCCCGACACGCGTAAGCGCTTCCGCCACTTCGTGAACAGCGACGCGCCGGACACGACCATCGAATTCGTCGAGACGCGCGGCCAGATCCGGCCCGCGACGCCCGGCGAACGGACGGGCGGCAAGCCCGTGTCGATTCCCGTGGTGGCCGTTGGCGCGACGCAGGCCGACACCGAACCCGCAACCGTTTGACCCTGACCGACACCAGCGTCTTTTCCAAGGAGCCCATCATGAACGATCGTCTTCCGCTGTCCTGGACCCGCGTGTGCCCGCTCGACGACATCGTGCCGAACACCGGCGTGTGTGCACTCGTCAACGGCGCGCAGGTCGCGGTCTTTCACGTCGCGCATGCCGAAGAAGGCGGCGTGTTCGCGATCGACAACGTCGATCCGGTGTCGCAGGCGGCCGTGATGTCGCGCGGGCTGATCGGCAGCCTCGGCGAGCGTGTCGTCGTCGCGTCGCCGCTGTACAAGCAGCATTTCGACCTGCGCACCGGCGAATGCCTCGAGGCGCCCGAGCAGTCGGTGAGCGCGTATCCGTCGCGGGTCGAGGACGGTTTCGTGTGGATCGCAGCCTGATCGCCCCGGAGCGCGCATGACCGCCACCCCCGTCAAGAGCGTGTGCCCGTACTGCGGCGTCGGCTGCGGGATGGTGCTGCACGTCGAGGAAGGCGAAGTCGTCAAGGTGTCCGGCGACGCCGACCATCCGACCAACTTCGGGCGGCTGTGCACGAAGGGCTCGTCGGCGCACGTCGCGTTGCGCCGTTCCGGGCGGCTCGACCGCGCGTTCGTGCGGCGCGCGCGCGAGGACGACCTCGTGCCGCTGCCGGCACGCGACGCGATCGCCGAGACCGCGCGGCGGCTGCGCGCGGTGCTCGACACGCACGGGCCCGATGCGCTGTCGTTCTACGTGTCGGGGCAGATGTCGATCGAGGCGCAATACCTCGTCAACAAGCTCGCGAAGGGCTTCGTCGGGACCAACAACATCGAGTCGAACTCGCGCCTCTGCATGGCGAGCGCGAGCACCGGCTACAAGCAGTCGCTCGGCGCGGACGGCCCCCCCGGGTCGTACCAGGATTTCGATCGCGCGAACCTGTTCTTCGTGATCGGCGCGAACATGGCCGACTGCCATCCGATCCTGTTCCTGCGGATGATGGACCGCGTGAAGGCCGGCGCGAAGCTGATCGTCGTCGATCCGCGCCGCACCGGCACGGCCGACAAGGCCGACCTGTTTCTGCAGATCCGGCCGGGCACCGATCTCGCGCTCACCAACGGATTGCTGCACCTGCTCCACGCGAACGGCCGCACCGACGCCGCGTTCATCGATGCGTACACCGAAGGCTGGGACGCGATGCCCGCGTTCCTCGCCGACTACACGCCGGAGCGTGTCGCGGAAATCACCGGTCTCGCGGAAGCCGACCTCCGCACGGCCGCGCAATGGATCGGCGACGCGCAGGAATGGATGAGCTGCTGGACGATGGGGCTCAACCAGAGCACGCACGGCGTGTGGAACACCAACGCGATCTGCAACCTGCATCTCGCGACGGGCAAGATCTGCCGCACCGGCAGCGGGCCGTTCTCGCTGACCGGCCAGCCGAACGCGATGGGCGGGCGCGAGATGGGCTACATGGGCCCCGGGCTGCCGGGCCAGCGCTCGGTGGCGTCCGACGATGATCGCCGGTTCGTCGAGAACCTGTGGCGCGTGCCGGCCGGCACGCTGCGCAAGGAGACGGGGCAGGGCACGGTCGACCTGTTCTCGCGGATGGCGGCCGGCGACATCAAGGCATGCTGGATCATCTGCACGAACCCGGTCGCCACGGTACCGAACCGGCAGAACGTGATCGCCGGGCTGCAGGCCGCCGAGCTCGTGATCGCGCAGGATGCCTTCCTCGACACCGAAACCAACCGCTATGCGGACATCCTGCTGCCCGGCGCACTGTGGGCCGAGGGCGACGGCGTGATGGTCAACTCCGAGCGCAACATGACGCTGATGCGCGCGGCGGTCGCGCCGCCCGGCGACGCGCTGCCGGACTGGCGCATCGTCGCGGAAGTCGCGCGCGCGATGGGCTTCGGCGATGCGTTCGACTATGCGTCGGCGGCCGACGTGTTCGACGAGATCGTTCGCTTCTCGAATCCGGCGACCGGCTACGACCTGCGCGGCGCGAGCCATGCGGCGCTGCGCGAGGGCCCGGTGCAATGGCCGGTCGCGCCGGGCACCGCGCGCGAGCGGCACCCGATCCGCTACCTGAACGACGGCGTGAGCCAGACGCCGCGTCCGGCGGCCGACGGGCACGACGCGCCGTGCCTCGCGTTCCCGACGCCGTCGGGCAAGGCGCGCTTCTTCGCGCGGGCGCATGTCGATCCGGCCGAGCTGCCCGACGACACGTTCCCGATCGTCCTGAACACTGGGCGGCTGCAGCATCAATGGCACACGATGACGAAGACGGGCAAGGTCGCGATGCTGAACAAGCTGAACCCGCGCCCGTTCGTCGAGCTGCACCCGGACGATGCGAGCGCGCTCGGCATTGCCGCGAAGGACAGCGTCGAGATTCGTTCGGCGCGCGGCCGCGCGGTGCTGCCGGCCGTCGTGACCGAGCGCGTGCGGCGCGGCAACTGCTTCGCGCCGATGCACTGGAACGACGTGTACGGCGACGACCTGTGCATCAACGCGGTGACGAACGACGCGATCGATCCCGAATCGCAGCAACCCGAACTGAAATACTGCGCGGTCGCGTTGCGGCGCGTCGAGACCGATGCGTTCGCGGCCGCCGACGACGAGACGGCGCAACCCGACGCAGGCGCCGACGACGCGCGGCCCGCCCCGGCGCTGGTGCAGGCTACTGCTTCACAGGAATCCGACATGGCAGACATCGACACTTTCGCGGCCGCGCTCGGCGTGGCCGACCTCGCTCCGCCGCCATTGACGGACACCGAACGGCTGTACGTGGCCGGCCTTGTCAGCGGGCTGAAGGCGAGCGCCGGCCGGCGCGAGGGCAGCGTGCCCGTGCTGCCGGCCAGCGCGCCGCTCACGCCGCCGGTGCGGTTCTGGCTCGACGGGATGCTGGCGGGGCTGTTCAGCCGCTCGCTGCCGGCGAGCTCGCCGGGTGCCGCGGCGCCCGCGCTGCCGGGCGATGCCAGCGCGACCGGCGGTGTGCGGATCGTGCGCACGCGGCCGAAGGTCGTGCTGCTGTGGGCATCGCAGACCGGCAACATCGAATCGTTGACCGAGGATTACGCGACGCAGCTGATGAACGCGGGCTTCGAGATCCGCACCGCGTGCATGTCCGACTATCCGGTGGCGTCGCTCGCCGGTGCGCAATACGTGCTGCTGATGACGAGCACGTTCGGCGACGGCGACGCGCCCGACAACGGCAGCGAGTTCTGGGAAGCGCTGCAGGCCGGCAGCGCCGCGCGCCTCGACGGCGTGCACTTCGCGGTGCTCGCGTTCGGCGATCGCAACTACGACCAGTTCTGCGGCCATGGCCGCCGGCTCGACGCGCGGCTCGCGGAACTCGGCGCGGCGCGTCTTTGCGCGCGCGTCGATTGCGACGTCGAATTCCAGCGCGACGCCGACCAGTGGCTCGAGCGCGTCGTCGCGCGGATCAAGGAAGCCGATGCCGCGCTGCATGCGGTGCCGTCCGCTGGATTGAGCCCGTCGGGGCTGCTGCCGACCAAGGCGCATCCGGCGCCGTCGAAGCTCGTCGCGAACCTGCGACTCAACCGGCCGGGCGCGGCGAAGGACACGCGCTATGTGTCGCTGTCGACCGAAGGCGCGAACCTCGAATACGAAACCGGCGACGCGCTCGGCGTGTGGCCGACCAACTGCCCGGAGCTGGTCGACGAACTGCTGTCCGTCACCGCGCTGAAGGCTGACGCTCCCGTGTCGGTGGCGGGTGTCGGCGACGTGCGCCTTGGCGACGCGCTGGCGCGCCACTTCGACATCACGCGCCCGCATCCCGACACGCTCGCGTTCATCGCGTCGCGCAGCGCGAACGGCGCACTGAAGGCGCTGCTCGGCGACGATCGCAAGGCCGACCTGAAGCAATGGTTGTGGGGGCAACAGCTCGCGGACGTGCTGCACGAGTTCCCGGTCGATCTGTCGGGCACGGAGCTGGTCGGGATGCTCAAGCGCATGCAGCCGCGCCTCTATTCGATCGCGTCGAGCCCGAGCGCGCACCAGGGCGAGATCCACCTGACCGTGTCGGCCGTGCGCTATCACAACGGGCGGCGTGCGCGTAAAGGCGTTGCGTCGACGTTCCTCGCCGATCGCGCGGACGACGGCCGCGTGCCCGTGTTCGTGCAGAAGTCCGCGCATTTCCGGCCGCCGGTGAACGGCGACGTGCCGATCGTGATGGTCGGCCCCGGCACCGGCGTCGCGCCGTTCCGCGGCTTCCTGCACGAGCGGCAAGCACGTGGCGCACGCGGCCGAAACTGGCTGTTCTTCGGCGAGCAGCACGCGCAGACCGACTTCTACTACGGCGACGAGCTGGGCGCGATGCATGACAGCGGCTTCCTGACGCGGCTCGATCTCGCGTTCTCGCGCGACCAGGCCGACAAGATCTACGTGCAGGACCGGATGCGCGAGCAGGGCGCCGAGCTGTTCGCGTGGCTGGAGGAAGGCGCGCACTTCTACGTGTGCGGCGATGCGGCGCGGATGGCGAAGGACGTCGATACCGCGCTGAAGGCGGTGGTTGCCGAGCACGGCGGGATGTCGGACGAAGCCGCGAACGACTACGTCGCGCGGCTTTCGAAGGCGCGCCGCTACATGCGCGACGTGTACTGAACGCTGGCGACGCGGGCCGGGAGGGTTACGGCTGTTCGTCCGGTTGCGGTCGCGGTTGGTCGAACCACTGCCGGCTCGAGCGCGACAGCAACAGCAAGGTCGCCAGCGTGAAAAGGCAGTAGACCGTGCTCAGGAAATCGGCCGGCCGGTGCGCGACGGTGAAGGCCATCAACGCGAGCGTGGCGATGACCAGCCCGATCATCGTGATGCGCGCCCAGTTCTTCCGGCGCGCGATCTGCACGACGAGCAGCGCGAGGGCGACGGCGATCGCGACGAAGGTCGCCGCGAGCATCCGGACCATCCCGGCGTGAAGCGAGCCGCTCGGGAAGCGGTCGAGCAGCGCCGGAACGACCGCCGACTCGAAAACGGCGACCCGGTACGCGAAGATGCACCACGCGCCCGTCAGCAGCGTAACGGCCACCCGCACGGTTTCCGGCGTATCGCCGCCGAAAATCGGCATATTCTTCAGCGAAGTCATTTTCATTTCGATGGGTTCCTTCGCGGCGGCGGGCATGCCGTTTGCGTTCGGCCGGCGGCGTTGCGGCCGCAGGCGGGAATCGATCGTCGCAGCGTAGCACAGGCGCAGGCGCCGGCCGGTTCGTTGCGCGGCCGGTGCGCATCGTTCCTACACGATCGACCGGAGCAAGCATGAAGAAGGGATTTGTCAGCGCGGCGAACCGGGCCGCGACCGTTTGCATGGCGGGCATCCTGGCGGCCGCCGCGGCATGGAGCCTGCCCGCCGCGGCACAGGGCTCGACGGCGCCCACGGGCACGGCCGCCGCGACGCCCGACAATGCGGTGCTGCTGACCGTGTTCCTCAAGCACGACCAGTCGCGCCCGCTCGCCGAGCTCAATGCGCAACTCGCGAAGCAGGGGTTCTACAAGGCGTTTCCGCCGCCGGGCGTGGAGGTGGTGAGCTGGACCGTGACGATGGGGATCGGGCAGATCGTCGTGCTGCGGCTGCCGGCGTCGCGGCTGCGGGAGGTCAATCGCGTGCTCGAGGATACGGCGTGGGGCGCGTACCGGACGGAGTTCTATCCGACTTATGACTACAAGGCGATCGGGTTGGGGGAGCATGAGCGGGCGGAGTGAGGTCGGCGCTGGTGGGTTCGGTTTCGTCAGCGCGCAAACAGACTGGGAGTGGGTCGAAGGGAAGTCAATCGACTGCAACACAATTTGAATGTTTGCAGATGATCGAAATGCAGTGTTTTAACCATCGGATTCAGATTTTTGGGGAAATGGTACGGGAAGTAATACGGGAAAATTTCGGTTGGTTCTGGTTAAATGATAGTCAATTAATCGAAGATTGAAATTGCAATAGGAATAGTCCTAAAAGACGATTTATTCACATATTTACGACGTTTGGCAAGCGGTGACGGTCTTCCTATGGTTTCCTGGCGATTGCTTTGCTAACGTTCATCGATCTCAAAAGAAGTCCAATAAAGAACGATGAACTACAAGACCTGCCGTCTGGTGTACTCCAGATTCCGGGGAATGGTGTTGGCTGTCGAAGAGACGGCAACTGCCTCGAGCGAATCAGTTTCCGGCGAGCGCCATGCAGGCCGGCGTGCGCTTGGTGGAGGGTGTTTTTTCATGAGGCATGTCCTGCTGAATTGATTGGGTGGGGCAGGATGGGAATGTGTATTGGGCATGATTTTTGAGGAATTTTTTGTTTCCTGAAATATCTGCCATATCTAGTCTCACTCATAATCGACGCCGACGCCGAAAAATCAGAGCAGATGCGAGAAACACGAAAACTTCCACTTGTCGTCGACCTCGACGGCACGCTGACGCTATCGGACACGTTGATGGAGTCCGTAATCCGTGTCGTCAGGCGTAAGCCATCAAACCTGTTGCGCTTGCCTTTCTGGCTCGCTGGCGGTCGCGCTGCGTTCAAATTCAAGGTTGCGGAACATGCCGATTTTCGCGCGGAGTCGCTTCCTTATCGCGAAGCATTGGTCGACTATCTCGTCAATGAACGAAACTGCGGTCGCACGATCGTGCTCGCGACTGCCGCGCATCGTTCTATTGCCGAACGTGTGGATGCACATCTCGGCCTGTTCGATCTCGTCATTGCGTCCAGTCACGACACAAACCTGAAGAGCGACGCCAAGCTCGCCGGCATTCGCCAAAAGATCGGCGACGATTTCGTCTATGCGGGCAACAGCAAAGCCGATCTGCCGGTCTGGGCCGGCGCAAACGCAGTCGTTCTTGCCGGCGTCGAGCCTGGCATTGCCGCGGCGGTCCGAAGCAGCAAGCCGGTCGAGCGAGAATTTTCGAATGTACGCGCGACCTTCTCCACATGGTGCAAGGCACTGCGCGTTCACCAGTGGCTCAAAAACCTGCTCCTGTTCGTTCCGCTGCTGACGGCATTCGCCTTTCTCGACACCGACAAGGTTGCCACGCTGGTGCTTGCATTTCTGTCGATGTCGCTCGGCGCATCTGCCACCTATATCGGGAACGATCTCTGGGATCTCGACAACGATCGTCGACACCCCCGCAAGCGCGACCGCGCGTTCGCGAGCGGTACGTTGTCGATTGCAAGCGGTCTTGGCTGCGCAGCCGTGCTGCTGCTCCTGGCATTTGCACTGGCATTCGCAGTATCGCCCGCATTCGCCGGCATGTTCGCGCTCTATCTGGTGCTCACGACGGCATATAGCTTGCGTCTGAAATCGATCGTGCTCCTCGATGTCCTCGTACTTTCGTTGCTGTACACCTACCGGATCGTCGCCGGAGCGATCGCCGCGGAAATCACGGTCAGCCGCTGGCTGCTCGCGTTCTCAGTATTTGCCTTCCTGAGCCTCGCGCTCGTGAAGCGCTGCTCCGAACTGGTGCTTCTACGTCAAAGCGACAAGCGAACATCGGTTGGCCGCGATTACCGCGTGGGCGATCTCGAAGTGCTCTGGCCGTTCGGTATCGGCGCGTCGCTTGCCGCAGTGGTCGTGTTCGGCCTTTTCATCAACGCGCCCGAAACCGCCGCACGCTATGGGGTTCCGCATCTGCTCTGGTTCGTGCAGATCGGCATGATCTATCTGTTCGGACGGCTCTGGATCACGACGGTGCGCGGCGCCATGCACGACGATCCGATCGTTCATATCCTCGAAAACCGCGGCACCTTCAGCATGCTTTGCATCATGGTGGCGATCGTCCTGGCCGCTCACTTCCTCCCGGTTCCATGAGTGGCGCAATCGACATGACGGAAAAGAACCAGAACCGGGTGCGAGCATTCTGCCGCTTCGCTATCGTGTACGTACTGCTGTTCGTATGCGCGGGCAACATCACCAACAGCGTGCTGCTGAAATGGGGTTTCCGCGACGACCAGAAAGGCAACTTCGCAACCAGCTACAGCCTGGTCGGCATGATGAACGGCGATGCACCGAAACCGTACGTCTATCGCTCATCGTTTCCTGGTGCAGCGAAATGGATCGCCGAGCAACTCGACCCTGCGAAACAGGACAAGTTGTTCAAATCGATCAAACGCCACGACTCTCTGCGCAACGCCTATTTCACGAGCGTGCCGGATGAATACTGGACGCCTGTCGCGGCGCTCGTCTACCACATGACGTACATCGCGATCGTGTTGTCGACCTTGTTTGCGCTGTTGCTGATCTACAAGCTGGCGAGGCTTCACGGTCTGAGTTTCGGGCATTCGGTCGGCTTTCTGGCTGCGTTCAGTTTCGTCTATCCGCTGACGTTTCAGCAGGGCGGCTACTACTACGATTTCTTCGAACTGCTCGGCGTACTGGGTGCCTGCTATTTCCTGCTGACGAAGCGCATGCTGGCTTGCACGCTGATGACCGCCGTTTTCTCGCTGAACAAGGAAACGTTCTTTCTCGTTCCGCTCGCGCTGTTTCTTCTGCACGAGCGGGATGTGGCAGTGTCGAAGCGGATCGGCTGGCTTGTACTGCAACTCGGAATCTGCGTTGCGACCCGGCAATTCATCATGAGCGGGTACAGCGAGAATGCCGGTGGATTCGTCGAGTATCACGTGTGGGACAACCTGAAGTTCTGGCTGAATCCCAAATCCTATCTGTCGTTCTACAACCTCATCGGCAAAGGCATCTTTACGCCGAGCCTGGAGAATCCGCTGATGCTCGTGCCGCTTGCGGTGTTCTTTCGGGCCGCCTGGCGTGCGACGCCAGCGCGCTACCGGCGCTACTTCTTCGCAGCATTCCTGCCGGTGCTGGTGCTGTTCGTCTTTTTCGGCTACCGGGACGAAGCGCGAAACTTCTCGATCGTATTTCCCGCGATCGTGCTGATTGCGCTGCATGGCGCGAACCGCTTCAACGCGATCTTCGTTGCCAGTCCGGATCCATCCGATGACAGCCGGGGCCTGTCCGATCGTCGGCCTGACGGCGTCGTGACGATTGAAGCCGCTCGATGAACTGGGTGTTTGTTGTCGCGAGTGGCGTGTTTGGCGGCCTCGCCGGCGTATTGCTGAGAGTTGCCGCGCTCAAGGGGATCGTTCTCGGCGAATCGAACGTGCTGCCATGGATTGTGCGCGGCGCCGCCGTTGCCGCTTACGGGGTTGGCTTCGTGCTTTACGCGGCCGCACTGCGCAAGACCACGCTCGGCACGGCGTATCCAACCATGGTGGCGATCTCCATGCTCGTGGTGTTGACGTTCACGGCGCTGCACGAGCACTTCTTGAAGCCGATGCAAGTGGTCGGCGCAGTTGTCATTCTGATCGGCGTCTGGATCGTCACGCGCTACGCATAATCGAGAAAGCCGAGTACATGAAGAAGAATATCCGGGGAACCAACCTTGTTGCAGTCTCCTTGATGCTCGCAACGGCTGGCGTATCCGCGCAGTCGATCCCGTCGGGTGCCGTGCCGACCAGCAACGATCAACGTGCCCGGGAGCAGGAGCCACGCGCGTGAACGCGAGCGAACCGTGTCCGCGCCGGCAGTGCGTCCGTCCGTGACGGAAAGCGCCGCTTTCCCGACCCTGCCAGCCGAAACCCGTGCTTCCGCATCGACAACTTCACGCTCGACGTCCCCGTTTCACTAACCGACACAGTAACGTCCAACGGCGCATCTGCACTGCCAATGGGAACGCCGGTCTACAAGCCGTCGGGTTTCCCGACCGCGAGTGTCACATTTGGTTTCCAACTGACGGCGCAGTTTTTAGCGACGAAGGCCGCGCAGGAGCGGCGCGTCATCACCGATTGCGAGACGGAGCGGCACAAACCGGACATCGGCCGTGCTGCCAAAGTCGGGGCAACAAGCCGCCCAGCCGACCTGTCCCCATTCTCGAATAGCCCGCCAGCCTCATGGTTTTATCCTCGCCCGAAGGGCGCCGCCCGGCAGTTTTTTCCCAAATGCATCACAAGTCATTCATCCGATGAAAAAACCGTGACGGTTCCCGGTATGATGCGCACCTTGCGTTGATCGGACGCACTTTTTTTGATGCGATGTTTACGCACGCGGCACCACAAATCCGCACAATGCGAACCTGAAAGAATCTGTAATATAAATTCCGTATACTCGTAAGTTCTGATCCAGGCGCCGCCCGCGATTTCCGTCGGCCGACCGCCCACGCAGAACAACCAGATACGTCGCCGCCTGGCCGTCTTGCGCCGCGACACGCTATGCACCACCACTGAACAACCTATGTCTTCCCGCCACTCTGGTTCGCCCGGCCGCGCCGCGGCGGTGATCGCCCGTGCCCGGGCGTTGATCCGCAACGAGCGTGTGCTGTCGCCGCTGCTCGCGCTCGGCATCGGCCTGCTGCTGATCGTGGTCTTCCAGCACTTGTCGGAATCCGTCGACTACCGGTCGGTGATCCGCCAGCTGCGTCACATGTCCGCCGGCGAGTGGGGCGCGTCGCTGGCCGCGACGGCGCTCAGCTATCTCGCGCTCGTCGCCCGCGACGCGGTCGGCCTGCGCTACGTCGCCGCGAAGGTGCCGCGCGCCGCGCTGTGGATCGGCGCGATCGCCGGCTCCGCGCTGGGCAACGCGACCGGCTTCGGCGCGCTGACGGGCGGCGCGGTCCGCGCGCGCGTGTACGGCGTGTCGGGCGTCACGCCCGCGCAGATCGGCCGGATGACGGTATTCACCAGCGGCACGCTGGCGCTCGCGATGGTGTGGATGACGGCGATCGGCATGGTCTGCGTGCCGGAGGCGCTTGCCGCGATGCTGCACGTCGCGCCCGGCCTGCTGACGTGGACCGGCGCGGCGCTGCTCGTGGTGCTGGCCGCGATGGTCATGATGTGCGGCAACACCGCGCGCCCGGTCGTCACGCGTTTCAAGTGGCTGTCGTTCGATGTGCCTGCGCGGCGCGATCTCGTCGCGCAGGTCGTCTATGCGGTGCTCGACGTCGTCGCGGCCGGCCTGACGCTTTGGGTGCTGCTGCCGGCCGCGCCGGTCGGTTTCCCGACCTTCATTACCGTTTACGCCGCGGCGTTGCTGCTCGGGATGATCGGTCATACGCCGGGCGGGATCGGCGTGTTCGAAGCCGCGATGGTCTTCACGCTCGGTCGCGAAGTGCCGCCACACGCGATGGTCGCCGCGCTGATCGCGTATCGCGCGATCTATTTCGGCGTGCCGCTCGTGCTGTCGGCCGGCCTGCTGGCCGGTTTCGAAGGCCGCGCGCTGCGGCGCCGGCTCGTGTCGCGGCAGGCCGCGCGCGTGTCGCAACTGGCGCCGCTGTTCCTGAGCCTCGTGACGTTCGCGGTCGGCGGGATGCTGGTGATCTCGAGCGCGACGCCCGCGTTCTGGCACCGGATTGCGATCCTGCGCCACCTCGTGCCGCTGTGGGTGCTCGAAGGCTCGCAGGTGATCTGCAGCGTGCTGGGCGTCGCGCTGCTGTTCGTCGCGCGCGGGCTGCTGCGCCGCCTCGACGGCGCATGGTGGATGACGTTCGCGCTGACGCTCGCGAGCCTCGCGCTGTCGCTGGCGAAGGGCCTCGCGTTCGTCGAGGCCGGCGTGCTCGGCATTCTGCTGGTGCTGCTGCTCGTCAGCCGCCGCCGTTTCAACCGGCATTCGTCGCTGCTCGCCGAGCGCTTCACGGTGAGCTGGTTCGTGTCGGTGGCGATGGTGCTGATGCTGGCCGTGTGGGTGCTGTTCTTCGCGTTCCGCGACGTGCCGTACACACGCGAGCTGTGGTCGCATTTCTCGTTCGACGCGCGTGCGCCGCGTGCGCTGCGCGCGACGCTCGCGGCCGGCGTGTTCGTCGCGCTGTTCGCGCTGTGGCAATTGCTGCGCCCGGCGCCGGGCCGTTTCGTGAAGCCCGCGGAGCAGGATCTGTCGGATGCCGAACGGATCATCCGCGCGCAGGAATGCAGCGACGCGGGCCTCGCGCTGATGGGCGACAAGTCGTTCCTGTTCTCGGAGTCCCGCCAGGCGTTCCTGATGTATGCGAAGAACGGCCGCACGTGGGCCGCGCTCCACGACCCGGTCGGGCCGCGCGAGGAATGGCCGGCGCTGATCAGCAAGTTCATTGCGCTCGCACATGCCCACAGCGGCCGTGCGGCGTTCTACCAGGTGCGCGCGAACGCGTTGCCGCTGTATCTCGACGCGGGGCTCACGCTGATGAAGCTCGGCGAGGAAGCGCACATCGCGCTCGACCGGTTCGACCTGAAAGGCTCGAACCGGTCGCACCTGCGCTATGCGCTGCGTCGCGGCGACAAGGACGCGCTGACGGTCGAGGTGATCGCGCCGAGCGACGTGCCGGCCGCGCTGCCGGCGCTGCGCGACATCTCCGACGGCTGGCTCGACAGCCGCGACGCGCGCGAGAAGAGCTTCTCGGTGGCGGCGTTCCACGACGGCTATCTCGCGACGCAGTCGGTGATGCTCGTGCGCCAGGCCGACAAGCCGATCGCGTTCGTCACGTTCATGACGACCGACCTCAACACCGAGGCGACGGTCGGCGTGATGCGTCATCTGCCGGAAGCGTCGCCGTATGCGATGGAGTATCTGTTTACGCAGCTCGCGCTGCACCTGAAGGAAGCGGGGTTCCGCAAGCTGAGCCTGGGCATCGCGCCGTTCTCGGGGATGGGGGCGGCGAAGATGCCGTCGCCGTGGCACCGGTTCGGGCTGATGGTCTGGCGCTTCGGCGGCCGCTTCTACAACTTCCGTGGCTTGCGTGCATTCAAGAGCAAGTTCGAGCCGCACTGGGAGCCGCGCTATCTCGCGGCCTCGGGCTCGGTCGGCGTGTTCGTCACGCTCGCGGATCTGTCCCTGCTGGCTGGAGGTCGGCGTTCATGATGTTCAAGAAGGGTATCGCGCAGGCGGCAGTCGCCTGCGCGGGAATGATGCTGGCCGGCGCCGCGCTCGCGGCGCAGCCGGCGGCGGCGAAACCGGAAACCGTGTCGGGCGGCCGTTACGGCCCCGTGACCGTGACGAAGCCGAGCGGCCCGCTGCGCGGCTTCGTCGTGCTGTTCTCGCGTGAACGCGGCTGGGGCGCCGCCGACCAGCAGGCGGCCGACGCACTCGCGAAAGCGGGGGCGATGACGGTCGGCGTGGATTCGGAGCGCTACGCGGCGAACCTTGCCGCGAAGCAGGAAACCTGTCACCACCTCGACGGCGACGCCGAGGCGGTCAGCCACCAGCTCGAACGCCTCGCGCAATCGGCGCGTTACTACACGCCGATCGTCGCGGGCGTGGGCCAGGGCGGCGCGATCGCGAAGCAGATCCTGTCGATGGCGCCGGAGAACACCATCGCCGGCGTCGTGTCGGTCGCGCCTGCGGCGAAGCTCGATGCGCGCTTCAAGCCGTGCCCGCCCGATCCGACGATCGTGCGCCGCGCGATGCCGGGCTTCGTCGAAACGGCCGCGGCCGGCGACTCCACGAAACTCGTGTCGCTCGTCACGTCGCACCTGCACGACACCAGCAGCAGCGACGAGCTCGACGTGTCGGACCTGCCGCTCGTCGAGCTGCCGGCCAAGGGTGGCAGCGATCGCCTCTCGATCGTGATCTCCGGCGACGGCGGCTGGCGCGATCTCGACAAGACGATCGCCGAGGCGCTGCAGCGCGACGGCGTGTCCGTGGTCGGCATCGACAGCCTGCGCTACTTCTGGAGCGAGAAGCCGCCCGCACAGGTGAGCCGCGACCTGGCGCGCGTGATGCGTACGTACATGGCGCGCTGGCATGCGAACCGTGTGGCGCTGGTTGGCTACTCGTTCGGCGCGGACGTGATGCCGTTCGCGTACAACCGGCTGCCGGGCGACCTGCGCGACAAGGTCGCGGTGATGTCGCTGCTCGGCTTCGCGCCGGCGGCGGATTTCCAGATCCGCGTGACGGGCTGGCTCGGCATGCCGGCGAGCGACAAGGCGATGAAGGTCGCGCCGGAAATCGCGAAGGTACCGCCGCAGCTCGTGCAGTGCTTCTACGGCGCGGAAGAGAAGGACACGATGTGTCCGGCGCTCGCGAATACCGGCGCCGACGTGATCAAGACGGGGGGCGACCACCACTTCGGTCACGACTACATCGCGCTCGAGAGGAAGATCCTCGGCGCGTTCGGCAAGCCGGTGGCGGCGCGCTGAACGCCGGCGCCCGCTTCGCGGCGGGCGCGGCGCGTGCGGTTCATCGGACGGGCGGCCTGAGGGCCGCCCGTTTTCATTGCTCCGTCTGCGTCGCAGCGTCCTGCCGCGGCACTGCCGTTCTCGCATCGCGCTGATAGAAGCCCGGGAACCGATCGAGCTGCCGGCGCGCGGCGGCCAGATCGGCATCGACGCCGAGCACCGCGCTCGAAAACCCGGTGCGCTCCATCAGCAGCAACTGGTCGATCAGCACGTCGCCCGTCGCGCGCAAGTCGCCGGCGAAGCCGAAGCGTTTGCGCAGCAGATAGGCCTGGCTGTACGCGCGGCCGTCGGTGAAGGACGGGAAATGCAGGTCGATGCGCGCGGCCTGCGCGATTCGTTCGGCGAGCGGCGGCAGTTCCTCGTCGTTGCCGATCGTCAGGGTCGTGCGCGTCGCCGTGTCGGGCGCGTTCGTATCGTCGGCGTGTTCGGCCGGCGTCAGCAGCCGGATGCGTGCGTTCGCGCTCGCGTTCACTGTTTCGTCGATCGGGTTCATGCGTGCTCCGCGTGGTGACGTGCGTCGTTCGCCGCGGCCTTGAAAGGCTCGGTGCCGATGCGGCGCACCGTGTCGATGAATCGTTCGCTGCGGCCGTCGGCATCGAGACGCGCATCGAGATACACGTTGACGAGCGCGTCCACGACATCGACGACCTCGTCCGCCGAGAACGACGGGCCGATCACCTTGCCCGGCCGCGCGGGGCCGCTCGCGCTCGAACCGTCCGAGCCGCCGATCGTCACCTGGTACCACTCCGCGCCGTCCTTGTCGACGCCGAGGATGCCGATGTGCCCGCTGTGATGGTGGCCGCACGAGTTGATGCAGCCGCTGATGTGCAGGTCGATGTCGCCAACGTCGTGCTGCATGTCGAGATCCTGGAACCGCTCGGCGATCGCGTCGGCGATCGGGATCGAGCGCGCGTTCGCGAGCGCGCAGAAGTCGCCGCCGGGGCACGCGATCATGTCGGTCAGGAGTCCGACGTTCGCACTGGCAAGACCGATCGCGCGCGCGTGCTCCCACAGCAGGAACAGGTCGTCGACATGCACCCACGGCAGCACCACGTTCTGCGTGTGCGTCACGCGCGCCTCGCCGGCCGAGAAGCGCTCGGCGAGTTCGGCCAGCGCGTCGAGCTGCTCGGGCGATGCGTCGCCGGGCGCCTGCAGGCGGCGCTTGAAGGACAGGGTGACGATGCGCAGCGCCGGGTCGCGGTGTGCGGCGACGTTGCGCGCGAGCCAGCGCGCGAAGGCCGGATGGCGATTGGCGTGGGCGGCCATGCGTGCTTCGGCAGCGTCGAGGTCGAGCGTGCGCGGCTTCAGCCGCGGCGGCACGAACGATGCCGCGATGCGGTCGAACTCGGCCTGCGGAATCGTGTGCGGGCCGCCGTCGTGCTCGACGATCTGGCGGAACTCTTCCTCGACGTCGTCGATGTAGCGCTGTCCCTCGCTCTTCACGAGGATCTTGATGCGTGCCTTGTACTTGTTGTCGCGGCGTCCGTGGCGGTTGTAGACGCGGACGATCGCCTCGATGTAGTTCATCACGTGCTGCCACGGCAGGAACGCGCGCAGCAGTGTCGCGATCAGCGGTGTGCGGCCCATGCCGCCGCCGGCGCTCACGCGAAAACCGAGCTCGCCCGCGTCGTTGCGCACGAGCTTCAGCCCGACGTCGTGCCAGTCGGTCGCCGCGCGGTCCTCGGCCGCGCCGGTGATCGCGATCTTGAACTTGCGCGGCAGGAACGCGAATTCCGGATGCAGCGTCGTCCACTGGCGCATCACCTCCGCGAATGGCCGCGGATCGGCGATCTCGTCGGGCGCGACGCCCGCGCGCTCGTCGCACGAAATGTTGCGGATGCAATTACCGCTCGTCTGGATCCCGTGCATGTCGACGGTCGCGAGCAGGTCCATCACGTCGGCCGCCTTCGCGAGCGGAATCCAGTTGAACTGCACGTTGGTGCGGGTCGTGAAGTGCGCGTTGCGGGTCGGCAGGCGCAGCGTGCCGAGCAGCGCCTGCGCGTCGCAGGCGGCGCGATAGGTGGCGTCGTCGGGCACGTCGTAGTCGCGTGCGATCCGGGCGAGCACGCGAAGCTGCGCGCTCGACAGTTCGCCGTACGGTACGGCCACGCGCAGCATCGGCGCGTGGCGCTGCACGTACCAGCCGTTCTGCAGGCGCAACGGCCGGAACGCGTCCTCGCTCAGCGTGCCGTGCTGCCAGCGTTCGAGCTGGTCGCGGAACTGGGCGGCGCGGCTCAGCACGAGCGCCCGGTCGAAATCGGTATATCGGTACATGACGTGATACGCGAGAGGAGCGGCGGCGCAGGGGCGCGCGCCGCTCGGGAGGGAACGTTGCGACGGGTGTCGGGCAACCGGAGACAGCGTAGGGAACGCGGGGCGGCGGGAAAAGAAGCAGATCGGAACGAAAAGGGCACAGCAGATTCGCGGGGCGCGGGCATGCGTTGCGCATGCCCGCGTCGGGTTCACACCTGCGCGTCGACGATCAACGCCGGATCGAGCGCGCGGATGCGCTGGTCGATGAAGTAGCCGCCGCCTTCCTGGTAGCGCAGATACAGCCGGCCGCACGACACGCAGCGGCTGACGTTGCAGCGGTTGTACGGAAAGTGGCGCGGCGCGATCGGTGCGTCGTCGGACCCGTAACGCGTGCGGTCCGGATGGTATTCGTCGTAGGTCGGCTCGGGGTCGTCGGGCGGCATGAGCGTCGCCACTTCGACGAGCTGCGTGTCCCGTAGCGACAGCGGCAGGCTCGTCCAGCCGGCAAGCGGGGTCTTCGTGCAGGTGCACGGCTGCGTGACGCCAGCGGCTTCGGCGGCGAGCCTCAGCAGCGCGGCGTGATCGAGGTACGGCAATGCGCTCATGGGATGGGTCGAGGGGGCGAAAAGAGGTGCACTGTAACCCGTGCGTGCGTCGGCTGCACGGCGGCGGCCGCCTGCGTGCGGGCTCAACCGGCCTTGCGTACGGCCGGCTCGGCGACCAGTTCGCCGAGCACGCGGATCGCGCGTTCGATGTCGCGGTTCCACGGATGGCCGAAGTTCACGCGCACGCAGCGCTCGAAGCCGTGCGCGGCCGAGAACAGCGGTCCCGGCGCGAAGCTGATGCCGCGCGCGATCGCCTGGCGGTGCAGTTCCATCGCATCGATCGCATCGGGAAACGACAGCCACAGGAAATACCCGCCGTCCGGCCGCACCCACTCGACGCCGTCCGGCAGCCAGCGCCGCAGCGCGTCGTCCATGCGGGCGAGCTGCGTTTGCAGTGCGCCGCGCAGCTTTCTCAGGTGACGATCGTAGCCGCCGTGCTCCAGATAGTTCGCGATGCCGACCTGCGCGGGAATGCTCGCCGACAGCGTGGTCATCAGCTTGAGCCGCTGCACCTTTTCCGCGAAACGGCCGGCGGCGGCCCAGCCGATCCGGTAGCCGGGCGCGAGCGTCTTCGAGAACGAACTGCAATGCATCACGAGGCCGTGCCGGTCGAAGGCGCGCGCGGGCAGCGGGTAGTCGGGGCCGAAATGCAGCTCGCCGTACACGTCGTCCTCGATCAGCGGCACCTCGCGCGCGGCAAGCATCTCGACGAGCGCGCGCTTCTTGTCGAGCGACAACGTGACACCCGTCGGATTCTGGAAATTGGTCATGAACCAGCACGCGCGAATGTCGTGCCGGTCGAGCGCGTTCGCAAGCGCATCGAGATCGAGTCCCGTGCGCGGATCGACGGGAATCTCGACCGCGCGCAGGTCGAGTCGCTCGATCGCCTGCAGCGCCGCATAGAAGCCGGGCGATTCGACCGCGACGACGTCGCCGGGCCGCGTGACGGCCATCAGGCACAGGTTCAGTGCTTCGAGCGCGCCGTTCGTGACGACGATCTCGTCGACGGGCTGTGCGACGCCCGTTGCCAGATAGCGGCGCGCGATCTGCTGGCGCAGCGCCTCGTTGCCGGGCGGCAGATCGACGACCGTGCTCCACGGGCTGACGAGCCGCGTCGCCTGCGCGAGCGATTTCGCGAGGCGCGGCAGCGGAAACAGCTGCGGCGACGGGAAGGCGGAGCCGAGCGGCACGATGCCGGGTTGCGTCGCGGCGTCGAGCACCGAGAACACGAGATCGCTGATGTCGACCTTGCGCGTCGCGCCGGCGCGGCTCGCGCGGCGTTTCGCGGGCGGGTTCGCCGCCGGGCCCGCACCCGGCGCGACGTAATAGCCGGAGCGTTCGCGTGCGCGGATCAGCCCCCACTGTTCGAGCAGGTAATACGCGCGAAACACCGTCGACTGGCTCACGCCATGTTGCGCGATGATCTGCCGCAGCGACGGCAGGCGCGTGCCGACCGCGAGGTTGCCGTGGCGGATTTCGTCGGCGATCGTGTGGGCGAGGGTTTCGTAGCGTTTCATCGGTGCGGGTGGTGCATGCTTGCGCCACGCGCGGGCCGGTGCGGCGCCACGCCGGCGGGGCGGGTCATTGTCTGACGAGCGGCCCGAAAAGGAAAGCGCGACGGCCGCGGCGGCTGGCCGCGCTTTCGGGGCGATGCCAGTGCCGATGCTTGCGCCGCATCAGGCCGCGTTCTGCTCCGCGTTGCGGCCGGTCGCACCGCCCCTTTCGCCTGGAAGCGTCCGGCGCCAACGACGCGTAACGACTTTCTCCTGATCATTCGTTGTTCTCGCATACGCATTCGTCTGAGCGCGACGACACGCGATCGAACGGGTGCACGCATGTCGTCCTCCGCATGAGGCGGACACGATTCGCGTGCGGCTTGTTCCAATTGCGCCGCGATATTTTTTATGGTCTTGTTGCACGATCACGCGTCGACTCGAAAAAGGACGGCGGATGCAGTCGGGCCATTCATACGGGGTCCCTTTGATCAGGGGAATAGGCGCGCGCGAGCGTGGGCTTCGTGCCGTCCGTCGATTGCTCGTCCTGTTGGCGCTGGGCGTGTCATGCGTGCCCGCTTTGGCCGCTTCTCCCGAGACCGTCAACGACAACGTACTGCGCGTCCTTGCATGGCCCGGCTACGCGGACAACGATGTCGTCAATGCATTTGAGACGCAATTCCATGTGCGCGTCGAAGTGACGTTCGTCGATTCCGACGAAGCGTTGTGGACGCGAATGCACAGCGCGTCGCCACCGCCGTATGACGTGCTCGCGGCCAACACGGCCGAGATCCAGCGCTATGCGCGCGGCGACCTGCTCACACCCATCGACCTGTCCCAGATCCCCAACCGTCGACGGCAACTGCCGAATTTCCGGCAGCTCGCGACGATCGGCGGGCTCGTGCACAACGGCGCGACCTATGCGATTCCATTCACGTATTCGTCGATGGGACTGATCTACGATCGCAAGCAGGTGCCGGTCGCGCCACGTTCGATGCTGGAACTCTGGAATCCGCGTTACCGCGGCAAGGTGCTCGACTTCAACAGCGCGCAGCATAATTTTTCGTTCACCGCGCTCGCGCTCGGCTATCCCGACCCGTTTCACCTGTCGCCCGCGCAAACTCTTGCCGTCGCGCACAAGCTGGTCGACCTGCGACGCAACCTGCTCACGTATTACACGTTTCCGGAAGAGGCGACCGCGCTGTTCGTCCAGCATCGCGCAGCGCTGATGTTCGGCAACTACGGCACGCAGCAGGTCGAACAACTGCGTCGCGCCGGTGCGGATGTCGGCTACGTGATTCCGAACGAAGGCGCGCTCGCGTGGCTCGACTGCTGGGGCGTCACGCGCGGCGCGGAGCATCGCGAGCTCGCGTTCGCATGGATCAACTACATGCTCGAGCCGGCGATCGGCGCGCTGCTGACCGAACGCCAGGGGCTCGCGAATACGCTCGAGCCGCCACCCGGTCTCGAGGCCGGCCACCAGCACCTCGTCTGGATCCAGCCGGTCGAGGACATCGCGCGGCGCGAGTCGCTGTGGAGCCGCATCGTATCGGGCGATCGGCCGGAGCGGTTCGACAAATGATCAGGCTCGGGCTGACGTCGAAGCTGTCGGTGCTGTTCGCGTGCATCGGCGTGATCGCGTCCGGCACGACCGGCTACTACACCTACCGCGCGAACCGGACGATGCTCGTGCAGGAAGCACAGCACAGCCTGCTGATGTCGACGCAATTGCTCGGACAGCGCTTCACGACCGCGCTGTCCGACGTGGCTGACGATGCGCTCGTGCTCGCGCAATTGCCGTCGGCGGCGCTCGTCGCGGGCGGCGGCGGCACCGATCGCGCGCCGCGCTCGCGGCTCGAGCAGGTGTATTTCAGCTTCATGAAGAACCACCCCGAGTACCTGCAGGTTCGGCTGATCGCGCGCGGCGATTTCGGGCTCGAGCGCATCCGCGTCGATCGCGACGCACACGGCATCGTCGTGCTGCCGGAGAGTGCATTCCAGGAGAAAGGGCAGTTTTCCTACGTATTCGACACGCTTGCGACGGCACCCGGTCATATCTACCTGTCGCCGATCGTGATCAATCACGAGACCGGCTCGCATGCGGCCGAAGGGCTGCCGATCCTGCGCGTGGGCACGCCGGTCGTCGACCAGGCCGGCGTGGTCGTCGGTGCGCTGGTCGTCGACGTCGAGTTGTCGCGCATGTTCGATCGGCTCGAGCGCGACCTGCCGCAAGACTACGTGGTGTTCCTCGCGAACGAGTGGGGCGACTTCCTCGTGCACCCCGATCCGTCGCAGATCTTCGGCTTCGATCGCGGGCGGCGCGTGCTGATGCAGGACAGCTTTCCCGACACGCGGCTGCTGTTCGCCGGGACGCGCACGAACGTGACGCTCAACGGTCTCGCGCAGCCCGACGAAGTACCGGGCGAGATGCTCGCGTTCGTGCGCACGCCGTTCGGCAAGAACGAGGGCAACCGCTTCGTCGTGCTCGGCATGGCGCGTCCGCTCACGGACGTGCTGGCGCCGGCCGGGATGCTCGGTGAACGGATCATCCGGATGGTGTTCCTGATGAGCCTGGCAGCGGTGATTCTCGCGATCCTGTTCGCGCGTGCGATCACGCGTCCGTTGCAGATGCTCGCGCGCGCGGCGACCCACGTGTTCGACGATCCGGCCGCCGAACGATTGCCCGTTGCGCGGGCCGACGAAATCGGCGTGCTGGCGCGCTGTTTCGACTGCATGCGCGTCGAGATCCGCACGCAGGTCGCGATGCTGCGCGCGAAGCAACTGGAGCTCACACACCTCGCCGGTCACGATCCGCTGACCGGCCTGCCGAACCGCCTGCTGTTCATGGAGCATCTCGATGCCGCGATCCGGCATGCGGCCGTGGAGCGCGAGGGGCTGGCGGTGATGTTCGTCGATCTCGACCGCTTCAAGCAGATCAACGACCAGCACGGGCACGCGGCCGGCGATCGCACGCTCGTCGCGGTCGCGAAACGGCTGAGCCTCGTGCTGCGCAGCGGTGACATGGCCGCGCGGCTCGGCGGTGACGAATTCATCGTGCTGATTTCGGACGTGCGATCGCCGGCGGTGATCGGCGATATCGCGTCGCGTATCCAGATCGTGATGGCCGAGGAGCTGGAGTTCGGCGACCGTCACCTGGCCGTGGGCGCGAGCATCGGTGTCAGCGAATATCCGGTCGATGGCGCGTCGGCGGAGGAACTGCTGGTCAAGGCCGACGCGGCGATGTACGCGGCCAAGGCGTCCGCGCAGTGCGCGTGCGTGCGTTACCAGGAACTGCTGGGCGGCGGCGGCGCGGATGCGGGCGCCCGCATAGCGGCGGGCGGTGGCCGCTGACGGCGGGCCGGTCCAGCGTGCCGCGCAAATGCGACGAGCCCGTCATGGGACGGGCTCGCCGGATCCGGGTTGACTGCGCGCGATGCGCGCAGCGGCGGGCTTAGTGGCCGAAGTAGACCGAGTCGCGCGCGTTGTGCACCTTGACTGCCGGTGCGCCGCCCTGGACGACCGGGGCCGGTTGCGCGCCGTAGCCGCTGGCGTCGGCGGCCTGCACGCGCGCTTGCGCGGCCTGGATGTCGGCCGGGTAGTGCGGGCTCGACTGGCTCGGCTTGTAGCCGGCGTTTTCGAGCTGGACGAGTTCGTTGCGCACTTGCGCGCGGGTCACGGTGCTTTGGGCGAAGGCGCCGAACGAAGCGGACAGGGCAACAGCGGCAACGACTGCGGAAACGAGCGATTTCATGATGACCTCCGATGTTTTATTGAGTTCGCCGGCGACACCATGTCGTAAGCGATTGATTACATCGTAGGCGTCGGCCGATTCAGGGTAAACGTGGATTCCGACTAAAGATCGTTGCAAACGGGATAATAATCCCAGCGGAAATCCGATCCGTCCCTGTTCCGTGTCGCGGGAATTGCAAACCGGTGGCGGGCGGGAGCGGCGAGGCGCCGCGCATGGGCGAACACCCTGCGGCGGGCGCCGGCAGGTGGGACGGGACGGGGGGCGTTGCCGGATCAGACGCCGTCGGCGTCGTCGATCTCCTTGCGCTCGCGGCGTTCTTCGTTGCCGCGGCGCGCCCGCAGGCGCTGGCGCGACAGGACCGCGATCACCTGCTGGGTGGGCGCGCCGGACGGCAGCTCGTTGCGGATGCGATCGGGCACCATCGGCAGGCCCGCGCGCTGCCGGCGCAGTGCCTTCGCGATTGCCCGGCGGCATTCGTCCCCGTGGCAATCCCATTCATCGCGGATTCTCTGGCAATAACGGCATTGTTCCATCGAGACAGTCTAACGCGTCTTGGGGATCGGGGCTGAAGGGGGAGCGGACCGTGACGGGGCCGGCGGGCGGCCGACGTCATTTCGCGTTTGCATGCGGGCTGTCGACCTGCGCGACGGGCGATGCCGCGTGCCGGAAGACGCCCGACTTCCAGATCATCTGGGACGCGGCCACGAGCACGAACAGCAGGACGACCATCCGGAACACACGCGGTGACATTTTGTCCCGCAGCGGGCGAACGAGCCACATGCCGGCGATGGCGGGCAGGCTGGCCGCGGCCGAAATCGCGAGGTCGGCGGCGCTCGCGTGTGCGGCGCCGCTGAACGTCGTGATCAGTGTGACGATCGACACCACGAGGATGATCGCGATCTGCTTCGTGAACGCGCGGCCGGTCGCGCCGGATGAAATCAGGTAGGTGGCGAGCAGCGGCCCCGGCACCGACGCGATGCTCTCCATCAGCGCCGCGCCGAACCCGAGCGCGAACCCGACCGGCTTTTGCCATGCCTCCGGCAGGTTCAGCTTCGGCGCGCTCAGCATCAGCGCCGCGGCGACGATCAGCAGCGCGCCCGACGCGGCCTGTGCGTGGCCCGCGTTCAGCGACAGGAGAATCGCGACGCCGACGACGTTGCCGAGCACGGTGCCCGCGATCGGTGCGGCGATCTTGCGTGCGGTCGCCAGGACCTCGCCGCCTTCCAGCGCCTGCGGGATGTTGCCGAGGATGATCGGCATCGACAGCAGCAGCACCGCATGCCGGATCGGCAGGAACTGGCTCAGGATCGGCATCGCCACCAGCGGAACGCCGATGCCAGTGATCCCCTTGACCATCCCGCCGAGCAGCAGTGCGACGGCGATGCCGATCAGGTCGAGCAGCGCGAGCCCGTGCAGGCTGGACACCAATACACCTTCAGTCAGATCGAGATGAGTCATCGGGAGCAGGTCGAGACATGAGCGGCGGCGGGGCGGTCGACGGCACCCGTTGCCGGTGCGTGCGATGGCGCACGCCGTTGTTTGGTTTTGCGTCGAACCGGTCGCCCGTTGCATCGTCCGCCGTCGGCATTCGACAGGGAGGCATCGGTGCGCTGGCGCAAGCCCGCGCGTGCCACGGCGCCGGCGTTCGACACGGTTCGAGCTGAATCTTACCCGAGCGCGACGCGGGGCATCGGGCGCGGTCGTGGGGCCGCGCCCATATCGTTGGGGCGCTTCAATACGCTTCATGATACGTGGCTCTATCATGTGAAAAATACATGGACCGAAACAAGGAGGTGAGATGACGCTTGCGCAGTTGCAGGCCCTGGCGGCCGTGGTCGAACTCGGCTCGCTGACGGCCGCGGCCGAGCGGCTCAGTCGCAGTCAATCCGCGATCAGTCATGCGTTGACCGAACTGGAGGACATCACCGAGGTCAAGCTGCTGTTGCGCGACCGCCAGCCGGTCGTCCTGACTGCTGCCGGCGAACGCCTGTGGCC
Source organism: Burkholderia sp. AU33545 (assembly GCF_020419685.1). Classification (NCBI taxonomy): domain Bacteria; kingdom Pseudomonadati; phylum Pseudomonadota; class Betaproteobacteria; order Burkholderiales; family Burkholderiaceae; genus Burkholderia; species Burkholderia sp. AU33545. Next base: position 145,613 of record NZ_JAIZRQ010000002.1, on the reverse strand, counting down.
GTACGTGCAGAACGTGGTTCGCGAGGCACAGACGCTGCGCCAGCAGTTCGGCCTGTCGCGCGGCAAGCTCGAAGGGCGGCTGGTGGTCGCGTCGCTGCCGAGCGTTTCGCTCGCATTCGTCGTACCCGCGCTCGAGGCGTTGAAGGCGGCGCACAAGGGCGTGACGGCGGTACTGCTCGAAGGCACGGACGCGGAGGTCGAAGGATGGCTCGACGACGGCACCGCCGACGTCGGCGTGGTCGCCGGCACGAAGACCTTCGCGAACAATCTGCCGCTGCTCGACGAGGATTTCGTCGCGGTGGCAGCGGACGGCATGTTCGACGGCCGCAAGAGCGTGTCCGCGAAACTGTTGTCCGCGATGCCGTTCGTTTTCTCGAAGGCGGGGTGCGGGCCGGTCATCGCGGATTACTTCGCGCGCAACGGTGCGTCGCTTCGCGCCGCGTTCAACGTGGTCGAGATGCGGACCATCCTGTCGATGGCGGAGGCGGGAATGGGCGTGTCGATCGTCCCGCGCATCACGCTCACCTACACCCGGTTCGGCGGCCGGGTGCTGGAGCTGTCGCCCAGGCTGCGCCGTTCCGTGCGGCTGTCGTGGAACGCGACCGGCAATGCGGTCGCAGACGCATTCGTCAAGCTGGTGGACGCCCAGCGCGCGAAGGCGGGAAAGGCGATTCAGGTGCGAGCGAGACAGGGAAAGTAACGCGTCGGCAGCGCGATGAGGGGATGAAGCGCGTTCATGGGCAACTTGCAGTTTATTCATGCCGGAAGCCGTCGACATGCAATACATTGTGGGTCACTCGCCCTGACTTCACTGCCTCGAAGGAGACCGCCGTGCCGGCCTTGCCCACCCTGATTGCTTTCGGACTCGTGTCGCTCGGCATGGTCCTGACGCCCGGCCCGAACATGATCTACCTGATCTCCCGCTCGATCTGCCAGGGCCGCCGCGCGGGGCTGGTGTCGCTCGGCGGCGTCGCGCTGGGGTTCGTGTTCTACATGTTCTGCGCGGCATTCGGCCTTACCGCGCTGGTGCTGACCGTGCCATACGCGTATGACGTGCTGCGTTTCGCCGGCGCGCTGTACCTGGCATATCTCGCGTGGCAGGCGCTCAAGCCGGGCGGCCGCTCCGCGTTTCAGGTGCGGCAGCTGCCGCACGAGAGCGGCGTGCGACTCTTCACGATGGGATTCGTCACCAACCTCGCGAACCCGAAGATCGCGGTGATGTACCTGTCGCTGCTGCCGCAGTTCATTTCGCCGGGGCACGGCAGCGTGCTCGCGCAATCGCTGGCGCTGGGTTGCGTGCAGATCGCGGTCAGCGTCAGCGTCAACGCCCTGATCGCGAGCATGGCCGGCTCGATCGCGGGGTTCCTTGCCGGTCGGCCGGCCTGGGCACGGGGGCAGCGCTGGTTGATGGGGACCGTGCTGGCCGGACTGGCCGTGCGTATCGCGCTGGAATCGCGAAGCTAGCCGGTGGAACGGCTAGCGGAGGCAATCGGCGTACCGATGCGCATGCAACCTTCGGCGGACGAACGGGGGCAGCCGATCCGCGTGAAGCAGGCCGTCGCGCATTCGCCGTGCCGGTAAGTGGACGGTGCGCGTTGCGCACGATGTCCCGCACGAGCCGGCCCCGGCCGCCCGCCGCGCGATCGCGCGCCGCGGGCGGCCGCCGCCTCAGCGCTCGCCGCGCTTCTTGCTCAGCTCGATCGTCTCGAACAGCTCGTACTGCGCGGTCGGGTGCTGATCCGCGCCCGGCGCGTGGTAATAGCGCATCGTGATCGTCGTGTGGCCGCCCGGCTTGCCCGGATCGTGGTCGAACACGGCGATCCCGTAGCCAGTGCCCGTATCGCGGCGCGCGGACCAGATCGCATCCTCGAGCGCATCGGCCGGCTTGCGCACGAACGTGTTCGGCGCGGTGCCCGGCACCGGCCGGTTCGGCTTCGTGAAGACCTTGGCCTGCGCAAAGCCGGTCGCCGGGTTTTCGCCGTACACGTCGAGCGGCGCACTGGTGCCGCCGCCGCCGAGAATCAGGTGAATCGTGCCGTGGCTCGTGTCGAACGTCGTGCTGTTCGGGTCGGTCGACCCGACCGGACGCGGCTGCAGCGTCTCGACGACTTCGCCGGTCGAGGCATCGACGCCCGCGCGGTGATTGCAGCCGCGTACCGGGTAGCTTCGCTCGTAGTCGTGATCGTGACCGCACAGCACGAGGTCGACACCGTAGCGGTCGAACAGCGGCAGCCATGCCTCGCGAATGCCCTTGTCGGAGCCGTTGCCCGTCTTCGACGAGCTCAGCGCGTCCTGGTGCATTTGCACGACGATCCAGTCGATGTCGTCATCGTGGGACGCGTGACGCAGCGTGTGCTCGAGCCAGCGCGTCTGCTCGCCGTTGCTGTAGCCGCGTACGTAGAACGACGTGCCCGGTTCGATCGGCGCGCGGCCGGTGCTCGCGGCCGGCACGAGCGGATTCGGGCCGCCGACGAATGCGGCCGCATCCTGGTACACGACGTCGTCGGCGTCGAGCGAGATGAACAGCACCGAGCTCACGCGGAAGCTGTACCAGCGGCCCGGAAAGCGCGTGCCGTTCTCCGGGAGCATGTAGCGGGCGAGATACGAGTCGAGCCCCTGCGGGCCGTTGTTGAATTCGATCTCGTGATTGCCCGGGCATGGCATCCACGGGCGGTTCGCAGCGGACGTCTGGTTGTTGTTGCCGAAGTCGCGCCACACCTCCGGCTGATGCGCGGGGTTCAGGTTCGCGTAGCAGAGGTCGCCGTTCAGCAGGTGGAACAGCGGCTGGAACTGCTCGACGGCCTGCACCGCGAAGCGGCTTTGCGGCGACGACAGCACCCACGCGCCGTTCGGTGTCGCGAGGTCGCCGTAGCTCGTGAAGCGGAACGGCGCGCGCCCGCGCGGCGCGGTCGTGAAGGTCGCGACAAACGGCTGCGCGGCGTTGCTGTCGTTGTCGGCCGTCAGTTCATAGCGGTAGCGCGTGTTCGGCTTCAGGCCGTGCACCCGTGCGTGGTACGTGAACACGGTTTCGCCGTTCAGGCCGTCGGTGTAGATGCGCTGCACGCCGTGCACGGTGCGTGCCGGTTCGCCGTCGGCGACGATCCGCGCGCGCGGATTGACGGCCGGTGCGAGCGACGCCCACGAGATCGCGACTTCCGACGTTGGGTCGCTGCCCCATGTCAGGTGCACCTGCTCGGGCGTGCCGTCCGGATTCGACCCGGCGGCGCGGGCGGCCGCGAGCCCGCCCGCGGCGGTGGCGAGGCCGGAGACGCCGGCCAGTTTCAGGAAGCCGCGACGCGATACGGAAGCGGCCGGCTCGTTCGACTCGGCGGGGAGGTTTTCCTGGTTCGACATGATCGTATTTTCGTTGAATGACACGCGAGATGCGGAACTGCCCGGCCGTGCGCGAGCGCGTCGGGGGCGTGGGCCGGAAACGAGCGGGATCCCGGTGACACGCATTGTCGAAGTTCAGTTTTGCCGGGTTGTGACAGACGGTAATCGATGCGCGGGCCCGATGCGTCGATGGCGCGCGCGGCGTTGCCGTCACAGCGGAAATTTTTTTGCGTGTGTCGCGACGGATTTTTTCGCATGCGTCGTTTAACGAACGAACGGCCACTTCCGGCCGGGAAACGATGCTTCGGAGTCTTGCATGAAACTTTCCATTTCATTACGGTTTGCCGCGGGATGCGTGGCCGCGCTGGCGACGTCCGCCGCATTCGCGCAGGCCGTCATCGTCGCACCGGTCGCACCGCCGCCGCCGCGCGTCGAAGTGATGCCGGCGCCGCGCGCGGGCTACGTATGGGATCAGGGCCACTGGCATTGGCGCCACGGCCGCTACGTGTGGATTCCAGGTCACTGGCAAGTGGTACGTGCCGGCTATCACTGGGTGCCCGGACACTGGGCCGCGCGCGGCCCGAACTGGCGCTGGGTGCCGGGCCACTGGGCGTGACGCGCAGGGCGCCGCGCGGCGGGACTTCCACACAACCTCATCAGTCGAGCCATGCCTTTTCGAACCATCGTGATCCTGACAGCCGCGGCCATCGTGCTGGCCGGCTGCGTCGTGGTGCCTGCGCGCCCGGTGTATTACCGGCCCGCGCCGGTCGTCGTATATTGATCGCGCCGGCCGGCGGGCGATCGACAGGATCGATATGCCGTTCGAACCGGATCTCGACGAAATCGACCGGGCCGATCCCGGGCGCGGCGCACCAAGTGTCGAAGAAGCGCCGGTCCGATGCATGCAAGGAGAGCACGACGATGAGTTTCAGCCGGACAACGGGCGCAACCGCCGGCAGCATGCGGCGTTCGCACCGCGCATCGCGGAGCGGCCTGCGTTGAGCGACGCCGATCCGGACGCGGAACTCGTCGCGCGGGTTGGCGCGCGCGACGCGTCGGCCGTGCGTGCGCTCGTCGCACGCAAACTGCCGCGCTTGCTCGCGCTCGCGACACGCATGCTCGGCGACCGGACCGAAGCCGAAGACGTTGCGCAGGAAACCTTCCTGCGGATCTGGAATCATGCGCCGCGCTGGCGGGATGGCGAAGCGCGCTTCGACACGTGGCTGCATCGCGTCGTGCTGAACCTGTGCTACGACCGCTTGCGCGGGCGGCGCGAGGAGCCGGTCGACGCATTGCCCGACATGCCCGACCCGCAACCCGAGCCGGCCGCGCACGCGGAGTTGCGCTCGCGCGACGCGCGCGTGCGCGAGGCGCTCGCCGCGTTGCCGCCAAGGCAGCGGGAAGCGCTCGTGCTCCAGTACTATCAGGACATGTCGAACGTTGAAGCGGCGAACCTGATGGGCATCACCGTCGATGCGCTGGAAAGCCTGCTCGCGCGCGCAAGGCGCAACCTGCGCGCGCAACTGGCCGGCGACCCACCTAGCGAGGACAAGCGATGACACCCGAAAGATTCCGTACCATCGTCGCCGCGTACGGCTCGGATGCGCGGCGCTGGCCGCAAGACGAACGCGCGGCGGCCGAAGCGTGGGCGCAAGCGCATCCGCGCGACGCGCTGGAGGCGCTCGACGATGCCGCCGAGCTCGATGCCTGGCTCATGCAGGACACGGTCGCGCCGCCGGCGCCGGCGCTCGTCGAACGCATCGTCGCGTCGGCGCCGGTGCCACAACGTGCGCGGCGCCGGGGCAGGGTGTGGTGGTCGGGCGCGGCGTTCGCGGGTGTCGGGCTGGCCGGCGCGTTGGCCGGCGCGGTGGCCGTGTCGATGCTGATGCTCGGCAGCGCGCCGATCGCGCAACACGAACCGGGCTACCTGACGACGACGTTCGGCGGCCCGAGCATCGACGGAGGCGACGAATGAGCGAACGCGGCTGGAAATTGTTGCTCGTCGGGTCGGTCGTGCTGAACGTGTTCATGCTCGGCGCGATTGGCGGCGGCGCGTATCAGTGGTTCTCGACGCATCGTGACCTGCATGGAACGGGGATGCCCGGACAGCGCACGGCGTTGCGGTTCGCCGCGGACGGATTGTCCGATGCGCGTCAGCGGGCGTTCGCGGCGGCGCTGAAGGCGGCGCGCAAGGACGCTCGGGATTTCGCGCGGGAAGGGCGCGATGGGCGGATCACGGTGCTCGATCTGCTGGCCGCGCCGCAGCTCGATCGTCCGGCGATCGATGCGGCGCTCGACCGGACGCGAGCGGCCGATAGTGCGTTGCGAGGGCAAGTCGAGCGCAGTGTCGTCGATTTCGCGGCGACGCTCACGCCGGACGAGCGCGCGAAGTTCGTCGACGGGTTGCGGCGTAGCGGGAACTGGCGGTTGCCGGCGAGATTGCAGAAGCAGCAGGGAGCGGCGGGAAACGAATAAGCCACACGTCGTCCAGTGACGGCACGGAATGACCGTTCACGCCGATACCCGTCCCGGGATTATGATGGCCCGATCGGAAGCACATTCCCGATGAACGCACCGCAACGCGAGGCGGCAATCTCGAGAGCCGCGGCAAGGACGAGCCATGGATCGAAGCGAAGACTTTATCGTGCGCACCATGTCGGCCAGTGAAGTGGCCATGTCGGTCGAATGGGCGGCCGCGGAAGGGTGGAACCCTGGCCGGCACGACGCGCGTTGTTTCAGGGAAGCGGACCCGGCCGGTTTCTTCGTCGGCATCTGGCGCGGCGAGCCGGCCGCTTGCCTCGCGGCGGTGGCTTATGACGAACACTTCGGCTTCATCGGTCTCTACATCGTGAAACCGGAGTTTCGCGGCAAAGGCCTCGGCATGCGCATCTGGCAGCACGGCATGCGTTACCTTGGAGAACGAAACATCGGCCTGGACGGTGTCGTTGCCCAGCAGGCGAATTACAGGAAGTCAGGGTTCCGGCTCGCGTATCGCAACATCCGCTATCAGGGGCGCGTGGGCGGCATCGGGTGCGCGCAGGTTGCGGCAGCGGCCGACGTACCGTTCGAGCAGTTGCTCGCCTACGATCGCCGGTGTTTTCCGGCGGCGCGCGAGCGTTTCGTCTCCGTCTGGATCGCGCAGCCGGACGCCGTGGCGCTCGCGACCATCGACGCGGGCCGTGTTGCCGGATACGGTGTCGTGCGCCGCTGCCACGCGGGCTGCAAGATCGGCCCGCTCTTTGCCGATGACGCCGATGTCGCGACGGGGCTGTTTCGTGCGCTGGCGTCGCGCATGCCCGGCGAGGTGATCGTGCTCGACGTGCCGGAAACGAACCCCGCAGCCGTCGCGCTGGCGGAAGGTCACGGTATGTCGAGCGTGTTCGAGACCGCGCGGATGTATACGAAGGAAGCGCCCGCGATTGCGATCGACCGCGTGTTCGGGGTGACGTCTTTCGAGCTGGGGTGATCGTCGCGAGCATGGCCGGCCCGGAACGGACGCCGGATTTGCCCATGCGTCTGCCGACGTGACGCCGTCTCCTGGCTACTTCTCGAACCAGTATTCGAACTCGGTGTGGTTCTGGTTGAACGCCTTGGCGTCGGACACTGTTTCCGCGCGCACGATGCCGTGGATGCCACGGAACTTGCCGGTCCCGCCAGTGATATCCAGTTCCGTGAGATTCTTCAGCCGGTTGCCGTTCGGCAGCTTGTGGTTGAGGAAATAGCCGCGCGCGAAAATCCTGTCGCCGTTCTCCATTCTGTATTCCACGTAGCTGCGACCGAGCCCGTTCAAGTCGGTCAAATCGCTGGTAGCGCGGATGACGGCTTCCTTCAGAACGACGCCTTCGATGGTCTGGTCCTTGCCACCATAGCTGCGGACCAGTTCGTATAGCCGCAACTGGTGACCGGGGACATCGCCAACGTCGAGGACGTGTTGCTGCGTGTACTGGTTTCCACTCGCCGGTGCATCGAATGCGGCGACATGCTTCTCCTGAGCAACGGCGATCGTCGACACGAACAGCACGCAGCACAGCGCCGCGGACGTTCCGGGTTTCATGGCACCCTCCCAGCGGTAGACCTGTTCATCACGTGCAACAGTCTTCGTTCCGGCAGCAATTGCGCACGGCCCTACGTCTTGCATGCGGACCCGCCGCCTCGACTTCCTGCCGCAGCGCGGCATCGCGCGAACACCCTCACGCGTCACAGCATCGCGCACGCAACGGATCCCTCGTGCCCTTGGAATTGTGGCAACGGCGCGGGCCGCCATCAATGCTCCTTTTTCCTACCGGCCGGCGCTTGCGATCGATCCGGCGATCGGGCAGCGCAAGCGAATGCTCGACGCCGGCTGAAAGCCGCGTGCAAGAAGCGGCAGATTCGACGTCTACGAGCCGAACCGGAAATATTTCGTCCATGCAGCGACGGATTTCCCGCCAGCCACCGTTAAACAGGGGTACGCATCGCGAGAGCCCCCGTCATGGACCATCCGAACGACATCTCACCGGCCGCCATCGCGCTGAACCGTTTCGGCCTCGGCGCGCGGCCCGACGAAGCGCCGCCTGTCGATCCGAAGGCTGCGCTGGTCGCCCAGTTCGACCGTTACGACGCACGGCCGGCCGCATGGGCTGGCGAACCCGGCGCGGTCACGCTCGCCACGCGCTTCGCGACGGCCCGCAACGCGATGACGAGCGACGACGCGGCGGCCAGACGTGCAACCGAGCAGTCGATCCGCCGCGACGGCTACGACGCATATCGCAGCGCGGTCGCCGCACGACTGAACGGCGCGCTCGTCACGCCCGCGCCGTTCGTCGAGCGTCTGGTGCATTTCTGGGCGAACCATTTCGCGGTGTCGGTCGACAAGGGGCAGGTGGCCGCGTATGCGGGCGCATTCGAGCGCGATGCGATCCGCCCGCACGTGCTCGGCCGCTTCGAGGACATGCTCGTCACCGTCGAGCAGCATCCCGCAATGCAACTGTTCCTCGACCAGGCGCGCTCGGTCGGCCCCGACAGCCCGGCCGCGCTGCGCGCCGAAGCCCGCAATCCGGCGGCGCGACGCGGCCTCAACGAGAACCTCGCGCGCGAAATCATGGAACTGCATACGCTCGGCGTGCGGACCGGCTACACACAAGCTGACGTGACGGAATTCGCGCGCGCGCTGACCGGCTGGAGCATCGCGGGCGGACGCGGGCCGCAGCCCGGCGATGCGGCGCCGGGCGCGTTCGTGTTCCGTCCGAAGCTGCACGAACCGGGCGCACGCACGGTGATGGGACGCACCTACGACCAGCCGGGCGAAGCGCAGGCACGCGCGATCCTGGCCGACCTGGCACGTTCGCCCGCGACAGGCCGGCATATCGCGTTCCAGCTCGCCCGCCATTTCGTCGCCGACAATCCGCCGCCTGCGCTCACCGACCGGCTCGCCCGCGCATTCGAGACGAGCGGCGGCGATTTGCCGACCGTCTATCGCGCGCTGGTCGATGCGCCCGACGCCTGGTCGCCGGTCAATCGCAAGTTCAAGACGCCGTGGGAGTGGGCCGTGTCGTCGCTGCGCGGGCTCGGCTGGCGCGACGCGGGCGACCTGAAGGTCGCGCCGCTGCTCGCGCAACTCGGCCAGCCGGTATGGCGGCCCGGATCGCCGGCCGGTTACGACGACGTCGCCGCGAGCTGGGCCGCGCCCGACGCGCTGGTGCGCCGCGTCGAGATCGCGCAGCGGCTGGCTGCACGCACGGGCGACCGGCTCGACCCGCGCACGCTCGGCAATACGCTGCTGGCCGGCTCGCTGAGCGCGTCGACGGCGACCGCGCTGTCGCGTGCCGAAAGCGCGACCACGTCGCTCGCGCTGCTGCTCGTGTCGCCCGATTTCCAACGGAGATGAACATGGCCCGATCCCTGACTCGTCGACATTTCCTGAGCATCGCCGCGGCCGGCGCGGGCGCGATCCTCGTCGCGCCGCGCATCGTGTTCGCGAACGTCGAAACCGACCGGCGCTTCGTGTTCGTGATCCAGCGCGGCGCCGCCGACGGGTTGAACATCGTCGTCCCGTATGCCGAACCGGCGTATGCGTCGCTGCGCGGCCCGCTGGCGATCGACGTTGCGGCGGCGACACGCATCGACGGCATGTTCGCGCTTCATCCGGCGCTCGTGCAGACCGCGCAGATGTTTCGGGACAAGCAGGCGCTGTTCGTCCACGCGATTGCGTCGCCGTATCGCGACCGCTCGCATTTCGACGGCCAGAACGTGCTGGAGACGGGCGGGCGCGCGCCGTACCAGGTGAGGGACGGCTGGCTCAACCGGCTCGCCGCGATGTTGCCGGCGACGCGCGACCGCGCGATCGCGTTCGCGCCGACGGTGCCGCTCGCGTTGCGCGGCAGCGTGCAGGCCGCGTCGTATGCGGCGTCCGGTCTGCCGGCCGCGCCGGACGACCTGCTCGCGCGCGTATCGGCGCTTTACGAGGCCGACGCGCAGCTCGGGCCGCTGTGGCAGTCGGCGATGGCCGCGCGGGGCCTCGCCGGCGATGCGCATGCGCGCCAGGATCCGGCGGGCGTCGGCAAGCTTGCGGCGACGTTTCTCGCGCGCGACGACGGCCCGCGGATCGCGATGATCGAGACGGGCGGCTGGGACACGCACAGCGCGCAGAACGCGCGGCTCGCGAATCAGTTGAAGGCACTCGACACGATGCTCGCCGCATTGCGCGACGGACTCGGGCCGGTGTGGCAGCAGACCACGGTGCTCGTCGCGACCGAGTTCGGCCGCACGGCCGCCGCGAACGGCACGGGCGGCACCGATCACGGGCAGGCGTCGGTCGCGATGCTGGCGGGCGGGGCGGTCGCGGGCGGGCGCGTGATCGCCGAGTGGCCAGGCTTGCGGCCGGGCGACCTGTACGAAGGACGCGACCTGAAGCCGACCGCGTCGCTCGATGCGCTGATCGCGGGCGCGGCCGCCGAAAGCCTGCGGCTCGATCCCGGCCATACCGCGGCCACGTTGTTCGCGCAAAGCGGCGCGACGCGGCCGATGACGGGCCTCGTTCGCGGAACCGCATGACGCGCGGCATGCGCGCGCTCGCATCCGCCAGCCGATTACATATGACACAACAGGGAGAATCGACGATGAAGATCCGATCCGTATCGCTTGCCGTGTTGGCGACGACGAGTGCCGTGCTGATGTCCGCGTGCGTGGTGGAACCGGCGCGGCCGCCGCAGCCCGCGCCGGTCGTCGAGGTCGCGCCCCCGCCGCCGGCGCCCGGTTATCGCTGGGCGAAGGGCCATTACCGCTGGGCCGGCAATCACTGGGCGTGGGTGCCCGGACATTGGGTGGCCGTGTATTGAAGCGCGTGAACGGCGCGCCGCTCACCACCCGATGCGGTGCTTCTCCTCGGTTTCGCTGTGCCGCCAGTCGTCGTCCGCATGCAGATACTGGCTCGTCGTCGTCAGCGACACGTGCCCGAGGTTGTCGCGCACGAGCCGCAGATCGACGCGGCCATCGGCCATGTGCGAGCCGGCGCTGTGGCGCAGCCAGTGCGCGGATGCCTGTTCGAGCACGCGCGCCTGTTCTTCGCCAGCATTTCCTTGCGCACGCAACCGCTCGGCCGCGAACCGGAACACCTGCTTCACGATCCGGTGCAGCGCCGCGCGCGTGAGCGGCTTGTGCGTGCGACCGACCGGCAGCACGAGCGGCGTGGGTTCGCCGTCGGCCGGCAGCGCCGGCAGGCCATGCGCGCGCCGGTAGCGCGCGAGCTCGGCCATCATCTCGGCAGTGGCCGGCACGAGCCGCTGCCGGCCGCCTTTGCCGGTCACGTCGAGCCACCAGCGGTCGCGCCCGTTCGCATCGCGCCGCGCAAAGAATTGTCCCATCGTGGTGTCGGCTGCTTCGGTGATGCGCAGCCCGCCGAGATACAGCAGCGTGAATACCCAGCGCGCGCGATCCGCATGGAAGGCGGCGCGCGCGTCGTCGCGCGGCATCGCGGCGATCGCATCCTTGACCGCCTGCCACAGCGGCGGCCCAAGATGGCGCGTGACGCGCGGCGCGGGCCGTCGTTGCCGCTGCCGGGACAGCGCGAGCGGATTGCCGGCCAGGTAGCCGGCCTGCACGAGCCACGAGAACATCACGTTCAGGATGACCATCGCCTGCCGCTGGCTGGCCGCCGACAGCGGCCCGTAGAACGGCCGCCAGCGCGGGTCGCCGCGCGGATGCTTGCGGCCGCCGTTCGCGCACCACAGGTCGGCCGGCACGGGCGCGAGCAGGAACTGCCGGTAGCCGACGAGATCCTCGTGCGTGAGCGACGACAGCGGCTTGCCGCACGCGATGACGGCCCACAGCAGCAGGCGTTCGGCTTCCTTGCGGTAGTTCTGGAACGTGGTGGGCGTATCGACGAAGCGTGCGAGCCACGCGCGCACGGCGTCGAGATCATGCGTCGCGGCGATCTGAGGATGCGCGCTGGCCGAGCGATTGGTGCCCGCCCGTCCGTCGAGCGCGGCCGGCACGGTCAGCGTATCGATCGGCTGCGGCCGCAGCGCGACGCCGGACGGAACGGGTGAGGTCATGCGAAGAGGTGGCGCGGCTCGCCGGTGACCGGGCGGGCGCACGCGGCGCGACGAAGCGTACGAGGAAGCGTCGATGGTAATACACGATCGCCATGCGGTGAAGCCGACGTCGATCGCGCGTGTCTGGCCGGTGATGGAGCGCGTGGCGGACGAGCACGGTCACGTCACCCCAGCGACAACACGCTGTTCAGCAACGTCCGCACGAGCGTCGCCTGCCGCGTGACGCCCGTCTTCGAAAAGATCGCACGCAGGTGCGAGCGCGCGGTGTTCTTGCTGATGTCGAGCTCGTCGGCTGCCTCCTCGAGCGTCGACCCGTTGACGAGCGCGAGCGCCAGGGCGGTCTCGGCTGGCGTGAGGTCGAACAGCTTGCGCACGATGTCGTGCGACGCCTGCGACTTGCGTTCGGCATCGCGGATGAAGATGGCGCACACCGGCCGGCGCGGATTGTCCTCCGACCATTCGCTGAGCGGGACCGTGCGGATCAGCACGCCGAGCGGCGGCTTGCCGGACGGGCGCGACACGGCGATCGCCTGCGCGACCGTCGGCGCGCCGCCCGCGCGCTCCGCGACCACCTGCCGGATCAGCTTCTGCAGCTTGCGGTCCTCCAGCGGGTACGAGGCCTCGAGCGCCCCGCCGCGCACGCGCAGGCCGTCGCATTCCGCGAAGATCTCGTCCGCGACGGAGTTGGTCTTCATGATCGTGCCGCGCTCGTCGAGGATCGCGGTCGCGACGAGCATGCGGTCGATCGTGCTCGCGTACAGCATGCGCTCCGATTCGACCATCCCGAACTTCGCATGCAGTCGCACCGCGCGCTTCAGGTGCGGCAGCAACGCGTTGCAGACGGCCTTGTCGGTCACGGAGAACGCGTGGCCGTGATGCGAGCGGCACACGCGGAACCGGCATTCGATCCCGTCCGGCGTGCGCAGGTCCGCGCCCATCAGGTAGCCGACGTCGAACGGTTCGAGAAACTCGCGGTACATCGCGCTGCCGCGCCACACGCCGACGCCGGGCAACTCGTCGACGGTGACGACACGATCGCTCGGCAGGTTCACGAACGGATCGAGCGCGTAATAGTAGTTGTTGTACGACGCGACGCCCGGCAGCGGCGCGCCGTGCCCGGACGCATTGATCATCAGCCCCGCGTGACCGCCGGCGGGCCAGCGCAGGATCATCGTCACGTAGTTCGCGTCCAGATGCACGCGGATCCGTTCGAGGGCGCCGCCCCATGGCACGTCTTCCAGCGGGCCTTCGTAGATTGTCGCGAGCAGCGCGTCGAACTGCTCGAGCGTCAGGCTCGATCGGGCAAGGCTCGGGGGAAGGGCCGGGGGCGCCGTGGTCATCGGGGTTGTCTCCTGTTGCAGCGCCGGGTCGCGGTGCGCGGGGCGTGCGGGTGCGTGCACGGGCGTATCCGGACCGCCGACGGCGGCGCGCGGCGGCCTGCACCGGAATACGGTAGCGCGCCGGCGCACGCACGACATCCCACGAATGAGGGTGGCGGCATGCCGTTGTAAGCCATTCGTGAACTTTCCCGAAGCAGCGTTCGTCTAATCGGCCCGCCAATGCTTCCTGAGGAACACCCGATGATTCGCAAGACCAGAACGCTGCTCGGCGCGGCCGTGATCGCCGGCAGCATGCTGCTCGCCGGATGCCAGACTGGAGCGGCCGCGACGGACGCGCGCGCGGCTCGCCCGGCCGACGGCCGGCCCGTGACCAGGACCGTTTATGTCGCGCCGCAGGCGGCGCGCTGCACGGGCGTCGCGCCGATGGACTGCCTGCAGGTGCGCAGCAGCCCGGCGGAGCCGTGGAGCCTGTGGTACGCGGGTATCGAGGGTTTTGCGTACCAGCCGGGCTATCAATACGTGCTGGAAGTCGACGAATACCGCGTCGCGCAGCCGCCGGCCGACGGCTCGTCGATCCGCTGGGTGCTCAAGCGGGTCGTCGAGCGCCGCCAGGTGAACTGACGGCCGGTCGTGCCCGCCCGCGGCGCCGCTTACGCGGACTGCCGCGGCGCGACTGGCCTCGGCGGCGCGGCGGTATCGATGCGCCGGAACACGACGGACGACAGCAGCGTGACCGAGCCCATGCAGACGAACGACAGGATGAACCCGTTCGCCATCGAGCCCCAATGCGCGGCGAACAGGTTCACGAGCCCGCCGCCGATCGACACGCCGAGCCCCATCGCCAGCATCTGCATCATCGTAAACAGGCTGTTGCCGCTGCCGGCGTCGGCATGCGACAGGCCCTTCAGCGTCACGGCGTTCATCGCGGCGAACTGCATCGAGTTCGCGGCGCCGAACACGATCAGCAACGCAATCTCCAGTGCCGGCGCGGGCCGTGCCGAGACCAGCGCGAACCCCGCGATCGCGCAGCCGACGATCCCCGTGTTCACGACCAGGAACGTCGCATAGCCGAAGCGTGTCGCGAGCGGCGCGATCCAGCGCTTCGCGATCACGCCGGCGATCGCGGCCGGCAGCATCATCATCCCCGACTGGAGCGGCGTATAGCCGAGCTGCACCTGCATCAGCAGCGGCAGCATGAACGGCACGGCGCTCGTGCCGATCCGGCACAGCAGGTTGCCGAGCAGCCCCGAGCCGAAGTTCGGTTCGCGGAACAACCCGAGCCGGAACAGCGGCTGCGCGCGGCGCTGCGCATGGGGCAGGTACGCGAGCGCGCTCGCCATGCCCAGCACGGCGAGCCCGATCGCCCAGCCGGTGCGGTGCGCGGGCATTGGCGGATCGATCGCGAGCGACAGCGCGATCATCGCGACCGACAGCAGCGCACAGCCGACGAAGTCGAACGGCGGCGGCTGCATCGCCTGATCGTGCGGCAGGAAGCGCTGCACCGCGATGAAGCCCACCACGCCGACCGGCACGTTGACGATGAACACCCAGTGCCAGGAAATCGCCTGCGTGAGCCAGCCGCCGAGCGTCGGCCCGACGATCGGGCCGAGTTGTCCGGCGATCGACACGAACGCGATCGCCGCGACGTACCGTTCGCCCGGCACGCGGCGCAACACCGCGAGCCGACCGATCGGCAGCAGCATCGAGCCGCCGATGCCCTGCACGGCGCGCGCGACGACGAGCTGGCCGAGCGTGTGCGACGCCGCGCAGCCGATCGACGCGAGCGAGAACACCAAAATGGCGAGCGAGAACACGCGGCGCGTGCCGAACCGGTCGGCGAGCCAGCCGGACGCCGGCGTGAGCATCGCCATCGTCAGCGTGTAGACGACCACGACCGGCTGCATCGCGAGCGGCGAAGCATGCAGGCTTTGCGCGATCGACGGCAGCGCGGTGTTGACGATCGTCGTGTCGAGCGACTGCATGAAGAACGCGGCGGCGACGATCCACAGCAGCGCGGAGTGTGAGGGTTCGCGGGACATGACGAAACGGGAAGTGCGGCGACCGGCGCGGTGGCGACGTGACGGGCGACGCGGCCCGGCAGGCTCGCGTCGGCGCACGGCCGGTCTACGAACGTCCGATGGTACCGATTCCGGTGGCCATCGGGAAGCCGCGTTATGGCACTGACCGTCATCGACATCGCCGATGAAGAGGCGGGACGCTCGATCCCGCCCGGTTCATTACCCGACACCGGACGTTCCCGTGGCATCCGGCCGGGTTTCCGCCGGCCGTATCGCGTGGCATGCGCGCCACACGTGGCCGCTCACGCGGCGCGTTTCTGCGAAATCACCAGCAGCGCGCCGTTCCTGTCCTCCAGCACCGCGCGGTATTCGTGCGGCCCCGCCTGCACCGGCACGCGTACCGACGCGCCTGCCTTCACGACCCGCGCCATTGCCGCGTAAAGGTCGTCGTCCTCGTCCACGCGCAGCGTGAGCGCCGCGCGTTCGACGATCTGCTCGTCGCCGGCCACCAGCGCGATCGTCAGCGGGCCGCCGTCGAGTGCGCAATAGCGGTCGCCGTCCCGAAACTTCACGTTCAGGCCCAGCCCGTCGACGAACAGCGGCAAGGCCGTGTCGATGTCGTCGACCGGATACAGCAGCATCGATACCTTCATTCCCTCTCTCCCTCGTCTTGATGTTTACGGTCCGCACCGGGCCGTCATTCGATGCTAGCGCGCGGTGCCGGCCGCGACGCAGTCTGTTCGGATGACGGTGAAACCCCTCTGTCCCCGCAGGCATGCCGTTACTCCAAACAGACGATGCCTGTGCGGGCCCGCGCGCCGACACTCCCATCCGTGGACCGTCGCTATTCGTCCGTATCGTGCGGGCGGGCCGCACGACCCCGACTCGTCCAACATACATGGAGACGCACGCAATGAAGTTTTCCCTCATCTACGAAGCCCAGACCACCGACGCATCGCGCGAGGGCGACCACCGGGTATTCAAGGAGACGGTCGAACAGGCGCTGCTCGCCGAGCAGGTCGGCTTCGACACGATCTGGTGCGTGGAGCACACGTCGCTGACCAACTATGCGCACATGAGCGCGCCGGAAACCTTCCTTGCTTACCTGGCCGGCCGCACGACGCGCATCGGCCTCGGCCACGGCGTCGTGTGCCTGCCGCCGGCGATGAACCATCCGATCAAGGTCGCCGAGCGCGTCGCGCTACTCGACATCCTGTCGGGCGGCCGCGTGCACTTCGGCGTCGGCAAGGGCGGCAGCCAGCAGGAAGCCGGTGCGTTCGGCTACGACCTCAACGAACTGCAGCCGATGATCGACGAGTCGATGTACCTGGTGCCGAAGATGTTCGTGCAGGACGAGATCGAGCACGACGGCACGTACATCAAGATCCCGAAGCGCCCGATCCACCCGAAGCCGTTCCAGGATCCGCACCCGCCGATGTACCTCGCGTGCACGAATACCGACGCGCTGCTGCGTGCCGGCCAGCGCGGGATGGGCGCGCTGGTGCTCGGTTTCGGCGGCCCCGACGAAGTCGCGAAGAAGAACGCGGTGTACCGCGAAGCGTGGGCGAACCGCAAGCCGGAAGACCAGGTCGGCTTCCGCCCGACCCAGCACCTCGCGGCGCTGTGCCCGACGGTCGTGATGGCCGACGGCCAGGCCGCCCGCAAGATCGGCATCCGCGGCCAGCGTTACTTCATGGAGTCGCTCGCGTACTGGTACACGGGCGGCGAGCGTCCGGACCCGGCGAAGTGGGGCGACGACCTCGTGCAGGCCGACACCGGAGAGATGGTGATCCGCTCGCGCTTCGCGTCGGAGGAAGTCGTCGTGAACTTCGCCGACCCGGCGCTCGCGATGATGAACCCGAACCACGCATACGGCACGGTGGACGACTGCATCGGCTATGTCGGCCGCCTGCAGGAAGCCGGCGTCGACGAGGTGCTGTTCCTGTGCCAGATGGGCACGGTGCCGCACGAAGCGCAGATGGAGACGATCCGCAACATCGGCGAGCACGTGATCCCGTTCTTCAACAAGGAAAAGGAGCGCGCCTGCGCGTAAGGCGGGGCGGGCCGCGCCCGTCGTCCCTTCGGACGATGCGGCGCGGCCGCGCGAGCCCGACCATCGTCGGCAGGAGCCCTGGCTCGCGGCGCCGGCCGCGACGAACCACTTAGAGAGAGACCGGGATGAGCGCCGCCGCGCGCGCCCCGTATCACAGGAGACATTCGTGCACCGCGACAACGATTCGAACGCACTGGCCACCACGCTGATCGCCCGGGCCGAGGCCCTGGCGCCGACGCTGGCCGGCCGCGCCGCGCAGGCGGAAGCGCAGGGCCGCATCCCGGCCGAGACGATCGCCGACATGCAGGCCGCCGGCTTCTTCAAGGTGCTGCAGCCGAAGCGCTACGGCGGCTACGAGCTCGATCCGCAAGCCTTCTTCGACATCCAGATGGCGCTCGCGCGCGGCTGCATGTCGACGGCATGGGTATACGGCGTCGTCGGCGTGCACAACTGGCAGCTCGCGCTGTTCGACGAACGCGCGCAGCAGGACGTGTGGGGCAAGGATCCCGCGACGCTGATCGCGTCGACCTACATGCCGGTCGGCCGCGTGACGCCGGTCGAAGGCGGCTTCCGACTGTCCGGCCACTGGAAGTTCTCGAGCGGCAGCGAACTGTGCGAATGGGTGTTCCTCGGCGCGCTGGTGCCGCCGGCCGAAGCCGGCCAGCCGCCGGAATACCGCACGTTCCTGCTGCCGAAATCCGATTACCGGATCCAGCAGGACTGGGACGTGCTCGGCCTGCGCGCGACCGGCAGCCACGACATCGTCGTCGACGACGCATTCGTGCCCGCTTACCGCACGCACAAGGCGCTCGACGGGATGATGGGCACGAGCCCGGGCCTGGCCGTCAACGACGCGCCGTTGTTCAAGCTGCCGTTCGCGCAGATCTTCGTGCGTGCGGTATGCACGTCGTGCATCGGCGCGCTGCAGGGCGCGCTCGACGATTTCACCGGCTATGCGGCCACGCGCGTGTCGGCCAACAGCGGCGCGAAGACGACCGACGATCCGGGTGCGCAGAACGCGTGCGCGAACGCGGCCGTCGCGATCGACGAGATGAAGGTGCTGCTCAAGCGCAATTTCGCAGAACTGATGGCATCGGTGACGGGCGGCCCGGCCGTGTCGATCGAGCGTCGCGTGCATTTCCGCTACCAGTCCGCGCAGGTCGCCGAGCGCTGCGCGCAGGCCGCGAACGCGCTACTGCGCTACGCGGGCGGCAACGGCATCTATCACCGCAATCCGCTGGTGCGCCGCTTCCTCGACCTGCACGCGGCCCGCGCGCACTACGCGAACAACGTGGACCGCTTCGGCCAGAACCTCGGCGCCGTGATGCTCGGCCGCGAGAACACGGACTACTTCATCTGACGAGGTCGCGATGAACGACACGCAAGCGCAGCAATACGTGTTCGACGTCGTGGTCGTCGGCTCCGGCGCGGGCGCACTGCTCGCGGCATGCCGCGCGGCCGACCGCGGGCTGTCCGCCGTCGTGATCGAGAAGACGGCGCTGTACGGCGGCACGTCGGCGATCTCCGGCGGCGGCATCTGGATCCCGTGCAACCACCATATCGCGGAACTCGGCGTGACCGATACGCGCGAGGCCGCGCGCCGCTATCTCGATGCGTGCACGGCCGGCGCGTCGTCGCGCGAGCGGCTCGACGCGTATCTCGACCAGGCGCCCGAGATGTTGCGTTACCTCGAAACGAAAACGCCGGTGCGCTACCAGGCGCTGCCGAAGTACGCGGACTATTTCCAGAAGCTGCCGGGCGCGATGCCGGGCTATCGCGCGCTCGATCCGCTGCCGTTCGACGGTGCGCTGCTCGGCGACGAACTCGACCGGCTGCGTCCGCCTTCGCCCGGCACGCTGATCGGCGGCCGTGTGGCCGTGACGTCGAAGGAGGCGCACACGCTGTTCTCGCGCGGGCCGGGCTTCATGAAGCTCGCGATCGCGCAATTCGGCCGGTACTGGCTCGATTTCGGCGTGCGCCGCCGCACGCGGCGCGACCGGCGCCTGACACTGGGCAATGCATTGATCGGCGGGCTGCGCCGCGCGCTGCTCGACCGCAACGTGCCCGTGTGGCTCGACACGCCGATGCGCGACCTGCTCGAGGTCGACGGCCGCGTGACGGGCGTGCGCGTGCAGCGCTTCGGGCAGCCGGTGACGATCGTCGCGCGGCGCGGCGTGATCCTCGGCGCGGGCGGTTTCGAGCGCAACCAGCCGATGCGCGAACGCTACCTGCCGCAACCGACGCAGATGCAATGGAGCGCGACGCCGCCGGCCAACACCGGCGACGCGATCGCCGAAGGCCATCGGCTCGGCGGCGCGCTCGCGCTGATGGAACACGTATGGGGCGCGCCGACGGTCGGCGTCGCGGGCGAGGAGAAGCAGCGTGCGCTGTTCGTCGAACGCAACCTGCCGGGCTGCGTGATCGTCAACGGCCTCGGCAAGCGCTTCGTCAACGAGGCCGCGCCGTATTCCGAATTCGTGCCGGCGATGTATCGCGACCATGCGCGCACCGGCGCGTGCGTGCCGGCGTGGATGGTGTTCGACGCGCGCTTTCGCCGCAAGTATCCGTGCGGTCCGATCATGCCGGCACCGATGATGCCCGATTCGCGCATTCCGGACGCGTTTCGCGACGTGCTCGTGAAGGCCGACACGATCGATGCGCTCGCCGGGCGGATCGGCGTCGACGCGGCCGGGCTGAGCGACACGCTGCGCGACATGGCGCGTTACGCGGCAACCGGTATCGACGAAGCGTTCGGCAAGGGCGACAACCTGTTCGACACGTACTACGGCGATCCGAGAAACCAGCCGAATCCGTGTCTCGGCCCGGTCGACGAGGCGCCGTTCTATGCGGTGCGGATCGACGCGGGCGACATCGGCACGAAGGGCGGGCTCGTCACCGACGGGCACGCGCGCGTGCTGCGCGCCGACGGCGCGCCGGTCGACGGCCTGTACGCGATCGGCAACACCAGTGCATCGGTAATGGGCGCGAGCTACCCCGGCGCGGGCTCGACGCTCGGTCCGGCGATGACCTTCGGATTCATCGCCGCCGACCACCTGGCCGCGCAGGCGGCCGACGCCGGCGGATGGTCAGACCGGCCGTCCACGACTGAACTTGACGGAGTCCAATGATGAGCGATCTCACTACCCACCCGCTGCGCACCGACATGCTGCTGGCGATGCGCCGCCTCGCGCGCTCCGTCACGGTCATCAGCAGTGCGCACGACGGCCGGCGCTACTCGATGTCCGCAACGGCGGTCGATTCGCTGTCGACCGATCCGCCGTCGCTGCTGATCTGCATCAACCGCAATGCGTCGCTGTATCCGCCGCTCGACGCGGGCGCGCCGTTCTGCGTGAACGTGCTGTCGGCACGCCACGAAGGCATCGCGATCGACTGCAGCGGCCGCCTGAAGGGCGAGGCGCGCTTCACGACGGGCGAGTGGCGCACGTCACCGCTCGGCGTCCCGTATCTGCACGATTCGCAGGCGAGCCTCGTGTGCGAGCAGGACGGCCGTTTCGAATACGGCACGCATACGGTGTTCATCGGGCGAATCCGCGAAGTGCTGATGAGTGGCGACGTCGATCCGCTCGTCTATCTCGACGGCGCGTATACGACGCCCGGCGCGCCCGCGAACCGCGCGGCCGCGTGACGGCCGCGCGCCTGACCGCATCGGAAAGAGACGACTCATGACACGCAGACTGAACCGCAATATCGCGAACGGTGCGGACACAACGATCATGCGAGCGCTTGTGCTGTTGATCGGTGCTGCGGCAACGCAGGTGCTCAATGCGTTCGCATGTATCGCACCGGCGCTCGCGTCGAACCCGGCACGGGTCCGCACGAGCGAAACCGGCCGGCATGCCGCCGGTGCGGCATGAGGAGCCGGCGATGAGCGATTCCCGTTTTCACCGGCTGACCGTTGCCGACGTCATTGCCGAAAGCGACGACGCATGCTCGTTCGTGTTCGACGTGCCCGCCGCGTTGCGCGATGCGTTCGCATACCGGTCCGGCCAGTTCCTGACGCTGCACGTGCCGTGTGCCGACGCGACCGTCGCGCGCTGCTATTCGCTGTCGAGCGCGCCGGGTATCGATGCGGCACCGAAGATCACCGTCAAGCGCGTGCGCGACGGTCGCGCGTCGAACTGGCTGTGCGACCACATCCGTGCGGGTGATGCGCTCGACGTGCTGCCGCCGGCCGGCGTCTTCACGCCGCGCACGCTCGACGGCGACCTGCTGCTGTTCGCGGGTGGCAGCGGCATCACGCCGGTGCTGTCGATCCTGAAATCGGCGCTCGTGCACGGCCGCGGGATGCTGACGCTGATCTATGCGAACCGCGACGAGCGCTCGGTGATCTTCCGCGACGAACTGCAGCAGCTCGCGCACCGCCACCCGGGGCGCCTGCGCGTGATCCACTGGCTCGACAGCGTGCAGGGCGTGCCGCAGCAGCGGCATCTCGAGGAACTCGCGCGGCCGTTCAGCCAGCAGGAAACGTTCATCTGCGGGCCGGCGATGTTCATGGAGAATGCGCTCTCCGCGATGCTCGGCCTCGGGCTGCCGCGTGCGCGCGTGCATGTCGAGCGCTTCGCGTCGCTGCCCGATGCGTCGGCGCAGGCCGATCCGGTGGCATCGTCCGCAACGACCGCTGCGGCTGACTCCGGCGATGGCGCGGCGATCGAGACCGTGCTCGACGGCGAGGCGTTCGCGTTCGACAGCGCGCCCGGCGAAACACTGCTTGACGCAATGCTGCGCGCCGGGCTGCCCGCGCCGAATTCCTGCCGGATGGGGCAGTGCGGCGCATGCATGTGCCGGGTCGAACGCGGGGCAGTGGCGCTTGACGGCAACCACGTGCTCGACGACGACGAGATCGCGGCCGGCTGGACGCTCGCCTGCCGCGCGCGGCCCGCGAGCGACGCGCTGCGCGTGGTGTTCCCCGATTGAGCCGTGGCGCGCCGGCGGCGCGCGCGGCAACCCTGTTGCGATGCCTATGACGATGGACAACGAAATCCTCACCACGCCCGCGCTGATCGCGCGGGCTGCCGCGCGCCACGGCGCGCATCCGGCGATCGAGTCGGAACACGGCCGGCTGACCTATGCGGAACTCGATGCGGCGCGTCTCGAAGCGGCGCGCGCGCTGCTCGCGAGCGGCATCGACGCCGGCGACCGGATCGCCGTTTGGGCGCCGAACCTGCCGCAATGGATCGTCGCGGCGCTGGCGATCCACACCGTCGGCGCGATTCTCGTGCCGGTCAACACGCGGATGAAGGGCATGGAGGTGGGCGGCATCCTGCACGACGGCGGCGCGCGGCTGCTGTTCTGCTGCGGCACCTTCCTCGGCGAATCCTATCCGGCGATGCTCGCGCCGCACCGGCCCGCGACGCTCGAACGCGTCGTCGTGTTCGACGGCGACCCGCCGTCCGGCTCGCGCGACGAAACCTGGAACGCGTTCCTCGCACGCGGCGCGGCGGTACCGCTCGCCGCCGTGCGCGAGCGCGAGGCGCAGGTGACACCGGATACCGTGATGGACCTGATGTTCACGTCCGGCACGACGGGCCGCCCGAAGGGCGTGATGACGGCGCACGGACAGAACCTGCGGGCCGCGCAGGCGTGGGCCACGATCGCCGGCGTGCACCAGGACGACCGCTACCTGATCGTCAATCCGTTTTTCCATACGTTCGGCTACAAGGCGGGCTGGCTCGCCGCACTGTCGAGCGGTGCGACCGTGCTGCCGCATCTTGTGTTCCAGCCCGCCGACGTCTTGCGGCGCATCGCCGACGAACGCGTGTCGGTGCTGCCCGGCCCGCCGACGCTGTACTACGCGCTGCTCGATGCGCCCGATCGCGCGACGCGCGACCTGTCGTCGCTGCGGATCGCGGTGACGGGCGCGGCCACGATCGCCCCGAGCCTGATCGAGCGGATGCGCGCGGAGCTCGGCTTCGAGACCGTGCTGACCGGCTACGGGCTGACCGAATCGTGCGGGTTCGCGACGCTGTGCCGTCATGGCGACGACGCGCAGACGGTCGCCTGCACGTCGGGCCGGCCGATGCCGGGCGTCGAGTTGCGTATCGCGGGGCAGGACGGCGCGGCGCTCGGGCCAGACGAGACCGGCGAGATCTGGGTGCGCGGCTACAACGTGATGCGCGGCTACTTCAACCAGCCGGACGCGACGCGCGAAACCGTCGACGCGGACGGCTGGCTGCATACCGGCGACCTCGGCTGCGTCGACGCGAACGGCAACCTGAAGATCACCGACCGGATCAAGGACATGTTCATCGTCGGCGGCTTCAACTGCTATCCGGCCGAGATCGAGCGGCTGCTGGCCGCGCACCCGGCGATCGCGCAGGTTGCGCTGGTCGGCGTGCCCGATACGCGGCTCGGCGAAGTCGGGCATGCGTACGTCGTGCTGCGCCCCGGCGCGCACACCGACGCAGCCGCGCTGAACGACTGGGCGCGCAGCAACATGGCGAACTACAAGGTGCCGCGGCACTTCACGTTCGTCGAGCAACTACCGACGAGCGCGGCCGGCAAGGTGCTGAAGTACCGGCTGCGCGCGGGCACCGAAGCGGCGGCCTGACTGCCGGCGCGCGATACGTCACCAACGGGATGAACGCATGAACGACACGGGATTTCCACAGGGCGCGGTGCTCATGTTCGGCGGCAGCGGCGGGATCGGGCAGGGCGTCGCGCTCGAATTCGCGCGCGCCGGCGTGCCGGTTGCGCTCGGTTATCGCAGCAAGGCCGACGTGGCCGAGCGGGTCGCGCGCGACCTGCGCGGCACGGGTGTCGCGGCCACCACGCATTGCGTGGACGTGACCGATCCCGCGCAGATCGATGCGGCGCTCGCGGCAGCGATCGACGCGCACGGCCGCGTGCACACGATCGTGTGGGCGGCCGGTCCGTTCGTGAACCAGCGCCGAATCGGCGACATGACGCACGACGACTGGCGGCGCGCGATCGAGGTCGAGACCGTCGGCTTCTTCAACGCGGCGAAGGCCGTGTTGCCGCATTTCCGCGCGTCGGGCGGCGGGTCGTTCGTGACGCTCGGCTCGGCCGGGCATCTGCGCTGGCCGGATCGCGATGGATTGTCGGTCGCGCCGAAGGCGGCGAACGAGGCGCTCGTGAGAGGGCTCGCGCGCGAGGAGGGCCGTCACGAGATTCGCGCGAATTCGATCCTGGTCGGCGTGATTGAGGCGGGGATGTTTCCGGTGCTGCTCGAACAAGGGCAGTTCGACCAGGCATGGATCGACGAGACGCAGAAAATGCTCGCGCTCAAGCGCTGGGGCAAGGCGCACGATATCGGGCGCGCGGCGGTGTTTCTCGCGTCGGACCGCGCGAACTACATCACGGGGCAGCAGTTGAACGTGTCAGGCGGGTACGGGTTGTAGCGGATGCACGGGGCCCGCTCGGACGAGCGGCTCGGTAGACGAACGCGTCAGTTGCTCCCGGCGCCGGATCTGCATACCGCCGGCGAACGGGATCGTCGGCCCACATTGCATGTATCGATGCGTATGAACGGCCATCCCACCAGCGACTGGTTGCGCACGCATCGTCCTCGGTATTCACCCTGACCCGTATCGCGCGATTTCGCATCGCAGACCATGAGCGGTTCGCGCGAGGTCACGTTGATGAAACATTTTCTTCCGTGCGTGGCGTCACACGCGCTTGCCGGCCGTTGCAACTTCGCGTGCGCCGACGGCCGCGCACGCTTTCCCGGCGCGCGTCGCGACGCCCGATGCGTTGCTTCCCGGCATCGGGCACGGCGCTGACGCGCCGAAAACAGATGCGCTCCTGAAACATTTCCGTCGATTTCCCCCCGCGCAACCCCGGACGCCAGGCCGCGACGCTTGTCCCGCGCCGGTCCGCGCCGCATGGCACACGCCTTGCGGTTAGGTCGGGGCCGCTCGACACAACCGCGACCGATGGCAACGACGAATCGCGGGAGCGGCAAGCAATGACATCGAAATATCGGGGATCGGATCGCGCCGCAGGATGGTGGCCGGTCGTGTCGGACGCGCAATGCGTCGTATCGGCGACACGAACGGACACCGCACGCGTGATCCGTCAAATAGCAAGCTTGCTTGCGAGATGTCGTGCCGGGGGGCCCGCTGCGCGTGGCGGCATGCGCTGCACGCGGCGGGTCGGCGCGCCCGGCACATGTCGGGGAGACGCCCGTGAAAATGACAATGAACCAATGGGCTGCGCTGGCGATGGTGTTCGCGGCTGGCGCGCACGCGCAGGAAATCTACCTGCAGGGCGGCACGCAAGGCGTCGGCATCGGCGCGGCCGTGAGCTTCAACTCCGTGCTGGGCGCACACGCGGATTTCAATGCGATCAATCTGACGCATGACTTCACCGTGGCCGGCAATCGCTATCAGGACGACATCAAGCTGCGGCAAGGCGGCCTGTATGCGGACATCTTTCCATGGCGCGGCAGCGGTTTTCGCGCGACGATCGGATTGCGCTTTACCGACGACGAAATCCGCGGCGTGTCGGTGCCCACCAACGGCACCTACGTCTTCGCCGGCAAGCGCTACCCGGCGCTGCCCGGGATGTACGCGGTCGCGGAGGCGCGCTATCCGACCGTGATGCCGTATGTCGGGATCGGCTACGGGCATCGGCCGGCGTCGAAAGGGCTCGGCTTCGTCGCCGATCTGGGTGTCGCATACGGGATCCCGCGCTCCTCTTACACGCTGTCGCCGGAACTCGCCGCCGCCGCCGGGCCGCAGAAGAGCCAGATCCTGACCTCCAGCGGCCTCGACGAACTGAACCGGATGATGTCGCGATATCGGTGGTATCCGGTCCTGCAGATCGGGATCTCGTATCGCTTCTGAGCCGGACGTGCTACTGGATGCGAATCAGCGCGGCGCTCACCGGCGCGACCCTCACGGCCACCTGCTGTTTCGCGACGGCAAGCGTCTGCTGCGGCGTGCCGTTCCATGCGCCATTCAGCGCGACCGCCTGCCCGCCGAACGTGATCGGTGTTCCGCCGTTGTAGATGCCCGGATTGGCGAGCTGGACACCCGTTGCGTCACCTGACGAAGCGAGCGTCATCACTGCAATGTCGTTTGCGGCGCCGCAGCAACGCGGCATCGTTTCGCTGCGCGCACCCGCCGCGCCACGCTCTCTCTCCCCGTAGGCTCTCGTCCCAACAGACGATGTGACGCCATCCCCGACCGGCCAGAATCCTTTCACGAACAACGGAATCTGAACCTGGAGGAGGCCGACATGATCGATGTCCGTGCGCTCGGCTACGTCGTGGTCGAGGCGACCCGCGTCGATGCGTGGCGCCGCTACGCGGAAGACGTGCTGGGCATGCAGGCGCTCGACGCACCCGACGGCGCGCTGTACCTGAAGATGGACGAGCGCGATTTCCGCTACGTGATCGTCCCCGGCACAACCGACCGCTATTTCGCGTCGGGCTGGGAGCTGGCCGACGGCGTCGCGTTCGACACCGCGCTCGCTGCATTGCAGCGCGCGGGCGTCGAAGCCGTGCGCGCCACGCGCGACGAGGCCGCGCTGCGCCGAGTGCAGGCCATGGCGTGGTGTACCGACCCGTCCGGCAACCGCCACGAGCTGTACTGGGGCGCGCGCTGCGACTTCCGCCGCTTCGTGTCGCCGCTCGGCGTCGCGCGCTTCGTCACCGGCGACATGGGGCTCGGCCACGCGGTACTGCCCGCGCCGCAGTTCGACGCGACCGACGCATTCGTGCGCGGCGTGCTTGGCTTCGAGCTGTCCGACATCTACCGCGTGAAGTTCACGCCGGACCCCGCCGAACCCGAGAAGCGCATTCACTTCATGCACTGCCGCAACGCACGCCATCACAGCCTCGCGCTGTTCGAGATGGCCGTGCCGTCGGGCTGCGTGCACGTGATGGCCGAAGTCGACTCGATGGACGAAGTCGGCCGCGCGCTCGATCGGGTCGCCGCGCACGACGTGAAGATGTCGGCGACGCTCGGCCGGCACTGCAACGACCAGATGATCTCGTTCTACATGAAGACCCCCGGCGGCTTCGATCTCGAATACGGCTTCGGCGGCCTCACGGTCGACTGGTCGACGCACGCGGTGTTCGAGGCCACCAAGGTGAGCCAGTGGGGCCACGATTTCAGCATCGGATACCGGTAAGCCAGCACGATGACGATGAAACCTCTCGACAAGACGATGTCCGCGCGCGACGTGGTCGCGCAACTCGCCGACGGCATGACCATCGGCATCGGCGGATGGGGGCCGCGGCGCAAGCCGATGGCGCTGGTGCGCGAGATCGCGCGCTCGAACCTGAAGGACCTGACGGTCGTCGCCTACGGCGGCGCCGACGTCGGGCTGCTGTGCGCGGCGGGCAAGGTGCGCAAGGTGGTGTTCGGCTTCGTGTCGCTCGACGTGATCCCGCTCGAACCGCATTTTCGCCGTGCCCGTGAACACGGCCGTATCGACGTGCTCGAACTCGACGAAGGGATGCTGCAGCTCGGCCTGCGCGCGGCCGCCGCGCGCCTGCCGTTCCTGCCGACACGCGCCGGGCTCGGCACCGCACTGCTCGATCACGCGCCGCAACTGCGCACGGTCAAGTCGCCGTACGACGACGGCGAGACGCTGCTCGCGATGCCGGCACTCGAACTCGACGTCGCGCTGCTGCACGTGAACGCGGCCGACCGGATGGGCAACACGCGCATCGACGGCCCCGATCCGTTCTTCGACGCGTGGATGGCGCGCGCCGCGCAGCGCTGCTACGTGTCGGCGGAAACGGTCGACGCGTCGCTCGCGACCGAAGACCTCGATGCCGCGAAACGCAACCCGTTCGAGCGCTCGCTCGTCACCGGCGTCGTGCATGCGCCGGGCGGCGCGCACCCGACGTCGTGCGGGCCGGCCTACGGCTGGGACCTGCCGCACCTGCGCGCGTACTGCGCGAGCGCGGAAGACGATGCGAAAACGGCGGCGTACCTGCGCGACGTGGTCGGCCAGGACGAGCGCCAGTATCTCGAAGGCGTCGGCGGCCTGCCGCATGTGACGACGCTGCCGTTGCCGATTCTGTAAAGGAGCGCCTGTGAGCGAATCTCTCGACCATTCCCTCGCGGAACTGATGATCGTCGCGTCCGCGCGACTCTGGCGCGACGACGGCGAAGTGCTGGCGACCGGCATCGGCACGGGTCCGCGGCTCGCGGCCGGCCTCGCGCGGCTCGCCTACAACAACGGTCTGATGCTGACCGACGGCGAGGCGTATCTCGTCGAGGAGCCGGTCCCGCTCGGCCCGCGCCCCGACGGCCATCGCGTGAAGGCGAGCGGCTGGATGACCTACGAACGCGTA
Source organism: Burkholderia sp. AU33545 (assembly GCF_020419685.1). NCBI lineage: Bacteria > Pseudomonadati > Pseudomonadota > Betaproteobacteria > Burkholderiales > Burkholderiaceae > Burkholderia > Burkholderia sp. AU33545. The sequence continues at coordinate 117,048 of NZ_JAIZRQ010000002.1, read as the reverse complement.
TTCGACTGCCTGTGGCACGGCCGCCGCCACGCGCTGGTGATGCCGACGCAGATCGACCGCTTCGGCCAGGCGAACATCTCGTGGCTCGGCGACGACTACGCGCGTCCGAAGACGCAGCTGCTCGGCGCGCGCGGCTTCCCCGGCAACTCGACGAATCACGCGAATTCATTCTTCGTCAGCGGCCACGGCAAGCGCACGTTCGTCGAAGGCGAAGTCGACATGGTCTGCACGGTCGGCTACAACCCGGCGCGCCGGCTGCCCGGCATGAAGACCTTCGTCGACCTGCGCAGCATCGTCACCGACCTGTGCGTGATGGATTTCGGCGGCCCCGATCACGCGATCCGCGTGCGTTCGCTGCATCCGGGCGTGAGTTTCGACGAGGTGCAGGATGCGACCGGTTTCCCGCTGGTCGCCGCACCGGAACTCGGCACGACGGCCGCGCCGAGCGCGGAAGACCTGCGCATCATGCGTGCGCTCGACCCTCACAACCTGCGCGCGACGATCGTGCGCAACAATCCGGCGCCGCGCCGCGGATGAGGTCCGACATGGAAGCGACCCAGATGACGTTCGGCGAAGGTGTCGTCGACTACGCGGTCGAGGACGGCATCGCGACGATCACGATGAACCGCCCGGAGTATCACAACGCGCAGAACTCGAAGATGACGTATGCGCTCGACGCGGCGTTCCGGCGCGCGTCGCACGACGACGCCGTGAAGGCGATCGTGCTCGCGGGCGCCGGAAAGCATTTCTCGGCGGGCCACGACATCGGCACGCCGGGCCGCGACATTCACGAGTCGTTCGACCGCGCGTCGCTGTGGTACGACCACGTCGACAAGGAGGGCGGCGAATTCCTCTATGCGCGCGAACAGGAGGTGTACCTCGGAATGTGCCGGCGCTGGCGCGACCTGCCGAAGCCGACCATCGCGATGGTGCACGGCGCGTGCATCGCGGGCGGGCTGATGCTCGCGTGGGTATGCGACCTGATCGTCGCGTCGGAGGACGCGTTCTTCGCGGATCCGGTCGTGCGGATGGGCATTCCGGGCGTCGAGTATTTCGCACATGCGTACGAACTGAACCCGCGCATCGCGAAGGAATTCCTGTTCCTCGGCGAGCGGATGCCGGCCGAGCGTGCGTACCAGATGGGCATGGTCAATCGCGTGGTGCCGCGCGAGCGGCTGCGCGACGCGACTTACGCGATCGCCGCGAAGATCGCGACGATGCCGCGTCTCGGCCTCGCGCTGACCAAGCAGGCGCTGAACCACGTCGAGGAATTGCAGGGCAAGCGCGCGGCGATGGATGCGGCCTTTGCATGGCATCACTTCGCGCATGCGCACAACGAGCTCGTCAGCGGCGACCGCCTCGGCGGCTACGACGCGCGCAAGATGGCCAGCTCGCAGCGCAGGCCGGCGGAGGCGGACGGCGAAGGACGGACCGATGCGGCACCGGCCGCCGTCAACGGAGCCGCGGCATGAGCACGACGCTGCATACCCCGTTATGCGATCTGCTCGGCTGCCGCTACCCGATCGTGCAGACCGCGATGGGCTGGGTGGCAGATGCACGGCTCGTCGCGGCGACCGCCAACGCCGGCGGCTTCGGCTTCCTGGCCGGCGCGACGCTGGAACCGGAGCAGGTCGAGGCCGAGATCCTGAAGGTGAAGTCGCTGACCGACAAGCCGTTCGGCATCAACTTCCACATGTTCCAGAAGAACGCCGTGCAGGTGGTCGATCTCGCGATCAAGCACCGGCTGCGCGCGGTCAGCTACGGCCGCGGGCCGGACGCGAAGACGATCCGCCGCTTCAAGGACGCCGGCATCGTCTGCATGCCGACCGTCGGCGCGCCGAAGCACGCGGCGAAGGCGGTCGAGCTCGGCGCGGACGTCGTGACGGTGCAGGGCGCGGAAGGCGGCGGCCACACGGGCTCGGTGCCGACCACGCTGCTGCTGCCGAAGGTGCTCGACGCGGTGCGCGTGCCGGTGGTCGCGGCCGGCGGGTTCTTCGACGGGCGCGGGCTGGCTGCCGCGCTCGCGTACGGCGCGGCCGGCATCGCGATGGGCACGCGCTTCCTGATGAGCGCCGAATCGCCGGTGCCGCGCGCGACGCTCGACCGGTACGTCGCGGTCGGCGACCCGGCGCGGATCCGCGTGTCGGACGCGCTCGACGGGCTGCCGCAACGCATGATCGACAACCCGTATCTGCTGAAGCTCGAGCGCTTCGGCCCGCTGCGCCGCACGCTGTACGCGCTGAAGACGGCCGAAGCCTGGCGCCGTCAGAACGGGCTGCGCACGACCGACATGCTGGGCCTCGCGATCAAGGCGCTGCGCTCGCACGACTACACGGCGAGCCAGACGCTGATGGCCGCGAACGCGCCGTTCCTGATTCAGCGCGCGATCGTCGAGGGGCGGCCGGACGAGGGCGTGCTGCCGAGCGGCCAGGCGGCCGCGATGATCGGCGCGATCGAATCGTGCGACGCGCTGATCGCGCGGATCGTCGCGGAAGCCGGCGAGCGGCTCGACGCGCTGGCCGCGTTGCGCGGCGCGACGGCGACCCACGCGGCTTGAAAGACATCACAGGGAGGCAGTGGAGATGACTACATCCAAACAACCGGGCGGCGCGATGCCGTTCCGGATCGAGCGCGCCGACGGCATCGCCGAACTGGTGATCGCCCATCCGCCCGTGAACGCGCTCGATGCGCAGGGCTGGCATGCGCTCGCGCGGGCACTCGATGCGCTCGGCGAGGACGACGACGTGCGCGTGATCGTCGTGCGCGGCGAAGGCCGTGGCTTCTGCGCGGGCGTCGACATCAAGGAGCTGGCCGCGCATCCGGAACGGATCGTGTCGGTCAACGCGGGCAACTACGAGACGTTCCGCGCGGTGCACCGCAACCCGAAGCCGGTGATCGCGGCTGTTCACGGCTTCGTGCTCGGCGGTGGGATCGGCATCTGCGGCGCGGCGGATATCGTCGTCGCGGCCGATTGCGCGCGCTTCGGCGTGCCGGAGATCGACCGTGGCGCGATGGGCGGCGGCGCGCATCTGCAACGACTGTTCGGCGTGCAGAAGGTCCGCACGATGTACTTCACCGGCGAGATGATCGACGCGGCGGAAGCGTACCGACTCGGCGCGGTCGAGCAGGTCGTCGCCCGCGATGCGCTGCGCGACGCGGCGCGCTCGATCGCCCGCAAGATCGCGGACAAGAGCCCGGCGATGGTGCGGCTCGCGAAGGAGGCGCTGAACGGCGTCGAGGACGGCGATCTCGAGGACAAGTACCGCTGGGAGCAGGGCTTCACGCTGCAGGCGTACATGACCAACGACTCGACGGAGGCGCGTGCCGCGTTCGTCGAGAAGCGCGACGCGCGGTTCGACGCGCAAGCCGAGGAGGCACGCGCATGAACCTGACCTATACGCAGCAACAGCAGGCGTTCCGCGCGGAAATCCGCGAATGGCTCGCCGCGCACGTGCCGCGCGAGCGGCTGCCGAGCTTCGACACCGAGGAAGGCTTCATCGCGCACCGCGAATGGGAGCGCACGCTGCATTCGGGGCGCTGGAGCATGGTCACGTGGCCGCGCGAGCTGGGCGGGCGCGGTTGCGACCTGATCGAGTGGCTGATCTTCGAGGAAGAGTACTGGCGCGCCGACGCGCCGATGCGCGTGAACCAGAACGGCATCTTCCTGCTCGGCCCGACGCTGATGGATTTCGGCACGGCGGAGCAGAAGGCGCGCTTCCTGCCGGCGATGGCGGCGGGCGAGCACGTGTGGGCGCAGGGCTGGTCGGAGCCGAATGCGGGCTCGGACATGGCCGCGATCCGCACGACGGCGATCCGCATCGGGGACGAATACGTGCTCAACGGCCAGAAGATCTGGTCGACACGCGCGGTGTGGGCCGACTGGCTGTTCGGGCTGTTCCGCAGTGATCCCGAATCGTCGCGTCACCACGGGCTCACGTTCCTGATGGTGCCGCTGTCGACGCCGGGCATCACGGTGCGGCCGATCCGCCAACTGAACGGGCAGACGGGCTTCGCGGAAATCTTCTTCGACGACGTGCGCGTGCCGGTCGAGAACCGCCTCGCGGCCGAAGGCGCGGGCTGGCAGGTCGCGATGGCGACGGCCGGCTTCGAGCGCGGGTTGATGCTGCGTTCGCCCGCCCGTTTCCAGCGCACCGCGCAGGCGCTGCGCGACCTGTATCTCGCGCACCGCGACAGCGCGGATCGCGACCCGACGCTGCGCGAACGCGTGGTGTCCGCGTGGATGGATGCGCAGGCGTACGCGCTGTCGACCTACGCGACCGCGAGCCGGCTGCTGAAGGGCGGCCATATCGGCGCGGAGTCGAGCACCAACAAGGTGTTCTGGTCGGAACTCGATTTGCGGATGCACCAGACCGCGCTCGACATCCTCGGCGCGCACGGCGAGGTCGTCCCGCAGTCGGCCGCGCAGCACGCGATGCTCGGTCACTGGCTCGACGGCTTCCTGTTCGCGCAGGCCGGCCCGATCTATGCGGGCACCAACGAGATCCAGCGCAACATCGTCGCCGAACGGATGCTCGGCATGCCGCGCGCGTAAGCGCGCAGGCGCCACCCTCACTGAACGGACATCGTATGGATTTCGTATTCGATGAAGACCAGGAAGCGCTCGCGGACAGCGTGAAGCGCCTGCTGATGACCGAGATGACCCCGGAGCTGATCCGCGAGCTGTGGGCCACGCCGACGGGCCGCTCCGACGCGCTGTGGTCGCTGTTCGCGTCGCAGGGGCTGACCGCCGTGTCGGTGCCCGAGACGCACGGCGGCCTCGGCCTGACCGAAGTGGAATGGGCGCTGCTCGCGCAGACCTACGGTTATTTCGGCAGCCCGGAGCCGTTGCTCGACACGGCGCTCGTGTCGGCCGGCGTGCTCGCGCGACTGCCCGCCGCGGACTGGCGAGACGCGCTGCTGCGCGACATCGCCGAAGGGCGCGCGCGTGTCGCGCTCGTGCATCCGGTGAACCCGTATGCGGCCGACGTGCACGTCGCGCAAGCGCTGCTGTGCGAGCACCGCGGCGAGCTGCACCGCGTGGATCCCGTGCAGTGCGCGTGGCGCCCGGTCGACAGCGTCGACCCGTCGCGGCGCCTGTTCACGCTCGACTGGGAGCCGTCGGCGGCCACGCGCATCGCGGGCGCCGACGAAGCCGCGCCGTTGCTCGATCGCGCGCTCGACCACGGCGCGTTCGCGGTCGCGGCACAGCTGCTCGGCCTCACGCAGCGCGTGCTCGACGTCGCGATCGACTACAGCGCGCAGCGCAAGCAGTTCGGCAAGGCGATCGGCTCGTACCAGGCGCTCAAGCATCTGCTCGCCGACGTCGCGATTCGCTATGAGTTCGCGCGGCCGGTGGTGGCGCGCGCGGCCCGGGCGATCGCCGACGATCATCCGCAGCGCGCGGTGCTGGTGTCGCACGCGAAGCTCGCGGCGACCGCCGCCGCGCAACTGGCCGCGCGCCACACGATGCAGGTGCACGGCGCGATCGGCTACACGTGGGAGCTCGACCTGCAGATCTTCATGAAGCGGATCTGGGCGCTCTCCGGCAGCTGGGGCGACAACGCATTCCACAAGGCCCGCGTGGCCGACGCGATCGTCGGCCGCGCATTGCCGATCGGCCCCGCGCAGACCTTCGACTTCGAGGAAACCCACTGATGAAACAAGCCTATATCGTCGACGCGCTGCGCACGCCGACCGGCCGCCGCAAGGGCGGGCTCGCGCACGTGCATGCGGCGGACCTCGGCGGCTTCGTGCTGAAGACGCTCGTCGAACGCAACGCGATTCCGGCCGACGAATACGACGACGTGGTATTCGGCTGCGTCGACACGATCGGCCCGCTCGCCGGCAACATCGCGCGCACCTGCTGGCTCGCGGCCGGGCTGCCGCTGCAGGTGCCGGGCGTGACGGTCGACCGCCAGTGCGGCTCGTCGCAACAGGCCGTGCATTTTGCCGCGCAGGCCGTGATGAGCGGCGTGCAGGACGTGGTGGTCGCGGGCGGCGTGCAGACGATGACGCAGATCCCGATCTCGTCCGCGATGACGAGCGCGGCGCCGCTCGGCTTCAACGACCCGTTCTCGGGCAGCACCGGCTGGCGCGCGCGCTTCGGCGATGCGCCGGTGTCGCAGTTCGTCGCGGCACAGCGGATCGCCGATCACTGGAACCTGTCGCGCGACGCGATGGAGCGTTACGCGCTGGAAAGCCATCGCCGCGCTGTGGCGGCGATCGAGGCCGGCCATTTCAAGCGGGAAATCGTGCCGCTCGAAGGCGTGATGCACGACGAAACGCCGCGACCCGACACGTCGCTGGAAAAGATGGCGACGCTCGAACCGCTGATGCCGGGTGGCTCGCTGACGGCCGCCGTCGCGAGCCAGACCTGCGATGCGGCCGCCGCGTTGCTGATCGTGTCGGAGGACGCGCTGAAGCGCTACGGGCTCACGCCGCGCGCGCGCATTCACCACCTGAGCGTGCTCGGCGACGATCCGCTGTGGATGCTCACCGCGCCGATTCCGGCGACCAAGGCCGCGTTGAAGAAGAGCGGGCTCGACTGGTCGCGGATCGACGTTGTCGAAATGAACGAGGCGTTCGCGTCGGTCGCGCAGGCGTGGCTCGCCGACACGCGCTTCCCGCACGAGAAGACCAACCCGAACGGCGGCGGCATCGCGCTCGGTCACCCGCTCGGCGCGACCGGCGCACGGCTGATGACGACACTGCTGCACGAACTGGAACGTACCGGCGGCCGTTACGGATTGCAGACGATGTGCGAAGGCGGTGGCCTCGCGAACGTCACGATCATCGAGCGCCTGTGAGCGCGGCACTTTCACGATCTCTCGATCCAGGAGGCACAAGCATGGGAATCTGTAACGGACGCACCGCCATCATCACCGGCGCCGGCGGCGGGCTCGGGCGCGAATACGCGCTCGCGTTCGCGGCCGAAGGCGCGGCGGTCGTCGTCAACGACATCCGCCACGAGGCCGCGCAAGCCGTGTGCGACGAGATCGCACGACGCGGCGGCCGCGCGCTCGCGAATGCCGACGACATCACCAGGATCGACACAGCGCAGCAGATCGTCGATGCCGCGCGCGAAGCGTTCGGCGACGTGCACGTGCTGGTCAACAACGCGGGCATCTGCCGCGACAAGATGTTCACCAGCATGACCGAAACCGACTGGGATGACGTGATGCGCGTGCATCTGCGCGGCCACTTCTGCCTGTCGAGCGTGCTGGCGCGCGTGTGGCGCGACGCCGCGAAGGCCGGCAATCAGGTCGACGCGCGCATCGTCAACACGAGTTCCGGCGCCGGGCTGCAAGGGTCGATCGGTCAGTCGAACTATGGCGCGGCGAAGGCCGGCATCGCGGCGCTCACGCTGATGCAGGCGGCCGAGCTGCAGCGGTACGGCGTGCGCGTGAACGCGCTCGCGCCGGCCGCGCGCACGTCGATGACCGAAGGCGTGTTCGCCGACATGATGAAGAAGCCCGAGGACGGCGGCTTCGACTACTTCGATCCGGCCAACGTCGCGCCGCTCGTCGTGTGGCTCGGCAGCCCGCTGTCGGCCGACGTGACGGGCCAGGTGTTCGAGGTCGCAGGCGGGATGATCGCGGTCGCCGAAGGCTGGCGCACCGGCCCGAGCGTCGACCGTGGCGCGCGCTGGGCGCCGGCCGAGGTCGGCCCGGCGGTCGCGCGGCTGCTCGCCGACGCGCGTCCCGCGCAGCGTGTGTACGGGAGCTGAGGCATGGATCTGGCGCTCACCGACGAACAGGCGATGATCCGCGACGCGGCGGCCGACGTGCTCGCCGAACGCAGCGCGTCCGCCGACGTGCGCCGCGCGCTCGAGCAATCGGCCGGCCGCGACGACACGCTGTGGGCCGCGCTCGCAGGCGAGCTCGGCTGGAACGCGCTGTCGCTGCCGGAGGCGGCAGGCGGGATGGGGCTCGGCGCGGTCGAACAGACCCTGTTGATGGAACAGCTCGGCCGGCGCGTCGCGTGCGTGCCGTATTTTTCGACCGCGTGCCTGGCTGCGACCGCGCTGGCGAGCTGCCCCGACTCGCCGCCCGCGACCGGCTGGCTCGCGAAGATCGCCGAAGGTGCATGCAGCGCGACGCTGGCATTGCCGTTCGAGCTTCCGGCCGGTGCCGGGCAGTTGCCGGTCGTCGCGGAAGAAGCAGCGGGCGGCTATGCGCTGTCCGGCACGATCGAACAGGTGATCGACGGCGCGCGCGCCGATCTGCTGCTGATTCCCGCGCGGATCGCGAACGAAGGGCAGTCGATCGGCCTGTTCGCGATCGACGTCGCGACGGCGCCCGGCCTGCGCATCACGCCGCTCGACACGCTCGACGCGACGCGGCCGATCGCGCGCATCGTCCTCGACGAAATCCGTGTGAACCGCGACGCGTTGTTCGCCGGCGGCGCCGTTGCCTCGCAGGTGCTCGAGCGAGCCGGTTGGTTCGCGGCGCTCGCGCTGGCCGCCGAGCAGCTCGGCGGCGCACAGCAATGCCTCGACCTGACGCTCGACTACACGGGCCAGCGCGTGCAGTTCGGCCGCGCGATCGCGTCGTTCCAGGCCGTCAAGCATCGCTGCGCGCAGATGATGGTGCTGATTGAATCCGCACGCTCGGCCGTGCTCGGGGCGGCGCACGCATGGGATGCGGAAGCGGGCGGGGCGGTGCCGGGCGCGATGGTGCGCGGCGACGTCGCGGCCGCGAAAGCCGCCGCGAACGACGCGTATGCGTTCTGCGCGCAGGAAGCGATCCAGTTGCACGGCGGTGTCGGCTTCACGTGGGAATACGACCCGCATCTCTACTTCAAGCGCGCGCAGGCGTCGCTCGCGCAGTTCGGCAGCACGCCGCAACTGCTCGAATGGATCGCGCGCCACGCGATCGACGGCGACACGTCGCGGCGCGAGGCGGCACCGACATCGGCACCGGCGTCGATGGCCACGCGTGCGTCCGCCGCGCGCACGGGAGCACTCCAATGAACAGCGAAACGCGCGAACAGCAATTGCGGCACGAAGTCGCCGACTGGGTGCAGTCGCACCTGACCGGCGAATTCGCCTGCCTGAAATTTCGCGGCGGCCCCGGCGACGAGGAAGCGTTTCCGGAACTGCGCAAGGCGTGGGAACGGGAACTGGCGCACGGTGGCTGGACCGGCCTCGGCTGGCCGACCGATGCGGGCGGCCGTGGCTTCACGGTCGCCGAGCAGGTGATCTTCCACGAGGAATATGCGCGCGCCGGCGGCCCCGGCCGGATGGGCCATATCGGCGAAGGGCTGCTCGGGCCGACGCTCGTCGCGTGCGGCACCGACGACCAGCGCGCGCGCTTTCTGCCCGGCATTCTCGCCGGCACGCAGTTCTGGTGCCAGGGCTACTCGGAGCCGGGCGCGGGCTCCGATCTCGCGAACGTGCGCACGCGTGCGGAGCAGGACGCGGACGGCACGTGGCGCGTGTACGGCCAGAAGGTGTGGACGTCGCTCGCGCACGACTCCGACTGGATCTTCGTGCTCGCGCGCACCGATCCGGCATCGAAGGGCAACAAGGGGCTGTCGTTCCTGCTGATACCGCTCGACCAGCCGGGCATCGAGATCCGCCCGATCAGGCAGCTCAACGGCGGCGCCGAATTCAACGAAGTGTTCTTCGACGGTGCGCGCGCGCAAGCACGCGACCTGGTCGGCACGCCGGGCGACGGCTGGCGGATCGCCATGACGCTGCTCGGCTTCGAGCGCGGGATGTCGACGCTCGGCCAGCAGATGCAGTTCGTCCGCGAGCTCGAATGGGTGATCGACGCCGCGCGGGAATCGGGCGCCGATCGCGACCCGGTGCTGCGCCAGCGGATCGGCCGCGCGTGGGCCGGGCTGCGCGTGATGCGCTACAACGCGCTGCGGATGCTGTCCGGCGCGGACGACGCGAACGGCGGCGCCACCGCACCGCTGCGCCGCGAGGCGCTGATCTACAAGTACTTCTGGTCGAACTGGCACCGCGACCTCGGCCAGCTCGCGATGGACGCGCTCGGGCCGCGCGCGAACGTGATCGATCCGGCCGACGAGAAGCTCACCCATCTGCAGCGCGTGTTCCTGTTCTCCCGTGCGGACACGATCTACGCCGGCACCAACGAAATCCAGCTCAACATCATGGCCGAGCGCGGGCTCGGCATGCCCAGAGAACCACGAGGCACAGCATGACCGAACCCCAGATCCAGAAAGCGCCGGCCTACGTGCCGGGCCACCAGCTGCTCGCCGGCAAATCGGTGCTGATCACGGCCGCCGCCGGCGCCGGCATCGGCTTCGCGGCCGCGCGCCGCTGCGCGGAGGAAGGCTGCCGCGCGCTGTTCATCTCCGACATCCACGAGAAGCGCCTCGAACAGGCAGTGGAGACGCTGCGCGCCGAAACGGGGCTGCGGCAGGTCTACGGCCGCCTGTGCAACGTCGCGGTCGAGGACGACGTGCAGGCCCTCGTGGCGGATGCACAGGACAAGCTCGACGGCGTCGACGTACTGATCAACAACGCCGGGCTCGGCGGCGCCAAACGCATCGTCGAAATGGACGATGCCGAATGGTCGCGGGTGATCGACATTAGCCTTACCGGGACGTTCCGGATGACGCGCGCGATGCTGCCGCACATGCAGGCCCGCGGCCGCGGCGCGATCGTCAACAACGCATCGGTGCTCGGCTGGCGTGCGCAGGCGGAACAGGCGCACTACGCGGCGGCGAAGGCGGGCGTGATGGCGCTCACGCGCTGCGCGGCGCTCGAGGCGTCGCCTTACGGAGTGCGCATCAACGCGGTCGCGCCGAGCATCGCGATGCACGATTTTCTGAAGAAGTCGGCCCCGGCCGACTTGCTGAATCAACTGGCGTCGCGCGAAGCCTTCGGGCGCGCCGCCGAAGTCTGGGAGGTCGCGAACGTGATGGTGTTCCTTGCAAGCGATTACGCGTCGTACATGACGGGCGAAGTGCTGTCGGTCAGCAGCCAGCACGCATGATGGAGACGACCCTCGACCCCGTGCGCGCGACGCCCCGCGTGTTCGCGCATCCCGATGAACTCGCGGCGGCCGTCGGCTGCACGCTCGGCGCGAGCGCGTGGCTCGCGATCGACCAGATCCGCATCGACGGCTTCGCCGACGCGACGGGTGACCATCAGTGGGTGCACGTCGACCCGGTGCGGGCGAAGGACGGCCCGTTCGGCGCGTGCATTGCGCACGGCTACCTGACGCTGTCGCTCGTCAACCATTTTCTGCCGCAGATCGTGCGCATCGACGGCGCGCGGCTCGGCGTCAACTACGGCTGCGACAGGATCCGTTTCCCGGCGCCAGTGAAGGTCGGCGCACGCGTGCGGGGCGTCGGCGAGCTGCTGCGCATCGAGCCGCTCGAAGGCGGCGTGCAGGCGTGGATCCGCGTGACCGTCGAGATCGAAGGCGAAGGCAAGCCCGGCTGCGTTGCCGACACGATCAGCCGTTACTACTTCTAGTTCCAGATTCAGAGAGCCAGCTCATGGAAGACGCAGTCATCGTTTCCGTCGCACGCACGCCGATCGGCAAGGCGTTTCGCGGCATGTTCAACGACACCGAGGCGCCCGCGCTGGGCGGCCACGTCGTGCGCACCGCGCTCGAACGCGCGGGCGTCGCGCCGGCCGACGTCGACGACGTGCTGATCGGCTGCGCCGCGCAGCAGGGTACGCAGGGCTACAACATCGGCCGCCTGTCGGCCGCGGCGGCGGGGCTGCCGGCGTCGGTGCCCGGCATGGCGATCGACCGCATGTGTTCGTCGGGCCTGATGTCGATCGCGAGCGCCGCGCGCAGCATCGGCGCGGGCGACGCGCGGATCGTCGTCGCAGGCGGCGTCGAATCGATCTCGCTCACGCAGAACAAGCACAAGAACGGCTACCGCGCGCGTTCGCAGGCCGTGCTCGACCACCAGCCGGCCGCGTACATGGCGATGATGGAAACCGCCGAGATCGTGTCGCGCCGCTACGGGATCTCGCGTGCGGCGCAGGACGAATTCGCGCTGCAGAGCCATCAGCGCACGGCCGACGCGCAGGCGGCCGGCCGCTTCGACGCGGAAATCGCGCCGCTCGACGTGACGCGCGCGCTGTTCGACAAGGAAGGCAACCTGACCGGTCACGAGGCCGTGCGCGCGGCGCGCGACGAAGGCGTGCGCGCCGATACGACGGCCGAGCGGCTCGCGGGGCTCAAGCCGTCGTGGAGCGGCGGCAAGGTCGTCGAGCAGGGCGAGTTCGTGACGGCCGGCAACGCGTCGCAGCTGTCGGACGGCGCGGCGGCGGTGGTCGTGATGTCGCGCGCCGAAGCCGCGCATCGCGGGCTCGCGCCGCTCGGCACCTTCCGCGGGCTGGCCGTGGCCGGCTGCGAGCCGGACGAGATGGGCATCGGCCCGGTGTTCGCGATCCCGAAGCTGCTGGCGCGCTTCGGGATGACCGTGCGCGACGTCGGGCTGTGGGAGCTGAACGAGGCCTTCGCGTGCCAGGCGCTGTATTGCCGCGACACGCTCGGCATTCCCGACGAGCGGCTGAACGTCGACGGCGGCGCGATCGCGCTCGGCCACCCGTTCGGGATGTCGGGCACGCGGATGACGATGCACGCGCTGCTCGAAGGCGCGCGCCGCGGCGTGCGGCATGCGGTCGTGACGATGTGCATCGGCGGCGGGATGGGTGCCGCCGCGCTGTTCGAGGTCGGCGCGTAACGGCATTCGACGCAGCCGGACCGGCAGCCCGGAACGGCCGCCATCCATTCGGAACCATGCGAGGCCGCGGCAACGACCGACGGCCCGGAGACTTGCAGCGGCAGGGCGAGCGCGTCGGCGCGGGCCCGGGCCGCTTGCCAGGACAGGAGACAACCGATGAAACGTACCTTGCCAGGACTCACGATGTCGGCGCTTGTGCTCGGCGCCGCGCTGTTCGCGTTCTCGCCGCGACCGCTGCCGGCGTTCCCGGTCACCGCGATCCATGCGGACCGCCTGCAGATCAACGGGCTCGCCCGCGCCGGCACGCGCATCGTCGCGGTCGGCGAGCGCGGCGTGATTCTGCTGAGCGACGATGCGGGCCGCCGCTGGCGGCCGGCGTCGGTCACGCCCGATCAGGGCTCGACGCTCACGCAGGTGAGCTTCATCACGCCGACGCTCGGCATCGCGGTCGGCCACGACGGCCGGATCGTGCGCAGCGACGACGCGGGCGTGCACTGGCGCGAGGTCCACAGCGACCACGCGCGTTCCGATCCGCTGTTGTCCGTCTGGGGCAGCGCGAACGGCCCGCTGTTCGCGGCCGGCAGTTTCGGCCAGCTGCTGCGCTCGGACGATGCCGGACTCACGTGGCAGCCGCTGAAGACGCCGGCGGGCGACCGCCACCTGAACGCGATCGTCGGCGACAGCCACGGCAACCTGCTGATCGCGGGCGAGAGCGGCACGCTGCTGCGCTCGACCGACAACGGCGCAACCTGGGACACACTCCCGTCGCCGTACGCAGGCTCGCTGTTCGGCGCGCTGATGCTCGCGAACGGCGACTGGGTCGCGTACGGCATGCGCGGCAACGTGCTGCGCAGCACCGATCGCGGCGCGACCTGGACGCACGTCGACAGCCGCCTGCCGGTGTCGTACTTCGGCGCGACCCAGCTTGCCGACGGTGAACTCGTGCTGGTCGGCCAGGGCGGCGCGATCGTCGCGTCGCGCGACGGCGGCCTGACCTTCGACGTGCGCAAGCTCGGCGGCGTGCAGAGCCTCGCGGCCGTGCTCGACATGGGCTCCGGCGCGCTGCTGCTCGGCGGAGAGGCCGGCGTCGCGCCGCTCGCCGCGTCGCCGTCCTGATGCGCGGCGGCGCTTGCCGTCGCCCGCATCCGTTCGCCTCGCCGAGCCGACCCGTTTCGCCCGCATCGTCCGTCCCGTCCGTTCCGACCCGAGAAATCCATGAACGACCTGTCACGCCCCACCGAAGCCGTTCCCGCATCGCGCCTCGCCGCGTTCGTCGAGCGCTGCGCCGACACGATCATCCGGCAGCGCCGGCTGCTGATGCTGCTGTGCGTCGCGGTGACGCTCGCGCTCGGCTTGTCCGCGACGCGCCTGAAGCTCGATCCGGGCTTCAACAAGATGATCCCGATGCAGCACCCGTACATGCAGGTGTTCGAGCGCTACGCGGGCGCGTTCCCCGGCGCGAACACGATCCTCGTCAGCCTGCGCTGGAAGGGCGACGGCGACATCTACAACCAGACGTTCATGGACGCGCTGCGCCACGCGACCGACGACGTGTTCTTCATCCCCGGCGTGAACCGCTCGCGCGTGTTCTCGCTGTTCACGCCGAACGTTCACTACACGGAAGTGACCGAAGCCGGCTTTCGCGGCGACGTGGTCGTGCCCGGCCAGTTCTCGAGTGCGAACCCGGACGATCTCGCGAAGGTGCGCCGCAACGTCGCGCGCTCCGGGCAGATCGGCCGGCTGGTCGGCAACGACCTGAAGTCGGCGCTGATCCGCGCGGAACTGCGCGAGACCGATCCGGCCACCGGCAAGCGGCTCGACTACAGCGCGGTCGCGCGCCAGCTCGAGGAAATCCGTGCGCGCTACGCGAAGCAGGGCATCGACGTCAACATCATCGGCTTCGCGAAGCTGGTGGGCGACGTCGAGGCCGGGATCGCCGGCGTGATGGCGTTCTTCGCGCTGGCGTTCCTCGTGACGGCCGCGCTGCTGTTCGCCTATACGCGCTCGCTGAAAACCACCGTGCTCGCGCTCGTCGTCGCGCTGCTGCCGGTCGTCTGGCTGCTCGGCGCGCTGCCGCTGCTCGGGCTCGGCATCGACCCGATGTCGATCCTCGTGCCGTTCCTGATCTTCTCGATCGGCGTGTCGCATGCGGTGCAGATGACCAACGCGTGGAAGCAGGCGCTGGTGCGTGGCGCGTCGTCGGTCGAAGCCGCGCGCGACGCGTTCCGCAAGCTGTTCGTGCCGGGCACGGTCGCGCTGCTGACCAACGCGCTCGGCTTCATGGTGATCATGCGGATCCGGATCGACATCGTGCGCGAGCTCGGCATCACCGCGTGCCTCGGCGTGCTGCTCATGATCGTCACCAACAAGGTGTTCCTGCCGATCCTGCTGTCGTACACGCGCCTCGAGCGCGGCACGCTCGTGCGCGCCCAGCGCACGGCCGCCGCGGGCGGCAGCGGGAAGTGGTCGCGCTTCGCGGTGTTCGCGCGGCCGGCGCCGGCGCTCGGCGTGTTCGCCGTGGCGCTCGCGCTGCTCGCATACGGCACGCTCGAGTCGCGCAAGCTGGAGATCGGCGACATCGGCACCGGTGCCCCGGAGCTGCGCGCGAACTCGCGCTACAACATCGACAACGCAGCCATCACGCACCAGTACAACATCGGTGTCGACGTGCTGTCGGTGATCGTCGAGACGACCGGTTTCGACGACGCGTGCCTGCACTACCCGGTGATGAGCGCGATCGAGAAGTTCGAGATGAACATGCGCGGTGTGGCGGGCGTGCAGTCGGTCACGAGCGTGTCGTCGCAGGGCAAGGTGTTCATCGCCGCGTTCAACGAAGGCAACCCGCGCTGGGCCGCGCTGCCGCGCTCCAGCGACGGGCTCACGCAGGGCGCCAATGCGTTCGATCCCGACAACGGGATGAACACCGCGAACTGCAAGGCGATCCAGGTGCTGATCTACACGCAGAACCACGAAGGCACGACCATCGCGCACATCGTCGACGAGATCAAGCGCTTCGCGGCCGAGAACCCCACGCCGAACGTCGCGTTCCGGCTCGCGGGCGGCAACGTCGGCGTGATGGCGGCGACCAACGAGGCGGTCG
Source organism: Burkholderia sp. AU33545 (assembly GCF_020419685.1). NCBI lineage: Bacteria > Pseudomonadati > Pseudomonadota > Betaproteobacteria > Burkholderiales > Burkholderiaceae > Burkholderia > Burkholderia sp. AU33545. Next base: position 101,267 of record NZ_JAIZRQ010000002.1, on the reverse strand, counting down.
GCGACGCGGAGATCGCGATGCTGCTGTCGATCTTCGGCGCGATCGCGCTGCTGTGCGCGGTCACGTTCCGCTCGTGGCGCGCGGTGCTGTGCATCATCGTGCCGCTCACGCTGGTGTCGATCCTGTGCAACGCGGTGATGGCGCGGCTCGGCATCGGGCTGAAGGTCGCGACGCTGCCGGTGATCACGCTCGGCGTCGGGGTCGGCGTCGACTACGGGATCTACCTGTACGAACGCCTGCAGCACGACCTCCGCCACGGTGCGACGCTGCCGGACGCATTCGCCGACGCGATGCGCCAGCGCGGCACCGCAGCGCTGTTCACGGCCGTCACGATGTTCATCGGCGTCGGCACCTGGGCGTTCTCCGCGCTGAAATTCCAGGTCGACATGGGCGTGCTGCTCGCGTTCATGTTCCTCGTGAACCTGTTCGGCGCGGTGTTCCTGCTGCCCGCGCTGGCCGCATGGCTCGGCGTCGAGCGCGCCGAGCGCCGCGTGTCGCACGAGCCGCAGCCGGCATCGCCGCAGGCCGCGCCGACACCCGCGCTCAAGCCGAGACGCACGCTCGAACCCGGCAATCCGGTGCGCTGAGCGACGCAACCCCCGTTACCCGGTGCGCGGCGGGCCGCCGCGCGTCCCACCAAGAGGAGTCAACCCACATGTCCGCACGCCCTTACAAGATCGAAGCCCAGCCGCTCGCGCAGCGCTATGCGCGCGGCTGGCACTGCCTCGGGCTCGCCCGCGACTACAAGGACGGCAAGCCGCACACGCTGAACGTCTTCGGCCGCAAGCTCGCCGCGTTCGCCGATTCGACCGGCAAGATCAACGTCGTCGACGCGTATTGCCCGCACATGGGCGCCGACCTGAGCCTCGGCAAGGTCGAAGGCGATAACCTCGTGTGCCCGTTCCACGGCTGGGCGTGGAACGGCGAAGGGCAGTGCGCGTCGATCCCGTATTGCAAGCGGATTCCGCCGAAGGCGCGCATCGGCGCGTGGCCGACCTGCGAGGAAAACAACCTGCTGTTCGTGTGGAACGACCCGGAAGGCAACGCGCCGCCGCCGGAAGTCGCGATTCCGCGCCTCGACGTGTGCTTCTCCGACGAATGGTCGGACTGGGTCGTCGACAAGATGGTGATCCAGGCGAATTGCCGCGAGCTGGTCGACAACATCTCGGACGTCGCGCACTTCGCGACCGTGCACCGCGCACCGATCGACTATTTCGCGAACCTGTTCGAGGATCACAAGGCGACGCAGCTGATGGTCGGTCGCAGCGAGAAGCTCGGCGGCGACAGCCTGACGGCGTTGTCGACGTATTTCGGGCCGGCCGTGCACATCACGCAGATGACGGGGCAAAGCGGCGGGCAGCCGATCCATTCGGTGTTGCTGAACTGCCACGTGCCGATCGACATGAACAGCTTCGAGCTGCGCTACGGTGTGATCGTGAAGAAGGTGGCCGGCCTGAGCGACGCGCAGAACATGGAGATCGCGAACGCATACGTGAAGGAAGCGCAGCGCGCGTTCTACGAGGACGTCGACATCTGGCACAGCAAGACGCGCATCGACAACCCGCTGCTGTGCGAAGGCGACGGGCCGCTGTACCAGATGCGCGACTGGTATTCGCAGTTCTACCTGGACGCGGCCGACGTGCGGCCGTCGAGCGTCGCGCGCAAGACGTTCGAGATGAACATCCGCGACGGTGCGACGCCGCCGGCGCTGCATCACGTGTTCGAACCGCGGTGACGGGCGGTAACGGGGTGAACGGGGGCGAACGGGGGCGAACGGGGCGAAAATAGGGGCTGCATCGCTGCGCCTCCAGATCGCCGCGCACCCCCGCCAGGCAAGGCGCGCGCGCTGCCGCGCGCCTGCATCGCATCGAAAGAGCTTGACGGATCGGCCCGCACCGCGTAGTGTCCGAGACCGAAGTCTTCAAGAAGTTCGATTGCTCATCATTGGCCGCACGCGGTGCGGCAGTCGTTGGTCTCTCCCTCTTTTGATTCTTTCTGTGCCTGTCACGGGCGCATGTTCATCGTTCGTATCAATCGTATTAAGGAAGTATTTGTGGATACCGGTACCGTCAAGTGGTTCAACGAAACCAAGGGCTTTGGTTTCATCTCCCCGGACAACGGCGGCGACGATCTGTTCGCCCATTTCTCGGAAATTCGCGGCACGGGCTTCAAGACCCTGGCCGAAGGCCAGAAGGTCAGCTTCGAAGTGAAGCGTGGCCCGAAGGGTCTGCAAGCGTCGAACATCACGCCGCAGTAAGCCGCGTCGGCACCGGCCGTCGAATGGCGGCCGCTGCCGGACGAATTTCGCGCGGATGCCGGCCCGAGCCGGCGTCCTGCGCGTTTCGACGCACACGACCGATGCATCGCGGAATTCACGATGCATCGGTCGTGTGCTTCTCTCATCCATCGCAGGTCCGTACGACGTGCGATCCAACGCCCTCGCGAAGCGCTCGCCGCGTCGCCAGCGGCCCATGCTGCAACCCGAGTAGACCGTCGCCATGCCGCACACGGCGCGGTCCCGACTTTGCGCGGTGCCGATTGCACCGCCGCCACCGACCGCCCGACCGCCGCATTGCGCCGGGCTCCGATTGCAAGACGGACGCGTCGTCCGTCTGAACGAATTGATCCCCGGCATCCCGCCGGCCGCCGTCCCGTTGAGGGGCACGGCGCCGGTGAGCTCGCCGCGGCCGCGGTCATCACCTTGTCTGGAGGAATTGGTTTGGCAAAAGAAGAACTGCTGGAACTGGACGGAATCGTCGACGAAGTGCTGCCGGACAGCAAATACCGTGTCACGCTGGAAAACGGCGTCGTGGTCGGCGCGTATGCGTCGGGCCGCATGCGCAAGAACCACATCCGCATTCTCGCGGGCGATCGCGTGACGCTGGAACTGTCGATGTACGACCTGACCAAGGGCCGCATCAACTTCCGGCACAAGGACGCGAATTCGACGCGTCCGCAGCGCCCCGGGCAACCGCGTCGCTAAAGCAGTAGCGATCGGCCAGCGCAACGCCGCACCGATCGAAACCCGTCCGGCCCGTTGATGCGGCCGGGCACACCGGATGGACGGCGCGGCTCGCGCCGTTCGGCGGTCGCCAGCGGCGGGGCAGTGCTGCGGCGGCCGAGGCCGCATTCTCTCCGGTCGAATCGCCCGATTCGGCTCGCTTTTCCCGCACGCGTCGATTCGCCGCGCGTCGCTTTCCCCACCCACGCCGGTCGTCGGCTGAATGCCCGTGTCCTGCCGCGCGCCGTGCCCGGCTTTACGCGCAGGCCGGCGTAGCCGTACACTCGTCGGCAATTCGCGGCCCGCGCACGCTGCAGCGCCTTTCCTTTCAGTTGCTTTCAGTGCCGCCGCGATCGTGCCAGCAGGACTTTCGTCGCGCGACGCCAGGAGGCGCCATGAGTGCAGACGCAGCCCCCGCAGCTCCTTCAGTTCCCGCAGTTTCGTCGGTTCAGGACCGCATCCGGCACGTGTTCGTGCTGATGCTCGAGAACCGCTCGTTCGACCATCTGTTCGCGCTGTCGGGCTATCCCGACATCGTTGCCGCGTCACCGGGTAACAGCAACGCGTATGGCGATGCGGTCTACCCGTTCGGCGGCGGCGCACCCGACCGGATGCCGACCGATCCGTGCCACGAATTCACCGACGTGCTCGAACAGTTGTGCGGCGCGGGCGTGCCGTTCGTCAAAGGGCGACCTTATCCGAGCATCAACAATTCAGGATTCGTGTCGAACTACGCGACGTCGCATTCCGAAGGCACGCCGCCGCAGCCAGCCGATGCGGGCAAGATCATGCAGGGCGTCAATATCGCGACGCAGGCGCCGTCGCTTTACGCGCTGGCGAACGCATTCGTGCTGTGCGACGCGTGGCACGCGTCGATGCCGGGGCCGACCTGGCCGAACCGCTTCTTCCTGCACGGCGCGTCGTCGGCCGGGCTCGACCATTCGCCGACCAGGGAGGAAATGGCCGGATGGGACGCCTTCGACGGCTTCCCCTATCCGAAAGGTTCGATCTTCGCCGCGCTCGGCGACGACAACTGGCGCATCTACCAGGACCAGTCGGGCGACCCGCTCGGCCACGTGCCGCAGGTGGCATCGCTGAAGGGCGTGAGCTTCTTCGACATCGACGACCTCGCGCATTTCGAGGCCGATCTCGCGGCCGGCTATACGGCGCGCTATACGTTCATCGAGCCCGGCTACGGCGACATCGTGCACGGCACCTACCGGAACGGCAGTTCGCAGCACCCGATGGATGGCCTGGCCGGTGGCGACCAGCTCGTCGCGCGCGTGTACGACGCGATCCGCAATTCGCCGGTGTGGGAGAGCAGCCTGTTCGTGATCTGCTACGACGAGCATGGCGGCTTCTACGATTCGGTCAGGCCGGGCGCCGCGCCGCCGCCGAACGATGGCGCGACGGCGACGTTGAACGCGAGCGGCTTCGGGTTCGACGTGTATGGCGTGCGGGTCCCGGCGATCGTGATTTCGCCGTGGGTCGCGGCCGGGCAGGTCGACCATACGCCGTACGACCATGCGTCGGTCGCCGCGACGCTCGAGCGGCTGTTCGGCCTCGCGCCGCTGACGGACCGCGACCGTCTCGCGAACGACCTGCTGGCGCTCGTCACCACGACCTGCCGCACCGACTGCCCGCAAAGGATCGGATCATGAGTACAACACCGGCCCCCGACCCGCGCGATGCGCTGCCCGTGCGCGACGGCACGAGCCTGGTCGCGTATCTGCACATCCTGAAGAAAGCGCATGCGGCGCTGGTCGGCCATGACAAGGCCCATCAGCGCTTCAGCGAGATCGTGACGCGCGGACAGGCGCGGCAGTACATCGAGGAGCTGATGCCGTCGCTGCTGCAGGCGCGCGCGGCGCATCGGCGGCGCAGGCATGGCGGAAAGCACCGCTGACGCGGTGCGTGGTTGACGCCGCCGGCTCGTGACGCCGGGCGACTGGAGAGCGGCGAACGCGCTACGCGCCGCGCATGAGTAGTGAGCAACGCTGCATCACGCCGACTGCCGCGCGCGCCGCACGCTGACCGCTGCCCCGGCCGCTCCCGCCAGCTGCACCGCCGCGCCGGCGAACATCGCCGCGCGCAAGCCCGCCGTGCCGCCGTGCGCGGCCGCGAACAACGTGCCGAGCACCGCAATCCCGAGCGTCGCGCCGGTCATCCGCGCGACGTTGACGAGCGCGCTCGCAGTGCCCGAGCGCGCGGCATCCACCGAGCCGACGGCAACGGTCATCAGAGGCCCCGTCGCGATCCCCATGCCGAGCCCCGTCAACGCGAGCCCGATCTCGGCGCCGAGCAGGCCCGACGACGCGGCGGAGGCGCCGATCGCCGCGAGCCCGCTCGCGATCACGGCGACGCCACCCGCCGTCGTCAGGCGCGTGCCGACGCGTTCGGACAACGGCCCCGAGCAAGGCGACACGGCGACGAACACGAGCGCCATCGGCAGCAGTGCGAGGCCCGCACCGGTTGAATCGAGACGGCCGATGCTCTGCCATGTGAGCGGCAGCAGGAACAGCACGCCGTACATCCCGAACGTCATGCCGGTGGTCGCGGCGATCGCGCCGCGAAACGCGCCGCGCCGGAAGATGTCGAGTGGCACCAGCGCTGCCTCGCCGTGGCGCCGTTCGATCGCGACGAAGGCGACGAACGACGCGATGGCGATACCGCCCGCGATCACACCGGCGACCGGCGCCTCGCGGAACACGATCGCCGCATACGCGAGCGTGCCGAGCGCGAGCGCGCCCGAGATTTGCGCACCGCCGTCGACATGCCGGCCGCGCGGATCGGACGACTCGGGCACGGCGGGTATCGCGAGCAGCATTGCCACGATGCTCAGCGGCACGACCACGAAGAAAATGCTGCGCCATCCGAAGTGCCGGATCAGCACGCCGCCGAGGGTCGGGCCGATCGCCATCGCGACGCCGTTGCACGCGGCCCAGATGCCGAGCGCGCGGCCGCGCTCGACCGGGTCGCGCCATACGACGCGCACGATCGCGAGCGACGCAGGCAGCAGCAGTGCCGCGCCGACACCGGCCAGTGCGCGTGCGCCGATCAGTACCGACACCGACGGCGCGAGCGCGCACAGCAGCGACGCGACGGTAAACACGACCGTGCCGGCCATGAAGATGCGGCGCCGGCCGTAGAGGTCGGCGAACAGCCCCCCGGTCAGCAACAGCACCGCGTACGTGAGGTTGTAGCTGTCGACGACCCATTGCAGCGCGCCGACGCCCGCATGGAAATACGCACCGATCGCGCGCGTCGCGAGATTGACGACGGCCGTGTCGACTTGCGCCACGAGCACGGCGAGGCAGAGGGTCAGAAGCGTGATGCTGCGTCTTCCGGCGATTGCGATGGCGGCCGGGGCGCGATGTCCTGAATTGGGCAAGATGGGTCGCTCCGTGAAGAATGTTCAATCGATCCTGCGCCGCGCCGGCTGACAGCGTGGTGTCAGCAGGCGCGCCTTCGGGGTGCCACGATCGGGACGATGCAGTCGATGTGGCGATCATGCGATCGGAACGACTCCACACCGATACGACGGCGCTACCACCCGTCATGCCGCATGCTCGACATCCGCCACCCGTCGACCGCGGATACGCACGGCACTGGCCGTTCGACGAGAGTCTGGCCCGGCCCCGATTTCCGGCCCCGTTTCCCGGCCGCATTCCTTTCATCGGTCCTCGCCGGTCAGCGCATCCTGCGTGCCGGCGCGCTCGCCACGTTGGCGCGGTAACGGGGCGCATCAACGAGAACGGGGCGCATCGCGCCCCGTTCCGCAGATTCGCCGGCGTATCGGGCGATGGCAGCCCGATATCGTCGATCACGCAAGTTGCGCCACCGCCTCCCGCGCCCGCACCATCGTCAGCGCCGCGTCCTCGATCATGTCCTCCTGCCCGCCGACGAGCCGCTGGCGGCCCAGTTCGACGAGGATGTCGCGCGCCGGAATCCCGTATTTCGCTTCCGCACGCTTCGCGAACAGCAGGAACGACGAGTAGACGCCCGCATAGCCGAGCGTCAGCGCATCGCGGTCGAGGCGGATCGGTGCGTCCATGATCGGCACGACGAGATCCTCGGCCACGTCGGAAATTGCGAACACGTCGACACCCGTCTCGATCCCCATCCGGTCGCACACCGCGACGAACACTTCCATCGGCGTGTTGCCCGCGCCGGCGCCGAGGCCAGCTGCGGCCGCATCGATCCGGTTTGCGCCCGCGGCAACGGCCGCGACCGAGTTCGCGACGCCCATCGCGAGGTTGTGATGGCCGTGGAAGCCGAGTTCCGTGTCCGGCTTCAGCGCGTCGCGCACCTGGCGGATCCGCGCGGTCACGTCGTCGGGCAGCATGTGGCCGGCCGAATCGGTGATGTAGATGCAGTTCGCGCCATACGACTCCATCAGCTTCGCCTGCACGACGAGCTGCTCCGGCGACGACATGTGCGCCATCATCAGAAAGCCGACCGTATCGAGCCCGAGTGTGCGCGCGAGGCCGATGTGCTGCTCCGACACGTCCGCCTCGGTGCAGTGCGTCGCGACGCGGATCGTGCCGACGCCGAGTTCGTGCGCCATGCGCAGATGCTCGACGGTGCCGATGCCGGGCAGCAGCAACGCCGATACCTTCGCCTGCTTCAACTCCGGAATGACGGCGCTCAGGTATGCCTCGTCGGTATGCGCGGGGAAACCGTAATTGACCGACGCGCCGCCGAGCCCGTCGCCGTGCGTGACCTCGATCAGCGGCACGCCTGCCGCATCGAGCCCGCGCGCGATGTTGCGCATCTGGTCGAGCGTGATCTGGTGCCGCTTCGGGTGCATCCCGTCGCGCAGCGACATGTCGTGGACGGTGATCTTCTTGCCTGCAAGTGACATCGTGTGACTCCTCGACTCAAGCGGTGGCGGCCGCAGCGGCCAGCATCTGTTCGGCGAAACGCTCGGCCGTGGCGGCCGCGGCGGCGGTCATGATGTCGAGGTTGCCCGCGTATTTCGGCAGGTAGTCGCCGAGCCCCTCGACTTCCATGAAGACCGACACGCGATTGCCGTCGAACACCGGGCCGTTCTTCAGCGTGTAGCCTGGCACGTAGCGCTGCACTTCCTTGACCATCGCATGCACGGAGGCTGTGATCGCATCGACGTCGGGCGGGCCGTCGGTCAGGCAGTGGATCGTGTCGCGCATGATCAGCGGCGGCTCGGCCGGGTTGATCACGATGATCGCCTTGCCCTTGCGCGCGCCGCCGACCTGTTCGATCGCGCCGGACGTCGTGCGCGTGAATTCGTCGATGTTCTTGCGCGTGCCGGGGCCGACCGAGCGCGACGAGACCGTGGCGACGATCTCGCCGTACGCGACCGGCTGCACGCGCGACACCGCGTACACCATCGGAATCGTCGCCTGGCCGCCGCAGGTCACCATGTTCACGTTCATCTGCGCGCTGTCGAGGTGCGCGTCGAGGTTCACCGGCGGCACGCAATACGGCCCGATCGCGGCGGGCGTCAGGTCGATCATCTTCACGCCGAGCGCGGTGAGCTTGTCGGAGTTGTCGCGGTGCACGTAGGCGGAGGTCGCGTCGAACGCGATGCGGATGTCGTCGGCGGCGACGTGCGGCAGCAGCCCGTCGACGCCCTGGTCGGTGGTCTTCAGGCCGAATTCGCGGGCGCGCGCGAGGCCGTCGGATGCCGGGTCGACGCCGACCATCCACACGGGTTCGAGCACGGTCGAGCGGCGCAGCTTGTACAGCAGGTCGGTGCCGATGTTGCCGGGCCCGATCAGTGCGCATTTGATTTTCTTCATCAGGTTCGTTCCTTTAGATAAAGCGGACGTCGCAACTGCCGATGCCGGAAATGTGCATCGACAGCGCGTCGCCGGCTGTGACCGGAATCAGTTTCGCGAGCGAGCCGGACAGCACGATCTCGCCGGCAAGCAGCGGCACGTCGTATTCGGCGAGGGTGTTCGCGAGCCACGCGACGGCGTCGGCGGGATGGCCGAGCGCCGCGTCGCCGCGGCCTTGCGCGACGCGCTCGCCGTTCTTCTCGATCGTCATTTCGCACGCGGCGAGGTCGAGCGTGCGTGGGTCGACGCGTGCTTCGCCGAGCACGTACACGCCGCACGACGCGTTGTCGGCGACGGTGTCCTCGATGCGGATCGCCCAGTCGCGGATGCGCGAATCGACGATCTCGAAGCAAGGCGCGACGGCGGCGGTCGCGGCGATCACGTCGGTGCGGTCGATGCCGGGGCCGCGCAGGTCACGCGCGAGGATGAACGCGATCTCGCCTTCGGCGCGCGGCGCGATCAGCGATTCGGTGGCAATCGCCTCGCCGGCCGCGTAGTGCATGCCGGACAGCAGGATGCCGAAATCGGGCTGGCGCACGTTCAGCATGTCCTGCACGGCCTGGCTCGTCACGCCGATCTTCTTGCCGACCACCGCTTCGCCGCGCTCGACGCGGCGTTCGATGAAGCGCTGCTGGATGCGGTAGGCGTCGTCGAGCGACAGCCGGCGCGGGCGGCTCGACAGCGGCGCGACCGGTGCGCGTGCGTGCCACGCGGCGTACAGCTCGTCGCCGAGCGTCGTATGCAGGCGGGAAGACATGAAAGGGCCCTCGAATCTCGAATGGAAAAAGGCCGCCGTCGCGGGCGGCGTCGGGCGCCGGAGCGGGGCTCCGGCGCGTGGGTCGCGGGCGTGCCGCGTCAGCAGGTTGCTTAGTTACCCGAACTGCGGATCGCGTCCGGCGAGAAATACGCCTCGTTGAACTGCGGGCTGTTGTCGAGCTTCGGCATCGGGCCTTCGTTCGTCAGGCGGTCGGCCATGTACGCGCCGGAGATCAGGTCGTGGTAGAACACGACGCCCGGGTAGAACACCTTCGCGTCATACGCATACAGCGTCGTCGCGACGTTGGTGCGCCACAGCTGGCCGCGCGCGTCGTAGTTGTCGGCGAGCAGCGTCATCCACGAGTCCTCGTCGATGTACAGCACGCGCTTCGCATACTGGTGACGGTAATTGCTCTTCAGCGTCGCCTGCAGCACCCACACGCGATGCAGCTCGTAGCGGATGTAGGCCGGATTCTCGTGGCCCTTGGTCAGCAGGTCTGCATACTTCACCGAGGTGTCCATTGCCTTGTAGTTGTCGTACGGCACGTAGATCTCGCGCTTGCCGACGATCTTCCAGTCGTAGCGGTCGCCGGGGCCGTTGTACAGGCGGTCGTCGTCGACGGTGCGGAAGCCGCCCGGGCCCTGCGGCTGGTCATAGCCGTATTCGGGCGCCTGGCGCACGCGGCGCGTGCCGGGGTTGTACATCCACGTGCGCGACGAGTTGTCGGCGCCGGCCTTGTCCCAGTTCGTGAAGCCGACGATCAGCGAGCCGCGGTCGGACAACGGCAGCTCCGTCGCATTGCGGTAGTACGTGCGGTTGTTCAGGTCGCTCTTCACGTCGAACTTGCCGGAGTTGCGCGGCGAGTAGATGTCGTAGCGCACCTTGCCCCACGCGATGTTGCCGTCCGAGTACACGACCGCCTGGTCGTAGGTCGCTTGCTCGGCGCCGATCGCCGACGAGAAGCGCTGGTTCCACAGCAGCTCGGCGGCCGTCTTCGGGATCGGGTAGGGCACCGTCGGCGGCGCGTTCGTGAGGCCGTTAGCGTCGGATGTCATCGTCGAGTCCGGCGCGTACGTGCGGATGTCCTTGTAGACGGAATCCGCGTAGCGGAAGTCGCGATGGCTCGGGTACACGTTGATCTTGAACGTGGCCGGGTAGCGCTTGAACATCGCCTTCTGGCCGTCGGTCAGGTGCTCCGCGTACTGCGCCATGTTCTCCGCGGTGATCGTCGCGACCGGCTTCTCGCTCGAGAACGGATCGGGGTAGCGGCTGCCGCGCTTGTACTGCACGTCGGGCGGCGTGCCGAGCCACTTGCCCGACCACTCCGGCACGCTGCTGTCCTTGCTCGCGGCGCGCACCGCGCCCATCGGCGTGAGTGGGCCGTCGAGCGCCTTCAGGTCGTCCGGCGTGACCTTCGGGAACGACGCCGTCGCGACGAGCGCGCACGCGGCCATCACCGACGCGCGCAGGAGGGGGAGACGAGTTCGTTTCATGAGAAATCCTCTTCTTGCTGAGTGACGAGCGGCCGGGCCGCTCAGAAGTGGTAGGTCGCCGTGGCCAGCACGTAGTCCCGATCGGCAAGCGGACGCGTGACGGGGTTCGGCGAACCGAGGAACTTCGCGTAGACGAGCGCCAGCGACAGGTTGCTCAGGCGCGTGAACGTGACGCCGGCGGTCACGCGGTGGTCGCCTTGGCCCGTCAGCGAGCCGAGCGCGCCGGCCAGCGGCGAGGTACCCGCCAGGTCATGCGTGTACGTGAGCGGCACGTCGAGATCCCAGCCGTTGAACACGTTCTTGTAGCTGAGCGTCCAGGCCAGCTCGAGGGCGAGCGCGTTGCGCGAGTTCGCGAGGGTCGTCGAGCCGTCGACGGCCGAGATGCCGCCGGCGTGCACGTACGTGATTTCACCGACCAGCGACTGCGAATTCGCGAGGAAGCTCGGCCCGATCGAGTAGATGCCGGACAGGTTGAGCTGCGTGACGTTCGCGCGCGTCGCCTGCGCGCCGGTCGGCGTGTTGACGAGCACGGCCGCGCCCTGGCGGTATGACGCTTCGCCCGCGACGTTGACCGGGCCGACCTGCGTCGAGAAGCTCGCGCCGGTCAGCTTGATGTTGTTGAAATAGGTCTGCCGGTACTGAAGCACGGGATAGAACGACGTGACGACGCTCGGGTTCATGTCGTTGTAATGCAGGTGATACACGCCGAGCTCGGTATCGCCGAACACGCGCAAGCGTGCGCCGATACCCCACTGGTTGCGGGCGCTCGGCTTTTCGTCGGCCCCGCGCGGAATGATCATCCCGCCCGGGCCGATGATGAACTGCGCGCCCGGGCCGACCACGTCCGAATAGCTCCAGTAGGTGCCGGGCGCGGTCAGGCGGTTCTGCTGGAACGAGAACTGGTAGTAGCCGAGCAGGCTGAAGTTCGGCGTGATCTGCCACTGCGTCGAGATCTGCGGCACGGGCAGCAGGATGTCCTTCACCTGAGCGCCGGCGACATAGGACTTGGTGGCGTCGGCCGGGCCTTGCGCGCCTGCGATGTTCGGGAAGAACAGGCTTTCGCCCCAGGCGACCACCTGGTCGCCGACCTTGACGTTCAGGCTCGTCGTGCCGATCTTGAAGGTGTTGTACGCGTAGGCGGCGAGCAGTGTCGTGTGGCCGCCCGACCAGTAGCGGGCATCGCTCGTGAAGTTGTTGTACTGGCCCGACTGGTTCACGGTACCCGGAGCGTCGTTGTAGTTCGGGCGGTGATAGGCTTGATCGTAGAACGTACTCGCGCGGACGAACACACCCCAGTCGTCGTGCTTCAGGTTCACTTCGCCGAGCAGGCTGACCTGATTCTCGATCAGCTTGTTCTTCGCGAAGTTGCGATCGCCGTCGTCGCCATTGATGTTCGCGGGCGTCAGCAGATTGCCGCTCGGCGCACGCGTGCGCATGCCGAGGCCGTAACTCAGCGTGAACGTGTAGTCCAGCGTCGTGTCGGCGCCAAGGTCGATCGTGCTGCCTGCGTGCGCGTTGGGAACGGCGCACGTGAGCAGCGCGGCGGCCAGCGTCGACAGCGTGGCGGTGGCCCGCTTGTCGGTACGGCGCGAAATCCGTTGATGCATGGTGTCTCCTCTGGGGTATCGACGACGGTCGACTGTGGTTGTCGTGAGAGGCAGAGTAGGGAGATCGCGGTAGCAGGGAATCGTCAAAATGAACTAGATGACTTCCCTAGGACTGGAAACGATCGGGGCGCGCCGGTCGCGTCGCGCGCGTCAGCGTGGTTCCGTTTGCGCGGCCGCCAGGAACGCGGGCCGTTCGCCGCCGCCGTCGAGCCGCAGGTTCGCGCCGGACGTGTACGACGCATCGGGCGACGCGAGGAACAGGCACGCCGACGCGACGTCGTCGGGCGTCGCGAGCCGTCCGGCGGGAATCGTCGCGCGGATCGCGTCGAGCGCGGCGTCGTCGCCGTAATGGCCTTCGGTCGCGGATTCCGTCTGCACGAGGCTCGGGCTGATTGCGCACACGCGCACGCGCGGCGCCCATTCGACCGCGAGCGACGTGACCGCGTTGACGAGGCCCGCCTTCGCGGCGCCGTAGGCGGCGGTGCCGGGCGAGGGCCGCGATGCGCTGACGCTCGCGATGAACAGCATCACGCCGCCGTGCGGCTGCGGCTGCATGATTGCGTTCACGCGTTGCGCGAGCTGCAGCGGCGCGATCAGGTTCAGCCGCACGATCGATTCGGTGAAGCGCGGCGATGCGTCGGCCGCGAGCACGAACGGCGAGCCGCCCGCGTTGTTGACCAGCACGTCGAGGCAGCCGGTGGCGTCGCGGATCGTCGCGAGCAGCGCGTCGACCTGCTCGATGTCGCGCAGGTCGGCCGCGACGAAGGTGGCCGTGCGGCCGCCGGACGAAGGCGGCGTGTCGGGTGCGCTGCGCCCGCATACGAACACGCGCGCGCCCGCCGCGAGAAACCGCTCGGCGATGCGCCGCCCGATGCCTTTGGTGCCGCCCGTCACGAGCACCGTCTTGCCGCTGTAGTCGAATCCGTTCATCGTCTGTCTCCGTTTCGGTGGCCCGATGATAGGAACAAGCGCGCGCGGTTTCGTAGTCTGAAAGGATGATGCCGGCCGGCGCCGGCGGCGCAATCATCGTGGCAGGCATCCATCGATCGACGAAGGAGACAATCCGCGATGACGACCCCCACGACGACGCCGACCGGCATCTTCACCGACGTACCGGGCGGCCTGCGCCTGCATCATTTCGAGGCGGGCGAAGGCCGCCCGGTGGTGTTCATTCACGGCAGCGGCCCGGGCGCCAGCGGTTTCAGCAACTTCAAGCACAACTACCCCGCGTTCGCGGACGCCGGCCATCGCGCGATCGTCGTCGACTTGCCCGGCTACGGGCAGTCGTCGAAGCCGTCCGACGTCGCCTACACGCTCGATTTCTTCGTCGGTGCGCTGCATGCGCAGCTGTCCGCGCTCGGCATCGGGCCGGCCGTGCTGCTCGGTAACTCGCTGGGCGGTGCGATCGCGCTGAAATACGCGCTCGATTATCCCGACGAAGTCGACGGGCTGATCATGATGGCACCGGGCGGCGTCGAGGATCGCGACACCTATTTCCGGATGGAAGGAATCCAGCGGATGGTGAAGCTGTTCACCAATCGCCAGATGAATGACGACACCATGCGCGAGCTGCTGACGCTGCTGGTGCACGACCCGGCGATCGTCACCGACGGGCTCGTCGCCGAGCGGATGAAGGTGTGCGTCGAGCAGCCGACCGAAGTGCTGTCGACGATGAGCGTGCCGAACCTGACGGGTGCGCTCGCCGACCTGCGCTGCCCGGTGCTCGGCTTCTGGGGCACGGACGATCGCTTCAATCCGGTCGGTGGCGCGCTGACGTTCCTCGAACGCTGCCGCGACGCGCGCTTCGTGCTGCTGAACCGCTGCGGCCACTGGGTCATGGTCGAGCACGCGGCGTATTTCAACCGCGAATGCCTTGATTTCCTGGCGGCGCCTGGCGCGGCCGCGGCGCGATAATGCCGGATGCCCTTGATGACCGGCTCGTTCGAGGCCGGTTCGCCTGACTACACGGAGACACAATGAAACTCATCGAAGACCTGTTCGACCTGCGCGGCAAGGTGGCCGCGATCACCGGCGGCGCGCGCGGCATCGGCGCGGAAACGGCACGCACGCTGGCCGCGGCCGGCGCGAGCGTCGCGATCCTCGACGTGCTGTCGCAACCGGCGGAAGCGCTGGTCGAGGAGATCCGCGCGCAGGGTGGCCAGGCCGCGTTCTGGTCGCTCGACGTGACGCACGAGGCCGACGTGGCGCGCGTGTTCGGCGAGATCGTCGCGCGCTTCGGGCGCCTCGACGTGCTCGTGAACAATGCGGGCATCGAAGGGCACAACGTGCCGACGCACGAACTCACGCTCGCACAATGGCAGCGCGTGCTGGACGTGAACGTCAACGGCGTGTTCCTGTGCACGCGTGCAGCGATTCCGCACATCGAGGCGGCCGGCGGCGGCTCGATCGTGAACCTGTCGTCGATGTACGGGATCGTCGGCGGTCCCGACGTGCCGGCGTATCACGCGTCGAAGGCCGCGGTGCGGATGATGGCGAAGGTCGATGCGATGCTGTATGCGGCGAAGAACATCCGCGCGAACTCGGTGCATCCGGGCTATATCCGCACGCCGATGCTCGAGGAGGCGTTCCGCCAGATGGGCCAGGATCCGGACCGCGCGTTCGAATACATGCAGACGCACGTGCCGATGGCGAAGATCGGCAGCCCGCGCGACATCGCGGCCGGCATCCTGTATCTCGTGTCGCCGGCGGGCCGCTACGTGACGGGTGCGGAGCTGGTGATCGACGGCGGATACACCGCGCGCTGACGCGCCGCGGCGGTCGAAACGATACAGGAGACACGTAGTTGAAAGCGCTCGTGGCAGTGAAGCGCGTGGTCGACGCGAACGTGAAGGTCGGCGTGAAGTCCGACCGCACCGGCGTCGACATCGCGAACGTGAAGATGTCGATGAACCCGTTCGACGAAATCGCGGTGGAAGCGGCCGTGCGATTGAAGGAGGCCGGCGTCGTGACGGAGGTGGTGGCGGTGTCGGTCGGTGTTGCCCAGGCACAGGAAACGCTGCGCACGGCGCTGGCGATCGGTGCGGATCGCGCGATCCTCGTCGAGTCGAACGACGGCGTCGAGCCGCTGGCGGTGGCGAAGATCCTGAAGGCGCTGGTCGACAAGGAACGGCCGCAACTCGTGATCCTCGGCAAGCAGGCGATCGACGACGATTCGAACCAGACGGGTCAGATGCTGGCCGCGCTGGCGGGCCTGCCGCAAGCGACGTTCGCGTCGAAGGTCACGATCGCCGATGGCCGCGCCACGGTTGCGCGTGAAGTCGACGGCGGCGCGGAAACGCTGTCGCTTCAACTGCCGGCCGTCGTCACGACCGACCTGCGCCTGAACGAGCCGCGCTACGTGACGCTGCCGAACATCATGAAGGCGAAGAAGAAGCCGCTGGAAACGGTGAAGCCGGAAGACCTGGGCGTGGACGTCACGCCGCGTCTGAAGACGCTGAAGGTGGCCGAGCCGCCGAAGCGCGCGGCCGGCGTGAAGGTGCCGGACGTGAAGACGCTGGTCGAGAAGCTGAAGACCGAAGCCAAGGTGCTGTAAGAGGGAGCGGACGAACATGACGATTCTGGTAATTGCCGAGCACGATGCGGTATCGGCAGGCGGGGCTTCGCCGATCAAGGCCGCGACGTTGAATGCGGTGGCGGCGGCTGCCGAGGTTGGCAAATTCGTCGGCGGCGACGTTCACGTGCTGGTCGCGGGACACGCCGCGCAAGCAGCGGCAGACGCAGCGGCGAAGATCGCAGGCGTGTCGAAGGTGTTGCTGGCCGACGCGCCGCAGCTTGCGGACGGGCTCGCAGAGAACATCGAAGCGACCGTGCTGACCATCGCGGAGCACTACTCGCACATCCTCGCGCCGGCAACCGCCTACGGCAAGAACGTCGCGCCGCGCATCGCCGCGAAACTGGACGTCGCGCAGATCTCGGACATCACGGCGGTCGATTCGGCCGACACGTTCGAGCGTCCGATCTACGCGGGCAACGCGATCGCGACGGTGCAGTCGAGTGATTCGGTCAAGGTGATCACGGTGCGTGCGACGGGTTTCGATCCGGTTGCAGCCGTTGGCGGCAGCGCAGCGATCGAGAAGATCGAAGCGGCGGCCGATGCAGGCAAATCGCAGTTCGTGAGCCGTGAAGTGACGAAGCTGGATCGTCCGGAGCTGACGTCGGCGAGCATCATCGTGTCGGGCGGCCGTGGTCTGGGCAGCGGTGAAAACTACACCACGGTGCTGGAGCCGCTGGCCGACAAGCTGAACGCCGCACTCGGCGCATCGCGCGCGGCAGTCGACGCCGGCTACGTGCCGAACGACTATCAGGTCGGCCAGACCGGCAAGATCGTCGCGCCGCAGCTGTACATCGCGGTCGGCATCTCGGGTGCGATCCAGCACCTGGCCGGCATGAAGGATTCGAAGGTGATCGTCGCGATCAACAAGGATCCGGAAGCGCCGATCTTCAGCGTGGCCGATTACGGCCTCGTCGGCGACCTGTTCACGCTCGTTCCCGAAGCGGCCGCGGTGCTCTGAGCGATGCCGCTGTTCGAATTCAACGGCATGCGGCCCCGCGTCGATCCGACTGCGTACGTTCATCCGAGCGCAGTCGTGATCGGCGACGTGACGATCGGCGCGGGCTGCTACATCGGCCCGCATGCGAGCCTGCGCGGCGACTTCGGCGCGATCGTCGTCGAGGAAGGCAGCAACGTGCAGGACGGCTGCGTGCTGCACGTCGGCATCGGCGAGACGTGCCGGCTCGGCGTGAACAGCCACATCGGGCATGGCGCGATCGTGCACGGCGCGACGCTCGAACCGGACACGATGGTCGGGATGAACGCGGTCGTGATGGACGGCGCGACGATCGGCGCGACGACGATCGTTGCCGCCTGCGCGTTCGTGAAGGCCGGCTACGACGTGCCGCGCGGCGTGCTGCTCGCTGGCGTGCCGGGGCGCGTGGTGCGGCGGCTCAGCGCCGCGGAGATCGACGCGAAGGCGAATGGCACGCGGGTCTATCAGCGGCTCGCGGTGGATTGCCTGGCGACGCTCAGGCAGATCGACGGCGCGTAAGCGATGCGCGTCATCGATCCGGCGGCGATGATTGCCGGCGAGAAAGCCGTCGTCGGGCGGCGTGAATGCCGCAAACCCGCGTGCGTCGAGCACCGAACGCAGCCGTGCCGACAGCGCGGCGCCATCGATTTTCTCGGGGTTTGTGCGGATGGCGATTGGCCGTCGTGCATGCCGGTCGTGACGTTCGCGCGGGATCGATTGCCTGATGCGGCGTCGTTGTCTTAAGATCGGCGTCAGACCATCCCACCGCCTCCGGCGCCGAATGAAAACGACCTTACGCCTGCGCGTCGCCATCATCGCTTCGGCTTTCGCCGTCTATCACGTATTCATGCACGTCCAGTGGGTCGCCAGCGGTTGCATCGCGTTCCTCGGCAGCCGGCATTGCAGCTTCGAGAACAGTGCCAATTTCGAAGGAATGATGGACCTCGACCTGCTGCTGACCTGCGCGTGGGTCGCGGGCGCGATGATGGGGTGGTTCGCCATCGCACGTGCGCCGAGGAAGCCCGGCTGACCGAGCGGGCGTCCCGCAGCCGCCTATCGAGTGCGCACCGGCGCGGGCCGGTCGTGCAGGAACGCGAGCGACAGCGCCGCGAGACCGCAGCTCGCGATGAGCATCAGCAACGCGCCCTTGCCGGCGTGCACCATCACCCAGCCGCCGACCGACGGAAAGCCGAACGTACCGATGAAATACGACGCGACGAACCACGTCAGCACGCCGTGCCGTTGCGTATCCGCGCAATCGTCGAGCGCCTGCGCCTGGATGACCGGATACATGAGTCCGTAGCCGGCGCCGAGCAGCACGGCCGCGACGGACTGTAGCGATGCATGCTCGGCGGCGCCGAACATGGCGAGCGCACCGAGCATCATCATCATGAGCAACCCCTTGGTCGCGGTTTCGGGGCGCGCCATCCTAACCCATTTCCCGAGCAGCCAGCGCGCACTCAGCACCGTCATCGTGTAAAGGCTGAAGAATGTGCCGGCACGCGCCTGCGTGCCTTGCGTGAGCGTCATCTGGAACGTCATCAGGCCGGAGAACACGCAGGTGCCGAGTGCGATCATCGCGATCGGCGCGGCCGCGCGCGTGCGCGAGATGGCCCGGAGTTCGCGCACCCAGCGGCCACCGGACGCAGCGGCGGGCGGGTGCGGACACAGGCGACCGAACGCCTCGAACATCAGCGACGCGATCGCGCACAGCGCGCCGACCGCATAAAGCGTGTCGTCGATCGACCAGTGGAGCAGGCGCATCGCATACGCCGAGAACGCCGGAGACATGCCGATCCCCGTCATCTGGAAGGTCGCCGAACGGAAGAACCACACGTTTCGGGCGGCGCCGCTCGTGCGCTCGGCAAGCGACATCGGCGCGGCCAGATGAAACGCGCCCCAGCCGAAGCCGACCAGGAAGCCGGACGGCAAATCGGCCGCCGGCGCGCGCCCGACGAGTGCGAAGCCGACGATGCCGGCGCCGATGCACAGCGACGACAGCGCGGCGATTCTCGCGGCGCCGATCTGCCGCGAGAACCAGCCGACCACCGCCAGACCGGCGAAGGTGCCGACGGTCGCGGCGGCCAGTGCGGCTCCGGTATCGAGATCGCTGCCGCCAATCGCACGAAAGCGCATCGACAGCAGGAAGGTTGCGCCGTAGCCGCCCGCGGTGAGCAGGGTGCCGACGAGAAAGAGCAACGCAGTTTGAACGCGCATGACAGCCATCCGGGGCGGCAGAGACGGTCAGGGAAATCGTCGATTGCGAGACAGTATGGACCAGGACCGATGCGGGATGCCCGCATTTGCGATGACGTGATCGTGCCGTCGGTTGATGCCGGACATGGCTTGATCATGGTGCGCCGGACGCGCCGTTTCGTGCGGTGTGGCCCGCGTCGCAGGCGCCGCACGACTACGATGAATTCGTCGGATCAGCGTCGTTGCACGCCTCCGCTCACGGCGTTTTCTTCGATCGTTCGCGCGTCTCGCGCGGCCTTTGCTTTCCCCTGTGCGCTGCACTAGATTCGAAGCATTACTTGCCACCGAACGCGCGAGGTGAAGCCATGACGCCATGGGAAATTCAGGGAACCGAACTGATGAACTGCAATTGTTCATACGGTTGCCCCTGCCAGTTCAATTCGTTGCCGACGCACGGCAACTGCGAAGCGATGGGTGCGATTTCGATCGACAGCGGCCACTACGGCGACGTCGTGCTCGATGGCGTCCGGATCGCGGTCGTGTTCCAGTGGCCGGGGCCGATTCACGAAGGCCACGGACGGTGCCAGCCGATCGTGGACGAGCGCGCGAGTCCCGCGCAGCGCGAGGCCGTGCTGAAGATCATGACCGGTCAGGACACCGATCCGTTCGCGACGATGTTCTCCGTGTTCGCGTCGACGCTCGAGCACGCATACGATCCGATCTTCGCGAAGATCGATTTCGACGTCGATGTCGATGCGCGGCGCGGCCGGATCGGCGTCGAGGGCGTGTTCGACATCGTCGGCGAACCGATCCGCAATCCGGTGACGGGTGCGGAGCATCGCGCGCGGATCGACCTGCCGCACGGCTTCGAATACGAGCTGGCCGAGATCGGTTCGGGCACCGGCCGGTCGCGTGGCCACATCGAGCTGAATCTCGAGCGGAGCTACGCGCAGTTCGCGCGGCTGCACCTGAACAACCACGGGCTGATCCGGCATCGCGTCGCGGCATGATCCCCGTCGGCGATTTTCTCGGGCGCGAGCGCGTCGTCACGCTGCTTGGCATGACCGCGCTCGTCGGCGCGTGCTGGGTCTACCTGTGGACGGGCGCGGGTACCGGCATGTCGGCGCTGGACATGACGGCGGTGGCGTTGTTCCCGCATCGGCTGGCCGACGACATGGGGACCATGGATCCGTCGCTTGCGACCGTGGTCCTGATGTGGTGGGTGATGATGATCGCGATGATGACGCCCAGCGCGGCGCCGCTCGTACTGTTGTACCGGCGGGTGCTGCGGCATCACGGTGCGCACGGAGCCGGGGCGGCTTTGACGTCGGCGTTCCTGCTGGCGGGCTATCTGGCCGCGTGGCTCGCGTTTTCGGTCGCCGCGGCCGTGCTGCAGACGCTGCTGCAGCCCGCCGGCCTGATCTCCGGAATGATGCTGTGGTCGAAGAGCGCCGTATTGTCCGCGATCGTCCTCGCGCTGGCCGGCGCCTATCAATTCTCGCCGCTGAAACAGGCGTGCCTGCGTCAATGTCGGTCGCCGGTCCGGTTTCTCACGACGTACGGGCGCCCGGGACTCACGGGCAGCTTCCTGCTCGGCGTGCGGCACGGCGCGTATTGCGTGGGCTGCTGCTGGCTGCTGATGGCGCTGCTGTTCGTCGGCGGCGTGATGAACGTCGTGTGGATCGTCGCGTTGTCACTGTTCGTGCTCGTCGAAAAGGTGCTGCCGGGCGGCGAGCGCGTTGGCCGCGCACTGGGCGTCGTGCTGATCGCGTGGGCGGTTGCGACGTTGCTGGTGTAGCGGGCGCGTTCGTCGTTGGCGGAACAACGGAGTGTCCCGATGAAAATCCGATACCTCGCCGTCACCGTTCTCGGCGCGATGGCCGTCGTTGCGACGCCGGTGCGTGCGGGCGGGAGCATGCCCGACATGAACATGGGCGACATGAAGATGTCGGCGCCGGATTCGGCGTTGACCGATGCCGAAGTGAAACGGATCGATGCCGCGCACGGCATGGTGACACTGAAGCACGGCGCCCTCGAGAACGTCGGGATGGCGCCGATGACGATGGCGTTCAAGGCCGGCGACCCGGCGATGATCGAGTCGCTGCACGTGGGCGACAAGATCAAGGTCCGGGTCGAGCGCGTGGGGGGCACGCTGACGATCGTGAAGCTCGTGCAACGGCAGTAACGGTCGCGCAAGCGACCGCTTGCCTGGCGACCGTCACGGGCCGGTCGCCGGCGCTAACCCGGTCCGTCACCGGAATCGCCGCCGGCTTCGGCAAAATTCAACTCGATGCCATTGCCGGCCGGGTCGGTGAAAAACAGCTGCAGCTGGCGCGTGAGCGGCACGTACGTGCGTGCGTACCTGACCTGCGCGTCGGCCAGGCGCCGTTCCATGTCGGCGGCGTTCTCGCATGAAAATGCCATATGGTCGAACGTGTTGACGACGTGCGGCGGCCGGATCTCGCCGGGCCGCGCTTCCGACAGATGGAGGATCGCCTGCGCCCCCGCGTAGAGCCAGTAGCCGTTGCTCTGGAACGGCGGTCGGTAGCCTGGCTGGAGGCCCACGACGTTCACATAGAAATCGCGCAGCGTATCGAGCGTGGCACGATCCGCGCGCAGGTTGTAATGATTGAGTCCGATGACTGACATGGCAGGTTGTCCGGTTCGAGCAAGGTGCGCACCGCACAGCATCGCGCAACGCGGGGTGTCGTGTCACCCCCGAATGCCTTTGACCGCCGCTGCCGGGCGCGCGAGCCCGCGCGCCGGCAGTGGCGTCGACATCACGATCGACGTGCGCGTTTCGCCGTAGAGGTTGATGCGCTCGATCAGTTGCTCGAGGTGCGCCATGCTGACGGCGACGAACCGCATCACGTAGGAATCCGCGCCGGTCACGTGATGGCACTCGACCACTTCGGGAATCGTCTCCAGCAGCTTCAGGAATTTCGCCTTCGCCGGCTGCTGCACCGTGATGCCGATCAGCGCGCTCACCGGGTAGCCGGCCGCGGCCGGATTGACCCGCGCCGTGTAGCCGTCGATCACGCCCGCCGATTCGAGGCGCTTCACGCGTTCCGTGACCGCCGGCACCGACAGGTGAACCTGGCGCGCCAGTTCCGTGTAGCTGATGCGGCCGTTGGCCTGCAGCAGCGCGAGTATCTTCCAGTCGAGTTCATCCATCGCGGCGGAGTTTTTAAGGTGAAAGGCTCATTTTTCCTTAAAAACCGCCTTCGGCGGCGACCGGACTTTCCCTACGATGCGGTTCATGTCATTGCACGTCGCGAGGAGCCGGCCATGCTGTTCATCAAGTCCGTCGTGATGGGGTTGTCGATCGCGGTGCCGGTCGGCCCGATCGGCATGCTCTGCATCCAGCGCAGTCTGAGCCGCGGCTTTCACGCGGGGTTCGCGACGGGCATCGGCGCCGCGTGCGCCGACGCGATCTACGGGCTGCTCGGGGCGCTGGGCGTCGCCGGCATCGTCACTGCGTTTCCGATGCTGACCGTCACGCTGAAAATCGTCGGCGGCGCGTTCCTCGTGTGGCTGGCCTGGTCCATCGCGCGGCAGGCGCCGGCCGCGTCTGCGGTGCACGACGTGCCGCGCGCGACCGTGCTTCGCGATTTCCTGACGACCTTCGGCCTCACGCTGTCGAACCCGATGACGATCCTGTCGTTCGTCGGGATCTTCGCGGCGCTCGGCCCGCTGGCGGGCACGCATGAAGGCGCGATGGGGCCGCCCGTGACCTTGATGGTCGCGGGCGTGTTCCTCGGATCCGCGACGTGGTGGCTGTGCCTGAGCAGCGCGACCGCCGCGTTGCGCACGAAGATGCCGCTGACGTTCATGCGCGGGCTGTCGCGCGTATCCGCAGTCGTGATCGCGGTGTTCGGCGCGATCCAGTTGATCGCGGGCATGCACGGCGTCGTCTGGTCATGACGCGAATCGCGGCATCGACACACCGCGCGCGCGGTCAGAACGTGTAGCTGACCTTGCCGAACGCGGTGCGGCCGAGCGTGTTGTAGCCGTACGCGGTCATGTACTGACGGTCGAACAGGTTCGACAGCGTCGCCGACACCGTCAGGTGCGAATTGATCCTGTACGACGCGCGCAGGTTCACGGTCAGGTACGACGGCAGATACGTCGTGTTGGCCGGGTCGTCGAACGTCGTGCCGCCGTAGTTCAGCGACGCGCCCGTGCTCAGTGCATGCAGGTGCAATTCGTCCCACGTGTGGTCGACGTTGACGCTGACCGTCTGGCGCGGCCGGCGGTTGAGCCAGCTGTCGTTGGTTTCGTCCTGGGGATTCAGGAAACCGATCGCGATGCTCACTGGCGTATGGCGGCCGATCGTGCCCTTGTACGACAGGTCGATGCCGCGGATATGCGAGCGACCGATGTTCATCGGCGAGCGCGTCGCGGGGTTGTATGCGATCAGGTTGCTGATGCGCGTGTCGTAGATCGCGGCGCTGAACGTGCCGTACGCCGTGTTCGCGTCGAGCGCGGCCTCGACCGAATCGCTGCGTTCCGGGCTCAGGTCCGGATTGCCGTAGCCCGGGTAGTACAAGTCGTTGAACGAGGGAAGGCGGAACGCGTTGCCGTAGGACACGCGGGCCGTATAGACCGGCGTGATGGCCCACGACAGCGCGGCATTGCCGGTGTTGACGGCTTTCCCGGCGATGATCTCGTGCCGCCCCGCGACGAACATCGTCACGCTGCCGAGCGTCGCCGACTGATGCAGCGAGAACGCGGAGTCGTTGCGCGTGGGCACGCCGTCGGGCACGTCGACCGGCAGGAATGCCTGTTCGCGCGTGAAGTCGTACGCGAGCTTCGTCTCGCCCGACAGCGGCAGGCCGAACAGTCGGAAGCCATGCTCCTGGTGGGTCAGCGACGTCGACGAACTGATGCGCTGCGAATTGATCTGGTCGGTCGGGATCGTCGGGTCGCTCGCATACAGGAACTGGCGGTCGTTCGCATAACCGAACGACTGGTCGAACTGGGTGTCGGGTGTGATGTCGAGATGGAACGCGATGCCGGTCGTCAGCTGATGATCGAGCTCGCGATTCGCAAAGCCGGCGCTGTCATAGGACAGGTCGGAGCGGTGATACAGCGCGAACGTCGAGATCGACCAGTTGTCGCGCGCGTAGCCGAGTCGCGCATCGAGGTCCTGCGCATGATACGGATTGCGGCCGGCCTCGTGGCCGTACGCGAACGGTCGCGTCGCGTCGATGCCGGCCGTGTTGTAGTCGTGCAGGCCGAGCGTGTAGGTGAGGCCGCCGAGCGCGGCGAGCGGCCCCGTCGACGGCACGGTGCCCGACGTGCGCAACTGCGTGTCGAAGGTCTTGTTCGAGCCGCCGCCGAACGACACGGTCGTCTGGTTCGGCTGGCCGGCGGCGCGGCGCGTGAACAGTTGCACGACGCCGCCCATCGCATTCGCGCCGAACGATGCGGCGGCCGGCCCCGAGATCACCTCGACGCGTTCGAACGCGTCGGTCGGCAGGTCGGCCCACGGCGCGATGCCGGTCGTCGGCGAGCCGATCCGGATGCCGTCGATGAACACCGCGACCTGGTTGGCGGACGAGCCGCGGATGCTCACGGACGCGGACGAGCCGGGGCCGCCGTTTTGCGAGACGGTCACGCCCGGCAGCGTCGCGAGCGCCTGCGTGATGCTCGGGTCGCTCGGCGACAGCCGATCGAGATCGGCGCGCGTGAGCACCTGCGTCGTCGCATAGCGCTGGTCGAACGATTCGGGCAGGTGCCGTGTGTCGGTCACGCTGATCGTCGGCAGGTCGGCGGCTTCGGCGGGTTGGGGCGGCTGCGGGAGCGCCGCGTCGCCTGCGGCATGGGCGATCGGGGCGAACAGCGCCGTGGCGGCGGACGTGGCGAGAAGGTGGCGAAGATTCATGAGGCAATGAACGTGATCGTGTTGCAGGTACGGCGAGCGTAAGCGGGTGGCGGTGCGTACCGCCCGGGTTCGTGTTGGTCTATCGCGAGACCGGGGAGCGTGGGCGGTCGTCGCGAGGATCGGACGACACGGCACGGCGCACGCGTGCGCACACGCCGCGCCCATGGCTGGCTGGCGCGACGGCACGACGCTTCCGGCGAGGAAGCGGAGGCGGAAAGACTGGACATCTGAAGGGTCCTGAGGTCGGGCCGTCCATGCAACGGGGCGACCGCCAAAGGTGGCGCCTGGCGCTCCGGGACACCCCGCCCGGCGCGGCTGCTTGGACCTCGGGTCGATGGCAGGTCTCCTGGCTCGCGGGTCGCTATTCGCACCGGCCTTCCCGGTTTCCCAGTGGCGTGGGGTAGTGCGGATTCGCCGCTCACAGTTGCGGGGGCAGCCGCAGATTCGAGGCGCTGCCTCTTCTGCGTTCCCTTTTCATCCCGTCTCCGGGAACCATCAGCGCGCAAGCGTAATGGCGAGCGCTCCGGCGCGTCAATTGGCGAAGCGCGCAGGGATGCGAAAAAACGTCAGTGATCGCCGGATTCTTCCCAAATCCTTTCCTGCGAGACATGCGGGCCGCTTTACATCTGATGAAATGGGGCGCTGGCCGCGCGGCAATCGCGCCGGAACCGGCTCGGCGCGACACCCGTCCATCGCACGAACGCCCGCCGGAATGCTTCCTCGCCGCCGAACCCGAGATGCGCGGCGATTCGCGCGACCGGCCAGTCCGACTCGCGCAGGCAGCGCCGTGCGACGTCGGCGAGACACTGCTCGTGCAACGCGTGATAGCCGCTGCCTTCGGCAGCCAGCCGCCGTCGCAACGTCGCCTCGCTGACGCCGAGCCATCTCGCCAGTTCGGCGAGCGTGGGCAGCGCCTGCTCGCGCGCGAGCGCCGCGTCGAGAAAACCGCGTACCTGCTGCGCCCATGACACGACGGCCGGCGCCGCATCGATCAGACGAAACGGAAAATCGACGAGGAACGTGGCCAGTTCGCCCGGCAGGCGGATCACGGGGGCATCGAGCCGCGCGGCGTCGAATGCGAAGCCATAGGTTTTGCGGCCGACGTCGACCGGCGCATTGAACAGCCCGAGCAGCGGCATCGCGTCGTCGCGGCGCTGATGGCCGAGCCAGACTTCGTCCGGCCGCAGCGGCTGCCCGATGAGCCAGCCGAACAGTTGCAGATAGCAGAACAGGCCCGTCAGGTCGACGAGGCACGCGGCCGGGCTGCGCGTGCGACGCAGCGAATCCATCCGGAACGTCGCGCGAGCGTCACGCACCGCGAGCGACAGCGCACCGGCGCGCGGCGTCAGCATCTCGCAGAACTCGGCCGCGCAGCGGATCGCGTCGCCGAGCGTCGTGCAACTGAGCAGGCAGCGGCACATCAGGTCGACTTCCTGCTTGCGCATCGGCGGATGGCCGTTGCCGCGCGCGACTTGCGCCTCGAGTCGCTCGATGGCGTCGCGGTACAGCGCGACGAAGCCGCCTGGCGTCGTCGACGCGACGTCAGCGGCCGATGTCGCCGGTCGTTCCACTGGCGGTGCGCCGCTGCGCGTCAACTCGTCCCGCAGGCGGTCGCCGAGGCCCGGCAGCATGCGATCGCGTGCCGGCAATGCGCGTTGTTTCATATCTCTGCCGATCTGAGCGTTGCGACAGGGGCGGGTGAGCGGGCCGGTAGGGGTTCGCCGGCCGTCGCCACGCAAGAATGTTATCCACGCCGGCCGCTTCCGGCCTCGCCGGAACGGCGTAGGCGGCCGGCATCGCATTGCGCCACGAACGAACCGAGACGACCCGCGAATGATCCAGATCGTAGACGAAATCACCCTCGCACCCGAACGCATTCCCGACGTGCTGGCGCTGCTGCGCGACCGTTATTTGCCGGGCCGCGCGGCGCGCGGACTGACGGCGGCCGGCCGCTGGGTGTCGCCGCCCGTCGCGGTGCCGGGGCAGCCGAGCACGCTGTGGCTGACGTGGCAGGTTGCCGATGCGCCGGCGTACTACCGGATGCGCGCGCTGACCGACGGTGACGTCCTTGCGTTCTGGACGGCCATCGATGCGCTGTGCGACGCCCGCCGCCGCCATGTGATGACGGACGCCGATGCACCGCTGCCTGCACTGACGGAGGTCGACCATGCGGCATGACACGGCGCAGATATTCGTTTCGGCGACCGACGATGCCAGCGCGGTCGAGCGTGCATTGCGCGACGCCGCGCATGCGCTGCCCGGCGCGACCCGCGTTGCGCTGGCACGCAATCTGGAAGGCTGCTGGAACGCTGGCGACTACACGCTCGACGTGCTGCGCGACGAACGGGCGACCGACCACGCGCCGGGCTTCACCGCGCTGGCCCGCATACCGGGCGTCGTGCGGATCGACGGCGCCGCATGCCGGGCGATCGGCGGCGGCCTGCGCGAGCCGGCGCTGCGCGACGGCGTATGGCGCACGCTGATGTTGCGCGTGCGGCCGGAGGCCGACGAAGCCCAGGTACGCGACCTCGAGCGCGAGTTGCTGCGCATGCCCGCGTTCATGCCCGGCATCCGCAACTGGCGGCTGAGCAGGATCGTGACGCCGGGTGCGTGGACCCACGTCTGGCAACAGGAATTCGCGCACCTCGGCGATCTGCTCGGCGAGTACCTGCTGCATCCGTATCACTGGGGCTGGGTCGACCGCCGCTTCGACGCCGAAAGCCCCGACTGGACGGTCGATGCGATCGCGCACGCGTTCTGTCCGCTCGCGTCGAGCCTGCTGGCCGACACGGCGGCGTGACGCGCGGCGCACGCGACCCGCCGCCATGCAAACGACAACCCTGGAGACACCACCGTGCGAGCCTTGCTGATCGACCGCATCGGTCATTCCGACGCGCTGCGAATGGCCGATGTTCCGGCACCGAGGCCGGGCCCCGGCGACGTGCTGATCCGCGTCGCGTACGCGGGCGTCAATCCCGCCGACTGGAAATGCCGCGAAGGCTATCTCGGCGCGTTCATGCGGATCACGTTTCCGTTCGTGATCGGCTTCGACGCGGCCGGTGTCGTCGAGGCGGTCGGCGATGGCGTGGAAGGATTCGCGCCCGGGATGCGCGTGTTCGCGCAGACCGACGTCGTCGCGGGGCGCTGGGGCGCGTATGCGGAATACGTCGCGGTGCGGCACGACTCGGTCGTGCGCCTGCCCGACATGGTCGGCTTCGCGGAAGCGGCGGCCACGCCGACCCCCGCGCTGGCGGCGTGGGCCGGCCTGTTCGACGACGGCGGGCTGCGTGACGGGCAGACCGTGCTGGTGCACGGCGGCGCCGGCGCGGTCGGCACGTTCGCGATCCAGCTTGCCGCGCAGGCGGGCGCGCGCGTCGCGGCGACGTGCTCGGCCCGCAACCGCGCGAGCGTCGAGGCGCTCGGCGCGGCGGCGAGCATCGACTATCGCGCACAGGACATCGCCGCGGCCGTGCGGGCGTGGGCGCCCGGCGGCGTCGATCTGGTGCTCGACGCGGTCGGCGGCGCCACACTGGCCGATGCACTCGACCTGCTGGCACCGGGCGGCACGCTCGTCAACATCATGACGCTCGCGGCAGGCGACGCGGAGCGATTGGCCGCGACGGGCGCCGAAGCCGCGAAGCGCGGCCTGCGCACCGCGATGACGTACAGCCGGATGCCGAGCGGCGCCACGCTGGCAGCGATCGCGGAACGGCTCGGCCGTGGCGCGCTACGCGTGCCGCGCTTCGAGCGCTTTCCGCTCGACAGGGCGGCGCGCGCACTCGATCTCGTTCAAACGGGCGACGCGAAAACCAAGTTCGTGTTGCACGTTGCGGATATCGCGGGCTGACGCAGAACGGCCCGCACGTGACACCCCTTTTACCGGAGACATCATGACCGACACCCGAACCGCGACGCTTGCGGGCAAATGCGCGCTCGTGACCGGCGCGAGCCGCGGCATCGGCCGCGCGATCGCGCAGCGCCTCGCGTCGGAAGGCGCGACCGTCGTCGTGACGGCGCGCAGCCTCACGCAATCCGCGACGACCGCCGGCACGCTCGCCGAAACGGTCGCGCTGATCGAGCAGGCGGGCGGCCGCGCGATCGCACTGGCGGCCGACCTGTCGAACCCGGCCGAGCGCGACGCGCTCGTCGGGCGCGCGGCGATGGCGGCCGGCGGCCTCGACATCCTCGTGAACAACGCGGGCGTGGCCGACTACGCGTGCGTCGACGCGATGCCGATGGCGATGTTCGACACGACGATCGAGCACTATCTGCGCATCCCGTTCGCGCTGAGCCAGGCAGCGATTCCGCTGATGCGCGCACGCGGCGCCGGCTGGATCGTGAACGTCGGCTCGGTCACGGCGCTCGCGCCGCTGCGGCCGTTCGACGATTTCTCGCGCGCGGGCGGCGCGACCGTCTATGCGGCGGTCAAGGCCGCGCTGTCGCGCTTCACGCAAGGGCTCGCGGCCGAGCTCGAAGCCGACGGCATCGCGGTGAACCTGGTCGCGCCGAGCACCGCGATCCGCACGCCAGGCGCGGCCCGCTACATCCCCGAAGGCTATCCGACCGAGGACGTCGCGTATCTCGCGGAAACCGCGCTCGCGCTGTGCAGCCTGCCGGCAAGCGAGCGCACGGGCCTCGTCACGCACAGCCTGCATTTCCCGCTGTCGCAGGGGCTCGCGGTGCGCTCGCTCGACGGCCGCACGCCGTTGCCGCCACCCGTGATTCCCGCATACGCGCATCCGCGCATCGACCCGACAGGACATTGACATGACGACTTCGATTCGCTTCGACGGCGGTACCGCCGTGATCACCGGCGCGGCCAGCGGTATCGGCAGCGGGCTCGCGCGCCACGCCGCCGGGCTCGGCATGCGCGTGGTGCTGGCCGATCTCGACCGGGGGAAGCTCGACGCGTTCGCCGCGACGCTCGACACCGACGTGCTGTGCGTGCCGACGGACGTCAGCCGCCCTGAAGCCGTCGATGCGCTGGCCGACGCCGCATGGCAGCGCTTCGGCGGCGTCGACCTGCTGTTCAACAACGCAGGCGTGATGGCGACCGGCTTCAGCTGGGAAATCACGCCGGAACGGTTCGAGCGCAGTTTCGCGATCAACGTGCACGGCGTGATGAACGGGATCCGCAGCTTCGTGCCGCGCATGCTCGAGCGCAACATGCCCGCGCGCATCGTCAATACGGCGTCGGTCGGCGGGTTCCTGCCGAGCCCGTTGATGTCGCCTTACTCGGCGACGAAATTCGCGGTGGTCGCGCTGACCGAATCGCTGCACGGCGAGCTCAAGATGCTCGGCGCGCCGGTCGGCGTGTCGCTGCTCGCGCCGGGCCCGGTGCAGACGGGCATTTTCAACGACCCGTTCGGCGCCGCGCACGAGCGGCCCGAGGTGCAGGGCTTCGTCGACACGATGCGCGCGATGCTGAACGCGCACGGACTCACGCCCGACGCATTTGCGGCGCGGGCGTTCGACGGCATTCGCGACGGGCGTTACTGGCTGATTCCGCAGCCGGAGACGATCGACGGCGCGCTGCAGCGGCGCACCGCGGACATCCTCGCCGCGCGCGATCCGTCGCTGCCGTCGTTGTGAAGTCATGGCGCGGGCCGGCCGACCGACGCGGCCGGCTCTCGCCGGGTTACATATGCGTGCCGGCGTGCGTGCGGCCGCTGGGTTCGCCGCCGCGGTCGGGTGGCGTATTGTTCTGATCGATCTTCGCGAGCACGAAGCCGGCGTGCGGCAGCGCGGCGGGCGAACGGTGGGCGGCCTGCGCGACCGGGTCGTGCGGCGAAGTGGCGGAAAAACCGGATGACGTCGCGCCCGGTTGCGCGAACGCCGTGAGGGATGCTGCCGCGAGGGCGGCGGCGACGATCGCGTGCGTGTTCATGGCGACTCCTTCTTCACGACTGACTGCGGGACAACGCATTCAGTGTAGGGCGCGAAACTTAACGCGACGTGAAGGAGCGGCGGCGCGCGGATGACGGGATGTTCATGCGGTCATCCGCGCGCCGCGACGCTCACGCGGATGCGGCGACCAGCGCGCAGAAGTTCTCGAGATCGACGTTGCCGCCGCTGATCACGATGCCGACGCGCTTGCCTTTCAGTTCGTCCTTCATCCGGCGCGCGGCCGCGAGCGACAGGCAGCCGGTCGGCTCGACGACAATCTTCAT
The DNA here is from genome assembly GCF_020419685.1 of Burkholderia sp. AU33545. Classification (NCBI taxonomy): domain Bacteria; kingdom Pseudomonadati; phylum Pseudomonadota; class Betaproteobacteria; order Burkholderiales; family Burkholderiaceae; genus Burkholderia; species Burkholderia sp. AU33545. The sequence continues at coordinate 69,790 of NZ_JAIZRQ010000002.1, read as the reverse complement.
ACGGGTCGCGAAGAAGCGCATGCAGTCGACCAGTTCCGCGTCGGTCGCGGTCAGGATGTCGTCGACGTCGCGCCGCAGGATCGGGAACGTCAGGTTGCCGAGGTGCTGCGTCTGCGCGCCGTCGGCGATCGTGCGCGGCGTGTCGATATGGACGATCGACCCGGACCGGAACGATTGCTGTCCGTCGTTGCCCGCTTCCGGCTCGACGCCGTACAGCTTCGCGTGCGGCGACAGCGCGCGCGTCGCGAGCGCCGTGCCCGACAGCAGGCCGCCGCCGCCGAGCGGCGTGAACACCGCGTCGAGCGGCCCGACCTCGTCGAACAATTCCTTCGCCGCCGTGCCCTGGCCCGCGATCACGTCCGCGTGGTCGTACGGCGGCACCAGCGTGAGCCCGTGCTTCTCCGCGAGCGCGCGGCCGATCTGCTCGCGGTCCTCGGTATAGCGGTCGTAGGTCACGACGTTGCCGCCGTAGCCGCGCGTCGCGGCCATCTTCGCGGCCGGCGCGTCCTGCGGCATCACGATCGTCGCCGGGATGCCGAGGATGCGCGCCGACAGCGCGATCGCCTGTGCATGGTTGCCGGACGAGAACGCGACGACGCCGTTGCGTCGCTGCGTCCCGTCGAAGCGCGACAGCGCGTTGAACGCGCCGCGGAACTTGAACGCGCCCATGCGCTGCAGGTTCTCGCACTTGAAGAACACCTGCGCGCCGAGCGCTTCGTCGATCGTTCGCGACGTCATCACGGGCGTGCGGTGCGCGTGGCCGTCGAGCCGTGCCGCGGCGGCCGCGACGTCGTCGTAGGTGGGGAGGGTCGGAGTGTTCATGAGTCGCTCGTCGGAAGAGTCGGTCAACAGGTCAGCGGGGCGCATCCGCCTCACGCATCATTTCGCATCGTTGTATACGGTGGCGCGCGACACGCCGAGGTGCTGCGACACGATTTCCATCGCGCGGCGCACCTCGAGGAAGCCGTCGGCCTTCAGCGTCTGCATCAGCTCGCGGCGCTGGTCGGTCTTCAGTTCGCGCGGCGTGGTCGCGAGGCGCGTCGCGAACGCGTCGATGCGCTGCCGGATCGCGTCCGCGCCGGCCGGGTCGAGCGTTTCGGCGACCGGCGCGCCTTCGGTGCTGCAGAACTGGTTCAGCATCCCCTGGAAACCGCGGAACAGTGTGACGTCCGCGTTCAGGCACAGCGCGGCCACATAGCGGCCGTTCGAATCCTTGATGCCGATCGACGTGCTTTTCGCCGTGCGGCCGTCGGCGAAGCGGTTCGCGTAGTTCGCGAGCACCTGGGGGAAGTCGTCGTCCTCGATGCGGGCGAGCCCGAGTTCGGTCGCCGGATCGCCGATCGCGCGACCCGACAGGTTGTTATGGATCGCGAGGATCGCGTGCTTCGGCGTGCGCAGGTCGTGCACGACGACTTCGGTGAACGGCGCGAACATCGCGCCGAGCCCTTCGGCGATGCGCAGCACCTGCTCGATCAGCGACGCCTGTTCCGACTGCGGCCTGGAGCGGGGCGTGGTCATGGTTTGGCCTCGAGCGCGGGCGCGTCGGTCGTTTCCGGCCGCGTGATGTCGGCCAGCAGCGGGCGGGCGATCCGCACGTAGTCGGACGCGTCGAGCACGACCGAGCGGTCGAGGCGGCCCGCGTTGAACGCGATTTCGTCGTTGAGTTCGATCAGTGCGGGGTCGACGACGAGCGTCACGTTCGCGTCGAACACGAACGGCGGCACGGCGCCCATCACGCAGCGCGTGACCGTGGCGGCAAGTTCGGGCGGCGCGAGTGTCGCCTTGCGGCGGCCGACCGCGTCGGCGACCTTGCGGAAATCGATCTTCAGATGGCCGGGGATGACCGCGAGCGCGGTGACGTCGCCGCCGTCCTTGAACGAGCAGAGCATCGCCTTCGCGCCCTGTTCGGGACGCGTGCCGCGAATCGCGGCGATCACGTCGGATTTGCCTTCGGCCGGGTGATCCAGCACGCGGAACCGCGCGCCGGAGGTGTTCAGCAGCTCGCACAGCGCGTCAAAAACGGGATAGTCGCTCATGTCGATCCGGGCAGGAGGGCGCATCACGGTACGCGGGGACGGCGTGCCTCGGTTTGCCGTCGATGAATTGTCCAAGTATAGACGTTTTGTCATGTGCATGGCAAAGCCCCGAGACAGGGATCGCCATGTTGGTCCTCCCACCAACTGCCGAAAGGCTGTTTCATATCGCGGAATGCGCGCGGAATTCCCGCCGCGCCGCCGTCCCGCCGCTTGAAAACCGGTTTTGCATCGCAAAACGCACTGCTTATCTCATTGAAAAACAAGCAAAATTTATATCTTATGTCTTATATAAGACTTCGCCGAAAGCGCATCGGGCGGCGTTACTATTGAGTCCATGCAGTTCGCTTCGTCATACGGAGCGGGCAAGCTGAACCCTTTACTCAAATGCGCTTCGTTCCCAGGAGATTGACATGTCCCAATATCAAGACGACATCAAGGCAGTGGCTGGCTTGAAGGAAAACCACGGCAGCGCGTGGAATGCCATCAATCCCGAGTATGCCGCCCGCATGCGTGCCCAGAACAAGTTCAAGACGGGCCTCGACATCGCGAAGTACACCGCGAAGATCATGCGCGCCGACATGGCCGCGTACGATGCCGATCCGTCCAAGTACACGCAGTCGCTGGGTTGCTGGCACGGCTTCATCGGCCAGCAGAAGATGATCTCGATCAAGAAGCACTTCAACAGCACCGAACGCCGCTACCTGTACCTGTCGGGCTGGATGGTCGCCGCGCTGCGCTCGGAGTTCGGCCCGCTGCCGGACCAGTCGATGCACGAAAAGACGTCGGTCAGCGCGCTGATCCGCGAGCTGTACACGTTCCTGCGCCAGGCCGATGCACGTGAACTCGGCGGCCTGTTCCGCGAGCTGGATGCTGCCAAGGACGCCGCTGCCAAGGCCGCCATCCAGGAAAAGATCGACAACCACGTGACGCACGTCGTGCCGATCATCGCCGACATCGACGCCGGCTTCGGCAACGCCGAAGCAACGTACCTGCTGGCCAAGCAGTTCATCGAAGCGGGCGCGTGCTGCATCCAGATCGAAAACCAGGTGTCCGACGAGAAGCAGTGCGGCCACCAGGACGGCAAGGTCACCGTGCCGCACGAGGACTTCCTCGCGAAGATCCGCGCGATCCGCTACGCGTTCCTGGAACTGGGCGTGGACGACGGCATCATCGTCGCCCGTACCGACTCGCTCGGCGCCGGCCTGACCAAGCAGATCGCCGTGACCAACGAGCCGGGCGACCTGGGCGACAAGTACAACGCGTTCCTCGACTGCGAAGAGCTGTCGGCCGACCAGCTGGGCAACGGTGACGTCGTCATCAAGCGCGACGGCAAGCTGCTGCGTCCGAAGCGCCTGCCGAGCAACCTGTTCCAGTTCCGCGCCGGCACGGGCGAAGCGCGTTGCGTGCTCGACTGCATCACGTCGCTGCAGAACGGCGCCGATCTGCTGTGGATCGAAACCGAAAAACCGCACATCGCGCAGATCGGCGGCATGGTCAGCGAAATCCGCAAGGTCATCCCGAACGCGAAGCTGGTGTACAACAACAGCCCGTCGTTCAACTGGACGCTGAACTTCCGTCAGCAGGTGTACGACGCAATGAAGGCAGAGGGCAAGGACGTGTCGGCATACGACCGTGCGCAGTTGATGAGCGTCGAGTACGACGAGACCGAACTGGCCAAGCTCGCCGACGAGAAGATCCGTACGTTCCAGGCCGATGCATCGCGTGAAGCAGGCATCTTCCACCACCTGATCACGCTGCCGACGTACCACACGGCCGCGCTGTCGACCGACAACCTCGCGAAGGAATACTTCGGCGAACAGGGCATGCTCGGTTACGTGGCGGGCGTGCAGCGCAAGGAAATCCGTCAGGGCATCGCGTGCGTCAAGCACCAGAACATGTCCGGCTCGGATATCGGCGACGACCACAAGGAATACTTCAGCGGCGACGCAGCGCTGAAGGCAGCGGGCAAGGACAACACGATGAACCAGTTCTCGTAATCGTCATACCCGCGGCACGACGCCAACCCGTTCATGACGGGTTGGCGTTTTTTTTATCCGCGCACGGCCTTCACGACGTATTGGCTCGTCGGCACCACGTCGATCTTGTCGAAATCGATGAAGCGTCCGCAGCTGTCCATCATCTCCGCGACGTTGCGCTGGAATTTCTCCTCGTCGCCGACTGCATCGAAGAACGCGTACGGATCGGTCATCGCGGCGGCCGGGAAGCATTCCTCGACGATCGCGTCGTAGCCGGGCGCCGCATGCGTGAGCGCGCGCACGACCACGTTCTGCACGTACAGGAAGTTGTCCTGCGTGTCGATCGCGACGCGCGTGTGATGGCCGTGCCATACGTCGAGCCATGCTTCATGCGTGAGGCGCGGCGGGCGCTTCAGGAACGCGAGCTGCGAGAAGCCGCTCGTGCGCTCGCCGGGCCGCGCCGGAAAGCGCGTGTTCGGAATCGGCTGCGATTCCGTGACGAGATACGCGGCCATGTGCGGGACGATCGCGCGCACCGCGTCGTCGAACGGCTGGCGGAACATCGGGTTCGCGCTGTCGATCCACACCGCGACGATGCCGTCGATGCCCGGGTGCGTGTTGGTCTGCTTCAGGCCGGCGGCCGGCGCGACATCGGCGTCGGCAACGTTGATCTGCACGCCGTGCGCGCCTAGCGACAGCAGCTTGTCGGCGAGCTGCGCGCGCACGCTGCGGCTCCATTGTTCGGGCGCGGCCTGCGCATCGCGCCACAATACATAAATGACTTTCTCCATTGCTCCGGCTCCAAAGGGGATGACGAGGTCGGCGGCGCTGCCGCCGGGTTTCAGGAAGCGTTGACGGCCGGATCGGTCGAACCGGTCGCGTCCTGCGCGCCCGGTGCGAAGCGGTTGGCGGTCAGCGTGAACGACGGCGGAATCGGCGACGTGACGGTTTCGAACAGGCGCTCGTGACGCGTCGCGTGAATACGCCACACGCCGTCGCGCTTCACGTACTGGTCGTCGTAGAACGCGGTGCCGTGCAGCAGGTAGTTGTCCTCTAGATTGATCGCATGATCCTCGAGAAACCACACGCCGCACGCATGATCGGCGGACACCAGCGTGAGCTCGGGGTGGTGGCCGTGATGCATCGTCAGGAAGGTCGGCTTGCCGAGCAGTTCGCGCAGGCTGGACACGAATGCGTCGCGGCCGTCGTACGCATAGCGGCCGCCGTACAGGCGCGCCTCGCAGTCCTCGGTCAGGCATTGCGCGAGCAGCGACCAGTCGTGTGTATCGACCGCGCGGAAATACCGGTACTTCAGCTGGCGGATCTGCTCGTACTCGTGGAGCGTGCGGGTCGTCTCGTCCATCGCCGTGTCTCGTGGTGGTGTCATCGGATGGTAGGAATGAAGCCGCCTGCGTCACATCGTCTGTTCGGACGAACGCCGCGGGAGCTGCGTTCAAGTTCGCGGATACGCGACATCGGGGTTCATCCAAACAGGTGATGGCCGGCCTTCCATGCGCCTGTAACGTGGTGTCGACGCGGCTTCGATCCGCGCACACGAGACCAAGGAGACGGCATGACCCCGATCGAACGAATGGAAGCGCGCGTGCGCAGGCTGGAGGACGCCGACGCGATCCGCCGCCTGAAGGCGCGCTACTTCACGTGCTGCGACCGGAAGGATCCGCAAGGGATGCGCGACTGCTTCGCGCCCGGCGCGGTGCACATCGACTACGGCCGAATCGGTACGTTCGACCACCGCGATGCGCTCGTCGACGTGTTCGAGCGGCTCGGCTGCCATCCGCACATCGTCGAGATGCACCACGGCGTGAATCCCGACATCACCGTGCTCGACGACACGCATGCGCGCGGCACGTGGGGCCTGCATTACCAGATGCTCGACACCAACGCGCGCACGCTCACGCAGCTCGGCGCGACCTACGACGACGAATACCGGAAGGTCGACGGCGAATGGAAGATCGCGGCCACCCGCTGCGTCGTCACGTCGACGTTGTCCGCCCGCTACGACGGCGATGCGCCGGGCGTGCTGTTCGCCGGCGCGCAGCCGCCTGCCGCGTGACGACGCGCACGACCCACTCAGGTTGAAAACATTCCCCAGGAGACATCGAACATGGCACAGAACAACGAGGCGCCCGTCGCCGTCGTGACGGGCGCGTCGCGCGGTGCAGGCAAGGGCATCGCGCGCGCGCTCGGCGCGGCCGGCATGACCGTCTATGTGACGGGGCGCTCGCAGAACGAAGGCGACGCGCCGCTGCCCGGCACGATCCACGAAACCGCGCGCGAAATCGACGCGCTCGGCGGCCGCGGGATCGCCGTCGCGTGCGACCACGCGGACGACGCACAAGTGAAGGCGCTGTTCGAGCGCGTCGAACGCGACAGCGGGCGACTCGACATCCTCGTCAACAACGCGACCTACCTGCACGACCAGCTGATCCTGCCAGGCCCGTTCTGGGAGAAGTCGCTCGATCTCGTGAACATCCTCGACGTCGGGCTGCGCTCGGCGTACGTCGCGAGCTGGCACGCCGCGCCGCTGATGGCGAGGCGCCACAGCGGGCTGATCGCGTTCACGTCGTCGTTCGGCGCGAGCTGCTACATGCACGGCGCCGCGTACGGCGCGCAGAAGTCCGGCGTCGACAAGTTCGCGAAGGACATGGCCGTCGACCTGAAACCGTTCGACGTCGCGGCCGTGTCGATCTGGATGGGGCCGCTGCGAACCGAACGCACGACGCGCGTGTGGGACGAGCATCCGGACCTCTACAAGGAGTTCTCGCTCGTCGCCGAAAGCCCGGAATTCACCGGCCGCGTGATCCATGCGATCCACGCCGATCCGCAGCGCATGGCGTTGTCGGGGCAGGTGCTGGTCGGCGCGGAAGCCGCGCTGCAGTATGGCATCGCGGAACTCGACGGCAAGCAGCCGCCGTCGTATCGCGAACTGCTTGGCGGGCCCGTGCAGGCTCATCCGGCGATCGTCGCTTAAGGAGCGCACATGGGCATCCTCGAAGGCAAGGTCGCGCTCGTGACGGGCGCGGGGCAGGGCGTCGGGCAAGGCATTGCGCACGCGCTCGCGGGCGAAGGCGCACAGGTGGCCGTGGTCGGCCGCACGCGCGACAAGCTGGTCGCGACTTGCGATGCGATCCGCGCGCGCGGCGGTATCGCGGAGCCGTTCGTGTGCGACGTGATGGACGCCGCGCAGATCGCGCGGTGCGTCGATGCGGTCGTCGAGCGGTTTCGCGGCGTGCAGATCCTGATCAACAACGCGCAGGTCGTGCCGCTCGGCCGCCTGCTCGACGTGACCGACACGGATTTTCTCGCGGGCCTCGAGTCGGGGCCGATCGCGACGCTGCGCATGATGCGCGCGTGCCATCCGCATCTGAAGGGGGACGGCGTGATCGTCAATTTCGCGTCGTCGGCCGCGGTGCGCTGGGACGCGTCGGGCTATGGCGCCTACGCGGCGACCAAGGAAGCGATTCGCGCGCTCACGCGTGCTGCCGCATGCGAATGGGGCGCCGACGGCATTCGCGTGAACGCGGTCGCGCCGCATGCGCTGTCGCCGGGGCTGAAGGGCTGGGTCGACGCGAACCCGGACGAAGCGGCGGCGTTCTTCCGCACGATCCCGCTCGGCCGCGTGGGCGACTGCGAGCAGGACATCGGGCGCGCGATCGTGTTTCTCGCGAGCCGCGACGCCGCGTACCTGACGGGCGCCACGCTGCCGCTCGACGGCGGGCAGGCGTATTGGGGCTGACGGCGAACGCGACGCACATCGAGGGCCGGCACCGATGCGCGTCGCAGCGCGTCGCGGCCGGCAAACGGGAATCGGAAAGCATCGAGGAGAGAACGACATGGGTCGACTGGAAGGGAAGGTGGCGATCGTCACGGGCGGCGCGCGCGGGATGGGCGCCGCAACATGCAGGCTGTTCGTCGCGGAGGGCGCGCGCGTCGTGATCGGTGACGTGCTCGACGCGGAAGGCGAGGCGCTGGCGCGCGAACTCGGCGACGCGGCACGCTTCATGCGGCTCGACGTGAGCGACGAACAGAACTGGGCGCGCGTCACCGATGCGACCGTCGAGCAGTTCGGCCGCATCGACGTGCTCGTGAACAACGCGGCCGTGCTGATGTTCGGTGCGATCACCGAATTGTCGAAACGTGATTTCGAGCGCGCGGTATCGGTCAATCTCGTCGGCACGTTCGTCGGCATCCGCACGATCGCGCCGCGCATGATCGCGCAGAAGAGCGGATCGATCGTCAACATCTCGTCGGTGGACGGGCTGCGCGGCGTGAACGCGCTGGCCGCCTACGTATCGAGCAAATGGGGCGTGCGCGGGTTGACGAAGGTGGCGGCGCTCGAACTCGGCCACCAGGGCGTGCGCGTGAATTCGATTCATCCCGGTGGCGTCAACACCGCGATGTCGAACCCGACCGGCGCGCCGCTCGACGAGATCAACAAGCACTACACGCACGTGCCGCTGCAGCGCGTCGGCTTGCCTGACGAAATCGCGCGTGCGACGCTGTTTCTCGCGAGCGACGAAGCGTCGTACTGCAACGGCGCCGAACTGTCCGTCGACGGCGGGATGGCGGCAGGCGCGTATTACCCCGGATTGCCGGGCGCGCCGTTTTGAGCAGTAGCGCACACAACGCACGCGCGATGGATGTTTGTGTACGCAACCTAATTCAGGGTTTGCCTGAGTAGCGAAAACGCGAATCTGCGCCGCGACATGTTCGCGTGCATCGCATGCGAGCATGTCGCGCGATTTTTCCGTTTTCGCGAAACCCTTGCAGGACGGATGTTCCAGCCGTTTCGTCCCCAAAGCTCACGCGTCGGCGCAGTAAAAAGGACATGCCCGCAAGCGGCATGCCGGCGCGTCGTCACAGTTGTTTCTTGTTGCAACGCAACGCCCGCCCAATAACGGCGATGGTATGCTGGCCGGCATGGAGTTGTACGGCAGGTTGCTTGCATGGCGAAACTCGCGTTCGCACGCTCATACGAGACATCACATTCTCTCGCCCGCATCGCGGCATCGACACGCGCTCCGCTCGCGTGTGCCGCCTTGCGCGTCGCTGCATCCTGCGCTCCGATCGCATTCCCCATCTCGCGGGCTCGTCCCGCATCCCCCATCCCCGCCCAATAGTCTGGAGACATTCCCATGTCGCAAAACAACCTGGCCGAAGCGACGCACGGCCCGCTGATCGCTCCCCCGGCATTCGTCAAGCATCGCAAACTGATCGACTGGGTGTCGCGTATCGCGGCGCTCACGGAGCCCGATCGCGTCGTCTGGTGCGACGGCTCGCAGGAAGAAAACGACGCGCTGTGCCAGGCGATGGTCGACCAGGGCACGCTCAAGCGCCTGAACCCGGCGAAGCGCCCGAACTCGTATCTCGCGCAGTCCGATCCGTCCGACGTCGCGCGCGTCGAGGACCGCACCTTCATCTGCACCGAATCGCCCGACGACGTCGGCCCGACCAACAACTGGATCGCGCCGGAAGAAATGCGCGAGACGCTGAACGGTCTGTTCCGCGGTTCGATGCGCGGCCGCACGCTGTACGTCGTGCCGTTCTCGATGGGCCCGCTCGGCTCGCCGATCGCGCACGTCGGCGTCGAGTTGTCCGACAGCCCGTACGTGGCCGCGAACATGCGGATCATGACGCGCATGGGCCGCGACGTCTATGACGTGCTCGGCGAGGACGGCGAATTCGTGCCGTGCGTGCACAGCGTCGGCCATCCGCTCGAAGCAGGCCAGAAGGACGTGCCGTGGCCGTGCAACCCGGTCAAGTACATCGTGCATTTCCCCGACACACGCGAGATCTGGAGCTTCGGCTCGGGCTACGGCGGCAACGCACTGCTCGGCAAGAAGTGTTTCGCGCTGCGCATCGCGTCGACGATGGGTCGCGACCAGGGCTGGCTCGCCGAACACATGCTGATCCTCGGCGTGACGTCGCCGGCCGGCAAGAAGTATCACGTCGCGGCGGCGTTCCCGTCCGCGTGCGGCAAGACCAACTTCGCGATGCTGATCCCGCCGCGGGGTTTCGACGGCTGGAAGGTCACGACGATCGGCGACGACATCGCATGGCTGAAGCCGGGCCGCGACGGGCGCCTGTATGCGATCAACCCGGAAGCCGGCTTCTTCGGCGTCGCGCCGGGCACGGGCGTGAAAACCAACCCGAACGCGATCTCGACGCTGAAGGAAAACGTGATCTTCACGAACGTCGCGCTGACGGAAGACGGCGACGTGTGGTGGGAAGGCCTGACCGACACGCCGCCCGCGAAGCTGACCGACTGGCAGGGCAACCCGTGGACGCCGGAGATCGGAAAGGAAACCGGCCGCAAGGCCGCGCACCCGAACTCGCGCTTCACGGCGCCGGCATCGCAATGCCCGTCGATCGACGCGGACTGGGAAGACCCGGCCGGCGTGCCGATCGACGCGTTCATCTTCGGCGGCCGTCGCTCGACGACCGTGCCGCTCGTGACCGAGGCGCGCGACTGGATCGAAGGCGTGTACATGGCCGCGACGATGGGCTCGGAGACGACCGCCGCGGCAGCCGGCCAGCAGGGCGTCGTGCGCCGCGACCCGTTCGCGATGCTGCCGTTCTGCGGCTACAACATGAGCGATTATTTCGCGCACTGGCTGAAGATCGGCAAGCAGATCGAAGGCGCCGGCGCGACGCTGCCGAAGATCTACTGCGTGAACTGGTTCCGCAAGGATGCGAACGGCAAGTTCGTGTGGCCGGGCTTCGGCGAGAACATGCGCGTGCTGAAGTGGATGCTCGATCGCCTCGAGGGCAACGGCGGCGGCGGCGACCATGCGTTCGGCGTGTCGCCGGCCTATGACGACCTGCACTGGAACGGGCTCGACTTCACGCGCGAGCAGTTCGAGGCGGTGACGTCGATGAACGCCGACGAATGGCGCGAGGAACTGAAGCTGCATGCTGCGTTGTTCGACACGCTGAAGCTGCGTTTGCCCACCGAGCTGACCGACACGATGAAGAAGATCGAACAGCGCATCGGCGGCTGACGATCCGAATCGGTGTAACGAAGTAACGACGTGGTGGCATGAACGTCCCGCCGCCGGCATGCATCGCCGGCGGCGGGACGTTTTTGTTTCTGCTTCGTTTCAGCGTGGCGCGTGTTGCGCGGGCAGTGCGCTCACGCGCCGCATTGCGCGACCACTTCGTTCACCGCGCGCTGCACGTCGCCGCGCCGGTAGCGCAGCAGCGCGATATCGGCCGGATCGGGTTCGTACGACACGACGTTGCCGCGCCCCGTGTAGATCGCCATATCGGGCAGCAGCGGATGCTCCTGGTCGAGCGACGGCACCGGCTGCGGATTGCCCGCCGCGCGGAAGAAGGCCGCGAAATAGTCGGCGAAGCTCAGGTTCTCGTCGCCGACGAGATAGGCCTTGCCGGATGCGCCGCGTTGCAGCGCGCCCCAGATCGCTTCCGACAGCGACTGCGTCGAGATGAAGTTGCTGCCGCCGGCCGGCCCGTACACCGGCAGGCCGGCGAGCTTGCCCTGCGCATAGCCCGTGTACGCGGCGAACATCTCGTTGCGCAGCCCCGGCACCGACCCGACGACGAACGGCGCATTGACGCTGCACACCGCGAACGACGGCGACGCGAGCGCGCGCACGCGTTTGTCCGCGAGATGGCGCGAGCGCACGTACGGCACCGTGTCGACGAGTGCCGGCGCGACCTGCGGATAGAAGCTGCCGACCAGCACCGCGCGCTTCACGCCCGCGTCGCGCGCGAGCGCGAAGAAGCGCGGTACCGCGTCGACGTTCGCGCGTTCCCAGTGCGCGGCTTCGTCGGTGCCGGGCGGCAGGTGGCGAATGTCGTTGCCCGCCGCGAACACGACCGCGTCGAACGGCGCGAGATCGTCACGCGTGAAGTTGCCGGCCACGTAGTCGCGCAACAGCACGTCGAATTGCGCGAGCGCGCTGCCAGGCGCGGGCGGCTTGCGGGCGGCAAGCGTCACGTCGTTGCCTTGCGCGCGCAGATGCAGCGCGGCGTGGCCGCCGATGAGGCCGGTGCCGCCGATGATCAGGATGTTCATGGTGTCTCCGAGGGCGGCGCAGGCGCGCCGCATGAATTGAACCGACGATTGAACGGATGAAGCCGCACGGAAGTGCGCTCAGAAGTTGAAGCCGTTGCCCGTGACGACCGGCAGGTTGGTCCAGAAACCGTTCGGGTCGCGATACCAGCCGGCCGCCGCGAGCGCGCCGCCGTCCACGTGCAGCGTCGTGCCGGTGACCCACGCGGCGAGCGGGCTCGCGAGGAACAGCGCGGCGCCCGCGATGTCGCCGGCGGCACCGAAGCGCCCGAGCGGAATCCAGCGCGGGATGTGCGCGCGATGCTCCGCCGCGACCATCGCGCTCACGGGCACCTGCGGCGTCTCGGTGGTCTCCGGCGCGATCTGGTTCACGCGAATGCCGGCCGGCCCGAGTTCGAGCGCGAGGCTTTTCGTGAAACCGGTCAGTGCGGCCTTGAACGACGCATAGACGGTGCAGTTCGGAATCGCGCGGAAGCCCTCGATCGACGACACGCCGACGATGCTGCTGCCCGCGCCGCGCTTGCGCAGCAACGGCAGCATCGCCTGCGTGACGACGAACACCTGGCGCAGGTTCACGTCGAACAGCCGCGCGATGTCGTCGTCGGTATGATCGTCGAACGGTTTCGCGATCTGCAGGAAATCGCCGACGTTGTTGACGAGCACGTCGAGGCCGCCGAAGCGTGCGTCGATCGTCTGCGCGAATGCGTCGACCTCGTCGCGGCGCGTGACGTCCACGACGCCGACGAGCGCGTCGACGCCCGCGGCTTCGAGCGCCTGGCGCACGTCCTGCGCGCGAGCGGGGTCGAGCTCGGCCACCGCGACGCGCGCACCCGCCGCGCCGAATCCTTCCGCGCACGCGCGGCCGATGCCCGCGCCGCCGCCGGTGATCAGTACTGTCTTGCCGGTAAATGAAATCACCACAACACTCCTTCGAACGAAAAAGCCACGAGCCGCATCACAGGGACGAAACGAGTTGCGCGTTGTCGATCCGCAGCTCCGCGCCGTTCACGAAACGCGATTCGTCGGAGGCAAGGAACAGCACGAGATTCGCGACGTCCCGCGGATCGCACATGCGTGCCATCGGATCGCTGCCGATGCCGAGTGCGGTTGGATCGAGATCGGGCATCAGCGCCTGCGTCATCGGCGTCCAGATCCCGTCCGGATGGATCGAGTTGCAGCGGATCCGGTAGCCGCTGCGCTTGCAGTGCACGGCGACGCTGCGCGCGAGCGCAGTCACCGCGCCTTTCGACCCGGTGTACGCGCACATCATCGGCAGCCCGCCGAGCGCGGCGACCGACGACATCATCACGATCGAGCCCGGCGTGTCGTTGCCTTTCATCGCGCCGATCGCGTACTTGCAGCCGAGGAAATAGCCGTCCGCGTTGACACGCAGCACGCGCCGCCAGGTGTCGAGGCTCGTGTCCTCGATCGAGCCGACCGGGCAGATCGCCGCGTTGTTGACGAGTACGTCGAGGCGGCCGAAGCGGTCGAGCGTCGACGCGATCGCGTGCCGCCAGCCGTCCTCGTCGGCGATGTCCTGGCGCACGAACAGCGCGGTGTCGCCGATTTCGCGCGCGAGCGCGCGGCCCGCATCCTCGTCGATGTCGGTGAGCACGACGCGCGCGCCCTCGGCGGCCAGCAGCAGCGCATCGGCGCGGCCGACGCCACTCGCCGCGCCGGTGATCAGCGCGACCTTGTTTGCGACTCGATTCATGTTGGGTTCGATTTCCTGCGACGTTGAAAGAAGGCGGGCGCTCATGCGGCGCCCGGCGCGCGGCCGGCCTTGACCGCGTCGAGCGCGGCCGCGCCGTAGATCTGCGCGATCGTGGCGTCGACGCGCGGGTTGGTGCGCAGCTCGTGGCCGCCGTCGACCGCGAAGCTCTGGCCGGTGACCCAGCCCGACTCGGGGCCCGCGAGATAGCGCACCGCGTGCGCGATCGCTTCCGGTTCGCCGAGCGTGCCGAGCGGAATCTGTTCGAGGAAGCTGTCGACCAGCGCACGGTCGTCGAACATCGGGGCGGTGGCTTCGGAGCGCGTGAGGCCCGGCCGCACCGCGTTCACGCGGATCTTCGCGCCGGCCAGCTCCTCGGCCGCACCGCGCACCAGCGCCTCGAGCGCGGCCTTCGCGGTGCAGTACGCGGTCAGCCAGCGGAAATTGATCTGCGCGGCGGTCGACGAGATGCAAACGATGGAGCCGCCGCCGCTGTCGGCGAGCCGCGGCGCGGCGTGACGGATCGCGGCGAACGCGCTGGACAGGTTCAGGTCGATTTCCGCGCGGAAGCTGTCGGCGTCGTGCATCAGCAGCGGGCGGAACCCGGCGCCGCCGACGGTCGGCACGACGATGTCGAGACGGCCGTCGAACGCCCATGCGGTATCCAGCGCGGCCTGCAGGTCGGCGTCGTCGCAGGCGTCGCCGGCATGGATCGCGACGCGGCTGCCGGGCACTGCCTCGGCCAGATGCCGCTGCGTGCGTTCGAGCGCGTCGCGGCGGCGGCCCATCAGCACGACGGCCGCGCCATCGGCGGCGAGCGCGTGCGCGCAGGCCGCGCCGATGCCGCCGGCGCCGCCCGTGACGAGCGCGGTGCGGCCGGCGAGGGGGAGGGGCGAGCGCATCGTTCAGCCCTCCAGCGGCAGGTCTTGCGACCAGTCGACGTGCAGCGTGCGCGCGGCGAAGCGCCACGTGCCGCCGTCGAACACGCAGCGGTCGCGATAGCGCAGCCCCCAGTCGAGCTTGCGCTTCACGCCGTCGCGCACATAGACGTGGCACGCGACGCCGTAGGTCTCGACATCGGCTTCGCCGCCGTCGAGCGTGACGAGCTGGTTGTGCACGTGATGCTGGGTCGTCTCGTAGCGCTCGATCACGCTCATGCCGGCGACGATCGCGTCGCGGTCGTCGAAGCGGAAACCGGGGCCGTCGAGCTGCGCATCGGCGGTGAAGAGGGTGGCGAGGCGCGGCCAGTCGCGCCGATCGACGGCTTGCGCGTAACGGCACGCAAGTTCGTACAGCGCGTGGCGGGGATTCGAATCGGTCATGCGGTACTCCCGTGAGTGAACGGAAAGCGTTTGCCGCGCCGCGAGCGCGGACGCGGCGGCGTTGCGACGTTGACGCGCAGGTTCGCATCGGACCGATCGATGCTCATCATCCATACGGAGCAGGGTAAGGATCGGGGAAAACACCCGGGCCGACGGCGGCGCAACGTCCGATGCTGCGATGCAGCGGCGGATGCACGGCATGCGGCCGACGGTGATGCGGCCGATCGCAACAAGCCGGGTCAGACGGTTCGCGGGTCTTTCAGTCGAACCGATCACGCAGTAATGCTGCAGTGCGGTGCGCCGCATGAAGCGCGATTCGTGTTTGCCCCTAGTCGAAATGGACGATGGCTGGCGGGCCGGCGCTGGCTACCGTGCAGTCATCCGGCGCCGTTGCACGTGGTCAGTCGCCGGATACGAACCGCGATAGCGGCCAACCGGAGGGGACGACGATCATGAGACTGACGACTCGCAAGCTGTGCGTATTGGCGATAGGCACGTTCGCGGCCATGGCGGTGGCGCGATATGGTGCCGAGCAGGTCCCGTCGCCGCCGTATGCGGCCGGCATCCTGCAATGCCGCTCGGTCGACTCGAACGGCTTGCCGACGGGTTGCGTACCCATCGATCCGTCGCACTTCGGCTTCGCCGCGCTGCGCGGCATGTGACGCTGGCGCGGCCGTGCGCCGCGCCGATTCGATGTCGCCCGGAAGCCGTCGCGATGCGGTGGCGTCCTCGCGGACAGACCGGGTGGAGCACCGCGATACATGCGCCGCGGGTCGCCCATCCGGTTTCCCGTCGTCGTTCGAGTTTCCGCCCACGACACCCGGCGCGGCTCGCATGCGCGCTCTCGAGCGCTCGCATCGACACCGCGCCGACGTCCGTGTCGGGCTGCCTGCCCGGCGGTGCTTCGCCACGACCACCGCCTTTCACCCATTCCCTTCACGCAGAACCATTACGCGATGCCATCCGACTATTCCCTGACCCGCCCCCTGAACGTCCGCGACGTGCGTCGCTGGGACGCCGAACACGACGTCGTGATCGTCGGCTTCGGCGCGGCCGGCGCGTGCGCGGCGATCGAAGCCGCGAGCCCGGCGCCGACACGCTGATCGTCGAGCGTGCATCGAGCTACGGCGGCACGAGCGCGCTGTCCGGCGGCGAGATCTACCTCGGCGGCAGTGGCGGCACGCCCGCGCAGCGGCAGGCCGGCTTCAGCGACGATACCGAGGACCTGTACCGCTACCTGATGCTCGCGGGCGGCCGAGACGCGGACGAGGCGAAGGTGCGTCTCTACGCGAACGAGAGCCTCGCGCATCACGACTGGCTCGTCGCGCAGGGCCTCACGTACAAGAACACGTTCATCGCCGAGCGGATCGTCGAACCGGAAACGGACGATTGCCTGATCTGGTCCGGCAGCGAGGAGGCCTGGCCGTTCAGCGAGGCCGCGAAGCCGTGCCCGCGCGGGCACACACCGCAATGGCCGGGCTGGGGCGGCGGGCAGATGCTGATGCGCGTGCTGGCCGGGCGCGTGCAGGCGCTCGGCGTGTCGACACGCTACGACACGCGCGCCCTGGCGCTGATCGTCGACGATGCCGGCGCGGTGCGCGGCGTCGTGCTGCGCGCGTACGGCGAAACGGCATGCGTGCGGGCGCGCCGCGCTGTGATCCTGTGCGCGGGCGGCTTCGCGATGAACCGCGACATGGTGCGCCGGCACGCGCCGCAGTTGCTGCGCTCGGACGAACCGATCGGCAGCCCGGGCGACGACGGCTCAGGCATCCTGCTCGGCCAGAGCGCGGGCGGGGCCGCGATCCACATGGACCAGGGTTTCGTCAGCCTGCCGTTCTACGCGCCCGAATCGCTGATCCGCGGGATCTTCGTGAACGCGCGCGGCCAGCGCTTCATCAACGAGGACGGCTATCACGGCCGCACCGGCCATCACGCGTTCCACCAGACCGACGACCGGATCTACCTGCTGGTCGACCAGGCGACCTATCAGGAGCCGCCCGCGATCGCGCGGATCGGCATCGCGGCGGCGGGTGAGACATGGGAGGAAGTCGAACGCGACCTGCAGATGCCGGCCGGCACCCTGACGGCGACCGTCGACGTCTACAACCGCCACGCGGCCGAAGGCGTCGATCCGTTGTTCCACAAGGCGAAGAAGTGGCTGACGCCGCTGATCGAGCCGCCGTTCGTCGCGCTCGATTGCCGGATCGACTACGCGTTCTATCCGCATTTCACGCTGGGCGGGCTCGACACGCTGCCGACCGGGCAGGTGCTCGACGCCATGCGCGTGCCGGTGGCGGGCCTTTATGCGGCGGGCCGCACGAGTTGCGGGCTGCCGCGCTGGGGCGCCGGGTACAGTTCGGGGCTGTCGCTGGCCGATGCGACGTTCTTCGGCCGGCAGGCCGGCCGTCATGCCGCGCGTTCGGCGAGCGAGGCGGAGCGCCGCGCCGCGTAGCGTCGCCTGAACAGGCAAGCACGACGCCCCGGGCAACCGTGTTGCACCGGGGCGTCGTCGTTTCAGGCGGACGTCGGTGGCGCGTCGACAGGCCGTCAGCCGAGATCAAGCGCGTTCGTCAGGTCGCCCGGCGGCGTCGCGCCGCGCGACGCGAACGCCTTGTCGCGCGCGGCGACGCCGTCGAGCGGCGCGAGCCCGTGCACGCGGCTGATGAAGCGCAGGATCGAGTTCGTGTCGTACATCGTGTGGTCGACGTAACCCTTCTTCGCGAACGGCGAGATCACGAGCGCGGGAATCCGTGAGCCGGGGCCCCAGCGATCGCCGACCGGCGGCGCGACGTGATCCCACCAGCCGCCGTTCTCGTCGTGCGTCATCACGATCACGGTGTTCGCCCACTGCGGGCCGCGCCGGATGCGCTCGATCACGTTCGCGATGTGGCGATCGCCGGATTCGACGTCCGCATAGCCCGCGTGCATGTTCAGGTTGCCTTGCGGCTTGTAGAACGCGACGGCCGGCAGGCGGCCCGCGTCGATGTCGGCGATGAAGCGGTTGGTCGACGGCTCGTCGCCGAGGCCCGCGTCGCGCAGGTGCTTGCGGCGCGCGTCGGTGCCGGGCGCATAGTTCGCGAAGTAGTTGAACGGCTGATGGTGATACTGGAAATCCGGCACCGTGCCCGTGTCGCGGTGCTCGAGCGCGTATTGCCACGCGCCGCTGTACCACGCCCAGTCGACGTTCTTCTCCGACAGGCGGTCGCCGATCGTCGCATGGGCTTGCGGCGGGATCACGCGATGGTCGGCCGGATCCGCGTATGCCGCGTTGCCCGGATCGGCCGGCGGAACGTAGCTCGGCTGGTACGGCGGCGCCATCGTGTTCACGCCGTAGCCGTCGGGCGTCAGCGGGCCGTCGACCGCGAACTTCGGCGGGCCCTCGAGCGCGGATGCCGGCGAATCGGCGGCGAGCGTCAGCCGTGTGCCGGCCGGATCGTCGCCGTCGACCTTCGACAGCAGCTTCGCCGCGTGCGGATGCCGGTGTGCATCCGGATAGATCGGCGGCTGCGCGGAAATCAGGAACATGTGGTTCAGCCACGAACCGCCGAAGGCCGCCATGAAGAAGTTGTCGCACAGCGTGTATTGCCGCGCGAGGTTCCACAGCCGCAGCGTGTCGGCCGAATTGCGGTAATGGCCCATCACGAGGCCGCCCGAATCGGCCCACGCGGCAAACTGGTTGTTGCGGCCGCCCGCGATCTGCATCTGGTTCTGGTAGAAGCGGTGCCACAGGTCGCGCGTGATTACGCCATTGGGCAGCGGCTTGCCCTGCGCGTCGGTGATCCGGAACGGCGCGTTCGGCAGCTTGTCGATGTCGCGCTCGGCGATCGCGTAGCGCTTGCCGTTCACTTCCTGCGCTTGCGGCACGAGTCCGCCCCAGATTTTCGGCAGCACCGGCAACGGCGTCTTGCCGTCGCGATCGAGCTGCTGCGCATGCTCGGGCCGCACCTCGCTCAGCGGGTAGCGCACACCGGGGAAGTCGCCATACAGGTTCGCGAAGCTGCGGTTTTCCGCATAGATCACGACGATGTGGCGCACCTGCCGGCGCAGCGCCTCGTCGAGCCGCAGGTCGGCGGCGGTGCGCGGCGCGCCGCCCGGCGTGGTCTCGCAGCCGCCGAGCGCGACGCCGGCGCCGAGCGCGGCGAGGCCGCCGAGCATACGGCGGCGGTCGGGATCAACGGGAAGGTCGTCGGGGCGATCGGGGGTGTCGTTCACGTCGTGAGCTCCTCGGATGGGCGGTTGTCGTTCGATGCGCGGCGGCGTCACGCGGCCTGCCGCGACGCGGGACGGGACGCAACGGCCGGCGTCGCGCCCGGGCGGGGCGATGCCGGCTGTCACGGAAATGTCATGAACGCGACTATAACGTGGCCGCCCGCCTCGATGAAAGCTGTTTGTCGGACAATGCGCGACGCTTGCGCGCGAACTAGACTTGAATCACGGGCGGCGCGTTGCCGTGCGTCGTCCGCGCGAACGGCGCGTGGCGCGCCTTCGCGGTGTCATTCATGCGACGAAACGAGGCGAAGATGACGCGGATGCGTTCCGTCTGCGCGTGGCTGCCGATGCCGCGTGCCGGCCCGGCGCGCGGGCACGCATAAGCGCGCGGCGGCGCGACCGGCCGGCCCGATGCCATGGACAGGAAATTCGACTACGCAGGATTGCTGATCGCGGCGGGCTTCTTCGTGCTGTTCGCCGCGCAGTTGCTGATGCTGCGTCCGACGTCGACGCTGATCGCGTACAGCGATTTCCATCGGCTCGTCGCCGCGCGGCTCGTCGACGATCTCGAGATCGGATCGACGACGATCACGGGCACGCTGACGATGCCGCAGGCCGGCGCGATGCTGCCGGCGTCCGAAGTCGCGGCCCTGAAGTCGGAGGGCACGCCGCCGCGCTTCGCCACCAACCGCGTGACCGACCCGCAGTTGATCGACACGCTGACCGCCGCCGGCATCCGCTTCCACGGCGCGTCCGACACCGGCTGGATCGCGTCGCTCGCGTCGTGGCTGGTGCCGCTCGTCGCGTTCGTGTTCATCTGGAACCTGATGCTGCGCAAGCGCGGCGGGCTGCAGGATTTCACCGGGATGGGCAAGAGCCGCGCACGCGTCTACGTGCAGCAGGAAACCGGCATCACGTTCGACGACATCGCGGGCATCGACGAAGCGAAGGCCGAGCTGCAGCAGCTCGTCGCGTTCCTGCGCGATCCGGATCGCTACCAGCGGCTCGGCGGCAAGATTCCGAAGGGCGTGCTGGTTGTCGGCGCGCCCGGTACCGGCAAGACGTTGCTCGCGCGCGCGGTGGCGGGCGAGGCGGCCGTGCCGTTCTTCTCGATCAGCGGCTCGGCGTTCGTCGAGATGTTCGTCGGCGTCGGCGCGGCGCGCGTGCGCGACCTGTTCGAGCAGGCGCAGCAGAAGGCGCCGTGCATCGTGTTCGTCGACGAGCTCGATGCGCTCGGCAAGGTGCGCGGGGTCGGCCCGATGTCGGGCAACGACGAGCGCGAGCAGACGCTCAACCAGTTGCTCGTCGAGATGGACGGCTTCCAGGCCGGCTCCGGCGTGATCATCATGGCCGCGACCAACCGGCCGGAGATTCTCGATCCCGCACTGCTGCGCCCGGGCCGCTTCGACCGTCACATCGCGATCGACCGGCCCGACGTGAACGGCCGCCGCCAGATCCTCGGCGTGCACGTGAAGCACGTGAAGCTCGCGGCCGACGTCGACCTCGGCGAACTCGCGTCGCGCACGCCGGGCTTCGTCGGCGCTGATCTCGCGAACGTCGTCAACGAGGCCGCGCTGCATGCGGCGGAGCTCGGCAAGCCGGCGATCGGGATGGACGACTTCGACGAGGCGATCGATCGCGCGCTGACGGGCCTCGAGCGCAAGAGCCGCGTGATGAACGCGCAGGAGAAGCTGACGATCGCCTATCACGAAGCCGGCCATGCGCTCGTCGCGGAAAGCCGCGCGCATTGCGATCCGGTAAAGAAGGTGTCGATCATTCCGCGCGGCGTGGCCGCGCTCGGCTATACGCAGCAGGTGCCGACCGAGGATCGCTACGTCCTGCGCCGCAGCGAGCTGCTCGATCGGATCGACGCGCTGCTCGGCGGGCGTGTCGCGGAAGAACTCGTATTCGGCGACGTGTCGACGGGCGCACAGAACGATCTCGAACGCGCGACCGCGATGGCGCGCCACATGGTCATGCAGTACGGGATGAGCGAGCGGATCGGGCTGGTGAGCTTCGACGACGGCGATGCGCGCACCGGCATGCCGGGCGCATGGCATTCGGGCGAGGGGCGCTGCAGCGAGCACACCGCACGGATGATCGACGACGAGGTGCATACGCTGCTGACCGATGCGCATGCGCGCGTCGCGTCGACGCTCGGAGAACGTCGCGATGCGCTCGAGCGGATCGCACGACGGCTGCTTGCGTGCGAGGTGCTCGAACGCGATGCGTTGCAGGCGCTGATCGACGGGCGCGAGGCGCCTGGCGCCGTGCCATCCACGACCGATCCCGGGCCCGGCGCGGGCGCGAATACGCCGGAGCAGGCGTCGGCGATCGAGCGCGATTTCGTCGCATACGGGCCGCCGCGCGAACCCGAACGCTGAAGCGCGAGCCTGTCGCCGGCAGGACGTGGTGCGTCAGGACTCGGTCGCGGCGGCGACTTCCGCCGCTTCGGCGAGCGCGTCGAGAAAGCGCGTGCGCCACCAGTGCACGTCGGTCTTGCGCACGATCGCCATCAGCGCGTCGTGGCGCTGGCGGCGTTCGTCGAGCGGCATCGTGAGCGCGCGCTGGATCGCCTGCGCGGTGCCTTGCGTGTCGTACGGATTGACGAGCAGCGCGGGCTTCAACTGCTCGGCCGCGCCCGCGAAACGCGACAGCACGAGCACGCCCGGATCGGCCTCATCCTGCGCGGCGAGAAACTCCTTCGCGACCAGGTTCATGCCATCGCGCAGCGGCGTGACGAGCGCGACGCGGCTCGCGCGGTAGAGGCCCGGCAAGCGCTTGCGCGCGACCGTGCGGTGGATGTAGCGCATCGGCATCCACTCGAGTTCGCCGTAATCGCCGTTGATCGCGCCGCACAGGCTGTCCATCTCGCGCCGCAGGTCGTCGTACGCGCCGAGATCCTCGCGGCTTGGTGCGGCGATCTGGATCAGCGTCGCGCGGTCGCGGTTCTCCGGATATTGTTCGAGCAACTGACGGAACGCGTGCACGCGCTGCGGCAGCCCCTTCGTGTAGTCGAGCCGGTCGACGCCGACGAGCAACTGGCGACGCGAATACTCGTCGCGCATCCGCTCGAACATGTCGATGCCGTCGCGGTTCTCCGCGAGCGCCGCGAATTCGTCGACGTTGATGCCGATCGGGAACGCACCGGCCGACAGCGTGCGGCCGAACGCGTGCAGGCGGCCGTCCGGTAGCCGCGCGGCGCCGGCTTCCGCCTCGACGTAGTGCTCGAAGTGAAGGAGATCCGATTCGGTCTGGAAGCCGACGAGATCGTAGGCGAACAGCGAGCGCATCAGCCACTCGTGCTCCGGGATCGCGGCCATGATCGGTGGCGGCGGCATCGGAATGTGCAGGAAGAAGCCGATCGGATTCCTGCAGCCCATCGCACGCAGTTCGGCGGCGAGCGGAATCAGCTGGTAATCGTGGACCCAGACGACGTCGTCGGGGCGCAGCAGCGTGCTCAGCTTGCGCGCGAACAACTGGTTCACACGCCGGTAGCCGTCCGCGAAGCGGCGGTCGAACTGCGCGAGATCGAGGCGGTAGTGGAACACTGGCCACAGCACGTTGTTCGAGTAGCCGAGGTAATACGCGTCGTAATCCTGCGGATCGAGATCGATCGTCGCGAGCTGGATGCCGCCGACGTTCTGGATCTGCACGTCGTCGCCGTGCGCGGGGCGTTCGCCGTCGCCGCGCAGCCTGCCGCTCCACCCGAACCAGACGCCGCCCGATTCCTGCAGGCTGTCTTTCACGGCCACGGCAAGCCCGCCTGCCGCGGCTTTACGGGGATCTGCAATGCGATTGGATACGACGACGAGTCGGCTCACCAGCTCTCCTGCGAATGGTTGGGGAAGGTTCGTGCGGCCAGGGCGCGAGGCGGACGCCGCCATCGACGCGTGGCGCGATGGGGCCGCGATACGAGCGGACGGGAATCAGGGAACGCGATTCGCCGTTCGAACGTGGAGTGCTTTTTTTAGGATACTCGTCATTCGCATGATTTAAAAGTGCATGACCGCGATCGACGAATTCGCAGGCGGTTCAACACTTGCCGTTTCGCGTGCAGGGCGGGCGGGACCGGAAATTGCGCGGCAGCGTGTGCAACGGGAGGCGGCGATCCTGGAGAAAGGGGATCGTGGACGTACGCGCCCGATCGTATTCCGTGTCGATCGAAATTGCTTCGATCGATCGCGATGTGCGTGGTCGACGCGGCGAGGATGCGTGCCGCGGACACATGGAGCGTGCCGCGCGACGCCCGGCGTTTCAGGTTCGCACGAGCGCGACGACCGTCGCACGCAGGCGGTGGCGATGCGCAGCCGGGCCGTGTTACGTGCGACGCGTTACGCGTGACACGCGTGACACGTTATGCGGCAGCAGCCTGCCAGTGCGACGCGCTGTCGTCTGCGTGCGCACGCGCGTGTGCCGACGCTGCATGTTCGCCGGCCGGCATCCGGAACGCGGACACCGTCTCCGACAGATCGCGGCCCTGCGCCTCGAGCGATTTCGACGCGGCCGCGGCCTGTTCGACGAGTGCCGCGTTCTGCTGCGTCGTCTCGTCCATCTGCGTGATCGTCAGGTTCACCTGGTCGATGCCGCGGCTCTGTTCGGCCGATGCGGCCGCGATTTCACCCATGATGTCGGTGACGCGCGCGACGGCTCGCGTCACGTCCGACATCGTCTTGCCGGCTTCGCCCGCGAGCGCCGAGCCGTCCTGGATCGTCTGTACCGATGCCGAGATCAGCTCCTTGATTTCCTTCGCAGCGGTGGACGAACGTTGCGCGAGGCTGCGCACCTCGCTCGCGACGACCGCGAAGCCGCGGCCCTGTTCGCCCGCGCGTGCCGCCTCGACTGCCGCGTTCAGCGCGAGGATGTTGGTCTGGAATGCGATGCCTTCGATGATCCCGGTGATGTCCGCAATTTTCGACGAGCTGTTGCCGATCTCCGTCATCGTATCGACCACGCGGCCGACCACCGCGCTGCCGCGCAGCGCGACGTCCGACGCGTTCGCGGCGAGCGTGCTCGCCTGCTGCGCGTTCTCCGCGTTCAGGCGCACCGTCGACGTGAATTGCTCCATCGTCGCGGCGGTCTCCTGCAGCGATGCGGCCTGTTCCTCGGTGCGCTGGCTCAGGTCGAGATTGCCCGATGCGATCTCGCCTACCGCATGCGCGATGCTGTTCGACGAATCGCGCACGCGACCGACTATGTCGATCAGCCGCGCATTCATCGTGCGCAGCGCGTCGAGCAGGTCGCGCGTCTCGTCGTTGCCGCTCACGCTGATACGGCTGCCGAGATCGCCATTGGCCACCGTGCGCGCGACGTCGACTGCCGCGACGATCGGTGCGGTGATCCTGCGCGTCAGCCACAGGCCGCCGCCAACCGCCACCGCGATCGCGATTGCGCAGATGGCCAGCAGCAAGTTGCGCTCGAGCGCGTAGCGATCCGAGAATGCCTGCGCGATCGCGACTTCACGCTCGTGCGTATAGGTTGCGTACGCATCGGTCGCGCGAACAAGTTGCGCAAGCAACGGACGGCAGCGATTGTCGATATCGGCGGTTGCCTCGTCCTTCTTGCCGGCCTGCGCGAGCCCGACGATATTCAGCGCGACGGGCCCGTAGCTCGCTTCGACGCGCACGATCTCGGCGACCAGTTCGCGCGCGCGGTCGGTCGTGTCGGTCGCATTCACCATCATGTCCTTCAGCTTCGCGAGGCGGTCCTGCACGTCCTTGTGCGCCTGCTGCACTTCGGCCAGTTCGAGCTGGATGTCGGACGGCGTGGTCACGAGCACCAGATTGCGCGCGGCGATCGCGCGCCGGTCGACCGCCGTACGGATTTGCGCGGACAGGTTTGCGCGCGCATTGACGCCGTTCATGTACCGGGAAAACTCGTCGTTCGTATCGGACAGCGCTTTCAGCGCCATGCCCGACACGGCCACGACGACCACGGCGAGCAAACCGAAGCCGCCAAGCAGTTTTGCCTTGATCGTTATTCTGGCGATTTTCACGATGTGCCTCTGTGCGAGTGGTTGGCGATGGGAATTTGTTGTTCGACCGCGTGCAGGCCCGTGCCGTCATTAACGGGAATGCCGGATATTTCTTTACCCATCGAAAACCCTGATATTTATTCTTTTTCGCTGGAAACCCCGCCGGTTGGGCTTTCTCGATCCGGAGAAAGGCTCGGAATCACCAATGATCGTCGCGTTCATACGCGGACATGAAAATCGACTTTTTACCGAAAGTTAATACGTTCTGGTCGGTTTCTCAAATCGCCAGATTGGTATGTTCCTTGATTTACGGGTAAATCGCGCATTTGCGTTCGGACGCTCGGGAACGCCCGATTTGGCCCTGTAAAAGAGGCTAAGAATGCGCGCCCGTTCGACCCGGCCCGCGGCCGGCGCCGCGGGCCGTCCGGCGATCAGAACGTCGTGCGCAGGCCGGCCATCATGTTGCGGCCGCCTTGCGGTGCGAAGCCGCGCACGACCGAGGTCGCATAGCGGATCTCCTGGTTCGTCAGGTTGTCGCCGCGCAGGTACGCGAGCCAGTGCGTCGCGCCGACACGGAACTTGTACGTGAGCATCACGCCGAGCGACGTGTAGCCGTCGGTCGGAACGTCGTTGTCGGGCACGCGGTGCTGCGACCACGCGTGCGTGACCTGCGCGCGCGCACCGAACGGGCCGTAGCCATAGTCGGCCGCGAGCGTCGCGCGCAGCGGCGCGATGCGCGGCAGCGGCTGGCCGGTGTCGACGTTGCGTGCATGCGTGTAATCGGCGGTCAGTTCCAGGTCGACCGTGTGACCGCGCCGCGACAACGCGCGCCACTTGCCGTCGAGTTCGACGCCGTAGAACTCGGCGCGCACGCCGCGATAGATTGCTTCGTCGAGCGTATCGCCGGCGCCGGGCGCGACCGGTTCGCCGTCGTCGTTCACGATGCGGCCCGTGTTGTACTCGGTCAGGTAGTTGGAGAAGCGGTTGTAGAACACGCCGACGCTGCCGCGGTTCGGGCCGCTCGCATAGCGTAGCGACAGGTCGGTCGACACGGCCTTTTCCTTCGACGCGTTCGGGTTGCCGATCAGGAACTGGCCGGTCGCGTCGTGCGGGCCGTTCGAGTACAACTCGTAGAAGGTCGGCGCGCGTTCGGTGTACGCGACGTTCGCCGCGACCGACCACACGGGCGTCAGCGAGAACAGCGC
This sequence comes from Burkholderia sp. AU33545, assembly GCF_020419685.1. Lineage (NCBI taxonomy): Bacteria > Pseudomonadati > Pseudomonadota > Betaproteobacteria > Burkholderiales > Burkholderiaceae > Burkholderia > Burkholderia sp. AU33545. The sequence goes on along the minus strand of NZ_JAIZRQ010000002.1, from coordinate 43,301 downwards.
GCCGGCCGATACGCTGCCGGCATTGAAGTCGCGCGGCTGCGCGACCGCGAATTTCTCGATACCGGCCGGATCGGGATCGATCTTCACGTGCTCGAAGCGCCCGCCGAGGCTCAGCTTCAGCGCGGGGACGACCTGCCATTCCTCGAGACCGAACAGCGCGACGCTGTTCGTTCGCGTGGACGGCACGAGCATTTCGTCGCCGAGCGCCGAGAACGTGTTCTGGCCGAACTGAATACCGATCGCGCCTTCGAACGGGCCGATCCGGCGATGCCGCGCCTCGATGCGCGCCTCGTAGCCGCGGTTGCGGAAGGTGGTGGCCGTCTCGCCGTTGTCGACTTCCTTGTGGCGATAGTCGGTGTACGCGAAGTCGAACTTCAGCGTCGTGAACGGTCCGCTCAGGTTGCGCACCTCGGACGCGAGCGCGAGGCGCTCCTGGCGCATCCGCAAGCGCACGTCGTCCTCGGCGACGGAGCCGTAGTTCGACTCGTAGCCGCTGTACGACAGGCCCGCGAAGCCATCGGCCCACGTGTACGACGCGCCGAGCGCGCCGCCATGCACGCGGCCGTCGCTGTTCGGCACGTTGCCGTACGGTTGCGGCGTGTCGGGGCCGTCGATCGCCCGTTGCTGGCTGCTGCGCGCGTAGCCGGGAATCCGCAGCTTGCTCGTTTCCCGGTCGAATGCGTCGACATGGAACGCAAAGCGGCCGTTGCCGCCTTCGACCTGCGCGGCGCCCGCGCGCACCGAATTGGCGCCACCGTAGCGCGCGTCGAGCGCGCCCGTCACGCCTTCGATCGCCTCTCGCGGAATCCGGTTGTCGATCGTGTTGACGACCCCGCCGACCGCGTTGCCGCCGTACAGCAGCGCGGCCGGCCCGCGCACGATCTCGACGCGCTCGATCGACAGCGGATCCTGCGGCACCGCGTGGTCGTACGACAGCGACGACGCGTCGTAGGCGGCGACGCCGTTCTGCAGCAGGCGGATCCGGTCGCCGTCCATCCCGCGGATGATCGGGCGGCCGACCATCGGACCGTAGGTGGTGGTCGATACGCCGGGCAGGCCGTCGAGCGTTTCGCCGAGCGAATCGGCCTGGCGGCGCGTCAGCGCGTCGCCGGACAGTTGCACGGTCGGCGAGATCAGCTCGGTGTCGCCGAGCGGGTTCGCGGTCACGAAAATCGGCGTGAGCGGCGTGGTGTGCGTCGGCGTCGACGAGGCGCGCGTATCGGCCTGTGCGTGCGCGACGGCGGCGAACAGCATCAGCGAAACGGGCGGTAGCGGGCGAAGCGGTAGACGAGGGAGGTCGCGCATGGTCGGTGAATCGGTTGGAATGGGTTGGAATCGGATCGGGAAACGAGACATGCGGGTCATCACTTGATACGATATATTGTTGTGTCTGCGACGCGCAGTGACCCGTTTGGATATGACTCGGCGTAACCCGGCCACCCGGGCGGAACGGCTTCAGATGGACGAGTTCGCGAAATGATATGTTATATCATTACAAATTCCAAGCGAAACGGCGGTAGCCCACAGGGTCTCCGACAACCGACCGAAATGGCCGAGAACGCAGCGGCGGGACGTTCAAACCGGCACCGGCGGTGCGAGCAACCATGACTCGCGATGAATGCGCCGCCGGCGCGCACGATTTCTGCCCCGTTGATGCGCATCAATGCGTTCCGGTTTCGAGCCCGGATACTGGCGCGGTCATCGACCAGACAGGAGCGACGCATGACTCAAACCATGAAAGCGGCGGTGGTGCACGCGTTCGGCGAACCGTTGCGCATCGAGGAAGTGCCGATCCCGACGCCGGGCCCTGGCCAGATCCTCGTCAACATCAAGGCGACGGGTGTCTGCCATACGGACCTGCACGCAGCCGACGGCGACTGGCCCGTGAAGCCGACGCTGCCGTTCATTCCCGGACACGAAGGCGTGGGCGTCGTCGCGGCGGTCGGCGCGGGCGTCACGCACGTGCGCGAGGGCGACCGCGTCGGCGTGCCATGGCTCTACACGGCGTGCGGCCACTGCGAGTACTGCCACACCGGCTGGGAAACCCTTTGCCACGGGCAGCAGAACACCGGCTATTCGGTGAACGGCAGCTACGCGGAATACGTGCTGGCCGATCCCGACTACGTCGGCCATCTGCCCGCGCAGGTCGCGTTCGACGAGATCGCGCCGATCCTGTGCGCGGGCGTAACCGTCTACAAGGGGATTCGCGTCACCGACACGCGTCCGGGCCAGTGGATCGCGATTTCGGGTATCGGCGGGCTCGGCCACGTGGCCGTGCAATACGCGCGCGCGATGGGCCTGCACGTCGCGGCGATCGACGTGTCTCCGGCCAAGCTCGAACTCGCTCGCCAGCTTGGCGCACAACTGACGATCGATGCGTCGACCGACGATCCGGCGAAGGTCATCCAGAAGGAGATCGGCGGGGCGCATGGCGTGCTGGTCACGGCCGTGTCGCGCAGTGCGTTCGCGCAGGCGCTCGGGATGGTGCGGCGCGGCGGCACGGTGGCGCTCAACGGCTTGCCGCCCGGCGATTTCCCGTTGCCGATCTTCTCGACCGTGCTGAACGGCATCACGGTGCGCGGCTCGATCGTCGGCACGCGTCGCGATCTGCAGGAATCACTCGATTTCGCGGCGGACGGGCTGGTGCGCGCGCATATCCATCGGGACCGGCTCGGCAACATCAACGAGATATTCGCGCGGCTGCGCGAAGGGAAGGTCGACGGCCGCATCGTGCTGACCGACATGCATTGACGCGCAAGCGGGCACGCTGCCGCGACGCGAGGGGCGTCACGGCAGCGCTGCGCTCACGCGTGCATCACGGCGTGAAGAACACGTCGGTGCGGTTCGTCAGGTTGCCCGCGTTGGTCTGGACGAAGAACGGATGGAACGACGACGACGGCAGCACGTCGAGCCCCTGGTAATCGCCGATGAAGAAGCCTTCCGCGTTCGGCGCGAGCTTCATGTCGAACGGGCCGCCGACGCGCCGCTCGTCGGCGAACGTGGTGCCGCCGTCATGCGAGATCTTGCGCCAGAAGCCGGTCGGCAGCGTCGTCGTGTTGCCGGCCTGCAGGTCGCGGAAGTCGTAGTAGGTGACCATCACCGAGCCGGCATTGTCGACGCGCACCGACGGATTGAACGCGGCACGCCCGGTCGGCGTGTTCACTTGCAGCGGCGCGCTCCAGCTCGCGCCGCCGTCCTTCGACGTCGACAGCGCGATCTCGTCGTAGTTGCCGCCGTTGAAGCGGCTGTCCTGCCAGACGACGTACAGTTGCCCGGATGCCGGATCGATCGCGGGCTCCGGAATGATGTCGCCGGTGCGTACCGGTTCGCCGGTGTTCGGATCGGTCACGCCGACCGTCTGCAGCCCGGCGATCACCTGCGGCTTCGTCCAGGTCGCGCCGTCGTCGGTCGACTTGATGAACGCGACCTTGCCGGCCGCCTTGCTGAACGGCGGCTGGATCAGGTCGAAGAAGTCGTAGAGCGTACCGGTCTTCGGGTCGACGACGATCTGGTTGCCGATCGTCTGCTGACGCGACGGCACGTTGACGATGACTTTCGCTCTGCTCCACGTCTTGCCGCCGTCGACCGTCTTCGAGAAGAATGTCGGCCCGCGATATGCCTGCGTGTGCAGGTTCGCGTACGGGTTGCCGTTCGGCAGTTCGAGGCGGTCCCACACCGCGTAGGCCGTGCCGGCCTTCACCGGGTTCGCCGTGACCGATTCCTTGTCGTTGAAGAACTGTGTCGTCGGTTCGTCGTTCGCGATCAGTACGGCCGGGCTGCTCCACGTCTGTCCGCCGTCGGTCGACACCGAGGCCGCGACCGCATTGCCGTTGTTCGACTGGTTGAACGAGATCGATACCGAATACGCGGTGCCGTCGGGCCCGAACGACACCCACGGATCTGACGCGCGCTCGTACTTGAGGCCGCCCGGCGCGCAGGCGCTGAACGGTTGCGGCGTGCGCGCCCAGGTCGCACCGCCGTCGAACGTGTAGCCGGCGACGAGCCCGTGGGCGCCGCCGTTCGACCAGCGATCCTGCTGCCACACGCCGATCATGTTGGTCGGGTTCGCCGGATTGACCGAGAGCCATGGTTCGACCTCGGCGTTCACGTAGTTCGTGCCGGGGCCGCCGATGGTGCAGGCGGCGAACGGGCTCGGGCCGGACACGACCACGGGGTCGGCATGCGCGGCCGCGGCGGCGGCCATCGCCATTCCCATCGTGGCGGACAGGCGGGTGAGGCGGGTGACAAGCGAGTGGGATACCATCGTGTGTCGCATGGACTGCTCCTCGTTCACGTGCGGCGGCGATGTCAGGGCGCAGCGGCACGTCGCGCACCGGTACGCGGCGGCAATGGATGCCGTGCCACGCGTCGGATCGTGTCGTTCAGGAGGCCGCTTCAGTCATCGCAATCCGCGTGTGCTGGATGCCGCCAGCACGTCGGTCAAGACACCTCTTCGTTTTCATTGCTTGTCGAGTGCGCCCAAGGATGCGGACGCGACGGGAAGGCCAGTCCGTGCATATGACGAATGCGTCGAAGTGGATAGCAATGTAGGCGATCGGTATGCGGCGCGGGAGGCAATTTTTTGTAACAGGACGTAGCCGGAAAGCGTTCCCGAAGCGGTGCATCCGGAACGCAAAATTTGCCGCCTGAAAGTTCGGAAACCGAATCGAAAGCGCGAATCGGAATCGCTATCGATTACGCGGCATCGTGCCGATGCGGCGCACCGCCGGCGCCGTTCAGCGTTCGGTCGGAAAGCGGTCCTGCAATGCGTGCAGCCAGCGCGCGACGACGTCGAGTTCGGCGTCGGAAAACCCGTCACACAGCTTGCCGTTCAGCTCGCGCAGCGCCACGCGCGCACGCTTGAGCGCCGCTTGTCCTTCGTCGGTCAGGAACAGGCGCGTTGCACGCCCGTCGTCCGAATCGGCGTGACGCGCGAGCAGGCCGGCCTTCGCCATCCGGTCGGCGAGCCCCGTCATCGCGGACGGCGCCAATTGCAGCGCCGCGCCGACTTCGCCGATCAGCGCGCCGTCCTGCCTCGCGAGGCAGAACAGCACGCCGGCCTGCGCGGCGCTGGCGCGCGCATCGGTCTCGGCCTTGCGATCGACCCAGCGCTGCACGCGCCGCTGGCCGATGGTCAACAGGAAAAACAATCGTCGGTCTTCGCTCAAGCTCGGTTCCCGGCTGCAATGGAAAGGGACGGGCGACCCGCCGCGCGCGGCGCGTCGAGTGCCTGCGCGAGCCAGTCTGCGACCGCTGGCCACAGCACGGTGCCTGGCCGGCTGCGGAAGAAACCCATGTGTCCGACCGGTCCGCTGCCCGCGGCGTTCGGATCGATCTGGCGGCGTTCGACGGCCGCCCGGGTCAGGTAGCTTACCAGCAGGTCGATCGCGGGCGGGTTCGCCCACGGATCGTCGTCGAAGCCGAGCGCGAGAATCGGCAACTGCTGCTTCGAGAAGCGCTCGGCTGCCCCGAGCGTCGGATCGTCGAAGAAGTAGCGCGGCAACGTGGTCCAGCGGCTCCACTCGCGGAACACGCCGGCGGGGAGGTCCTCGCCGAGCCCGAGCCGCTTGCCGGGCACGTAGCCGAGCAGCGCGGACGCGAGCGGGCCGAGCACGCGCAGGATCAGCCGCACCTTCAGCCGCTCGGCCGCGCGGGAAATCAGCCGCGTGCTGCCCGCGTGCGCGGCGACGAGCACGGCCGCGCGCAGGTGCGCGGTGCCGGCCGACAGCCCGATCGCGTGACCGCCGACGCTATGCCCGACCGCCAGCAGCGGCAACCCTGCGTACGCGTCGCGCGCCCACGCGATCGCGGCGCCCACGTCGAGTTCGACCCAGTCGCGCATGCGAGCCTGCAGCGCGCTCAGCCGCGCGGGCCGCGACGCACCGATGCCGCGATAGTTGTAGGTCAGCGCCGCGAAGCCGCGTTCGGTCAGGAAGCGCGCGAAGCCAGCGTACAGCCGCTCCGGCACGGCGGTAGCCGGATGGATCAACACCAGCGCGCGCGGTGGCGTGTCCGGCAACCACAGCGTACCGCGCAGCGTATAGCCGTCGGCGGCGCAAAACTCCACGGGGTCTGACGTCATGGCCATCCTCATTCGGGTAGTTATTTCGTATGCGAAATATAGTGGGTGATTTATTTCGTGCACGAAATATCTATCGAGGAATCATTCGAACGGTGGTGCGCGAAGCGTGGCGGCCGGCGTCGCTTCGTGGCGACTCATCCATAAAACATTTGCATCTTTGCATAGAAGAATATTGCGTTTGTCTCATGAAGTGGATCGCCGTATCTTCGTCGGTTCCATCCGTGCGCCGGCCGTCGCGGCAAGCGGACCCATGGGCGACGCCGTCGCGCGGCCGTCCGCCAACCACCGGGGAGATCACGTTGTTGAGCCGAATCGTCACGGCGTTGCTGCTCGCGCTCGCCGCGCAGCCGGGCATCGCCAAAGACACCGTCACGCTGCGCGTCGGTGAACAGAATTACTTCAACATCCAGGCGTCGATGGAGGCGTCCGGCGTGCTGAAGGACCTGCCTTACACGATCGAGTGGAAGCACTTCCAGGCCGCCGCGCCCGTCGCCGAAAGCCTGAACGGCAATGCGATCGACATCGGCTTCCTCGGCGATTCCGCGCTGCTCACGCTGGCCGCGCGCGGCGCGCCGGTGAAAGTGATCGCGGTGTCGCGGCAGAGCCTCGACGGCGTCGCGATCCTCGTGCCGAAGAACTCGCCGGTGCGCACCGTCGCCGACCTGCAGGGCAAGACCGTGGCCGTCTGGCGCGGCGCATGGAGCCAGCAGCTCGTGCTGCGCGCGCTCGAACACGCTGGCCTGCGCGCGGATTCCGTCAAGTACGCTTACCTGATGCCGATCGATGCGACCAACGCGCTCGCGAACGGCTCGGTCGACGCCGTGTCGCTGTGGGAGCCGTTCGTCAGCACGCTCGCGCTGCGGCAAGGCGCGCGGCCGGTGACGACCGCGCAGGGCCTGATGCCCGCGCTGAGCTTCGTCGCGGCGAACGAGCAGGCGGCTACGGCCAGGCGCGCGGAGATCACCGATTTCCTGAAGCGCGTGGTGGCCGCACGCCAGTGGGTCGACAGTCATCCGCGCGAGTATGCCGACCTGTGGGCGAAGCGCGCGAAGCTCGAGCCGGACGTCGCGTACCGCTGGCTCGACAACGCGCACCAGCGCGTGGGCCCCGTCGACGACACGGCCGCGAAGGATGCGCAGAACACGGCCGACTTCCTGCACAAGGCCGGCGTGATTCCGGCCGCCTACGACACGGCGAAGCTGCTCGACCGGTCGTATGCGGGCGCATTCGCGGCGCCCGCGCAAAAGACGGCCGCCGCGCAGTGACCGTGCCGCCACGTCCGCCCGTTCCGAACCACCATCTCAAGGACAGCCCGACATGCCCGTCGACATCATCGGCATGATCACCGCGACGCCCGGCGCGGAGGTCGACGTACCGGGCGGCGCCGCCGTTCAGCCCGACTACGTGCGGCGCTTCGCGCAGGCGCACGAAGCCGCCGGCTTCGACCAGATCCTGGTCGGCCATTTCAGCAACGCGGCGGATGGTTTCATCGTCGCGTCGTTCGCGGCCGCCGCGACCGAACGCATCCGCATCCTGCTCGCGCACCGGCCGGGCGTGATCGTGCCGTCGGCGGCCGCGCGGCAGATCGCCACGCTCGACGTGTTCAGCGGCGGCCGGCTCGCGCTGAACGTCGTGTCGGGCGGCGATGATGCCGATCTGCAGCGCGACGGCGATTTCGTGCCGCACGACGCACGCTATCGCCGCACCGGCGAATATCTCGACGTGCTGAAACGCATCTGGCTCGCCGACGCGCCGGTCGATCACGACGGCGCGTTCTATCGGCTGCGCGGTGCGTCGCCGGTCGTGAAGGGCACGCAGCGCCCGCACGTGCCGATCTATTTCGGCGGTTCGTCGCCGGCCGCGCTGGCGGTGGCCGGGCAACACGCGGACGTCTACATGACGTGGGGCGAGCCGCTCGCCGCGGTGCGCGAGCAGATCGCGCGCGTGCGGGCCGCCGCGGCGCCGTTCGGACGCGCGCCGCGCATCAGCGTGTCGTTCCGGCCGATCGTCGCGAGCACCGAAGCCGCCGCGTGGGAAAAAGCCGAGCGGATCCGTGCGCGCGTGCGCGCGGCGCGGCTCGCGAACGGCCAGCCGATCGACGGTCACGCACCGCAGAATGCGGGCTCGCAACGGTTGATGGCAGCGGCCGCGCAGGGCGACGTGCTCGACGAGCGGTTGTGGATGGGCGTCGCGAACCTGACCGGCGCGCGCTGGAATTCGACCGCGCTCGTCGGCACGCCGGAACAGGTTGCGCGGGCGCTCGGCGCGTATTACCGGCTCGGCGTGTCGACGTTCCTGATTCGCGGTTTCGATCCGCTCGACGATGCGCTGGCCTACGGGCGCGATCTGATTCCGGCGATTCACGCGCATGTCGCGGAACTCGACCGGTATCACGCGGCGGTGACGGCGTAGGCGGCGAAGGTCGTCTTGTCGTTTCGCCCCGGCATGTCGATCGCGGAATGCCGGGGCGATTTCATTTCATGGGTCGGCGCATCGAGTCAGAACGACGGCAACCCCGGCGGATTCGTCTCGGCGCGCGCGACCGCCTCGCTCTGCAACCCCCAGCGCGCCAGCGCCTGCCCGTAGCGGCCGTTGCCGATGAGCGTGTTCGTCGCGAGCGTCAGCGCCGGCGCGAGCCCGCTGCCGCGACGCGTCGCGATCGCGACATCCGCATTCGCCGGCCAGCCCGCGTTGACGACGCCGACCCGGCGAATCCTGCCGTCGCGCGCGGCCTCGTAAGCCAGCGAGGCATTCGGGTTCAGCTCGGCATCGGCGCGGCCCGACAGCAGCGCGACGCGGGCGGCCGCATCGTCGTCGAAATAGAGCAGTTCGGTCGCCTTCAGCCCTTGCGCGACATTGCGCCGGCTCCATTCGAGCAGGATGCGCTCCTGGCTCGTGCCCGCACCCGTGATGATGCGCAGGCCCGCGACATTCTTCGGCTCGGCAATCTTCGTGATCGGACTCGCGGTGCGCACGTAGAAGCCGTGCAGCCCGAGCCGATAGGTCGTGAAATCGTATTTCTCCTTGCGCTTCTCGGTCACGCCGACGTTCGAGATCACGGCATCGTACTTGCCCGACGTGAGCCCGAGGGGCCAGTCTGCCCACGCGATCGGCACCAGCACCAGCGTGCGGCCGAGCGCGTCGGCGACGAGCTGCGCATAGTCGGGATCGGCCCCGACCACGGTGCGTGCGTCGGTCGCATAGGTCGACACCGGTGGCGCGTGCGGAGAAATCGCGACCGTGAAGGCTCCGTCGCGTACCCAGCGGTAGCTGCTTGCCGCACGAATCGCCGCATCGTCGCGCGACGCGCGGATCCGGCCGGCCTGGCGCGGATCGAGGTCGGCCGTCGCGGCGGCGTCGGCCGCGTGCCACGTGAGGCCGGCGGCGGCCGCCAGCGTGGCGGTCATGAACTGGCGTCGGTCGATCATCGTCGGGTGCCTCGGAGGTCGTGAGCGGCGCGCATCAGAGCACCCGCGACAGGAACGCGCGCGTGCGCGGATGGGCCGGCGCGTCGAGCACGACGGCGGGCGGGCCCGACTCGACGATGCGGCCGCGCTCCATGAACAGCACGTGGTCCGCGACTTCGCGCGCGAAGCCGATCTCGTGTGTGACGATCACGAGCGTGGTGCCCGAACGCGCCAGCTCCTTGATCACGTCGAGCACTTCGTTGACCAGTTCGGGATCGAGCGCCGACGTCGGCTCGTCGAACAGCAGCACCTTCGGGCGCAACGCGAGCGCCCGCGCGATCGCGACGCGCTGCTGCTGGCCGCCAGACAACTGGCGCGGGTACGCATCGGCCTTGTCCGCGAGGCCGACGCGCGCGAGCAGCGTGCGCGCGGTGCGCTCGGCGGCCTCGCGCGTGACGCCGCCGACGGCGACCGGCGCCTCGATCAGGTTCTCGAGCACCGTCAGGTGCGGAAACAGGTTGAAGTTCTGGAACACCATCCCGACCGCCGTGCGCCGCTTCAGCACGTCGCGCTCCTTCAGCTCGTGCAGCGCGTCGCCGTCGCGCCGATAGCCGATCAGCTCGCCGTCGATGTCGATGAAGCCGTCGTCGATGCGTTCGAGATGGTTGATCGTGCGCAGCAGCGTCGACTTGCCCGAGCCGGACGGCCCGACGATCACCGTCACGCTGCCGCGTGGCGCGACGAACGACACGTTGTCGAGCACACGCTGCGTGCCGAACTGCTTCGACACGTTGTGCACGGCGACTTCGCCGCCGGTGCGCGGCACGGGCGCGTCAGCGGTCGTGCCCTGAAGCGTCGCATCGGCCGTTGCGCTGCGTGTCGCCGCACGCCGCCGCAGCGCACCGATGCGCGCCAGCACGAACGTCAGCGCCGACGGCGGCGGATTGCGCAGCGCGCCGCGCGCATAGTGGCGCTCGACCTGGACCTGGATCGCGGACAGCACGGTCAGGATGATCAGGTACCAGACGGTCGCGACCATCAGCAGCGGAATCACCTCGAGATTGCGGCGATAGATGACCTGCACCGTGTAGAACAGTTCGGGCATCGCGAGCACGTAGACCATCGACGTGCCTTTCGCGAGCGTGATCAGGTCGTTGAACGCGGTCGGCAGGATCGAGCGCATCGCCTGCGGCAACACGATCCGCGTGGTCTGGCGGCCGCGCGGCAGGCCGAGCGCGGCGGCCGCTTCGAGCTGCCCCTGGTCGACCGCGAGAATGCCGCCGCGAATCACTTCCGCGGAAAACGCCGCGTGGTTCAGCGTGAGGCCGAGCACGGCCGCGAGGAACGGGCTGATCAGGTCGGTGGTCGGCGTGTCGAACCACACGATGTTGGTGAACGGCACGCCGAGTCGCACGTGTTCGTACAGGTAGCCGAGGTTGTTGAGGATCAGCAGCAGCACGATCAGCGGAATCGACCGGAACAGCCACACGAACGTCCACGCGCTCGCGGCGAGCAGGCGCGAGCGCGACAGCCGGGCCAGCGCGACCAGCGCGCCGAGCGCGAAGCCGAACACCGCGCCGAGGAGCGTCAGCACCAGCGTGCGCGCGAGCCCGGACAGCACCGGCGGCGACAGGAACCATTCGGCGAACACCGGCCAGCCCCATTGCGGGTTGCCGAGAATCGAATGCAGCGCGAGCGCGATCAGCACGAGCGCGAGCACGGCGCCGACCGTGCGCGACCGGTGCCGGGCCGGCACGATCCGCGGGCGCGTGCCGGCGTCACGGGCGTGGGAGGAAGCAAGCGGCGGCAGCGCGCCGCCGAGATGTGTCGTGTCGCTCATGTCGGTGAGGGTCCTCGATCGAGTTGGCCGGATGCGGCGGGCGAGGCGCAGCGCCGGCGTCAGGCGTGCGCTTCGGCCGCGTCGCCGTGTTGTTGCACCGCGCCGGGCGCCGCATGGCGGCTCGCCTTGCGCGGCAGGCCGAGGTGGTCGCGCAGCGTGCTGCCCGGCAGGTCGCGGCGGTAGCGGCCGCGCGCCTCGAGCACCGGAATCACGAGTTCGACGAAGTCGTCGACGCCCTGGGCCTGCACCGGGAAGCCGAGGATGAAGCCGTCGCCGGCACCGGCGTCGTGCCAGCGGATCAGCTCGTCGGCGACGTGCTCGGCCGTGCCGATGAAGTTCGGTCGCGGCGTCGCGACGGCGAGTGCCGTCTCGCGCAGCGTGAGGTGCTTGCGCTTCGCGTCGGCCTTGATCCGGTCGGTGGTCGAGCGGAAGCTGTTGCGACCGATGTCGCCGAGTTCGGGGAACGGTGCGTCGAGCGCGTACTGCGTGAAATCGTGGTGATCGAAATAGCGGCCGAGATACGCGAGCGCCTCGTCGATCGTCAGCAGGTCGCGAATCGCCTGGTATTTGTCTTCCGCCTCGGCCGCCGTGCGGCCGACGATCGGCCCGACGCCGGGGAAGATCTTCACGTCGCCCGGCTTCCGCCCGTGCTCGACCGCGCTTTGCTTCACGCGCCGCGTGAACGCGGCCGTTTCGTCGAGCGACGGCGAATGCGTGAACACGGCGTCCGCATACTTGCCCGCGAGCCCGATGCCGGTGTCGGACGAGCCGGCCTGGAAGATCACCGGCTGCCCCTGCGGCGAGCGCTGGATGTTCAGCGGGCCGGCAACCTGGAAGAAGCGGCCGTGGTGGTCGAGCGTATGCAGCTTGTCGCGATCGAAGAAGCGCCCGGTCGCGCGATCGCGCACGAACGCGTCGTCGTCCCAGCTGTCCCACAGCCCCTGCACGACGTCGAGGTATTCGTCGGCGATTTCGTAGCGCAGTTCGTGATCGGGATGCGTCTTGCCGAAATTCTTCGCGGTGCCTTCGAGCGGCGTCGTCACGACGTTCCAGCCCGCGCGCCCGCCGCTGATCGCGTCGAGCGACGCGAGCTGACGCGCGACCGTGAACGGCTCGCTGTACGACGTCGAGATCGTGCCCGCGAGGCCGATCTTCTTCGTCGCGACCGCGAGCGCCGACAGCACGGTGAGCGGCTCGAAGCGGTTCAGGAAGTGCGGGATCGACTTCTCGTTGATGTAGAGGCCGTCCGCGACGAACGCGAATGCGATGCCGGCGGCTTCCGCCTTGCGCGCGATGCCGATCGCGAAGTCGAGGTTGATGCTCGCGTCCGGCGGGTTGCTCGGATGCCGCCACGCGTTCATGTGGCTGCCTGCGCCTTGCAGCATCAGGCCGAAGGGAATCGATGGTCGGGTCGTCATGGGCGCGTCACGCGTTCTGGTCGGGGGAAGGGAAACGTTCGGCGGCGAGGACCGCCTGCACGGGCGTGATCGACTGCGCGCCGCCGAGCCATTCGGCCGACGCGAGCCGCGCCGCGTAGTCGGTCACCGGCGAGTCGATCACGAATGCATCGACGTCGAGCCGCCGGCTCAGCGCGTCGAGCGCGCGGTGCACGCGCTCGGGCGTATCGGCCAGCACGGTCGGACGCAACTCGTCGATCCGGTAGTCGGACGCGCCGCTCTGCCGCGCGAATTCGGCGGCGGCGTGCGCGCTCGCCAGGTTGAAGCTCTGGCCGCCGGCGAATTGCAGCTTGAAGATCTTCAGCGGCCCGATCAGTTGCTCGGCTTCGTCGCGGGTCGGCGCGGCGACGGCGTACAGCGCGACGATCGGGCGTGTGCCGCCCGCGTCGCGGTACGCGGCCAGCGAGCGTTCGAGGTTCGCGTCGTCGCCGTTGAAGTGCCCCGCATAGCAGAAGCGCCAGCCGTGGCGGGCGGCGAGCGCGCCGCTGTCGGGCGAGCCGCCGAGCAGGATGCGTTCGGGCGCGTGCGGCGGCACCGGCATCGCGACGGCGCCGGCGAGCGGATGGTCTTCGGCGACACCCCAGCCGAGGAACGCGTCGAGTTCCGCAAGCTGGCCCGCGAAGTCGGGCTTCTTCGCCTTGTCGTGAAACCACTGCAGCGCACGCGTGGTCAGCGGTAGCCCGCCGGGCGCCTTGCCGATGCCGAGATCGACGCGGCCCGGCCCGAGCGCGGCAAGCAGCTTGAACGACTCGGCGACCTTGAACGGGCTGTAGTGTTGCAGCATCACGCCGCCGGAACCGACGCGAATGCGCGACGTGTGCGCGAGCAGGTGCGCGACGACGATCTCGGGCGCGGAGCTCGCGAAGCCCGGCGCGCCGTGATGCTCGGCAATCCAGAAGCGCTCGTAGCCGAGCTGTTCGGCGCGTCGCGCGAGGGTGGTCGTGAAGCGCAGCGCGTCGGCGGCGGTCGCGCCGTCGGCGATCGGGCTTTTGTCCAGCAATGAAAGCGAATAAGACATGGTGTCGGCGTTCCGGCGAGGGCGTGGACGGGCGGCGCTCAGATCTTCGGCAAGCCCGGCGGATTCGTGCGCGACTGGTCGATCGCTTCGGAGGCGAGGTTCCAGCGATCGAGAATCTGCTGATAGCGGCCGTTCCTGATCAGCCCGTTCAGCGCGATCGTCAGCGGATCGGCGAGCCCGCTGCCGCGGCGCGTCGCGATCGCGATGTCGGCCGTGCGCGGCCAGCCGCCGCTGATTGCGCCAACGAGGCGCGTCTTGCCCTGCTGCGCGCTCTGGTAGGCGAGTACCGAGTTCACGCTGAACACGGCATCGGCGCGGCCCGACTGCACGGCGACGATCCGCATCGCCTGGTCGTCGTAGTACTGGACCTGCACGGGCTTCAGGCCGTGCGCGACGTTCTCGCGATCCCACGCGAGCAGGATCTTTTCCTGGTTGGTGCCGGCATCGGTGACGATGCGCAGCCCCGCGACGTCCTTCGGCTCGCGGATCGACTGGATCTTGCTGTCGATGCGCACGTAGAAGCCGACCTGGTCCTTGCGGTAGGTCGAGAAATCGAACTTCTGCTTGCGCTCCTCGGTGACGGTGACGTTCGAGATCACCGCGTCGACTTTCCCCGATTCGAGCGCGAGCGGCCAGTCGGCCCACGCAAGCGGGACGATCTTCAGCTTGCGGCCGAGGCTGTCGGACACGAGCTGGCCGACGTCCGCGTCGAAGCCGATCACCGTGCGCGCGTCGGTCGCATACGAACTGATCGGCGGCAGGCTCGGCGCGACGCCGATCGTCAGCGTGCCGGCCTCGGCGAACCTGAACGACGCGGGCACCGCGCGCTCGACGGCCGCATCGGCCGCACCGCGCGGGCGGCCACGTTGCTCGGGGCTCAGGTCGAAGGTCGCGGCGGCCGCGGCGATCGCGGTCACGCCGATCAGCGCGGCGGCCAGCGTGCGGATTGCGCGCGGCGTGAAGGGTACGGCTCGTTGCATGGATGTGTCCTGTTGTCGTCGTGTCTTGGGGAACGGGAGAGCGGAATCGGATGGCGCGGGGCGTTCAGCGCGGCAGCACGGCCTCGGGCAGCGGCGCCCGCAGGTCGGCGAGCGTCGACGTGCGCGACGGATCGGCGAGATCCTTGCCGAAGCGCAGGTGGAAATACGCTTCCGGGTCGATCGACGAATCGAACAGCCGCGTATAGCCGGTCCGGTCGTACAGCGCCCACGCTTCGGGCTGGCGAAAGCCGGTGGTCAGGTACACGCGTCGATAGCCCTGCTGCGCGGCGCGCAGTTCGAGTGCGTCGACGATCAGGCGCGCGAGCCCCTGTCGGCGCAGGTCCGCGCGGGTCCAGATGCGTTTGAGTTCGGCGGTCTGCGCGTCGTAGCGCTTGAACGCGCCGCCGCCGATCGTTTCGCCGTCGCGCAGGAGCAGCACGAACGCGCCTTCGGGCGGCGCGAACAGCTCGGCCGGGTAGCGCGCGAGCTCGTCGCGTGCGGACGCACGGCTGTCGGGGCGGTATGCGTCGTAGCGCGTCGCGTATTCGTCGATCAGCGCGTCGATCAGCGGCTGGGCGCGGACGTCGAGCGGCGTCGTGTCGATGAGGCGGTCGTTCGTGGCCATGGGCATCGCGAAGGGCGCGCGATGCGGACGTTCCTGGCGGGGGCGGGCCACGGGGCCCGCCCGGTCTGTTCCGTTATCGCGACGCGGTTGTCGTGATGACGGCGGCCACGGTGCTTCCTGCGCTGCATCCGGCGTGCCGCCGCCGTTTCGAACACGTTAGCGGCGCGACCGGCAAAGACGAACGAAGCAATTTCGATAAGGATTTCGCGGGGCGCGTCAGAAGGCTTGCAGGGGGAGTGGGGTGGGCGGAGAAACCGGTGTCGATCAGGCGGATTACCCGATGACGCGCGGCGGCGTCGAAGCCTCCGCCAGCTGAAACAGGCAATCGCCGCGCCGCACCTGTGCGGGCACGCGCTTGCACACCACTTCGCCGTCGCCCTTGAAGCGGTGCAGCACCGGTTCGCGCAGCGGCGTGTCGGGGAAGTGCACCCACGCGGCCGGCTGGCCGGCCTTCACCTGGTCGCCGAGTTCGACGAGCGGTTCGTACAGCCCGCGCTCGTACGCGTAGACGAAGTGGCGATCGCCGTCGACGCGCAGGAAGCGCGTGACGGTCGGCGGCGCGTCGGGCACGAGCGCGCCGTGCAGCAGGCCGATATGGCCGAGGTAGTGCAGCAGCCCGTGGCGGCCGAGCCGGATCAGCGACGGATCGGCCATCCCCGCGCCGCCGAGCTCGGTCACGATCGAGATCGCGCCCTGCCGGCGCGCGGCCGATGCCGAGTGCACAGGGTTCGGCGCGTGCAGCAGCGCGTTCGGCAGCCCGAACGCGACCAGCAGCCCGTTGAGCTTCGCCGCCTCGTCGTCGTCGAGCGGGTCGATCGCGAGCATGTTGCCGCCCTGGTACAGCAGCGAGCTGCCGCCCGAATGCAGGTCGACCAGATACTGCGCGCGCGACAGCAGCGCATGCTCGATGTAATGCGCGATCATCTGCGTCGGCGTGCCGGTCGGGTCGCCGGGGAAGCTGCGATTCAGGTTGCCTTCGTCGAGCGGCGACACGCGCAAGCCTGCATCGGCCGCGGGGAAATTCGCCATCGGCAGCAGGATCAGTTGCCCGCTCACCATCTCCGGATCGATCTCGCGCATCAGCTGCGACACGATGATCTGGCCTTCGTATTCGTCGCCGTGGTTGCCGGCCATCACGAGCGCGACCGGGCCGTCGCCATTGCGGATCGACGCGATCGGGATCGGCAGCCAGCCGTATGCGGAGCGATGTACGGAATGCGGCAGGCGCAGGTAGCCCGCATGCTTGCCTTGTGCATCGAGATCGATTTCGCAGTGGATGGGATTTCGGTGGGAGGAGGAAGCGGTCATGGCGGCATCGTTCGATGAACGGAATCTGCCATCTTATCGGGAAACGACCGCCGCGCGGCGTGCGCGATGCGGGCGATGCCGGACGCTGTCAAGCGGCCCGCGCGCGAACCTGCGACATGCGCCATCCGAGCAGCCGCACGCGATGTTGCAGCGGTGATACGCATGCCGGCGCGCGGCCGCCCGCGCACGCCGTATTGCGCCTCGGCCCCTTGTCGCGCGGGGCTGGAGCGGGCGATCGCTTCAGCGACCGGATGTTTCAGCTTCGATACGGCCTTCTTCCCACAGCGCCCAGAAACGGCTGCCGGCGCGATAGGGATTTGCGCGTCGCGCCGCGTGATCGGTGACGCCCTGGCGAAATGCGCCGTACAGCGTCAGCGGCGGATTGTCGACACACGCGGCTTCACGCGCGGCGGGCGCGCGGTGATCGGAAACGAGCCGCCGGATCAGCGAGGCGCCGTCGATCACGTCAAGTTGATCGCTCGCTTCCGCACGGCTGAGGACTTCGACGGTATTCATGTGTGGGCTCCCTGACATCCTGTTTCCCAGTCAAGGAGCAATAAGGGTGCCAGCCGCGAAAATCCGCTTGCCGCACCGATCGTGCGGGCTTCTGCGGCGAACGTGACGCGCGGTGCGGGCCGATGTTACGGAACACGTCACGTGACACGGGCGAGCGCGGCGGAACACGTGCGCGTATGCGCCTAGCCACGCGACGCGTTTCGGGAATCAATCGCGGGGAAGCGAAAAGGGACACGCAGGAGGGACGCGCAGTAAAGCGCGGAGGCCGTCGGCGTCAACGAACGCGCGCGCTCAGCTCGTGGTCGCGGGCGCCACGCGCCTGCTTCCTGCCGAATAGAAGCGGTAGATTCCCTTGCCGGCCGACTTCGCTTCGTACAGCGCGCTGTCGGCCTGCCGGATCAGTTCGTCGGCGGAGCCGTGCCCGTCGTCGAGCGCGATGCCGATGCTGATCCCGAAGCTGACGGTCTCGCCGATCGACAGCGCGTACGGCGCCGAGATCTGCCGGATGATCCGCGCGGCGAGGAGCGAGCAGGCCTGCATCGTGGTGGCGTCGAGCGCGACGACGAACTCGTCGCCGCCGATCCGCGCCGCCAGCTCGCCGGGCGGCAGAGTCTTGCCGAGCCGCTCGGCGACCTGCGTGAGCACTTCATCGCCGGCCTGGTGGCCGAACCGGTCGTTGATTGCCTTGAAGCCGTCGAGGTCGAGATACATGACGGCGAGCGTGGCGCCCGGCAGGCGCGGCCGATGCGCGAGCATCCGCTTGAGTTGCGCATGCAGTTCGTGGCGGTTCGGCAATCCCGTCAGCGCGTCGTGTCGCGCGAGGTGCCGGATGTGCTGCTCGCTGCGGCGGCGCGTGGTGACGTCCTCGACGATGATCACCGCGTTGCCGTCGGGCACGCGATGGCGTGTCAGTTCCAGCTGTCGGCCGTCGGCGAGCGTGATGTCGAGCGGCACCGGTTCGTCATGGTTCAGCCAGACGTCGCATTGCACGGCGAGACCTGCACCGTCGGAATCGGTCACCGCGTTCGCGCCGAGCGCCGCGACGACGTCGGGTAGCGGCGTATCGAGCATGATCTCGCGTGGCGAGCCGAACAATTGCGCGGTACGACGGTTCGCGACGATCACGCGGCTCTCGCCGTCGATCATGCACAGGCCGTGCGGCATGTAGGTGAGGGCGGCGTCGAAGCGCGCGACGAGCTCGGCGTTGCGCTGGCGCGCGGCGATCAGCGCGACCAGCACGCGGTAATGACGCTGGACGACCGTGCGCATGGCCGCGAGATAGATCGCGAGCGGTGGCAGCAGCAGCCATGCGCCGGGCCGGTCGACCAGCAACGCGCCGAGGCCGATCGGCAGGACGCCGAGCGTGACCTGGGTCATCGCGAGCCGCGGCAGCGCCGAATTGCGCGACGCGATCCCGCCGAACACGCCGCCCGCGACCATCACCGACAGCGTGCCGAGCTCGGCGTCGGGCGCCTCCACGCAGCCCATCACGCCGAGGCCGAGCACGAAGCACGCGACGAGCGACACGGGCGCATAGCGCAGCGCCCAGTATTCGGCGCGATCGTCGCCGGCGGCACGGTGCACTGCATACGCGCGTGCGATCGCGAGCCGCGCGGCGAGCAAGCCGACGTCGACGATGAGCCACACCAAACACCAGAGTTGTTGCAGCCGGATCAGCGCGATCGCCGCGACGAACGCGCTGGCGAGGCCGGACAGCGCCATCGGGCGTACGTCTTCGAACAGCGTGACGAGCATCGACGGGCGTAGCCCGGCCGTCACGCGGTGATTGCCGCAGGGGGGAGTGGCGAGAACGGCGTTCAGGAGGCTTGCCTTGACTGCCATGGCTATTTTGACCTCGACACGATGCGGCGCATTGCCGAGCGCCCCGCACGGCACGTGGCGGGGCGACCGGCGAGCCGGATGCGCACGACATTACCATGAAACGCCGGCCGCGCGTGACGTGCGGGGGCGTCGGCGAGTCGTCTCAGACCACGCCGGCGTGCGCCGTGCGCATTCGCCGACGCGGGGGCAGGCGTCGTTGCCCACGGGACGATGTCGGGCAGTCGCCCGCGGACCGGTTTCGGCGCGCACCGCTCATGGCAGGCCCCTGGCGCGCGATCGGCCCGCGGCGATCGATACGCCCGCCGCGACACCGCCCGGTCGCGCACGTGTGTCGCCCGCGACCGGGCGCCGCAGCCCGTGTGAATCCCGTTATAAGAAATTCAATAAGTATTTCATGTGGGAAATACTATAGGCGATATATCTAAAACAATGCCAGAATGCGCGCCGCTCCGAACGCCGCGACACCCTATCGCCGTCCGAGCCGCATCAGGAGGTTCCCCCCACATGAAAAACCACGGCCTGTCACGGCGGGGTTTTCTGAAAGCCAGCGTGCTGGCGGGCGTCGCGGTGTATGTCGCGCCCATCGGCAGCCGCGCGTTCGCGGCGCTCTTCGAAGAAAAACTCCTCACGCCCGTCAAATGGGATAGCGTCACCGGCATCCCCCAATTCCGCATCGACGGCATCGCGAAAGTCACGGGCTCGAAAGTGTTCGCCCGTGACGTACGTGCCGCCGACATGCCGCACTGGCCGCAGCAGCAGTCGCACGCGCTGATCCTCCGCGTCACGCAGGCCGACCGCACCTACGAAGGCTTCGACCTGTCGCTGCTCGGCGACGAACTGAAGCCGGACCGCGTGGTCACGGCCGACGATCTCGCGCGCGACGGCGTCGCGTTCCCGGCGTTCTATGGCGACGACATGCTGTTGCCCGCCGGCAAGACGCCCGCGTATCTCGGCCATGCGGTCGCGATCCTCATCTACCACGACTTCGCGCGCTTCCGCTTCGCGAAGAACGCGCTCAAGTTCCGCGACGACGTGATCCGCTACGGCGCGGTCACGGGCCCGCTCGAGCGCGATCCGTGGGGCACGTTCCGCTTCGTTCGGGTAGGCGGCAAGACGGCCTATGACGACGACGTCTATTCGAGCCTGAAGGACGCGCCGATCTTCCCGAGCATGATGCGCAAGCACCTGCCGGTCTGGCCGGACGGCAAGGAGCACGGCAAGCTCGACGAGCAGGGCATGTTCCTGGCCGGGCAGATCGCCAGCGAGTTCGACCATCCGCCGGCCGACTGGCTCGTGTTCGACCGCGCGTACAGCACGCAGTCGGTCGACACCGCCGCGCTCGAACCCGACAACGCGAACTGCTGGTACGACGCCGCGACGCAGGCGCTGCACCTCGTCGTGCCGACGCAGTCGCCGCTCGAAGTGGCGGAGAACGCGGCCGCGATGGTCGCGAAATGCCGCTTCCCGGTGAAGAAACTGTTCGTGCATCCGTGCTACACGGTCGGCTACGGCTCGAAGGATCACTGCAACGTGCCGTTCTACGGCCTCGTCTGCGCGCTGTACGCGGACGGCCGCCCGGTGCGGTTCGCGAACGACCGCTACGAGCAGTTCCAGACATCGCTGAAGCGTCACGCGTTCAGGATGCATTACCGGATCGCGGTCGATCGCAACACGGGTCTCATGCAGTCGTTCAAGGGCGACTTCGAGGCGAACGGCGGCGGGCGCTCGAACTTCTCGCCGTCGGTGGCGATGGTCGGCGCGACGGCCGCGCAATCGATCTACTACTTCCCGAAGAGCGACCTCGCGGCCGTCGCGATCGCGTCGCGCGCGATCGACGCAGGCTCCGCGCGCGGCTACGGCACGCTGCAGAGCATGGCCGCGACCGAGATGGCGGTCGACGAGATCGCCGCGCAACTGAACCTCGATCCGATCGAGTTCCGCCTGCGCAACGCGCTGCGTTCGGGGATGAAGAACACGCAGGGCGCGATTCCCGCCGGCGCGCTGCGCGTCGACGAAGTGCTGGAACGTGCGAGGCAGCATCCGTTGTGGACGCGCCGTGCGGCGCGCAAGGCCGAATTCGAGGCGGCGAACCCGGGCAAGCGCTACGGCGTCGGCTTCGCGTGCGTGCAGAAGGATTTCGGCACGGGTGCCGAGGCATCGTTCGCGAAGGTCGAATTCGACGAGAACGGCAGGGTGTCGCTGCATCACACGGCTGCCGAGATCGGCACCGGGATGTCGACGTCGCAGGCCGTCGCGGTCGCGAAGTGGCTCGGTCGCCCGGCGACCGAGGTGCGCGTCGCAGTGACCGAATGGCCCGATCTGCCGGTCGAGACGAGCGGCGATCCGTACCTGATGTCGCAAGCCGACCAGGACCGGCTGAGCACGAATCCGCGCTGGTCGCCGGGCTATGCGTCGCCGTCGAGCGCGACGAACTCCGCGTACTACTTCACGCACAGCACGCGCGAAGCCGCGCGCGCGGTGTTCCGCTATGGGCTGTGGCCGGCCGCGATGTCGATCTGGACGCGCGGCCTCGGCGGCGGCCAGGCCGCGCCGTACACGATCCGCATCGAGGACGCGCGCTGGGTCGACGGCAAGCTGACCGCCGACGGCCTCGAGCCGCTGACGTTCGAGCAGCTCGCGAAGCAGGCGCATGCGCTCGGCCTGGCGACCGGCGCCGTCGTACACGTGTTCAACCGCTGGCAATGGACCGACGCCGAGTTCGACGTGGGCGGCGCGGTCGATCGTCTGCCGATCGACGGGCTGTCGCTGCGGATCGGCGCGCCGAAGACCGGCGACGACGGCCCGATGCCGGGCACCGCCGCGCCGGCCGGCGCGACCGCGATGCACGGCACGCTGGCGCCGACCGCGAACGGCTATCGCGTGCTGGACCGCAAGCGCGTGTTCATCCCGCCGACGAGCCGCAACAACGCGGCCGTCACGTACTACACGGCGGTCGGCACGCTCGTCGAGCTGGCCGTGCACGAAGCGACCGGCAAGGTCGAGCTGCTCACGCATCACTCGATCATGGAGTGCGGCAACCAGATCTCGCCGCAGCTCGTGTCGGGCCAGTTGCAGGGCGGCCTCGCGATGGGCATCGGCCATGCGCTGCACGAGTACCTGCCGCTTTACGAAGACGGCCCCGGCAACGGCACGTGGAACTTCAACCGCTACCAGCTGCCGCGCGCGACCGACGTCGCCGTGTGGTCGCAGACGGGCGACATCCTGCCGCCGCTGTCCGAGACCGATCCGCCGAAGGGTGTCGCCGAAGTGGTGATGATCCCCGTCGTCGGCGCGATCGTGAACGGCATCGCGCACGCGATCGGCCATCGTTTCACCGACTTGCCGGTGACCCCGCAAAAGATTCAGGAGGTGCTCGCATGACGACAGCCCAAACCGCCGCGTCGGCCGCGAGCGCCAGCGCGTCCGCGACCGGCGCATCCGCGCCGAACGCGGCTTCGGCCGCTCCGGCATCCGCGGCACCGGCTGCCGCACCGGCCACCGTCGAGCGTCCGCTCGTCCGCTTTCAGCAGAAACCGCTGTCGGTGAACATCAACGGCAAGTCCGTCGGCCCGATGCAGGTGCCCGAAGGGCTGATGATGATCGAGTTCCTGCACGAGTATGCGGGCCTCACCGGTTCGCGGCTCGGTTGCGGGCAGGGCATCTGTCACGCGTGCGTCGTGATCGTCGACAAGCCGGACGGCACGAGCGAGGAAATGCGCACGTGCATCACCGGCGCGCACTTCTTCCACGGCCGTTCGATCCGCACGATCGAAGGTCACGCGAAGCGCAACGAAGCCGGCGAAGTGGTCGAGCTGTCGCCGATCCAGCAGAAGTTCCTCGAGCACTTCAGCTTCCAGTGCGGCTACTGCACGCCGGGCTTCGTCAACGCGGCGACGGTGCTGATCGAACGCCTGAAGCGCGAGCCGGTCGCGAAGGCCGACGTCGAGCGCACGATCACCGACGCGCTGAACGCGCACATCTGCCGCTGCACCGGTTACGTCCGCTATTACGAAGCCGTGAAGGACGTGATCCTGACGACGCCGGGACTCGTGAAGGACGCCGCATGAAACGCACATTCGCCCATCGTGCCGCGCGGGCCGCGGGCCTGCCGGCACTCGCGGCCGCCTGCGCGCTGCTGCTCGCCGCCTGCGGCGGCCATGACGCGCCGGCTTCGAGCGCGGCTTCCGGCGCGCCCGGTGCCGACCAGGTCGCGCGCGGTCGCTATCTCGTGAAGGCCGCAGACTGCGCGGCCTGCCACACCGCGAAGGACGGCGCGCCGTTCGCGGGCGGTGCGCCGCTCGAATCGCCGTTCGGCACGTTCTACGGCTCGAACATCACGCCCGACAAGGACCACGGGATCGGCGGCTGGAGCGCAGACGACTTCTACGCCGCGCTGCATGACGGCAAGGCGCCGGCCAAGCGCCTGTATCCGTCGATGCCGTATACGTCGTACCGGCAGCTCACGCGCGCCGATACCGACGCGATGTACGCGTACCTGAAGACGGTGAAGCCGATCGCTCAGGAAAACCGCCCGCACGAACTCAAGTTCCCGTACAACCTGCGCTTCGGCATGGTGTTCTGGGACATGGTGTTTCTGAAGGACAGCCTGCCCGATGCATCGACCGGCCAGTCCGCCGACTGGCAGCGCGGCCGCTATCTGGCGGGCGCGCTCGGCCACTGCGCGGAATGCCACACGCCGCGTGCGTTCACGGGTCAGCTCGACGGCGCGAAGCCGTTCGCCGGCGCCGCGCTCGGCCGCGTGGCCGCGCCGGACATCACGCCGGCCGGCCTCGCCGCGCGCGGCTGGACGGGCACCGACCTGCAGACGTTCTTCGGCGTCGGCATCGCGCCGCAAGGCTCGGCGTTCGGCGAAATGTATCCGGTCGTGCACCTGAGCACGCAATACATGACGAAGGACGATCTGCGCGCGCTGTCCGTGTACCTGCTCGGCGATACGCCGCCGGCGCCGCAGGCGGTGAAGCCGGTATCCGCCGATGCCGCGCAGCTCGCGGCCGGCCGCTCGGTGTATCTCGCGGTGTGCGCGGGCTGTCATGGTTTCGACGGCGAAGGCAAGCCGCACGTGGCGGTGCCGATGAACGGCAATTCGACGCTGCGTCAGGGCGATGCGCGCAACCTGCTGGTCGCGATGCTCGACGGCATCGACGAGCAGAAGTTCGCCGGCTTCGAGAACCTGCAACCGATGCCGGGTTTCGCGCACACGCTGAGCGACGACGAACTCGCGCAGCTCGCGAACTACTTGCGCGCGACGTGGGGCGGCCAGCCCGCGAGCGTCACGCCGGCCGACGTGAAGGCCATGCGTCGGTAAGTCGTGCGGCGCGGCGGGGCGTCGCGCGCGAGGTGGCCGGCTTTCGGCCGCGCTCGTGCGTAACGCCCCGCTCGAGCCTTTCCGGCGGTGCTTCAGTAGCCGCCCCCTCCGCCGCCACCACCCCCGCCTCCGCTGCCGCCCGCGCCGCCATACCGGCTCATCCCGGGGCCTGGCGATACGCCGCCACCCGACGACGTACATCCGGCCGACAGCACCAGCATCAGTGCCGCGAGCAGCGCCGCGGCCAATCTTGCCGAATTCATTTCACTCTCCTTTCGCCGAGAATGCCGCGCGGCAGGATGGTTCGCGTGAACCGGCGACCGCGCGATGACGAAACGTTTCCGGCGGGCGGTTTATTCCATGCTTTTTGCGTATCGGCACATGGCGACATGGAGCGGGGCAGGCGCTCGCGCATGCAGCCGGGGCGCGGCGCGCCCCGCAGATTCGCTGCATCACGGGTAACGGGTGGTGAGTAGCCGGAATGCCGCCGTCGCGGCGGCATCCGGTCAACGATAGACGAGATCGGCGCGGCGGTTCTGCGCCCACGAATCCTCGTCGTGGCCGAGCGCAACCGGCTTTTCCTTGCCGAGGCTGACCGCTTCGAGTTGCGACGCCTGCACGCCCAGCGTTTCCAGTGCGCTCATCACGGCTTGCGATCGGCGTTGGCCGAGCGCGAGGTTGTATTCGGACGTCCCGCGTTCGTCGGTGTTGCCCTGGATCAGCACGCGGCGCGACGGGTGGCTGCGCAGGTAGTCGGCGTGCGCCTGCAGCAGCGTCTGGTATTCCGGCTTCACGGAGTACTGGTCGAAATCGAAGTAGACGCTGCGCTTCGCGAGCGGGCTGTTCGGATTGTTGAGATCGTCCGCCGCCACCGTCGCGACCGCTTCGCTCGATGGGGCCGGCGCCATCTCGGCATTCTCGGGCGTTTTCGCCGCGTGGTGACAACCCGCCAGCAGCGCGAAGGCTGCCATGACCGCAAATCGGTTCGTTTTGCTCATCGTGCGTCTCCTGCGGTTGACTGCGAGGAAAGCGTGGTGCGCGCGAACTGTCGCGTCACGCATCCGGCGAGACGGCACGAAAGTGCCGGCTTCCGTGCGCGATGCGCTTTCGTAAGCCGGCGATGCGCCATATGAAAGATTGTCTCGACCGGAACGCCGAAGCACGGCGCCGCTGCAACTAGATTAGGAAAAATGTCACAGCGTGACCAGTTTCTCGGCATTTTTCACACGGGAACGACGCAGGACGCATTCTTGCTTGCGCGGAAACCGCGGCATGCGCGGCGATGCGTGATGCGCCATGCCGGTGCGGGCGCGACTCGTGTCGCCGGGTCGTCAGAACTTGTGCCGCAACCCGAGCGCGACCACCAGCTGGTTGCTATTGGCTGACGGCGTCATCGTCCAGACGGTCGCGTTGAACGCGGGATTGCCGTTGCCGCCGCTCACGCTTTGATAGACGGCTTCGAGATACGCGTCCGTGCGCTTCGAGAACGCGTAGTCGGCCTGCGTGACCACATGGTTCCATTTCGGGCGCGTCTGGCCGGTGCGCGTATCGAAACGGCCCATCGTATACGTGTACGCGGCGGCTACGCTGAACGCCGGCGTGACGAAGTAGCGGCCATCGACCGTGAAGTTGTCGAAGACGAGCGATTCGCCCTTCAGCGGGGTGATGCCGCTGCCCTGGAGCACGCCGCTCACGCCGTCGGTGGCCGAGTGCGACCATGCGGCGCCGACCGAATGCGGGCCGAACGCATAGCGCCCGGCCACGGCCCAGATCTGCTGGTTGCCGCCCGTGATCGTCGCCGAGCCGTCGACCGTGCTCAGTGCGCCGTCCGGATTCGGCGCATTGCGGTCGCGGCTGATCTTCAGGTAACCGGCGCCGAGCTTCAGCGGTCCGTTCGCATATCCGAGCCCCGCGCTCCACACGGCGTTGTTCGAGAACGCGCCGGCCGTGTTCGAGAAACCGTACAACGCGCCGAACGTCAGCCCGCGATACGTCGGGCTCGTGTACTTCACCGCGTGGTTGATGCGCAGGTTGCGGTTCGAGTCGTCGTTGTCGTACGGATGCACCGCGAGGTTGCCGCCCCAGCCGGGGCCCGACGCGCCGAGCGGCGTCACGAAATCGAGGATCAGGTCGTACTGGCGGCCGAACGTGAGCGTGCCGGCCGTGCGCGAGCTCACGCCGAGCCACGCCTGACGGCCGAACATGTCGACGCCTTTCTGCGACAGCTTGCCGTTCGTGCCCGTGAAGCCGTTCTCGAGCGTGAAGACCGCCGCCATCCCGCCGCCGAGATCCTCGCGGCCGCGCAGCCCCCAGCGCGACGCGTTCAACGCGCCGCTCGTCAGCCCGACGCTGCCGCTGCCGGGCGAACCGGCACCTTGCGTACGCTGGTTGGTCGCGTAGGTGATCGACGTATCGATCAGGCCGTACAGCGTCACGCTGCTCTGCGCGTGCGCGACGCACGGAATCAGGCCGGCCGCGCAGGCGGCGAGCACTGCCCCCGGGAGCGCCCCGGTACGACGGCCGCGGCGGACGGCATGCGGCGTGGCAACGCGCGCGTTGGCGGGCTGGATGGTTTTATAGGAATGCATAGGATTTTTTATCGTTGGTCTCCGGCCCGATCGCCGGTGGGTCGCGTCGGCGCGCCGGCCGACTGATCGAGCGGCCATTATTGGAGATCGCGCGACCGTCGATTAAGCCGCTGCACAGGAAAGGTCCTCTGCGAAATCGCGTGGAATCGTGGCGTTTCGATGCGGGGTGTTTCCGTCGAATCGGCGCGCAATGGAACCATCGCGTGTGCGGAAGGATTCGGCAGGGCCGGGGCGGCTCAGCGTGAGCGTCGGTACTTTCACGAGCCTGCGGCGGATGTCGTCCGGGTGGTGATCCAACGCGCAGGGTCGTGTGTTGCTCGTTGGCGGCGGCATGTATTTCAGGTCTCGTGCGCGCCACCCGGCAAAATTTGCCGCCCGAAGCGGCAACGGTCGAATTGCCGCGTCGGGTTCATTCCGTTCGTAGCAGGAGTCTGCCCGCGCTGCCGCAACCCGGCCGGCGACTACGTAATGCGCGACTTTTTCACGCGTGCCCGTTCTGCACAATGGACCATTGCGCGTGGCCCGTCTGCCGCTGTGCCGGCACGTCACGCATGCCGCGGGAGAATGGACATGGTGTTGATGGCTGTGGGCGGGGGCGGGCCGGTGAACGTGCCGCAGCCGCAGAATGACGACGATCCGGCACCGAAGAACGGGGCAGGCAGCACCCCGCCGGCCCAGACGCCGGAACAGCAGGCCCTCGCGGCCGCGCAGGCCGAGACGCAGCGCTTGCTGCAGCTCGCGCAGGCCGAAATGGCGACGCTCAAGCGTCTGCACGACCAGGGCGCGTCGCAGGCCGATCTCGACAACCAGGTGAAGAAGGCCGAAGCCGCATGGGGCTCGGTGCAGGCGGCCGTCGAGAACCAGATGCGCGTCGCGGCGGACGGCGGCGGCGACACGAACAAGGCGATCGCGGGCGTGGCATCGGATCTGCGCAATGCGTCGCCGAACGATCCGGTGTTCGGCTCGGTGCTCGACGATGCGCAAAAGGCGGTGTCGGCCGAATCGGCGCCCGAGCGGGCGACCAACGTGAAGGCGTTCCAGTTCGCGATGGCGATGCAGAAGGATCAGGCCGCGAACGCCGACGTGCAGCAGTACAACGCGTTGCCGGGCGGCATCCGGCGCGCCGATCCCGACACCGGCGCGCAACTGCGCCAGGCGGCCACCACGGCCGACACGAACGCCGACGACGCATACACGGCACTCACCACCGCGTTGCGCCACGAATACAGCACGTCGGCCGCGACGCTGCGCCTGAACAACGCGAAGGCCGACTATGCGGCGTGGCAGAAGGAGCCCGGCGGATTGCGCCGCGCCGACGAGGCCGACATCACGCAGGAGCTGTCGCAGGCGCAGAGCCAGTACGACAAGGTCGTGACGGGCGGCGACGACACCGCGCTGACCTACGTGACGGCCGACGAGCAGAAACAGGTCGTCGCGTCGGTGAAGCAGAATCACGACGGCATGTGGTACACCGGGCTCGTCGACGCGCTGGGCGAGGAAAGCCAGCTCAAGCGCACGATCGCGACGATCAATCCCGACGATCCGTCGCTGTCGCCGCAGATGAAACAGCTCGCGCAGTCCGACCCGGTCACGTTCGCGCTGTTGCAGGACACCGGTGTGACCGTCGATCCGAACGACCCGAAACTGTCGCCGCAGGAGAAGACGCTTGCCCAGCAGAATCCGCTCGCCGAGGCGTTCGTCAAGCTGACGGGTGTTCCGGTCAGCACGGACGGCAAGAGCGAATCGGAAGCGCAAGCCCTGAACGCGCAGATCAACCAGGCGGGCGGCGTGTTCGCGTATGCGATGGCGCACGCCGACCAGAACCAGCCCGGGTACCAGAAGATCAAGCTGCTGCTCGCCGCCGCGCCCGACGTGCGGCTGCAATACACGAAGCAGCAGGTCGCGCAACTGATGGAGAATCCGGGCAGCAATCCGGGCGCGGCGCTTCAGGTGCTGAACACCAACATGAATGCGTCGTTCTCGCTGGACGAACGCCAGACGCTGTGGACGCAGGCGGGCCAGCCGCATTTCAACGCGAACTTCATCCATTCGCAGATCGATCCGCTGATGCAGAAGCCCGATTCGCAAGCGACGGACCAGGCCAGCATGCAGGCGCGTTACGACGGCCGGATGAATGCCGACAAGGCCGGCAAGTGGATGCAGGACATCCTCGCCAATGCCCCGCCCGAATTCGCGGGCGTCGTGCTCGATACCGTCGAGAAGGATTTCGGCAACAAGTGGACGCAGTCGAACACGGGCACGCCGCAGCCTTACGGCGACGGCATCGAGTTCTACAAGGGCCTCAGCACGGCGGTCGGGCTCGCCGATCAGCAGCCGACCGCGAGCGGCGAGCCCGTGCATCGTGAAGACGACGTCGCGAGTTGGCTGCTCGACGCCAACGGCAACGCGAAGACGATGATCTATACGTTGCGCGGCAGCGATGCCGGCTACGGGTTCGACGGTGTGCGGCAGGCGCTGTCGTCGGGCGTCGACCCGTCGTTGTCGAAGGCGCTGCTGTCAAAAATGCAGAACGACGACCGGTTCCGCTCGGGCTTCGCGAACGACTTCCAGCTGCGTTACGACCAGGGCACCAAGAGTGCCCAGGACAAGCAGAACAAGGACGCCGCCAACGCCAGCTACAAGCTGTTCCAGGCCGATCCGGACAAACAGCTGAAGGCGTATTTCGACGACTTCCAGAAGCACTTCGACGACAAGTCCTATACGTTCACCACCGGCTCCGATCAGATGACGAACTTCGTCGGCGCCGGGCTCGGGATCCAGCCGGACGACCCGGGCGCGACGCCGACCGACCGGAACGACGTGCCGTCGATGGCGCTGCTCGAACAGTTGATCGTCAGCAACGGGCAGTTGCAGAACGGTAGGGCGGTCAACAGCCAGTCGCTGTACGCGAAAAATTCGGCCGCGACGCAGATGATCCAGAACGTCGTCGATCAGATCCGCAAGGTCGGCGGCGACCACGCGGTCGTGTCGCTGGTGCCGATCTACTACGTGTCGAAGGGGACCGGCACCGCGCCGAGCGCGCTCTTCAAGGTGCAGGTGGAGGGACATCCGGACCAGTACAAGCTGATCGACGATCGCGGCTGGAAGTACGACACCGTCGACGACTACCAGCACAACAATGCCCTGTCCGACGACGGCAAGCTGTACGTGCCGAAAAGCCTGACGAACGGTCCGGCGTCCGGCGGTTTCTCGCAATACGAAACGATCGACGCGCACAAGACCGAGTGGTACCAGCACGCCGAACACATCCTCGAAATGGGTGCCGGCATTCTTGCCGCGGCCGGCGGTGTCGTGCTGGTTGCGAGCGGCATCGGGGCGCCGGTCGGCGGCCTGATGCTCGGTGCCGCGTGGACGGCTGTCGGCGCGGGCATGGCCGTCGGCGTGCCTGCCGCGATCGGCGACCTGAAGAACCTGAGCGATCACGGCCAGTCGATCGGCTTCGGCAACGTACAGGCGCGCGGCGACTGGATCAGCCTGATCGGCAGTGGCGCGGGCTTCGCCGGCGCCGGGCTCGGCGTGGCGGCAAAGTCGCTCGCGGAGGCATCGTCGCTGCTGCGCACGACGGGGCGGGTCTCCGACCTGCTGACGGCCGCATCGCGCGGCGACGGCGCCGCGGCCGACGTGGCCAGTGTCGGCCGTTTCACGCAGGAAGCCGACGCGTTCCAGTCGCTCGCGCAGACGACGGGCCGCACGGCCGGCGTATTCAATGTCACGGGCGGCCTGATCGGCGGCTACCAGATGGGCGACCAGGGCGTGTCGCTGGTCAAGAACTGGGACGCGATGTCCGATTCCGATCGCGCGCAGCAATTGCTCAACCTCGGCATCGGCATCGCGCAGATGGGGCTCGGTTCGCACACGCTGATGGAGCGGCCGATTCGAGCCATCACGAAGACGCCCGCACCGTCGACGGTGTCGCGGCCGGTCGCGATCAACGTCGTCGACACGTTGTACGGCAACGGACTGGCGAACCAGCGTCTCGCGGTCGGCGAGATCGGCAACCCGTGGCAGCACGCGGAGGCGCAGGCGAACAGCTTCGGCGAACCGGCCGACGACGGCGGCACGGTCGCGCCGGCCGACAAGGGGCTGCGGGCGCGCGTCGCCGCGTGGTTGCGCGCGCACCGCATGCAGGGCACGCCGGACGACGCCGCGATCGTGCCGCGGCTCGCGCCCGACGGCGAAGCGACGCCGGCCGTCGCCGACGCGCTGGCTGGCGACGGTGCATCGACGGCCCGGGCCGGCATGCCGACAAACGGTGCGCATCCAGCGTCCTGGGAGATCCCCGCGCATGTCGCGGCCGATCCGGCGATGCTGAGCGAGGTGGTCGGAGGAATCATCGAGAGCGGCAACCGGCTCGAGGACGTCGAGTACTACGTGTACGCGCTGGAGGATCCCGAAGGCAACGTGCGCAACCCCGAGGAAGACGGGCTGCCCGCGACCCAAAAGGGCAACATCGTCGACGACATGAGCGCGGCGCGGGCGGACCAGCGGCGTGCGAACGCGGCCGACGACGCGAAGGCGCGTGCGGCGGTTGCGCCCGACGAAGACGGCACGATCGGCGTGACGCGCTACACGACGTATCACGACGCGCTGATGGTCGGCGCCGACGGCGTGGCCGGCGGCCGCTACCGGATCGCGCTGGTCGATCAAGGGGCGCTCGCCGCGGACGGCTCGGTGCCGCCCGAAGCGGTGGTCGGCCACGTCGGGCTGACCGACGCCGGCGATGCGTTCATGCTGTCGATGAACGATGCGTACGACCGCACGCTGCGTGTGGCGTACCCGCGCGGCTTCGATCCGCAGAAGCCGTTGATTCGCAACGAGGGCGGCCGGCGCGTCGACGTGATCAACGCGCCATTCGGCATGAGCGAAACGCAGTGGGCCGCGTACCCGCGCCGCGAGGCCGACCTCGCGATCTATTCGGACAACCCGAGTCAGCCCGAGAACCGGCTGCCGGCGGGCGAGCGGCCGTTGATGCCGGTGCCGCCCGGCTATTTCGCCGTGTACGCGCATGCGTGGGCCGATGCATTCGCGAGCGCGACCGGCAAGGCGATGAGCGCCGAAGACATGGCCGAGCTGATTCGCCAGAGCGGCTGGGACGGCAAGTCGCCGGTCATTCTTTATGCGTGCGGCGCCGGCACGCGCGTGAGTCCGCTCGCGCAATTGCTCGCGAACGTGCTGGGCGTGGACGTGTACGGCGCAAGCGGATTCGTCGCATGGCGTTCGCCGCGCTATCGGGCCGACGGCAGCCCCGACTCCGGTTATGCGAGCGGCATCCTGATCGAACCCGGCGCGCCCGATCAGGCCGGCGTGCCGGACCATTCGGTCAGAGGCGAACCGCGTACGTACCGGTTCTCGCCGGCGCTGGCGGTCATCGACCAGGGCGCGCATCCGGTCGACTGGAGCGGCGTCGCGCCGCGCCCGGTGTCGAATCAGTGGGGCGGCAGCGCCACGACGGGCGACGCGCGCGTGCCGATCGGCGTGTACGTGTGGCGCCTGTTGACGAAACGCGGCTCGATCATCAATCCGCGCAGCGGCCGGTCGGCCAGCGCGCTCGAGATGACGCATGCGCTGGAAGAACTGGCGTGGAAAGGCTATACGCCGGGCACGCCGATCGCGCTGGACGGGCCGCGCAGCGGCGCCAATCCCGAGTTGCTGCAGGAATTCGCGGATCTGATCCAGGCGCCGGTATTCGGCCGGCTGGGCGACGACGACGCAGCCGGATGGCGGCGGGCGCTCCCCAATCCGGGCCGACGGCTGGCGCGCTTCGAGATCGAGCCCGACGTGAACGGGAAGTTCTCGCCGGGCGGCGCGCAGCCGGTCCGGATCAATCCGCTGGAACTGCGGCCCGTGCCGGGTTCGAACGTCGTGAACCTGCTCGGGCACGCGACCGCTCGGCAGTTCCTGAAGGTGTCGGGGTTCGACATCGCCGAGTCGCACGGCACGGCGCCGCGCGACGTGACCCTGGACAGCGCGGCCGCCGTCACGGAAGGCGGCAAGACGATTTCGCCGCGGCAATTCGCGCGCAAGCTGCTCGACGATCCGGCCTATACGGAAGGCAACGGCGTGCTGCTGACGGGCTGCTATCTCGGTGCCGGCGGTTACTCGTTCGCGCAGGAACTCGCGTACGAACTGCAGGTGCCCGTGATCGCGTCGATCACGTCCAACTCGGTGCGCGGCACCGGTGCGCTGGAACTGCATCCGATCGACGACAAGATCGTCCTGCCGGCAAACGATCCCGACGTCGCGACGCGGCTCTATCTGCATCTGCCCGAGGCGCCCGATGCGAGCGATCCGCCGATGGTGTTCGCACAGCGCGGCGAACCGGCGGCGCGCACGGCCGTGCACGACCATGCACCGGTCGAGCCGGTGCGCGCGATCGACGCGCAGATCGATCCGGACTCGGACAGCGGCCGTCGCGGCGCCGGCGGTACGCAAGGCGATGGCGGACGCCAGGACGTGACGCCGGGCGGGCCCGCGCATCCGCGGCTCGCCCCCGACGCGGAACCGGGCGAACCGCCAGTCTACGAGCCGACTCCGCTCGTCGAAGTCGGGCCGGGGCAGATCTACAAGGCGGACGAATGGGCCGCACGCGTCGAGCAGGTCGCCGAAGCCGAGGCCGACGACAGCCTGTCGGGGAAAACGCAGAAAATCTATCCGAAGACCAGCCGCGTCTATACGGACCGCCGGATCGCCAACGATGGCGTCGTCACGACGACGGTTCATGGTCAGTCGGTGCTGCAGCCCGGGTTCGACGACGTGACCGGCATCGACGCGACGCAACATCCCGAGTTCCTGCGTCCGGCCGATACACTGCTGATGCCGCCCGACGATCCACTCCATCCGATCGGCGCGCGCGGGCTGATGTCGCCGCCCGGTCATCACGTCGTGTTCGGCCACGGGATATCGGCCGACGCGATGCTGGGCCCGGAAGGCCGTCCGCTCACGCCGGACGAGGTGGCCGAGCGCGTGGCGCCGCATCTCGAACCGGGGCAGGACGTCACGCTGTATTCGTGCTTCGGCGGATCGAACAAGCACGATCCGCTGCGCATCGCGCCCGGGCAAGTACGGGCGGCCAGCACGACCTTCGCGGCGGCACTCGCGCAGCGCCTGTCCGAGCTGACCGGACGGCCGACATCGGTCTGGGCGCCGCCGGACATCCTGCTCGTCGAGCCCGACGGTTCGACCACCGTACGCGGCACGCGGCTGACCGGCCAGGTCGACAAGGATCGTCTGCCGATGCAAAGCTTCCGCGGCGATCCGGCACGCGCGGGCCGGCAGGCGCTCCCCGCAGGACGCGACGCGGAACCGGCCGCGACGACCGCCCGTACCGCGTCGCGCCCGCTCGCCGATCCGCCGCCGCGCCCGACGGTGCCGCGCGTGGCCGATCCGACGTTTGCCGATCCCGACTACGATTTCACCGCGATTCCGGACGACACGTTCGAATCGGTCACGCTCGATCATCCGTTCCGCACCGCGCTGGCCGAACGGCCCGGCGTGATCGGCGACGCGGCGCGCGTGACACAACCCGGCGGCACGGTGAGCCAGCGCTGGCCGAGCGGCTTCCTGGACGGCCCCGAACCGACCCGCGTGATCGACGGGGTGATGCAGGCGTTCGACGCGGCCGGGTTGACCAACCTGCGCGTGGAATTCGTGACGCGCGACGGCAGCATCGAACTCGGCAGCGGCACCGATTTCGGTGCGCTCGATCCCGAGGACGGCTGGTTCCGGTTCAACGGCACGGTGCCCGATGCACCGGCTACCGCTGCCACGCACGCGCCGGCCCGTTCGGCGACCGATGCCCGGCTCGCATTGCCGGAAGGCGCGCGGACGGTCGCGCACGACGATCTCGGGCAGGCAATCGATACGGCGCATACCGGCCCACGGAACCACGCATACGTGCGCACCGATGCGTTGCCGGACGGCACCGCCTTCGCACGGGACGACCTCACACCACAGGAACGTGTCGCGGCCAGCGCGTCAGCGAACCTCGCCGTGGTCGAGGGCCAGGCACCGATCGACGTCGTGCTGCTGTCGGCGCTCGGCCACGATCCGGCTCGCGCGTTGCGCATCACGACGCCCGATGGCGGCGAGCTGGTCAAGCCGGCCGGTGTCGACATGTACGTCGTGCGCACCCGCGACGCGGCGACCGGCGAGGTGTCGTACCGGCTCGTCGGCATCGATCGCTCGGGCTTGCCGGAAGGCTATGCGGCCGTGCATGCGGGCGGCATGCGTGCGGTCGGGGCGACCGACGGGCGCCCGACCTGGCCGACGATCGGCCAGGCGGGGCCGGCGGCCGGCCGCCTTGCCGGCACGGCCGGCGAATCGTCCGGCGCGGCGGCGCCTGCCGCCGTATCCGGTCATGCGAACCAGCCGGGCGTGCCGCAGGGCGCCGCGGTGGCCGAAGCGAGCGATCCACAGGCGGTTGCCGCGACGTGGCTCGACAGCCTCGGCCGACGCACGCTCACGCGCGTCGATGGCCAGCGCGCGCCGACGCTCGACGGGTTGGGCCGCCAGCTCGGCCCGAACGCGCACGTGCTGATCACCGCGCATACCGACGCGCCGGCCGCCGAGGCCGAACACGCGGCGCCGGCGTTCGTCGCGGTGCTCGAGACCGACGAGCACGGCGCGCTCGGCCCCGTGCGGATGCTGGACGGCAAGCGCGTGCCGGGCGCGCTGCGCAAGGCGCTCGGGAAGACCGGCAGCAGCGGGCGCACGGCACGCCGTCAGTTCGATTTCTTCGTGTCGCCGGTGGCGCACGACGAGCTGATGCAGTTCGGCGGCGCGTCGAAGATCGAGACGCGGGACGGCAAGTCGTCGTGGTCCGTGACGGCGTCGGGTCATCCGGTCGACGCCGCGCTCGCCGCAGACGTGGCGAAACTGCACGACGCACCGGGTTTCAAGCGGCCGCGTCAGGCCGTGCGTGCCGTCGAGGGTGAGCGGCGCTGGATTCACGTGGTCGAAGACGAGACGGGCAAGGTACTCGGCTACGCGGAGCGCAACACGAACCACGAATGGAAGTACTACGAAAAAGCGCCGCTCGGCGACACCGAGGTTCCCGAGCAGGATCTGCGCACCGTGTTCCGGCGACGGCGCAGGGGCGGCATTCCGGTCCTGCGCTCGCCGCGGCGCGGCATCCGGTTCGTCGTGAGCGACGTCAAGCCGGAAACCGTCGATCGAATCGGCGGCTTCCGGCCGGCGAAGGAAACCACCCCGGCAGAGAAACCGCCGCACCGTTCGCTCGGCGATCTTTTCCAGTCGAAGGTGCCGCTTCGCCGGCCGCTCGAGCGCGCGGAGCAGGGCGGTGAAGGCAACACGGCAACGCGGCCGCCGGTCGATCCGCATTTGCTGCCGTCGCACACATCCGCGCTCAATGCGGTCGATTTCAGCGGCAACAGCGTGCCGCACCTGCTGACTGCGATCCGCAACGGTGCGGTTGACGGCAACCAGCACGTGATCTACGTGTTCAGGACGGACGGCGCCGTGGCCGAGGCGCTCGGCGATCCGGTCGGCGTGATCGCCGCGCGCAACGGCGAGATGCGGTGGTTCGACGCCGTCCGGCACGCCAACAACCCGCATCACCAGGGCGTACCGCTCGACGAAATGCCGATCGGCAACGACCGGTTCGGCTCGGACGTGCATTTCCTGCTCACCCAGTTGCCGCCGCGCGCGTTCCTGCGGAGTGCGCGGCCGACGCGCATCGCGGCGCTCGAAGCGCGCGCGAAGGCGCTGCGCGAGCAGCTGTCCGACGCGGAAGCGCGTGGTCAGCATTCGGCGCCGTTCAGGGCGCTCGCGGCCCGGACGCGGCACGGTTACAACGAGGTGCTCAACGACTTGCAGCGCTTGCGGCGCAGCGGCACCGCACCCGCGCCGCTGTCGATCGAGCCGTACCAGCCCGGGCTCTCGTCGTCGACCGTCGTCGCGTTCAGCCTGCGCAATGGTGCGGCGAAAACCGAGCAGTATTTCCCGACGCACGACCAGATCGAGGCCTACAACAAGCAGGCGCAGCGTGCCGGCAAAGTGAATCTCGTGCTGAAGGGCGAGCCGCAGGCCGTGATGGTCGACCCGGGCATGTGGCGCACGCTGCTCAACAAGCTGTACGTCGGGCGCGACGTGTCGACGTCGGCGTCGCGCTTCCTGCCGGTGCCCGGCAAGCTGCGCGCACGCACCCGGCGCTTGGGCGCGGCGACCGTCGCCGACCAGCGGATCCGGTATTTCTTCACGCGCTCGAGCGAAGCATTGCAGGACCGCATGGTGCCGATGGCACGTTCGCTGTCGCTGAGCGACGATCCGGCGCTGATGCGCAAGATCGTCGAGCAGTACGGCGGTGTGACGCCGGTCGTCACGCTCGTGGTCGATCCTCATCTGCTCGCGGCCGTGCTCGGCAAGGCGCACGATCCGGATTTCCTGCGCGCGGTGAAGGCGCTCGGCGACCAGAAGAACGCCGTGTTCGACGGCGAGAACGGGATGATTCATCCGGCGCCGGGCACGGATGGGACGGCACTCGCGCTCGATCATCTCGCACATCTGAATCGCTGGCTCGACGAGGCGGCGCACACCGGCTTCGCGATCCGGCTCGAAACGGCGCCATCGCGCGCGCTCGTGTCCGGCACCGACTACCGGTACCAGTCAGGCACCAACGACGCATACCACGACTACGTGCGCGTCATGACGGCGCTCGAGAAGTGGTCGAACGAACATCCCGATACGACGGCGCCCAACGTGATGGTCACGTTTCACGGATGGGACGCGGTGCCCGAATCGGTGCCGGGCGCAGGGCACGAGAAGCTGTTGCGCGCCGTGCTCGAGCGCGAGGGGCTCGAATGGGTCCACGTCGGCCTGTCGCTCGGCACGCACGGCGCCGACTTCATCGGCAACCAGGACCTGACCGGCGCACTCGCGAAACTGATCGTCGAGAACCGCGCGCGACCGGAAATCATCGATCGCCTGCACGGTGCCGATGCGCTCACGCGCGTGTTCGAGCGCGTCGACCGCCAGACGCTGGCGAACCAGCATCAGCTGCTGTTCGCGGAGGTCGAGCGGATCGGTGCCGCGCAAGGGATGACGCCCGCCGAAGTGGCCGCGCTGCGCCAGAAGCTCTACGAAGGCAACACGACCGTGTGGCTGAACCAGGCGCGCAAGGCGACGATCGAGCATGCGACGGAACACTGGAAGGGCGACGGCAACGAGCCCGGCAACAAGACGGAGAAGGGCGCGCGCAGGTTCGCCGCACGCTGGCTGGAGCAATACGGCGCCAGCGTGCCGGACCGCGTGACCACCCGAGCGCAGCCATCCGCCGGGGACCCGGCCGACCACTGGCGCGCGGTCGTGCGCGATCCCGCGCTGATCAACGATGGCACCAAGCCGATCGGTACCAGCCGGCGGGAGACCGCACAGCTCGCCAAGGTCGAGATTCCCGACGCGAAGCGCGCGCAGGCGGAGCTGCACGCACTGCGCGTGCACGACGAGCCTATTGGCACGAACCGACGTCCGCCGTCGCGACGGCGGATTGCCGGCGAAATGACCGCCGCCACGCTGGCCGGCGGGACCGGCGCGGGCGCGCTCGTCGCGACGGGCAAGGAGTTCGTGGGTACCGCGACGAATTCGCTGTACGCCGGGCTGCGCGTCGGCCGCGTGTTCCAGGCGCTGCATCACGGCGCGGTCGCCAGCCTGAAGAACGGCGATCCGCGCGTGTTCGATCGCGTCGTCGACCGCCTCGTGCGCGGCCTGCAGAAGCAACTCAAGGCGAACGGGTTCGACGCCGACGCGCGAGGTACGCAGCTCGAACAGATTGCACACGAAGGCAAGGCCGCCGCCGCGCAGTTGCGCGCGCTGAACGAGGACGGGACGCTGTCGTTCGACGAAACCGCGACGCACACGCAGGCGATCGCGGCCGACATGCTCGCGCAGATGCAGGGCGTGGTCGGCGGGACGTCACTGAAACTGCTGCACCATGGCAGCCCGCGGCACGCGGTTGGTCGGTTAGGGCGGCTGTTCGCACTGGGAGGGTACGGTGGCTCGATCACGATCAACGGGGCCAAGTTCCTCCATGGCGACGGGCTGGCCGGCGGGCAGGCTTTGGGCGGGATCATCAGCGCCGTCGCTACCGGGATCGTCTACAAGGGTGGTTCGCGCGGCGTGAATGCGGAGAATCGCAGTCAGCTGGCGCGGATCGCGAGCGCGACCGGCGACTACGTGACATCGGCCGTTGGTCTGGCAAGCGGCATCCACGGCGCAATGGCCGCCCACACGTTCGGCGACGGGATGACCGGCATGCTCGGTGCGATGTCCGGCGCGCTGCTGGGCGCCGGCCGCCTGCATACGCAATTCCCGAATGCCACGCCGTGGCTCGCGCGCTTGCCGACAGGCATCGCGCTGTTCCCGGTGGCGATCTTCGGGATCATGCAGGGGTACGGCGTGATCTCGGCGTTGACGGGATCGGACGACAAGGACAAGCATCCCGGTTCCGGTCCGTCGCCGACGCCTTCGGGTTCGAGCAGCACGACGCCGACGCCCGGGGCCTCGCTCGCACCGACGCCCG
Organism: Burkholderia sp. AU33545; assembly: GCF_020419685.1. NCBI lineage: Bacteria > Pseudomonadati > Pseudomonadota > Betaproteobacteria > Burkholderiales > Burkholderiaceae > Burkholderia > Burkholderia sp. AU33545. Next base: position 3,756 of record NZ_JAIZRQ010000002.1, on the reverse strand, counting down.
GGGCGACGACGGCGCCGGCGGCTCAGCCGAGTGCGTCTGCGTCATCGACGCCCAATGCGCCGCCGTCCGGGACGCCATCCGCGCCGGCGCAGCCTTCGACGGGTTCGCCGCGCCCGACGCCAACTCCGCTGACGGTGCAGGTGGTCGCCGGCGATTCGTTGTGGACCATTGCGGAAAGTCACGAAGGGTCATTGCTTGCAGCCGCTCGCGTACCGGCCGACGAACAGCAACGGATGTCGGACGGTCAACGGATCAACGTCGCGTTGAACGAGATCCTGCAGCTCAACCCGAACCTGGCGAGCAATCCGGGGGAGATCAATCCGGGGCAGCAGGTGATCGTCGGGTGAGGGGGCGCGCGGAACGCGTGCGTGGTCTGGCCGTCGCACGGGGCATACGCGCTCACTTCGACGATCGGGCAGGGAGGGCGATCAGGATTCCGCGCGTGAATGGCAGCGATCTGTGGGAGGCGATCTTTAACAGGCCGTTCAAATACTCCGGTCCGTCCTGCACGATGTAGGTTCCCGAGATCAAGGAAGAGCAGGCCGACGCGAGGAAAGAGCAATGTGGCGCCGGCGCTGCCGAGCGATCTTGGTCATATGCTGACCGACGATCGGCACGGTCTGGTGGTCAATGTTCAATGTACAGGCCAGCCGGGCGAATGAGCCGAAATCGAACGCTTCGCGGTGGTCGCCGCGAACGGCCGAAGCGAAAATACGTCCGGCCCGACAGTAACTCAACGATCTGCTAGCCCTGGTTCAGCACGGATACCGCGTACCGCGGATTTGCCCGCCGCCGTGGTAATCGGGTTCAAGAAGTCCGCCGAGACTGCTGGGGACGGCAGCAGCGGGTGGATGCGCATGTTCAGCAACGCGGGGAAGTGGATGGGTTGATCCGCCTGACACAGTGGGAAACAGCGCGCCGGGACGACTCAACTCTTTTTTCGGGATTCGGCCGGATGCCCGGTGAGCGGCGGGTCCGCGACCGCCTTGGCAATGTTTCCTGCGCAGGTGTTATATTGCGCGCGCATGCGTCCCGACCGGTGAACCAAGAAAGACAGTATCCGCGTACCGGCACGCCAGAGAACGAAAACAGAAACGGGTCCGTCGCGCCATCGGTCCATCGTCTCCGTGACCAGCGCCATGGGTCCATGCAACGAGGGGATCAATATGAACCGGGTCTATCGGCTGGTCTGGAGCCGCACCTTGCGTGCTCCGCAAGTGGTATCTGAACGCACAAAGGCGGCGCACGGCGGGGGCCGCGCCAGCGATGGTGCCACGCCCGCGCGCCGCTGCACTTCCATTGTTTCCATCGGCGTGTCGCTTGGTCTGGCTGGCGCGGCCTTACCCGGCTGGGCCACCACGTGTTCTACCAGCACCATCGCCAATTGCAGCGCTGCCGGCGGCAACGGCCTTCCGAACCGCAGCGGCAACGGTGGCAGTGGCAATGGCGGTGGCGGCGGTTCATCCGCGCTAGGTCCCGGTAACGCCACGATACAAGTGCCCGGCGGGGCTACTTCGGGTGGCACGGGCGGTACCGGCGCGGTGAACGATAGTGGGCAGGTTGGCCCGGCTGGCGCAGTGGGCGCAACGACCGCCGGGAATACGGTCGTTGGTGCCGATGTTTCCGGGGGGGCCGGACAGGGGTTCGACGGCTTCAACTTTGCCGCAGGTGGCGGCGGCGGCGGCGCTGCCGTGTATTCCACCGGCGCCAGTATCTTCATCACCCCCGGGGTGACCCTGCAAGGCGGTGCGGGCGGGAATGGCGGGGCCGGCACATCGGGGCCTGCGTCGAATGGCGGCGGCGGCGGCGGTGGCGGCGCAGGATTGATCATGGTCGTGCCTTCCGCAGAAGTGAACAACCAAGGCTTGCTGGTCGGCGGCAATGGCGGCGCCGGCGGTGGCGGCGGCAATCCTGGCGGCGGCGGTGGCGGCGGCGACGGGCTACTCACCTTGGGGCAGTCGATCCTGGTCACTAACCAAGGCACGATCACGGGCGGGACGGGCGGTGCCGGTGGGGGTGGCGGCACCACCGCCGGAGACAGCGGTGCAGGTGTCAATCTGGCCGGCGGCTTTAACGTGCTGGACAACTTCGGCACCATAACGGGCGGTGCAGGCAACGGCGGCGCGGCGGGCGTGGGCGTCATCGCAAACAACGACTTCATCGTCAACGGGGGAACGATCAGCGGTGGCCTGTTAAGCGATGGCGTCACGCGCGCGGCGGCCATTCGCTTTAACGGCACGCACAACACGCTGCAGTTTGTCACGGGCTCCAACATCATCGGCAACCTGGACGTAGCGGCAGGCGCAGCTGCCTCGGTCGTCGCCGGGAGCGCCGGCCTTTCGCTTGGCAACAACATCACGCTTGGCGATACCGCGTCGCAGGTCACGTTCGATTCCAGCCTCAACACCTTTGTGATGTCGGGCGCCGTGTCCGGCGCGGGCAACGTGGCCGTGAGCGGCAACCGAACGATCACGCTGACGGGTGACAACACCTATACCGGCGACACCACAATCAGCGCCGGCGCGCTGCAGATCGGCAATGGCGGGACCACCGGCTCCGTCGCAGGCAACATCGTCAACAACGGCACGTTGGCGTTCGACCGCAGCGACACGGTGTCGTATGGCGGCACCATCAGCGGGACGGGCAGCCTCGTGCAGGCCGGTGCAGGTACGCTGGCGATCTCCGGTGCCGCCGGCTATGCGGGGAGCACCACCATCAACGCCGGCACGCTCGCGCTGATCGGTGCCGGCAGCATCGCCGCTTCCAGCGGCGTCATCAACAACGGCACGTTCGACATCTCGGGGACGACCTCGGGTGCCACGATCAATGCGCTTACCGGCACGGGCACGGTTGCGCTGGGTGGCCGCACGCTGACGCTCGCCAATGCGGCCGGCACGTTTGGTGGAGCGATCAACGGGACGGGGGCAGTGACCGTCGGCGGTGGTACGCAGACGCTGTCTGGGGCGAATACCTACACGGGCGCCACCACCGTCAATGCCGGCACACTGGCGTTGACCGGTGCCGGCAGCATCGCCGCTTCCAGCGGGGTCGTGAACAACGGCACGTTCGATATCTCGGGGACAACCTCCGGTGCCACGATCAATGCGCTCACCGGCACGGGCACGGTTGCGCTGGGCGGCCGCACGCTGACGCTGGCCAATGCGGCCGGCACCTTCAGTGGTGCCATTGGCGGCACCGGCGGGCTCACCGTTGCGGGCGGCGCGCAGACACTGTCGGGTGCCAATGGCTTTACCGGAGCAACGTCGATCAACGCAGGCACGCTCGCGCTGTCAGGCACCGGCAGCATTGCCGCGTCCAGCGGCGTCATCAACAACGGCACGTTCGACATCTCAGGGACGACCTCCGGTGCCACGATCAATGCGCTCACCGGCACGGGCACGGTTGCGCTGGGTGGCCGCACGCTGACGCTCGCCAACGCGGCTGGCACCTTCAGTGGTGCCATTGGCGGCACCGGCGGGCTCACCGTTGCGGGCGGCACGCAGACACTGTCGGGTGCCAATGGCTTTACCGGAGCAACGTCGATCAACGCAGGCACGCTCGCGCTGTCAGGCGCCGGCAGCATTGCCGCGTCCAGCGGCGTCATCAACAACGGCACGTTCGACATCTCGGGGACGACCTCCGGTGCCACGATCAATGCGCTCACCGGCACGGGCACGGTTGCGCTGGGTGGCCGCACGCTGACGCTCGCCAACGCGGCTGGCACCTTCAGTGGTGCCATTGGCGGCACCGGCGGGC